>JADKFV010000014.1 GCA_016717325.1 Bacteroidota bacterium | reverse complement strand
GATATGTAGCCCACCTCGGTTCGAAAAAGACCGACAGAAGGAAGGTTGTTTGTTCCAGTGTTTATTTTTGTGAAGGAGCCCACATTTCCCGAATTAGATTTGTAAACCCCATCTTGAGTATTGATTCCGCAAGAAACGTAGATATCGCCATTGGTAGTAACTTCAATATTTCCCATTGCAATGCTAACACTTCCAATACCTGCTCCCCAACACCTGTGACCACGTAAGGCCGCCATCCGTCGACTTTCTCGCAGACCTGCTATTGTAATCGCATACACATCGCCAATTGTCGTAACGATCAATTTTTTGATGTACTGAAAATTGGTATTTCCAGTGGGAATGCCAACTACGTCCAAGATACACCGCCAACGTGGACGAGTTATTATGCCATCGCCATGCACAGCTTCGTGTATAAGCCAGCCCTCGCCAGTGTCAAAATACAATTGTAAGAGGTCGTTCAAGGCCAAGCGTTACTATAGGTAACCGCCAGGTTAAGACGCAAAAATCATTCACTGTTGTCCATGCTTTGTTGTCGCAGTAATATCATTGCAACGCCATGTACCTTCCTCAACACTTCCTGCAAATACTCGTTTGTTAGTAAAATCGTTTGGGTCTAGTAACAAACACCGTATAGTCCGGGTAAATTTTTGGGGCCCCGTTCTTTCCATACCATGGTTGGAATGGCACCTTGCACTTTCGCTTGTTGCTGTTGTAAAATTTGTTGTAGCCCGGCTTGAAGTCTTTCGCGCGGCACAGTTCCGGTTGCAGGATCTTGTGTTATTTCTTTTTCGTAATCAAGAAGATATTGTTGTGCTGATATGGTGTTGGCTTCGTGTTCAATTTTCTGTGCAATCATCAGATTATGCTTATTGGTGAAAATAAGCAGCAACAATACCAGTGATATGTTTTTAGAACAGATATGCATTTTTTTATAAGGTATTCTTCGCCTTAAAACGAATTGCTGAACAGGAAGACAAAAATAGTACCTTAATATGTATAAAAAAAGCCGAATAGGCTAAACTTCCAATTGAGTTGGTAAGATATTGATTTAAGTTGGTAAGCGGGATTGTTTTTTCAAAAAATGGGCCTAAAAAGACTATGAAAGTATTATTTCATCGGCATTTAGATACGGGAGGCCTTTAAAGCGCAGTAAAATTTGTGCCACTGTAATCACATCTTTTGTACAATATTTGGCTATTCGTTGCAGGTCTTTTTCTTGCCAATAAATTTGATGTACCACTTCTCCATCTATGTCATTCTTGGGGTCAATACCCTAAAATATAGCCAAAAACATTGGAGGGGAGTGTGTTTTGTAATCGCCACATTCACAATTCCATAGTGCTTCAAGGTGTGGTACTTCCCAGGGTTTTTTTGAGGCGATATCCAAAGCAAAAGGTATGGCAATATTATTTATTATCATGCGCCTGGCGATAAAAGGAAAATCGAATTCTTTTCCATTGTGGGCGCACAATAAACTTTCGTATCGTGAAAAATGAATGTTGAGCAACTTGGCAAATTCGGCAAGTATAATTTGCTCGTCATCATTAAAGAATGATTTTGTGCGAAATTGTCGTTCTCCTTTTATCCAGGTAACAAAACCACAACTGATGCAAACTATTTTGCCAAACTCCGCATATATGCCCGCACGTGAATAAAACTCTTCGTCAGTTTGATTTTCATCTTTTTTTAAAAACGATGCTTTATGCAACCACAATTTTCTTTCTACCTCATTCAGTTCATCGAAACTTGCTTGCAAAGGCACCGTTTCGATGTCCAAAAACAGGATATGTTCTATCGGAATATTGCCAAGCATAACATTAGGTTTTTTGCAATAAAATTATTACATTAATTTTTTCAATAAGTTTTTAATATCAACTTCCTGCGAAATTATTTTTGACAACTCATCTACATTTTGTCGTTGCTGTTCCATACTATCGCGCTGGCGTAAAGTTACTGTGTTGTCTTCCAGTGTTTGGTGGTCTATGGTGATGCAGAATGGCGTGCCTATTGCATCTTGCCTGCGGTATCGTTTGCCAATAGCATCTTTTTCTTCGTAAAAACACATAAAATCCAATTTCAATGTGTCCATTATTTGTCTGGCTTTTTCGGGTAATCCGTCTTTTTTTAACAAAGGCAACACCGCCACTTTAATAGGTGCTAACGGTGACGGTATACGAAGTACTGTGCGGGTAGAACCATCTTCAAGAGTTTCTTCAACAAGGCTATTTGCCATTATTGCTAAAAACATTCTGTCTAAACCAATAGAAGTTTCTATCACATAAGGCACATAGTTTTCATTATCTTCCGAATCGAAATATTGGAGTTTTTTACCCGAAAATTTTTCGTGACTCTTGAGGTCGAAATCGGTGCGTGAATGTATGCCTTCCAGTTCTTTGAACCCAAAAGGAAATTCGAATTCGATATCGCAAGCGGCATTGGCATAATGTGCCAGTTTCATATGATCGTGAAAGCGATATTTATCGGAACTTATACCAAGTGCCTTGTGCCAGTTGAGGCGCGTGGCTTTCCATTTATTATACCATTCCATTTCGGTGCCGGGTTTCACAAAAAATTGCATCTCCATTTGCTCAAATTCGCGCATGCGAAAAATAAACTGCCGCGCTACAATCTCGTTACGAAATGCTTTTCCTGTTTGGGCTATGCCAAAAGGAATTTTCATCCTTCCGGTTTTTTGCACATTAAGGAAATTTACAAAAATACCCTGCGCTGTTTCGGGTCGCAGATAAATTATATTCGACTCTTCGCTCACTGCCCCCATCGATGTGCTGAACATTAAATTAAACTGCCGAACGTCTGTCCAGTTTTTGGAGCCCGAAACAGGGCATACAATTTCGCAGTCGACAATAATTTGCTTTACTTCTGCAAGGTCATTTTGCTCCAATGCATTTTGAAACGCCATTTATTTCATCCACCTTTTTTGATATTCCAACACTCGGCCATTGGTGGTGCGATACATACCCGCATCGAAGGTTTCGCCAAACCTTGCTTGTGCTTTTTCTACTTCTTTATCTATCTTAGCTTCTATTTTGGCAACGTGTTCTTCTATCAGCACATCGGCACGGTATCGTTTTTTCGAATCTTTATTGTCGATAAGCGGGTCGCTGAATGCTTCAACATGTCCACTGGCCTTCCACGTGGTGGGGTGCATAAAAATAGCGGCAGCGAGGCCCACAATATGCTCGTTTAGCTGTACCATGCTACGCCACCAATACTCGCGAATGTTGTTTTTTAATAATGCCCCGTACTGACCGTAATCGTATACCGCGCTTAGACCATCGTAAATTTCGCTCGATGGAAAAATAAACCCATACTCTTTGGAATGGGAAATAATGTTTTTGAATAATTCTTCGTTGTTTGCCATGTGGCAAAGAAATAACGAAAATATGGATTTCAAAAATGAACATTAAACAGAATTTAACTTATTTATGAAAATAATTCGCTGGTAGTTTTCCTTTTTGGAAATAAAAATTACTTTTGCGCCCGCTTCCCAAGAGCAATTGTTTGTTGGTTTCGTAGCTTAACTGGATAGAGCATCTGACTACGAATCAGAAGGTTGGGGGTTCGACTCCCTTCGAGACCACTGCAAAACAAAAGCCTCAGTCTTTATTGATTGGGGCTTTTTTGTTTTTTATAAAAAATATGTGCACATTATTGTAGTTTCTTCGATTCTATTTATTGCATCTTTTATGGTAGCAATAAATAAAGTATTTTTTGAATTATTGTCTCACTTATTCCTTCCTCTATATACATACAAGCGCATAAACTTATCATAATCATCGCGGGTGGATTCTTGTGTAGGATAATTTTTATCGGCATTCATCAGCTTGTCGAACAACAGCATAAAGTCGTTGTACTCTTGCACGGTATACATCTTCGCATTGTAATCCGCCACAAACATTGGCAATCCTTTGAAGGGCGATGCCGGTGCCTTAAATGCACGCCACAGTGTATCGCTGGGGTTTATGCGCAATTGGCATAGTGTGGGGTTAAATGCTAAAGGTGATTGTACACGTTGCACAAGTTTTTCTTGCGCTTGCACTATTGCTGCACAAAATATCATCAAAATAAAAATTATTTTTTTCATACCGTTTATTTTCTAGTTCATCGATTCAAAATACTTTGTACAAATATAATATTTATTGTCGAAGAAATTATTTTGATGATTGTGAAATAAATAAAAAACAGCTTACTCCAACCATGATTTTATGTATAAAACGAATTTCAGAGTCCTCATTTATTTATTGTTTTTCAATTGCATGAGAGACTCTGAAATTAATTCAAACTTCCCCAATCTAAGAAGAAAGAACATGGCTCGCAGCAAACGAAACGAAAAACGAATTTCAGAGTCATCATTTATTTATTGTTTTTTAATGGCATGAGACACTCTGAAATTAATTCAAACTACCGAACAGAGAAGAAAAAACAAAACTCTCAGCAAACGAAACGAAGAATAAAAGAACAATGAACTAAAAAATGCAAAACTTCCCATAGCTCCTATTCTCCCCATCAATAATTTGAATCATGTACAACCCTGGCGATAAATTTGGCACCGGAAAATCGTGCATGCCACTCCACATAGGCAAGGTACGTATATACACATTGTTACCCTGGGCGTCAAATATTTTTAAGCTGTTGTTTTTGTTTTTTATAACAGGATACTCAATGTTTAAAATATTACCCTTTATAGGATTGGGAATAACGCGAACGACTCCCCTCTCCTTGGGAGAGGGGCCGGGGGTGAGGTTCAGTGTATCGCAAGGGCTACCCACAAGCGGACCTAAATGGTAGTTGGGGTGGTTGGGTTGTGTAAATGCATTGAATGTAGGACACAATATATTATGCTGTACAAACATACACGAATCACCAAGCTTATCTGGAAACTCTATGCGGTGTAAGTGCAATGTACTACTCCCGCAATTCCAGTATATGCGGCCATCATAGCCATTATAAGGATAAAGAAAAGTTGTTGGAAAACCCGGGTACGAAAAAAAACCATCCCATGTTGCAACTGTATCAACCGATGCTGCAATATTTGGGGCCGTTAAATCATATTGATAAACAGTTAATCCGGCCGTATAGTATAGTTTTGAACCATCACTTGAAAAACCGACACCTGCCCAACCGCTATCAGGATTATTAATATTTATATGATTGCTCAACATACCCGTACACCTGTCGAAATCAAATAAATCTATTTTTGTACTTGGGCTATTGACAGCTAATTTTGAACCGTCTAAGCTAAACTTTGCATAGCCACCGTATAAGTTTCTGTTAGAACCAATACTTTGTGTGTCTACACTAATACCTTGTGGAGTTAGCAACATTTTATAAAACTTGTTGCCCAATAAACTATGAACTAAGATCCAATAGTCCCTGCCATTTGCATGTTTTGTTGATACAATTTCGCCACACATCAAAGTATCATTAATTATTGGAATTGATTTCTGTATCACTTTTCCTAGCCCATTATTATAGCCCATATCGACTAATGAATAATATAAGGGGGAGCTATAAAGTGCGCCAGGAACAATATAATTTATATATGCCTCATGGAAAACATAATATTGCAAACTATCATTTGGTTTTGGCAATATGAGAGCCCCTTCTTGTATCCATAAGCCATAATTCAGCCATTGTGTAACATTAAAACCTGGATTTATATATGTGCCATTTTCCATTGCAGTATCAAGCCAATTGTAAATGTGTATGCCGTTAGTGTAAAATAGCAAGTTACCATTAGTATCTGCAATATTTGCATGAGTAGCGTTAAAAGGTAAATTACGATAATTGTAAGAGATGCTTGTATCGCCATTCAATAAATTAATGTTAGTACCTCCATTTGGTATCAAATGTGAATAACCATGCATCCACATATTATTTATACCTTGTGCCTTACAACAATTCATGGTCAAAACAAATAAAACGGACAAGAATAAAAATCTCATTTTTTCCAGCTAATTAATTTAGATGCCATATACAAATGTAATGGTTATTAGTTATTGTGTGAATTTTTCTTGTAGTCATTGCGAAGGAGGTACGACTGAAGCAATCTCACGTGATGATTATTTGTTGTGTTGATTTTACTTTAGCCTTGTTATGATTATCACAATAACCAATGACAATCTTCCGGCACCATTCCTACGATGAGATTACTACGCTACGCTCGTAATGACGGTAGGAAAAAGAATTGTAATGATGTCAGGAAAATATTTTCAATCCCCAATGACCATCATCATAATGACCAATTAAAATCTTAAATGACCAATGACATTCCTCACAATGACCAATGACCATCAACATAATGACCGATGACATTCCTCACAATGACCAATGACATTCCTCACAATTACCAATGACCAGTTAATACTCCCCCACCATAAACTTCCCATAGCTCCTATTCTCCCCATCAATAATTTGAATCATGTACAAGCCTGGCGATAAATTTGGCACCGGAAAATCGTGCATACCACTCCACATGGGTAGGGTACGTATATACACATTGTTACCCTGGGCATCAAATATTTTTAAACTGTTGTTTTTGTTTTTTATAACCGGGTACTCAATGTTTAAAATATTGCCCTTTATAGGATTGGGAATAACGCGAACTACTCCCCTCTCCTTTGGAGAGGGGCCGGGGGTGAGGTTCAACGTATCGCAAGGGCTACCCACAAGCGGACCTAAGTGGTAGTTGGGGTGGTTGGGTTGTGTAAATGCATTAAATGTAGGACACAAAATATTGTGCTGTATAAACATACACGAATCACCCAGCTTATCAGGAAACTCTATCCGATGAAGTTCTAACACACCATTAGAACAATTCCAGTAAATGCGACCATCATATCCATTATAGGGGTATAAAAATGTTGTCTCGAAACCATACAAAGAAGTAAAGCCGTCATATTCAGCAACGGTGTCGACCGATGCTGCTATGTTAGTAGCATTAAGGTCATATTGATAAACACGCAAGCCTGAACAATAATATAGTTTTGTGCCATCATTTGAAAAGTCAACACCTCGCCAACTACTGTCAGGATTATTAATATTTATATAATTACTCAACATACCCGTACACCTATCGAAATCATATAAATCTATTTTTGTACTTGGGCTATTGACAGCTAATTTTGAACCATCTAAACTAAATTTTGCATAACCCGAGTACAAATTTCTATTTGAACCAATACTCTGAGTATCAACTGTGAAACCTAATGGTGAATATAAAATTTTATAAAAAGTGTTGCCCCATAAACTGTGCGCCAATATCCAATAATCACGGCCATTAGCATGTTTTGTTGCTACCAATTCGCCAGGCAACAATGTGTCATTCAATATAATGCTTCCTTTAATTATTATTTTGCCCTTCCCTGAATTTTCACTCATGTCGATAAGCGAAACTCTTAAGGGTAAACTATAGGCGGCACCCGGTATATAATAATTCTATATGCTTCATGTATTAAATAATATTTATTTGTGTCACCAATGTAAGGTAAAATAATGGTGCTTTCCTGCACAGGTGAACCGTATTGCAACCATTGCGGGTTGGAGAACAAAGAAATATTATATCCGTTTTGCATGAGGCTATCGTTCCACGAAAAGATACTTATACCATTGGTATAAAATAATAAATTACCACTTGAATCGGTAATATTGCTGTGGGCAAAGTTTAATGGTAAGCTACGTGAATGGTAATAAATATTTGTATCCCCTGAATAAAGATTAATGTTCGTGCCACCATATGGTATACCACCCCAATCACTGTACCCGTGCATCCAAAGATTATTGAGGCCTTGTGCCTTACAACAATTCATTGTCAAAACAAATAAAACGGACAAGAATAAAAATCTCATTTTTCCAGCTAATTAATTTAGATGCCGTATACAAATGTAATGGTTATTAGTTATAGTGTGGATTTTTCTTCCCGTCATTGCGAAGGAGGTACGACTGAAGCAATCTCACGTGACGATTGGTTGTTGTGTTGATTTTACTTTAGCCTTGTTATGATTATCACAATAACCTATGACAATCTTCCGGTACCATTCCTACGATGAGATTACTTCGCTACGCTCGTAATGACGGTAGGAAATATTGTGGACATTGACAATCCAAAACAATTCCACCGTGCGTGCTTTAATTCGCAATTTGCTCACCATCACTCTCGCTTTGACAAGCTCACCATGATGGACAAAGAACAAAACTCTCAGCAAACGAAACGAAGAACAAAAGAATAATGAACTAAAAAATGCAAAACTTCCCATAGCTCCTATTCTCCCCATCAATAATTTGAATCATGTACAACCCTGGCGATAAATTTGGCACCGGAAAATCGTGCATGCCGCTCCACATGGGTAGGGTACGTATATACACATTGTTACCCTGGGCATCAAATATTTTTAAGCTGTTGTTTTTGTTTTTTATAACTGGATATTCTATATTTAAAATATTACCCTTTATAGGATTGGGAATAACGCGAACGACTCCCCTCTCCTTGGGAGAGGGGCCGGGGGTGAGGTTCAGCGTATCGCAAGGGCTACCTACAAGCGGACCTAAGTGGTAGTTGGGGTGGTTGGGAGAAGTGAACCCATTATAAGTAGGGCATAAAATATTGTGCTGCGTGAACATGCACGAATCGCCTAATTTATCAGGAAACTCTATACGGTGTAAATGAAAAGTGCTATTTGCACAATTAACATAAACACGACCATCATATCCAATGTAGGGAATATTAAAAACAGCTGCCAAAGGCTGCTGTGGCGAATAAAAGCCATCCCATACAGCAATGGTATCCAACGTAGATGCAATGTTTGCTGCTGTTAAATCATATTGGTATGCGTAAAGCAAACTAATTACATATAACTTAGAATTATCGGGCGAAAAGCAAAGGGTACGCCAAACGGAACTATCGGCAATTGGAATGTGAATACGATTACTTAAATCGCCACTGCATCTATCAAAATCATATATATCTAAATCTTGGTCAGGATTTACACATGCAAATTTATTGCCATCTAAACTAAAATTACAGAATCCTGAAAAAAAAGTACGAACTGGACCTATGTGTTGACTATAAGTTATCATGGTATCCAGTGTAATCAATGTTTTGTAAAAAACATCGTTATTGAAATCGTGATTCATAAGCCACCAATCGCGCCCGTTAGCATGTTTACACGCTACCATTTCCCCAAAAATAATTGAGTCATTGATGACAAACATGTTTTTTTGGATTAGGGCACCACGTCCCGAATCGAGAGACATGTCTATTTTTGAATAAAATAATTCGGGTGCTACACTCCACGGTAAGGTTTTATGCCAAACAAAGGTTTCATGAAACAATAAATATTGATTGGGCTTATTTGGAAAAGGTATAATAATATTACCTTGTGGAATGGGCATACCATCATCAATCCATGCAGTTGTATTGGCACTTGGGTTTAAGCTATCACCATTTACCATTATACTATCCATTTTATTGGCCACAGATATCCCATTCGAATAAAATAACATATTGCCGCTCGAATCGGAAATATTTGCTAAAGTAAAATTGAACGGCATTTTTCTTTCATGATAAACTATAGATGTGTCACCATTAAATAAATTCATTTGAGTGCCATTCCACGGCAATGTTGCATACGTGGAGTATCCATGTTGCCATATATTATTCATACCTTGGCAGTATGCTTGGTGTTTCACTATTGCCACAAGCAATATTACAGTAATAAGAAATTGTTTCATGAAATTTAATGGTTGACAATTAATTTTTTTGTATCAACCAATAACGCATCAATGTACAATTCGATGGTGTACATGCCTGTTGCAAAATTTGATGTGGTAATGTTTGTTTTGTTATTGGTTAATATTGTTTTAAAAATAATTTGGCCAATAACGTTTTTAATTAGCACATTGGTCAATGCACTTTTATCACTGTGCAATTCAATTGTTACCATTTCATCAGAAGGCGAGGGATATATATCAAGCCTCAAATTTCGATTTACCTCAGAAGAAGTTAGTCTAAAAATATAGCCTTGCGCAGTACAAGTATTTACATCATCATACATAATAGAATCATTAAACGCAGCAACATAACTCCTCATTTGTACTCCTGCAATTCCACTTTCGAATGGACACAAAGTTGCAATATTCTTAGCATCGTCCATTTGCTGTGCTGAAGGTGCCAAGTCAAGGTATGTTGTGTTAAGATAAATATTATTACTAGCAATCAAATAATTTTCTGTTGTTCTATTAGTTACAATAGTATTATTAATAGTATTTAATGTTTGGTTAAGATTTGATTTGTCAATATTCATTACAGCCATCAAACCATTTATTTCGATATGCAATTCTTTTATTTTATTACTTGATGCAATTAAATTTTGTTTTTCGAAAGCCAAAATTGAAATATTACTTGTGGTATCAATTTTTTGAATAATAGAATCGCGTTTGCACAATAAACCATGAATAGCATTTCCATTTTCTCTAATTGTTTTGTAACTATTCTCATGTTGTTGTTCAAATAAATTGATGGCATCGTTAATGCTTTTTAATTGACCGATAGAAGAATTTTTGTTTGAATTGCGAAAAGAATTCATATCAGGGTCGTTTGCTGCATTTATCGAATCCTCATCGGTACGATAATACAAAGTGTGGTCGGCTGTTTCATTTATTTCACCATTGAATGTATTTGTAGCTACAGTATCGTTTGCTATTTGGCGTTCAACGGCATCGCCTACTGGCGGCATTATTGGATTATAAGTACATTTGCTTGGATCGCCTTGACAGCAATATTCAGTAATTAATGGAGGTGGTGCTTGAAAGTTAAAAAATAAAGGGGGGTTAAAATTGGCCGGACCAAATTCCGCTTGTATATTTCCAACACATGCCGGTGTTATATTATCATAATGAAATTGGTTAAAAAGCGGATTAAAACTCCCCAACCATTCAGCATCCAATAAACTTCGAGTAGTATTTGTTATCCACCTATTGCCTTTCCATTCTTGTCCTTTCATAATAATATTGTTGCCAAATTTAAAACCTGTTTTATGGTTACGTATTTCGTTGCCTTTAATATCACAAGGTTCACAATCGCCATCAAAGTAGTATGCTGTACCAGTATTGTCAGCACTATTGCAACTTAACTCATTCTCCTTACTGTTCCACATCGAATAGGCAAGTGCTGTTGAAGTAACCGCACTAATACCATTGATGGTATTACAACTCAAAGTATTGTGCTTGCCTCCATTTAGCCTTATACCACTAAATGTATTGTCATCGTTTATAGTAACCGTATTACTTTTTACAAAACCATAGTTTACGCCATTCATAAAAATACCATCGTATACATTGCCTGTAAGTGTAATATTATTGTTCGTTATAGCGGTACGGTATTGTCCATTAGTTGAAGTTAAGGCTTGCTGGTATAAAGCAATTGCCGCTGTATATTTAGTATATGCAGAATACAAACTTTTGTTTAAATTTATAGTATTGTTGGTAATGGAATTTTTATCGGCAAAATCATTACCTACTACGTAAATGCCTAAATTGCTGGCATTAATGGTGTTGTCGTGCACAAAAAGCGAATTGACAAAAGCACCATTCCTACATTGAATAGCATAATATGTATTATCAATTTTATTGTTGCTCACTTCAATTGTTGCATTGCTTGCAAATATTGAGGTAATACAATTATTAAACGTGGGAGTAACAGATTGTTGGCCCAAACCTGTTTGAATTAAGGATGCATAACCTCTTCTATCCCCTTCGATGTATAAGGCATAATTTTCGGGGAATGGTAAAAACCCACCTTCGTAATTTCGTATTGTATTAAATGAAGTATTTTGTACATTTAATATGCAACGGGTCGCCCTAACACCATGGTTTAAATTAGTAAAAGTATTTGAGTTAATACCATTACCAATATTTATTGCATCGTCATACAACAACAACCCTGCATATGGTCGGTTATTATCCGGAGTTAATTGCCCGGTGTAATTTAGCTTAAGATTGGCATTGCTACTAAAATCGGCCCCTGCAACACTTGCCACCGTATTATTATTCACCTCGGCCAAGTTGGTAGGAGGTATGTAAACGCTAACATAATTATTCAAAAAATCGGCACTGGTAATTTTCCATTTGCTATCGTTAGCAAGTTTTATGGCATACTCGGCATCGGATATTGTGGGTTTAACGCCCGGTGTTTGTTCGTCCATCTGTATGCTGCCATAAGATTTAATGTCCAACCCACGCCACAAGTAATTGGAACATGCTGTAAGGTTTGTACTTTTAAGTACTAAACTGTTGTAAGGTGTTACAACTATGCGAGCACGTTCGGCCATGTTAACGGTATTATCTTTAAATCTTACAACAGCATTTTCATCTTCTGCCGCATCTATGCTTATTTGGTCGTTTATGGTTATAGATGTATTTGGGAACCCTGGGGAAATGTCATAGAAAATAGGATTCGTTCCAACTTTAGCAATTGTAAGTCCTGATTGTGGTGTATTTAAAAAATTATTATCCAACACAGTACCGGCTGGCATAACATAAGCGTTTGCAGTTGTACAACATTGTACAGGTGTTATATTTTTGGTTACTGTTTGTGTGCAGGAATTACTTGTAGCGGTAACTGTATACGTTGTATTTGTTGCAGGATTTATGGTTACAATTGGATTATTAGTAACGCCAATAATATTTGCACCTGTCCAGGCAACATTTATAAATGTATTGTCAACGGCCAAATCAGTATATATTCCTGTGCATACTTGGTCTACATAGGGGGTAATTTCTAATTTAGGCACAACGGTTATTGTAATAGGTGGTGAAGTAACAGCGCACACCCCATCCGATGCCGTTACCTGATATTGGGTGGTTGCGGTTGGATGTACATTGGTTAGAAACATAATGTTGTTGGTATTGCCATAGCCAACATCGGGTGCAACGTATGCCGGGTCGGCACCATCGAGGGCATATATGGCGTATGATTTGAAAGTGGAGCTGCCACTAAGTGTTGCAGTTAACTGTGCAGCATTGCCTGTATTACAAAGCGGCAATGTGGTTGTGGTTGTTAATGTGGCTGTTAAGGTGGTGTGAGAATTTATGAGAATACTACTACTTGTAAGTCCGCTGCTGCAATTATCAACTGTAACAGTATACGTAGTATTTGCAGTTATACCATTTGTTACAAGTACAGGTTCTGTAGTGGTAGTAGTACTAGCATTATTGCTTGATACCCACGTGTAGTTGCCGGTATAATTTTTATTGTTTACAACCTTTATCGAAAATGGTAAACCATTGCAAGGTTCGGTGGTAGAAGCAACCAAAACAGGCGGAGTGTTAATACATTTCTGCATTTTTGTAATGCTGTATGCAGGCAAAATTATATATCCGTTTGACCAGGCAAGTGGTTGCTGATAATCTGGAGTACTACCAGTTGTAGCATAATTATTATTATTGCCATATGTATGCAAGTAATAGCCATTATTATCGTCCGATAAAAAGGAATTAAAAGGGAAAGCCAATTGATATCCTAATGTATTGGCAGCATTAAAATTGAAGCTGGAAACATCTATAGATTGTGGTTGGTCTGTCAAGTTCAACAATAATATTTGATTATCGGTGGCAGTGCTTGCAGCAAATTCCCATCCATAAAGCATTGGATAAATGGCAGTAGTGCCAATTGGTGTATAACTTGGTACTGCCATATTTACACCAGTAAAATTGAGCAAGTGCGCTTGTGCAGCATTGCGAAAGCATGAACCTATCATACGCATTACATGTCCTTGTAAAGTGAGGCTGCCATTCAAATTTACAGTAGTCGGCACTTGCAGGCCAGGTGTATTACCGTCTGCATCAGGTGCATCAAAATCACCTGTTATATAACCATCGTTCGAATTAAAATAATCGGCCCATACAAAGTTGCCTGCCATGGCATGGTGGTCAAGAATTTTTACTTGATTTTCTTCCATCATTTTTAAAAACAGCGTACCTGTAAAAAGTGCTGCAGCCCAGCTACCATGCACCACACCAGTTTTCGAAAACATATTCCCTTCCGTAATCCAAATGTCGGGTTTGGTAGTATTAAAATAATGATTAATGCCGTAGGGTTTTATATTCTGATGGATTTCCTTTTCCAAAAAATTATCATAATATTGAAATGGTTGCACCATCATTTCATTAATATTAGGTGTATTGTTTACACCTAAACCTGATAATCCACTGCCCATATAAGGGTGCAAAATGATGCTGTATTTACCCTCAAGCATTGCTGTATTATTAAGATAAGGATATACTTGTTCATTCCATTTTGTTCTACGGTCAGTATTAAACTCGTAAGGCTTATTACCTGATACAGCAAATTTATAATTGTTATGTGTATTTTGAGTTAAAATTGGCCATAAAGCGTTAGCGGCATTTATCCACTGTGCTGTACTAATTGCATAATCTGCAGGTGTAGGAAAAGTTACCAAATTTTCGCAATGCGTGTTGTACTGCTCAACGCCAATTTCTATATTTTTTACTTCGGTATTTAATTGTTGAAATGTCATGGGCAAAGCAAATTGATGAGCAGGATAGGCTGTTACATTATTTAAAACTGGCATTATCGGAGCACAAACATTGAGAGCGCTTATGGTAACACTGGCAGGGGTGTTATCAATCATAGGAAAGTCGCGTTGCGATTGAAAATATTCGATAGGGGTTATTAAACATGGATGTGGTGTAGGAACGCGCCTTCTGTAATCGAAATATTTGCCGGTTTGCCAATTAAAAAATTTAGAAATATCACCTCCGGGGTAACGCAAATTTGCATAGCCCATATTTATTACTCCTGTACGTAAATTTGCCGATTCCCAACCCTCGCCATTATGTATATTCATTGCGTTCACACCAAAGCAGGAATTAAAATCGAGGTAATTAGAATTGCTTGCAACATTACTTCTAGTTATGGTACCATTGGCATCAGCTTTTAAATGCGCAGGTGCTTGCGCTAGTAATTTTTGACGCGGATTTATCATAAAAAAAAGTGTTAGTAAGCAAGAGAGTAAAAATCCTGATCCAAAAATATTGCACTTGTGTACATATTTGAAAAATTTCCCTTTTACAGAATTGCTACTAAATTCTAACTTGTGTTTTGTGGCTTGTGGCTTTCTAAATTTTTTGATATTACTAATTTTTAAATTTATTGCCATCAAAGATAAAACTGAAAATGATATGTGCAACCACATTGAAAATTTATTTAAACCAAATAGTGGTATTGGTAAATTGAATTTTGCCAATATATATTAATCACAAAATAAATTTGTTACATCAAGTCATAAAATTGTAAGGTTTGCGTTTAAATAATTGATAATAGAAAAAATTACGATATTGGCATCATGTTTAAAAAAGGAATTATTGCTTTTTTTGTTTTGTGTTTGATAAGTACACAGGCGGTTTCGCAATTTTATAATGGCTTACAAACGCCCTTTGGCAAAAACCGTGTGCAGTATCAGGATTTCAAATGGGTATTTATGAGTTACAAAAACTTTGATGTTTACTATTATCAGGGTGGGCGCGATGTGGCCGAGTTTGTGGGTAAATATGGCGAAGTGGAAATGCAGCAAATAGAACGTTTGCTTGATTTTAATACCAATGGGCGCTTACAATTTATTGTGTATAATAAGTTGAACGATTTAAAGCAAAGCAATATTGGACTTGAAAATGATGAGCCCCTTTACAACACAGGAGGGTACACAAAAATTGTAGGCAATAAAATACTGATGCATTTTGATGGCAACCACTCTCATATCAGGGAACAAATGCGTGCCGGACTTTCGAAAGTTTTATTTGAGCAGCTGATGTACGGTGGCAATATAAAAGAGCGTTTGCAAAGTAGTGTATTGCTCAATATTCCTGCATGGTACAGCGAAGGGTTGTTTACAAATATTGCTCAAGGCTGGTCGATAGAAGACAATAACCGTATGCGTGATATTATTCTCACGGGAAAAATAAAAACCTTTAACCGCCTTGCCGATGGCAATGAATTATTTGCCGGCCATAGTATGTGGAATTATATACGCACAACATATGGCGATGCCACCGTTGCCAACTTGCTTTATATGGCACGTATCAATAGAAATCTAGAAAGCGGATTTACGTATGTACTTGTCAAAAGCAGTAAGGAGTTATCGGCTGCGTGGTATGAGTTTTATGCAAAAAAATATTTGAATTTCGATAACAATAAACAAACACCAAAAGGTGAACTGTCCAAATTAAAAATTCGTAAACAGGCGGCAATTACAAAAGTAGCTGTGAGCCCCGATGGCAATAAACTTGCATACGTGACCAATGAACTTGGCCGCTATAAAGTGTGGATGTACGATATGCGAAAAAATAAACGCAAAGTGATTTTGAAAGGCGGTTATAAGTCGCTTTCGAATCAGATGGATGATTCGTATCCATTGATTGATTGGCATCCTGCCGGAAAATATGTAACCATGATAACCGAAAATAAAGGTTTTACCTGGCTGAATAATTATTACCCATCTACCGGCAAGAAAGAAAAAAGTAAACTGCTCAATTTCGAAAAAATATTGCACTTTGATTATGCCGACAACGGACAAAGTTTTGTAATGTCGGCAATAAAAAAGGGAGTAAGCGATATTTATGTGTGGACTATCCGCGGCCGAACAGCAACACAAATTACGCAAGACTCGTATGATGATTTGGACCCTGCATTTGCCGATAATTCGACCAAGATTATTTTTACTTCCAATCGTGAGAATGACACTTTGGGTTTGAATAAAAAAAATCAAACAGGCCAAAATCAATTTGATGTTTTTGTATATGACTATGCTAACCGCAGCAACCAACTGGTGCGTCTTACTTACACTCCGTTTATAAATGAAACCAACACAAGCGCAGCCGACAGTGGTCGTTTTGCTTTTGTTAGTGAGCTAAACGGTGTTCAGAATTTAGTGGTTGCTACGCTCGATAGCTCAATAGATTTTGTCGATACGGTTGAGCATTACAGGTACATTGTGAGAAATTATCAGCAAACTAATTTTGCACGAAATATTATTGATTACGATTTGGGATTTACAAAACGCAGGGCCGCATATTTGCAATACACCGGAGGGAAATATAAACTATTTGCCGAAGCGCTTTCTAACTTTGAATTGTCGGACAGTACGGAAGTAAATTTATTTACGCCAATAGAAGAGCCGAAAAAAGATACCACTGTAACTGAATCAAAAGGTACAGGTGAAATTATAAAAACCGAACCGGTTGAGAAAATAGATTCTTCTAAAATTGATATCAATAATTATACGTTTCAGTCGGAGTTTAGCAAAAAGAAAAAAAAGAAAGACACCCCAATAATAGTTGATAGTACAGCTGTGTTGGTTGACTCAGCTAAAACTTCTACAACACCCACTCCTGCTATCACTCCTGAGCCATTTGTCATGATATCGGGCGATACCATTTATATTTTTCCAAAACAACGAAACTATGATGTGGCCTTCAACTCGCAGTATTTTGTGAGTCAACTCGACAATCAATTGTTGAATGCAACGTATCAAACTTTTACCGGAGGCTCACCATTTTTCGATCCGGGTTTGAATGGTTTGTTCAAAATAGGTTTGACCGATTTGATGGAAGACTATCGCATAACAGCCGGCATAAGGCTTGCAGGAATTTCAACAGCAACGAATATATTCTTGGTTACGATAATTTTCGCAATCGCATTGATCAGTCGGTGATGGTTTACAGACAATCGCGCCAGGATTTTACGCAATTTTCCTTGTTAAAAATTACAACACACGAAGCAAAGTACATTAACAAATATCCGCTGAATGATTTAACCGCTGTGCGGGCTACAGTATCTTTGCGCAACGATAGGCTGGTAGCATTAAGCACCGACTATTTTAACCTTGCCGAAAAAAATCAGGACAAATACTGGGGCTCGGGCAAGGTGGAGTATGTGTATGATAATACTATTGCAACCGGCCTGAATTTAAAAAATGGTTTTCGTTATAAGTTTTTTGCCGAAGTATTCGATCAAATTAGTGAGAAGAAAAACCTTCTTATTGTTTTTGGTTTCGATGCACGCCATTACCTTAAAGTGTATAAACAAATGATATGGGCTAACCGCGTTGCAGGTAGCACCGGTGCGGGCGATGCCAAACTCATTTACTATTTGGGCGGTGTTGATAATGCCATCACTCCGGTTGTGAATTTCGATAATACCATTCGTATTGATAATACAAAAAATTATGTATTTCAAACCCTGGCAACCAATATGCGGGGCTTCAAACAAAATATTCGCAATGGAAGTTCTTTCACTCTTTGGAACAGCGAATTGCGTATTCCAATATTTCAAGTGTTGAGCGGAAGGCCACTGCGTTCCGATTTTTTCCGTAGTTTTCAACTTATAGCATTCATCGATGTGGGCACTGCATGGTCGGGTACTTCACCTTGGTCGCCCGACAATAATCTCAATCTCGATATCATTCAAACAGGACCTCTCACCATTACAGTAAAGAAAAATACCGACCCTATTGTTGCCGGTTTTGGATGGGGAATGCATGCACGCGTATTGGGTTACTTTATGCGTGCCGACTGGGGCTACGGCTATGCCGACAATGTGCTGGCGAAAAAACCATTGTTCAATTTTTCGCTCGGCTTAGATTTTTAATTTCATTTTTACTAAACGTATACATAAATAGTTATGGCAATGAATCAAATTTTTATTATCTTACTTATTGGTATAGTGGCAGGAGTTTTTAGTGGTTTTATTGGAATAGGAGGAGGGCTTATTGTAGTGCCATGCCTCGTATATTTTTTAGGCTTCACCCAACACAATGCACAAGGTACATCGCTTGCCATGATGCTGCCTCCCATAGGTGTAATGGCCGTTTACAATTATTATCAAAAAGGAATGGTAGATCTGAAAGTGGCGACTATACTTTGCATAAGTTTTGTGGCGGGAAGTTACTTCGGTTCTAAGTTTGCCATTTCGCTTTCGCCCGAACAAATTAAGCGCGCTTTCGGAATTTTTATGATCGCTCTTGGTATAAAAATGTTATTGGGTAAATAATATTTTCCTCCTGATATTCTTCATTAAAGAAGTTTTTTTATTTTTGAATTTTATCTTTTGGCAATTCGAGAATACTCACTGCATGCTTTTAATTTTCCATTTTATCCAACTCCTTTATTTTTTCGTGTAAAATAGAATCCTGTTCACGCTGTTTTTTATTAAGCTTTTCAATTGCTGTTACCAACGAATCTATTTTATTTTTTTCTCCACCCGTATTGTTCTGTTCTGTTTGCAAGCAACCGCAACACGCAACGCCAAAAAGCATAATCAAAAAATAAAACTTATAATTTTGAGCTACATTATTGTCTTCCATTTTGCAATGTATGCAAGTATTTTATTAAATGTTTATATAGTGTAACTATATTTACACCATGAAAGAAAAAGTAAAACAAAAAAGCGAACAACTCTTCGAAGAGATACGCACTCACCGCAGGCACTTGCACATGCACCCCGAACTTTCGTACCACGAGCACAATACATCGGAATATGTGCAGGCACAACTTGCAGCAAGCGGTATCAACTTTCAAAACGGAATTGCCGATACCGGAATTGTAGCATTGATTGAAGGAAAAAATCCCACAAAAAAAGTGATAGCGCTGCGAGGCGATATGGATGCATTGCCCATTAACGAAACAAATGATGTAATATATAAATCGCAAAACCCCGGAGTGATGCATGCTTGTGGGCACGATGTACACACCTCGTGTTTGTTGGGTGCTGCAAAAATTTTGCACAGCATGCGCCACGAATTTGAAGGAACCATAAAATGCATTTTTCAACCTGCCGAAGAAAAACTGCCAGGTGGTGCAAGCATCATGATTAAAGAAGGCGTGCTGCAAAATCCCAAACCCAATTGCATTATTGGCCAACATGTAATGCCATTAATAGAAACCGGAAAAGTTGGATTTCGCAGTGGCGTGTACATGGCAAGTACCGATGAATTGTATATGCGTGTAAAAGGCAAAGGCGGACATGGCGCCATGCCTCACCTCAACATCGATCCTGTGGTAATAACATCGCACATCATTATTGCATTGCAACAAATAGTAAGTCGTACAGCAAACCCCACCATGCCTAGTGTGCTTAGCTTTGGCAAAGTAATAGCCAACGGTGCTACCAATGTAATACCCGATGAAGTATATGTAGAAGGCACCTTCCGCACGCTTGACGAAACATGGCGCACAACAGCACACACTCACATGACAAAAATGGTGCATGGCATTGCCGAAAGCATGGGAGCAAAAGTGGAATTCGAAATACGTAAAGGATACCCGGTGCTATACAACGAACCACAAATTACTGCACGCACCCGAAATTATGCCACCGATTATTTAGGGCAAGAAAATATTGTCGACCTCGATATATGGATGGCAGCCGAAGACTTTGCGTACTACACACAAGTAACAGATGGATGCTTTTATCGCCTTGGCACCCGCAACGAAGCACGCGGCATTACCTCATCGGTACACACACCCACATTCGATGTAGACGAAGACTCGCTCAAAATTGGTGTGGGACTCATGGCATATATTGCCTTGCGTGAATTGAGCGTGTAATTTTTTTTGCCACTCATCTTTTGCAAACGAAAAGCGCACCATAATGATTTTCTGTCCTCGGTTGGTGTCCCCGTCAAACGCTAATTCTGCGCTCATTTGAAATGTTCGCCAGTCATCACAAATTTTTTTTTGTCCTTCTGTCCTCGGTTGGCGTCCCCGCCAACCGCCAATCTCGTGCACGGTTGAGTTGCTCGCCAACCACTACTTATTTTTCAGTTCGCATAATCCTAAATGGTTTTAAAAACCAGCATGGATATAGCAATCAAAAATGTAATTGTCCTCGGTTGGCGTCCCCGCCAACCGCCAATCCCGTGCTCGGTTGAGTTGCTCGCCAACCACTACATATTTTTCAGTTCGCAAAATCCTAAATGGTTTTAAAAACCAACATGGATATAGCAATCAAAAATGTAATTGTCCTCGGTTGGCGTCCCCGCCAACCGCCAATCCCGTGCTCGGTTGAGTTGCTCGCCAACCACTACTTATTTTTCAGTTCGCATAATCCTAAATGGTTTTAAAAACCAGCATGGATATAGCAATCAAAAATGTAATTTCCGCTGTTGTCTACCTTGCCAATAAGCAGTTGGCGGGGACGCCAACCGAGTACAGTGCAGCTCTATTGTTTTCGCGCAAGATGCTGCGCCACAATATCCCCGAAGGGGATAAACATGAATAGCCATGGGTAAAACCCATTGTATAAAGAAATTGAATTGAGGGTGTAATCAAGGTTTGTGGGGACACAAACCTTGGCGAAGGGGAACACAAACCTTGGCGATGGAAGAAACAAACCTTGGCCTAAAAAAAAATCAAAAGCTGCATTCTGTCCTCGGTTGGCGTCCCCGCCAACCGCCAATTCCGAGCTCGGTTGAGTTGCTCGCCAACCACTACATATTTTTCAGTTCGCAAAGTCCTAAATGGTTTTAAAAACCAGCATGGATATAGCAATCAAAAATGTAATTTCCGCTGTTGTCTACCTTGCTAATAAGCGGTTGGCGGGGACGCCAACCGAGTACAGTGCAGCTCTATGGTTTTCGCGCAAGTTGCTGCGCCACAATATCCCCGAAGGGGATAAACATGAATAGCCATGGGTAAAACCCATGGTATTTTGAAATTGAATTGATGGAGCAATCAAGGTTTGTGGGGACACAAACAATGGCGAAGGGGAACACAAACCTTGGCGATGGAAGAAACAAACCTTGGCCTAAAAAAACAAATCAAAAGCTGCAATCTGTCCTCGGTTGGCGTCCCCGCCAACCGCCAATTCCGAGCTTTTTATTTAGGTTCTCGTGCTCGCCAACCACTACATATTTTTCAGTTCGCAAAGTCCTAAATGGTTTTAAAAACCAGCATGGATATAGCAATCAAAAATGTAATTTCCGCTGTTGTCTACCTTGCCAATAAGCGGTTGGCGGGGACGCCAACCGAGGACAGTGCAGCTCTATGGTTTTCGCGCAAATTGCTGCGCCACAAAAATCCCTGAAGGGGATAAACATGAATAGCCATGGGTAAAACCCATGGTATTAAGAAATTGAATTGATGGAGCAATCAAGGTTTGTGGGGACACAAACCTTGGCGGAGGAGGCCACAAACCTTGGCGGAGGAGGCCACAAACATTAGCGATGGAGGACACAAACCTTGGCGGAGGAGGCCACAAACCATCACAGTGTGGAAGTTTTGAGGCGACAAAATTTTTACGAGCAAAAAACTTTCTCAGCAGAGATGCTTC
The DNA here is from genome assembly GCA_016717325.1 of Bacteroidota bacterium. Classification (GTDB taxonomy): domain Bacteria; phylum Bacteroidota; class Bacteroidia; order AKYH767-A; family OLB10; genus JADKFV01. The sequence continues at coordinate 120,758 of JADKFV010000014.1, read as the reverse complement.
GTTCCTCAGCATGGAAATTCAAAACAAAAAATCACGCTACCAAAGCATCAATCTTCTTTGCAAGCTTGTGGTCTTTTTCGGTAACAGTATTGCCGGCATCGTGTGTGTTGAGAAAAATTTCTACACGGTTGTATACATTAATCCAGTAAGGATGATGATTCATTTGTTCGGCAATCATGGCTACACGAGTCATAAATGCAAATGCCTGCGAAAAATTATCGAAAGTAAATGTGCGGCACAGCTGATTGTTTTTTTCTTCCCACATGGTGAAATTATTTTACTATTTCTTTATACAAAATAATGTAAGTAGGAAAGTGATCGCTGTACCCTCCGGCATAGTTGCTAAAATCGTAAGTGCGTTTTGGATATCCTTTATACCGGCCACTTTGTTGGCTCATAAATGGTTTGTTAAAAATATCGGCTTCGCGATAAAAAAATCCTTTTTGTTTTTTCGAAATAAACGGTTCGCTAATTATTATCTGATCGAACAAACTCCATGCATCATTATAGGCAAGTGTGCCAATCCCTTTTTCAAAAAGCTCGGTCCATGGATTATACATTTGTCCTTTCCTTAAATTTTCGATATCGCCAGTGGCACCAATTATTTTGGCTACACTTTCATTGGTGGGATCATCGTTGAGGTCACCCATCACAACAATTTTTGCATTTGGGTCTTTACGTTGTATTTCATTCATCTTATCGCGACAAACCTTTGCGGCTTTTTTACGTCCCGGTGCCGATGCTTCTTCACCACCTCTGCGCGATGGCCAATGGTTTACAAAAATATAAATTGGTTCACCATCATATTTACCGGTCACAAAAAGCACATCGCGTGTTTTGTGTCCTACAGGTTCTTTGGGTGTGCTAAGGTCAACAAATAAATTTTCGCTAGCTGTTACTGTCAGGTATTTAGGATTATAAATAAGTGCTACATCAATTCCGCGCTCATCGGGCGAGTCGTAATGCACAATTTCGTAATGGCGATCTTTCAATTTTTCAGTAGCAATTAAATCAACCAAAACATTTTTGTTTTCCACCTCGGCTACACCAAATAATGATAATCCATCGGGGCTTGCATCGGTACCTATTTGTGATAAAACATCGCTAAGTTTGCCAAGTTTGTCGATATAAACTTCGCCTGTATAATGATTGGCTCCATTAGGCAAAAACTCCGCATCGTTGTTAGGCCCATCAATAGTGTCGAATAGATTTTCGAGGTTGTAAAAACCTATTATTCCAATTTTATAACTTTTTTTTGTTTGTGAAAAACCTGCAGTGGTAATTAATAAAAAACAAAGAATGAAAATATTGCGCATTTCGTTATTAAATTTTATGGCTTCAAAAATAGTTATAAATTTTGAGATGCACAGATTATGTTTTTGTGAGGAAGCTACTAATATTACATACAAATATTGATTTTCATAATTTTCATACTCTATCTTACCTAAATGAAATAACAACTGCATATTATAATTATTACTACTTTTGAACCTAAAATTTATTTATGGGCGAGAAATCATTTAACTGGAAAACCCTGTTTGTAACAGATGCCGAAGACAACAAACCAAAAGAGGAGATAGCGGGTAACAACAGCATGCCGGGTAATAAAGCAGAAACTAAATTTCCTGAAACGGCAGGAATTACTCATTCTACAGTTGTAACATCATTAAACCCGAATAATCCTTATTTAAGCGAAGTGATTGATGTTTATCAAAAAGGTTTCGATTCGCTCAACCTTCCCGACTACGATTTTTTCGAATTTTATAAATCTGTTGTAACAGTTGGAGCAAATAATCCTCAAAGCTTTCAAATGGCGTTTGCTATGGGAAAATCAATAAAGCCCGATTTGACTAAAGATATGTTGATAGAAAAATCGAAGTTTTATTTGAATGAAATAGAAAAGGTGCACACCAAATTTGCCGGCACAGGTTTGAATAAACGAAACGAACTTGCCAATGCCCAAAAGCAGGAAAATGTGGACCTCACAATTGCCATAAACGATATTGAAAAAAATATTATACAATTGCAAAAAGAATTGAACGAGAGAAAGGCCGACCTGCAAAAACTGGAGCAAAAATATGTGGCGCCCATTTTAGAAACCGACCATAAACTGCAAGCAAACAATCACGCTAAAAATAAAATGGTTGAGTCGATACAAAATATTGTCAACGGAATAAATCAACATTTATAATAAAAGATATATGAACAAATACGAACAAGAAAAAGCTAACCTTCTCGAACTGCCAATATTAAAACACTTTGACGAAGCCAAAGGCGAAATTGCCTTGCGAACCGAAGGGTTGAAAAAAAATCAGAAGCCACTATTTTGGCTTTTGAGTTTAGGACTTTTGGGAACTGCCGGTTATTTAACATGGACATATATTTTGCCGCCATTATTCACCATGCTTGGTCAGGCTATTGCCTTATCGGCAACGGGAGTTTTTCTCATTTTCTTAGCCATGATGTTTCCTGTTATTATGAAAGGGTTGCGATTTGCCACCAAGAGTTTGCATAAAGCTTTAATAGAAAGCAATCCTTTTGCCGAGCTCGAAGAGCAAAAAATGAAGATGATAAAAAACCGTGATGTGTTTAAAAATACAAAAGCGAAATTGAAAGCGTTGAAATCGAACATGGAGGTTGAGGCATCGAAATCGGAAAAGGAAGCAAAAACTTTTCAGGAAGAATTATTGAGTTTACAGCGTCAAGCCGAAAAGCTTAAAACCACTATGGAAGACATGGTGAAAACAGGTGGCAATGCTGCAAAAGATACTGATGAATATGTTACGTTGCAAAGTGATTTAGCAAAAAAGCTCAGCAACTCGCAACGCATTTCACAGCAGTACGAGCAGAGTAAAAATTTTATTCAAAAGTATGGTTCGCGTGCAAATATATTAGGCAAAATGGATCGTAAACTTACCCTTGCCGGCACTGCTATCGATATAAAAATTGCCGACTTCGATACTACTATAGTAATGTTGCGCAAGGAATTTGAATTTGCTAAAAATGCCAAGGCTGCAACCGAAAGTGCAAAAAGTGCCATGCTGTTTACTAAAGACTGGGAACTGGAGTATGCACTCGATGTGGTAACATCAACTATTGCTCAGGACATTGCCCGCACGTCCGAAAATTTGATAGACATTGATAATCTCACAGCACAATATTCTGTCGACAACGATGAGTTGTATGCACGTCTTGATAAGCTTGCCGATGAAATAAAAACCGGTGATAGCAAAGTGCCCGATTCGACAAAATATAATAATCCCGATTACAAACTCACCAAAGACGACAAACAAAACAGTGGTGGATTTGGCGATATTTTTTAATTCATATCATTAATTTTTTTGGGGCGCAAAAATTTACCGGCATCAAAAAATTTTACCTTATAAATTGTATCATTTTAAAAAAGTATTTCAAACACATATTATAGAAATTCAAAAACAGAAATTATAAATCAAATAAAAAAATGGGAAAAATTCTTCGTACTCAAAAACTTACTACCTTATCCGAATTGCTGATTGTGCTGGTAGTAATAGGCGGAATACTTGGCGCTATTTATTTTATATCACCAGGAATAAAAACATCAATATCGAAAAAACTCGAAGGCATTGACGTAAACAAAGCCGATGTAAATAATGTAGTGAATGCTGATAAAATTGCATTGCCTGCAAAAGACGAATCGAGCGAAGTAAGCAGCAAACCAAAAATTCGTATTGCTGGTTATGCTTGGAATGCGCAATCGGGCATCATAGTTGCCAACGGAGGGCCGGTTACTACAAAAGGATCGTTGATGGAAAAAAATAATGTGAACCTTGAAATTATCCGTCAGGATTGGTTATCGGAATTACGCAATATGCAAATGAAATTTATCGAAGAGTTCGATCAGGGTGAGGCGTTTCCGCAATCGGATAAAAGTGTTTTTGCGGTAATGATAATGGGCGATGGTGCTCCGTTTTATATTAGCTCGGTACAAAAGTCGTTAGACGAAAAATATGGCAAGGATAAATATCATCTGCAAGTGATGGGCGCTTTGGGAATGAGTTATGGTGAAGATAAATTAATAGGCCCACCGGCATGGAAATCAAATCCAAAAAGCATGAAAGGCGCATTGATATCCACTGTACTTGGCGATGGCGATTGGGTTACTACTGTAAATTATTGTTTTGCAAATGGGTTGAAAGTAAATCCCGATCCCACAACGTATGACGAAGATGCAGTAAACTTTTTTCCATCGGAAAACGATGATTATATGAAGGCTGCCGAAGAACTTATCAAATCGCAAACTACTGGATGGACTGTTTCGTTGAAAGGTGTGAAAGAAGGCAAGCTAACCGGTAAAACAGTGAGCCGCAAAATTGATGGTTGTGCTACATGGACTCCGGGCGATAAAGTTGTGTTCGACAAATTATCGGGCTTTGTTGATATAGTTTCTACCAAAGAATTTAATAATCAAATGCCTGTTGCATTAATAGGAGTAAAAGAATGGGCCACAAAAAATCCTGATATGGTTTCCAATATTTTAAAAGCATCGCTTACTGCTTCAAACCAAATGAAAAATTATGACGATTGGCGCATGCGTGCAGCCGAAGCAGTAACGGCAACATATAAAATTGAAAATGCCGATTATTGGTATAAAATGTTTCAGGGTCAGCAAGGCACAAAAAATGGTTTAACATATAACATGGGTGGTTCTAAGGTTTTTAATTATGCCGATGCTATGCAATATTTTGGAATCACCGATGGAGTAAATCGATACAAATCTGTATACAATCAGGTATCAAATTATTTGACAGAATTAAATCCTTTTGGGTTTAACGAAAACGTTGGTGGTGTGGTTCCTTACGACAATGCAGTAAATTTATTTTTCTTAAAAAATATAAACGACATAGAATCGACTGCCCCCGAAAAAGTTGATTACACCGAAGAGAAGAAAGAGGTAATGGCATCGGGCGAATGGAAAATAAATTTCAAAACCGGTAGTGCAGATATATCATCAAGTTCGACAACAGAGCTCGAAAAAATTTATAATTTATTGATACAGGCTGAAAACACAAAATTGAATATTGTGGGCCATACCGATAATCAAGGCGATGATGCAACTAACAATATGCTTTCGAAAAGCAGAGCACAGGCAGTAGTAAATTATTTGAAACAACGGGGCATACCTCAAACGCGTTTTCAAATTGTAGATGGTAAAGGTGAAACAGATCCTGTAGCGACAAATGATACCGAAGCTGGCCGTGCACAAAACAGACGCGTGGTAATTACATTGTTGAATTAATATGAATGCACTGTAAATAATTAAACCCTTCAAGGGTTTTTACAAACGTGATATGAAAAGAATATTTATTCCGCGCGAAAAAAATCTCAAAACAAAACCGAACGGTATTAATTCTCGTTTGGATTGTGTTATTGATTGTTTTATGGTTTGCAGGCACGGCAGGCGAGAAGCATTTGTTTCCCAACCCTGCCCAGGTAGCAAAAGGCTTTTCCGATTTGTATAACGAAGGGTTGGTAACGCACATTTTTCATTCACTGCAATTGTGTTTTATTTCTATTTCGCTTGCCATTATTGTTTCATTATTTTTTGCATACCTGTGGCCTGTACCTGTAATGAAACCTGTGTCGGAATTTATTACCAAGCTGAGGTTTTTACCTTTCACCGGATTGTCTTATTATATCACTTTACTTGTAAGCGATGCACGCGATATGCAGATTTGGATACTTGTAATTTTTCTTACTACGTTTCTTACCACATCATTGATTGCGGTTATTCGCGATATACCTCAGGAAGAATTTGACCACGCAAAAACATTGAAGTGCAGCCGTTTCGAAACATTGGTACAAGTAGTAATTATAGGCAGACTCGATTATGTGATAGATGTGATACGACAAAATCTTGCTATCACCTGGATGTTGATTGTTACTGTTGAATCTATAGTTGTTGCTTCGGGCGGGTTGGGTTTCCTGATAAAAAATTCCGATAAATTTATGAATCATGGTCGCATCATTGCTTTGCAAATTATTATTTTGTTGATAGGCCTTGGTTTAGATTATGGCATTAATTTTTACGTAAAGCTTTGTTCCGGTTTTCAAAAATTTAATTTCAATGGATTACCAATTAGGACAAACTTTATTGTTTGTCGAAAATTTAAGTGTAGCGTACGATGGTGTTACCATTATAAAAGACATCAATATTATTGAGAAGGATGTTACGCGCAAAGGGATAGATGCTACCGGCCAAACCATCGCAATTGTGGGCCGTTCGGGGCGTGGCAAGAGTACACTTTTCAAAGCGCTTACAGGGCTTGTTACCCCTGCAACCGGTAAAATATTGATAAAAGATTTTAACAGCAAAGCCGAAGATGCAGCAAAAAATATAAAGGAAGGCGATATAGGTTTTGTTGATCAGAAGTATACTTTGTTCAGACATAAAACGGTGATGCAAACTTTAAAATTTGCTTTGCGCAAAAAATCCTTGTCTGAAACTGAGAAGGATAAAAAAATAAAAACTTATATTGAAAATTGGGGACTTGAATCATGTACCGATAAATATCCCAACGAATTATCGGGTGGGCAACGTCAACGCACAGCAATCATCGAACAGGTTTTTTCGTCCGAACTTTTTATAATTCTCGATGAACCTTTTTCGGGATTAGATGTTGGCAACATAGAAGAAGTACGCAAAACTTTCCAATTGCTCAACGCATCAAGCGAATATCACACAGCCATTTTTTCGACACACGATATTGAACTTGCTATTGAACTTGCACAATGCATTTATGTTGTGGGCTACCCTACGATTAAAGGCGAAAAACAAAATTACGGAACCATTATTGGCAAATATGATTTGCGCGAAATGGGCATTGCCTGGAAAGAAAATGCCGAAGAACGAAAAAAACTCATGGCCGAAATAGTACATCAAATGATGCTTTCATAAACGAATGGAAAAAAAACAATAACATTCGTAACACACTTTCGTTTCTCGAAAATTATCTGTCGGAAATTACAAAGGCCGTATTGAATCAAGCCAACAAAACGGAGTATTTTTTCGATAAAACTTATATGACTTTGTTGAAGAAGCAGTGTGACGAGATTGTTATTTTTTGTGATGAAATTGAGCGCGACCGCAAACTTTGCGAATCGATAAACCTTGAAATAAAAGCTACCAATAATATTGCCACACAGTTTACCATCAGGCAATTTTTTATTTCCGATTGTATTGCATTATATCGTCAGTTAAATAAATATCACACCGAAAAATCAGGCTTCACCATTGCATATTTTTATGATGCCGTTTTCAATAATCATTTTGCAAACGAAAATGCCATCGATACACTGAACGAAATTTTATCGCAGCCCGAATTCAAAAAACATTTGCAGGGAATATTGGATAAAAATCAAATCAGGATAAATACCAATGACGATACAAAAATGTTTTTGCCATCGGCATTGAAAAAAAATAATCATCCGCTATTCGAAAAAATAAAAACCGCTTACAATAATTTTGTTGCCTTGATTTTAGAAAAACATCAGGTAGATAAAACACAACCCGAAATTCAAAAAATATTAAACCAAATTGCAAACCCCGATGTAAGTAAAAATACGGATGGTATACCCGATGATGACACACTTGAAAAAGTGTTGGCCGAATTGCAAGCCATGATTGGTTTAGAAGAAGTGAAAAAGGATATCAACGATTTAGTGAATCTTATAAAGGTTCAAAAAACACGCGAGCAACAAGGCTTAAAAAATCCTGACACTTCTTTACATATTGTTTTTTTAGGACCTCCCGGCACCGGCAAGACTTCTGTTGCACGTTTGCTTGGCCGCATATACAAACACCTGGGAATGATTGATAAAGGCCATCTTGTAGAAACAGATCGCGAAGGAATGGTGGCAGGTTATGTTGGACAAACAGCTATTAAAGTTGACGAAATTGTGGAGCGAAGTATAGAAGGTGTTTTGTTTATTGATGAGGCTTATTCGCTTTCGCAAAATGTGATGGGCAACGATTTTGGCAAGGAAGCAATTGATGCACTTGTAAAACGTATGGAAGATAACCGCAAGGATCTCGCAGTAATTATGGCCGGCTATACCGAACCTATGAAAGAATTAATCGAAAGCAATCCGGGTTTACGTTCGCGCTTCAACCGGTATTTTAAGTTCGACCATTTTACTCCCGAACAGTTGCTCGAAATTTTTAAGACATTTTGCACCAAATCCGATTTTATAATTGATGATAATGCTTCCGAAAAACTCCACGATACATTTAAACTGCTTTACGAAAAACGCGATGAAGGTTTTGGCAATGCACGTGTGGTGCGTAACCTGTTTGAAAAATGTGTTCAAAACCACGCCAACAGAATTGTATCGATACTTGAACAATCGCCCGAAGTATTAAAAACCCTCACCGAAGCCGATATTCCCGAACCTAAAAAAACAGTGGCGCAGGTTTATTTTTCGGTGTAAGAAGTTTTGCAATGTGATGCGTTTTTCTTATAACAATCTGTCAATCCCAACTTTTGAATTTAACTGATTGCTGTTATAAAATTAAAACAATATACCTTGCAGTCTGTGCATCAATAATGAGCTATATGCAATTTGGTTTGTTTTATTTTTAATTGGGTTCCGTTGTTTTTTATTTTTTCGTCTTGCTTAGTTTCATCAGCTAAAAAATCGTTGTAGTATGCTATTATCTTGTTGTATGCAACGGCTGGTTTTTTTCCTGAGGTAATTGCTTCGGTAGCGAAAGAGTTTATAAGATTATCGAGTTGCTGTGTAAACAAAGCGTTGGTGGCAAAAAGGTCGCAGCCTAATATTTTATCGCCCGATACAGCTATAAAACCTATTACATCTGATTGCATTGCAAATTGTTTTTTAAAGTAAGCAGTGTATACATCTATATCTTTTTTGTAACCAACATTATTATCCATTGCTGTATACGTACCTGTTGCATTTGTTGTATTGTTTTTAGTGTTTGTTTCACTCACCTTTTGCCACACATTCGATTGGTTTTTGTTTACTAATGCAGCTTTGCGCACTTCTGTGCCCGACATGTTATAAGAGGTGCTGAATGACGCAGGCGCAGAATTGGATGCATTGCCTCTTGAATCGTTCGAAGACCAGCGGTGTTGCTCTACACAATAAACAGAAAGATTTATTTTCTTGTTGCCGGGAGGTATCAACACATCCTGTGCAATCATTCTGTCTTGCTTGCCGCCTTTTACAATTTCTCCACCAAGAATAATCACAGTATCGTTAGATGAGTTTTGTGCATAGAGGGTATTAACAGTACCACCACTTTCCATTTCAGTAATTTTTAACTTTTTGTTTTCAATAGCTTTTTTCAGGGGCAAATACTTTCCTACATTCTTGTGTGCAGTAACAAATGATTGCTTTGCATGAATGGGATACAATGCAAGATTTTTGAAAACGAATCCCGAAGAAAGTTTGTTGGCTTTCGATAACAAGATTTTTTGTGTTGTATTGTGCAAATGTTGATGATGCAAGTAACACAAGCAGAACAAGTACTTTAATTTTTTGCATAGCTTTTGGTTTTTAAGTTTTAATCAGAACGCATCAAACATGTATAAATGTATTTTTGTAATTTGTAAACTTTGGTTAAAAGGTTACACAGGAATTTGGGAATATTACTCATGTTTTTTTTGGAGAACGAACTGTATAGAAACAGGCGAATTCAAGTTGCAATTGCATTTTTTTAATTAATCTTGATTCTGTTAAGTCAATTATGTTGCTGTTGTTTTTAGTTTTATACAAAATAAAGAAGTGTGGTATTTATTTTTTTTGTTTTTTCACCATTCAATTTTATAGCATGCCTCAACTATATATTTGTTCAAAAGATTGTAGCGAGGTATTAGAATTTACCAAAAGCAGTATTGGCAACTTAACATGGCAAAGAAGAAAATATTTATAAGTAGTGTGCAGGCTGAATTTAGTAACGAGCGAAAAGCGTTATATAATTACATAAATGCCGACCCGTTGCTGGCAAGATTTTTTGAGCCTTTCTTGTTCGAATTGTTACCGGCTGTGGATAGGCGTGCCGATGAATTATATTTGCGCGAAGTTGCCAATAGCGATATTTACTTAGCACTATTGGGCAAGCAATATGGTTTTGAAAATAGAGCCGGCATGTCGCCAACAGAATTGGAATTTGACCATGCTACTAAACATCACAAAACCCGTTTAGTATTTTTAAATTCCATTACTGATATTAAACGCCATCCTAAAGAGCAGCAATTTATATTGAAAGCACAAGAGGTTTTAGTACGCAAAAAGTTTACCACCATCGAAGAGCTAAAGTCATCCGTATATGCCTCCCTTGTTCGATATTTAATAGATAAAGGAAATTATAAGAACTGGCCCATTTGATGCAAGTGTAAACGAACGTGCCAATACAAACGATTTAGAAAACGAAAAAATAAAATCATTCGTGGGTATTGCGCGATCAAGAAGAGGTTTCCCCCTCACCGAAAATGATTCAGTAAAAAAAATCCTCACTCACTTAAATCTCATGCACGACTTAAGTATAAGCAATGCTGCGATTTTGCTATTTGGAAAGTACCCTCAACGTTTCTTTATCAATTCCGAAGTGCGTTGTGCTTCATTTCATGCAAACATTGTTGAAAAACCTATACCATCATACAAGGTTTTTAAAGGAACTGTTTTTGAATTGGTGGATCAGGCTGTCGATTTTGTGCTTGCAAAATTGGATTATCGTGTAGGCACTCGATCGCAAAAAACACAAATACCAGGCGGCTACGAAATTCCAAAAGAAGTGGTAACAGAGGCCATTGTAAACGCTATTGCCCATCGCGATTATACAAGCAATGCAAGTGTGCAGGTGATGTTATTTGCAGACCGCCTCGAAATATGGAACCCCGGAGCGTTGCCATTAGGTTGGACCACACAGAAATTAAAAATGTTGCACACTTCTGTTCCGGCAAATCCACTCTTGGCCGAGCCTATGTATTTGGCTGGATATATAGAACGCCTCGGCACAGGCACTGCCGACATAGTGCGAATTGCGAAACAAGCCGGTCTTCGCGAGCCCGAATTTATTCAAGCGGAAGATTTTAAAACTATTCTTTACCGACCAAATATTCCACATGTACTTGCGCAAATTCCAAGCAAGTACCGTGCAAGTACCGGGCAAGTAGCGGGCAAGTACCGTGCAAGTAGAATAGAAGTAAACAAGGTGATTCTTGTATTGGAGGGTGAAGAAAAAAGATCGGAATTGCAAGAAAAACTGCAATTAAAACACCGAGATAGTTTTATGGAAAACTATATGCAACCTGCGCTAGAACTGGGTTTTATCGAAATGTCGGATCCTTCAAATCCTACAAGCCCAAATCAGAAATACCGACTCACAAAAAGCGGAGTTTTATTGAAGCACAAAATAGTTGCTACGCAAGTTACCCCTCAAGATACCCCCCAAGATACCCCCCAAGATGAACAATTAAATAGATTGATTTTGCTGCTAGTGAATGATAGCAAAAGAACCGAAATACAACAAGCCTTAGACATCAAGGACCGAAAATTTTTCATGACCAATTATATTAAACTTGCTTTGGAAAGAGGATACATTGAAATGACTTTGCCCGATGCGCCTAATAGTAAAAACCAACGCTATCGGCTTACATCAAAAGGGAAGAAGCTGCAAAAAAAATTAACAAGCATGGAGCCGAAAAATATTCAAGACAAATTTAAGCGGAAGCGATAATATTTATTTGTAAATCTTGAGTCAATTAACTGTATCTATATATGTTTATTTTGTTTTGAAACATACCATGCTCTTTCGTTTTGTTATCTTTTCATTAGCAAAATAATACAACAGTATTCATAAACTTTTGTACACATTAAGTTAATAAACAAAGTCTTTTATGGCTACATTATTTTTTACATTGCCATCCCTAAGATAAAAACAAAAGATGAAGAAAATTTTACTTTTTATGTGCAGCCTTATGTGTTGTGCAATGCTACAGGCACAAACCGGTACTATCACCGGAGTAGTGGCTAATGAGGCTACAGGCGCTGGTTTGAGTGGACTAAATGTAACCGTTATAGAAAATGGCGCCACAACTGTAACCAATGTTGATGGTGGCTATTCCTTTAGCAACTTGCCCTACAACACTTATACAATACAAATAAGTGCCGATGGATTTGAAGCTACAACCCTTTCAGTTAAGGTAGATAAAGCCACTGTTGATGCCGGCCGCACCACTTTGCATGTGGATGATAACAAAGGTGCCATCGATAATATTCCTACAGTAACCATATCGGAGAGTGATTTAAAAGAAACTTCATCGGCAGCCATTTCCAGTGCATTGAGTGCATCGCGCGATGTTTTTATTGCCGCCATTTCTTTTAACTTTAGTGCACTAAGATTTCGCTTTCGCGGATACGATGACGAAAATTTTATCACCCTTATGAACGGTGCGCCCATGACAGACCTTACCAACGGTCGTACAGCATACTTCACATGGAGTGGATTGAATGATGTAATGCGCAGTCGTGAGGCCAACCTGGGTTTGAATGCTGCATCATATACATATGGTAACATTGGAGGTTCGTATTTTATTGATAGCCGAGCATCTAAACAACGCAAGCAAATTCAGGCTTCATACTCGTTAAGCAATCGCTCTTACGATAACCGCTTTATGCTAACATATGGCTCAGGCTGGATGAAAGGTGGATGGGCAGTATCGGGTAGCGTGTCGCGCAGATGGGCCAACGAAGGATTTATTCGCGGAACGTTCTCTGACGGGTACAGTTATTTTCTTGCTGTGGACAAAAAAATAAATAACAAGCACATGCTGAGCTTAACCACTTTTGCAGCACCAAACAAAACAGGACGTTCGGCACCTGCTACTCAGGAGCAAATTGATTTGGCAGGCGATGTGTTTTACAATTCAGCGTGGGGATATCAAAATGGTAAAGTTCGCAATATAAATGTGGCCAAGAATTTTGAACCTACCACGATCCTTACACATGAATGGAAAATTAGTGACAGAACACAGCTGGTAACAGCCGCATCTATGCTTATGGGAACTACTTCGCGCACGGCTTTCGATTGGTACAATGCACCCGATCCCCGCCCTGAGTATTATAAAAATTTACCCAGCTATTATGAAACCCCTGCAATAGCACAGGAACTTGCAGCGTATTTAAAAGCCAACCCCGATGCCATGCAAATACAATGGGATGAATTGTACGAAGCTAACAGACTTAATAATGTTGAATTTAAAAATGTAGATGGCATAGCCGGAAATAATATTACAGGTAAGCGTTCATTATATATAGTAGAAGACAGAAAGGTTAGAAATAGTGTTTTCAATTTGAATACTTACATCAACACATTGGTAGGGCAAAATATAACTTTAAATGCAGGCCTTACGTTTCAAAAGCAAAAATCGAATTACTACAAAGAAGTTGCCGACTTGTTGGGTGGTGATTTTTATGTTGACGTAAATCGCTTTGCCGAATTTGATGCTGTTGACGTTAATGCACCCTCAATACAAAACGATATAAACCGTCCAAACAGAATATTGAAAGTTGGTGACAGATTTGGATATGATTACGATGCCTTTGTAACCAAAGGAACCGCGTGGGCAAACAGTGTGATCAAGTTCAAAAAAATTGATGTATTTGGTGGTATCGAATTGTCGAACTCATCTTTCTATAGAAATGGAAATACAAGATTCGGATTGTTCCCCGATGATTCTTATGGTAAAGCTGCTAAGCAATCTTTTACAAACTATCAGGCAAAAGCAGGGGTGACCTATAAAATAAACGGACGTAATTATTTATTTATCAATGGTGGTTTACTCACACGTGCACCATTTTTCGAAAATGCTTATTTATCTCCGCGTTCTCGCAATCAGGTTGCACCAAGTCTTCAAAACGAAAAAGTAACTACTGTGGAAGGTGGATACTTATTGCGCGCACCTCGATTAAAAGCTCGCGCAGTTGCGTATATGACAATGTTCAAAAATCAGGTAAATACATTAAGTTATTTTAGTGAGGACTTTAATCAATTTGTAAATCTCACAACAACAGGAATCGAAAAAACGCACAAAGGATTAGAACTTGCTGTGGAGTATAACCTTGGCTTGGGTATAACTGTAAGTGCGGTATCGGCACTGGGGCAATATATATATACCAACAGACCACTGCTTACCGTAACACAAGACAATACAGCCGCACCACTTGCCGAAAATCAAACTGTATACATCAACAATTTTCATATTGCTGCCGGGCCACAATCTGCTTCTACTGTGGGCATTGCCTATCGTTCCAAGAATTTTTGGTTTGTTACCATGAATGTAAATTACTTCGATGAAGTGTATACAGATTTGTTTACCTACCGTAGAACAGTTGCTGCAACTGATTTGATAGTTCCCGAAAGCGAATTATGGAATACTGTTTTGAAGCAGCCGGGTTTTGAAGGACAAATGACAGTCGACTTTTTTGGTGGTTGGTCGTGGCGTGCAAACAATAAATTCAAATCGCTTAAGCATCCTACATTTATTGTGTTGAGTGTGGGTGTTAGCAACATACTTAATAACGAAGACTTGATAACCGGTGGATTTGAGCAAGCACGCTATCGCACCACTGTTGGCGACTTCGCAACATTTTCGCAACCAAGAACATTCCGTGGTTTCGGCCGCACTTTTCTTATCAACTTAGCTTTAAGAATGAACTAATCACAAAATAATATCAAAAATAAAAATCAATTAAATAATTATAAAATGAAAAAACATTTCAAAATTTATTTCTTAATGCTGTCGCTTTTGGCGGTAATAACTTCGTGTGTAAAAAACGAAATTGACGAACCACCAACAGGCGGAAGCGACCCAATTGTTAGCGGCACAAAAATCACCATCGATAGTTTGAAAAATTATTTCAAAGGTTCAAACAAACAAATTAACGATGATGTATACATCGAAGCTATAGTAAATGCTGACGACCGTTCGGGCAATATTTACAAGGAACTTATTGTTCAAGATGCTACTGGTGGTATGGCTTTTCAAATTGATGAGTCGAATTTTTATACCGATTTTCCGGTGGGACGCAAGGTATTCGTTAAACTCAAAGGCTTGTGGATAGCCGATAACAGCGGAGTGCTCAATGTAGGAGGTTACATAGATTTAAGCGGTGCACTTGGCCGCATTCCATTAGCATTGATTCCAAATTTTATTTTGAAAGGTTCGTATTATCACCCTGTGCCGGTTGATACAATCGATATTACAATGGCATCAGATGCTTTGATAAATAAATTGGTATACTTTAAAAAAGTAGAATTTGTCGATTATAATAATACCTATGCTGATGCAATAAACCAACAGGATGAAAATAGAGACATACAAGATTGCAATGGCAATGTAATCTTAATGCGCAATAGTGGCTATGCAAATTTTGCAGGAGAAAAGCTTCCGCGTTTGAATGGAAATCTTACGGCAGTATTGCAAAAATACAATTCCGATTTTCAGTTAAAAATTCGCGATACTAAAGATGTGGCATTTGTAAACCTGCGTTGCGATGGTAGCGGTGGAGTAGCTACGCCAACGACTATTGCTAATATCCGCAGCATGTTTACAGGCAGTACTACTACGGTGCAAGGCGCATTTACAATTAAGGGAATTGTAACCTCCGATAAAGACAATTTGAATTTAGATACAAAGAATATTGTTATTCAAGATGCAACCGGTGGTATAGTAGTAAGGTTTACAGGGGTGCATACTTTTGCACTAGGTGACGAAGTAGAGATTGAAGTATCGGGGCAGGAACTATCGGAGTATCATGCCTGGTTACAAATAAATAAAGTGGCGAATGCAGCAGCTGTAAAAACAGGAACAGGAACTGTAACACCCGTTGTAAAAACGATACAGGAAATAGTAACGGAACAAAATGCTTTAGAATCAACATTGGTAAAGGTTTCAAACGCTACTCTGTCGGGCTTTCCTACTTACAGTGGCAATAATGTGATTACCGATGGTACAAATAATACAATATTGTATACTCGCTTTTCTGCAACATTTGCGGCTTCACCTATCCCTACTACACCAAAAACGTTTACAGTTATAGTTAGCGATTACGATGGTTTGCAATTGCAAATTCGCAACCTTAATGATGTACAATAATATTTTTTAATAATAATACAGACCATGCATTTCGAAAGGGATGCATGGTTTTTTTTTACTTTAATAATTTGAATCATGTGTAATCAAAATAAAATTTATACGACAACTCTTAGAATACATCACTGTGTGAGCTTTAAAAGTGCATGTGTTATTGCAATATTGTTTTGGATAGCACTAACCAATGCCCAAGCGCAATTAATTAGCATTGCTACCGCACGTGCATTGCCTGTTGGCAGTGTGGTAAATGTTGAAGGTGTTTGCCTCAACGGATTCGAATTAGGAAGCATTAGATACATACAAGATGCAACGGGTGGCATAGCAGTTTTTAGCACGTTACTTTCTACCACCACTACCGGTGACGAAGTGAATGTGACTGGTGTAACTGTTCAGTATTCAAACTTGCTCGAAATACAACCTGTCAATTCTTGGGCACTCAATTCATCGGGAAATGCACTTCCCGCTCCAGCACTTATTACTCCTGTGCAAATGGACGAACCTTATGAGTCGCAGTTGGTACGAATTGACGATGCTACATTTGCAAATGGCGGATCATTGTTTCAAGCTAACACAACTTATCAGTTTAATGCCAACGGACAAACGGGCGTAATGTATGTCCGCACGGGGAGTGCACTGGTAGGAACGCTGATTCCTTTTACGAGTGTTGATTTGATTGGTATATGTTCTCAATATCAAACCCAATACCAATTGCTTTTACGCAACCCGGCCGATATGATTTCAAATTCTACAGTAAGTATTTTAAACACTCCGTACCAAACCAATATTGTTACCACAGGCTTCGATGTAAGCTGGCAAACAAATGTAAATTCAACATCGCAGTTATTGTATGGAAAAACACCTGCACTCGAATTAGGAATTTTAACCGGCACAGGCAATGTTACTTCGCATACGGTTACCGTTACAGGAGTAAATCCTTCCGATGTGATTTATGTACAAGCTATTTCGGTTTTGGGCACCGATACTGCATTTAGTGAGAAGAGAATATTTATTACTGCTTCGGGCTCTACGGGCGAAATTAAAACTTACTTTAACCGTACCGTTGATATTAACTTTGCTAACCCTGCAAATAATATTGCCACACAACTTAACTACACAATTGACGATACTTTGAAAGCTTACATGGACCGTGCGGTTTCCACTATCGACATTGCCGTTTATAGTTTCGATGATTTTAATATTGCTAAAATTACTCAAGGCATTAATGATGCATACAACCGTGGTGTACAGATTCGAGTTATTGCCGATGGACAAAATGTAAATGCCGGATTAAGTACACTCAATGCTAATATTCCAATTTTACTTTCGCCCGATACTCCTGCAAATTACTATAGCATAATGCATAATAAATTTGTGATTATTGATGCGGCATCTTCCGATGTTAATCTCCCTATAGTGTGGACGGGTTCTACAAACTGGAGCGACAATCAATTGTACACCGATGCAAACAATGTAATTATCATTCAAGATAAATCGCTGGCAAAGGCTTACACCATTGAATTTGAAGAGATGTGGGGCAGCAGTGCCGCACAGTACAATTTAAATAATATTAAGTTTGGGCCAAAGAAAACGAATAACACTCCCCACGAATTTCTTATTAATGGCAAGCGTGTAGAAAATTATTTTTCTCCATCGGATAATGTGAATGCTCAGATAGAACGTACCATTCAAACAGCAAACAGTTCATTGCAATTTGCGATTTTTGTTTTTACACGCACCGATTTAGCTTATGCCGTTCAGGATCGCGTTTGGAATAATGTTGATGCAAATGGGATGGTGGATGACACTTCAAGTGGAGGGGGTTTTGCATTTAGTATAATGGAAAATGTGATGAACAATAAAATTATATTGTATGATCATAATAGCTTGCAGGGAATATTACACCATAAATACCTGATTGTAGATCAGGATAATCCCGCCTCGGATGCATTGGTGCTTACCGGCTCGCATAACTGGAGTACAACTGCAAATACGAAGAATGATGAAAATACATTGATGGTGCACGATGCATCAATTGCCAATCAATACTATCAGGAGTTTGTAAAACGATTTAACGAGAGTGGGGGAGGATTATATTTTTATGAAAATAGTGAGAGTTCACCTGTTAGTTTTTATCCTAATCCCACTACAGAAAATTTATATTTCAATTGGGAAGCAACATCTTTGGATGATGTAACAATAACAATATACGATGTACACGGTAAAGTGGTATTTACTAAGAACGATTCAGTAAAGCAGTTTGTAAATATTAATGTTAGCAGTTTCATGCCGGGTTTGTATCAATTGGTTTTGCAAAACGATAAAAGAAGGATTTGTACGAAATTTGTGAAACAGTAACTTGTGTTTTTTGCTGCACCTCCATGGTTAATGGAGATTTTTAAAGCGATGGAAAAGCTAATTCAAACATTTCTTATCATTGTGCTGAACAATATTTATTTTAATAATGAACGAACAAAATTTGTCAATAAAGTGGGCTACTCATGGCGATGCAAAATTGATTTGCGATTTGGGCGCACGTTTTTTTATTGAAGCCTATCACGAAGAAAAGGCCATGGACGACCTTCTTTTGTATTGCCAAAAGGCATTTGTACAAGCCGATATTGAAGCCGATATAAAAGAAGGCAAAGCATTTTACGCCATATGCAAACTTGATGAAAGAGATTGCGGATATATAAAGCTCCGCAGCGATAGAACCCTCGAAAGTTTGCCAAAACTCCAATGCATAGAACTTGAACGCATATATGTAGGTCGCGATTATTGGCGACACCACATTGGCAAATTCCTGATGGATGAAGTTGTTTCGTTTGGCCGCAAAAATAATTTCGAATACCTATGGTTGGGCGTTTGGCAATTGAACCATCGTGCAAATGCCTTCTACAAAAATTATGGCTTTGAAATAATTGGGACTAAAAAATTTTATGTTGGGACTGAAGAGAATGACGATTATGTTTTGGGAATAAGGATTTAAGATTTTATTTTAATGCAAGGGTAAACCCCCTTGACATGAGTAATGCTGTTGTGTTACTTTGAATTTATATGGATCGTAAAAATGGTAATTACAAATTGAAGAATTTGTAATGTTACGATTGAGAGAATATAGTGTATTTCAAGTTTTATGTGGCGGGTTTTTAAATTTATTTTGAAATGGAAATTTCTGCTGAACAAGGATGGAAAAATATTTTGTTTCAAGTGAAAATAATATCCTATTTTTTACAAATGCCGATAATGAACATACCTATTCGTTTTTAGGGCACATGTTGTAGAAACCAAAACATAGAGACCTTGACTTTTTTTAGAAATGATGCTTTGAAAAGTGCGTACAACAAAATGATAGCGATAATGCAAAAGAAAATTCAACAGAAGTAATATCCGGGCTTATGCGTATTTTTATTTCTTATTCTCACTGCGAAGATTTTAAAGGCCATATGAAAAGGGTGTTCGAATATTTGAATACCGTTTTTCAGAAGGAAGAAGTCAATGGATTTTATTACGATAAGGATAATTTTTGGCTCGATGAAAACGAAATTCAAGCAGGTAACAACTACGATAAACTGATTAAAGATGGAATAAATAACAGCGATTATTTCATATTGTTTTTTTCTAATCCCTATCTGCAATCGACCTATGTGAGTGAAACAGAATTACCCGAAATTATAAAACTTTGCAAGGAAAGAGGCACGCTCAACAATATTATTCCTGTGAGGTTTGCAAAAACCATCGATAAATTTTGGACCACTGCCGAGCATAAATATTTTTTGGAAGAGAAAATTTCTTTTGCAATTGGTAACAAAACAATGTATTCGACCGCAATGGAATTCGAAAATAATTTAACCGATTTTGTAAATGAAATAAAAGACCGTTTATTTCCGGGTGTACTCAAGCTAAACACCTTACCACCTCCCGTTATTACCGCAAATAGTGAAAAGATAAAAAATAACAGATTTCGAATTAACAGAGAAAATCAGTTTAATAATTTTAAAGACAGCATACTCTTTCGCTTAAAAATACTGAAAAAGCCTGCTGCCGATAAAGTAAAAAGTGGGATACTCTTTTTTTCGGGTTCATTCGACCAATTGATCAATAATTTTGTTTTACGCATTCCCAGAAGTTTGGGTGACGATTTAAAAAATGAGAACTACAACTTTTCGAAACTTGACCGCACCCAAAATTTAAAAAACCATCTCAAAGGCGAAGCACGGATAGTTGACGAGGGCTTGTCTGCCGATATTGCTATAGATATGATAGTAGACAGAATGAGTGCAACGGCTCAAAAATTTCTGAAAGACGAAAGTATAAAAGCCGGAGAAAAATTATCATTCCACTGTTCCTTTGGTTTAAGGATGATGTAAGTTATGTCATTGCACTTTTCGATAGATTGAAAACCGACC
This sequence comes from Bacteroidota bacterium, assembly GCA_016717325.1. GTDB lineage: Bacteria > Bacteroidota > Bacteroidia > AKYH767-A > OLB10 > JADKFV01. The sequence continues at coordinate 100,195 of JADKFV010000014.1, read as the reverse complement.
TGCACCAAAAAGTATGCGAAGGCGACCATGATATTTTTACAAAATTCGAAAGCATTTGCTATTTCATTTCGGTTATTTACGATGACGATTTAAAAGGAAGCTCATTCGAAAAAAACCTGCTAAGCGCTATTAATTCTGCTGCCAATAAAGATAGCATCTGGCATATTTCGGGTTTCGATGATGTGAGTAAAGATGATTTTAGTAACTGGCTCGATTTGTTGAGTGAAGATAGTATCGATACTGCATCCATTAAAAACAATTATCCATCTTTATTTGCTAATGATCAAACTATAAGCATGAATAAGATTGACGATTACATTATCAACGAAAAATATTTATTATAAAATTTAAATACAATGGCATCACCATTCACTACATCATCCACCACGCAAATACTGCGCGAAAAACTTTCGGGGTTTGTAAATAAACCTACAGATGATAACCCTTATGTGCTTACTCAGGAACTGGCAGATGCCATAGATGTTGCTTTGTTGCTGGGGCAACCGCTGTTGATTACAGGTGAGCCAGGCACCGGCAAAACAGTTTTGGCGCAATGTCTTCAAAAACTTTTCGATCTTGAGCTATATGTTTTTAATACAAAAACAACTTCGCTTGCCAACGACTTGCTGTATCAGTATGATATGTTGCGGCATTTTGTTGATGCCCAAATTCAAAAGGATAAATTAACGGTTATTGAAAATTACATTTCGATGGGTATGCTTGGCAGGGCATTTGAAAAAGCACTTATCAATCAACAAAATGCAATGTCTGCCGACACAGCATCGAAATTAAAAATGCGAAGTATAGTGCTTATAGATGAAATTGACAAAGCACCGCGCGATTTCCCCAACGACTTGTTGAATGAATTAGACCGGTACCGTTTTACCGTTAAAGAAACACAAAAGGAAGTTGCATGCGATCCCGATTTGAAGCCCATAATAATTGTAACAAGTAATACAGAAAAAAATCTTCCCGAACCTTTTTTGAGGCGATGTGTATTCCATCACATTTCTTTCGAAAAAGACAGATACAAAATGCTTGATGACATTGTTCGTGCCCGGTTTGGCGCTGGTAACGATGGACTATACCAAAAAGCAAAAGCTATGTTTATAGATTTACGCAATAACAATAACATGCAAAAAAAACCTGCCACTGCCGAGTTTCTTGGTTGGTTTCATTTGCTGATTGAAATGAGTAAACAGAACAAAGAAATTAATGAGGGAAAATTTCCGTTGGCATTATACTCTGCCCTGGCAAAAATAAAAACGATTTAGATTTATTGCTTAAGCTAAATTCAAATTTGTGATTTTGCTCAAGTGGTGAATGATAAAAATATATCATCGATAGAGGATGTCATTTCGTGGCTTCGTCAAAATGGATTTGAACCCGATGCGGGAATGCTGTTGCGTATTTATCACATTCATAATATTACCCGACCAACTTTTGAAAACCCTGATGCGATTCATCATTTTGTAAATTCGTTGCGGGCTGTTGTCTGTAAAAACGAAAAACAACAATTTGATTTCGATACCGCAACAATTCAACTCAAGCCATTTGTAAAGCCCATTGCAAAAAAAAATTGGTGGTGGTGGCTAATTCCACTCGCACTCATTGTAGTGATGGTTATTTTGTTTTATACCTCCCGCAAATATTGCAAACATCACGCAGTTATTAATGATTACATTTCGTGTTGTTGTACTTTTCCTGTCGATAGTGTTGATGCAAATATTTTATCGATAAGGTTAACAGACTCTACGGTTAAGCTTTATAACAAAACGGTGCATCCTCAGGTTAAAAATTTGTGGACGGTACGCGATTCTGCTTCCATAGCCTTTGCCGACAGTCTTTGCGATACATTAATACTATCGTCAAGGGTGCAAATAGATGAGGAAGTGTTGCTTACCACAGAGGCATACGATTCAACTTATCAAGACTCATACATTATATATGCACCTGTAAAATGCGCGGCATCTTTCACATACGCAATCATTGATCCTGTTTCGAAAACTGTAAAATTCGAAAACACTTCAACAGGCGATAATTTGAAATACCACTGGGATTTTGGCGATGGCACAAATGCGAAAGATGCAAATCCAGAACATAAATTTTCACAGATAAAAGATACAGATATTTCGGTGTCATTGTCTGTAGCAAATGCTCAATGTACTGATTCAACTATGAGTTTCATTTCTTTTCAAAAAGAGATTAACGAAATACCTACGGTTAATTTCCCTGCCCCTCCGGCAATCGATGTAAATATTGATGATTACTTATGGAAGGATCCTTATTACCGATTTTCTGTTACGCAGATGTTGATTTCTATTTTGGCGTTGCTTGCTGCAGTTGCATTTTATTTTATTTTCCAACCCAAATTCAAAGTAATAAAAGTAAGGCCGCACCCAAAAAAGCATCAGGACCTTTTTATAAGACTTTGCATTTTCCTGTTGATAAACGTATGTATGATTTTGAAGAAATTCAAATTTTAATAAAACTTTGGCGCAAGCGCAAGCAAACCGGAGAACTAAAAATTGACCAACGCAAGAGTTTCGAAAAGACTATACGAAATGCCGGTATGCTAACAGTTGTGAATCAGGACAGTTTCAAAACCCCCGAATATTTATTACTTATTAAAAGCAATAATATTCGCAACCATCATTACCGCCTAATAGTTGATTTGCTTTCATACATCGAAAAATCTATTTCCATAGATGCATTTATATACGATAACGATATCAGGTATTTAACATCATACACATCGGGCAAAAAATATACGTTGAAAGATTTGCATGCTACACATGTTGAACATCGTTTATTGATTTGGACCGATGGTAATGAGTTGATAGTGCCCGAGACATTCGACCTGCACCGCGAAGTGCAAAATGATATAAATGCCTGGAAAGAAAAAATTCTTTTCACTCCTGTTCATCCGCAGTTGTGGGGCAATGTGGAGATATTGTTATCGAAATTATTTTTAATAGAAACAGCTTCGCTACGTGGGTTAGAAAATTTTTTAACCGATTTAGCGAGCCTCGATTTTTATACTGTCAATTCAAAAGCTTATTCATTAATGGCCAGGCTAAATTGTGTAAGTGATTATCCAAACCTCGATGCCTGCTATGCCCAACTTTCCAATGCAACAGTTAATGAGGATGCAGAAGAAAAAATTGTTGCATCATTTGTTGATAGGCTGGAATGGTATTATGACAATAATCCACGGGTGTTTCAAATGATTGCCTGTTGCGCCCTTCACGAATTTTTGTATTGGGATTTAACCCGCAAAATAGCCATTGATTTATATAATGATGCCTCTTTCCTTACCGATGAACTTATAGTGGAGTTGAATTATTTGAAATGGTTTCGCGAGGGTGATATTCCATCTTTGTTTCGAAATGAATTGATAAAGCGAATTGGGGCAAATGAAAAAATAATTGCCGTTCAATCCATTGCCAAAGTAATTACTTATAACCTGGATAATAAAAAAATAACCACAGAACAAAACGTAAAATCTTTTGCCGATTTTAATTTGCACATTAGTTTGTTGGGCGCACAATCGCAAGTACCAAATATAAAAGCAGATGCAAATTTAAAAACTTTTGAGCCTTACATCTATACCGGCACCGATACAGTTTGGAATGAATTGCATGAGCAGGCGGGGCTATCTTTTCCTATTAGTGCAAAGGTGCTGTCGCCAAAAGTGAATGTATATGAGTTGCCAAAATCGGGAAGTACGAAATTGTTTGTATGGAAAATAAAAACTGAAGTTGAAATAACGGAGGTTGAAGGCGACTATTTCAAAGTGCGGTTGAGAAATGCAATTCAAAAAAATGTTAATGAAGAAGCAAACAATTTTGAATCAGCTGCCGAAATTCCAGCACCGAATGCTGAAAGCAGACGCAACACACAGATTGATGAAAATGTAGAACAAGGTTGGTGTAAGAAAAGTGATTTGCTGTTGCAGGGAGAAACCGTGACAAAAGAAAAAATTCTTCCACCGGCTATTGAACGGGTTAAAATATTTTTCAATAAAAAATTGCAGAATGCCAATCGCAGTTTCGCAAAATTAATTTATCGGGCTTTACTTTATATCATAAAAAAAGAATGGCGGTTACCTGTTATTATTCTACTGCTTGTTATTTCGATTGCGCCTTTATTCATACATCAAAAACAAGTGGTTACCGAAATTTATAAAAACAAAGAATATTTAATTGATGATGATAATAAGCGGGCGCATTTTTTTATCTCAAGAAGGGTTATGATTGCATAATAGAAAAAAACGCTGGTGCTGCATTTAGCTGGTTTGTGAAATCGGATAGCCTTGCAAAAAGCGACACTATTTTTAATAACCTGAATGTGATAGCTGCTGATGCATACGATACCGATACTATAAACAATGTGATACAATTGTATGGCGATATAGAACCGAACAGCATAGTGGGTTGCCGCGCATGGGCTTATCTCAAGGCATTGAGCATAGGTGCAAAAAGTATGATGCAATCGATGGATAATAATAGTTTGCTGCAGCAAGAAATGAATGCTGAAAGCAAATGCTTCATTAAAGATTTTGTATTAGATAGTAACGAGCAACTGAACTATATTAACTGGTATGGATACTTTTTGAATGCATATACAACAACACATTATGCATTGTATCAAAATGGCGTAGACACAAATGCATCTTCACAGATTGCAACAAATTTCGCCATTGCATACCATAAATTATTGACGGCTTATAATGCAGACACGGGTCATTTTCTGTCAGGGTACTACAATATGAATGATTATAAAATTTATGTGATAAATACTTTTCCTAAAATTTATACCGACTCATTGAGAATTATTTTTGGTTACACAAATCCTCCTGTCGACAATGTCGCAAAAGTAATTTATGCATGTAATACAATTACAATAAAGGAATTTATGAAAAGATTTAAGGCCACAACCGAAATTAATGGTTGGGACAGGCAAAAGCGTTTCATAAACATTGCTGCAAATAAAAGCATGCTGTATTATGCAACTAGAAACAAAAGTATTTACGAAACATATTCTATAAGTTCCATTTGTACCAATGGAATAAGTTATAGAATAATAGGGAAACGAAATAACAGATACAAAACATTTTTTGTGACTCCAAATCAGATTTCACGAATTGGCAACAACTACATTTCTTTGACGGTATGCGATAATGATGTGTATCCAACTATGTCCGATGCCGAATTGAGCGATGGCAGTAATTGTCCGGTTCTTAGCATCTATCCATATAAAATCAAACCCAAAGCCAATGCAGTTATTTATGGTGACTTTTGGCAAAGAGTTGCAAGCAATGCTGAAGAAAAGATGCTCGATGATTTGTTTGTTGAAATGAAAGATTCTAGAGCGGATAGTATTTCGATTGACGAATATGTTTTTGTGACTGGTAATTCTGGTTTAGGAAATGTTTTAAATAACAGCAATCAGTCAAATCAAAGCGAGGTTAGCATTGGCTTTCAAAAACTTAGGAATTACTTCACTTCGAAGGGAACTGAGATAAATAATATTTCCCATTTGGTAAAAGCGTCAAATCCTTTCGATAACAATTATTTTACTATCAACTACCACAGAACAAAATCCATTCATGGGGGTGATATTAACGTAGTGCCAAATTGCGACTTTGTTTTTTCTTCGCTGATTAAAGCATTGCTAAATCCCGACAGTGTATGTAAATTAAATTTATCGGCAGGTATGGTTTCCAAAGATTTGAAGGTGTTCGATAGTTTTAAAAACCTTCAGTTGCTCGATATATCGCAAAACGATTTATCGGAGGATGATATAAAACAAATAGCGAATCAATTACCCAAAGGATGCAAGCTAGTTTCGCAACCACAAATAAATGTGAAGCGCAAAATAATTGCATTGAATAATGAAGTAGATACTTTGCATTCGCAGATTGAAAGATTTCAAACTGATGATTACTACAAAAAGGAAACTTTAAATAAATATAAAAATGAGCAAAACTTTTTCAATAATATATTGAAAGAAAATAGTAGAATTGAAGCCGAAATAGAAAAAATTCGAAACTCAAAAGAATTAAGTTTAGAAAAAAGTGATTTTCAATTAATAGGCGAAGCCCAATTAAATATTTCAAACTTGATTGACAAAATTTCAAAACTGACCGATACTAAACGCAATAAAAAAAATTAAACAAATGACACTTCAACAAAAACTCGATCCTTCAACCGGCCCGAAGCGTATACTTGCGCTTGACGGTGGCGGTATACGTGGCGCATTAAGCCTTGGCTATCTCGAAAAGTTAGAACAAATTTTAAAAGCCCGGCATCCGCATATTGCCGATTTTAGGTTATGCCATTATTTCGATTTGATAGGAGGCACAAGCACAGGGTCAATAATTGCTGCGGCACTTTCCATTGGATTGTCGGTTGCAGAAATTAAAGAAAAATATTTTGCCCTCGGAATAAAAATATTCGGACAAAAAAACGACTGGTGGAATGTTTTCGAAATTGGCAAAATGGTGAAAGCAAATTACAGTGCTGAGCCACTCGAAAAGGAATTGAAAAATATGTTTCAGGATTATACGCTTGGCGATAGCGAACATATAAAAACAGGATTGTGCATAGTTGCCAAACGGGCCGATACCAATAGTGTATGGCCATTGATAAATCATCCGGGCGGAAAATATTTCGATAGTGCAATTGGAGCCAATGGAAAAATATTGTTGCGCGATGCAATACGTGCAAGTGCAGCAGCACCAACTTATTTTTTACCAATTACTATTGATGTGGGTCAAGGAATTTCAGGTGCATTTGTGGATGGTGGTGTTAGTATGGCCAACAATCCTTCATTGGAATTGCTTAAGGTGGCAACTCTAAAAGGGTTTCCTTTTCACTGGGAAAAAGGTGCCGATAAACTGATGATTATTTCGGTAGGAACCGGCATGAGTAAACTTGAAAAATTACCAAAGGATATAGAAAAAAATCATCAGTTGAAATGGGCGCAGCAAATTCCCGATATGTTGATGCAGGATGCAAGCTGGGCCAACCAGACAATTTTGCAATGGTTATCGCGCTCACCCACAGCAAAAAGTATAGATGGTGAAGTTGGTGATTTAACTGAAGATTTAATTTCACCCGAACCAATTTTACATTACTTGCGTTACAATGTTACAGTGGCTGCTGCCGAGCTGGAAAAAATTACCGGCAAACAATATACTACCGATCATGTAACCAAGTTAACCGATATGAGTGATGCAAAAAACTGTGCTGAACTTTACGAAATAGGATATGCCGCAGGGCAAAAAGAAATATTGGATAGTCACATACCAGCCACTTTCGATTTGAAAATAAGTACAATAATTATGAAATTATTTAAAAAAAAGTAAAGAACAAAACGCTCATCTTCACAGATCTAACCAATAAAAAAAATAACCATGGCTAAACTCATCTTCGACATTCATTGTCATCCATCGTTCAAAGCATTTGGACAAAGTTTTAAAAACGGTGCATCGGAAGGCAATACCACCAATGCAAAAAAGAAAAATTCCGTTTGGTACAAATCCAAACTCAACCGCAGGCGCGAATTATTTTTTGGCGCAACTCCCTACACACAAAGCGATTTTACATCGGTAAGTCAAGGCATCACAAAATTGATTGTGGCTTCTTTATACCCTTTCGAAAAAAGATTTGTTATCGATAAAAATGGTGTGAACACCACCGACCTCGGCATGCAGAATTTTGTAATTGGTATTGGTAAAGAACGCATACGCTACTTGCGCAATCTTAACGATTATTTTTTCGACCTCAATCAGGAATACAATTATTTATGCGCTATCGAAAAGCAACCTGTAACAATAGATGGCAAAGAATATATTTATAAAGTGGTGGGCAGTGCTGCCGACATTCCCGATGAGGACACTATTGAAAAAGGAAATATAATTTATGTGGTGATTACAATTGAAGGTGCGCATTCCTTTGGTGTGAGCCCCAATCCCGAAAGCAAACCAACTACCGATACATCTATAGTATTGGCAAATATTGCTGCCGTAAAAAAGTGGAAGCAACGTCCATTTTTTGTTACGCTATCGCATCACTTTTATAATGAGCTTGCTGGCCATGCACGAAGTTTAAAAATTCCCAAAGAAATTTTGGGAATAAAATTGTCGGGTATCGATCAGGAGTTTGGTATTAATACCGGAATTACTGCTTTTGGTTTCGAAGTGATTGATGCCATGCTCGATAATAAAAACAACAAACGCATTTTGGTAGATATAAAACACATGAGCCGTTTATCGCGCACTATGTATTTCAATTATCTTGACGAGCATTATAATACTGACGACAGTAAAATTCCTATTGTAGTAAGTCATGGTGGTGTTGCCGGAATAAAAAGCGATGGCAGCGAAACAATTGCAGGTGCAAAGAAAAGATTCTTCAACGATGACATAAATATTTATGACGATGAGTTGATATACGTTTGTAAAAGTGGTGGCATACTCGGTATACAACTTGACGAAAGACGAATTGCCAGTGCCGATGTATTACATGGATTTGCCATAAAATACCTCGACAACGATGCCGATGAATGGAGCCGATTAGTGTGGGCACAAATACAACATGCTGCCGAAGTGTTCGACAATGCTGGCCTTCCGGCTTGGCGCACACTGTGCATAGGCTCCGATTTCGATGGAATAATAAATCCTATAGGACCCTTTGCCACTTGTGCCGAAATGCCGCTGCTTTACGATCCATTAATAAAATGCGCTACTCAATTCATGAAAGGAAATACTTTAAAGAAAAATTTCAACAAAGTTGATCCGACTGCAATTGTCGATGCGTTTATGTATGGCAATGCATTTAATTTTTTGAAAATGCATTTTTAAAAACTGAACTGCGGGCGATTGCAAAAAATATTTTTTACGTTTTCTAAAACAAAAAAAATGCTCCTGTTATGGAGCATTTTTTTTGATTACATTTTTATAAATTTTTTATAAACCATTCTGCCAGTTTTATCTTCTATTGCTACTATATAAATTCCTTTTGGCAATATGGCAACTTCACATGCAAAGTTAGTTTCGAGTGTTTCTGTAAATTGCAATGCTACATCACCCACGCTATTATAAAACAACAAACCCTGAAACCCTTGTGCACTCTCTATATTTAAAATATCGGTTGCAGGGTTTGGAAATAAATTAAACTGTGGCAGTTCTATTTCTTGTATGAAGGTGGCTGTGCAATCTATTAGGGAGACATCATCTAAATAGTAATAGCTACTAAAGGGATAGCCACTGTAAAGAAATTCTATTGATTGGGTGTTAGCATTATTGTAGAAATTTCCAAAAGTCAAGATTTTTTCACCACCTTGCGCTAAATAAATTCCTGAAATCATAGTCCAATTTACAGTATCAACAATAATATTACCAGCCTGATTTTCAACTTGAGGTATAAATCCAAAATTCAAAATATTAAAATCAGGCGTGTCAACGGATAAATAACAGCCAATTTTATCTATTGCATATCTACTGCTATCAGAAAGCGACACATAGAATTTTAAAAAATAAACGTGATTTTGAATTAATGCATTAGTAAGGGCAATTGAAAGATACTCCCTTGATAGCCATAGTTTATTGTATACCCCTAACCCAGAATATGCAACACCTTGCTTGGGGTTTTGGAATCCATATGCGTTAAATGGGGTGCTACTGCCAGGCATTAATAATAGATATTCGCCATTAAAATAATCAGCACTTTTATCATTTAAACCCCTAAACCAAGGATTTACACTATCAATACACCATGGACACGGGTTTGTGTTATATGGAATTGTATCCTCAAAACTACCATTAGGCACAAGGTTTTGGCTAATTCCAAAACCTTGTGCCAAGAAAATAAACATCAAAATGAAAAAGAATTTCATTGTTTTACCAACTTATGATTTTCGAAAAGCATTCCGTTAATTAAAATGCGCACACAATAAATTCCTTGCGATAAATTTGTTGTTTGAATTGGAACCAAACAATTTTCATTTTTCATTGAGGTGGTGTTCAATATCGTACCCGATAAATCAATTAATTGCACAGTGCATATTTCATCTTTTTTCAATCGAATACTATAGTATGCAAAATCGTTTGCCGGGTTGGGGTAGAGTTTGCCTTTGTTGTATTGTGTTAAATTTATTAGTCTAACAGGATGAATTAATTTTCCATTTGCCATCATATCATCATCAAAAAATGTATGAAGCATTCCTCTTGCTGCATACACAGCATTGCCACCGGTAATGGGATTTTGTGAAGCAATATTATACAATGCATCAAATTGCTCGGTTGTAAAATCAAAAATATCTATACCCCATGTTACCGCATATATTCCGAGCAAGGTTTTCATATTTTCTTCGGCATTATTGACGGGCGAAATGCTGCTCAAATTGCTATTGTTCAAAGTTACACCATTTGCCAATTGCCCAATGTTAGTAGTTGCAATACTGTCGTGATAGTTTTGCAAAACTGCATCATCAGCATCTCCTTTATTCATCATTGAAGAATCAGCATGGAGTTTTTCAAATGCTGATTGATTTGCTGCATACTTTTCTTCTGGCGTCAATAAATTAAAATCACCGTCTTGATTTACAATGCTTAAAATTTGATCGCGTAGTGGTTGCGGATGAAAAACATCGCAATTAGTGTTAATTGCACCATTTTGAAATAAATAAGTACTTGGAGGGTCTATATCATTTGGATCTGGAGTCCAAGGGGGTGAAGTAGAATGAGAATAAAATGTTGTAATAAATGTGAAACCCATTCCCTCGATATCTAAGTTGATGTTAGTCCACGAATTATCTTGTGCAAAGCCTGCAGTCCCTTGATTTCCAATAATTGCATTCTCCAACCGTAAACCAAAAAGGTTGCCATCCATATTATTGCACAAAAGTGAATTTATTATACTAGTATTAAAAAATCTAATCCCTGTTCCCGTTTTCTCTACAAGGTTATTTTGTACAAAATTATTTTCAGTCGATTGAACATTTATGCCAAATAATTTTGATTTTAAATTTGATGTTGGTGTATTGCCAGGTTTACGTATCCAATTGTGATTGATGGTATGCAAGCCAAATCCGCCCGATGCACGTATGCCATACCGCACTAAGTTTGCATTTGGCCCTGTGATATCGGCATCGTAAAAAGTGATTATATTATTATCTACATCGGCAAAATCGCACACATTTAAATGTACTCCATTTCGGCAATGGTGAAAATAATTGTCTGCAATAGAGAGTGGTAACGGTTGTGGAGAATTAGTAAATGGATTGTTTACTAAAACACCATGCGCGGCTTCGTTTAGTGGAGCAAGCACAGTGCTGTTAAATGTGTTATTTATAATTTGTACTTGACAATTGTTGTAAGTGCCAACTTTAACTCCGGTTTCAAAATTACTAAATGTATTATCATTTATACGAATTGAATTTTGGTTCAAATTATTTACCTGAATGGCAGTCTCGGTAATCCCTGCATCAAATGTACCCAAAGTGTTTCTAATGTCTGTAAAAGTATTATATCCGACTGTTAAGTTAGTGTTATGGTGTGCGTGTATGCCTATGCGGCAGCGTGTAAATGAATTTGATTTTTTGAGGTTCCACACATCCATATCGCCAATATTTACATTCATAGAAGGGATGCCTTTGGCGGCTTCTATTGCTATGCCTGTACCGGCATAGTCGTATCGCTGTATGTCTTCAAATATGTTATGATAAACATCCACATTCGAATTGTTTATATACACTGCATTGTTGATATGATGAAATGTATTTTGAAAAATATTGTTGTTCATTCCAATATAACCCAACAAAATATTACTACTGTTAAAAATTTGTAAACCATTTTTGGTTTTCATTCCGGCAAAAGGAGCAATCAAATTTTGAGGTAAGCCGGTATTCAAATTGTTGCAGCCAAAATTCATTCGATAGATACCGCAATTAGCATTGCCAATTGTGTTCCTTATGATTGCGCCTGTATAACATGAGTTGATAACACTTTGGTCAAAATGAAAATCGCCATTATCTATTATTATGCCCTGTTGCGCTTCTTCCAAAACCGAACCCCCTCTAAATAATATTCCTGCTCCAGGGTCACCAATTATGCCTTGCCACATATAATCATGGTTACAGGTATTCAAGGTGCATTTCAAAAAAATCGCTTCAAAAGTAGCGTTTGAAACATCGTTAACAATTATGGAGGCATCGGGTCCCATTTTACAATTCCAATCCTTAAGTACTACTTCGTGGTCGATTGTGAATGTGCCGTTTATTGCAATCGTTAAGCTTGGATTGTTTTGAGATATTGTCCAACTATTTCCGTTTTGAGTATATGTAAAACCAGAAGGTTGATTAGTAATAATATCGCTGATAGTCATATTAGAAAAATCAAAGGCACCACTACAACATTGATATACAGTAAATGTTGCGCTGCTTGAACAGCCTGTTATTTGGTCGGTTGCGGTAAATGTAATAACACCACTGCCATTAAAACCATTTGCTAAAAAATCAATAGTTGCTGCAGTACCTGCTCCATATATAGTAATAGAGTTTGAAGTTGCACTCCAATTATAACTCACTCCTGTTTGTGGATTTGTAACGTTGTATGACTGATAACCCAAGCATCCATAATGCACACCAGTAATTATTGGTGTCACAGGCGGAGTATAATTTTGTATAACTATTGTTTCGGTTACTGTTACACTATTGCCACCTGTTACGGTAACTGTATACGTACCCGTTGCAAGGTTGTTAATAATATAATTGGTAGAACCATTGTTCCATAAATAGGTGTACGGTGTCGCCCCTCCGCCAACTGATATGATTACGATTGTACCGTTGCTTGTACTGGTAATGTTTGCACAATTGCCATATACATTTGTGGTGATTGCAATTTGTGCCTGCAAATTGAAATTACAAGCAATGAATAAAAAGCATAAAAATATTGCTTTTCTAAATTTATTAAGATAATTTGCATGATGGTGTGGGTTCATTTTTTTATTTTTAAATTGTTATTTATCTTTTGTATGATTGAAGTTGTAATAATACCAAAAAGAATTGGAATAATAAGCAGGAAATATGGTTTCTAAAGAATTTAGTTATCATAAAATACTTTTAGTCAAGTTTCATTAAAAAAAGATTTATGAAACACCCATAACACTGCGGTAAAAAAAGTCACAACGGCATCAACAATAATCACAAAAATAATAATTCACTTGACCTAAAATTTTTATCTCATTTAATCCCAAACTTACTTCACCCTCTCCACTTTAAATACACTCGTACTTGTATCGGAAGTGATGTGAATAAAATAGGTTTGAGCATTCCATTCTGTGGTATCAAATTCAAAATTAGAGGATGAAATATTTTTAACAGCCACAGTTTTGCCAAACAAATCTTTCACTACAATATTACCATGTTGGATATACGCAGGTAAGTTAATATTCAATTTGTTGTTGAATGGATTGGGGAAAATGTTGGCATTAAATTTTGTATTTTCCAAAATGCCGGCAGCGGGCGAAATTTCGAAATCGTCTATTGTGGCGCCAATGCCTGTGATAGAAAAATCGGATTTAAAAACGAAAGCAAACTGCACCAAATTTTTTCCATCGAGATAAGGTGTGCTGATGTAAGCATGTTTCCATCCCTGCGATTGATACGACCATCCGGGTTTGCCATCACTCAAATTGGAGTTGTACCAATTGCCGCTTCCCGGCTCGTTTATACTGCCAAGCACACTCCATGTAGTGCCATTGGTGGTGTACTCTATGCGTAAACCATCGGCACCATATTCGGTATCGAAGTTGAGGTAAATTCCCAACTTACTATTTACTATGGTACTGTAATTAAAGTAAGGCGAAAATAGTTTTGCATTTGCCAGATTATTATAGGCAAGGTTCAAATTCAAATCCCAGCAATTGGTGCCAGTAAAGCAACCCGTAGTACTTCCATAATTTGGTGTGCCGTATTGCCATTCATTAAAATATATAGGTGTACTTGTAGGTATCCACGAAAATTGTGCATTATCGAAGTTATCAATGTATGGTGCATTTGCCGATACAATAGAAGTATAATTATTTTTGAGGGTATCGTTGTAGGCATTTAAATCGGCATTCCATGTAGAGTAAACCTTTATACTGCTAAGCCCGGGCGAAGGTGTGTATGCCGGCAAAGTAACGGTAGCCACCGAGTCGTATGGGAGGTTGCCAGTCCATGTATAACTATTCGTGTATACGTTATTCACATCATAATTGAGCAATAGCGAAGTTAAGGGCACACTGCCATTGTTGCGAATAGTTACCACAGGGTTCAATGCTATGCCCGAAGTAACAATAGCACCGGGTTCATTAATGGTTTTTAGCTGTGCATCGTTTTGCAGGGCAAGTTCAATTTCGAAATCGTCAAGCGAAATGCCATCACCATTACCGTACTGTGAGCTATAAAAACCATAACGGAACTGAACAGGACCGCTTAAATTGAGCCCATCTAAATCGTACTGATGAAAAGTCCATCCGGTAGTTTGCAACGCCCATCCGGGTATGTTATTGAAATAATATAACTGTTGATTGTACCAGTTGATTCCGTTAGGGTCATTTAATATGCCCAGCATATTCCATGTAGTGCCATTGGTAGAATATTGTAAAAATGCTCCATCGGTAAAATCCATGTTGTAGTTGAGCCAAAACTTTAACTTGGGCGTAATGGCATTGGTAAAATCGAAAACGGGAGTGTATAAATAATTCAATCCATCGGGTGTATACGCGGCATTAAGATTTATATCCCAACTATTAGTGCCTGAGTGTGCACCGCTTGTTTGGCCATAGGCCGGAGTTCCCAATTGCCAATTATTATTTGAATTGCTATAATTTGCATTATACCAAGTACCAACCGTAGTTTCAAAATCTGTTTGGTATGGCAACCCCTGCAATGTTGCATTCACAACAGTAAAATTTAAAACCAGTGTATCGTTGTTATGGTTCGAATCGGATGGCCAATCGATATATACTTTAAAAACATGAGGACCTGCTGTAGTAGTAAATGAAGGCAAGCCTAAGTACTGATACTCATTATACATTAAGACACTATTGTAGTTGTAAGTATTTAAAAGTTGACCATCGAGCTCATATTTTATTTGCATGTTATTGGTACTGCTTGCCCCATATTTTTATTTGTATGCCAACAGGTATTTGTCCATACATTTGATGCACCGGTTGTGGATAAGCTATTTTAGTAATTGTAAAATCGTACGATGGGGGTGACGTAAGAATAATATCATCAATCGAAACACCATCGCCATTTGGAAATCCATTATCGCTTTTGAAATGCAAACGAAATTGTGTTTTACCCGAAATGCCCCACTGCGATAAATCGTAAGTGTATTGAAAATAACCACATTGTGTGTATACGTATGTAGCAAGTGTATACCAGTTAGCAGTATCGGGCGAATATTCCAAAGTAAGTTGATCGCTCGTACACATATTCATCCAAAAGCTTAGTGTTACATTTGGTACAGCGGGCAAATCCCAAAATGGAGAATACAAATATGTTTCGGCATTATTGGTATATGCAGTGTTTAAATTTATGTCCCATGCCTTTGTGCCCGAATGTGTGGTAGATGTTTGCCCGTAATTTGGTTGACCCAACTCCCATTTGGTTGCAGTATCAGTTACTGATTCGTTATACCAGCCTTCGTTTGCACCTTCAAGATTATCGTTCACAGGCAGGGTTTGAAATTTGGCACAATAGATTTTTTTTGTCAATGTATCGTTACTCTTTACCGAGTCGATGGCCCAGGCCGTATAAGCTTTTATTTTATGGATGCCTAATGTGGAGGTAAATGCCGGTAATGAAATAGTAGCATAACTTAACGGTGCAACGGTACCTGTATACGTATATGTAACTGGAGGTAAATTATCGATAGTATATTTTATAGGAAAATTGGAAGCTGCCACTGTGCCATTATTCAAAACTTTTATCACTACAGGAATATTACTCAGCGCAAAATTATAATTGTGGCGATGCAATTTCTGTTAGCTCCACATCTGTAGAGGGTGTTTGATACACATTAAAATTATCGATGGAAAAACCATCATATTCTATAATATTGTCGGCTTCGAAAGCAAAGCGAAATTTTACCGGCCCATTGAAATTATAAAAGCCCAACTTGTAGGTAATGTGTTGCCACCCTCCGCTTGTCCCACTCCAACCCGTTGAACTTATAGTACTGCCAAACAGCGATGGCACATTATACCAGTTGGTTCCATTTACATCAAGATAAGTTCCAAGCACATTCCAGTTTACATTATCCAAAGAGTATTGGATGTAAGCACCATCGTAACCCGATTCGCAATTGTAGTTTATCCAGAAATCTAATTTCGAATTAGGCTTTCCGGCAAAATTAATAAATGGCGTTGTCAAATAAGTTTCGGCATCGGCAGCATAAGAGTATTGAGATTGACATCGTAACAAAAGGGGAAGGAATAAGCAGAGTTTGTGAGCCCATAGTTAGGAGTGCCAAGTTCCCATTTGCTTGTTAACGGCCCTGGTGTACTTACGCCCCAATTGGTAAGAATAGCACCATCAAAATTTTCGGTGTAAGGAATGTTCACTGTATCGATAAGTGCAGAAAAATTTCCGCATACAGTATCATTTGCATGATTAATATCGATGGCACTGTACACATAAGCACACAACGAAAAGCTACCGGGAGGACGAATAAAGGTCATATTGGTGATGATGGCCGATTGCCCAATCTGAATTGTGAAAGGGTAATTTTGCAAATTTCCATTGGTGCCATTTAACTTATAGTTGATAAAAAAATTGGACATGGGAGTAGTACCTACATTGGCCACTGTGAACGAAATAGTAGTAACAGCACCAACAGAAGTGTTGGCCACCGAAACGGCTTGAGCCTGCAAGTCGCTGGCAAGCATAGGTTTTGAAGCCAATAAATAAAATGAAAATGAAAACGATGAAAATTTTTGTAGAATAATTATTTGTCATGATGTGTAAATTTTTGCAGCTACTAAACTACTATTTTGTTACTGATATGTCAAAAAATAAATTGTTTCCCTTTTGTTGATGGTGTCTATTATTTTATTATGTTTGAAACCTAATTTAAAAATCAAATTAATTAATGAAAAAACTTCTACTCTCTGCTTTAGCAATTATGTGAATAATGCAAAGCCATACCACGTAATGGGTGGGCAAATTACCTCTCAAAATATAGGAGGTAATACGTATGCTGTTACGCTCACCGTTTACCGCGATACGCTCGGAGTTCCTATCAGCCCCACTGCAACAATTAATTATGTTGAAGTGAATGGCACATGGGCCGATATGCACTATGTAAATGTATCGGCACCTAACAACTACGGCAATGGTGTGGAAGAATATGTTTACATGGATACTATCACGTTTCCAAACTCAGGTGATTTTGGTTTGTCGTGGTCCGATTGCTGTCGCAATTGTGCTTTGCTAAATATGACTACACCTTGTGCCGAAAGTTTTTATCTCGAAAATAAACTCTATGTTGATCCTACAAACTCCTCACCCCGTATTTTTTGAATCCTCAATTCCTTTGGCGCAACAAAGTACTCCTTTAATTATAATCCTTTGCCATTCGATATCGATGGTGATTCATTATACTGGCAGTTAGATACACCATTGACTTCGGTAGGCTTATATGTTACAGGATATACATATCCCTATGCTGATACATCAATGCCATTTACAATGAATCCAAATACAGGCGAGGTTTCATTTATGCCAAGCACAATAGGATATTTTCAGGCATCGTTTTTAGTAAATGAATATCGTGCCGGTGTAAAGATTGGTGAGATTCGCAGAGACATGCAAATAATAGTTGTACCGGGCTTAGCACCTCCTCCAATTGTAAATACTACATCAAATACTTTCCCATATTCAGGCAAGCAGTTTTATTTAACGCCAGGTACTTCTTTCACAATGACATTGACAGCAACAGATAATGACAATCGATTTATTTCTGTTATCGGTAATGGTGAACCTTTCATCAATGGTAATGGTGCAACAGTTACTACTTCAAATGGTATAGGTGGTGCATCGGCAGTTATTAACTGGACACCAACAGCAAACCAACAACGCAATGCTGCTTATGTGGCTGCTTTACGTGTGTCGCAAGCGGTGTACAATTACACTTTTGCAAATGATTATTCTATCTCATTATTTGTAGGAGTTATTCCTGCCGGCATCAACGATAACTCGAATGTAAAAGGAGTGAGCGATGTTTATCCTAATCCTACTAGTGGTTCGTTCAATATTGATTACAATGCTGCTAATGCAACAAGTATAAATGTAAAAGTTTACGATTTGTTGGGTTCGTTGATTGTTACAAAAAGCAATATCAACATCAATGCAGGAATAAATATTGTAAGTATCAATGACGCGAATTTGAGTAAAGGCAAATACATTTTGAAAATAGAAACACCTAACGAAAAACCAGTAACCCGTCCACTTACAGTGGAGTAATTTTGGGAGAAAATAAAATTAAAAAGAGGCTGTCAAATTTTGGCAGCCTTTTTTTATGGATGTATTTTTTACAAAACATAAAATAAAGGTTAGTAGCATTTAGCTGCATGTTTTTTTCATCTTCGCATAAATTTTAAAACAAAAAGATGACAATAGCAAAATATTTTTTGCCCGATTACAAATTGGAATTGGCAACAACGCGCAAAATACTTGCAAGTGTAGATATGAAACTTGCCGAATTTAAACCACACGAAAAATCGATGACAATGGGCCGCCTTGCCACGCACGTTGCCGAAATTCCCGGATGGATGAATGTCTGTTTGGTAAAGCATGAATTAGATTTTGCTTCGGGCGATTTTAAACCTGTTATACTCACAACCACAGAGGAGTTATTAGAAAAATTTGATAAAGGCAGTGCCGAAGCCATCGAAATTTTGAGCAAAGCTACCGATGAAATGTTTGCCGAAAACTGGACCATGCGCAGTGGCGATCAAATATTTTTTACCCTACCAAAATTGCAAGTTGTGCGCACATGGGTACTGAACCATCATGTTCACCACCGCGCACAATTGGGTGTGTATTTACGTTTGAATAATATACCGGTGCCGAGTAGTTATGGCCCTTCGGCCGATGATAGCGGTATGTAGTTTTTTGTGTATTGAAATTGTATTGAAATAAATAAAGCCCCGAATGTTTTCGGGGTTTGTATATTGTCAAATGCATTGTATTGTGGGTCGTCACCAAAATTTACAATGGCATCTTTGCGATTGCTGCCCATATCCAATAAGCCTGTGTACATGTGATCGGAATTTGAAGAGTAGTAGGTTCCAATATCCATCCAAGGCCTGCGGCCACCACTGGCATTGCCCGGTAAATCATAACCAATATTTAAGTATGCCACCGGAAAATTGAACGGCACAGTTGCGATACCGCCACTACTAATATTTATTTTTGTTGCATTGGCAATTGTATTCCAATTACCTACACCATCGCCACCTCCAAGCCAGTAGTAAACCTCATACGCTCCAGCATTTGTGCTGCATTTAAATTACCTGTATAAATAATAATGGGTGCATCTTCTTGTTGACGTATTTCACCAGTTAAGCTATTAACCGGTTGACCAAATAAGAAACCATCATTAGCACCTGAACCCGTTGCAGGATTTGTAAACTGATGAAAGTTAGTTCGTGTGATTGATGTAGTATGCTGATGCAATAAATTTTGTGGCAAAAAGCACAATTAGTACCCATATCCACTATGCCTATCAAACCATTAAGACTCATGCCTACATAGCTACCTTTTATTGTCAAACGGCCAGTGTTGAATGTGCCTGCCCCTGCCGAGGTGTAAAAGTTGATGGGTAGGGAGGCTTCGTGTTTGATGGTTAAAGCTGTGTTGTAGAGAATTCATCAAGATAATTGGCTGGTCCTCCAGCATTTGGAGTAACAGTTGCCTGTGCAGATATTTTTTTGTGATATACCCATTATCAATAGGCATACCAGATAATACATTTATTTTTTCATATTCAATTGTTTTTAAAATTTAGAACTTTTTTGAGTAGCGTTTTGTTTGGTAGTAAATGATATCGAGTAAATAAATACCTTCACTTAAAGTAATTTGGGTTTGATAGCTTTCATCATTTTTTAAAGTATAATCTACAAACACAATTTGCCCTTGAGTATTGTAGATGGAAATACTTAAATTGTTATGATTTTTTAAGTTGGATATTGACAAGTTGCCGTTGTTAAAATTAATTATTGGATCATCCATAAAATTTCAGAAACTGTACTTCCAACATTACATAAGTTTGAATCAGTAGAAAGGCAAACATCATCAATATAGTAATAAGCAACTTGTGAATATTGAAAATATGGCATGTGCAGTGTATCAAACTAAACTATCAACAAAAAAATTGCCTGTGGCCAGATATTCGTAAGCAGAATCGGCAACAAAGGAGCATGAAATTTTTGTCCAACCAATGCTATCTGTTATTACTTTGTTTGCGTAAATCAAAGCATGATTTTGCAAACTTGAAGCCCAAACAGTGTCATAATATGGTTGTGTCATCAACAATGCTCCTATTTTACTTGATGCAATATTTACTTGAATGAATTCATAAGCCATTGATGTGTAGAAACTCAAATAGTATGTATCACCTTATCTTTAGTTTAGACTTGGTTTAATACCTAGATGCTCACCAACGTCTGATTGCGCAACAGCATAAGTTGCAACTCCGACATAAGCGACTCCTGTACGTGGTAATTGATAACCTGTTTGATTATTATAACCACATCCAGAAGAACAAATATTAAAGTAATCAGGGGTGCCTCTGAATGAATACCAATCCACAACTTTTCCATTCAGGTCAGGGTAAAATTGAGGGCATCCAAGCGTATCCTCAAAACTCGGATTAGGCACTAAATTAATTCGCGCTTGCAAACAAAAACTACAAACCAACAACAATACAATAAACCAAAACTTAGCCATGATGAAAATTTATTTAAGTGAAATTATTTTTATAAAAATACTTATAGCACAACGCTACATTGGTATAAAGATAATTAAAATTTGGCTGAGATGGTTTTAGTTTGAAGTTAAAAGTTTGAAGTTTGAAGCTGTCAACTGAAACTAAATTATTGTGTATAAAAGAGGTGATGCACAACAGCTCAGCATTGTCGAAATCTCTTGCTTTACGCGTAGTGTAGAAAATAGTTTGGTTGTTTTTGTAAAAGTGAAATATAAATTATCGGAAAAAAACTTAGCACAAAGAATGTTTCTAAAAAAGCTTGCAACTAATATTCTCGAACTGAAAAGTGATAGTACAAATAGGAGTTCAACCTGAATGTAAATAATGAATGGAATTGAATTGAAAAAAGTTTTCATAGTTGAAATATTTATTGGTAAAAATAAAATTATTAGTTAACCAGAATACCTATGTTGATAACTAAATACTTTTGATATGGTGTTGGCAAAACAAATGCGGTTGCGATAAATATTGCTTTTTTAAATGTTGAAACAGTGTCGCTATGCAAAAGAAGTAATGCTATATTCTTTTACAAATGTATCTCCATCATATTCCATTTCGCAATTGGCGCTGCACAACATTTGCACCGTAGCACTTTCTAAACTTTCTAAACATTCTCAACTATTCAAATTTCTCTCTCAACTCTGCTATTTGCTTTTGCAATTGTGTAATCAAAGCCAATAAATAGTGTTCCTTATTTTCAGTTGTAACAATAACTATATTGAACAAAGTTGAGGAATTTAATTCAAGGATAGGCGCACATTTTCTTCGAGTCAATAACAAACAAAAGTCGTCATAAAAAAAGCCCCGAAACATTTCGGGGCTTTATATTAGATCCATAAGTGAATTAGTTACCCAACTCACTCATAAATCGAATGCGCATCAATCGTATTTCTTCTTCGGTGTATTCATCTTCGCCCAGTTCGGTAAGGGCATCGCGTACCGAGTCGGTTTCGGCTGCACGGAAAAAGTCGAATACCTCTTGTTGTTTATCTATATCTATTACTTCGTTGAGGTAATAGTTGATGTCTATTTTTGTTCCGCTACCTACAATGCTTTCAATCTCTGTAATTAAATCGCTCATGGTAATACCTTTGGATTCGGCCATATCATCGAGGGCAATTTTGCGGTCGATATTTTGTATGATGTAAACCTTCAATCCCGATTTGTTTACCACGCTTTTCACCACCATATCTACAGCGCGTTCAATTTCATTTTCTTCCACATATTTTGCAATGAGCTCAATAAATGGCTTACCGTATTTCACCGCTTTGCCTGCACCTACACCGGTAATGTTTTTTAATTCATCTATGGTGATAGGATATTGAATAGACATTTCTTCGAGCGAAGGATCCTGAAACACCACAAACGGAGGCACATTTTTTTGCTTGGCAATTTTCTTGCGCAAATCTTTCAGCATCGAAAACATTTGTGGATCGGCACCACCGCCACCACCGGCACCACCACCGCCCATTTCATCATCTTCCTCTTCATCGGTGTTGTTGTATTCATGGTCTTTGGTAATCATGAATGAATGTGGCGAGGCAATAAATTTCTTGCCCTTTTCGGTAAGTTTCAGTAAGCCGTAATTTTCTACTTCTTTGTACATAAAACCTGCCACCAACGCTTGTCTGATAACAGCCATCCAAAAACGTGCATCATAATCGGCACCATCGGCAAAGCAATCGAGTTTGTCGTGACCATAGTCTTTCACACTCTTTTCGCTCACGCCCATTATTACATTTATCACATGCTCTGCTACATGTTTTTCTTTCACAGCCAAAACTGTTTCGAGCATGGTTATGACTTCGTCCTGTGCTTCTATCTTTGATTTTGGATGCAAACAATTATCGCAATTGCCACAATTTTCCTGAGTGTATTCTTCACCAAAATAATGTAGCAGCATTTTTCTGCGACAAACAGATGATTCGGCAAAAGATACTGTTTCGAGTAAAAGTTGCTTTCCTATTTCCTGCTCGGCAACGGGTTTGCCTTTCATAAATTTTTCGAGCTTTTCAATATCTTTGTAAGAATAAAAAGTAATGCAATTTCCTTCACCACCATCGCGACCGGCACGTCCTGTTTCCTGATAATATCCTTCGAGCGATTTTGGAATGTCGTGGTGAATTACAAACCGTACATCGGGTTTATCTATTCCCATTCCAAAGGCAATAGTCGCAACAATAATGTCGTACTTTTCCATGAGGAATTTATCCTGATGATCGGCACGCATAGCGGCTTCGAGGCCTGCATGATAGGGGAGGGCACGTATTCCGTTTACACTTAATGTTTCGGCTACTTCTTCTACTTTTTTACGGCTGAGGCAATAGATAATTCCCGATTTATTAGCATGATTTTTTACATACTTTATTATCTCCTTTATTACATCTTGCTTAGGTCGTACTTCGTAATATAAGTTAGCACGGTTAAACGATGCTTTGAATAAACGGGCCTCGGGAATGCCAAGATTTTTTACAATGTCCTGCTGCACTTTTGCAGTGGCAGTGGCGGTTAAAGCAATTACAGGAATTTTTTCGCCTATGGCATCCATTATAGGACGCAACCTGCGATACTCGGGGCGGAAATCATGACCCCACTCCGATATACAATGTGCTTCATCAATGGCAAAAAATGAGATATCGATGTCTTTAAAAAATTCTACATTTTCTTCTTTGGTTAACGACTCGGGTGCAACATATAATAGTTTGGTAACACCACTTTTAATATCCTTACGCACTTGTGCTATTTCGGTTTTCGATAACGATGAATTTAAAAAATGTGCTATGGCATCATCGGTGTTGAATCCGCGAATGGCATCTACCTGATTTTTCATCAGTGCTATAAGTGGCGATACAATGATGGCTGTGCCGGGAGTGATAAGTGCCGGTAACTGATAGCACATGCTTTTACCACCACCTGTGGGCATAATCACAAATGAATCTTTGCCTTGCAACAAATTCTGAATAATTTCTTCTTGCTCGCCTTTAAACTTATCGAATCCAAAATATTTATTCAAAAGTTGATGCAACTCTTTTGACGATAATTCGATGTATAACCCACTCAATGCAGATTTGGCTCTGTTTTTCGAACCTCCGGGTTCGAGGCTTTTTGATATTGCACTTGGCTTACGTGCCGTAGTTTTTTTTCGAGGTATAAAAGCTCTTGACTTAGTCTTTCCCAATTTTTTTCTTTTAATTTTCGATGCTAACCTAACACCATTTTTTATTTACAACAAATATTTTAAAAAAAATTATGTGGTTAAGCATAACTCTTTTTTTACAAACCTATTTTAGTAGCACCCAATATCAATTGAATGCACTTGAAACCAAAGTATCAATAATTATTCTTTATTATTTTTTGTATGCAGGCTTTTGCAACACAAACATCAAAAGTATAATTTAATATCAAACCAAAAAATAAATTGTTGATCAAAGAAAATAAAACTTTTTTCTTTCAACCCGTCAATTCCCTTATTTTTGCGGATTGCGAAAGTATAATTTATTTACTATTCACATATAAAAAAATAAAAATTTTGCTCACAACAAAAAAAATCATCGAATCGGCACGCACCACACTTCGCCTGGAGGGGGAAGCCTTGCTGCAATTGCCCGACACTATCAACCAACATTTTGCCGGTGCTGTAGTATCTATTATTAAATCGTCAGGGCGAGTAATAGTTACAGGTATTGGTAAGAGTGCCATCATTGCGCAAAAAATTGTGGCTACATTCAACTCCACAGGAACACCTGCTGTATTTATGCATGCTGCCGATGCAGTGCATGGCGACCTGGGAATAATTCAACAAAGCGATACTATTATATGTATATCGAATAGTGGAAATACGCCCGAAATAAAATTGCTTGCGCCCATATTGAGGAATGCCGGCAACAAATTGATAGCCATCACAGGCAATACCGAATCGGTATTGGCAAAGGAAGCGCACTATGTTCTGTATGCCGGTGTAACTACCGAAGCATGCCCCCATAACCTGGCACCAACAAGCAGTACCACAGCACAAATGGCCATGGGCGATGCGTTGGCGGTGTGCCTGTTGCAATGCCGTGGCTTTAGTAAAGGCGATTTTGCACGTTATCATCCCGGTGGGGCATTGGGTAAAAAGTTGATTTTAACAGTGGACGATTTTTACAAAAAAAATCCTGTACCGGCTGTAGATATTAATGCAGGTATCGATAAAGTGATTTTGGAAATTTCGTCAAAACGGCTTGGGGCTACCGCGGTATTGAAAAATAAAAAACTTGCAGGTGTAATTACCGATGGCGACTTGCGAAGAATGTTGCAAAAGCAAAACAATTTTTTGGAAATGAAAGCCAG
The DNA here is from genome assembly GCA_016717325.1 of Bacteroidota bacterium. Classification (GTDB taxonomy): domain Bacteria; phylum Bacteroidota; class Bacteroidia; order AKYH767-A; family OLB10; genus JADKFV01. The sequence goes on along the minus strand of JADKFV010000014.1, from coordinate 74,817 downwards.
CGATATTATGAATGCCAATCCAAAAACAATAGTACCGGGAACCATGGCTGTTGATGCTTTCAACCTGATGAAGGAAAAAAATATTACGCAACTTATAATTGCCAAAGGCTCCAACTATTTGGGCATCATTCACCTTCACGATCTTTTGCAGGATGGTGTTTATTAATCTTTAAAAAACTAAACAATGGAACTAAACGAGAAAGAAAAATTTATTTATACCGATGCTATCAATTTTTTTAAAACATTGAAGGGCGATGAGCATCCTGCATGGGGATTGATGAACGCCCAACAAATGATAGAACACCTTTGCGATAGCGTGGCTATTGCCAACGGAAATGCGCCTCTGCCAATGCATACAGCCGAAGACCAGGTAGCAAAATGGAAAGCTTTTGCCATGAGCGATAAAGATTTTAAACCCAACACACCCAATGCTTTGATGGGCGAAAACCCGCCTGCAGTGCAGCATATATCCATTACAGTTGCTATAAAGCAGCTGCAAAACGAACTCGCCTCATTGCACGAGTTCTATAAAACCAATCCAGAGCGAACAGAAATGAATCCTTTTTTTGGACCCCTCAATTATGCCGAGTGGGTTCATTTGTTTCATAAACATTTTCGACATCACCTGCGCCAGTTTGGGCTTATCGATTGATTTTTGTCTTGTTTTCAAACATGCATAATTCCGCTATATTTGCGCCCTTTAATTTTTTCGGAGAATGCGAATTCTTGTAAACAATTTTTTTAACTCTCGTGTGTTCAGGTATTTTGTTGCGGCTGGTGTGGCTACCGTTGTAGATATTGGCGTCTATTATATTATGTTGCACTACGTTTTTCAAAACAGATTATTCACCATTGCTCCCTACCTTACGGTTTCATCTCCTTCGCTTAGCCTTTTTATTTCGTACACCTGTGGGTTGTTTACCAACTTTTTTATCAGCAAATATTTTGTCTTTACCGAATCGGAAGTGCGCAGCCGTCATCAGTTTTTTCGCTTTGCCGGTGTGGCCCTTTCCGTTTTGTTTCTCAATTATTGCTTGATGAGTTTACTCATTCACCGCTTAGAGTGGTACCCAACCATTGCACGAACTGTTTCGGCATTATCACTGGGAATTGTAAGCTACAGCTTTCATAAAATCTTTACTTTTATGGTAAGTAAGAGAGTAAGGTTGCGATAACTTATTTGCTTTAGGTTTTATTATTGAGTCCATGCCGAAAAATTATTTTTGCCACAAAAGCACGAATGCACAAAATTTCACTAAAACAAATCATTTTAATTTTTTGAGGGATTTGGTGTTTTAGTGATTTAGTGGCTGTTTAATTTATTGAACTTTTCGGAACGGGCTCATTATTCAATCCTCACAATCTTTTTAAGCATTCTTTTATTTTGGCAAATCCATTCTGCAAAATATATTCCTGCTTCAAACTGAGGTTTTATTACCGACACTTCGGTCGGCATTTTCAATTTCGCTTCGTTAACAGTGAGTGTATACGATAATAATATTTTCCCTTCGGCACTATAATCAGACAACCGTTCCTTTTTTAATAATTTACTTGAATATCGATGAAGGATGAAATTATAAATCTTTCAAGTCCAGTGTGAAGTATAATTTTGAAAATTGTTACTTTCCAAAACCGTTGCCTTTATCTTGTTGAAGCCTGAAATATTTTTTTAGAAAAAAATTAAATTGTATTAATTCCAGTAATACTTTATCCATCATCGTGTTTATTGATGCAGATTTTATACTTTTGATTGACAGTTCGCAATAGACTTATTGCAACATCCCGAATGTTAAATATGAAAAATAAAATGCTTTCATTATGGAACAAGTAAGTTACGAAACCTTTGCAGCGCTTGATATTAGAGTAGGAACAGTATTGGAGGCAGAAGTGTTTGATAAAGCACGCAAACCTGCACTTAAACTGAAAATAGATTTTGGTGTGTTGGGAATAAAAAAATCATCGGCACAAATTACCGATTACTATACACCCGAAAATTTAATAGGAAAGCAAATAGTTGCTGTGGTGAATTTTGCACCACGCCAAATTGCCGACTTTATGAGTGAATGCCTCGTACTTGGTATTTATGATTTAAATGGCGCAGTAGTTCTTTTGCAGCCAGAACGCGCTATGCTGAACGGACAAAAAATAGGATAGTAATTTTTAAGTTTTTTTTACAAAGTAATTGTCAGGCCTTTTTGCAGCATGCTTTCGCGTTTTACAATTTCGGCAAGCGATACTTTATTCAATATTTTATTGTTTGCCTCGCGTACTTGTGCCATTAAATTACGCAATCCGCAAGTGGCTTCATCTTCGCATTCGGCACATTTTTCATAGTACTTATACGATACACATGGTAACAATGCAATAGGCCCGTCAATTAAGCGAATAATATGTCCAATGTTTACATCCTTGGGGTCTTTAAGCATATAATAACCACCGTTTTTACCCATCTTACTTTGCAGTATTCCATCGCGTTTTAATTCGAGCAGTATCACTTCCAAAAACTTCTTCGGTATGCGCTGGCGCTCTGAAATTTCTGAAATAAGTATAGGCCCTTGTTCATTGTGCTTGGCTATATATTCCAGGGCTTTAAGCGCATATTTGGCTTTTTTTGATATCATAAGTTTTAGTTTGGGAATTCAACCAGGGGCAAATGTAATTTAATAGTTTGATAATAAAAGGGTTACAAATCCATTCGCCAAATGTTGATGGTTTGATAATAGTATGCTGTGGTTAACTTATATATTTTCGATGATAAAATAAAGATAACCTGTTATGTCCAAATGCAGAATGAAATATGATATGATCAAGGATCGAATAGAATTATCGCAAAACTTTAGCAATTGATAGAAAGCATCGCATGTTTGCTTTGCAAGAGGTTGAAGATTAATATGTCAACTTGTAAGAATTGAGCAAAGAAATTTCGCATTGGGCTTGATTTACTATCAATTACAACAAAGCAGGACTTCAAAATTATTTCTATTTAATTTGTTGTGCAATAAAGAAATAAATCTACTTTTGCACCCTCATTTTAAAAGATGGTCCGTTCGTCTAGGGGTTAGGACGTATCCCTTTCACGGATAAGACACGAGTTCGATTCTCGTACGGACTACAAACAAAGGATTTTTAGGAAATCCAAAATTTAAAAAACGGAAAGCAAAGCAGGGCGAAACTCCTGCATTGCTCTCCCAAAACAAGAAATAAAAAAAATAAACTGTCGATAAACAATGGCAAATCACAAATCCTCCGAAAAGCGCATTCGTAGCAATGATGCAAAGAAAGTACGCAACCGCTATCAGGCAAAAACAATGCGTAATGCTTTAAAAGATATACGTACTACAAAAGACAAAACTGAAGCTGCAAAACTTTTACCACAGCTAACAACAATGCTCGACCGTCTTGCAAAGACCAACGTTATTCATAAAAACAAAGCTGCCAACCTAAAATCAAGTTTAGCAAAGCAGTTTAATAAAATGAGCTAACTATTCGAGTTGAATTTTGAAGCCTCTTTATTTCAGCAAACTATATTGCCCTTCATTTTATGGAGGGTTTTTTTGTGCTTATTAATCCAAGTTATGTGATAGAAAATGAGGAATCAGCCTGACTATCTGCATTGGTTAGGTTAGCCCCGATTTAGAAAATCACCAATTAATAAAATTGAATGGAACCAAAAGGGTTTATTTATTAATCGTTTTACAATCGATAATTTCAATTGCATAATTAACGATTAATCAAACTTACGTTGAATAAACCACAATTCGCTCAGACATACTCCAACGTGGAGGCGTATGTATTCTTCCAGTAATAAGTTGTTTGTTGTGGTGCCTCGCTTGCCAACCTCCAAAGATAAATTGATGCGTGAAAAACTTGTAGCATATGGCGCTGTAACGGCATCTTTACGTATTGGCAACCCTACGCCAAATGAAAGTGTCAAATCGGTAATAGGAGTGGACCTTAAATTAAGCATGCTTTGATTGTATCTGAAGCCAAACCTGTAAGCAATGCGTTTACCATATTTAGGGGAATTAAATTTGGGAATAAACTCGAAACCTGTGCTCACGCCAAAACTCGATTGCAAATTATCATTTATACCAAATGATGTAAACTTCGACCAATCCTGCAGTTGATATTCGGCAGTATAAATCCAGTGATTTACGTTTTGCAGTGAAAACCCAACTCTGTATGATGCCGGCAAAGTGGTTTTTCCTTTTACTGTTGGAATATATTCGGCAGTGTCAACTATATAAATGGTGCCTAGTGGATCGGTGTAATAGGTCTCGGTAATGAAATCGTTTTTGTCTTTAAGATTGGTTTGAAACGTGGAAGCAGCACCTAAACTAAAACGAATATATTTCTTTTTGTAAATATAGTTTGGCAAGCTATCGGTTCCGGGATTTTTAGTATCGCGCTTTTTTGTTCTTACCGAAAATAAAGAATCGGTTTTATAATATGCCCCGGCATCGAACATGAAATCGGTTATTGAAGTATTGAGTGTGTTGCGGGCGTATAGAAATGTGTTATCGGCATATTCGGTTCTGCGGGTTTTGCTTAATGTGCCAAACAAATAAGAAGCATGTCCACCAACCGAAAAATTGCGCCATACCTTGCTACCAAGCCCTACAAAGAAACGATTTACTCCACCACTGCCTTCAAAATAATGTGTCACTTTATCGCCCTGAGTATTGAGTGTATTGTAATTTACGCTGTAGCCACGGGTAGAGTAGGGAATAAGGCCAAAGCATCCTCCCAACTTGCCTCCACGCACTACAGGAAACCCTAAAGCAAAGTAGCTGAATGCTGCATCGGTTTTATTTGTAAATTTGTTTGAGGTAGAAAGTCGGTTAACCGAAGCGTTCAATCCGGCATCGAAAAGAGTTACTTTCAACGATGCATAACTTGCAGGATTGGCAATATTAATTTGCAAGGTATCGTTGAGGGCAACGCCACAACCTCCCATTCCTAACTGACTTACAAAGCCATGATGCTGCAAATCGCCAAGACCATATTGAGAATATGGAGATATGCTACCAACCTGACCCATGGCCACTGATATTTGCATACATAACAGCAATCCCCCAATCCGTATTTTATTCATTCATATTTATTTTTAAAATTGTATGCAATCCCATCAAAGTTAAATTTGGGATGGCAAATGTAAAATTCATTTGCTCTGCAAAAAAACGCATATCGCCCCCGGTTATTATAGTTTGTAGATTTTTACACTTTTTGCGGTATGCAAGGATACAACTTTTTATTTCGTTGACAGTAGCAATTTCAACTCCGGCCCGCATGCTTTGCTCCGTGGTTGTGCCAATAACCAGTTCAAACTCAGTATTCGAAACTGATGATCTGTTGCCCGAAAGTTTCCGTGCTTTTTTTTCATTCATCCCTAGTAAAGGAAGTTTTCCTGTGTAATCATGCAAAGCTTTATATCGCATATCTATTCCCGGATGAATGGCACCGCCAAAGTAAGTGTTCTCTGCTTGAAGCATGTCGAGTTTAATGCAAGTACCTGCGTCTATTACTAACACGTTTTTATTGGGAGCTATTGCTGTTGCGGCAGCCATATTGGCTTTGCGGTCGTTGCCCAAAGTAGCAGGGGTAGCATACTTATTAATAAATGGCATTTTCGATTTTAGAGATAGCAGATGAAAATTTTTATCCTTCTGCAACCAGTTTATGGTTTTGGTATCATCGTTACGCACGCTGCTGTAAATAGTATGTGCAATTTTATTTTTGTTTTTCGTAATAATATCAGCTACCCAATTATGACTGTAGGGCGATGAAATAGTTTTGCCAATTTGCAAATCATTATTGTCAAAAAAAGCAATTTTTACATTGGTATTGCCGGCATCAATAACACAATCAAATTGTGCTGTGGATTTTGCCGTTGAAATTAACTTTGAAGATGGAGAGGGCTGTGCCAATTTTTATTTGAGAATTTCTCTGGCAATTACTAATTTTTGAATCTCGCTCGTTCCTTCGCCAATGGTACAAAGTTTTGCATCGCGATAAAATTTCTCCACCGGAAAATCTTTGGTGTATCCATAACCGCCAAATATTTGTACCGCTTCTGTAGCACAACGTACCGCCACTTCCGATGAATAATATTTTGCCATAGCACTAAGTTTAGTAACTTTTTCACCACGGTTTTTCAAATCACAAGCCTGCATAATCAATAGTTCTGCAGCTTCTATCTCGGTTGCCATATCGGCAAGTTTAAACGATATGCCTTGAAATTCGGAAATGGGTTTGCCAAATTGCTGGCGCTCTTTGGAGTACTTTACCGATGCATCGAATGCTCCTTTGGCAATTCCTAAGCCCAATGCCGCAATGGATATACGACCGCCATCGAGAATTTTCATCGACTGTATGAATCCTTCTCCTACTTTGCCCAGCATATTATCTTTATGTACACGGCAATTATCAAAAATCAATTCGGTGGTTTCCGATGCACGCATACCAAGTTTGTTTTCTTTGCGGCCTGCGCTAAAGCCTGGTGTGCCTTTCTCTATGGCAAATGCTGTCATACCACGCGAGTCGCCTTTTTCACCTGTACGCACTATTACTACAGCAATGTTTGACGATTTGCCATGCGTTATCCAGCACTTGGCACCATTTATTACATAATGGTCGCCATCTTCTTTTGCTACACACATCATATTACCGGCATCGCTCCCTGTGTTTGGTTCGGTAAGTCCCCAGGCACCAATCCATTCGGCACTGGCAAGTTTTGGCAACCATTTTTTCTTTTGCTCTTCGTTACCAAATTGCATGATATGGCCTGTACAAAGTGAGTTATGTGCTGCCAGGCTCAAACCTATGCTGCCACACACTCTTGCGGTTTCTACTATCGCTGCTACATATTCATTATAACCAAGTCCGGCACCGCCATATTCGGTAGGAACCAGTATTCCCATCAAACCAAGTTCGCCCATTTTTTTGAAAATATGAATCGGGAATTCTTGAGTTTCGTCCCATTCCATCACATGAGGTCGAATATTTTTTCGGCAAAATCTTTTACCGTTTGCACTATCATTTGCTGGTTCTCGTCTGTATTGAAATTCATAAGTCTTATTTATAATCTTGAAAATTTGCGTGCGAAAATAACTTTTTTGACATCATTCTTGGCAATTTTTATTTAAGCCTTAAAACATTTTTTTCGTTTACATTACTAAGTGTCCAATTCAATTTGCGAAAAGCCTTATTGATTGTACCTTAAATTCTTTCTGAGATGCTTCGTTCTTCACTAATGCAAATCGAAAGGCTGCTCTACCTAATAACAATAAAACCAACAACCCAATAACCAATAACCAAATAACCAATAACCCAATCATCCCACCAACATAATTTTCATATCAATTGTAAACAAGTACTTTTGCGCCACAATTTTTTTGAAAGAAATAATACGTGCAAAATTCCATCGGTTCGGTACAACAATTTAAAACATCACTTGCGAAATTACGGGTATTGGTGGTGGGCGATGTTATGATGGATGCTTATACATGGGGGAGGGTAGAACGCATATCGCCCGAGGCCCCTGTTCCGGTTGTAAATGTTTTGCATCGCGAAGACAGGCCGGGAGGTGCAGCCAATGTGGCCATCAATTTAAATGCAATGGGAGTGCGCACTTTTTTGTGCGGCATTGTTGGTAACGATGCTAACGGAAAAAAGCTAACATCTCTTATCAAAAAGCAAAAAATAAATACGCAGGGAATGGTATCGCTTAGCACTCATGTAACTACCGTGAAAACCCGGATTATAGGAAACAACCATCAGTTGCTGCGTATAGATGATGAGCGCCACAATGAACTTTCTAACGTGCAAAATGAACAGTTTATAAAAGCTATAATCAGCACTGCAAAGGAGCATAAAGTAGATGCCATCATATTTGAAGATTATGATAAGGGCGCATTGAATAAAACTGTTATTGAAGGCGTAATTGAGTTTGCCCTGGCAAATAATATTACTACTGCGGTAGATCCTAAAAAGAAGAATTTTTTCAGCTATAAAAATGTAACCCTTTTTAAGCCGAACCTGCACGAACTTGAAAATGGTTTGCAGCAAGCACATATATCAACAAATGAAATAGCAGCGTTGGCAAAAGCGTTTGCCAAAAAGCAACGTATACAGTCTATGTTAGTTACACTGAGCGACAAAGGGATTTTTTATGGCGATGCAAAAACATCGGGCATAATTCCTGCCCATATTCGCAATATTGCCGATGTGTCGGGTGCCGGTGATACTGTAATAAGTGTGGCTACATGTTGCCTTGCGTTGCAAATGCCGGCAAGCCAGATAGCAGCCATTGCCAATATTGCCGGAGGATTGGTTTGCGAAAAATCCGGTGTTGTTCCCATATTGTTGAACGACCTTTTGCAGGAAATAAAGCATCATTCAATTTTAGCATAACATGTCGATAGAAAGTTTTCGCGAATGGGTTAATTTGCGCATATTCAAAAGCAAGTCGATGGTGATGAATGTTTTTGATGTGCTGAGCATTGTGGTTGCATTGTTAGGGGTTACACTCATCGTTTATATTTTCGGTTTTCAGCAATCGTTAGAAAACCACCTGGTACAGCTGCTAATGCTCAAAATTGTTTTTGCATACTACATGCTCAATTATTTTGTGCGTTTTCTTTACACATTTGAACCCGGTAATTTTTTCCAGGCAAACCCGTTTCGAATGGATCTTGCTTTTACTATTGGTAATTGAGGCATTAAGCTCTTCCATTTTCAATTTTCCTTTAGGTAAAAACTTGGTGGGTGCGCTAGGCTTGGGCGAAAACATGCATGTTTACGAACTGCTGCTTTTGTTTTTTTTACTTGCCTTATTAATATTTCAAATTGCAAAGGCCAGTACTTTTCTCGATAAAATAACCATAGAGCCTTCATCGCTGTTTATACTATCATTTGTTATTCTCATTTTAGCGGGAGCTGGTTTGCTTATGCTGCCCGAAATGACCACTGATAGAATGGGCACGCCATTTTTGTCTGCGTTATTCACTTCAACCAGTGCCAGTTGTGTTACTGGATTAATTGTGGTTGACACGGCAACATATTTTTCTTTAAAAGGGAAAATAATCATCATCTTTTTGATGCAGCTTGGCGGGCTGAGCATAATTTCGTTTGCCACTTTTTTCGCTTCCTTTTTTACCAAAGGGTTGGGTGTAAAACATACCACACTCATGGCCGATTATTATAGCAGCGATAGTATTTTAACTGCAAAAAGTTTGCTTCGTCAAATAGTGATTCTCAGCTTTATTATTGAAGGGGCCGGTGTCATTATTTTGTTTATTCAGTTTGGTAATTATGTAGAGTTTAAGAGTTTCTGGAGTCAGCTTTTTTGTGCTGTTTTTCATTCTGTTTCGGCTTTCAATAATGCAGGCTTTTCAACTTTCACCAATAACTTGTACGAAGAGTGTATAAGGCAATCATATGATTTGCACCTCACCATTGCCACGCTCATTTTCTTTGGCAGTCTTGGCTTTTCAACCATACAGGACGTATTCAGTTATTCATTCATAAAAGAACGTTCGAAATTGAAATGGAAAAAAATAAAACTTGCTTCGGCCATTTCACTTTATTCTTCTTTCTGGTTGATAGGCTTGGGCGCGTTAGGTTTCTGGTTTTTCGAAAACCATCATACCCTCGAAGGATTGAGTAATGTTGGTAAAGTGGTGTCGAGTATTTTTCAGGCCGTTACTCCGCGTACTGCCGGCTTCAACTCTGTAGATTACAGCCTGTTGAGCAATACAACAATTATACTCACCATTTTTTTAATGTTCATTGGTGCATCTTCAGGTTCAACGGGAGGAGGAATAAAAACTTCAACTTTTACTCTTTTGTTTGTTTCGGCTTGGGCTACCATCAGGGGTAAAAAGAATATTGAACTTATGCATTATTCCATTGCCTGGGATTTGCTCAACAAGGCCTTTACTATATTATTATTTTCGGGCACATTTTGCCTTGCAAGTTGGCTGGCGCTGGTTTATTTCGAGCCACATATCGACCCAATAAAATTAACTTTCGAAGAGGTATCGGCCTTCTGTACTGTTGGTTTATCAACCGGAATAACCGCAGGATTATCTACCGTAAGTAAAACTGTTCTCATAGTTAGTATGTTTGTAGGTAGGGTGGGTACGCTTACACTTGCTTTTGTACTTCGGCCCGCACCGATTCTACACGCTATAAATATCCAACAGCACATTTCATGGTTGGGTAATGGCGTATACAGTTATAGTTAAAGTAAAATGAAAGAAGTAAAACCATACAAACATTCGAGCAGCGGTAAGAGCGAGCAGGTAGAAATGATGTTTGATAATATTGCAAAGCGGTACGATTTTCTGAATCATTTATTGTCGCTGGGAATTGATAAGATGTGGCGCAAAAAAGCCATTCAGTTATTAACCTACGATAAGCCTAAATCTGTATTGGATATTGCAACAGGCACGGCCGATTTTGCCATTGCAGCCTTGAAATTAAAACCCGAAAGAATTGTGGGTGTAGATATTTCGGAAAAGATGCTCAACATAGGCCGGAAAAAAATATTGAAACTGGAACTCGAAAATAAAATATCGTTGTTGAAATGCAGTTCCGAAAAATTGCCTTTTAATGATAATACTTTCGAAGCAGCAACTGTTGCCTTTGGTGTGCGGAATTTCGAAAATTTAAATCAAGGTTTAAAAGAAATTTACCGTGTGCTGATGCCTGAAGGAAATATTGTGGTGCTGGAGTTTGCGCACCCAAAAACATTTCCTGTAAAACAACTCTATACATTTTATTCGAAAACTATTTTGCCACTTGCCGGCAGGCTCATTTCGAAAGATAAAGCAGCATATACCTATCTGCCAGCCTCTATCGATAAGTTTCCCAGTGGGCACAAATTTCTCGAAGAGTTGTCGAAGGCCGGTTTCAAAGATACTTTCTACAAAAAATTGTCGTTCGGTATTGTAAATATTTATAAAGCGAAAAAATAGTCCACCTTTGCAGCAATGAGTCCGGTAAAAAAAATACAAATCGTCATTTTCACAATATTGTGTTTGTTGTGTGTAAATGCGCATGCCCAATATCAAAAAATAGAAAACCTTCCAAAATATGACAGGCAGAAATTTCATTTTGGTTTCTCCTTGGCAGTTAATACGTCCGATTTTAAAGTAGTGAAGGTGGGTAATTTTCAAAACTTCGACTCGCTTTATATTCTCGATAATATAAAACAAACAGGATTTAATTTAAGTATAGTAAGCGATTTGCACCTGGGCGAATATTTCGATTTGCGTTTTTTGCCCGGATTATCGTTTGCACAACGCGATCTTATTTATACTTTTTACGACAACAATGTAAAAGGAGAAGAAACCAAAAAAGAAATTGAATCCACATTTTTGCAATTGCCGGTTTTTTTAAAATTCAAGAGTGAGCGGGTAAATAATTTTCGTGCATACGTGTTAGCCGGTGTAGAATATAATATCGACATGGTATCGCAGGCCAAAGTGCGCAATAAGGATAAAGATTTTGTAAAACTTAAACGCAACGACTATGGCTACAGCATTGGTGTGGGCTTCGATTTTTATATGGAGATGTTTAAATTTTCGCCCGAGGTGCGCATGTTCAATGGTATTCCCAATTTGAAAGTTGCCGATGAAACCATCTATGCCCGATCACTTGGCGCATTACGTTCAAAAATTTTTACTTTCTCCATCACATTTGAATAAAAAATAAAAATGCCAACCATCGAAATCGCATTGCCATCTGCAGAAGGGGTCAGCGATACAGCACTTGAAAAAGAACTTCGTAAAAAGCTTCAAGTATCAGCAAGTGACGAACTGCAATTTCGTATTATAAAAAAATCACTCGATGCCCGTTCCAAAAATATCAAGTTGGTTTTTCTTGTTGAATATGTTTTGAATGGTGAGTTGGCCCCTCCCAATTTCGAAAAAAGAAAGTGGCAAAATGTAAGCAATGCCAAACCTGTTGCCATAATTGGTGCCGGCCCGGCAGGTTTATTTGCTGCCATACAATTAATCGAACTAAATTTTAAGCCCATAATAATTGAACGCGGCAAAACGGTACGCGACCGCAGGCGCGATCTTGCAGCCATAAACAAACAGCGCATTATAAATCCCGATAGTAATTATTGCTTTGGCGAAGGTGGTGCCGGCACTTATTCCGATGGTAAATTATATACCCGCTCCACCAAGCGTGGTAATGTGCAACGTATACTGTATACGTTGGTAGAGTGTGGGGCAAACGAAAACATTCTCATCGAAACGCATCCGCATATTGGCACCAATAAATTACCGCAAATAATAGAAACCATGCGCGATAAAATACTGGCTTGTGGAGGCGAATTTATTTTCAATACACAGTTTACCGGTTTTGCGAAAAATGGGAATACAATAAGCGCTGTACAATTAACAGATGTTCTATCTCAACATTCATATACGTTGGAATGCAGTGCAGTAATACTTGCCACAGGCCACTCGGCACGCGATGTATATCAACATTTTTACGACAATCGTTACGATATAGAATGTAAACTCTTTGCACTTGGTGTGCGTATTGAACATCCTCAACATATAATTGACAGTGTGCAATATCATTGTGAAGTGCGTCCCGAAAATTTGCCGCCTGCAGCATATTCATTGGCTTATACCGATAATAATAATCGTGGCACCTATTCATTTTGCATGTGCCCGGGTGGCATCATTGCTCCCGCAGCTACAGCACCGGGCGAGTTGGTTGTAAATGGTTGGTCGCCTTCGCGCAGAAATAATCCTTTTGCCAATTCGGGCATGGTTGTAAATATTATGGAAGAAGATTTGAAGGATTTTGCACATCACGGTGAATTGCGCGCTTTGAATTTTCAAAAACATATTGAACAGCAAAGTTATATTGCCGGTGGCAACAATCTCACTGCACCTGCACAACGCCTCACCGATTTTTTGAACGATAAACATTCTTCAACCTTGCCGGTTTGCAGTTACATACCCGGCATAACAAGTGTGGATTTGAAAAATATTTTCCCAACACAAATTACAAATGCATTGAAAGAAGGATTAAAAGTATTTGGAAAAAAAATGCCCTCTTACATTACAAGCGAAGCCGTATTGGTAGCCACAGAATCGCGTACATCATCGCCCGTTCGCATACCACGCCATGCCGAAACACTGATGCACACGAGCCTACAAGGCTTGTTCCCCTGTGCCGAAGGCGCAGGATATGCCGGAGGAATAGTAAGTGCCGCCATAGATGGCGAGCGGTGTGCCGATGCGGTGAAGAGGTATTTTGATGCATAGGGCGTATTTTTTTTGATAACCCTGGGCCATGTTTATTCCGGTTATTTTGCTACTTTCATTTTTGTTTTGTCTCAGCGTATATAACCACTGTTATACCTACAAAACAACTCACTCCACCACCACTTGCTCTGTTCTAATCTTCCCTTGCTCGTTTATTTTTATCAGGTACAGGCCGCTGCCGAATTTCGATAAGTTGAACATTAATGTTTGCTTGCCGGCAATGCCATATTGTATAATTATTCGGCCGGTGCTATCGTACACGGTTACATAACTATCGCGCTCAAATATTTTACTCGATGGCACTGTAACCTCTCCATTTGTAGGATTGGGAAATGCAGGTGCGTGGTAAGTATTTGTAGTTTCATTGTTGGTTGATAGCAAAATACAATCGTCCATTGTATTGAGTGGCCCGCCTACGGTATCAATTACATAAGCATCTTGAACTGTTGCACCATCTATACTGCCGAGCGTAATGAGGCTATCACTATAAAATAAAGGTGTGGTAGTAATTGGCTCAACAAAATTACCACCGCATGGGGTAGTGCCGCTTGTATCGGTTTTGTATAAAAACGAACCGCCCCAAGTCCAACTATTGCCGCCAAGAAAATTGCCTGTTATTAAATAGCAACTATCATGTGTGGGAATAAAGTTATACAATTCTGTTGTACGAGGCCCTGCAACACTTGGAAGGCCAAATCCATTGTGCCACAACAAATCACCATTTGTATTTACTTTAAGCAAATAGGCTGTTTCCGATACCATTGTGTTCGAAGTAATTTTTGTTGCGCCAAGCATGTAGTTACCATCATAAGTTTTTTGAATGATGGCTGGACGCTTTATTACAAAATGATATGGGTGCGTATCATCATAACCTTTGCTCCATAACACAGCACCACCGCTATCAATTTTCATTAGCAATAGTTTTGTATAAAACCAAGAGGGAAATGGCCCCAAACCCCAGGCAATAGTATCTGTATATCCGGTAACCATGATACTTCCGTCTGCATTTGAAACGGCATCCATAGACGGGCCATGCCCTTTCATGTAACTTCGGCACGATAATATATTTCCAGCACTATCTAATTGTGCGAGGCAGGGGCCTATGGTATCTAAATTTAAACCAAGCATTACGCTGCCATTTTCTACCTCACAAGCAAAGGCACTATTGCCCATGCGGTTAAAATATTTTGCATAAACAATATTTTCTAAGGTGCTATCTAAACATAAGGCAAACGGAGCATCGCGATATGCGCATGGTGTTAAATTTGGATTACTTTTATAGCCAAGCCCATAGAGTAAAATATTTTCATTTTTCAACATATTAAATTTGTTACTTACATAACAACATGTACCATTTAATACGTAATATTTGTTTTTATCAAACTGCCATTCGAATCCACGTGGCACAATAGAGATTTTGCACTTACTTGATTTATGCAACTATCGTAATATTGAGAAAGGTGGAATGTATTGCCTGCGGAAGAATAGTTTATCCAAGTATTATAAGAATTAATAGAATTTACCGATGGCTCATAATAACCTTTTACGCTCAATGGAATTCCTGACTTGCTAAACTTAATAAAAAGATCCGCTGCCAATACAATAGAACCGCTTTTATATTCAATCAAACTGTGATGTGCAAGGTTCCCTTCCATAATAGTTCGGAAGGATTGTGCCTTTGACGAATTCATATAGAGCAAAACTAAAAAGCAACCTATAATTTTAATCGTTTTCATTTCAATTAATTATTAAGCGTTTAGATGAAATTGAAGATGAATTAAAAACACAGATATGATAAACACCCTTAGCTAAAAAATCGCATTGAATGTTTTTATTGATTGAGCCTTTTGCTATCTCTATTGTATAAATGATATTGCCAGTAATGTCAATCAATTGCAAAACACTTTTTTCATTGAGTCCACCAAGAAAAGAAATTTCAACATTACCATTTGAAGGGTTTGGTTTTAAACCAAAATCTATTTTTTGTATTGATTCTTTTTCGATGTTGTAAGTTGGTTGTTTTCGCGCTACAACACCATCCTTCAAAGCCCGAAAAGCAAAATCGGCATCGTTATCGTGCCAGCTTAATGCTGAACCTGTAATGTTTATTACGAGATTGCCATTGCCATCGCTGGTATTTGAAATTGGATTTGGAGCAACAGCATTAATATCAACAGTTGAATAAAATTCAACATTGTACAATGTATTTGGTAGTAAATTATTTAAAGTAAATGTTTGAATTGGTGTTGGCAATATTGCACATCCATCAAATTGATGATCAGTCTGAGTGTAATAATAATCATGTTCCCAATATTTATTTAGATTATGAATCCATCCATAGCAATGCGTTTGTGGTTGGTTTGTCATATAATATACTTCTATATTATTTGCATCATCATATATTTGTTTAGGAGTAAAATTATCTTCAAATGAAATGCTACTATTCGAAATGAAATTGGTTACAGATTGAAAATGATTTACAATTTGTTTATTATATATGGGAAAAGGTGCAGAGCCAAATGGCTTAATCAAATTACCCACTCCAAGCATATTTGTTGGATTAGGATTTATTGCAAGAACTCCGCCCGTTGATTCTTGCTTAGGCGCAGCCGTCCCCCTTGGCCACCAATGCACTACTTCCCACTGCCAACTTAGGGTGTTTACATAGTTGCCCATAAACACAGACGACCACAATGCATTGTGAAAGGCACTTTCGTAATTGTCGAAAATGGTGCTTAGTGCAACAACTTGATTGTCTTTGGGATCGGGCTCAAATTTTACCACTACATTTTTCATAAAACTAGAACCTTCACCAAACTGACGAGGTTTGTCAACATTCATATCATCGTTGGTGACATTATCTTGTATGTGCTTTGCTACACCAAACCTGTAAGAGTTCATGTCACGCTCAATAGGTGCAACTGCATGCCAGCCACTATAAGTGTGTACATCAGCAATGTCGATATTGGAATTATGAAACAAACCAAAATAATCAAAAGCATTATTAAAAGGGGACGAATTACTTAGATTTGGTACTTTTTGATAAAGATCCAAAAAAGACACAGAGAATAAACGCGAAGCTCCCAAGTTCATATTTTTTGATACGGGTATTACCTGATTATAGAAATTATTAATAGCTGGAACCAAACCAATATCATAGTCGAAATAAGGTGCACACTTAAGAGAGGCACAGATGCTATTTTTCTCATCTTTCAAAGCCCAGCCCGGCAGGTTGTTATAAGTCATCATTCCATCAATTTCGTTAAAGGTTTCGAACACACCAATATTTACTGAATAACCATAGCGCGCCATAAGATAAAAATAATGCCGCCTCCAATAATAAATCGCACTACCATCGTAGCCACCACCTGGGCCGTTATTATCTGGCAAAATATTTTTTTGGTTCTATATATGGCGCAACAGTTGGATTAAATGTTGGCTTAACAAACGCATTATAGTAACATTGATCGCCCCATTGAAAATTTTGGTAATCTGTTAGCACGTGGTAGTAGTCTATGCAGTGTTGTAAATAAATATTTTGCTCACGTGCTTTATCCAGTAAGTCGTCAAATGCCCAAGCATGAGCTTGCCTATTACCATATCGATGCGAATGTTCAGTTACATTCCATTGAGAGTTAACGTAAGTTTCAATACTAGCTATGCAATCATACACAGCAAATCCTTCATCGCAAGTCAGACGTGAATTTTCAAATTTATCATACACCCCTAAGTACTCATATTCAAACTCATAAGTTTCTTTTAAGTTCATGGTTCGCATCCAATTTGCACCATTAAAATTTAGTTCGGTCATTGCTTCTTTCCTTAAATCGTGATCACGCATTTGCATATATCTGTAGGTAACATTTGGTGGATTAATTAGCGGAGTGGTTTCATCATTAAATTTCCTGGTGTCGGCATTGCACAACCCCAAGCCAAAAAAGGGTTCTCCATTATCAAATTTCAGGTACCTTTTATTATTTGGGTTCACACTTAGAAAGCCTTTATTGTCGGGCAATGCGGGGTCGCAAATAAATTGAAAACCATCGAGCTTAATTTCTTGCAGCGTAACAAAGTTATTATTCTTTGTGTGGGGTGCTTTTACAATTATTTTAAATGTCCACGGCAAGGCAGACTCTTCGTTAGGTGCAAAGCGGAAACGAATAGAATAATCATTCAAGGGATTTGTTGCATCGTCCTCCAAAACATCATCGAAACCAGTTAATGCACTGCCACTAAAAGTATTTGATTGGTTGGTGTTAACCCAATGACCCATCCGCATAAAAAATCCATACCGCGTTAGTTCAATTCCAGTAGGTGAAGTAAACTGAATTTCTAATTCAAGCGAGTCGTTTGCATAAGGATTCAAATCTTTATTTGCATCAAGTGTTCCATTGTAATAATGAGCAAAAAAATTATCTATTGCTGTTTTATAATCGGAGGGTAATTTTATGCCAATTTCCAATTTTTCCCATTTGGGTATATGCACAAGTCCATCGCTTCCAATTGTTGTATAATCATTATCTAACATAACTACTTCGGGGTTGTCAAAAATGCCGGCATGGAAACGGCCCGAAGTATTGCCTGATAAATTAAAATGACCCGCGTGAAAACCATCAGTCAAATGCACTTCGGTGCTTGATGTAAAATCAACTCTGGCATTATCGATAATGGCAACCGCACCTCCTCCAGTGCCAGGTGCTACTATTTTATTTGCTGTATTAATGTTTATTGTGTGCAATTGCCAAGTATTCCAAGTTACACCTGCAACTATAACAGGTTGTGTAAATGGAATGGGCACCTGTGCTTCGCATAAATGCGATAAACAAATTAAAGCAACACAAAGAAATTTAAAAATGTATAATTTATTTTTCATGGTTTGCCAATTTATTTGTTTTTCAAAATTTGGATTTGATTTTGCAGTTCGGTAATTTTTTTATTTTGTTCCACCATGTACAAAGTAAGCTCTTCTATTTTTTTCATTTGTATTGTAAACATATCTGCAACGCTCAAACCATTGGCCACAACTTCGGCTTCGCTTGGTACACCAGGCAAGTGCTTATGTTGGTCTATATATTGCTCCACCTTTTCGAGCGAAAGCAATGGATATTGTTTATTAAAAACATTATCGCACCAGCCGGCAACATGTATTTTTAGGTCCTTTGCTTCTACATAACCGGAACCATAAACTCGAAATACTTCTCTGCATCCTATAGGAAGATTTTCATTGGTAACTACTATAGCTTTTGTATTATCTTCATCTACCATTGAATGGATACCATAGTGATCACCAAAACCATTAAGAAGTGTTGCTTGCACACACAATCCTGTTTTTCTATTATTATCGCTTATAATATGAAATTGGCAATCGCTATTTAACGCATTTGGCAACCAGGCCGAAGTGTATTTCCGCAAAGTATATTTCCATTCTGTGCAATGTAAAATTGAACCCGTGGCGCTAAATTTTGTGGGTCTATTCCACCATAAATGTAATAATCGTTTTGCAAAAGATTGGTTCCAAATGCATTTATTCCTGTACTCCATTTTTCAACCCCGGCATATCGAAAAGATATTTGGCTTTTTTGTTTCACCTTGCGTGTTGCTGGCTCTATCTATGATTAAAGAATTATTGGCATTGCTATGTAATATATGTAATGGTCCTTGTGGATCATAAGTTCCTATACCTACTTTATAGCCAGGGCAAGTAAACAATGACGTTGCATTGCTATACCACACAGGAGCGGTGATGCCTGCACAAGGTTGTGTTTGTTTAACATTGCTATTTTTTATTATGCCGTCCACATCGGTAAACAACATACCCGGGTCTCCGGTAAAGGAATTTATTTTGAGTTCTCCATTATCTTTTATCAATAAACGTTCAGCATTATTTGTTCTGAAGGAGAGGCTTTTTAAATCGGTTGTGCCAATAAAATTGGTAGTGCTATTTATCCCGGCATTTCCTGTCATTGTCCAGTCTGTTCTTTCGGGCTGTGTAAGGGTGAGGCGGTCGCTGTTTATTTGGCATCCATTGGCATCGGTAATCAAATTACTGTATGTTCCGGCACCTAAATTAGTTCTACTTAAGTTTGTATTTCCATCACTCCACATAGTAGTATATGGTGCAACTCCTCCGTATACTGTTATGGTTATACTGCCATTATAAGCATTGTACAAGCTCACATTAAATCCGTTGGGATATTGGTAAACACTTGCCGTTTGAGTTAAGTTTAGTGGCTCAGTTAAAGTGAGTTCGGCACCAGCATTTTGTAAGGCCGCATCTGTAACTCTTACACCGTAATACCCTGCTGCAAGATTGCTTGTTGTTTGAGTAGTAGCTCCGTTGGTCCAACGGTAGGTGTACGGAGGTATTCCTCCTGTAGGGTTTGCCGTTATACTTCCATCCGTTTTGCCGAAGCAAGAAATGTTGTAGCCATTGTGTTGCGAAGGATTGAGGGTGACGGTGGGTGATTGCGCTTGCATGGCATAATTTGTAAGAAAAAAAAGCATTGCGAATGCAACAAAATTTTTATTTTTACTACTTACAAAATCTTTGAACTTTGAACTTTGAACTTGGCTTGGTTTCATAACTTTAATTTTTAATTGGTTTAGGTAAAGATATAGAAAAGGAACAATACGAATTACAATGAGGGAAAATAAATATTTTAGGTTGGTTGTAAATTCGGTTAATGAATTAAATGTGGAAGGCAGATTGATAAAATATTTTATGCTTGGTTTTTAAAATGATATTAAAAAACCCACAAGGTTTTCAAAACCTTGTGGGTTTAAATGCGCATTTAATTATTTCGCGTAAGCAATAGAGCCGTAGGATCGACTCCATTTTGTAAGGATGGATTTCAATCCATCCCCAAATAAAAAAAATTACTTGGCTAAAATCTTCGCCATAGTAATGCCAATGTCGGCAGGCGAATCGCAAACGGTGATACCGCACTCGCGCATAATTTTCATTTTGGCTGCGGCAGTGTCATCGGCACCACCAATGATTGCACCGGCATGGCCCATGCGCCTTCCGGGAGGGGCGGTTTGTCCGGCAATAAATCCTACAACAGGTTTTTTGTTGCCATTATTTTTTATCCAGTTGGCCGCTTCGGCTTCGAGGCTTCCGCCTATTTCACCTATCATTACAATGCCATCGGTATCGGGGTCGTTCATAAATAATTCTATGGCTTCGCGTGTTGTTGTTCCAATAATTGGGTCGCCTCCTATTCCAATTGCTGTGCTTACACCTAGCCCGGCTTTGGCAACCTGATCGGCAGCTTCGTATGTCAATGTGCCGCTTTTACTTACAATACCTACACGCCCTTGCTTGAATACAAAACCCGGCATGATGCCTACTTTGCATTCTCCGGCAGTAATTACTCCGGGGCAATTGGGGCCTATGAGCCGGCAATTTTTATCTTTCAAATACTCTTTCACTTGTATCATATCGCGTGTAGGAATACCTTCGGTAATAGCAACTATAAGCGCAATGCCGGCATCGGCTGCTTCCATAATGGCATCGGCTGCAAATGCAGGTGGTACAAACACAATACTCACATTAGCACCTGTTGCTTTCACTGCTTCGCGTACGGTATTAAATACAGGACGGTCGAGGTGCGTAGTGCCTCCTTTGCCGGGCGTTACGCCACCTACTACCTGCGTTCCAAATTCTATCATTTGTGTGGCATGAAAAGTTCCTTCGCCACCGGTAAATCCCTGAACTATAATTTTCGATTGTTTGTTAACTAATACACTCATTTGTTTGATTTATTTTTTTTGAAAAGCCGTGCAAAAGTGAGAAAATTTATCTGTTATCAAAGTAATATTTTGAATCAACGAATTACGAATGAATACCGAATTTACGAATAGCGGTTGTTCGCATATTTGTACAAATTAGTAATTCGTTGATGCCTCCTTACAATTTCATGTTTATACTAATTTTGCAAGACTGTTTTTTATCCTTTCGCAAGCTTCTACTATAAGATGATCGCTGGTGGCAAATGATAATCGTATACAGTTACCGTTACCAAATGCTTCTCCTGTTACCACGCTCACTTTGGCATCGGCAAGTAAATACATTGTCAAATCTTCGGCACTGCTAATGGTTTTTCCATCGGCACTTTTGCCAAAGAAATAACTCACATCAGGAAAAAAGTAAAACGCTCCTTCGGGATTGTTCACCTTTAAATTGGGAATATCGCTGAGGTTTTCGTGCATCAATTTTCTACGAATGGCAAATGCACTCAGCATTGGCATCATTTGTTGTGGCGTAGAATTTAATGCCGCCACAGCCGCCTTTTGCGATATAGATGACGTGCCCGAAGTAAATTGCCCCTGAATTTTATCGCAAGCCTTGGCAATTTCGAGCGGTGCACCTATGTATCCTATTCGCCAGCCTGTCATGGCATAAGCTTTCGATACGCCATTTACAACTATCACCTGATTTTTTATTTCGCTAAAAGAAGCAATGCTATAATGCTCAGCTTGTGTGCGTATGTGCTCGTATATTTCATCACTTATTACATACACTTCGGGATGGTTGGTAAAAACCTTTGCCAATGCCTGCAATTCATCGCGACTATAAACAGTGCCACTGGGATTGCAAGGCGAAGAAAAAATAAAACATTTGGTACGTGGCGTTATTGCCGCTTGCAGTTGTGCAGGAGTAATTTTAAAATTGGTATCGATACCTGCATCTACATAAACCGGAATGCCACCGGCCAAAATAATTATTTGCGAATAACTTACCCAATATGGTGTAGGCACTATTACCTCATCGCCCGGATTAATAATGCATAAAATAACGTTGGCTATACTTTGTTTTGCTCCAGTGCTTACTACAATTTGCTCGGTGGTAAAGTCGAGGTTGTTTTCGCGTTTAAATTTTTCCACAATCGCTTTGCGTAAGTCTGCATAGCCAGCTATTGGGGTATAATGAGTGTAGCCTTCGTCAATGGCTTTTTTTGCTGCCATGCGTATATGATCGGGTGTAACAAAATCGGGCTCACCCAATGTAAGATTTACAATATCATGCCCTTGTTGCTGAAGCTCGCGGCTCAGTTTCGACATGGCTATTGTTTGCGATTCGCTTATTTCACTTAGACGATGTGCTAATGCCATATTTATTAAAAATAAGGGCACAAAACTATAAAAATACTTTACCCGCGATGGTTTTAAATTTCTTTCTTTTAAACAAAATCATTTGTAGGCAAATTAATGATGGCTAATCGTTTTTATTCTTTGATAGTTGTTGCAAACTACTATTAAAATATTAATATGAAACCGTGAAAGCCTTGTAAGGATAGAATTTTGATAGAAAGTATCACTAAAAAAGGGAAAGTCGTTTAGAGACAATATTTTAATCACGAAAATTGATGAAAGCAAAAATGTCGTCCTTACAGGACTCGGTTTCAGATGAGTTTTGGTTATTACCAAAATACCGTCCCTACGGGACTAAAAAAAATTATATAATAGTTTATGGATGTTCATAAAGAAATGCGATGGACATTAATTCCAATTGACTCTAAAATAATAAATTAAAAAAAAATGCGGCTAAAGAAATTTTCATCATCGTTTATAAAAATTAATGGCATCGAGAATTTCTCAATCAAATTTTTACGCCATAGATTTATTATGTTGATTTGTGCTTATAAATTTTTTGGTTCAGTTAAAAGCATAAAGTGATTTAACTACACTTTAGTACAATGATTAAAGAACGCTTCATTAAAATTAAAAATTTGTTGCTGCAGGAAAATGCTGTGGCCATCGCTTTTTTTACCATCACACTGTTGGCAACATTAGCCCAATTACTAAAACCCACTCATGCCGGTGAATATACCCGCTACAACAATTATGTTATTTTTCAGCAGTCGTTTTTTCACCTTATACATCATCAGGATTTGTATCAACTATATCCTGCCGAACATTGGGATTATTATAAATACAGTCCCACGTTTGCTTTGCTGATGGCACCTTTGGCAATATTTCCAACAAAGTTAGGTTTTGTTTTGTGGAATGTGCTCAACGCCATTGTTTTGTTTTTTAGCATTCGTGCATTACCAATTGCAAAACTAAATCAATCGAAAATATTGTGGTTCATTATTCCCGAAATGGTTATTAGCTTACAAAATTCGCAAAGCAATGCGCTTATTGCCGGGCTGTTGATTTTTACTTTTGCGTTTCTCGAAAAGGGAAAATTCGCCTTTGCAGCCTTGTGTGTGGCATTAAGTTTTTACATCAAAATATTCGGCATTCTTGCGTTGCTTCTATTTTTATTTTATACCAAATGGTGGCATCACATTTTTAAAATCGTAATCATTTTTTTGGTGCTGGCAGGTATTCCATTGCTGGTAATAAACTGGCAGCAGTTAGTTTTTTTGTATCAAAGCTGGTTGCATTTGCTTGCCATGGACGAAAGTGCCTACATCGGCTACTCTGTTAGGGGTTGGCTATTTTCATGGTTTGGTGTCGATATTCCAAATATAATTTTGGTGGTAACCGGAATGGTGCTCCTTTTGTTTCCGTTGGTGAAAAAATCTTTGTTTTCACAATTTCAATTTCGGTTGTTTTACTTATCGGCAATTATGATTTGGATAATAATTTTTAATCACAAAGCCGAGTCGCCTACCTTTATTATTGCTGTTGCAGGATTTGCTTTATTTTATTTCAACAACGAAAAATTGCGCATCAACGAAATTTTGTTTTGGGCAGTTTTAATTTTCACTCAGCTCGCACATTCCGATTTGTTCCCGCCCACGGTGAAAGAACATTTTATGATGCCTTATGTAATTAAAGCTGTACCATGTATTGCTGCATGGGTTATAGTTCTTTTTCGCCTGATGCAAATGCCCGATAATAAAGAGATTGACAATGCCATGCAAGTGCACATTAAGTAACAAGATTGTGTTGAAAACAACATATGATAATTTTAGGATAGTATCACATAAAAGATTTTATTTGTAACATGATGAAACGTATTCCGGCATTTTTAAAAAACAAATACCTGCTATCGATAATTGTATTATTGGTATGGCTCACTTTTTTCGACAAGAATAATTTTATTTCTCAATATGAATACCAGAAGGAATTAAATAAACTCGAAGCCGAGAAAGGATATTACCAAAGTGAAATTGAAAACAATAAACTTGCACTTACCATTTTGCAAAACGATTCGGTAGCATTGGAAAAATATGCCCGCGAAACTTTTTTGTTTAAAAAAGCCAACGAAGATTTGTTTGTTATTGTTCCCGAGCATGGTAGCGAAACCACCGACTATAAAGAGTAATCTTGCGCAACTTTAGGATAGGTTTTGAGCCTTTGTTTTTTTTAAAAAATTAGCAACATGACCATTCATAAAAACCTCTTTCCGAAAAATAGAAATACTTTGAAGCCTTATCTCCTAATTATTATCATCTCATCCTTCGTATACAGTGGTAGTTGCTATGGTCAAAATTTATTTACTCCACGCGCTTACGACCGAAGCATATCAAAACAAACACGCGATACTAACGGCTTGCCCGGAAAAGATTACTGGCAAAATACTGCAAATTACAATTTGAACATTTCGATTATTCCTGCTGCGAAATTGCTTAGAGGCAAAGCAACAATTACGTATTACAACAATAGTCCCGATACATTGAAAAGAATTTTGATAAAGTTGTTTCAAAATTTACACACGCCATTCACAGCAACAGCTTATGAGGTAGATACCGAATAAATTACCGGTGGCATGGAAATGACTAAATGCCTTGTTGGCGGGAAAATATTGACGTCAATAACGACTCGCTTTTACAATATGGCGATGCAACTAATTTGTGGCTCGACTTGCCAAAGCCTTTACCAACAGCCGATTCGGTGATGCTTGTTTTTGATTGGCAGTATAAAATTGCAACCGACATGGATTCGCACCGCGAAGGTGTGATTGATTCTGCATCGTTTTTTATTGCTTACTTTTTTCCGCGCATAGCCGTGTACGATGATGTGTTTGGTTGGAACAATACTCAATATAACGATCAGGTAGAATTTTACAACGACTTTTGCAATTTCGATTACACTATTACCGTTCCACAATATTATCAAGTTTGGGCAACAGGCGATTGGCTTAATACAAACGAAATACTCGATAAGCAAGCTTTGAAAAAATATAATGCTGCCATGTCGTCAACAAGAGAGGTTAATATTTTCGACTCGTTATACTATTTTCAAAAATCAAAAGATAACACACAAACAAACAAACAAAATACATTTAAATTTAAAGCATCCAATATTAGCGATATTGCTTTTGCAGCTTCATCGCATTACTATTGGCGTGCAACTTCGGTTGATGTAAAAGGTAAAAAAGTTTTTACAAGTGTGGTGTACAATTCCAGGAATATATCGTACGCCAACATTCTTGATATGGCAAGCAAGTCAATAAAATATTTTGCTAACGAATGGCCCGGCACCGGTTTTCCATTTTCGCACATGACTTTGTTTAATGGCTACGGACAAATGGAATTTCCTATGATGTGTAACGATGTGCATAACGAAAATGTGGATGACGATATCACCCTCACCACACACGAAATAAGCCATACATATTTTCCTTTCGAAATGGGAATAAACGAAACACGCTTTGCATGGATGGATGAAGGATGGGCAGTTTTTTTCGAATATATGGCATCGGTAAACGCATTTAAATTGAAAGATAGCACTGCAACTTATCCGGCATATTATTTCAAAAAATATATCGCAAGCAAATCACTCGACCTCGATGTACCTATGATGACACCCTCCGATGTGTTGTTCGAAAAATCGTATGGTTTTAATTCTTATGGCAAACCCGCTGCGGCACTATTTGCGCTCAAGGCCATGCTTGGCGATTCGCTGTTTAAAATATGCCTCCAAAAATATATGAGCGATTGGCGGGGCAAACATCCGCAGCCATGGGATTTTTTCTACTCATTTAATAATACCAGCAAACGCAACTTAAATTGGTTTTGGCAAAACTGGTATTACGATTGGGGCCGAACCGATTGGGCAATTACCGCTGTGGAAAAACAAACCAGCAACGAAACAATAATTACTCTTGAAAATATAGGTGGCAAAATTTTTCCTGTAGATGTTTACATTTCAACAGCCGACACAACAACTGTTTACCATCACATACCACAAACCAATGCCCGCATATTTACCATTACAGCCACAGGCAACGATATTACAAAAGTACAGTTGAAATTTCCTTTGATTCCCGATGTAATTAAAATGAATGATGTGTGGGAGAAGTGATACGGAGCATATTTGATTTTAAAAATATTTTTCGATTCGTAAGTTTAATTTTGCTTGTTTCACTATAGCAGTTGAAAAAAAATGAAGACGATTTTGTTCTTGGTAACACTCCTACTTCAGCAATCATAAACCCTTTTGATTTGTTCCAAGTTGATATTGGTAACTCATGACATTACAAATTTACGAAAGGTGAATTTTTTTTAATCATGAAAGGAAAGAGGTTTTGCAAGTGGTTACATTGAAAAATTTTCTCCCGCAGATAGCGCAGATTTTCGCAGATGGAATACCGAAGATTTTTTTTTGTCGCCTATGAATTTATCTGCATTTATCAGCGTTGAATTTTATTAGCGGAAATCTGCGGGGAAAAAATTGCTCCCGCAGATAGCGCAGATTTTCGCAGATGGAATACCGCAGATTTTTTTTTGTCGCCTATGAATTTATCTGCGTTTATCAGCGTTGAATTTTATCAGCGGAAATCTGCGGGAAAAAAATTGCTCCCGCAGATAGCGCAGATTTTCGCAGATGGAATACCGCAGATTTTTTTGTCGCCTATGAATTTATCTGCGTTTATCAGCGTTGAATTTTATCAGCGGAAATCTGCGGGAAAAAATGATGTTTCAATACTCAACCTTCAACTCCACTTTATTCTCTACAGCCTTTACAAACTCCTCCACATTGCAGTAACGTATAGCCTTACCGTTACCGAAAAAAACAAAAACTGTGCTCGAAAGTTTTTTGTCGATAGCTTGTTGTTTTATTGTAGCAAGTTGCTCTTCGGTTTTTACAAATACAAAATTAAAAAGCATGGGGTTTAATTTTGTTCCCATCACTTCTTCCACCGTGTGGTTTGTTTTTGTGGTAAAAATATACACTGTGTGCATATTCATAATGGGTAAGTTGCATGGTTGTGCTGTTGCTTTTTGCATGGCTTGTAGCGATACAAAAAGAAGAATTAGAAGGAGGATTTTTTTTACCGCTGCGCGGGAGTTTATTGTATTCAACATATTATTATTTTATTACATATTAATTTTTAGTTTCATTCGGCACTTCGCACCCCTGCCCACCGACACTGCGGTCGGTGCAGGCCTCAAGGGATTCTGCCACAAGTGCTAACAAAATTTTCTTTTATACGATACATTGGCACCCTTCAGGGTTACGGGTGAGCGTTGGGCGTATTTCTTATTCTTTAACAAACTTAGTACTCAACACTTCCTTTTCCGTTTGTAAATGTACAACATACAACCCATCACTCCAACCACTACAATCTACATCTACTGTAGCGTAACCGTTATGTAAGGGCACAAAATTTTGTGCCCTTACCAATACTCCCCGCCCATCGTATACACTCACCGTTACATTCTTCCCTTTTAATCCACTTGCATTAATAAATAACTTCTCCCAAGCCGATATGTATGTGGCGTAGAGTTTCCCCTCTCCACTTGGAGAGGGGTTAGGGGTGAGGTTTGTCCACTGCAAAGTATCACAAGGTGAACCGTAAAGCCGCCCTAACCCATAATTAGGATTATTGGGCAAGCCATAATACGTACGCTTGCCACCGAGGTAAAAAGAGAAGGGCTGAAAATCGCAAAAACTACTATCGGGATAATTGATAACACTTAAATTATCTGTTATGTAATTATGTGTGCTATCGGGGTAAGGATAAAAAAATGTATTGGGAGGATTGTATGCACAAGCCCAATATATTTTACCATCGGGAGCAAGCTCTATTAAGCCTGCAACGGCACTTTCTTCTCCGGCATACAATGTATCTCTACTTGCAGCAATATTAGGAGCTTGCAAATCAAACCGCAATAAATAATTAGTAGTATCGAAATCGCTGTATGCTTGGCTTACATATAAGTAGCGTTTGTTGGGAGATAGTTCGCAATCCCAATACCACGGGGCAAGGCTTCCAAGTAAAGCATCTTTTTCAATTGAAATTTCATTTGATAACATTCCTGTGCACCTATCATAATTAAATATACTAATGTAGCCCATAGCTGTAATTAAAGCAACTTTACTTCCATCATCTGAGGCTTCAATTCTAAGTATATTTGTTTTGATTGAATCACCAATTGCCTGAACATGGTCGAACTGAATACCAGTTGGAGAAACCAAATAAAAAAAGTATAAATTATTTTTGATGCCATAGCAATCCTTCACCATCACCCAACAATCTCTTCCATTGCCATGTTTAATGGCGGTGATGCCATCATTAGCATAAAAATTAGCACCTTGTAATTGTACATTTTTTTGTATTACTGCACCACGCCCGCTGTCTTGACTCATATCTATTATGGAGTAGTAAAAACCATTGTTGCCAGTTACTGGTGCATGAATCAAATAATACATGCTATCATTATTAGGCAATGGAATAATTACATGCTGTTTATACCATGCTCTACTATAGATCGAGTAACTATTTTGAATTGCAGAATCCATTTTGTTGCGTATATAAGTTCCATAAAAATTAGGCACAGCAGTTAAGTTATATGTGTAAAAAAGCAAATCACCGCTTGTATCACAAATAGCTGAACAAGTTCCCCTTGTATTGCAAATGGCACTATCTACTGTAACGCTATTGTTAGTAAAAAGCAACTTTGCATTGTTGCCAAAAATCCATGCATTGTTTCTTTTTTGTGCGCAGCATAAACTGGATACTAAAATAAGTATCCAGCAACAAATAAAATTTTTCATTCAAAATAAAATTATTTGGTTACAACCAATTTAGTGTAAACATAATTGTCGTTTTCGAGAAAACATTTTACTACGTATACACCCGATGTTAAACTGGAGATATTAATTTCAATACTGTGTTCATTTTCTGTTAATTTTATTTGTTTTACATTCTCACCTTGCATGTTATCAATTACGATTTTTTTCATTATTTCATTACTTGTCACAGTAATATCTTTGTTGGCAGGATTCGGTTTTATTGTCACTACTGCCTTTTCAATACCTATATTTTCTTTCGTTTCGTTTTTAGTTCTGCTGGAGTTATTACCAATAGCAAAAATATCTTTTTTCAAAATTGCTCTTGCAATCCAAACTGCTTTGCCTCCTGTTGTTGGGTCTTGGTCGGCTATTTCGTTTAACGCAAAAACAACACTGCTATCTTTTGGTATGCTATCAGTACTAATTAAATTATTTGCAAAAAGTAATGAAAGTGTTTTTAAATTTTGATAAATAATACTGCTTGCAATTATTGTGTTTGCTTTATTAATTGCTGCTTGTTTATTATTGGCAGCAAGCAACTTTTGTATTTCTTCAAATTTGCCAATATTTGCTGTACTCAAATAATTGTACCAGTTATTTATATAGCCGTACAAATTTGTAAGGCTATCGCGCATGTTACTATCATTTAGTAAAATTGAAAATGCGCTGGCATCATCGGCATATCTATTTTGTGTAATAAACTCGTCATACTGTGCTAAATTTAGTGCAGCATTTTGTGCGCTTTTTAATGCGGAATTATCTGGTGATGATTCGGGGCAACCATTGCTTGAGGCAAATATTGCAGGGTTTATTGCATTGCTATGATTATGCGGTGCAAACATGTTGCCTTGTATATCATCGCCTTGGTGGTACCAGTCGATTAATGCAAGATTATTAAATCCCCCACTAATTCTTTCATTTAAGTTGCCAAGATAATCGCCATTCCAAGTATTGTCGCTGGCTGTGGAGTTGTCGTAGTAATTATTGCCTGTTACTATGCTGGCATTATCAAAATTAATTCCACGGTTGCTGCTTGTCATATTGTTGCAACTTATGGTAGCGGGGTTGCAGTCGGCAATCACGTTTATGTCGGTGCCCATGTTTGTGGTGTTGTTTAGGTGGAGTACGCAGTTTGTACTTATGTCCATATTTATTCCTTGCATCAAATCTTTTTCGGCATCGGCACTTACATCTGTACCCAATCGTTCAATAGTATTTTCTATAATAGAACTGTTGGTACAATTTTCTATCCATACGCCAATGTTGGGCAAGTTTAGTAAAGCTATATCGGCATTTGTAATTTGTGTTGTATAATGATTGAATCGTACTTGCGCTTCAATTACATTCCGGAGGTGTATGCCAATTGCCATATTGTTTATTTCGTTCTCTTTTACAATTGGAAAGGCATCTTGCATAATATTTTCTACACGTATGGCTTCCAATCCATACTCGTCAATATTGTATTGTTTGTTTATATTAAATTTATTCAACACAATTTTTGGTGTGCCTTGGCTTTCGCGGCAATAGATGCCAAAGATGCAGTTGTTAAAATTATTATCATTAAAATTTGCATTGCCTGTGCCCAATGCCAGTGCATAGCCGCATGATACGGCTTCAACAGCTTGTAGACATTTTGTAAAAGTGTTTTCTTTTACTATGGGTTCACCGGTATTGTACATTACCACACCATTTTGATAATCGTTAAATGTATTTATTTCGAGCCCACTACCACCTATAACTATTCCATTCAATTTTTGCATTACATCGCCTTCGAAATTTGTATTGGTGTAAATGGCTGTTTGCGCTTTTTGGAAATTGGTTGCAGCAAAAGTCCCTTCAAATTTATTATTAACCACCGTCAAATTTTCGGTAAGGGCATAGATACCAAAAGTGGCAGGGCCAAAATTATTTTGCAACAAAATATTGTTTGCATCACCTACTGTCAAATTTTGTAAATCAACACCAAAGATATGATAACGGGGCAACTCATTAATGTGTGGCGCTTTAGTAATTGGCCCACCTGTACATTTGAATGAGCAACCGGTAATTTTTCCTGTAAGCATATTTGCATAATCACCATTTTGTATTTTTAGCGTAATATAATTATGGTCGAAAGTGGAGTTGCTAAAACTAAACTGCCCACTGTTTTTAGTGTCCATTGCTATTATCGCATCTTCCACCGTGCTATTCGTAATATTTACCGTACCACCATTGTTTATAATGCCTTGCCACATATCGCCACAGGCAAACAGGCTTGCTCCATTAATTATGTTTAGTGTTTGTCCGGCAACTACTGTTATTGTAACGGTTGGGTCGGTGATACCAATATTGGCACCATCGATAGTTACAATCGAAGTACCGCAAACAACTGGTCCAGAAAGGAGGCCGCTTTTGGTTATAGACGTGGAACTGCTAAAGTCTGCTTGAGTAATTTGATTTACGGTACCTTGTGGCAAATCTAATTTCCAACCTCCTAACCCTCGCAGGCAAGCATAAACAGATTCGTTGCACACCGAGCGACCATTTGTTGACATGGCTATTACTGCTTTGTTGTGCATGAAATTAGAAACATCGGTCCATGAATTTGCGTTTATGTTGCCGTTAGATGGGTCATAAGTTGCACGGTATATATGTGATGAAACTATTGCAGGTGGTTCGTAACGCATTGCTGCAACATAAATCACATTTAAATGCTCGTTTACTTCAATGGCCGTGATTCCGCCATCTGTTGCATCGCCTTCATCGTAGTTTAAGTTTTGAAAAAATAAAATGACCCCCGTATTATTAATAGCCGTGATAGTACACAAGGGGTTAATTATGTTGCTATCGTAAACTTCGTACAGATTGGAGGTTGCTAAATTAATTGAATTGGGCGCGGTTCCACAAAGCACTTTAAATTTTGTGCCATTATCATAGTAATACAATTTCAATATTCTTGGCGATAAATCGGCATTATTAATAACAACATCCGAACAATCTTCAGTCCACGTTGTTGCATTAATATTTGTAAATCTATAAAATTTTGTAACATTTCCACTTTCAATAATGGCAAATAATTTAGTTCCATCTTTTGATACCACAAAATCGCGCACTTCATAATTGTTTGCCAATGGTGGGACTGTATTCAATGTATTGGGCGTCCATACACTGCCTTGTAAACACCTGATTCTTTTTCTATGATTTAGAGTTATTAAATCGTTAGACAGTAAATACTTTTGAGAAGAGAGACCATTTTTGGTGAACATAATTTTAACCGGATCTCCTCCAAGTATTTGGTCACCAAGTTGAAAAATGTTTGTTTGGTTTTTGTTTACTTGCATTACATGTCCGTTACCAACATTGGTTGCAAACCCTTCGCCAATGCCAATATAAACATTTTGGTCTGCTGCATCCACTTTGTTGTTTGTAATAAACCAGCAATCAGTTTTTGGAATATTACTATTGGTTCCGGTGTAAGTAATTGTGTAAGGTGTTGCAGGATTTTCAATATCGTAAAACCCATTAACACCATCGTCCGATTTAAAAACTAACCTGTCGGCCTGACCAATCCATATTTCGTTATCGGTTGCCGGATATATTGTTTTGTTAGCAGTGTTTACATAACCTCGGTGTTGGTATTCCGGCAAATCAAGGATTGAAGATGCTACTGTACTAGTATATACTTGTTGCCATTTTACAGTGCCGGTATTATTTGTTATTGGGTCTTTGGTAACAAAAATATTTCCCGATGCGCCAACAATCAATCGATTGTCGGGTAGCAGTAACATACCATTTCTATTACTGCAGGGCCTTGTAGTATTCCATCCGTAATCGTTGTTAATCATATTTGTGCTGGCACTCAATGCAACCCAATCACCTTTAGGTCGTATATCTACGTTGCTGATAACGGGGCTGTAGAAAATTCCAATGTATGCCTTTCCATTAGTAATTTCTTTTAGCGGTTCTTCATTGAATAGTAGATATCCCTGGCGTGTAGTTGTACCTGCGTAATTAACAGGTAGAATGCGAGTAAAATTATTCGCATGGTCAAGATTATTTATTAAATTACCATCATAGAAGATTATAGTACTATTATTTCCTTGTTGTCTTCCTTCCAATTTATTCATTTGCCATTGCCATGTTCCTGTAGAATTATCCCAATAGAAAACTCCCAGTCCGTAAATGGTAATCATGAAGTCGTTTGGAGCTTGTAAACTATTGTACCTCATTATATCGGTAACGGCCAATAAGTTACCTTTGTCAATGGTATCGTAAGAGTCAATAACACCACTCAGGTAAGGCCATCCTATTTGCGTGGAGCTTGGCAACACACCTCCACTATTGGCTACTGCATCAATTGCTTGCTGTAAAGTAAACTTATACAATCCTGAGTCGGTACCAAGCATAAACTCATCATCGGTTTGGTCTGTTAGATTTTTTTCATCCACATGCATGCAATATACGTGTGGCCTGATTAGTAAATTATTTAACTTTATGGAATTGATGTTTGATATTGTTGTTTCTGTAGCTGCATCTAAAGTACCCCAATAAAAATCGTTTGTATTATCATCTTTGTGATTCATTCTATTGTCTACCCTTTCGTTACCTGTTACAAAATACAATGTATGCACACCTGCAGTATGTTCGGCACTTATAAAAATATCGTTTACAAAAGGTTGACCTGTTCCCCATAATTTTTGCATAGGCAAAGCATTAGTTGCCGCATTTAATTTGTGTATGCCACTTCGGTTAGTAACAAATAAAAAATCTGAAGTATATTGATTGGGTGCATAAAACTCGTTTATAAAACGCATAGGTTCATGATCGCTAATGAAATCGTAGTTGTAAGATGCAGGGTTGGCCCAATTATTCGTATTTAATCCTGTGGTGCGCCATACACCGCTAACATCGGAGCCAACATAAAAATCAAAGCTACCCAGCCCTTTGTCGCGCAAGTATACAGCCCGCTCTTGCCCGCCAGCCCCGGGCCCCATTTGTGTCCATTGTGCATGTGCGATGTTGCTGATAATTAAAATGCTGATGAGTAGAAGATTCCTTGTTTGCTGAATTGCTGCGATAGAATTTTTCATAAATTTAATTTTTTTTAAAGTTAAAAACACTAGAGATACGTTTATTTCTGAACAAAATTTTCTGTACTACATTTGCATAAAGATTTTCTTTTTTCGAAAAGAAATGTTGTATTTTTTTTATGCTCCCGACACTTCGGTCGGGATGCCAAAAAAAATTATTGGCATGTAAATCTATAAAGGAAAATGGCTTGAGCAAGATTTTTTTAAAAATTAAATCACTGCTATTCATTTAACATTTTAAAATAACTTTTAACCCAAACACAAACAAATGTATTCAAATATGATAAAGCAAAACCATTTACTTTATTACCAAAAAGTTATAATCACGTTATTCTTTGGCGAGTGAAAGTGTAAGGTTTCTGTTTTACACTTTAGTTGCTAACTTTGCCATTCGAAAAATTAAAAATACAAATTACAGATGTGTGGAATAGTAGCATATATAGGGTATCGTGAGGCTTACCCAATTATAATTAAAGGATTACAGCGATTAGAATATCGCGGATACGATAGTGCAGGAGTGGCATTGCTTAATGGCGAGTTGGCAGTGTATAAGAAAGCCGGCAAAGTGAGCGAACTTATGAAATATGTTGAGGGTAAAAATCTCTCAGGAAAAATAGGCATGGGCCATACACGTTGGGCCACACATGGCGAACCTAATGATAGAAATGCACATCCACATTATTCCGAGTCGGAAAATTTTGCCATCATACACAATGGCATTATAGAAAATTACGATAGCATAAAAAAAGCATTGTTGCTAAAAGGCCACACTTTTCAAAGCGATACCGACACCGAAGTGCTGATACATTTAATAGAGGAAATTTACGACACCGAAAATGTAGAACTTGAACATGCAGTGCGTATAGCATTGCTCGAAGTGGTAGGGGCTTATGCCATTGTTATCATTTCGAAAAAACACAACAACCAACTTATTGCAGCACGTAAAGGCAGCCCCATAGTTTTGGGAATTGGCGAAGGCGAATATTTTATTGCCAGCGATGCCACGCCTATTGTGGAGTACACAAAAAATGTAGTGTACGTTGACGATAACGAAATGGTAATAGTTACCGATGGTGAATTAACAATAAAGACAATTCAGAACGAATTGAAAACCCCTTTCATTCATGAGTTGGAATTGAAAATGGAAGCCATAGAAAAAGGTGGTTACGATCACTTTATGATGAAAGAAATTTTTGAGCAGCCACATTCTATATGGGACAGTATGCGTGGTCGGTTCGATGCCAAAACAGGACGTTTGCGACTTGGTGGTGTGGCTCAGTACGAGCAAAAATTTATGAATGCCAAGCGCATTATTATTGCAGCATGTGGCACATCGTGGCATGCGGGCCTTGTTGCCGAGTACTTGATAGAAGACCTTGCACGTATTCCTGTTGAAGTAGAATATGCTTCGGAGTTTCGTTATCGCAATCCTGTAATACATGAGGACGATGTGGTGATAGCCATTTCACAGTCGGGCGAAACTGCCGATACACTGGCCGCCATAGAACTCGCCAAACAAAAAGGTGCAACCATATTTGGTGTGTGCAATGTGGTGGGTTCTTCAATTCCACGTGCCACACATGCAGGTGCGTATACACATGCCGGCCCCGAAATTGGTGTGGCATCTACCAAGGCATTTACTGCACAGGTTACAGTACTTACTTTAATGGCATTGCAACTTGCATATAAAAAAGGCACTATTACCGAATCGAAATTGCGCGAGTATTTGTATGAGTTGGAAAGCATTCCTAAGAAAATAGAAAAAGTTTTATTGCTCAACGATTCGATAAAGGAACTTGCTGCAAAATATAAAGATGCACGCAACTTTTTGTACCTCGGCAGGGGATATGGTTTTCCGGTCGCACTCGAAGGCGCATTGAAATTAAAAGAAATATCGTACATACATGCCGAAGGTTATCCTGCTGCCGAAATGAAACATGGACCAATTGCCCTGATAGATGAACATATGCCTGTGGTTGTTATTGCCACGAAAAATTCTTCTTACGAAAAAGTAGTAAGCAACATACAGGAAGTAAAAGCGCGCAAAGGAAATATTATTGCTATTGTTACCGAGGGCGATGATGTGGTAAAACAATTTGCCGATTACGTAATCGAAATTCCCGAAACAGATGATATACTTGTTCCGCTCGTGGCTGTAGTTCCATTACAATTACTATCGTACCACATTGCCGTAATGCGCGGTTGCAATGTTGACCAACCTCGTAATTTAGCCAAATCGGTTACGGTGGAATAATTTTTTTCATAAGGCAAAGGGTTAAGTTAAAAGGAAAACAGGGGTAAGGCAAAAAAGCATTGGCATTTATTCGGAATTCATTCGCGCATTCCCCGACACTGCGGTCGGGGCAGGCGCGGCAAAAAAAATTACAGTAATTTCTTTAAGCGATCACACGTCATTGCGAGTGCAACGAAGCAATCTCTGCGCCACAACATCTTGTCACCGCTGAGATTGCTTCAGTCGTGCCTCCTTCGCAATGACGGGAAGAATGTGAAATTCATTTGCGCATTCCCCGACACTGCGGTCGCGGCAGGCGTGGCAAAAAAAATCGACTATGCAATAAACTCCCAAGCCGAAACATAAGCACCTATAGCTTCGGCATAATCAATAAATTTTTTGTAAAACGAATGATTGGCAAGGGTAGCACTATCACCTATCACCACCAACTTTTCGCGGGCTCGGGTCATAGCAACATTCATTCTTCTGGTATCATTTAAAAAACCAATTTCTTTTTTATCGTTACTCCGCACAAGACTAATATAAATCACGGTTCGTTCCTGTCCCTGAAATCCATCAACTGTTTTTACAACAATTTTTGTGTGTGAATTTTGTAATTCTACATCGGCTGCAATTAGCGAATTAATGTATTGCACTTGCTCTTTGTAAGGTGATATAATTCCCACAGTAATTTTCCTTTTACTTTTTTCGTGATATTGAGTGAGCAACATTTTCAAATGATTTATCAATAGCACTGCTTCATCATGATTGCAAATACTCATGCTTTCGGGATTCATTTGCTCCGTATATCCACACCCTGCAGTATCAATAAAAGTGAGGGCGGTGTTTAAAATTGGTTCATCACTATCATTTATCAAACGAGCCTCCTGTACCGATTGGTGTGCAATTAAATTTCCGCCATAAAACTTTTCGTTAGAATAATCCATGATTTGTTGGTGCATTCTGTATTGCGTGTTCAACATTACCGATACATTTTCTATATTCATACAATGCTCAAATAATGTTTCGCTCAGCCCCTGTGCTTCGGCCTTTTTCGATTTCACTGTCGGTGGTAATTGAAAATGATCTCCGGCAAATA
Organism: Bacteroidota bacterium; assembly: GCA_016717325.1. Lineage (GTDB taxonomy): Bacteria > Bacteroidota > Bacteroidia > AKYH767-A > OLB10 > JADKFV01. The sequence continues at coordinate 37,146 of JADKFV010000014.1, read as the reverse complement.
TCACCCTGTCGCATCGGCTTATGGGTATCCAGCAGACGGGCTCCAAAGCCTGCGCGGCCTCATCTATAAACAAAGTTGTAAATTGTTTATCGCGCATAGTTTTGTTTGCACTCACTACGGGGGTGCATGTTATCACCTGTGCTTTTTCAAATTGATCGTTGGTAATATATTCTTCGAGTGAGCGTGCTTCTTGCATTATTTTGCGTGCTTCTTTATAAAGTAAAGTACGTTGCTCGCGATCTTCTTTTCCAAATACACGCTTGTATTTTCCTGCCATGCGAAAATATTCTTCGGCCAGTTTTTTAAAATTTTTTATCTCTTTATAGGAAGCATGACTTGATATTTTTGCATCCAAAGTGTTCATCATCACCTCGTCCGAAATGCGAGCAGGGTTGCCCAATCGCAATACATTTATTTTTTCGCGATGCAATTTTTCGGTTATCAAATCGACAGCGGTGTTGCTTGGGCTGCATACCAAAACTTGCTTTTCGGTTTTCAACACTTCACATATTGCTTTTACAAGTGTTGTGGTTTTGCCAGTGCCGGGTGGGCCATGTATGATAGCAATATCCTTTGCAGCTATTATTTTTTTTACCGCACGGTTTTGCGATTCGTTCAAACCTGTTATTTGTAAAGTGTTATCTTCTTTTTCAAATTGTGGCGCCACTATACCATACATCACATCGCGCAAATGTGCCAGACGATTGTTGTCGGCCTTTATTACTTTTTCGAGGGCAATATCCATTTCCTTATAGCCCGTTTCGTCAAACAATAAATTGATGCCAAGCTTTCCATCGCTGCACCAATCAGGAAGTTCATCGATGTTCAGCGACAGCCGCATTTTATTTTGCCCAAGTATTTTTATGGTGCCATTGATGGGTATAGCTTCAGTATGCACATTCGAAAAAAGTGATGCCACTTTGCCTCCCGAAAATTTATGACTTTCATTAAGACCATTTGTGCGTTCTATTTCAATTGAAATATAATCGCCAAAACCTATTTCGGTATTGTTTATTTTTATGGGATACCACGTTACGCCATGTTGCTTGCGGTGGTTAATGTTGTTGCGCGAAAAATGTTCTTTATACTGTTCGTAATCTTCGTCACGTTCTATTTTTAATAGCTCGCGTAGTTTTTGTAATCGCTCCAATTGTTGAATTTGTGTTTCGTTTCGAAATGTAAATTACGCAAAATTTTGGTGTAGTTATTTTGTTACTGGTTATTTAGTTATTATGAATTCTTGTCATTGGGCATTATCGTCATTGCGAATTGTCACAGTGAGTATTCCCGAACTGCGAAGCAATCTCTTCCAGTCATTGAGGATTGTCATTGGTCATTTTAAACCCCGACACTTCGGTCGGGATGCCGACCAAAGTGTCGGCATTTTAGTCAATGGTCATAATGGTCATTACGAGCGAACCGAGCAATCTATGCTTTGTAAATTCCTTTCAAATAAATTTATGAAAAAGCGAAACAAATTGAAACTTTCTGCGTCAATACTTTGGATGAGTTTTAAATAAATATTCATCACCGAAAAGAAAGGTACTTTAAACCAAAATATATCAATGAATAGAATTCAAAATTTTTTCTGGTTTTGTTCGGGGGCAAATATTGCTTTACTAAAAAAAACACCCACCGAACAAAATAAATATGCCGGTATAGGAGCAACGGTTTTTTTTACCGGATTGTTTGCAACAGTTTCGGGGGCATATGCATTGTATTTTATTTTTAACGATGCGAATTCCACCGTTCGTATTACAGCATCGTTATTATTTGGTTTAATATGGGGCGCAATGATTTTTAATCTCGACAGATACATAGTATCGAGCATGAAAAAAAATGGCAGCACATTAAGCGAATTTAAATTAGCAGCGCCACGATTTCTACTTGCTGCCATCATTGCATTTGTAATTTCGAAACCATTGGAGTTGCAGATTTTTCATACTTCTATCGAATACGAGTTGGAATTGATGAAGCAGGAAGAAATAAAAAAGCAGGAAGTGGCACTCACAAGCCGTTATCAAAATGATATAAACTTGCTGGATGCAGAAATAAAATATTTGCAAAAGGATATTGATACTAAAACGAATTACAGAAACAAAGCAGACGAAGAAGCACGCAAAGAAGCAGATGGAAGCGGAGGTACAATGAAACGTGGTGCGGCAACTATTTATAATTTGAAAAAGGCCGATGCCAATAAAGCACAGCAGGAACTTGAAGAACTTACAACAACCAACAAACCGCTAATTGATTCAAAGCAGAAATTGCTTTTCGATAAAAAACAAACAGTAGATAGTTTGAAGGCAAGTGTAAAGCGCGGTGCATACGATGGCTTTGATAAAAGACTTGCCGCTTTGGGCAATGTGTCGGCAAAAAACAGCACCATTTCTATTGCAAGCATTTTTGTGATGCTATTGTTTTTGGCAATCGAGATTGCACCGGTACTTGTAAAATTACTTTCATCGCGAGGGCCATACGATGATTTGCTCGAAGCACATGAACATACATTTCACAATTATAAACAAGAGCAGGTTTCGAAACGCAATCAAAAAATGTATGAGAAACTTTTGGAAATGAGTGAAACCGGAAATCATGCTGTGAATGAAAGAATAGAAACCAACATTGAATTGCGAAAGCGCATAACCGAAGCCGAAAAGAAATAGCGCAAGCAATGATTAAACAATGGAAGTACGAGCAAATGAACAAAACACGAACAACGGCTGATTACTAAATGGTTTGTTTATTATGATTGTAATTTTGGGATTGAGATTTTTTCTGCGTTTTATTTAAAATATTTCCACTATAAAAAATTCAATTCTCAATACTATAAACATTTACATCGCTGCGGTTTTTCAAAGTCATCTTATTTAAAAATTTGCATTTGAAATGTGTTTTTACAAGATTGTATGTAGACTCCGAAATATTTATTTGGCCCGGTTCGCAAATGCCTTCAATACGTGATGCCACATTTACCGTATCGCCCCATATATCATAAGCAAATTTTTTCTTACCGATAATTCCTGCAATCAACGGTCCGCTATTTACACCAATACGAATATCGAAGCTGGTAATGTTGTCGTTGCCATTTGCATTTTGTTTTACCAATTTGACGTATTGAATAATATCGTTGCAAGCCTTGATGGCATCTATTGCCGTTGACTTTCCAAGCACTGGGATGCCCGATGCAAACATAACTATGTCGTAACTCTTCTGAAGATTTTCGCGGTTTTCTAATGAATCTTTATTGGCAATTGAAAGCTCAAGAAATTTAATTGCTTCGGCATAATTTTTTTGCCCTTTCAAAATTCTATATTTAAAATCGTAATTCTGATAAATGTAATTGCTGTTTTTTCTTGTAAAAAAAAGCATCGAAAGATTGTTGTAATAATTTGCCGAATCTATTTTATTAAAAGTTGTGCTCAAGTGAGTATCGCAGTTTTTTCGCATCAAACTTCTGCATGAAAATGTTATGTTTGAGCCCACTATAAAAACAAAGAAATTTTAAGTTAACTTTTCGAATGTTGTCTAAATTTAAAATTGACAGTATTTCGATTCGAAAAAATTTAAACAAGAATATAATTGTCAAACTAAAGCATGAATGTAGAATCAATTTCAACTGCGAAATTTATCAGCAAAAATGGCATTCTATACAACAGTAGCGATACCAATCTTTCGTACCCGAACGAAGGCAACGAAATGTGTTTTCAACTCGAAGACAACAGCTATTGGTTCAAACACCGCAATCGTATTATCAGTTTAATGATTGCTAAATACAAAGCGCATCGAACGGTTTTTGCCGATGTTGGTGGTGGAAATGGATTTGTGAGTAAGCTTTTGCAAACGCAACTTGCCGATGTTATTCTTATTGAGCCCGGCCCGCAGGGAGTAATTAATGCCTCAAAACGCGGAGTAAAAAATGTCATCTGTTCGGTGCTCGATCAATGTAAGTTTTTGACAAATCCATAGAGATGATTGGAATGTTTGATGTGATAGAACACATCGAAATTCCAAATAATATTTTGCAGGAATCAAAACGGGTATTGACCGATGATGGTTTGTTATTTATTACCGTACCGGCTTTTAATTTTCTGTGGTCCAACGAAGATAAATCGGCAGGGCATTTTACACGTTACACAAAATCGACAATGAAAAATTTGCTCCACACCAATGGCTTCGAACCGGTTTTTATGTCGTACTTTTTTCAGTTTTTGACCATGCCCATTTTTGCTTTGCGTTCAATTCCATCACGCTTAGGAATGTATGCCCGTCAGCAAAATCAGCAGCATTACAATCAGCAACATAGTAGTGGCAGTGGTATATCGAACAGCATTGTAAATTATTTTTGCAATAAGGAAGAGGCAACACTTTCAGCGGGCAATCAATTGAATTTTGGAAGCAGCTTGATAGTGGTAGCAAAGAAAAAATAATCTTCACTCATTTTAAAAATGATACAACAGTTGTTTTAAATTTTGAATCGTAATAATGCGTTCAGGATTTTTGTAGTTTGTAAAAATGTTATTGGAGTGAGATACAATGCTATCACTTCGCTTAATATAAAAAGCATTTTTATATCCGGCATCCAACGAACCAATAATATCGCGATATTGATTATCGCCTACCATTGCCAATTCTTCGGGTAACAATTTGTACTCCTTGCAAATAATTTCGAAACAACCCGGATGTGGCTTTTGATTTTCCATAGCGCCTGTGAAATAAACTTTAGTAAAAAGATGACGGTGTGGAAATAGATTCAATTTTATTTCTTGTGTGCGCACAGGATTATCGGTAAGCACAAATAGCTGCAAACATTTGTGGTGAAGTTGCTGAAGCACATGACCCACATCGTTATAAATTGAAAGTGATTCGGGAAAACAATCGCGATACGATTCAAGTATTTGGTATTGATGTGCATCAACATTAAAATGTTCGCACAGGCAATCTATCAGTTTATGTGCTTTGCCTTCATTAAGAAAGGCAATTGCCATCTGCAAAAATGTATGAACGTTTGTGTTGAAAATGTTTTTCTCTTTTTCATAAAGCAAGGCACAACGAGCGATGATAAAATCTTTGTTTGAAATAAGCGTATCGTCAAAATCGAAAACTATTCCTTTTATTTTCAATGTGTCTATTTTAGGAATATATATTTCGTCAAGAAAACGCACCACCTTGAAGGTGGCGGTAATTGGTGTATTAGTTTGTTTTTGATCGGCAGTAAAAAAGTTATGCAAAAGATTTTTGCCAATCACGTTTCCCATCACAGCCGAAGTACCTATGCGCGGATTTACATCGGTAACATAAGCATGATCACTGGCAAAAATAATTTGTACATTGTACAAACCACAAAAGCAATCTTGTGAAAATGTTTTTTGTACTCTTTCTAATTGATGCAATATATTTTCTGGAACTGCACTTTGTGTGCTTGATACAACAGCAAAGCCGCCCGAAGTAGCATCGCGTGTGCGCACTACCGGATCCGAAATTATTCCTTGCCGGTTCACACTGAAATCAATAGAGTACTCATCAAAATCTGATAGAAGTTTTTGCCATAAATAATCAGCAGCATCGTTAATCTTTGCGGCAACAAACGCATCAAGAGATTTAAAAACATGAAGGCCCTTGCCGCCCCATCCCATTTTTGGTTTTGCAATAAGTGGATAATGCGATGCTTCATTGTAATCGGCCAAAGGGGGTGTGTTCAGCCCATTTTCAATTAGAAACTGATTGGTGCTTATTTTGTCTAAAAATATTTTTACATATTGCTCATCACAAATGGCTATGGTGCAATTTATTTCTGTTTTGAATTTTAATTTGTGCTGCGACAATAAAAGCAAATCATAAGTTGTGGCAGGAAAGATAAAATCAATTTTATGATTGGCGCAATACTCGAATAATGCAGAAATATATTTTTCGGAATCGGCAACAGGAGGGCATTGAAAAAAATAATCGAAAAAATACTTCGAAATATTTTCGGCATGAATGTCGAATAAGTGAGACGTAATATTAAATTTCGATTGCAATGCATTTAACTCTTTGTATAAAGTTAATCCTTGCAATCCGCCTCCACATGTTATTAGTACATTCATTTATTTATTACTGCTTCGAGGTAAATGCAATTTGAAATTTCCGGATAATGTTCGCCAACTATGAATAGCGCATCGATAATATTTTTTTGCCAGTCGAGCTTTTTCATTTGCTCTCCGGTAATAGTTTTAAGCATAAGGCCGCGCTGCATGGTTACGCGCAAACCCGCTTCGGTAGCCAAATTGGTAATGCTATCCAAATCGAAATACCGCTTATGCCCAAGTTCCAAATCGTACTTACTAAGTTTGTACATATCGGGCAACAATCCGGCATGATGCCCAATTAACCGGTGCAAAGATTTTGCATTGGGCACGGCAATAAACATGGTGCCTTTATCATTGAGAAAATTTTTAAACTTTTTTAACACCAGCAAAGGGTCGTCAACATGTTCGAGCACAAAACCCATTTCAATGGCATCGTATTTTTTATCGGGTGTAAATGTTTCGAAATAACTTTCATACACTTTCATCGATATGTTATGATACGTGGCATTGAATTTATTAATAATATCGGGCGAACCTTCTACAATGTCATATTGTATATTACCTGTATTTAATAGTTGAATAATGCTGTTGCTTACCACACTATGGCCAATACCTAAACTTAAAATGGATGAGGCTTTGGTATCAGTAATTTTTGCACACAAATATTTTGCATACTGCGCAAGATACCATTGGTTTTCATCGTAAAAATTGAAACTTTGGTTATATGCTTCTTTGTATGAATCAAGATTTTCCATCTTTGAATTAATATATTTTTTTAATAATAAATAGCGGACGGTTTTGCACTTGTTTAAAAATGCGCGATAAATATATGCCTACAATTCCTATTGAAGAAATAAGCATTCCAAGCGAAAATAGTATGAGTGTAAATACAGAAGTGTAGCCCATAAATATAGTATTGGGATAAAGAATTTTTTTGATTAAAAGATACACCGATGCAATAACAGAAAGCGCTGTAATGTATAACCCAATCTTAAATAATATTTTTAGCGGACGTTCAGAAAAAGAAGTCACCGCTTCGAAAACAAGACTGATACGCTTGCCGAACGAATAAGAACTTTGTCCGGTGCGTTGTTTTTTATCTACAGGCACGCCTACTTGATTGAATCCTGCCCAATACATCAAACCAGCCATAAACAAATTTTTATCGCCCATAGAGTTTAGAGCATCGATGTAGTTGCGTGTCATCAATCTTTCGGTAACAATGTTGTGAGGGATTTTTGTATCACTCAGTGCATTTATCATTTTCCAAAACAAGCCTCCAAAAAAACGTTCGGTAAAACCGCCTTTACGCATTTTTTGCACTCCGTATACAACATCACACGATTGCTTTTTTAGTTCATGGAAAAACGCAGTAAGTACTGTTGGCGAAACTTCGAGGTCGCAGTCAATAAGAAAAACCAAATCACCACTTGCAGTATTCAACCCTGCAGAAGCAGCATAGTGATGCCCAAAATTACGCGACAACTCTACTACAACTATTTGTGGAATATCTTTTTTTCGTGCCAGCAAGTATTCTTTCGAAGCATCGGTAATTCCATCGAGCACAAAAAGTAATTCAAAATTATTAATGCCGATTTCTTTGATCGATTGCAAAATGAGTTCGATAAATTCAGGAAGATATTTTTCCGATTTATAAACTGTAGTAACAATACTCAATTCAACAGGTTGGCTCATACAATATTTTTTAAATACTTTTTACTGTTATTTCCCACATTGAATATTAAATCCCAAATGCATACTCCATGTTCAAACGGAGGAAATAATTGCGGGTATTCTTTGTACCCACTATAGTCGGCATAATGCACAGTGATATTTTCTTTGAGAAATAAATTTTCGTCCATATAATTTTTTGCAGCTGGCCCCGAGTAGTAATTTGTAATGCCGCATTTTTTGCAAATATCCACAAGCCTTTCGGTTTTTCCTTCAACGAGCGTAAATTGACGACTATCGATAAATTGAGTTTCTATTTCTAAAAATTTACAAACCGCTTTCAGAAAGTGAACATTTATTTCTGTCAAAGTATTAAATATTGCATCGTTATAAACGCCTTCAACCCATGTTGCAAATTCGCTGAAATACGGTGCATCGCGATAATATTGTTTTAGCATTGCCCAATGTTCTTTATTCCATTCGTGGTTCGAAATTTTTGTTTCGTTTATTTTTTGCAAATATTTTCCGCTCACTTCTACCGGTATGGTTAGCCACTTTAACCCTTGCGGTGTTTTTATATAATTGCGGTTGCGCCAGTCACGTTTTGTGTATTGCATATCATCATATACAACCATCACATTGCACTGTGCAATATTATCAAAATATCCTTTCCAGGGTATATAGTTCGATTGTGTGATGATACCTTTCATTAACAATACTTCATTTTTTAATTGTCATTAAAAAAAACGTGAATGTGATGAATGATATATTCTAATTGCGAATCGGTGAGCTCATAATACAATGGCAAACGAAGAATACAATCAGTAAACCTATCGGCATTTGGTAAATCATCGCCATTATATTGCGATGCATAGTAAGGTGATTTGTGTAACGATAAATAATGAAACACCGCAAGAATATTTTGAGATTTTAAATACTTTACCAAAGCTGTTCGCTCATCAAGATTGCGGCATTCAATATAAAACATATGTGCATTGTTGGTGGCATATGTTGGCATAAAAGGGAATTTTATTTTTTCGGATTGTACAAGTGAAGCTAAACCATCAAAATATTTTTTCCATATGTGCATACGTTTTTTTTGTATGTCGGTTATTGCTTCTATTTGAGCATACAAATAAGCTGCAAGCAATTCGCTGGGCAGGAATGAACTGCCAACATCAACCCATCCATATTTATCAACTTCGCCACGAAAAAATGATGAACGGTTTGTTCCTTTCTCACGAATAATTTCGGCCCGCTTTTCAAATTGTTTATTATTGATCACTATCATGCCACCTTCGCCACAAATAATATTTTTTGTTTCGTGAAACGAAAATGCTGCCATGTCGCCAATGCCACCAAGAGGCTTATCATAATAAAAGGAATCTATAGCCTGTGCGGCATCTTCAATCACGTACAAATTATATTTGCGGGCCAGGTCTAAAATGGGATTCATATTACATGCAACTCCGGCATAGTGCACCACCACTATGGCTTTGGTTTTTGGGGTAATAAGTTTTTCAATTTGCGTTTCGTCAATGTTTGGATGCAAAGGCGATGAGTCGGCAAAAATAATTTTAGCACCACGCAGTACAAATGCATTTACTGTGGAAACAAAAGTATAAGATGGTGCTATAATTTCGTCACCGGGGTTTGTGTTGGTTAATAGTGCACACATTTCCAAAGCATCGGTACAAGATGTGGTGAGCAATGTTTTGTTGAATTTATAGGTTTGCTCAAACCAGCTTTGGCACTTGCGTGTAAAATATCCATCGCCCGAAAGGTGACCACGATTGATAGCCTCGCTTATATACTCAAACTCTCGCCCTGCTTTGTAAGGCTTATTAAATGGTATAAAATCTGTCATATGTTTTTATATGGTTGGCTAAGGTGCAAAAAACATTGTTTTTAAAATAATATCTCGTTAAATTTGCCATATGAATAATAATGACTTGGGCGATACACTTCAAACCTCTGCCAAAACAAGTTTCCTTAATTTTTTCCGAAATATTTTTAAGATTAAATTTCTTGAAAATATTATTGTTACTCATACACAGCAAAAACCTACTGATGCATTTGTGGCAAAAATAATACCTAACAATTATCAATACGAAAAACCCACATGGCGAACGGCAACACGCAATGGTATAAATTACAAACTGGATATAAGCGATTATATGGAGTATTGCATTTATTATGGACTGCAAAATGAACCGCGCCATATTTTATATGACTTAGCAAAACAAGGGCAAACTATTTTTGATATAGGAACCAACATTGGCGAAACCCTTATGAACTTTGCCCGCATAAATTCTCAGGGGAAAAATTATGGTTTCGAACCTGTTCCGCATCTCTACCAAAGGGCATTGCAAAATATCAGTAATAATTCTTTCACAAATATTTCTTTGAACAACGTTGCATTGTCCGATAGGGAAGAGGTATTGCACTTTCATCAGCCAACATTAAAAAACAGTGGTTCGGTGTATATGATTAAAGGTGATATTTCATCGGCAGATCAAAAAGTGCAGGCATTGTCGCTCGATACTTTTGTAAACAATAACTCCATTGCAAAAATAGATTTGATAAAAATAGATACCGAAGGCTTTGAGTATAATATACTAAGCGGAGGCAAAGAATCTATAAATAAATTTCATCCTGTTTTGTTTGTAGAAATAAATGACAGTAATCTTCACCGGCAAGGCAATTCGGCTAAGGCATTATTCGAGTTGCTTATATCATGGGATTATAAAATATATGATGCCATTACGAATGAACAGCTTACGGCCTCTTACAACTTTGAAAATAAACATTTCGATATTATTGCCCGTTACAATTAGCCCATGCAATATTTAAGTATTCTCGATTTATTCACCACCCCGGTTTTTTTTATACTGATATATTTTATATCGAGGTTTTATGCAAAAGGTAAAGTAGAAAAGTATCCTTATTACAAATATTATGTGCCCGGTGTGATGATGAAATGTATTGGTGGGGTAAGCTTGTGCCTGGTGTATTGTTTGTATTATGGCGGTGGTGATACAACGGGTTATTTTTTTAATGCGCTTTGTATGAAGTATTTGTTGTTGAAAAATCCTTCGTATTTCTATGATGTTATGTTTCATTATGCGGGCAAGGACCAATGGTTTTATTTTGATAACGATACCAACTATCCGTATTATCTTGGCGATCCTCCGGCATTTTTTGTGGTGCGATTAATTTCACCGGTAATCTTTTTTTGCTTCGATTCTTTTGTGCTGAGTTCACTTATAATCGGTTGGTTCTCATTCAATGGTGTGTGGAAATTGTTTGAAGTAATGATAGATCAGTTTCCAAAACTTGAAAAGCAATTTGCTATGGCCATATTTTTTGTGCCATCAGTTATTTTTTGGGGTTCGGGAATTTTGAAAGACACTATCACGCTAAGTGCAACAGGATATTTTGTATTTTCTATTTATCAGATATTTTTTAAAAGGCAAAAAATATTTGCCAATGTGTTGCTACTTTTTGTGTCGGTTTATCTTATCTTATCCATTAAGCCATACATATTTGTTGGCATATTGCCGGGTACACTTATTTGGCTTTTAGGCGTTACCCTTGGCAAAATCAGGGGAACAATGATGCGTGCATTTTTCTTCCAATTCTTTTGATAGTGATGATAGGTGGCGGCTTTGGTGTACTTTTATTTATGAGCGATTCGCTAAGCGCCTATTCACTCGACAGTATACTTGAAAAGGCAGTAGACACGCAGCAAGATTTAAAGCGCGATTATTATCAGGGCAACACTTTTGATATTGGCGATTATGATGCTACATTATCAAGTATGTTAGCTAAAGCCCCCTTGGCAATCAATGCTTCGCTGTTCCGGCCTTTTATTCTCGAAGCAAACAATCCTGTAATGCTTGCTTCAAGTATCGAAAATCTGTGGATATTATTTTTCACCTTACAAGTGTTATGGCGCACTAAAGTCATCAATTTTTTCCGTTATATTTTTAGCGAACCTATGTTGATCTTCTGTTTTACTTTCAGCATGTTTTTTAGTTTCTCGGTAGGAATTACCACCTCCAATTTTGGAAGTCTTGTACGTTATAAAATTCCCATGATTCCATTTTACATGTGTTTGTTATACATGATAAATGAAATGGCACGTTTGAAAAAAGCCCGTGACATGCAGGAAGATGTTGTACATGATGAAGGATACATCCCATCTTTGAAAAACTAATACTCTTTTTTTTGTAGGTTATAAAATATCTACGGATGGTAAATGCTATCCATAATTTGTCTGCCAACTGTTTTTCTATAATGGCTCATTTCATAATAATTATATTTGGTTGACGTATAAATATTGTCGCCCGAAAAATCATAAAACTGCTTTCCGAAAATTGATTGTAATACTTTTGTATCGCCATGCGAGAATTTTACTTTTGTGTATAAAGGACTTACAACAACTTTATACTTTGTTTTGTTCTTTTCGAAAATTGCTATTATCTCTTTCATCATTTTTATTTGGGAGGCAGTAATCAAATTTTTAGAATCTATGGTTTCTTTTTTTTGCGGGGCAAAGAAATTTTTCATTCTTGTGTTGTAATATGCATCAGGATCGGTGAGCAATTGCTTTTCGATATCCTTGTAATAAAACATTTGATTATTGACAGTGTCGTATTCAATATCCCACTCCACCATATATTTTGCCATCCATTTTTCATACTTTTTTTTGTTTTGATAAGCGAAGTAGGCTTTTAAAAAATGAGGATCGAGATATGCTAAAAAAAAAGTTTTATGAAAATTTATAAAACCGTTGTCCGAAAATTTGTAATGTTTAATAAATAAAAAACCCGCCTCATCGATCGAATGTTCAAAAGTGCGATCGTGACAAACTATAATCAAAGCATTGCGAATGGGAATGTTGTGATCATCGAGGTATTTTATTTTCGAATGAATTCCATAAATGCTTTCGGCTGCAGCATCGAACATGAATGGCCGTGCATCGGCCTCCAGTTTGGTTTTCCACACATTGGGCTCAAATGCCATAGTGCGTGAACTGCCAAAAATATAGGAGTCGAATTTATGCTTAGGATAATTTTGCAGAAATATTTGTGAGCTTACATAATCGCGATTGAGTGCCACATGCGAATGAGAGAAATTGGTATAATGCCTCACAACCATAAAAGGATCGAAGTAAAAATAAAGCCCCACCAAAATGCAAAATGGAATGGCAACGATGGCAATAAATGAAAGAAGGGTGCGAATAAATTTTGACATCATTAAAATTGAAAATAAATAAATTGTTGTTCGCTGCCGCCAAAAATAAAAATGGCTATAATGATAATGTAATACAAGCCCCATCGCACAGTGCGTGGCCATTGCAAGCCTAAATTTTGAATGGCAAATTGTTGCGAGTGACCTATCCATTCTACCAGCATAAAAATAATTACCAGGATTGGAATCGACTTCCCGATGTTCCACCGTAAAAATTTAGCGTTTCTATGTAAGCACTTTTGTGTGCCAGGCCTTCAACTATTCCTTGTATGAAAGTAAATGCATGATGCATATTTTGTGCGCGAAAGAAAATCCATGCAAAAACGGTGAGCGAAAATGTTATCGATATTTGCAAAAATTCTTTCCATGATGGCAACCATTTATCCATTGCTACAATTTCCAAATTGGTGCGATTTTTATCTGCCAAAAGCAAAGGCAAAAATAACATGCGTTAAAAAACCCCAAAAAATAAAAGTCCAGTTGGCACCATGCCAAAATCCGCTTACAATAAAAATAATAAATGTATTTCGTATCCGCATCCACATGCCACCGCTGCTGCCGCCCAATGGAATATAAAGATAATCGCGAAACCAACTAGAAAGAGATATGTGCCAGCGCCTCCAAAATTCTGCTATATCGCGCGAAAAGTAAGGGAAGGCAAAATTGCGCAACAACTCAATGCCAAACAATCGGGCTGTACCCAATGCAATATCGCTATAGCCCGAAAAGTCGCAGTAAATTTGAAACGTAAAACACAATGCACCCAATATTAAAGTTGTACCATGGTACGAATCGGAGTCGTTGAAAATAATATTTGCAAACTGTGCACAGTTATCTGCTATCACAATTTTTTTAAACAAGCCCCATAATATTTGCCGCAACCCATCTACTGCATAGTGATAATTGAAAGTGCGCAACACTTTTATTTGTGGTAAAAGATGAGTGGCTCTTTCTATAGGCCCGGCAACGAGAAGCGGAAAAAAGCTTACAAAAACAGTGTAATGAATAAAGTTTCTTGTCGGCTCTATTTTCTTGCGATAAATATCTATCACATACGATAAACCATGAAACGTATAAAACGAAATGCCTACCGGCAGTATAACTTGTATGGTCGAGAGTTCGGCATGTAAACCAAGTTTGGAAATAGCTGTAACAAATGTATCGGCAAAAAAATTATAATATTTAAACACTGCCAGAAACCCAAGATTGATTATTACACTTAGCCAAAACCAAAACTTGCGCATTTTTGTGTTGGTGGTTTGGTGCATTTTTAAACCGGTTAAGTAATCGAGCAGCGTTGAAAGTATTAACAGAAATAGAAATCGATAATCCCCAACAGGCATAAAAGAAGTAGCTCGAAAATAGCAAGAGCAAATTTTGCCACACTAATTTATTTTTTGCCACAAACCAGTAAAGCACAAAAACAACCGGAAGAAAAACTGCAAAACTAAGGGAGTTGAAGAGCATTCGATATTTTCAATTTGGGGCAATATAAATATTTTTTGCCAATGAAAATTGTTGGTTTAGTGATCAAGATCTTGCTTTTAAAATTTGAAAGAATTAGCATTTGATATCAATAGCGCAGATCGTAAATTAATAATAGATTTTCGATAGAGCACTTGCAATAATATGATTCATGATGTTAAAAACCCTGAATCATTTATTCATAAGAGTGTTTTATCGAGCAACGTACTTTCGATTTGAAATAAAATAAAATGATTTGAATAATGATGTTGCGGAAAAGCAAAGAATTATTTAGCGCAATACAAACATGCGGTAGCTATCCAGCTTTATAAGTATAAAAAGTAAAATAGTAAACGACCACAACGAAGAACCGCCATAACTAAAGAAAGGCAGCGGGATGCCAATAACCGGCAATAGACCTATTGTCATACCAATATTGATAAAAATATGGAAGAAAATTATTGACGCCACGCCATAGCCATACATACGAACAAAATTATTTTTCTGCCGTTCGGCAATCATCACTATGCGAATGAGTAACCAAAGAAACATTGCCATTAATATGGTAGTGCCAATAAAACCCCATTCTTCGCCCACGGTACAAAAAATAAAATCTGTAGCCTGTTCCGGAACAAAGTCATATTTGGTTTGTGTGCCTTCGCAAAACCCTTTACCGGTAAGCCCTCCCGAACCAATTGCTATCAAACTTTGGTTCACATTATAGCCGGCACCTTTCGGGTCGGCACGTTTGCCTAACAGTACCTCTATACGTTCGCGCTGATGCGTTTGTAATACTTCATTGAAAACATAATCTACGCCATACACCATAGCGCAACCCACTATTGCAATAAATGCAAGCATCAAAATATTTTTCATGGTGCGCCTTAAAAACAGTGCGCCTAATGCGCTTACACCAATAATAACTCCTACCAAAACTAATTTGGGAATCATAAGCGCCAACACAAAAATGAGGATGGTTATAAAACCTATGATGAGAAAATTTTGTGACAAACCCGCGCGATACATCACAAAAATAAATGATGCATAAACCATTGCCGAACCGGTATCGTTTTGCATCAGTATCAATGCCATAGGCACAAGGCAAATCAAGGCGGCAATTATTTTGGTTTTATTTTCGGTCATGCGCGTATAAGGTTCACTGAGAAATTTTGCCAGCGCAAGGCAGGTGCCAAATTTTGTAAATTCCGATGGTTGCAATTTGAAACTTCCAATATCGATCCACGATACGGCACCTTTTACATCGCGTGCTATTAATAATACCAGCAATAAAGCCAGCATGAAAAATCCGTAGATATAGTATGCAAATGCTTCGTAAAATTTTCCATCTACTACTAATATAGCGAGCGAAATTATTATGGCAAGCACTATCCACAACATTTGTTTTCCGTAACGTTGAGTGGTATCGAAAATACTCTGGAAACGTTCATCGTAAACAGCGGCATATATATTTATCCAGCCAAAAATTACTAATGCAAGATATATTAAAACTGTAGTCCAGTCTATATTATCGAATATGCTTTTTTGTTGACGCATCAGTCTGGAATTTGTAATGAATCGGGAATAACTTTTGGAGTAGGCAAGATTACAGCGTTGAGTATTTTTTTCTCAAGTTCGGGGCGCTTTATTGTATCGGTCAAATATTTTTCCATCATCAGGCTGGCAATAGGTGCTGCCCATGTACCTCCGTATCCGGCATTTTCTACCATAACTGCAATGGCAATTTTAGGATTTACACGTGGTGCAAAACAAACAAACAACGCATGTTCTTTTCCATGCGGGTTTTGTGCTGTACCTGTTTTGCCGCAAACAATTATGCTGTCTAATCTCGCTACACGAGCAGTGCCGGCTTCAACTACACGCTGCATTCCATCTATTACAACATCGTAAGCTTCTCCTTGAACATCGCAAAAATTCTTTTTTGTAAACTCAATGGGAACATTTTTTTCGTTGCCAATATACTTTACCACATGGGGGATTTTATAATAGCCTTTGTTGGCAATTATACAAACGATATTTGCCATTTGCATTGGGGTTATTCCAAGTTCACCCTGACCTATGCCGAGTGAAAAAACTGTTGTTGCGCTCCAATGATTTTTGCCGAAATATTTATCGTAATATTTTACTGTAGGCACAAGGCCGGGCAATTCATGTGGAATATCGATACCCAGCTTACGTCCTACACCAAAACTTAAAACATGTTTGCGCCAGTGTTCATAGCCATCTTCGGTGTTTACCCATTTATCATTTTCAACATAATTAACAAATGTTTTACAGAAATATGGATTGCACGAATACTGCACTGCTGTTCGTAAATCGGCAGGGCCTGGATGCGGATGACAATGTATGGAATGACTGCCCACCCTGAAAGAACAGGTCTGTCGCGTTTCGCCATTAATAAATCCTTCGTTAAAAGCTATAAGTGCATTTATCAATTTGAAAGTTGAACCCGGTGGATAATAAGCCTGCATGGCACGATTAAAAAGTGGCTTCAAATTGTTTTGTAAAAGTTGCACATAATTTTTTGCCCGCACACGCCCTACTAACAAATTGGGATCGTATGATGGTGAAGATACCACAGCAAGTATTTCGCCTGTGGCCGGTTCAATAGCAACTATACCTCCTATTTTATTTTGCATCAGTCGCTCGGCATATAATTGCATATCGCCATCGAGTGATAGCACAAGATTTTGACCTTCGACTGATGCCGTATCCAATGCACCATCACGAAAACTTCCTTTCTCGCGGTTATGCACATCCACCATCATAATGCGCAATCCTTTTTGTCCGCGCAGTTCTTTTTCGTAACTCTGTTCTATACCACTTATGCCAATGTAATCGCCCATTTTGTAATAAGCATTTTTAGCAATCAGGCGTTCGTCTACCTCACCCACATAACCCAAAAGATGGGCTGCTGCAGGTTTTGGGTAGTATCGCAGTGTACGTGGTTCAGCATAAAAGCCGGGAAATTTATAAAGCTTTTCTTGAAGGGTGTAGAAATTTATTTTCGAAATTTGTTTTTCAAATACTGTAGGTTTTATAGAAGAATATTTTTTTGCTGCAGCCATTCGTGCTGAAAAATCTTCAATGCTAATTCCGAGTAAGCTGCAAAATTCTGTTGAGTCAATATTTTTAGCCTGACGTGGTATTACCATCAAATCGTAAAACACTTCATTGTGTACAAGCACGTGTCCCTTGCGATCGTAAATTACTCCACGCGGTGGATATACGGTAACATAACGCAATACATTATTATTGGCCGAAGCGGTATACTCATCATCAACTACCTGCACATAAAATAACCGCATTATATACACCAATATGATGGTGATAAAAATTCCAAGAATAACATTTTGCTGACCGGTTTCGCGTATCATCGTTGCCCTTTTGGTTTATAAAACAAATAAACTGATATCATGATAAACGCCAGGGTAAACAATGAACTTACTACAATGCGCATGATGGTGGTAAAAAATTCGCTTAAGCGAAATACTTCGAGAAAAAACAAAACAGTATGGTGCAGAAAAACCATAATAGCCGCATAAGAAAAAAACCAGTTTAATCCCATTTCGCGCATGGTAGGTTTTGCATCCGATTCATAACCTTCGCGGGGTGCTATTAATTTTAATACAAATGGACGCATGTAGCCAATAAAAACACAAGCCGCTCCGTGAATACCCGATGTGTTGGTAGGTGCACCAACTACAAAACCAAGTATTAATGCAATTATAAGAACAAGACCACGAGGCATATTTATGGGTAACAACAAAATGAACAATACGTATAAATATGGATTTATAAAATAACTTAATTGCACATTGTCGAGCACTACCACCTGTAATGTGACTAACAAAATAAATCGAACAATGATCAATAATATTTCAATCAACATGAGTGGAATCTGTTTTATGTTCTAATTCTTTTTGCTCAGTTTTCAATCTATTGGTAATAATATAAACCTCACCTACAGAATAAAAATTAGTTGCTAATTTCATCTCAATTGAAAGCGTACTCTTTGCCGGTTCAATTTTCGATGAAGTGATATATCCCAAATGAATGCCTTCGGGAAATATTGTGCTGAAAGAAGTTGTCACAATTGTATCCCCTTTTGTGATTCGTGCACTGGTAGGTATTTCTTCGAGATTTGCATACAAAGGTTTACCGTTCCATGCAACAGGACCAAACTCTCCCGATTTTTTTAGCTTGCCATTTATTTTCCACTCTTTGTGCAACAAAGAAAGCACAGTGCAAAAATGAGGCGATACTTCTTTTACAACACCAACTACGCCAAGAGGCCCAACCACACCCATGTCGCGTTGAATACCGTTGAGCGAACCTTTGTCGAGTGTGAGATAATTATTGCTGTGATGCACGCTGTTGTTAATCACCTTTGCAACGGTGTATGTATACTGCTGTATAAGGTCTTTGTTATGCGAGGTGTCTTTGTGGGTTGTTAATGAAAATTTCGATGTGCTGTCACTTGCAAGCAAGTTTGCATTTTGATATTGTAGCTCAGTATTTTTTTGTGTGAGGAATAAATACTGCTTCACAGAATTTATTTTTGAAAGCAAATTGCCTACCACATTATTCGATGAATTGATAAAAACAGCACGCTGATAATATTGGTTTTGAACTATCATATAAAGACAAAGAATTTCGAGCAATACAAATAGTATTAGAAAATTATTTTTCCATAAAAGTTGTAACAGATTGCGCATTCAGAATTCTCGTTATTAGTTGGGGGAGTTTTTAGTTTCGTTTATCGTGAGCCTTGTTCTTAGTTCTTAGTTACGTTTGCGGTGAGCCTTGTTCATAGTTCTTAGTTACGTTAGCGGTGAGCCTTGTTCATAGTTCTTAGTTTCGTTTGCGATACGCCTTGTTCTTAGTTCTTAGTTTCGTTTGCGATACGCCTTGTTCATAGTTCTTAGTTACGTTTGCGATACGCCTTGTTCTTAGTTCTTAGTTTCGTTAGCGATACGCCTTGTTCTTAGTTCTTAGTTTCGTTTGAGGTGCCTTGTTCTTAGTTCTTAGTTACGTTTGCGATGAGCCTTGTTCTTAGTTCTTGGTTACGAAATTCAGTTTTTAGTTTTTAGCCCTGAAACCGCTTACGGGATGCAAGCATTGGTCTTTTTGTTTGCGGTGAGTGTTGCTTTTTTTTTGACAGTTCGAAAATATTCACTGAGTGCTTTTTTCTTAAATCTATTGTCTTTAAAATTATTTCATTTGCTTTCAATCAAAAAAAAATTGAATTGTATAAAAGCTTTGAATTTTCTAATTCCAGTTTTATCTTAAACTTCAAACTACAAACTTTAAACTTTAAACTTCAAGCTTCCCCAACAAGAATTACGGAATTAAAAATTTATAACGTCCGATATTTTTGAGTGCAATTCCGGTACCACGTACTACGGCACGAAGTGGATCTTCGGCAATGTGCACTGGTAATTTTGTTTTCATGGAGATGCGTTTATCCAATCCGCGCAATAATGCACCACCACCGGTGAGGTAAATTCCGGTGCGATAGATATCCGCACTTAATTCAGGCGGTGTCATTTCGAGGGCTTTCAAAATGGCTTCTTCAATTTTCGAAATCGACTTGTCCAATGCATGAGCAACTTCATTATATGAAACGGTTATTTCCTTAGGAATTCCATTCATCAAATCGCGTCCATGAATGGCAAAATCGGCAGGAGGATTGTCCAATTCAGGTAAAGCACTTCCTACTTCAATTTTTATTCTTTCAGCACTGCGCTCGCCAATAAGAATGTTGTGTTGTCTGCGCATATAATCCCAAATATCGGAGGTGAAACCGTCACCAGCAACACGTATAGATTGGTCGCAAACGATACCGCCAAGCGCTATTACAGCAATTTCGCTGGTACCGCCACCAATATCAATAATCATATTTCCGTTGGGCTCTTCTACATCTATACCAATACCAATGGCAGCAGCCATAGGCTCATGGATAAGATAAACCTCTTTGGCACCGGCATGTTCAGCACTGTCGCGTACAGCACGTTTTTCAACTTCGGTTATTCCGCTTGGTATGCAAATAACCATTTTGAGTGAAGGTTGAAACAATCGTTTGCCGGGATTTATCATCTTTATCATGCCCCGAATCATGTGTTCGGCAGCATCAAAATCGGCAATCACTCCGTCTTTAAGCGGGCGTACCGTTTTTATGTTTTCGTGTGTTTTGCCATGCATCATCATGGCTTGTTTGCCCACTGCCAGCACCTTTCCGGTGGTGCGGTCAATGGCTACTATTGAGGGCTCGTCTACTACAACTTTGTCGTTGTGAATAATGAGCGTGTTCGCAGTACCTAAGTCAATAGCTATTTCCTGCGTAAGAAGATCAAAAAAACCCATACTAAATATTTATCCCTGAGATTGTGAGAATGTGTAAAAAAACCATGCAAAGGTATTTTAAAATCTATTTGAAATGCGGGCGTTGTAAAGTTTTTTTTAGAACTAATTTATTTCCCGACACACACAATTTTTTTGCGTTGATTTCAAACTATTTTGCTTTCACTTTTCGTTTTTTTTGAGGGCATAATGTTCCCTAAAAAAGATTGATTTTCATAAACTTGCTTAAGCAACTCAACATAGAAATAATGCATCAAAAAATTGTTTGGGGATTTTTACAAATTACATCAAATTGCATTTTGAAAGAAGCAGAATTTCCAATAAAAATTATTTTCAAACAGATGTTGAAAGAAGCTTTAATCCTTCACAACTGCCCCACCTTTATATACCTGATTGCGGTATCTTAACGATGGTGAAGCAATCAGCCCGCCCAAATTTAATTTGCTCCACATAGCATCTACCTTCGCAATTGTATCCTCATCGCTTACAAGAATATTTGGCCAGTCGCGTTCAAAGTCATCGTACATCAATGTTTTACGGGTGCCATCAAAAGCTACCGAAGTTGTTTGGTGATGTTTTATCATTATGTGATCTCTGCGAGGGTCTACATTATTTGCAAATCGCCACACAGCATTTCCTATATCACTCACATCTATGTTGGCTTCCAGTAGTATGAGCACATTTACATTTGCAAATGCATCGAGTTCAAATAATTGTTTGCTTAATTCCGCAATGTGGCCCTTACGATTTTTTTCCACACTTATAAATACCATCGAAATATCCGATGCCAGCAAATTGGCATTTACATTTGTTATTTCGGGGAATAAATTTTTTATTTCAGCAAATTGATTTGGCGTGGATTGTTTGTTTTTGTTGGTGTGTAATGGCTTTTCCTCATCCCATTTTATAGTAGCATCAATACCCACTTTACCGCCAAACGACATACGGGTGCAAGCATGATCGAGCACATCGGTAGGGCCTTGGGTAAAATAAAAATCCGACTCAGCACTTACATTTTTCGATATGTGTTGCGCAATACTCATCACATCATGTATGTTGCAATCGCCATCGGTAACAATCATCATTTTAGTAAACATCATTTGCCCCGCACCCCATAACGAGTTCATTACTTTAAGCGCATGGCCCGGATATTCTTTGTGTATTTTTACAATTACAAGATTATGAAACACACCTTCAACGGGTAAAACCATGTCGATAATTTCGGGAAGCATGGTCATTTTTATTGGTGCCAAAAATATACGCTCAGTTGCTTTGCCAATCCACGCATCCTCTTGCGGAGGTATGCCTACAATGGTTGATGGATAAACGGCATCTTTGCGATGTGTGATGCAAGTGATGTGAAACTTAGGATAGAAATCGGCAAGCGAATAATAACCTGTATGGTCACCAAATGGGCCTTCTAAAATAAAATCTTCGTTGGGGTCTACATACCCTTCTATTACAAAATCGGAATCGGCCGGCACGTATAAATCATTGGTCAGGCATTTTACCAATTCCACTCTTTTTTTACGAATAAACCCTGCAAGAATAAACTCGTCAACACCATCGGGCAGTGGGGCAGTAGCACAATATGCATAGCAAGGGTCGCCACCAAGTGTTACCGATACAGGCATTCTACGGTTGAGTTTTTTATACTCATTAAAATGTCGCGCACTCACCTTGTGCCTATGCCAGTGCATTCCGGTTATGGTAGGTTCAAATACTTGCATACGGTACAAGCCCACATTACGAATATTTGTTACCAGGTCAAGAGTTTGAATTATTGGCAAGGTTAAAAACGGGCCGCCATCTTCGGGCCAGCAAGTCATTACGGGCAGTTTTGTAATATCGGGCTGAGGCATTACCACCTCCTGACATGCACCACGTCCACTAATTTGCTTTGGCATCCACGATGATATGGCCCCTAATTGCGGTAACACTTTCAACTTTTCGAGAAAGGAATTTTTGGGTGCTGTTATCGTTTTAAATAATTGCTCCAGTTGTTTTGCAATATCATCGAGATGAGCAACGCCAAGTGCCATGCTCATACGTTTTTCGCTCCCCATGGCATTTATCAGAATTGGAAAATCTGTTCCGGTGTTTTCAAATAATACTGCCGGGCCATCGTGTTTTGACAGGCGATCGATTACTTCCGTAATTTCTAATTTGGGATCAACAAATTCTTTTACTCTCACCAACTCACCGGCACTTTCCAGTGCAGCAATAAAATCGCGTGTGCTCTTGTATGCCATATTTATTTTTTAAAAAAAATTGTGCGCAAAGTAAGCAACAAATGTGTGAAGCATAGGTTTTTTGAATTGAAAATATAGTAGTTAATATTTTGAGTTAAGGAAAAATGTTTGTGGCAATTTAGTTATTTATCATCCATTCCCATTAAAATAATTACAATGTTAAATTGCTAAATGCGGTATCAAATATTACAGTTTGCTGATAGTGGATCAAATTTTTTTATTCATATTGCGCACTGTCAATTTTGAACAGAATACAAATTTACTTTATGAAAAACATTTTACTTTTTATATTTTTTCTATTTACCATTTCTATAAATAATTCGCAGGCACAAAATGCCATTGTGCGCGGCTTTGTTTACGAAAAAGAATCGGGCGAGGCGGTATTGTTTGTCAATGTATATTTGAAAGGAACAAAATATGTTGCGCAAACTGATGTGAACGGATATTTTTCAATTAACAAAGTTCCACCGGGCGATTATTTTCTTACTGTTACTGCTATGGGATGGGATACATTATCGGTGCCTGTAAAATTAGTAGTGGGCGAAACATTGAATAAAAAATTATTCCTGGTAAAGCGTAGTGTAAATTTAAGAACAGTTGAAGTATCGGCAGAAAAAACAGAACAGAAATCGGAAACAAAAGTAGGGGTGCAAAAAATTACACCTCGCGACATAAAACGACTTCCATCTATAGGGGGCGAACCAGATTTAGCTCAATATTTACAAGTGATACCGGGAGTGATTTTTACCGGTGATCAAGGTGGGCAATTATATATTCGTGGTGGCACTCCAGTTCAAAACAAAGTGTTGCTCGATGGAATGATAATTTACAACCCTTTTCATTCTATAGGATTGTTTTCGGTTTTCGATACTGATATACTTAGTAATACCGATGTGTATACAGGAGCTTTTCCTTCGAAGTATGGCGGGCGAATTTCTTCGGTAATGGACATTACCACACGCGATGGAAATAAAAAACACCTGTCAGGAAAAATTTCTACCAATACATTTCAAAGTAAGCTTTTGGTTGAAGGTCCTCAAGCGTGCAAAAACAGAAGAGGATGGAAGTGCATCATTTATTTTTTCTATTAAGGATAGTTACCTCGACAAAACATCAAAATTATTTTATAACTATGTAGATAAGGAAAATGGATTGCCTTTTAAGTTTCGCGATATTTTTGCAAAAGTTTCTACCAGCAATGTGAGCGGCAGCAAAATAAGTTTGTTTGGTTTTAATTTTAACGATGAAGTTAATTACAAGCAGGTTTCGAAATTTAGTTGGGGCTCAAATGGTTTTGGAAGTAAGTTTGTGGTGGTGCCCGGAGGTTCGCAAACATTGATTGATGGCAACTTTGCATACTCAAAATATAGCATGCAATTGAAAGAGGCCGATGAAAAACCTCGCCTTAGCGAAACCAATGGTTTTAATATGGCTTTCAACTTTACTTATTTTTCGAGCAACGATGAATTTAAATATGGGCTCGAAGTGTTGGGTTTTAAAACAAATTTTAAATTCTATAATTTACTTGGAAACAAATTTGAGCAGGCCGAAAACACTACAGAGTTTGGTGCATATTTGAACTACAAAAAAGTATGGAGCAAGGTGGTCCTCAATCCGGGATTTCGAATGCACTATTATGCATCGCTTGGCGAGGCTGTGCCCGAACCACGCATTTCGGTAAAGTATAATATGTTCGATAAATTCAGGCTGAAAGCCGCTGCGGGAACCTTTTCGCAAAATTTGCTCAGCGCCACAAGCGATAAAGATATAGTAAATTTCTTTTATGGTTTTTTATCGGCACCCGAAAGTTTACCCGAAGAATTTAATGGTGAAGAAGTAAAATCAAATCTTCAAAAAGCACGACATATAATTGCAGGTTTCGAATGGGATTTGCCATTGCATTTATCGCTCAATGTTGAAGGATATGTAAAACGTTTTAACCAACTTATAAATATTAACCGTGATAAAATATACGAAGATACTCAAGAAAATGCCGATAAGCCCGATGAACTGAAACGCGATTATCGCATTGAAACCGGCACATCCAAAGGGCTGGACTTTGTGTTGAAATACGATTACAAACGATTTTATATTTGGGCCGTATACTCATTGGGATTTGTTGATCGTTTCGATGGTAAAATTACCTATCAACCCAACTTCGATCGCAGGCATAATATTAATGTGGTTACATCACTCACGTTTGGAAAAAGTTTGTTGTGGGAAGCCGATATGCGTTGGAATTTTGGCTCCGGATTTCCTTTCACTCCTACACAGGGTTTTTATCCTTACCTCAATTTTGGTGATGGCATTTTTACAGATTATACAACTGTTAACGGTTATCTTGGTGTGTTGTATGGTGATTTTAATTCGCGAAGATTACCTTATTATCATCGCCTCGATTTTTCTATCAAGCGCACTTTTGTGGTTACAAAAAAATCAAATATCGAAGCATCGTTCAGCATATCGAATGTGTATGACAGGCGCAATATTTTTTACTTCGATCGTATACGGTATAAGAGGGTAGATCAATTGCCATTTTTGCCTGCAATGGGCGTTAACTGGACTTTTTAATAAGTGTAATATCATGTTGAAGAAATTTCTTAAGCCATTTCTCAACTATGTTTATAAGCCATTTGTAAAGCTATATCTTCGAAAAAAAAGAACAGTACAAATATCAGGACTTACTATAGAAGTATGGCCGGGCGTTTTTCATCCAACACTGTTTTATTCCACAAAATATTTGTTGCAATTTTTATCCGGTTTCGATTTAAATAATAAACGCTTATTAGAATTAGGTTGTGGCACCGGGACTATATCATGCTACGCAGCAACAAAAAATGCAGTGGTAACTGCAATATATATAAACCAGACAGCAGTTGGCAATTGTACAAAGAATGCAATGTTGAATAAAGTAAAAGTGTTGTGCCTGCAAAGCGATTTATTCGACAAAATTACTAATGCCACTTTCGATTATATAATTATTAATCCGCCTTACTATGCGGGCAATGCAACCAACGATGAAGAGCAAGCCTGGTATTGTGGCAGTGAATACCAATATTTCGAGAAATTGTTTTTTCAGCTTAAAAATAAAAATGACGATGCCACAGTTTTTATGATATTAAGTGATGAATGTGCTATTGAAAAAATTGCTGCGATTGGAACAAACTATAGCCTTGAATTAAAAGTTGTAAAAGAATACAGCAACATACTTGAGCGCAACAGCATTTATGAAATAAAAAAACGGGGGTGACTGGCGCCACTCCCCGTTTCAATCAAACTACCCCTAAAAACTCTCTTATGAAATTTTTATTTCTTTTTGCCGGCTTAGGTTGCGCTGCTTCTGCTTTTGGCAAATCCAATACCAATATTCCGTTATTGTAAGTGGCATTTATTTTTGCCTGTTCTACATGCTCGGGCAAAGTAAACGCCCGCTCAAATGAATTGTAAACAAATTCTTTACGTGTGTACTTTTCGTTGGTTTCATTTGTTTCGTTTTTGTTTTCGAAGCTGATGGTCAACACATCTTTCTCTAAGGAAATTTTGAAATCTTCTTTTTTCAAACCGGGAGCAGCAAGTTCGAGCACATAATTTTTATCGCTCTCTTTAATATTTACTGCCGGTGTAGTGATGGAACCAAAATTTGCCGGAAACAAATTTGATAACATATCGCCATACAAACTTCCAAATGCCGGATTAACTTTTAATCCGTTTTCGTTGCTCAGGTTTTTAAATTTTACTAATGTCATTGCTTTATTTTTTTTAATTGTTTTTGTTTTTTTTCATCCTAATGTTTAGCGCGCTTCCAAACATTGGTACGCACACCTTGCATCAAAGCCTGTTCCACAGCGGTTTTCATGACATTTTTTCTTTTTATGTGGTGAATGAAAAGCCAAACAGTCGCATTAACTAAATATTAGCCGACAAAAATTCCGAACGTATTTTTTATTTTTTTTATGCCAAGGTTTGTGTCCCCACAAACCTTGATTGCTAATTCAATTCAATTTCTTAATACCATGGGTTTTAATTATGATTGCGAAATGCCATGGGTTAAAACCCATGGCTACAACTTGCTTCTTCCCTACGGGATTCTTGTTGTGCAACCTTTGTTGCACAAACCATTTTCCGTCAATGTTCGTGTCCTCCATCACCAAGGTTTGCGCACTTTATCGCCAAGGTTTGTGTCCCCACAAACCTTGATTGCTAATTCAATTCAATTTCTTAATACCATGGGTTTTGCCCATGGCTATTGATATTTATCCCCTTCAGGGGATTTTTGTGGCGCAGCAATTTTCGCGAAAACCATAGAGCTGCACTGTCCTCGGTTGGCGTCCCCGCCAACCGCTTGCAATAAAAGCGGAAATTACATTTTTGATTGCTATATCCATGCTGGTTTTTGTCCTCGGTTGGCGTCCCCGCCAACCGGTTATTGGCAAGGTAGACAACAGCGGAAATTACATTTTTGATTGCTATATCCATGCTGGTTTTTAAAACCATTTAGCATTATGCGAACTGAAAAATAAGTAGTGGTTGGCGAGCAACTAAACCGAGTGCGGGATTGGCGGTTGGCGGGGACGCCAACCGAGGACAGAAATTTGTCCAGAGTTGTAGGGACACGAATCGAAGCAGAAAGCGCGGAATTGGAGGATGGCGAGGACAGAACATTTCAAACCCACAAGGTTTTAAAAACTTTGTGGGTTTGAATGCTCATCAAATTATTTTATCCGAAAGCAATAGAGCCGTAGGCTCGACTCAATATTGTAAGGATGGATTTTAACACCATGGGTTAAAACCCATGGTTACAAAATGGAACATCCCTACGGGATTTGTTTGCCGCAACTTTTGATGCGAAAGCAATAGAGCCGTAGGCTCGACTCAATATTGTAAGGATGGTTTTTAATCCATCCTATTTTGAAAAGAGAACTTGCCTTGTGATGTTACTCCATGTGATACCACACGATAAAAATAAATTCCGTTGTTGGTGAGTGGTAAGTTGACACTTGATGATGAAAGTTGTGTGGCATAAATTTGCTTGCCTTGCGCATCGTATATGTACACAGACGATTCGCTGTCTGTAATACAGTTGCCTTGTACTAATAATTGCGAACCGTTGTATGTGAGTATACAGGCATGGTTATTTTCATTTTGCATAGCTGTAATTGCAATTGTTGCCGAAGGTGTACTGCAACCGTTACTGTCTGCAATAAGTAGAAAATAATTGCCCGGTAGTGTTGGCTGATAGCATTGGTTGCTTGATAACAATAATGTGAGATTGGCTGTCTCGTACCATGCATAAGAGTATGCAGGCGATGAGCACATCATGCTTCCATTTAAAGTAACAATTGGCGCAGGTGGGTTTTGCAGCTCAGTAATAAAATTTGGAAAGAAGAGGCTATCGCAACCGCCAGCATTGCATGCTTTCAGACTTACATCAAACTGCCCATAACTTGGATAATAAATTCCTGTTGGATTTTGCAATGTAGAAGTAGCGGGCGTAGCTCCTGAAAAATACCATTGCCACGATGTTGGATTATTTAATGACAAATCGAAAAAGTTGAGGGATTGCTTTTCGCAAAAGATAGTATCGCTTGCCGCCAAACTGACAACCGGTAATGCACAAGGAATAAAATTAACTATAACTGTATCCGTTGCTGCACAAGCACCAGAAGTTATTTGCACAGTATAAACTCCCGGGGATGCAACAGTGATTGTTTGCGTTGTAGAATTATTACTCCATAAATAAGAAGCGAATCCTGCACCTGCATCGAGCAACATGGAATCGCCATTACAAATCAAAGTATCATTTCCTAAATTGATAGTTGGTATGGCATCAACAATAATGAAATTATTAATAGTGAGTGTATCGCAGCCTGCAGAATTGCATGCTATTAGTGTTACATCATAATTGCCATTGGTGTTATAACAAATGCCTTTAGGATTTTGCAATGTGCTTGATGTAATATTTGCACCATTAAAAGTCCATTGCCACGCAGTTGGATTATTTGTGCTGATGTCTGTAAAATCAATACAATTTTTTTCGCATAAGGTGGTATCACTTGCAGCTAAATTAACTGTAGGAATAACTGCAGAAGTTGTATCACAAAATTTTATTATCCAATAATCAGAAACTCCTTGTGAAGCTTGGGTTTTGTAACCTCCAATTCCGCCATTAGTAGAATTCGCCATGGCATAGCACCCGTCTTTTGTTTGAATAGCTAAGCCGAATTCATCATGCCCGTTTGTAAAAACTGTTTTGTCCCATAGCTGATTGCCAAGCGAATCTGTTTTTACAACCCATGCTTGTTCAAAACCCAAATTATTTTCCGTCTTATCTCCACTCATAGGCGAATAAGAATCACCCGACAATAAATATCCACCATTTGTAGTTTGTGAAATATATCCAGAGCCTTCTTCATATCCAGTTCCACCATATCGCTTGTCCCATTGAAATATACCAAAAGAGTTTATTTTTACAATCCAGTAATCTCCTCCTCCCCATGCAGGTTGTGTTTTATCTCCACTTATTCCAGAGTACGAATATCCTTCTAAAATATATCCTCCATCTGTAGTTTGTTGTAAGGAATAAAGAAAATCATTACTTGTTCCACCAAAGCGTTTATCCCATTGCTGTGTGCCAACCGAATCAATTTTTACAATCCAATAATCCTCATTACCCCATGAAGGTTGTGTTTTATTTCCATTGAGTGAGGACGTAGAAAATCCTCCTAAAATATATCCTCCATCGGTTGTTTGTTGTAATGAAAAAAGAAAATCATCACTTGTACCTCCAAAGCGCTTATCCCATTGTTTTACCCCAAGCGAGTCAATTTTGACTATCCAGTAATCAGCACCACCCCATGCGGGCTGTGTTTTATCGCCACTTATTCCAGATGAAGAGTATCCTCCTAAAATATATCCACCATCTATTGTTTGTTTTAAGGTATTATTCCTATCATCATCTATTCCTCCAAATCGTTTATCCCATTGCTTTGTGCCAAGTGAGTCAACTTTCACAATCCAGTAATCAAATGCACCCCATGAAGATTGTGTTTTATCTCCGTTGATTCCGGAGAAAGAATATCCTCCCAAAATATATCCTCCATCTTTTGTTTGCTGTAATGAACTGAGTATTTCAAAATCAATTCCACCAAAGCGTTTATCCCATTGTTTATTTCCCAGGGAATCAATTTTAACAACCCAGTAATCCGGACCTCCCCACGAGGGTTGTGTTTTATCCCCGCCTATTCCGGATTCTGTATATCCTCCTAAAATATAACCTCCATCATATGTTTGTTGTAAGGAAGTAAGATAATCATTATCTGTTCCACCAAAGCGTTTATCCCATTGTTTTACTAATGGGTTTTGTGATAAGAGGTTTGTTGTGTAAAAAGTAATGAATAAAATAAGGAGGAGAAAGTTTTTCATTTTTGGTTGAGTTTTATTGATGTAACAAATATAGATATTTTAGAGGAACATTAGTGATTTATTTGATGTTGTTATTTTTTAATTGCGGCTTTTGATTTGTTTTTTTAGGCCAAGGTTTGCGTCCTCCTCCGCCAAGGTTTGTGTCCCCACAAACCTTGATTGTACCCTCAATTCAATTTTTTAATACCATGGGTTTTATTTATGATTGCGAAATGCCATGGGTTAAAACCCATGGCTACAACTTGCTTCTTCCCTACGGGATTCTTGTTGTGCAACCTTTGTTGCACAAACCATTTTCCGTCAATGTTCGTGTCCTCCATCACCAAGGTTTGCGCACTTTATCGCCAAGGTTTGTGTCCCCACAAACCTTGATTGCTCCAAAAATTCAATTTCAAAATACCATGGGTTGCACCCATGGCTATTAATATTTATCCCCTTCGGGGATATTGTGGTGCAGCAACATACGCGAAAGCAATAGAGCCGTAGGTTCGACTCAATATTGTAAGGATGGTTTTTAATCCATCCTACAAAACATCAAAAAAATATTTTGCAATAAAAATAAAACATGCCTTAGGTGTTGCACTAATAAATGATTGAACAGAAATAATTGTGGAAACTTAAAATTTGGAACACGGAACAAAAAACTAAAAACGAAACTTAGAACATTGAACTAAAAACATTAAACTAAAAACTTATTCGCTAATTCAAAATAAAAGGTACCTCCATCATAAAGGCAGGAATATCGATATCGAAAAAAGTATGGTCTTCCATATTTTCCATTGTGTAGGTGCCGTGCATTTTTCCCATTTCGCAACTGATATTGCAACCTGAAACGTATTTGTATTTGCTGCCTGGTTCGAGTATGGGTTGTTCGCCCACAACGCCTTCGCCTTCTACCTCACGCTTTGTACCATCGCCATCTATAATGTGCCAATGCCTTCTGCGTAAACAAACTGTAACGTTGCTATTGTTTTCAATAAGGATGCGATACGCAAAAACGTATTGATGCATTTTTTCATTAGAATGCTCACGTTGAAAAATAGTTTCAACACTTACACTTATTCCTTTTGTTATGGCAATTGTCAATGTTCGTATGCTTTAGTTGCGCACAAATGTATGTTGTTTTTACATGCGCAAATAAATTTTCGAAAAAATAATATACAAACAATATTAGTAAATGCGCGAGGAAGAAATTTTTTGTATTCCTATCAATGAAGAATATCTTTTATTGGTTGGTTGGTGATAAACTAAAATGGTGTACTCATTTTCTGTTTCCCAATGATTGCCTTCTATTTCTGTAAACGAAGCGGTGGAATTATTAATGTCATCGGTAACAAGTGCATAGTTGTAATAGCCTTGTTTTAATTGCGCAGTGTAATAATATAAACCCAATTCAGAAACATATTTCATACGGTTGGCAGGCGACAATTCCCAATTTGTTAATGCACCAAACACATACACATTTGAAGAGTCGGAACCATACAAATTTTTTAAAGAGAAGGTAACGTTTACATAATCGGCCTCGAGGTCATCATTATTTCCTTCCTGATATTTTATTAAATATTTTCCGTTAATATCTTCTTCGCTTACATATCTTTCGGCAGTGCGTCTTTGCGAAGGCAGCAAAACTACATCGTACATTTTTAACGAATCGTTGTACGCAATGTCTTTAATAAATTCTGTTTGATAGCGAATACTACGCGTATCGAATCTGCGAAATTGATTTCCTCCTTCAAACACGTTTTCCTTATCGTAATTATATTCCAATTCATCGGTTCGTATAAACTGAGGTCGCAGATTTTTTATAGCATTATCCCAACGGCCATTTTGTAATATCACCGTTTTTAAATCAGTAAACGGATTGGGCAGAAACAATTTATTCAGATTAATAACGAAATCAATTTCCTGACTGGTGCTTCGGAGTTCAGGGTTTGTAGCACGGTGAATATTTTGTGCTATGGTTACAACATTTTCAAAAACCATAAATTGCTGAGTAAGCACGCGGTTTTCTTTATCATCATCCTGAAACACTGTCAAAACATAATTTCCGCTAATCATTGGTTTCAGGTTTTCGTTTGGAAAGATGAGCTCGTAGTGTGTGTATTTTACAAGGGTATTAAAGGACGTTTTGTAATTCAAAATTCGTTCGTTATTGAAACCGGTTACAAAATCGGATTCTACAATATCGCTCGGTTGCCAATCGGGCGTGCAATGTTGTATGGTGTAATTATAGTTTTTAAAATCTGCATCGAGGTCGTCAAACTTTAGTGTTAAAGTTGCATCGCCATACAAATCATACATAGGCAACATCAGTTTTGCGGCAGTAGGTTCGAATATAACTGTTTTAATGTATGGTTTGTAAATATAATTCTGGTAACGTATATGGTTATTGTTGTATGCAGCATCGCTCTCATTTTCTTGTGCTACTATATTTGAATAGCAAAGCAAAAAAAGCACTATAATCTTAAGGTTGTTTGTCAATATTTTAAATTTAAATCCTGAATTCAATTATCTTCAATGGCCATTAATTGTGTATATACTTCTTCCCATTCGGCTTCAAGTTTGGCAATTTCGTTTTCTTTCATTTTCATCATCTGTGCCATAGCTTTTACTTTTTCGCCATTGCTAACTACATCGCCATTACTCATGTCGGCTATTATTTGCTGCAACTCTTTTTTGGCTTTTGCCGAAAGTTCGTCAAGCGATTTTATGCGGTTGTTGAGTTTTGTTTGTTGTTTCTTTTTTTCTTTATCGCCATCGTTGTTTGTTTCAATTACTTTGGCGGCCTTTGCAGGTTTAACGGTTTCGGCTGCGGCTTGTTGTTTCTGTTGCGATTTGTAATATTCAAATTCATCGTAAGTTCCGGGATATTGTTTGAGCACTTTATCTTCAATATACCAAATCTTGTTGGCAATTTGCGATAAGAAATACCTGTCGTGCGATACTACAACAAACGAGCCTTCGTAGTCTTCCAATACTTTTATAAGCGTATTCACACTTTTCATATCGAGGTGATTGGTAGGCTCATCGAGTAACAGGAAATTGGCTTTTGTAAGAATAGTTTTTGCAAGTGCCACCCGCGATTTTTCACCTCCTGATAGTACTTTTACTTTTTGAAAACATCGTCACCGTTAAATAAAAATGCTCCAAGCAAACCACGCAAAGTATTATCGGTTTCCATGGGGGCATGATGTTGCAGTTCTTCCATCAATGTGTTTTTCAGGTTCAATGCTTCTAATTGATGCTGAGCAAAAAATGCCGGCACAACATTGTATCCCCATTCATGTGTGCCTTCGAAAGGCTCACTATTATTGATGATGCGCAACATGGTCGATTTTCCTTTTCCATTTGCGCCAATGAGTGCAATCTTATCGCCCTTTTCAATTTCTATTTCGCTGTTGCGAATAATTTCCATGGAATCATACCGCTTACTTTTTATATTTAAGCGATTGATAATTTTACCGGTTGCACATCGAACGAAAATTTTATACGTATGGCGGCATCATCCGATTCCACTTCATCAACCGTTTCGAGCCTTGCCAACATTTTCATACGCGATTGTGCCATAGTAGCCTTCGAGGCCTTGGCTTTAAAGCGTTCTATAAGTCGCTCTTGTTCTTTTATATATTTTTGTTGATTGGTAAACCGGTTTTGTTGCAATGCTTCGCGGCCGGCTTTTTCTTCAAGGTAAAAAGAATAATTGCCGCTGTACAAAGTAATTTTTTGGTTAGCCACTTCGGCAATTTTTGTTACTACTTTATCAAGAAAATACCTGTCGTGCGATACCACCACAAAAGTACCATCGTAATCGGTAAGGTATTGTTCAAGCCATTGTATAGAAGGTAAGTCGAGGTGATTGGTAGGCTCATCGAGTAACAATAAATCGGGCTTGCATAAAAGTATTTTTGCCAGCATCACACGCATACGCCATCCTCCCGAAAAAGTACGCAAAGGGCGTTTCAAATCTTCGGTGCTAAATCCTAATGCTTCTAATACCGAAGCTGATTTGTGCATGATATCGTAACCACCAAGCACTTCAAACTCATGCTGCCAGTCGTGTAGGTTGTGCAATAATTTTTCATCGTGGTTGTGTTCCAGTTCTACCAGCAATGCTTCTATTTTTTCGAGTATCAATTCTTTTTCGAATGCCTGCATGGCCACTTCCAAAATACTATCGTCCGATTCGTATGAAAGTAAATCCTGATTGAGAAACCCTATCGACATATCTTTGCGACCGGTGATTTCGCCACCACTTAAACTGTACTCTTTGGAAATAACACGCAATAAAGTTGACTTGCCTGTTCCGTTGCGGCCTATGAGTCCTATTTTTTCGCCCGGCTTAATATGCCACGAAGTATCTTTGAATAAAGCGCGCGAACCAAATTCGAAAGTAATATTATTGAGTACCAGCATTGCTCTTTTTGATTTTTGTTTTTGAAAAAATTAAGCTGAAAAATATTCTTAAGCTTAATAAATGTTGTATTAAAATTATTTTGTTTTGGAATATTCTTCCCAGTTTTGTTTCAGATAAATATTGTCGCCAAAATATTTTAATATGGGCATTATTTGTGGCGCTGTTTGATAGCCGGCAACAGGGGAAAGTAGTTTTATGTTTTCGTCCATAATTACAAAAGTAGGATAACTCATTTTTCCATTAAGTAAAGATATTGCCAGTTCATTTGCTTTTTGGTCGGGCAGGTAGGTAAAAGTGTGATCGCCAAAGTTTACCGAATCGCGGCTTTCGGCATCCATTTTTACGGCATAAAAATATTGGCTCATATAATTTACCACATTGCTATCGACAAATGTAGTCTTGTCCATTTTTTTGCACCAGCCACACCATTCAGTATATACATCAATAAAAATTTTGCGTGGTGCTGTTTTGTTTTTTTCTACTGCTTCGGTAAACGACATCCACTGTATACGTTTTTCTCCATTTGCAAGTGAATCATTACCTTTATTGGTCGATTGTGCATTACAACCTCCCAAAATTATGAAAACTAAATTTGCTAATACTGCTATTCGCATCATAGGTTTTTATATTTTTTGCAAATGTACCATTTATAGCCTATTTTCGTTAGATAATATTTGCCACTGTCTGAAAATAGTATGAATAACAAAGCCTTATATATTGCTGTTTTTGTTTTCTCCTTTTTTGCTTTCAATTGCAAGAAAGAAAAACAGAGCATTGAGGAGTCGGGTAATATTAACAGCAACAACAATCCTTTTGCAACATATTGCGATAGTGCTAAAATGACGGCCTTTTTCGATAGCGCACAATATTTTCCTACAGCGTTTAATAACACATACTTACTATTCAATTCTTCGAATAATCATGGCCGAAAGTTGGTGGTGAAAACATATTTCAATGGTGGCAATTTTACTTTGACGATTACAAATTGGGAATGGCAAAATCCTCCAAATTATGGAGTTCTTGCAAAAATGTATAGTACCAATGTGGCAGATAGCAACCATGCTTGTATGCTACACAACGGTAGCAACTTATGCGATGGAGTGGAAGCAAGTTTCAAAATTGGCAGCGATTATCTTTCAACGGCATACACTAATTATCCGGGCATAGTTACCATTACCGAATGTGATGTAATAAAAAATACTATCACCGGAACCTATAAAGTAAAAGTGCAAGACATCACAGGAAATTTTCCTCATATGATAGAAGGTACGTTTAAAAATCTTTGCTATCCGTAAACTGTTTAGATTCACTTTTCACTTTGTCTCTCAACTTCTGCACTTCAAAAAATTATACCACAAAGTTTCACTAAGATAAATTCAAAAGGTTCACAAAGAATTAACGCATCCACCAACCTTTGTGCATCGTTGTGTCACAACTTCGGCACTTCAAAAAATTATTTGAAATATTGATACGCTGCAAGGCTTGCCAAATAAGCCAATGCGCCCATGTAAATAAATTGAAAAATGGGATACATCCATCTGCCGGTTTCGCGTTTTACTACTGCCAGTGTACTCATACATTGCATAGCAAAGGCATAAAAAAGCATGAGCGACATACCTGTTGCAAAATCATACCGCGGCTTGCCGGTTATTTTATTTTTTTCGGCCATCATTTTTTCGCGCACCGTTTTTAATTGATCACCATTTTCGCCAACACTGTAAATGGTACTCATGGTGCCAACAAAAACTTCGCGAGCTGCAAAAGAAGTAATGAGTGCAATCCCTATTTTCCAATCGAAACCAAGAGGGCTTATTGCCGGTTCTATCCAATGCCCAACAATGCCGGCATAAGAATTCTCTAACCTTTCACTTTGAAATTGATAATACAAAGCGCTACTATCGGCATTGGGGGCGGTTTTCAATACAGCATATTTATCTGCAATGGATTGTTGGCGGCCTATAGGACCAAAGGTACTGAGCACCCAAAGGATGATAGAAATGGCAAGAATTATTTTTCCGGCATCGAACAAAAACACTTTTACTTTATCGATAATGGTAAAAAAAACATTCTTCCAACGCGGCATGCGGTACACAGGAATTTCCATAATAAAAAAAGAACGCTCGCGAGTTTTTACAAAATACTTCAACAACCATGCGGCACCAAGCGCGGCAAAAAATCCTATAAGGTACATTATCATAAGCACAATGCCTTGCAGGCTGAG
>JADKFV010000013.1 GCA_016717325.1 Bacteroidota bacterium | reverse complement strand
ACGTATAGACCAGTTAGTGAAGACCAATATTTTGGCACTGCCGTGCTTGTAATAAACAAAGGGGCAAGTGTGCAAAAACCCAAACGGAATTTTACGATTACCAATAACACCATTATCAATCCCCGCATAGGCATTGCAGTGTTGAATCATAATTATATTCATATAGGTTTCGACCCTGTAAATAATATAACTTCGGCCAACACCATTCAATACAACTTAACTACTGCACTCGGTGATTATACTGCGGGTATGTTGTTGCAAAATTGTGGTAATGCAAGAGTTGTAGGCAATACCATTTCCAATAGCAACACCCTCACAGGCATTACAAACTTTAGAGGGATAGATGCCGAACTGTGTGCCGATGGAAGATTTAATTGTAATACGATAACGCGGATGCCATATGGTTTTCGTTTTATGGGTAACTGTGACAAAACACTTTTGCGAAGCAATAGCATGACACTGTATGATGAAGGAATACACCTTGACGGTGCCACACTACCCGACCAATATCAAGTAAATGACAACACGGGCAATAGCGAACCTATGGATAATGCTTGGAACGACACGCCAAACCAAAGTGGCACGCCTACCGATAGAGTGGTTGGTACAAGTGGAGGATTAATCAACTGGTATCACCGCCCCGGTACGCTGGGTTCCAATCCGTATGATCCAAAGGATAATGGTACTACAAGTCCGATTGTGTTTAGTATACCAGATTTAGCCGCGATCCCCCCTGTTACCTGCGAAGATTTTAGCAGTCGCCACAGCCGCGATGCAGAGTATGGTAGTACAGTAGGCGATAGTTTACAGTTTGACGAATATGCAAATGAAAATATTTGGCTTGCAAAATGGAATGCTTACTCCAGCATGAAAAGCGATAGCACTATTATATACCAAGGTAATAGTGACGATATTTACTACCAACAATTTTTCAATGACATAGCACAAACCAATATTGGTGCATTTGCACAGATAAATGAACTTGCTACCGACTCAACCAATATTACAACGGCACAAAACATAAATACTGCTATTGTTGATACCAATAACATAGAGTATTACAAAAAAACGGTAAACAGTATTTACATTAATACTTACGCAAACAATTTGTCGCCAGGCACAATGGATAGTAGCGTGTTGGATAATATAAGTGCGTTAAATTTTTAC
Organism: Bacteroidota bacterium; assembly: GCA_016717325.1. Lineage (GTDB taxonomy): Bacteria > Bacteroidota > Bacteroidia > AKYH767-A > OLB10 > JADKFV01. The sequence goes on along the minus strand of JADKFV010000013.1, from coordinate 38,231 downwards.
CGAGGCAGGCGATGCTATCTATGTGGCAGCTTCTATGCTCGATAAGGAAATACACCCGCAATACGTGGCCATGCGTAAAGCCAAACCACTAGCACCATTAATAAAATTAGAAGATGAGTACTCGTTGGTGCCCAATCCGGCAAATTTATTTTTTACCATAAGTGGTAATAGTAAAAATATAAAGGAAGTTGCGGTAATTGATACCAAAGGGAAAATAATAAAAAATTATCAGCCACCATTACCAAAGCAATTTTCCATTGTCGAAATTGCAAATGGCATGTACCAAATAAAAATTGTGGACACATTTGGCCACATCACTTTTAAAAAACTTACTCTAGTGAAGCAATAAAATTAGAGTTCCAAAATGAAAACTATTGCGGCTGTATTTTTAATTGCTTTGCCCACGCTGTGCCTTGCTCAAAAACAAGGTGCAGTGTGGTGCTTTGGCGATAGCGCATTAATAAATTTTGCCGACACTGCTAACATTTCTACTGCTACAAGTTTCGTAAAATCAAGAGGGAGTTGTGCAAGTATATGCGATAGTGTTGGAGATTTAATAACTTACACTTTTTATGACAATGATGTTTATACAATGGAGGCCCTCCTTTTCAAGGAGGAGAAATATTTAATAAACAAAATAGTATGCTGAAAAATGGCGATTCGATAGTTATGGGTCTTTGGTATCATGAAGTAGTAATTATTAATAATCCATCTGATATTTCAAAATATTATGTTTTTAGCATTGGGGTAACTGGCAATTATGGTCTATACTATTCCATAGTAGATATGAATGCCAATGGAGGGCAAGGGGAGGTCACACAAAAAAATACTATGCTGCAAAATTTTAAAATGGTAGATTGCCTCACTGCAATTAAGCATGGCAATGGTAGAGATTGGTGGATTATTTTTAGAAAGTCCGATTTTCCTGGTGGTAATAATTCAGACTATTATGAGTATTTAATTTCACCCAACGGATTAAGTAACATGATCGTTCAAAATGTTGGCTCAATTAATTCAACAAACGCTGCATCAATTAGCTTCAACAGCGATGGCAGTAAGTTTGTTTTTTTAAACTACAAAGGAATGTTGGAAATCTATGACTTCGACCGTTGTACAGGAGTGATTAGTAATCCCGTAAATATACATCCTGAAAAAACACAAGGGCCTTGGCCTCAGCGGTGGAGTTCAGCATTTTCTCCAAGTGATAGTTTGCTTTATGTTACACAAATTGCAGCTTTTGCTCCCGATAGTTGTTATCTTAAACAATATAATTTAACTACAACAAATATTGCTACAAGTGCCCATACTTTATGGACTACCCCTTTTATGCTCAATATGGGACAATTAAAACTGGCACCCGATGGCAAAATATATCAAAGCAATAATTACTATGGAGGCTACCCTTACAGCGATACCACTTACAATATGTACAACATGAACCTGAGTGTAATCAACTCGCCCGATAGCCTTGGCGCAGCATGCAATTTGCAACCTTACAGCTTTTACCTTGGTGGCAAGCGCACTTATTTTGGTTTTCCTAATAATCCGGATTATTTTCTTGGCCCAAAGGTTGGCAGCCCTTGCGATACATTATCGGCTTTTACTCAAGCTGCACATAATGTGGTTATCAGCAATCTTTTTCCCAATCCTAACAATGGTACTTTTACTGTAAATTATTTTTTGCAAACCGGAAAAACAGGAGAACTTAAAATTTTTAATACTAATGGGCAAAAAATATATCAACAACATTTGCCACATTATACTTATTCGCAAACAATAGAGCTTAATAAATTACCGGTGGGTATATACGCACTGCAAATACAAAGCGGTGAAAAAATGATAATAAAAAAATTTGTCGTGAAATGATTGTAAGTATGTTTACAATCAAAGATAATGTAATTACAAGTAACTTCACATTTTCTAAAGTGAATAAATAATGCGATTGCACGTTTTTATCTTTTTCTTTTTTGTTGTGGCATTTAGTAATGCACAACACCATAACGATGTGTGGTGCTTTGGTGATAGTGCCGGTATTGATTTTAAGGGTGGCGCATCGGCAATAAATTCAGTTTTAAGAACCCGTGGCAGTTGCGTTTCTTATAGCAATAGCCAAGGAAGTCTTTTGTTTTACTCCGCATATGATACTACTGTACTTTATGTAGCAACCAAACCTATTAAAGTGTACAATATGAATAATCAAGTTATTCAAAATGGCACTAATATACTTAATGGAGGTTGGTATCACGAAATTGTTATTGTACCTGTGCCAAATGATTCAGCTATCTTTTACTTGTTTCATATTGGAGTAACAGAAAATTTTGGCCTATACTATTCCTTAATAGACATGTCACAAAACGGTGGTTTGGGCAAAGTGATATTAAAGAATGTACAAAAACTTGGCAGCGAGCAAGTAGATTGCCTTGCAGCAGTAAAGCATGGAAATGGCCGCGATTGGTGGGTTGTGGGCAGGAGTACAACTATTTTGCAAAATGGACAAGGCAACAATGAGTTTTGGACTTTACTGGTTACTCCTTCGGGTGTAGGGTTTCCAACGTTTCAAAATATTGGTTCCGTAAATGAGACTAATTTAGCTAAAATAATTTTTTCACCAAGTGGCGATACTTTGTTATTTAGCAATGCTGGCGATTTGCTAGAGTATTATAATTTTGATAGGTGCACAGGTTTACTATCGAACACAGTTACAATAAGGCCACAGGCAACAGTGTATAGCGAATGGCAATGGGGTGTGGAGTTTAGTGCTAATGGTAGATTTATATATGCCAGCACAAGCAAAGACACTACACATTTGTTTCAATATGATTTATGGTCCGCCAATCCATTGGCTACACGGCAAATGATATGGGAGAGTACCTTTCAGCCATACACCGGTGGCGACCTTAAACGCGGCCCCGATGGAAAAATATATTTTTCTAATTGCTGGGACGATGGTACTTTTTTTCCTTATCCATATCCCGATACAGCCTATTACTTGCAGAACACTTACTTATCTGTTATCAACTCACCCGATAGTCTTGGCGCTGCATGCAATTTTCAACCATTCAGTTTTTACCTTGGTGGCAAGCGTACCTACTGGGGCTTGCCCAATAATCCCGATTATGATTTGGGGCCGCTGGTGGGGAGTCCTTGCGATACTTTGAGTGTGAACCTCACCCCCGGCCCCTCTCCGGTAGGAGAGGGGAGCCTCTTCCTAACATACATATCGGCATGGGAGAAGTTGTTTATTAATGCAAGTGGATTGAGAGGGAAGCAATTAACGGCAACCATATACGATGCTACTGGAAAAGAAAAGCTTGCAAGGGGAAAGCCCCCAGGTGGGGGTTTGGGGGTTTTTGGCGGGCATTTTACACTTGATGTTGATTGCACAGGTTGGCCTAGTGGTTTGTATGTTGTACATTTACAAACAGAAAAGGAAGTGTTGAGCAAGAAGTTTGTGAAGGAGTAGTTGGGGGAAAGTTCAAAAGTTCAAGGTTGAATAGTTCAAGAGTTTTTAAATCAGCACAATCAGGTTAATCAGCGGTTCTGACAATGCGGGTTGGAGTGATGGGTTGTATGTGGTACATTTACAAACAGAGAAGGAAATGTTGAGCAAGAAGTTTGTGAAGGAGTAGTTGGGGGAAAGTTTAAAAGTTCAAGGTTGAATAGTTCAAGAGTTTTTAAATCAGCACAATCAGATTAATCCGGGGTTCTGACAATGCGGGTTGGAGTGATGGGTTGTATATTGTACATTTACAAACAGAAAAGGAAGTGTTGAGTAAGAAGTTTGTGAAGGAGTAGTTGGGGGAAAGTTCAAAAGTTCAAGGTTGAATAGTTCAAGAGTTTTTAAATCAGCGCAATCACGTTAATCTGGGGTTCTGACAATGCGGGTTGGAGTGATGGTTTGTATATTGTACATTTACAAACAGAGAAGGAAATGTTGAGCAAGAAGTTTGTGAAGGAGTAATACCATCAGCTTTAATAAATACACGTGTAAATTATCTTACAACTAAAAATCTATCCTCCTTATTCGTTCAATTATTTGAGTGTGTATTTCCTCTACCGATAACATTTTATTTTCATCATCATAACATGTTATGCTGGCAATATTGGGATACGATTGGGTAATGATATCATATTCTTTTTTTACCGAAGCCTGAAAAGAAAAATCGCTTTCGTGAATGTCTTCTTTGCCTTGCAAATAATCGCGTTCGTTGCCAGTGCGTTTTGTTGATAGCGAAGTTTGAGTAAATGTAAAAGGCACATCGAGGTAAATGGAAAGTTCGGGTTGGGGTATCTTATACAATTGAAATTCGTAATTTAAAATCCAATCGCGCAAAATATTTTTTTCAGTTTCGTCTTTCAATTTTGCACATTGGTAAGCAATATTCGAAAGCACATACCGGTCTACTAAAACATAATACCCATCATTAATCCATTGAAGCATTTGAGGTGCAAAATCTATACGATCGCGGGCAAAAAGCAATGCCACTAATTGCGGATGCACATCGCCTACATTACCAAACTCGCCACGCAAAAATTTTGCTATCAACTCACCATAAACTCCAACACCACTGCGGGGAAAATGTATAAACTTTGTTTTGCAATTATGCTGCTCGAAAAATTTTATCAGCAATGCTATCTGTGTAGATTTTCCTGCACCATCAAGTCCTTCTATGGCAATAAATTTTGGAAACGACATTTTTATTTTAATACTATGGACAAAAAAAATTAACTAATAAGCGCGGGCAAAAATAACCCGTTGCGATGATGGTTTACCGGTAAGTATACACTTGCCTTCTTCCATTTTATTGTTGAGTGGTATGCAACGTATGGTAGCTTTTGTTTTTTCTTTTATAGCATCTTCAGTTTCCGAAGTGCCATCCCAATGTGCATACACAAATCCCGGTGAGTTGTCGAGCACGGCAACAAAATCGTCCCAGGTATCAACATAATGTGTAGCACTTTCGCGGTGGTCGCTGGCCTTTTTATAAATATTATCCTGTATCTGTATCAATAAATTTTCAACCTTCACATCTAAATCTACAATAGAATATGTTGCTTTTTCTTTGGTATCGCGCCTGGCAATTTCTACTTGGTTGTTATCCATATCACGTGGTCCTACAGCAATGCGAATGGGCACACCTTTGAATTCATATTCCGAAAATTTCCATCCCGGTTTATAAGTATCGCGGTTGTCATATTTTACCGAAATATTTTTTTGCTTCAACGATTTTATAATAGGATCCACAAATGCATCTACTTGTTGCAATTGCTCTTCGCTTTTATAAATAGGTACAATCACCACTTGAATAGGTGCAAGCATAGGAGGTAAAATTAAACCATCATCGTCACTATGTGCCATTACAAGTGCGCCCATCAATCGCGTAGAAACGCCCCACGATGTAGCCCAAACAAATTCTTGCTTGCCTTCTTTGCTCGTAAATTTTACATCGAAGGCCTTGGCAAAATTTTGTCCCAAAAAATGTGAAGTGCCGGCTTGCAAGGCTTTTCCATCTTGCATCAATGCTTCTATGCAATAAGTATCGAGTGCTCCGGCAAAACGTTCGTTGGCAGTTTTTACGCCTTTTATAACCGGCACGGCCATATACGTTTCAACAAAATTTGCATACACATCAAGCATCAGTTTAGTTTCGGCAATGGCTTCATCGACTGTGGCATGTGCGGTGTGTCCTTCCTGCCATAAAAATTCTGTTGTGCGCAAAAATAATCTTGTGCGCATTTCCCATCGCACCACATTGGCCCATTGATTTATAAGCAAAGGCAAATCGCGATAACTCATTATCCAGTTGCGATAGGTATTCCAAATAATGGTTTCGCTTGTAGGGCGAACTATTAATTCTTCTTCGAGCTTGGCTTCGGGATCGACTATAATGCCACTGCCATCGGGTGCATTTTTTAATCTGTAATGTGTCACCACGGCACACTCCTTTGCAAAGCCTTCAATATGGGCGGCTTCTTTACTTAAAAATGACTTGGGAATAAACAGTGGAAAATACGCATTGCTATGTCCGGTATCTTTAAACATTTTATCGAGCACCTGTTGCATTTTTTCCCAAATGGCGTAGCCGTAAGGTTTTATGACCATACAACCCCGCACGGCACTCGATTCGGCAAGGTCGGCACGATACACAAGTTCGTTATACCATTCCGAATAATTTTCGCTACGCTTTGGAAAATCTTTAGCCATACAATTAAGTTATTATGAATATAGAATTTAGTATTTATGAAGTACTACCCGCCTTAACACCTTCAAAGCAAAATAGATAGTAATATGGCAGCAAAATTGAGAAAGATAATGAAAGAAAAAAATTGTTATGATAAACAATTTGTAATTTTGCTCATCTAAATGAAAATGAACGTCAATCAATTCTCTATAGTTATGAATACAATTAAAATTAAAAACAAATCAATTATGAAACAAAGCATGTTGATCCTTTTTACATCGGCTGCATTATTTGCGGCATGTAACTCTTCGCAACACACTGCTGGCGGCAACAGTTATGACGACATATACGCTCCATCGAGTGTGCCTGTTGCAGAAAATAATTCGCAGGCACCACAGCAATATAATCAGGCTGCACCACCTACAAATTATAGCAACGATAATAGCCAACCACAAAACAGTGGCAGCGATAATCGTTTTGATTATGGTAACAACAACGGTAACGATAACAACCGCTACTCCGATCAAAATGCGCAGGGTGGTGGCAACGTAACCAATAATTATTATAACGATGATGATTATTATGATTATGCATACTCTTCGCGCATGCGCAGATTTCATCGCCCCTTTGGATGGAGTTATTATGATTCGTATTATACCAATTCATTTTGGTACGATAATAATCCATTCAACTATGGCCAAAGTATATACTTAGGATACAACTGGTGGGCACCTTCTTATTTCTATACTAATCCGTGGTTTGGTTATTCAGGCTTTAATTGTTGGAATAGCTGGGGCAATGGTGGCTGGGGAATGAATTATGGCTGGGGCTTTGGTTGTAATAATTTCTACAATCCTTATTTTGGTGGGTTGGGATATCAAAATGGATATTGGAACGGCTACAACCAAGGGTATTGGGATGGATACTACAATGGTTTGTATGGCAACGAAATGAATCCATACTATTATAATAGTCACGATAATGTGGTGAATGACAATAATTATTATGGATGGCATGGGCGCGAAAATAACAGCATTAAAAATAATCTTGTAGGTACTACGGTAAGTTCATCTCCTCGTCCAATGGGAGCAATTTATGCCGATGCAATTAATCCACGCAGCAACGATGGCAGTGTGCAAAACAATCCTGCACCTCGCCCCGGTAAAAGTGTGGTGGATGTACCAGCACCCCGCGATGTGAAAAGCAACGAATACCAAAGCACACCGCGACCTATGCAAACTACTACACCGGGCCGTGGCAACAATGTAGATAATTATACAGTAGAACCTCGTCCCGCAAAAGGAAACACGCAAGGTGAAACAGTACCCAATAACGGCAACAATCCGCGTGGAAATAACAATACTGTAGAGCCTCGCCCAAAAGGAACAGGAACAGTTGATCCCCGCAATAATAATTCGTCACCGCGCCCACAGTATGAAAATGCACCGGCAAATAACAATACACCACGCCCGCGTTACGATAACAACAATGCACCTGCCAATAATAATGAAGCACCGCGCCCGCGTTACGATAACAACAATGCTCCCGCCAATAATAATGTAACACCGCGCCCACGCAATAACGATACACCTCGTACCGAGCCTGCACCACGCCCTTCTAAACAAGATAAGCCACGGGTACAGCCAAGGCAGCAGTCGCAACCTGCACCACGTCAGCAACAAGCTTCACCGGCACCACGCCAGCAACAATCGGCACCGGCACCACGCCAAAATAACAATGGTGGCTCCAGACCTCGCGGTCGTAACTAATAGCAACTAATATTAAAGGCATCTTCCTTATCGAAAGTTTTTATTCGAAAGTGAGATGCCTTTTTTATGCCTTTTTAAAACTGATAACGCATCACAAAATATTTTTCTCAATCAAACAAATAAAAATCTCAATCAATAAATTTATGAAACAAATAATAATAGGTGTCGCCACATTTGCAATGCTAACTGCAAGTGTATACGCACAATCGTTGCAATCGGCTATCGATTTCAATCAATCGCTGCCAGGCAGTACCGCCCGTTCGTTGGGCATGGGTGGTGCTTTTGGCGCTTTAGGTGGCGACCCATCGTGCCTCATGGTTAATCCTGCGGGCCTGGCCATTTTTCGCAAATCGGAATTTTCTTTTACGCCAACATTTAATTATCGTGGTAACTCGAGTACTTACTTATTAAACAATGTAACCGATAATCGCTTCTCGTTTAATATGGGCAATGCCGCTGCTATTTTTTCGGGCTATCGCGAAAACCGTAAAGACTGGAAAGGGTTAAATTTTGGTATTGCTTACAACCGCGATTATTCTTTCAGTACCAACAATTACTTTGAAGGATTCAATTCAAAAAACAGCATATTGAATTCTTATCTTGATAAAGCCAATGGCACAAGCGATTCACTTTTTAGCGACTTGAATTTTGCGTTCGATGTGGGGTTGGCCTACAATGCTTTTTTACTCAATCCCGATACGGGGCTTACTAATATGTATACCATAGCTGCACCAAACGGTGGTGTGCAACAAAGCATGACTCAGGAGTTGCGCGGTGGCAAAGGGGCGTGGAGTTTTGCTTTCAGCAATAATTATCAGGATAAAATAATGCTTGGTGGCTCACTCGATATTTCGAGCTTCCGTTACGATGAAACAAACACCTATACCGAAAGCGATAAGTACGATTCTATTGTTAGCCCTTATGATAAAATGGATTTTAAATCGTTCACCCTCAATCAGGATAAGCAAACAAGAGGAAGTGGTGTAAGTGCGAAATTTGGAATTATTGTAAAGCCTGTAGAATGGTTGCGTGTAGGCGCTGCGTTTCATACTCCCGTTGTTTACAATATGAAATACAATGACCAGTATAGTATAGCAAGTTCGTTTGCAAGTAAACAATATGCTCCCGATGCCATAGAAAGCACCTTCGATTATAAATATACTTCGCCATTGAAAGCCGTTGGTAGTTTAGCATTAGTATGGAAGCAGGTAGGTTTGTTGAGTGTTGATTATGAATATGTAGACCACCAGGCAACCCGTTTTAAATCGAAAGGTTATAATTTTGTAAATGAAAATTCGGCCATCAGCAAACAATTACAAGGCGCCTCGAACGTGCGTGTGGGTGCCGAATACCGCTATCAGATATTTGCCGTTCGTGCCGGTGCAGCAATGTATGGCAGCCCTGTGCGCAGCGGTAATTTAAAAGGTGCGGCCGATTATGCAGCAGTTACATACACCGGTGGAGTGGGTATGCGTGAGTCAGGATATTATTTCGATATCGGTTATGGTTACACAAAAAATTCGAAAACAACGGCACCCTATACTGTTGCCGAACAAACCACAAATGATGTAGTTACAGATTATAAACTTCATCGTATACAGTTTACGTTAGGGTTCAAATTTTAAGAAAGCATAAAGCAATAATTTATAAAGAGCCGCAAATTTGTTTGCGGCTTTTTTTTATCTCCATATAATGAAAGCAGAATTAAGTATAAATTTGTTGTCTATGATAATACTGTTTTGAAAGCAATAATGAGATACATGAATTTGAAAACCGAAAATCATATATTGTACATTCACAAAATAATAGCATAGTCATGTTCGAACAAATAAATGCAAACGTTACAAAGTGTACCACATTTTCGCAAGAAGAGCTTAATATTTTCGATGCCCTTTTAGTAAGCAAGACCTATCCCAAAAAAACTTTTCTGTTGCAGGAAGGTGAAGTTTGTAATTTCGAAGCTTACGTAGTAAAGGGTTGTGCACGTACTTTTTATATTGACGACAATGGCTTTGAAGTGATATTGCAATTCGCCATCGAAGATTGGTGGATAAGTGATATTGCCAGTTTTAATGACCAAACGCCTTCACGCCTTTTTATCGAAACAATGGAAGATTGCCAGCTGCTTTTACTTGCACCACAAACCAAAGAAGATTTGCTTTTTCGAGTGCCAAAATTTGAACGCGTATTTCGCATGATGATACAACGTAACTTATCGGCCACTCAAAACCGCTTGATAGGCAACATAGCCCAGCCTGCGCAAGAACGATATTTAGCATTTTTAAAAAAGTATCCCACCATTTCGCAACGCATACCGCAACATTACATTGCCTCATACTTAGGAATATCACCCGAATTTTTAAGTAAGATTAGAGCCAAAATTGCACGAAAGTAATGTCGCCAAAAGGCGCAGAAAAATTGTTCGGTTTTTTATACAAAAGCGTAAAACAAATCTACATAAATCTGTGTTATCTGTGAGCAATAAACGGCAAAACAGATTAGTGTTATTTATGAAAAACATTTTTTAGCATTTACAATTGGTGTAATCATTTCTTAATCTAGTTCAATGGATTTTTATTTTTCACACTGCATCTTTGCCACATAAATTTTTACCAACACACAATGGATAGAAAAGATTTTTTAAAAAAAGGAATAATGGGTTCAGGCATTTTTGTAGCATCGGCTGCAATGGGACAGGTGCTAAAAAATAATATTGATGAACTGGCAGAATTGAAAACTTTGCCAATGGAAAAAGATTTCGTTGGCTTTAATCATATACCAAACACAAATTCAAAGATAATGGCGAATACAATTTTACACAAAGCCGATACACGTGGCAATGCTAATCATGGTTGGTTAAATAGCCATCACACATTTAGTTTTGCTAATTATTATAATCCCGAGCGCATGCACTTTGGCGTGTTGCGTGTGTTGAACGATGATAGGGTAGAAGCCGGTATGGGCTTCGGCACACATCCGCATGAAAATATGGAAATAATTTCGATACCGCTCGAAGGCGATTTGGAACATAAGGACAGTATGGGAAATGTGGCAGTAATACGCAATGGCGATATTCAAGTGATGAGCGCAGGGAGCGGAATTACTCATAGTGAGTATAATAAAAATAAAGACAGCGAAGTAAAATTTTTGCAAATCTGGATATTCCCTAATAAGAAAAATGTTACTCCACGTTACGATCAAATTAGTTTGAAGGCTCAAGATCGGCACAATAAATTACAGCAAATAATTTCGCCAAATGCAAATGATGAGGGTGCATGGATGCATCAGGATGCCTGGTTTCAATTAGGCACATTCGACAAAAATTTTGAAACGCAATACAAATTAAAGAAACAAGGAAATGGAGTTTATGCCTTTGTGCTAAAGGGTGATGTAACCATAGAAGGTACAGAACTGAACGAACGCGATGGACTCGGAATATGGAATACAGAAAGCATTTCAATTAAATCGAATACGGCAGGTGCCGAAATATTACTGATGGATATACCAATGAATATATAATAAAATTTAAAACAAAAAAAATGTCAAACACAAACTGGGCTCTCGACCCATCACACTCACACGTTGGCTTCAAAGTGAAGCACCTTATGTTTACAAATGTAAACGGCCGTATAGGACAGTACAAAGTTACCGTAGAATCGGGTAGCGATGATTTTAATGATGCACAAATTGCATTTACTGCCGAGGTGAATTCTATAACTACAGGCGAAGCTGCACGTGATGGACATGTGATGGGTGCCGATTTTTTTAATGCTGAAAAATTTCCTCAAATTAATTTCAAATCGACAAGCTATAAAAAAGTTAGTGATGGTAATTATGAACTTGTAGGCAATCTCACCATGCTCGATGTAACAAAGCCGGTAACACTTGCAGTAGAATATGCAGGCATGATGAAAGATCCATGGGGCAATATCAAAACCGCTTTTGCAATTTCGGGAAAAATAAATCGTAAAAATTGGGGTTTAACATACAACGCTGCACTAGAAACGGGTGGTGTGTTGATAGGCGAAGAAGTGAGTATTAATGCCGAAATTCAAATGGTAAAAAGCAGTTGAAGCCACCACAGAAGTAGTAGCTAAAAAGTTACTCTCTCCAACAGTGTTAATCTTAAAACATAAACCCCGGCATTGTCGGGGTTTTGTTTTAATAAAACTTTGCATTTGCATTTCTTTGTATTGATTAATGAAGCAATTTTTTTGTTGGGTATTGATTAGTGTCATAGACTTACGCAATGATTATTTTTTTAATGTAAAGTGTTCTTGTGCCGCACTTATTACTTGAACTTTCGATATCATTCATCTTCGAATTTCTGAACAACATGATTGATTCTTTTCATGAAAGTAAAAAAATAAATGGCCACAATATCAGCGCAAAACCATGTCTCACAAAACAATAAAAATGATGTGTTTATTACTTGATGAAGTTTTGTGCCTCAGTGCTTTTGTGGCAAAAAACTATTTTTAATAGCGGACTATTGATTGAAAGAGGTGACTAAAAATTTTGGAACTGAAATTTACGAATCGAGATTTTATCTGTTTTGTTTTTACATCAACGATTGGAATAAATATTTCGCAATTATTTTTCGGCAGCATATTTGCTCTATAAATATTGTATCACCCCTGTTTTTATTTTCGCGATTTATAACGTTCGAAAAAAAATATTACTCGTCTCAAAAAATTTAAATACAAGACAGTTCATCGTTAAATTATGCCACCAATAAGGTTGTGGCAATATTTGCAAAGTGCAGTTTTTTATTTTGGTTTTTGAATTTTTATTTTCCAATTAAACACCTTCTTGTTATGAAGCAGCTAACATTAATTGCCTCTTTTTTGGGGCTGACTTTCTATTGCTCATTTTCGCAATCGAATTGCGTAACGCACAAGCAAATACTTGTATGCCCGAGTATTATGTTATACAACGAAACCAATGTAGGACAGGGCGATAATGGAACTTCGCCATGCAATATTGCGGGCGAAGATGTGGTGTACGAAATTCTTACACCCAACGGAGCGGACATATTATTTGTTACAGTTGACAATGCATCCAACCCATTTTTGGTTTATCTCGAAGAGCAAAATTGTGGCAGTGGAATTTGTCAGGCGTTTTCATTAGGTGCCGGAAAAACTAATTTAAAAATAAGCGTCAACTCCTATCAAAAATATTTTTTGTGGATCGATTCGCCATTTAAAATCACCTACAACATAAGTGTGGGTGCCGATACGGGTTCGGTGTATGTAAACATTCCTGTAACAAAAGGTAATTTGCAATTAGATGCCAGCATGTGCGCTACTCCGCCATTTGCAGCTAACAAACCTTTTTTTCAGGTGGCATACAATAATATTTTTCAAACCAATCCAATGACATTGTCACCACTTTTTATTCAAGGCAACATGTGTGTTTCTGTATTTTTTAAAAACACTACGGGCATTGAAGGTGTAAAAAAGTTCACCTTTTATTTCGATCCAAACGGGTATGCTAATGTAACTGCTCCTGCATTAATTCCGGGATTTTATAATGCAGGAAATTGGGTGGGAACAAAAAGCAATAATGTGTGGACTTTCATTTTTGTCGATTCGCTTGGCACCGGAAGTGGCGATTTTACAGGTACTCCCGACTCATGCCTGGTTTATAGTTTCTGTTTTGCATTAACACCGTTATCAAACAATCCTGTTCTTACAAATGTAATAGTTAAAGTTGAAGGTGATGGCAAAGGCTCAGGCTTTTCGGGTTATGTGCATTCGGGTTGTTGTCCGGTAGGTTTTAGTGGTTGTAACTTTAGTGGAGGTGGCGGAGGTGGTGGAAATGCCAGCGCATTTGCATTTGGCTTTGCCGATCCGGGTGGTTCGCTGCCATTAAAAATTGTTTCTTTCGAGGTCAAGACCAATCAAAATAATGCCCTACTAAAATGGATGGTAATGAACGATGGCGCAAATATTTTTTACGATGTAGAAAAATCAGAAGATGGATTGCAATGGAGAATAATAAGCTCAGTAAAAAGTAAACCATCATCAAAAGATATTACTGTATACGAGTCAATTGATAAAAATGTACAGCAGGGAAATAATTTTTATCGCATAAAATATGAGGATGATATTGGTGAGATTATTTTTTCGAGTGTTGAAAAAATATTTGTTTCCACAATGCATTCGATATCGGTATTTCCCAATCCTGCAAAAGGATTAATTAATGTTAGTGGATTTGAAGGTCAAATAATAAATGTAAAAATTTATAATCTTGAGGCTAAGGAAATGCTATGTAAATATACTTTTACCAATAGTGGATTGTTTATCGACAGCAGTAATTTGCCAACAGGTTCGTATTGCTTTATTTTTACAAATCAATATGAAACCGAACGCAAAATTATTGAAGTAATAAATTAAGAGTCCAAATTCAAAAACAGGAGTGGAATAAATACTATGGTTTACAAAATGAGTCTGTTTGAGACTATTTCATCATCAGTTGAATATTCAAAATTAAATCGACTTCGTTGCTAATAGTAAGGCCTCCGCCTTCGAGCGTATTGTTCCACATTAAACCATAAGCCAATCTATTTATGGTGGTTGTGGCTTTGAAACCGGCTTTTTTATTTCCAAATCCATCGGTTGCTGTGCCGTTGAATGTAACATCGAAGGTTACTTGTTTTGTTACATCCTTTATAGTGAGGTCGCCTGTGAGTTTGTATTTTTTGCCGGCAATTTTTTTGAACGATGTACTCTTGAAACTCATGTTTGGAAATTTATTGCAATCGAAAAATTCTTTGCTGCGCAATTCAATATCGCGGTCGGCATCGCGTGTATCAACGCTTTTTGTTTCTACATTGAAGTTTATTTCTGCATCGGCAAAGGTGATGTCTTTCGATTTAACTGTACCCGTATACGAAGTAAACATGCCATCTATTTGCGAAATCATAAGATGCACCACTGTAAATTTTAATTGTGAATTGTGGGTGTCAACAATCCAGTTTAGTTGTGCCTGAATGGTAAAGTTCATCACCAAAAGCAACGTTGTTGATAGAAGAAGTTTTCTCATATTATTTATAAAATTTAAAGTTGAAACTAATTACAAAGTCATTCAATTTTACAACCACTTTCAATTTGGACTTACATATTGCAAGGTGCTGAATTTATTTTTGTCGAACACTTCGTTTGCCACGTGCAAAATATCTTCGGGAGTGATGGCATTTATTTTTGCGAAAATGGTTTCAAGCGTATCTACCCTGTTGTGATTCAACAGGGTACGGCCCAATGCCATCATTATGCCCGCTTTATTTTCCTGTGCAAGTGCTATCTGCCCTATCAATTGTTTTTTATGTTGTGATAACTTGGTTGTAGTAAATTTATTGTTGCGCAATTTTTCCAGTTCTTTATTTACAACCGCATAAGTCTTATCGAATAATTTTGGTTCTGTGGCGAAGTAAATATTAAAAACACCTGTATCGCTATACGAAAGGTAGTTGGATTCTATGTTGTACGTATATCCATATTTTTCGCGTACCGATAAGCTCAGAATGCTATTCATAGCCGGGCCACCCAAAATGTTATTTAGCAAGGAAAGCTGCAGTCTTCTTTTATCACGAAACGAATAGGCAACATTGCCCATCACAAAATGAGTTTGCTCGGTAGGTCGCTCCATTGTTTGAGCAAATGTTTTATTGTGTTTAAACTTTTGCACTGCAGCTACATTGTTTGCTTTTGCACGCGATACAAAATATTTATCAGCCAGTTCTTTTGCTCTGGTAAAAGAAATATCACCGGTTACACTCACCACCATTTTTTCGGGATGATAGTTTGTTTTTATAAAATTGATAATATCATTTCGGGTAAAAGCCTTCACACTTTGAGTAGTGCCTAAAATGGGATTACCCAATGTATTGTTACGAAATAATTTCGATTCAAAATCTTCAAAAATTTGCTCCGAAGGATTATCAAGGTACGATCGAATTTCATCCAATACCACTTCTTTTTCTTTGGCAATTTCTTTTTCAGGAAATATAGAATTGAACATGATATCGGCAATAAGGTCGAAGGCGCGCTCAAGATACTGCACCTGCACCGATGCATGTATACATGTTTCCTCTTTCGATGTATATGCATTTAACTCGCCACCAACTACTTCGAGCCTGTTAAGTATTTGCATGGAAGTACGGTGTGAGGTTCCTTTAAAAAGTACATGCTCAATAAAATGTGCTAACCCTTCCTTGCCGTGCGATTCATGACGCGTGCCCGCATTTACCAATATACCACAATGTACAATTTCGCTTTTGCCTGTATTTTGATGTATCAGCCTTATACCATTTTTTAAAGTGGTAATAGAAAATGGCGGTTCGTTATAACTCATATTAAGTGCGTATATAGTATATGTTGTATGTTAAAAATCCATTTCGCCACCCGGGCGGTCGTTTTGTTTATCGTTGTTTCGTTGTTGCTTTTGTTTATCATCAAACCGGCCAAAGCGATAGTTAAATGTAAAAGTAAGGATACGTGTATCGCGTTTACGTTCAAATTCAAAATCGAAATAAGTGGAAGTGTTACGAACCTGAAATATTCTTGTATCGAAAATATCTGCCAGTCCAATTGTAAGGCTATACTTACTTTTCATCCAGTCTTTTTTTATAGCAACATCGGCCGAGTAAACCGGCTGTAATTGTCCTTGTGCCCCACGCATTATGCTATTGTAACTTCCCGATAACTGTGCTGTCAATGTTTTTTGCAGCTTAAAATTATTGTTCATACGGGTGCTCCACGAAAACCCCTTACGGCCAAGGTTCTGCTCAATGTTGCCGGCATTTATTTCCTGGTTGAAAAAGTTTACATTCAGCAGCACATTCCACCATTTTGTAATATCTCCGGTGGCCGATATTTCTACACCATAATCTTTTCGCCATGCAGAATTTATAAATGTCATAACCGAAAATCCATCACTGGTTACTTTGCGAAAACGCTGAATGTGATTTTGGTTATAACGATAGTACAACGTTGTGTTTAGAGTTGTGAAAGAAAATATTTTTTTGTTCGATAATTCGAAAGAGTGTATTAATTCGGGTACAAGATTCGGATTGCCCACTCTGATATTTTGAGGATCGCTAAAGTCGGTAAAGGGATTTTGTTGCTCGGCATTTGGGCGTTGAATACGCTTGCCATAGCTGGCCCCAATTTCATTAGTGGCACTTGAATTATACCGGAAAAAAACGGAAGGGAAAAAATGATTAAAACTTCTTGAAGTGCTCTCGCTGTCTTTATATTTAAACTGATTAAAAGTATTTTCGTTTCGTAAACCCGCCTGCACCGATACTTTACCAATACTATACAAACCCATAACATATGCTGCAGTTATGTTTTCGGTAAAGCTAAATTGTGTGGAACTGGCACTCAGTATATGGTTATTGTTAGTAAACTCCGATTCATATTGATTGAGCGAGTTATTGCTTGTGCGGCCAAAGTATTTTGCTCCGCCATCAATTTTTATTTTTTTTGTTGCACGCCATGTAACATCACTTTGTGTATTTAAACTTTGCAGGCCATTGCCCACCTTAAAATTTTGGAGCATCGATTGCGATTCTACAAAATCACGAAACCCATCGAAAAATTTAATGGTCGCATCCTGATTGTCGCTGCGTGCATTGCGCGAATAGGTAGCATCTGTATTCCATTCCGCTTTACCGGCAGCAAACGATTTGCGAAATCCGGCAGCTATATCATAACTCCACCGCCAATCATTGCCAGCATTAGTGCGCAATTGTTGCGATACAAATTGCTGAGGATAATTTGGTTGCAACAAAAAATTATCATAGTAGATATTTTCATCGCGGCTACCATCGTTGCGGTTAAAATTAATAGAAGTAGTAACCGATGCACTTTTTGACAACTGATAATCGCCCCCTGTACGAAATGTATGCGTTGTTTGTTTTGTAATATTGCGACTCGACTGCTCCAGTGTAAAGGCAGTGTCGACAAAAGTTGCTGTGCGGTCAAGTGTTCCTATCATCAGGTTGCGGGCATCTCTTATAGCATACGATGCGAATACATTCAGCTTTTTGTACATGGCATTGATGCCAACATTTGCGCCATACTTGTTGCGGGTAGATACATTTACCGAAGCATTACCATTAAATCCCTTTTGAACATTTTTTTTCAAAACAATATTAATTATGCCCCCTGTACCGGCCGCGTCAAATTGTGATGATGGATTTGAAATAACTTCAATCCGTTCGATGGAAGATGCCGGAAGTTGCTCGAGTCCCGATTGATTATCACCACCAAGCATTCCACTTGGGCGGCCATCAACAAGTATTTGAAGATTATCGCTGCCACGCATATTCACATTGTTATCCTGATCCAGGTTTATGGCCGGTATTTGTTTTAATGCATCGGATGCACTACCCCCGACAGCAACCAAATCTTTATCAATGGTATAAACCTTGCGATCGAGGTTATTTTGCGCATAGTTTTTTTGACCCGATACTTCCACTTCGTTTAGCTGAGTTGCCGTTGGCGATAATTTTATTTTTAGTTTACGCGTTTTATTCGTTACATCTAAATTGAATGTATCGGAAACAAAAGTGGTGTAGCCCAAAAAACTTACCCGCACATAAAAAGTGTTTGCGCTGGCCTTAAATGCAAAAGTTCCATTATCGCTAACAAGCATTGTTGCCAATGGCAATGTATTTCCCGGTTGCATTAAAGCTGCTGTCGAAAACGGTACAGGTTTGTTTGTATTTGCATCTACAACCAATCCTTCACTACCTGCAGGTGCGACCTCCTCTAAAATCTGAGCGAAAGAAAAAAATGGTATGAACATAAAACAGCACAATAACTGCGAAGCCCTTAAAAGAAAATTTAATCTATGTGACATTAAAAAAAATAAGATTGCGAAAGTATAAAATAAACGCATTCATAAAGGTAAACGCCCAATTTCATTAAGTTTATGATTGCAAAACCGTTGTTGTGCTTCTTATCCAATACCAAGGTGAACAGATTTAATCGGGAAGGGTTTTTTCCAATGTAGAAATAAATGTTTCCATTTGAAGCTAATGGATACAGATGGAATTTTATTGGGTATTAGATATCAATTTAATTTTGATGCTTACGCTGCAACTGTTCAATAAAGTTATACTTAATGTCATTTCATTATGTATGCGCAGCATAGTTTCCATTCGATTTTTTTTATAATTTTTTGCTATGCTGTGTCACCAAAACTAACAATGTGATAGCGCTTACATAAAAGTTATTAACACCGTTTAATGGCCCATGTGTAAAACTTCAACAACAAATGGCTTAATTAAGGGCGCTTTTTTTTCTGCTTTGTTGTTGGGAAAAAAAATTAATTCTAAATTGCACAACTTTTCTAAAGCTGAAATTAGAAAAGAAATTGGTTCCTCCCCTTTTTAGTTTGTTTAACGCGTGTTTTTTGTAAATGATCAAATTGAATATACAATTTGCTTTATTTAATGGTACTTTGCATTGGGTCTTTTTGAAGGCTTTGCATTGCTTTGTCTTTTCGCATCGGTTGCAACTTTTTTCGTTTGCTTTATTTCCTTTACTCAAAAAATATTAAATAGTAAAATCAATTAATCAATTTATATTATGAATAGTAACATCTACAAATTAGCAATGCCAAATGGTTTATCAAGGGCACAGAGAATTTTTACTGCAAGTGCAGTTTTTTGCTTGCTGGGATTCTATTCCAATGCACAGCTCGTGAATATACCGGTAACAGGTTTCACCAATGATATTGTAGCAAGTGGAGTAGGCCCCGGTACAGCATTGTCTATGCCAGGTACATCTAATCCAACAATTGGAGTTGATGGTGCAGGATTTACATTTATTGACAATACCTATAAGTGGCAGGCAGCAAATGCTTTGCCAACTTGTTTTATGCCGGCAAGTGGTTCAGCACCAAGTTTGGTAACTGCTGGCTTAACTTATAATTTTCAAAGTTATACAAGCCTAAACGCCTTGACATTGGATAATAATTCCACAACTTATCTTACTTCTCCGTTTCCAAATACTGGTCAATTAACATTTACCACTCCAGCCAGTTATACAAGGCTGTTTGTTTTATATGAGTCGGTAGTAAATATTGGCCCATCTTTTTTTGTAGATGCTACAGTTAAGTTTACTGACTCTAGTTCTCAAACTTTTGCAAATAACACTGTTGTAAATTGGTTTAGTGGCACAGCCGCTGTTACCAATGTAGCCAGGGCTCAAAATGTAACTCCTGGTTTAGGCACAACCTGCCCAACAGCGCCTAACCTTTTCGAATTGCCACTCACATTGAGCGCTGCCAATTATGGTAAACAAGTAGCTTATATAACCTTTACCATTCCTACCTCTTTAACATCAGGTACTACACCCGATAGAGTAAATTATTTTCACGCTATGGCAGTTGGAGGCTTATTGGCTTGTTCTGCACCTGCGGCACAGCCCACATTGCCAAGTTTAACTACTATCTCTACCAGCCAAATCAATGGTAGTTTTACAGCAGCAACGGGCCCACCCAGTGGATACTTAGTTGTGAGATACCCGAATTTAGCTGCTGAAACAGCTCCTGTAAATGGCACAACTTATGTTGCAGGTCAATCGTTGGGCTTAGGTACAGTTGTGCAATCATCAGCATTAACTACGTTTAATAATACAGGATTGTTTGGAGGTACTACCTACGATTACTATGTATATTCATTCAGCACTGCTACAGCTCCTTGTGGTGGTCCCATTTATTTAACAGCGGGTGGCTCTATTGGAAGCGCTACTACTACTGCTTGTAGTGGTGTGGCAGGTGGAACTTACTCTGTAGGGCCTACGGGTACTTACCTAACCCTTACCGCTGCGTTAGCAGCAGTGAATGCTGGAATTACCGGACCGGTTATTCTGGAACTTCAAAGTACATACACAAGTGGAGGCGAAACATTTCCAATTACTTTCCCTTCTAACTCTTGTTTAGGTCCTATTAACACATTAACAATTAGGCCCGAGTTGGGTGCTACAGCACTTGCCATTACCAGCGCCAATGTAACAGGAACAATCAACTTTAATGGTGCAAAATATGTGACAATCGATGGCCGCGCTGGTGGTTTTGGGGTTTCGCAATTAACCATTGCCAATACAAATGCAGGGGCAAGTTATGCTGCCAATTTTGTAGGCGATGCAACCAACAACGCTATTTTGTATTGTACAGTTACAAGCCGTAACAACAGTGCCACAAGTGGTACAATAACTTTTGGTACAGGGGTAGTTACCGGTAACGATAATAACTTAATAGACAATTGTAATATTACCGATGATGGTAGTGGTTCGTTTCCATTGAACGGTATATTTTCAGCCGGAACATCTGCCGCTATCGATAATGCTTTTAATACAGTTTCCAATTGTAATATTTCAAACTATTATAGCGCAACTTTATCATCTGCCGGTATTTTCTTAAGTGCCACTGGTACTGGCAATTCTAATTGGAGTATCATAACAAATAGGTTTTTTCAAACAGCAACTCGTCTTTATACTGCTGCTTTGGCTTCGTTAAGTGCCATCACTGTTGCCACAGGTTCTGGTTATACCATTACAGGAAACACAATTGGCTTTAATTCGGCAGCGGGTACGCTGGGAACCTATACAAGTATGATAGGCAATACAGTTGCCTTAACCGGCACTTTTCCTACATCGTATACTACAACAGGAACTGCAAATGCTACACGGTACATTGCCATAAATTGTGCTTTTACTGCTGCCGGTATGGTTTCTAATATTCAAGGCAATACTGTAGCAGGTATAGCGCTTTATACCTCAAGTGGTGCAACAACTACCAATGGTATATTGTGCGGAATTAATGTTACTTCAGGTAATGTAAATATTGGTACAACTATAAGTAATACAATTGGCTCAACAACCGGTTTGGGTTCACTTTATGCAGCTTGCACAACAACTGGAGGTGCAGTAGTTGGAATTTTTGTGTCAAGTGCTAATACGGTAGTTATTCAAAATAATACATTTGGTGCTGTAGATGCATCTGGAACCACAGCTACTTTGAGCGGAGCCACAACCGGAATAGATGTAGCAGGAGCAGGAAACTTTCTTATCAGTAATAATACAATTGGAAACGCCACAGCCGGAAATATAAGAACGGGATTTATACAAAATGGTGCTAACTTGGGTGCTGGCGGAGCTACCCTGACATCAACTACCGGTACCGGTTTAATGCTTGGTGTGAGAAGTGCTATGGCAGGAAGTGATTTGAATATAAACAACATAACATTGCGCAACTGGATTACTTCAAGCACTGTTGAAACCTGCACGGGAATTATCAGTACAGGTGCAATGACAGGTTCCATTTTATCGGCTGTTATCAATAACAATTTTTTAGGAACCGCTGCAACAGGTGCCGGTGCATGGATGACCTATGCAGTAGCAAACTCTGGTATATTAACAGGAATAAGTTTAGCAAATACAGTTGCGATTTTACATTCTATTCAAAACAATGATTTTAGAGGAATTGTACATAATGTAGCAGGTACCAACTCTCTGACATTGATTATTCTTACAGGTGCAACAGCAACAGGCAATACAGCAACAATAGCTGGAAACACGTTTACAAATTTAAATTTAAATACTTCTGGTAGTGTTACATTTATGAGTCATAATTATACCATTTCAAATTCCGGTACTAAGAATGTTAATAACAACAGCATTGTTACAGCATTTAATAAGCCTGGTGTTGGGGGCACTGTAACACTTTCTACAACTAATAGCCTTTCTCCCGGTGGGGCAATGGAAATTGAAACGGGCAACAATTTTTCAAATATCACATTAGCTGGTGCTACAACCATGGCTGGCTGGGTAAGTACTGATGGTTCTGCTACGCCTTTTCCTACTAAAACAATTACAGGTAACACCTTTAATAATTGGATTTGCGGTACAAGTGCAGTTACAGGAATGAATGTAAACTTTATTGGCGGGACAAGCACTCCATCATCTGTATCTAATAATACGATTACAAATATTACCGGACAAGGAGCAATCACAGGTCTTAATATTGGTGGGTCAGGAGCTTCGGTGGGTTTGTCTGTTTCTACAAATACCATTACTGGTTTATCGTCCACAGGTGTTGGTGGATCAATTACAGGTATATCTACGGCCAACCTATCTCCTTTAGTTACAATTAATGGCAATATTATCAATACACTTTCATCTACAGGTGCTTCCTCAGCAATTATTGGAATTGCTGTTACCGGAGCAACTTTAACCAATGTGAATGATAATAGAATAACAGGAATTACCGGAACGGGTACAACAACCCCTACGGCCAATGGTATCTTAGTAAGTGGTGGATCAACCGTAAACCTAAACAGAAATAAAATATGTGATATTGCCGAAAATGGCACATTCACAACCACTGCGGCCTCTGTAATTGGTATTTCAATGACAGGGGGAACTACAGTCACCGCGGCTAACAATATAATTGGTGATTTAAGAACGCCTGCAACTACTAATGATGAGGCTATTCGTGGTATATCTGTAAGCAGTGCCGCAGCATCCACATCTTATAATGTGTATAACAATACGGTTTATCTAAATGCCAGTTCTACCGGTACTCCTTTTGGAACAACAGGAGTTTTCCATGCAGCCAATGCAACAGCATCCACAGCCAAGCTTGATTTACGAAACAATATAATTGTAAATAATTCGACCCCTGCCGGTGCAGGTATTTCATCGGCATTAAGAAGGTCGGTGGCTGCCATCTTGGGTAATTATGCCATCACCTCGAACAATAATATGTATTATGCTGGTGTACCAAGTGCAGTGAATGCCATTTTAAATGATAACGGAACAGTTTATGGTACCGCTGCTGCTGCATTTGCTTTTGGCCCGGTAGGCACCGCGGGTTCTTTCCAGAATTTTGTTACGGCCTCACGCGAGTCAGCATCATTTACCCAAGTGGTTTCCAATACCCCCGGTGTTTTCTTCCAAAACCTAACTTGCTCGAGCCCTACATTTTTGCATCCAATAAATGGCCTTGCATCGCAAATTGAAAGTGGAGGTCAAATTATTGATGCTGTTGTTTATGCTCAGGATTATGACTTAGATACTCGGGCCGGTAGTACTGGCTATGCCGGTACCGGTACAGCACCCGATATTGGTGCCGATGAATTTAATGGCGTTACCCCCGCGCCTGCAATTACAGGGGTAACTATTACCCCAGGTAGCAGCCAATGTGTAGCTGTCGGCCACTTAGTAAGCGCAACCTTAACCACCGCCAGCGGCACAATTACTGGTGCGGTAATTAATTTTAACTTTAATGGAACTTCTCAAGTGCCGGTTAATATGACACTGTTGAGTGGAAATATATGGACCGGTACAATACCAGCCGGTGTGCCTGTAAATGCTACTGTAACTTGGAGCATTGTCGCTACCAATTCTGTACCTCTTTCCTCTACCTTTATTGGCACTCCTTATAGTGATGTGCCTTTATTTGGTGCTGTTGTTTCTGCAAGTGCAAATGTAAGTGCAGTTTGCGCTGGTTCACAGGTTTCTTTAATCGGAATAACAGATGCAACTTTATTTACAGAAAATTTTGAAACTGCAAGTTTTCCACTTACCTCTTTTGCATTAAATAATACTGCTGGTGTTTTCACTGCTAACCAAAACACAACTTTTTTTACTCAGGGTTCAAGTTCGGTTTTATTAACTACTGCATCATTAAGTGCAAATGGAAATATTACAACCACGGCAAATTTCAATTTAACTCAGTTTTCATCTGCTCAGCTTTCGTTTAAACATATTGCAGCAATGGAAGGCTCAACATCATCTTTTGATTTTGGTTTAGTTGAATTTTCAATTGATGGTGGCGCAAACTGGATTACTTTCCCTCAAGCAAATTATGTGGGCTCCGCTTCAACAGCAGTATTTACCGGTGGTAACGCAAGATTTAGTACCAGAAGCTATCCAAACTGGATTGCTGCTTTTACCGGTGCTGCATCATTGCCAAACAATACCTTATGGCAAAGTGAATTATTTAATATTCCCGCAACGGCTTTGACCAGTTCCCAATTTAAAATTCGCTTTAGGTATACTACTGATGGCTCAACCAACTTTTTTGGATGGCTAATTGATAATGTTATAATTACTGGTGCGAGAAATTATGCTTCTTATTCCTGGACATCAACCCCGGCAGGATTTACAGCTGCTACACAAAACGCATCAGCAAATCCTACTGTGCCAACTTCCTATACTTTTACCGCAACTACTGCAGGCGGCTGCAGCGTTTCTGCATCTACTCCGGTAATTGGTGTTAACCCTCTACCACCTGCCCCAACAGGAACCCCATCATCGCAATGTGGTCTTGGAATTCCTGCTGCATCGGTAGCTTCTACATCGGGTTTGCCAAATCCACAATATTGGTGGTATTCTACTCCTGCAGGCACCACAGTGTTGCAAACGCCACCTTTAAGCAACACCCTTTCAACTTATTATACAAATAACTTTACATCTTCAACACTAACCAATTCCTCAATTGCCGGTGCGGCTTCTATAAGTGGAGGTTTGTTGGCATTACAACCTACAATAACTTCAAGTGGTGGATCCATAACAGTTAATGCAAGTGGGCTTAACAATACCATTTATCAGACAGATTTTGATGTTTCGCTTATTGCTACCGGCACAACCATTGCCGATGGTTTTAGCTATAGCATAGGTGACGATGCCATTCCTCTTTCTAATGCTACTACACCTTCTGCAGAAAAAGGAAGCGGCAGCAAAATAAGAATAGGATTTTTCACTTTTAATGCCGCAAACGGAAGCGATGGCAAAGGTATTTATTTAGGATATGGGGTGAGTGCAACTTCAGGTTACACCGCAGGCACTCCCGGCATGTTAGGTTATAATGGAACTAATTTAGGATGGATACCTGTTGCTGCCGGAACAGTTACCAGCCATGTAACAGTAACAATTAACGCTGCCGGACAATTAACGCTAGTGGTTGGCGGAGTTACTATATTTAACAATGTTCAACTGCCTCCTGCGTATTTAAGTGCAAATAAATCAAACTGGAAGCACATTATTAGCAGCCGCAGCGGTGGCATTGCAGGTGGTTATACGTTGGATAATCTTGTTATTCAAACAAATACTTATAGTACTGGTAGTACTACTTATTTGTCCACTATTAACGCACCAACCACATTTTATGTTTCGGAGAAAGATTCTATTACAGGTTGCGAAAGTACGCCCCGCACCCCTGTTGTGGCAAATGTTACTTTCGGTGATACAGTTGCTGCTGTGGCACAGGTAAGTGCTGTAAATATTACAAGTATTTGTACAGGCAATACTTTCCAGTTATCTACCTCTCAGTCAGGTGTTAGTCTTAATAACTATACTTACACATGGTCAGCAAACTCAACCAATAGTGGAATAACAGGGTCGGTTGCCGGTGGCACATTTGCTTCACCTACTACTATAAATGTTACGCCACTTGCCCCTGGTACGTATACCTATACCGTTAATTATACAGATGGTCTTTGTGCTGGTTTTAGTACCATTAATATTGTGGTAGCACAACTTCCATCCAATGTTACTGCATCAAGTAGCGGCAATAATTTCTGTGGTTCCGGAACGTTTAATTTAAGTTCAACAGGAAATGGAACCGGTGGCACCATTTTTTCAGAACCAATGGAAACATTTCCATTAACTCAATTTGGACTCACAAATATTACTGGGACTTACACAGCTACACAGAATTCAACATTTTTTGCTCAGGGTGCCAGTTCGGTATTGTTTACTACGACTTCTCTAAGCGCAAGTGCCTTTATAGGAACTACATCTAATATAAATTTAACTCCCTATACAACCGCGCAGCTAACATTTAAGCATATTGCAGCTATGGAAGGCCCTACAACTTCCTTTGATTTTGGATTTGTTGAATACTCAATTGATGGTGGCACTAATTGGATTACTTTCCAACAAACAAATTATGCAGGTACTGCTGCCGCAACTGTATTTTCAGGTACCAATGTAAGATTTAGTACAAGAAGTTATGCAAATTGGATATCAACCTTTACTGGCGCAGCTTC
The DNA here is from genome assembly GCA_016717325.1 of Bacteroidota bacterium. Lineage (GTDB taxonomy): Bacteria > Bacteroidota > Bacteroidia > AKYH767-A > OLB10 > JADKFV01. The sequence continues at coordinate 11,211 of JADKFV010000013.1, read as the reverse complement.
ACTTCCAGACAATACTTTATGGCAAACAGAAACATTTAATGTTCCTGCATCCGCTTTAACAAGTTCTCAATTTAGGGTTCGATTCAGATACACGAACGATGTATCCACAAACTTTTTTGGATGGCTAATTGATGATGTGAAGCTTACTGCTGTTACAAACGCAAGTTTTTCTTGGGTCTCTAGTCCTGCAGGTTTTTCTTCTTCATTGCAGAATCCTACAGGGGTTACTGCCACTGTTCCAACTACTTATACCGTTACAGCCTCAAATTCATTTGGTTGTACAAGTACTGCTAGTGTATTAGTTTATATAAATGTACCACCATCAGCTCCCACTGCTCCGGCACCTACCACTCAGTGTGGTTATGGAGCACCTTTGGCTGCGGTAACTTCAACCACCGGAGCATCAGGCCCAATATTTAATTGGTATTCTGCATCATCAGGTGGAACCCTTTTGCAAGGTCCACCAGTTTTACCTTTGGCAAATTATTACTCAAATGATTTTACTTCACCGGTGTTGACCAACTCTTCAATTGCAGGTGCTGCAAGCGTAACTTCCGGTTTGTTGATTTTACATCAAACAGGGGTTAATACAGGAGGTTCATTAATTGTAAATGCCAGCGGCTATAACTCTAATTTATTTAAAACTGATTTTGACTTAGAACTTGCATCAAATGGGGCAACAATGGGCGATGGTTTCAGTTTAAGTTTTGGTGACGATGCCGTAGCACTTGACAATACTACAACGCCTACTGCTGAGCATGGAAGTGGAAGTAAACTTCGAATAGGATTTTTTACCAAAAACGCAATAAATACAAGTGATGGTAAAGGTATTTACTTAATGTACAATGTTTCTGCTACAACTGGTTATACATCGGCCACTCCGGGAGTATTGGCTTATTCAACAAATGTTAGCTGGGTTCCTACCAGTGCCACAAATCTTGTAAGACATGTTACTTTGTCAATAAATATTCTCGGGCAATTAACACTATCAGTTGGTGGTACGCCAATATTTACCAATGTTCAATTACCGGCAGGATTTTTAAGTTCCGATAAATCTACATGGAAAAATGTTTTCAGTACAAGCAGTACTGCTCTTGCCGGTGGGTTCGACATCGATAATTTAGTAATCCAAAATAATACAATTATTTTTGGATACAACACCTATCAGAATCCTATAAATAATACCACAACATTCTATGTAACAGAAATAGATAAAACTACAGGTTGCGAAAGTACACCTCGTACTCCTTTAACTGTAAACGTTACACAGCCTGATTCAATAACTGTTTCATCCGCTTCTACAAGTTGTGTAGGCACTTCACTTCCGTTTAGCGTTAGCCAAACCGGCTCAACAAATACGTCTGTTTATTCATGGTATGGTTACCCTTCTGCCAGTAGTGGTGTTGCAGGAGTGCCAACAGGCCCTAGTCAAACCTTTACTGCAACTGTTCCCGGAACCTACTACTATGTTGCTATTGGCTACGATGCCGCCAATAATTGTACTGCTATAGATACACAAACAGTAATTATGTATCAAGGTTTGACAGGATCTGTTACTGCAACTCAAATTTTAAGTTGTGTTAATCCCACAGGATTGATTTCGGCAAATGTGTCGGGAGCAGGTACAGTGGTTAACAACGATTTCTCCAGTACAACCCTCCCATCCTACATGACTCTTCAGGGCACAGCAAATATTGCAAGCGGGCAATTGAATATTACCGCTAATTCAACTGGTCAGTCAGGGAAGCGTTTTAGTTCAAAATACAACAGGGCTTGCCAATAACGATTTTCAAATTGATTTTGATTTTATAACGCAAGGTCCTGCAGGAACCAGTTTTGCACCGTTTACTGCTGCCGATGGTTTGAGTTATAGTTACGGAGATGATGTTGTTGCAGGTACCTATCAGAATGTAGCCAATGCAGCAACAAATATTGGATACCCTTCCAATAGCCCTATTGGTAATACTGCTGAAGGCGGATCGGGAACCAAATTAAAAATTTCTTTTGACGCATTTAGTAATGGAGTGGGAACTCAAGTTGGAAATAACGGAGGTACCAATTATGCAGGAGTTTACTTTATGTACAATTGCACTGATTTTTTTAACGCAACCCGCGATCCAAATGGCGTTACGCCTGCTGATATTGCCAGAGGGGTATTGGCATTTAGTCCTTCTACGGCCTGGAGAGCAACAGCAGCACAGCCAGCCACTCCTGTAAACACTACACACGTTACTATTAATATGGCCGGTGCAGAGCCGGGCTTCCCCAATGGTTCAACTACGCTTACTCTTACCGGTACTACAGGTCTTGCCCAAGGGTATGTGTTTGGTCCTGTAAAAGTTGCTTTACCCCCAGGATATCTAGCGGCCGACAAATCAACATGGAAGCATGTATTTGCTGCACGCACCGGTGGAAACTGGCAAGGACATTATATTGATAATTTGAATATCCGTTTCAATAATTTCTATGAATTCTCAATCAATGGAGGAGCTTCGTGGTCTACAACTAATCCTATTGTTCCTCCCGGCCCCGGAACTTACTCTGTTGATGCTCGTTATGTTTCTGTGCCTGCATGTTTTACCAATCTTGGTTCTGTGACTATAAATCCTCTTTCGTTTGCTACTGATGCCAGTTCTAATAACAGTTGCTTTTATAGTTCTTCGCAACCAACTTTAAGTTTGTCTCCTTTGTTTGGGGGCGCTACTTATCAGTGGGATAGTTCTGCGGCAGGATTAAACAATTGGGCTCCAATTACTGGTGCTACAAATTCTACTTATACCTTGCCACAAGGACTGTATTCTCAAAATACTGATTTTAGATGTAACATTATATGCGGAGGAATTCCCCTTACCGGATCACCATCTTCTGTTAAAACCATTTTAGTCTATAATCCTATTGTTACTAATCCAATGCCAGCTACCCGATGTGGTGCCGGTACTGTCGATTTAGGGGCTTCAACGCCAAGTGTAGGTGCAACATTGAAATGGTACGCTACACCCACTGGAGGTTCTGTTCTTGGAACGGGTTCTCCGTTTACTACACCGGTCATTTCCACTACTACTACTTACTATGTTTCAGCAGAAATTGGCTCTGGTTCGCCTGGTACAGGGCAGTTTGGCACAGGTGTAACTACTAATACAAATACTTCGTATCCAGCACCATTGGGCACATTTTTTGGCGGAGCAAGACATCAAATGTTGATTCTAGCCTCTGAATTAGCTGGACAAGGCCTATCGGCTGGTTCGTTAATTACTGGATTAACCTTTAACGTAGCAAACACCAATAGTGCAAACCCAATGCAGTTGTACACTATTAATATGAAAGGTACCACTTCCTCCATATTGACATCAACATTTGAGTCCGGTTTGACAGAGGTTTTTGCTCCCACTACCATTGCTGCGGCCCCCGGCATAAATACTTTCTCTTTTAATTCAAGCAACTTTATTTGGAATGGAACAGATAATATCATAGTAGAAACAATTTATAACAACAACGATTTAGGCACTGTGGCAAATGGTAATTGTTCTATGAATAATTCAATCACTGGTTTTACAAGTGTTAATTTTTCAAGGGCGGATAATGGTGGTGCAGGTCTTGCACCTATTTATGCTTTGGCATCATCGGGTACTAGTACCTCTCGCCCCAATATTCAACTTGTGTTTACAGGAGGATGCCCTAGTCCCAGAACTCCGGTAATTGCCAATGTAACCCCTGCACCTGCTATAGTTGTTTCTACTGCCAGTACTATTTGTCAGGCCGATACTGTTACTTTAACTGCTTCAAGCGCAAATACCTTTTACAAGTACACTTGGAATCCCGGCAATAAAGTAGGTGCAATTGTTAAGTTTACACCGAATATAACTACCACTTATACCGTTACCGCTCTTGATACATCAAGTGGCGCCAATGGCGGTTGTCAGGCAATTGATAGTGTGTTAATCAAAGTAAATCAAAGGCCAACAATTACTTCTTTAACCGCTACTCCTCAATTTATGTGTGCTGGCGATAGTTCGCAAATTTCTTTAACCGCGGTACCTGTTATACCTCCTACTTTTGTCAATTCGTTTAGCTTGACAAGTTTAACAGGTCAAACTTATACTCAATTGTCAGGTGGTGGAATCACAGTGATTAATACTACTGCTCAACTAACGTCAGGCATGGGAAGCACATCTCAAGATGATGGCGGGGTGGTAATTACATTGCCTTTTACATTTAATTATAATGGCAATTCATTTACTCAAATGAGTATGTGCACCAATGGCTGGGTAGGTTGCGGAAACCAGGGTACAATAGATGCGTCAAATATGCGCCTTCCTGGTAATTTATTCACTGGAACAATTCCAAACAATACTTTCGCGGCTTGGTTTAAAGATATGGGAGGTAATTTTCCTGGCGTTGGTAGTATGCGCCATGGATTAATTGGAACCGATGTATACGCTTTCCAGTGGGATAGCGCAGTCGGAACAAGTTTTAGTGTCAATGCTGGTATAACAATTTCTTTCCAAATAAATATTTATGGCCCCGCTTCATCAAGTCCAGGCCGTATTGAATATATTTATGGCCCTACTTTAGGAGCAATTACATTTGCGGCATCTATGGGTATCGAGAATGCAACAGGCGGAACAGGAAATTATATTAATGCACTTAATGGATTAGGCAATTCAACAATTACTTCATCTGCTTGGCCGGGTAATGGAAACGGCTTTAGATTTACCCCACAAGCTTCCAATACTTTGTCCTATGCATGGTCGCCTGCTGGTGGTTTAACCTCCACATCTATTTCAAGCCCTAAGGCATCTCCTTCAGCAACTACAACATATACAGTGGCAATAAATGAACCTGCCACCGGATGCAGCAGAATTGATTCAGTTAAAATTGTGAGTTCTCCATATCCTAAACCCTATATCACCCCTGGCGATTCTGCAGGATGTGCTGGCGCATTTGGTACAGTTGGCGATCCATTAGGATATTGGGTGTATGCCAAAGACTCCGGTGCTTATGCGGGTGGTTATCCATTGGGTACAACTTTCGATTGGAGTACCCTATTTGGCCCGGTAGCCAATTTAGATTCCATATTTCTTGATCAAAACACTCTTGGTAATATATCTGTAATTGTAAAGCTACCAACCAATTTAGGTGGATGTGAAGGCAACTCAAATATTTTTGTAAACTTCGCTGAGCCTGTTCAAGGAGCGTATATGAGCCAAGACAGCGTTAGCTGCACTCCCAACAATGATGGTATGGCAATAGTACAGCATTTAGAAGCCAATGGTCCCATCCGCTATGTGTGGGTTGATGCACTCGGTGATACTTTACGCGATGTGACTAATAATTTCAATTTCCTGGTTTATTCGATGCTGATTTCGATGGCTTCCCCGATGATAGAAATGGAGACTTAATTCTAGATGCGCTGGATAATTGGAATATATTTAAAGACTCCCTACCCGGATTAACGGTAGGAACGTATACAGTTTATATTACCACCAATGCCACCGATCCATATCCCACACCACGTTGCACCTCGTCTGGTACAATAACAATTGGTCGTATACCATGTACAATGCCAAACCTGATTGACCCTTGTGTTTGTATAAACAATGCAGATGTAATAAGAAGAGCCCCAAATACAGACGGACAATTTAGCGAAACAGTAAGTTTACTTGGAGGTTTATCACCATGGACAATCGTCAGTTTAACTACCACCAGTGGTCAACCTGTTTCAAGCACTTTAGCCACGGTAGATTGCATTGATAATTTAACACAGACGACCCCTGTTACCAGCGCAAATATTGTAGAAGTAATACCAAATGATAGCTCTTACCTTACATTTTATTTATTCGATGGTGATGGATATACCTTAACTGTTCAGGATGCAAACGGTACCGTACTAACAATATCAGGTGGAGGATGCAAATATCCCGAAAGCCCGATTACCGACACAACTATTGTTGCATGTGCCGACAACTTTACGTTAAACATTCAGGATGCTGTATTCCCGGGAGGTGTAGACCCAAGTATTACATTACAATGGTATAACGATTCTATATGTTCCGCATCAACATTGACTTATGCAGATTTGACTAATATCCCAAGTTTATATCCTGATTTGACAAATGCTGGTTCACCCGGACCCGTTGGCAATATTGGATACACGGAATACTATTTTTATGTAGCATCCGATTCGGTTGCCGATGAATTATGTGAAGGCAAGCGCTCTAAGATAACTGTATTATCAAACGAAGTAGTTGCAACCTCGATTCAGTAACAAATGTAAATTGCAATGGAGATGCAAGCGGTGCCATTTATATAACCATGACAAATGGAACTGCTCCATTTACTTACCAATGGAGGCAAAACAACCAATGCCATGGTGACAGCACAGGTCAGATAAGCATATTTGTAAGCGGAGCAGTGCCATTCACCAGCGGAGCGCCATACACTTATTTGTGGAGCGATGGTCAAACGACCTCGGTAGCAAATTATCTTGTAGCGGGAACGTATACAGTAACAGTTACCGACAGCATAGGCTGCGATACGATATTAACGTTCCAGATATTTGAACCAACCTTATTAGACCAGACACATACCATCACACAACCATTGTGTAATGGCGGTACAGGCGATATCACCGTGAATGGATTCGGTGGCACACCATGGAGTGGCTTAGGCGCTCATGCAGCCGGCTATGAATACAGCCTCGATGGAGGAACGTCTCAAACCAACGGTACGTTTACGGGCATAACAGGCGGCAGTCATACCATAGCCATTACCGACAGCAATAGTTGTATAACATATTTAGTGTTCACCATCAATGTACCCACCCCATTAGTATGTGGTGGAGCCGTAACCAATGTAATGTGCAACGCAGGCAACAATGGCAGCATCACTGCTAATATCACCGGAGGTACAGGCAATTACAGTTATGTTTGGAACGATGGCACCACCAACCAAACATTAAACGGCTTAACATCGGGAGTGTATACAGTAACCGTTACAGACGGCAACGGCTGTACCATAGAATGCACGTATACCGTAACCGAACCATTGCCAATTACATTTACTGCTGCAGCGTGTGCGAATGTAAGCTGCTTTGGCGGCAACGATGGCAAGGCATGTGTGACCAATGTACTGGGTGGCACAGCACCATATACGTATCAGTGGAATACCTTACCTGCCCAGACCACAGCACAGGCTACAGGCTTAACGGCAGGCACGTGGACAGTGACCGTAATGGATGCGATGGGATGTATAGTCACGGGTGATGTAATCGTCACTCAACCATCAGCCGCATTAAGCATCACCGGCACAGTAACCAATACCACCTGCAATGGAGGTAACAATGGAGCGATAAACATAACGGTAACTGGCGGCACAGCGCCCACTACACTATTGTGGAGCAACGGTAACACTACAACAAGCAATACAGGCCTTGTGGCCGGTACGTATACAGTAACAGTTACCGATGCAAACAACTGCACATTAACAGCCAGCTACACCGTAGGCCAGCCAACGGCAATCGCAATATCACTGGTAAGTACCAATGTAAGCTGCAACGGAGGCGGTAATGGCAGCATCACGACCAATGTAAGCGGAGGCACCGGAGCTTATAGCTATGCATGGAGCAATGGTGCCAGCACTTCGGGTGTTAGCGGCCTTGCAGCAGGTATTTATACCGTAACGGTAACAGACGCCAACGGTTGCACGATGAGTGCCAGCGCCAACGATAACCTCTCCGGTAGCCCTAGGCTGTATATGCAACAGCAATGTAAATCAATGTAAGTTGCTTTGGCGGCAGCAATGGCAGTGTAACCGCACAACCATTAGGCGGCACCGCACCTTATAGCTATGTATGGAGTACAGGAGCTACAACACAAACTATCAGCAGTCTTGCAGCAGGCACTATACTGTAACCATAACAGATGCAAACGGCTGTACGAAAGTAGGCACAGCCACCATCACACAACCCAATGCGCTGGTATTAACAGTAACAGGGAATAACCTGACCTGCAATGGCAATGGCGGAGGCAGTGCGACAGCATCGATAAGCGGAGGAGTAGCACCATACACATGCTTGTGGACACCAACAGGTCAAACCACCGCTACGGCCACAGGCTTAGCAGCGGGCAGCTACACAGTACAGGTAACAGATGCCAATGGATGTACAGTAACGGGTCAGGTAACGCTGACACAACCGGCACAAATGAACTTAACATCGAAGAAAACAAATGTAAGCTGCTTTGGCGGCACCAACGGTACGCTCACAGTAGTAACAGCCGGAGGCACCTCCCCTTATACTTATTTGTGGGAGCAATGGAAAGACGACAAAATATATTATCGGTCTTGCAGCAGGCACGTATACAGTAACAGTTACCGATGCAAACGGCTGTACAAAAACGCTGTCAAACAGCGTAGGTCAGCCTGCAGCATTGTTAGCATTATATACAGTAACCAACGTAAGTTGTAACGGAGGCAGCAATGGCGGAGTAACGCTCACGGTAACAGGCGGCACCAGCCCATACACTTATTTATGGAGCAATGGTACCACTACTAAAAACCTGAGCGGAGTAATAGCAGGTATTTATTCGGTAACAGTGCAGGATAAGAAAGGTTGTATCATCAATGCCACGGCAGTGATAAGCCAGCCAGCAGCCATCATCATCAGCATGACACCAAAGAGTCCAAGTGTAATGGTGCAGCTACGGGTCCAGGCCACAGCCACGGTAACGGGCGGCACCTCACCTTATACATACTTATGGTCGAACAGTGCTACTACGGCAACGGCCACAGGCCTTGCAGCCGGTACGTATACAGTAACGGTAACCGATAACAAAGGCTGTACAAAAACAGCCAGTGTAACGATAACGCAACCGGCAGTACTTGGATGTACAGCCACAGTGATACAAGGCATATTGTGCAACGGAGGCACAGGCAAAGCAGGTGTAACAGCCACAGGCGGCACACCGGGCTATACCTATACATGGAATACGGTACCGGTAACGACCACAGCCATAGCAAACAATCTGGCAGCGGGTACGTATACGGTAATAGTAAAGACAAGAACAACTGTACCACAAGTTGTACAGTAACGTTAACGCAACCGGCCATCATCACGTGTGCACCATTAACAACCACACCGGTATTATGTAACGGAGGCACCACAGGCACCGCCACTCTTGATGAACTAAGCATAACAGGAGGCACCGCCCCATACACATATTTGTGGAATACAGAGTTGCCCAAACAACAGCCATAGCCACAGGACTTGGAGCGGGCACATATACGGTAACAATAACCGATGCCAACGGCTGTACAAAAACAGCAAGTGAAGTTGTAACGCAACCTACGGCATTAACAGCCACATATAATGCAGTAAGTCCGGGTTGCAGTGGTGGTTTAGGCAGCATTACAGTAACAGGCGCAGGAGGCACCCCAGCGTATAGCTATACATTAAACCCCGGAGCAGTAGCAAGTCCAACAGGTATATTTACAGGATTGGCCACCGGATTATACAGCATAACGGTAACCGATGCAAACCTGTGTGAAACCATCATAACAGGTATAAACATAACCGCAGGCAGTGCGATAACAGCGAATCCATTAACGAGCACCAATGTAAGTTGTGCAGGTGGCAATAATGGCACAGCCACCATCAGCGGTATAGCAGGCGGCACAGCACCATACACCATCTTATGGAGTACTTCACCGGCACAGGGCACAACCACAGCCACAGGCTTAACAGCGGGTACGTATAACGTAACAGTTACGGATGCAAACGGATGTATATACACTTCAAGTACCACTATAACCGAACCGGTAGACGGAGTAGTAGCCACCATCACGGCCAGACCAATATAGCCTAACGGAGGCACGGTAGGTGATGCAACAGTATCGGGCAGTGGCGGTACACCATACACATCGGGCGACCCATATTCCTACTTATGGAGCGATGGCCAAACCACTGCAACAGCAGTAGGCTTAGCAGCCGGAACGTATGTAGTAACGGTAACTGACAGTCTCGGATGCAATGCTACTACGCAAGTAATCATCACACAGCCCGGCAGTTTATTCGATAAGCGGAGCAGGAACAGATGTATTATGTAACGGAGGCACCACAGGAATAATAATGGTACAGGCCACAAGTGGCACAGCACCATATACTTTCGCTATAACGCCAGCTGGTACTCAAAGCAATCCAACGGCCGACAGTGCGGTATTTACAGGCCTTTGCAGCAGGTACGTATACAGTAACCGTAACGGACGCAGGAGGCTGCACAGCCGAAACAGATGTAATGGTGATGGAACCAAGGGCCCTGGCCACGACTATGAGCAGCACCGCCTTAACCTGCAACGGTAATGGCAGCGGCACGGCAACAGTAAATGTGATTGGCGGTACGTTGCTGAACGATACTATAGCGACTCAGGGGTTTGATAACGATATCAATAGATAATACCCGATTTTGTTGGTGCAACCACCTACGAATTGGTAGATGCAAGCAACAATGTGGTACTGGCTGGTGGTCCATTCGGATTCGGACCCTTTACAGTTTCAGCACCGGTATTGTTAACAATGGACTACACATTTAACATCAGGCAATTGGTTTCTTTAACGATAACTTTACCAATTGGGCTGTGTGTGTAATGGAAATCAATCGCAAGTGGTTGCCTTGAAGGCACGGTTTGGGAGGAAGCTTATGTTCAAATTCAGGATTTGCCACGGCATCCAACCTCAGTTGCGCAAGTACTACCACAGTAAACAACTATACTTACTCAGTGGAGCAATGGTCAAACCACCCAAACGGCAACAGGCTTTATCAGCGGGAACGCATACGGTCACCGTTACCGATGCCAATGGATGCATCATCAACCAATAGCATAGGAGTAACTGAACCGTCAGCATTGGTACTCACACCATCGCAAACGAATGTGTTGTTAGCAATGGCCAAAGTACGGGCAGTGCCACGGCATCAGTAACAGGCGGTACATTCGGTATAGCTACCATTGGAGCAATGGACAGATGGGTTCTACAGCAACGGGTCTGAATAAGGCACGTATGGTAACTATTAGAGACAATAACGGATGTACAGCAACACAGGAATACAACATTACCGAAAACACAGCTATAGCAACTATCCCGTCCCAAACAGCCATGATATGCCATGGCGGCACGAGCGTATTAACCGTAAACTCGACAGGAGGAGCCGGTGGGTATAC
>JADKFV010000012.1 GCA_016717325.1 Bacteroidota bacterium | reverse complement strand
TTCAATACAAATGTTGATGCGGCGAACCAATGTTCGATTAACCACTAAACTGTCTGCGGAGTAATGAACCGCCACTTTGCCAAACCCGTGTTAGCGGTTCGTGCCTTTTACTAAGCAAGTTGCTTTGCTTTTCGTTTTGCAATTATCAGTTTGCTTTGCTCCCGTTTTTTTTACGTTTTCTTTGTCAGCATGGATGAAATCGCTTATAGCTTTTTTCTTCTGCTTTTGTCAACGGCCTTGGGTCAACTACAAAGCCTTACGCCAACAGGTTCTCTTATTAGTCCCATAATTATCTAATTAAAATATTTATTTGTCAATTTTAATGCTGCTTGTTTTAATAACCATTCATGTCCTCCAAAATGAACAGCACCTAAAGTCTTTTTCATAGTGTTTCTATTAGCTTGGTTTTTAAAAGGAATGAAACAACGTTTTCGGGCTTGGCGAAGGTGGCGATTTTCACCACAACTGTTGGTGCGGAGAACCAAACTTTGATTAACCACCAACGTGTCTGTGGAGCACTGAACCGCCAATTTCTTGTAGGTGCTATTATGCGCTGCCTTGCTGTTCGTCCGACGAAGGGTCCAGAGAGGTTTATTAGAAGCAAGGAACCCTTCATTATTGAGTTATTGTCTGCGGCGAAAAAAAAGGCTAATTGTTTTTCCATCTTCCTAATCAGCTTCAACTCCCGCATTGTAAATAACCAAGAGAAGAATTTTGAGTGTCCGCTTTCCATCATTTTTTGTTTGTTCAATCCCTGAAATTTTACATCATTTCCTTTATAAGTGAATTCAACCTTTTTCATAGCAGTAAGAACAATACATTTTGCTGATGCTCCCATCGGCATTTGTTCCTCCACCTTTGGGTCTCGTTTTAAAGGCATTCCACACGATTGGCAATTTTTAAATTCGTTTGTCATACTAATTTGTTTTTGCTATTTGTTTATGTTAATACACTGTCTCAATCTGGAGCGATTAAGGTTGCCGATAATGCTTTGCAGCTACAAGAAGGTTGTCGATCTTAGACGAAAACTATCTATCCAGCACTGAATCCTGATACGAAGCACAAAGCTCCATTTAAACCACTGAACCGCTAATTTTTTTGTTGGTGCTGTTAGGGCGTAGTTTTTATTTCAGCTTCTATACAATTTATTAAAATCATAAATTATATTTTAACACCAAAGATATAGCCCACCAGAGCTGATAGCCCTTGTTTAGATTGTCCCCCCAAATAGTAATGCGTAAACAGCTTTTTTTTTACACTTGAACCACCTGTTTTGGCCGCAGTTGTTCCCAAAACAATTAAAAATAGTTGTGAAACCATATAACCAATATTCCAGTCCTTTATTGGTGCAAAAGTATTAAAAAGAGGTAATACCTCCGACAGTAAATGATGCCCCTGATGCAATTGCTGCTTGTATAGGATTTGTCACTAATCTCGGTTATTATACCCAGTTCTTCCTCTAATGTGTGTCCTAATGCGTCTTTCTCTCATTTCTATGGCTACTTGCATTGCTGTTTTTTTTAGTCCTCTTCTCATAGATTTGAGCTAATATATTTAACTCTATATCCTGCATTTTTTTGAGTTCTGATTTCTTTCAATGTCCGCTTTTCCTGTGTCAGTTTGAGAACTTACATTGAAACATATTCACCGGCAGCCATTGATAATGCCCCTGCTACAAGTCCCGCAACGGTTGCTAAAATTATAGGTTCTCTTGTTGAACTGGCAGCCGCAACACCTATTGCAAGACTTGAAATGGATATTATTCCATCGTTTACTCCTGCCAGCAGCTCTCAACCAATTGCTTCTGTGTATGTAGTGACTGTCTAAATAGTTGTCAATTGTTATCATTGTGTTGTGTTGTCGGTTGTCAAAATTACGCCTAACGAATGGGGCTTTGCGTTGCGGGGCATCTGAAACAACCAACTACATGCCCGCAATAAAGGTAACTAAATGAAACACTTTTTTTCACGTCCGCACTTTGTGCCCACTAACACAAAACCCATGTTGAACAGAACCTTCGGTAGCCCATTTTAACTATCATCACAATTAACGGATTTTTTGTAATACGTGCTCCAATCTAAAACCATAAAATGAGCAACGACAAAAATCAAAGACTACATTAGTGTCGCAGGCAAAAACCAATGTAGCGGGTTTTTCGGCTGCCGCTTCAAAATTTGTGGAGCGCGTAACGATTGATCAGCGCAGCACATCAGAAAAAATACCCAACAAAAAATCACCAATTAATTTTGCTGCAAAATGGCAGGCAGGTTTGCTATGTGCACATATGAAAAAAACGAAGTGGTAAGCCAGAAAAGAGCAGCCGTAAAAAATAATCTGTTCAAAATGATATTAAAAAACCCTGTAGGTCAACATCGGAGGGGCTACCGAAGATTCTTTCAACACAGGATTAAATCGCTGCTCCGCTTCGCTGCGCGCGTTTAATTCCTATGTTACTTCCGCGCAAATCCTTCAAGCGTTCTTTCTTTCGTCCAATTAGCTATTTCCAAGTCCTCTTATTCGTTTGAAATGAGCCAAGTTATTGGTCACTAATTGAAGTTCACTTTATATTGCAATGCCTACTATCAGACTATCGGTGTGTCTGATCTCGGTTCCTTTCGTCTTAGATCGGCCTGAATAAATGCGGCAACTCTCGCCATACGTAAAGTAAGTTGAACAACTTTGTTTAAAGCTACAAACTTTTCAAATCGCGTAAGTTGCTTTCTGGCATCCTTATTATAAAAGTCCATTTAGAATTTCGTAGTAAGTGATGATGCCTGCTTATGAAACCAAACTCCTTCAAGTATTCGTCAACTCTAAAATTACATTTGGGTTACTACGTAAAAATTCCGAAAGAATATCGGTGTTAAGCATTGATGGCTTCATAAGTCAATACTGCGGGTCAAAAAGTTTTTTTTCGACTTTTTTGTTTGATGAACAAAGTCGGTATAATCCTTTGTACCATATCGCTAAATGCTCCAGCAAACGGTGGATTTTCTTACGCAAGGTTTCCGTTTGCTCCTTTAGTAAGCGTTAGTGATTGAACGAACTGGATGAAGTTCTTCCAGTCGGTTAACCGGAACATCTTTCATCTCCCTAAGTATGGTGTTTAATGTCAGTATCGCTTTAATATTTTTTGATAAAGGTATTGAAAATATGTGAGTCAATTAGCAGTTAATAAATTCAAGTGGTTGGCTCCATTGCTTGCCGCTAACGAGTGTGGGTTTTGCGTTGGTGGGCATCTGAAACAAACCAACCACATGCCCGCAATAAAGTTAACTAAATGAAACACTTTTTATGTCCGCACTTTGTGCCCACTAACACAAAACCCATGTTAAGGGCAGTTGTTCTTTCTGTCACATAGACATGGCTGTAATAAGTCGAAATACAATGGCCAAGTTGTAATTATCGTCTAACGAAGAAGGATTAAAGAAGTTTACCCCGGGGCCGACCTCAACCCTGCCGCTAACGAAGAAGGGATTAGATGCACCACTGTTCGTATTACTACAACTGTTTGTTAGAAGCACCACTGTTTGATTACCTGACAAAGCCCTTCTTTTTTAAATTTCTTTAATCTTACTGTTATCCGCAGTTTTGCTGTTCAGTCGAAGCACAGAAGTTCGGAGTTAGCTCGAAAGTTAATTAGAACCTATTGCCTGATTCAGTTTTGAAATATCACCATTGTCAACAGTAGTGCTTTCATTTCGTATGTTCCATAAATCACTTCCCATATTTTCAAGATTGTAAATATAAATGTCCTTACCTCCGCTGAAGACAGGACAGAAATAACAAGACTCTTTATCTTTATTTTTAATTGCAGTTTCGATTTCTTGTTGACTTACTATTTTATATTTGAACTTATATGTCTTTAAAATTTCCTCTGTAATTGCGAACTTACCTTTTTCGTTTTTATTTTTGAGAAGGTTTTCGTTTACCAACAAAGTTTTATTCTTTAAAACATTTGCCTTCAAATTTATTTGGCTCAAAACATCTTTTAAAACATTAAACGGTGCTCCTTTTATTTTTTTATCACGAGAAATGATAATAGCATCCTGCATACTTTTTATCATTAAGCCAAGCCTATACGAACACAACAAAATGTTGGATTCAAGATTAAAATTATCGAATGGTGAATAAACAATAATATTATAATCGCGGTAATCCAAAATAGACTTTCTTCCGCCCGGTAAAATGGAAAGCCAACGATTATCATTTAACATTTTCCATTGATAAACTAAGTTGGGTGTTAGATGTGGGTCACCAAGGTCACTTAATGATAAGGGTACTAAAAAGGATGAGGTTTTGTCTTGAATAATTTTTTTATCCTTTAAATCCATGTTGTTAATAAATTCAAACTTAGTAAGAGTCCAATTATTTTGAACAGCCTCTTTTATTGCGGCATCATATTTTGCATCACCAACTAAACATACTTTTAGTGTTGAGTTAAAAAAGTCCTGCATATAGGCATCGTCATAATGCAGTGTAATGTTTGTGCATTGGCTTTTCCTGAAATAGCAACAAGTGCGATTAAATAAATAAAATGTTTGTAGTTCATAATTTTGATTTTTGTTTGTACAAATTTATAAGGTTAATTGAAATACTGATGTTTGATGTTACTGATGTCGGTTGTTCGGAGCGTTAAAATTGCGGATAACTAGTAGATTGGAGCAGTTTTTAATCCTAAACCTTCTCCAATCTGTCCAATGTGGGCAGATATAGGAAGGTTTTGGTTGCGAACATAGTTATAATATTTATATATCCAAGTCTTCGATAGGGCTTTTTATTTCGCTTATCTTTTTACTGCTTACATGGGTATAAATCTCAGTTGTTTTGCTACTGCTATGCCCAAGAAGTTCTTGTATATACCTTAGGTCGGTGCCACCTTCGAGTAAATGGGTTGCGTAGCTGTGTCTGAGCCAATGTAGGGTTGCGGGCTTTTTGATGAGGCTTTTTTCAACGGCACCAGCAAAAACCAAATTTAAACTCCGCTCGCTATATTGGCTGCCTGCGGTTTGCCCTTCGAACAACCATTTTTTGGGTAAGTATTGTTTAAAGTATGTTTCTAGCATTTGCATTATTTTGTTTGGCAAAGGGGGTTATTCTGTCTTTTCGTCCTTTGGATTGTTTTATAATCAATAGGCCACGGCTGCGGTCAATATTTTGTGGCATTAGGTTTAAGAGTTCACTTCGCCTGAGCCCACAGCTATATATTAGGCATAACATTGTTTTGTGTTTGATATTATCGGTGGCATTAAATATCTTTTGCACTTCTTCCTTGCTAAGTACATTTGGCAACAGAAAAGCACGCTTGGGCCTGTGCACCAAATTGATATCCATAGCGGTATGCTGTATTTTGCTAAAGAATAATTTTATGGCATTCACTACTTGATTTTGATACGAAGCCGAAAGATTATATTTCAAAATGTATTCGTTATTAAACATAATTACATCCTCATTATTTATTTCATGCACTGCTTTATTGCTATAATATTTTAAGAAGGTGGTTAATGCCTCGGTATATACTTTTATTGTATTTTGGCTGTATCGTTTCGATTTCAACCAAAGTATGTACTTATCCACTTTTAGTTTGCACACTTCACTCAACAATACTTTTGTAAACTGCAGTTGCAAATGTTTAGAGTCTGTTTTTGTAGCAGCCGCGTTTTCAATT
Organism: Bacteroidota bacterium; assembly: GCA_016717325.1. Taxonomy (GTDB): domain Bacteria; phylum Bacteroidota; class Bacteroidia; order AKYH767-A; family OLB10; genus JADKFV01. Next base: position 150,496 of record JADKFV010000012.1, on the reverse strand, counting down.
GTGCTTTCATTGGTGTTAGTTATTATTTGCATTGTAGCAATGCGATTGCCAAAATGTATTTTGATACGTTGTAGATTGTTGCCATAATTGGGTATTATCCAATGTAATAATTTTTTGTGCCATGTACTGAATCTAAGTGAGGTAATAAATGCAGTATCGGTTTCGTTTTTTGGCAGCTTAATTATTATTTTTTTATCTGTCGCATGTATGTGCACCTCTGTTTGTACCATTGGGGTGTCGGCATCAAGGTTAGGTTCGTTATTGCTTACATGCGGTTGCGGTATGGCAATGGTGGTATTTATTGCGTTATGTTTTTGTGCATGTATGGGTGCTGCATGGGTGTCGGCTAATTTAAATCTTAGTCTGTTTTCTTCGTTATTGGGCAGGTGCCATGCCTTCCATGTTTGGCTCCATTTTGCATCGGGCAGTTTTTTTATGCGTGCAATGGCATCATTATTTTTATCGAAGTAAACAGCAATGCGCGATTGGTTTCGCTGTTCAATTATTTGTGCTTTCCATTTCATGATGAGCATAAAATTTTCTATAATTTTTCAAAAATAAAAAATTAAATCGGATGGTGATTTAATTATTTAGCATCGCCACCCCACAAAGCCGCAACCCCCTGCCCATAGCCCCGATTGCAGCTGTTATCGTATATCATGCCAATAAAAAACAAAAAAAAACAATGGCATACATAAAAGCGGAAAGCGGGACCGGCCGTTTGTAATAGGATGAACTGCGCTGCTTCACATCATTTATTTTGTTTTATATTTTATAGTGTTGTTGATTTAGATTTCACACTATGGACTGCTGCTGTAATAACCCACAATTTTTTTCAAACTCGCTTGCGGGTATAATAAAATAATTAGATTTGTGCAGATATTTACCTCGGCACAAAACTTCTAACCGAAAATATTTATATGCCTAACCAACAAATAGAATTAATATTAAGCCGGCAGTTGGCCGATAATTTATCGATACCTATTTTTTATAGTTGATACTGTTGGCAATTTGCTTTTTTACAACGAGCCTGCCGAAGAACTGCTTGGTCTGCGCTTTGAAGAAACCGGTGCCATGCCGGTAGAAGAGTGGTCTACCATTTTTAAACCGCAGGATGATAAGGGCGAAATTTTACCTGCATCGGCATTGCCTTTAGTACAAACAATAAAAAAGCAAGAGCCTGCCCACGGCTCGTTTTGGATACGAAGTATGAAAGGGGAGTTACTTAAAATTGCAGTTACATCTTATCCCATCATAGGCCGTCCACATCGGTTTTTGGGTGCTGTAGCTTTATTTTGGAAATCGGTAACATGATGAACATTAAAATTTGGGGATGCCGTGGTTCGCTTCCTGCACCGGGTACCGATAAGGATATTTATGGCGGAAATACTTCGTGCATAGAAATTATTGATGGTGATACGTGCATTATTCTCGATGGTGGTTCGGGCCTGCAACGGCTTAACAATTATCTGGCACCAAATATTACCCGCATCGATATTTTACTCACACATTTGCACCTCGATCATATTATGGGTTTGGGATTTTTTTGGCCACTGTATAATCCAAACATGACTGTAAATATTTGGGGCCCGGCTGCTTCAAACGAAAGTCTTGCTCAACGATTGCGAAGATATTTTTCGCCACCCATTTTTCCGGTACGATTAAACGAGTTGCCCTGTAAGGGAGAATTGTTTGAAATTGATAGCAGCGAATTTCAAATTGGAAATTTTAAAATTACATCGGAATATGTTTGTCATCCCGGACCTACGGTGGCTTACAGGTTGCAAACCGGCAATACCGTAATTGCTTATATTCCTGATCATGAACCGGCTTTGGGTTCATCTCAATTTCCTACTAATGCAGAGTGGACAAGTGGATTTAGTATTGCCGAGGGAGCAGATATTTTGTTTCACGATGCGCAGTATAGCAGCGAGGAGTATAAAACACGAATTGGTTGGGGGCACAGTTCGGTAGAGGATGCACTTGATTTTGGCACGCTTGCCAAAGTAAAAAAAATAGTGCTGTTTCACCACGACCCAGCCCACACCGATGATAATTTGAAGACAATGCTTGCCGAAACGTTGCAAGAAAAAAAGTGTGATTTTGAAGTTGAAATTGCTACCGAAGGAACATTGTTTGAGTTTGAGTCTTAGCTTTTTTTGCCGCGCCTGCCCCGACCGCAGTGTCGGGGACTGCGCGAATGAATGCCGAATAATATTTTGCCACGCCTGCCCCGACCGCAGTGTCGGGGAAAAACACTGAATGCACTAAAGAATGCTGAATAATATTTTGCCACGCCTGCCCCGACCGCAGTGTCGGGGAAAAACACTGAATGCACTAAAGAATTCTGAATAATATTTTGCCACGCCTGCCCCGACCGTAGTGTCGGGGAAAACACTGAATGCACTAAAGAATTGAGTAAAATCAAGCTTTTTGCCGAAATTGCCAAAAACACTGAAGCCAGAATGCCGAATAATTTCCACAAAAACCTGAATGCACTAAAGAATCTGAGTAAAATTCAATGTTGTTGCCGCGCTCCGCCCTGACCGGAGTTTCGGGGAATGCGCGAATGATTGCCGAATAAATTCAAATGCTTTATGCCATGCCTGCCCCGATCGCAGTGTCGGGGAGTGCACGAATGAATACCGAATAAAATTCGAAATGCTTGTTGTCACGACTTCCCCGGCCGCAGTGTCGGGGACTGCGCGAGTGAATGCCGGATAGATTCAAATGTTGTTTTGCCACAAACGCCCAATGCCACAATGCTTTTTCGCGAAAGCAAATCATTGCCGTCCGATTTATCGGACGGATTAAATAATTCGAATTTGGCTTTAGCCTAATTTTTTTTGCCACGCCTGCCCCGACCGCAGTGTCGGGGAAAAACACTGAATGCACGAATGAATGCTGAATGGTATTTTCCACTATTGTTAGCTTTAGAGTCTCTCATGCCAATAAAAACAAAAGAGAATGAGGACTCTAAAGCGGGTTCTTTGTTACGCCTGCCCCGACCGCAGTGTCGGAGAATGCACGAATGAAAACCGAATAAATTAAAATGCTTTTTGCATAAATGCATTCAATGAAACACAGATAATAGCGACTGATATGTTTTTGTTTTTCACCATAAACTTTCAATTCACCCTCAATTTTGAATGGTATTTTTTGCTGCTCAAAACATATTTCTACCTTCGCGGCAAATTAAAATAAAAACACAATGACAGTAAATGCAAATGAAGTGATGGAAGACGTAAGCCACGTGAATCAAAAATTGATGAAGGGCTACCAAACATTGCAAACAATAGATGAAGTAGATGTAGCCATTACCCCTAAAACACTGGTGTGGCAGCGCGATAAAGTTAAGTTGTACCATTATGACCGCGCTACGCCTGCCAAATGTAAAGTGCCGGTATTGGTATCGTTTGCCATTATGAACAGGCACGATGTGCTTGATTTACAGCAGGACCGTAGCCTGATGAAAAAATTGCTGGACGAAGGTCTCGATATTTATATCATGGATTGGGGCTATCCGGGCAAAATGGACCGCTACCTTACTATGGAAGATTATATACTGGGATATATGAACGATGCTGTTGATTTTATTCGTGACGCACATGGAGTAGAAAAAATACATAAAATGGGCATTTGCCAGTCGGGCACATTCTCCACAATTTATGCTGCACTGTATCCCGAAAAATTATTATCCCTAACTGTATACGTAGCTCCGTTCGATTTTTCGGACAACAACAATATGTTGTACAAATGGACAAAGTACATCGATATAGATACAATGGTTGACACCCTTGGAGTAATACCAGCCGATATGCTCAATATGGCTTTTGGAATGCTGAAGCCATCAATGGATATAAGTAAATATTTGGGTATGATGGATTCGCTGGAAGACCGTGAGAAGATTTTGAACTTTTTGCGTATGGAAAAATGGAAAAATGATTGTCCTGATTTGGCCGGAGAAATGTTTCGTAAGTATATAAAAGATTTGTTTCGCGATAACCTGCTTGTTCAGGGTAAAATGGAACTGGGCGGACAAAAAATAGATTTGAAAAATGTCACGATGCCGTTTTTAAATGTATACGCCACCGAAGATAATATTATTCCAAACGACTCTACCACTTCAGTTCAAAAGCACATTGGCAGTAAGGATAAGGAGTTGTATGCATTTCCCGGTGGACATATAGGTGTGTTTGTTGGCGCTAAGAGTCAGCGCGAATTGGCACCTAAAGTTGCACAGTGGGTGATGTCGAAAACTAAAAAGTAATTACCCTTCACATATTTTTTTAGCCATTGTAATGTTTATCATTGCAATGGCTTTGTTATTTTTACCAATCTTTTTTTCTCCTTGTATATGACTTTAATATTGTACCGTTTTCTGTGGATACTATTTTGCCTTATTATTATAGGCAATAGTGGTTTCTTTTATTCGCGGAGGGTACATGTACTAAATTTTCAGTTGGCATTTTTACTAAAGCTTGCGGCTGCACTTGTCATGACTTTTATATATACTTATTTTTATCCCGACCGCCATGTGGCCGATATATTCAGGTATTTTGACGATAGCAATGTGCTTATTCAAATGTTTGAACACAATGTCAACGATTTTTTTGCATTCATCACCGGTCACGATACAGCATCTTTATATAAGTATAAAATTGCAATGAATAACTGGGAGTCGCCCGGCAATGTTTACAATAATAACCGCGTTATGATTATCCTTAACGCTGCAATCGGTTTTATTTCTTTGGGCGATTATTACGTGCATCTAATCCTGTTTACCTTCTTGTCTTTCGTTGGCCTTACTGCTATGTTCAAGGTGTTTAATAAAATTTATAAAGTGTATCAGGGCATTGTATTTATTTCTGTTTTCACTTTGCCATCTATTATTTTCTGGACATCGGGAGTGCTGAAAGAATCGCTTGTAATGTTTGCTTTGGGAATTTTTCTTTACAGCTATATGCGGTTTTATTTTAATAGTGCCATTTGGTATCATTTATTCTCCTTCTCATTAGGCTTTATTATATTGATGTTGCTAAAGTTTTATTTGCTCATCATTTTATTGCCGGCCATGATGATATTATTATTAACGCAGCGAGTATTATTTTTTCAAAAAATGAAAGGCCTTACATGGATTCTTTTTTCAATAATATTTTTATTGGGATTGTTTATGTTCAAATACATAAATCCCCGTGCCGATGCTTTGCATGCGTTAATGAATAAACGGGAAGCATTTGAGTTGCTTGCGCATACAATGAAAGCCGGTAGTTATTTTGAGGTTCCACAGTTTAATGATATTGTAAGTCTGCTAAAAGCTGCACCGGTGGCACTGATGGAAGTAATCGTACGTCCCAATATTTTTAAGATAAGTTCGCCATTGGTTTTTTTATCGGCATTAGAAAATATGTACATATGGATTTTAATAGTGTCGGCCTTACTGTTTCGCAAGCGCAATAGTGTGTTGATTGGACAGTGGAATTATTTTGGATTGTTTGTGGTAATTGCCACGTTTACACTTATAGGTTTAACCGTGCCTGTTGAAGGTGCATTTGTACGTTACAAATCGGTGGTGCTTCCCATATTGATGGCAATATTATTATGCAATATCGACTACGAAAAATTGTTCGTACGTTTTCCGCGCATTGAAAAATATTTTAAACTCTGATGCAGGCGTTTTTATTTCTGCTTACAGCTGCGGCCTTTTTTGGCCTGATATTCAAGCAGGCTTTTTTTAAGTTGAATAATATTTCAATCAAATTATTAGGCATACTGTTCGGGGTAAAAATTATTTTCATTTTCGTTCATCATTATTTGTTTTATAAATATGGGGTCAATCCCGATACATATGCCATGCTACGCGATACGCAATCGATATGGAATTTTATATTCGATGATTTTAAACTCGCCATTGATATTTTCTTTGGCATTTATGATAGTCACCAACAACCAATAGAAGTCACCAATTTAGAAGTATGGAATAATTACGATACCATGTATAACGATACCCGAACATTAATTCGTGCTAATGTTTTGTTGTTGGTTTTTACTCAGGGATATTATTTAGTGCAATGCCTGTGGTATTCATTTTTTTCGTTTGCGGGAAGCATAGCTTTGTACAAAACTATTGCAGGCGTATGTGCCATAAATGATGCAAATAAATCAAAGATTATTTTTGCTGCATGTTGTGCATGGCCATCTTTTTTGTTTTGGACTTCAGCATGTTTCAAAGAAACATTTTTGGTTGCCGTTGCAGGCTTTTTTATTTTTAGTTGCTACCAATATTATCAGTCACGAAGTTTCACAAAAGGTATTATTGCTTTAATCCTTTTATTGCTTTTGTTTACTATCAAGATTTATTATGTTCTGCTGTTGATTCCGGTGTTGTTAGTTTTTATTTTATTGAGTAACGCCCGGACTATTAAAATGGGTCAGCTGCTTTCTATTTTTGTATTGGGCTTTGTGATATTTTGTTTCATAAATTATTTTGTGTTTGATGTTGTTACGTTTATGTACAACAAGCGAATCAATTTCGAAAACATGGCCCGCGATTCTCATGCTATTTCCTTAATAAAAGCACCTCAGTTTGAGCCTGATTTATTTTCTTTTTTAATACATGCACCACAAGCATTGTTCAATATAATTTGTATGCCACTTAATTTTTCCACTCCGGTTTTTGGTTTGTTATCTTTAGAAAATATTTTTTTGTTGGCCACTATTATTTTTTTAATCCTAAATTTTAAATGGAATAAAAGCTATGCCATGCTATCAATATGTATACTTTGTTTCGCAATTTTATCTTTGTTGATAATAGGTTACACAACACCAGTATTGGGCGCTATGGTAAGGTACAAAGCACCATTCATTCCATTTGTGCTGATGTTTTTTGCTTTACATTTTTCTTCAACCAAAAAGGCCGAATAAAAACAAATATATTTTGCTTGCGGTATTTAGCAACTGCTGTAATCTTTTGCGAAACTAATTGGAATTATTTTTTACCTACCCGTATTAGGTGAGGAAAGAGGATGAATGCTAATTTCAGAGTCCTCATTTATTTTTTGTTTTCAAAGGCATGAGAGACTCTGAAATTAATTAACGAAAATGCCGACACCTTGGTCGGCATCCTGACCGTAGTGTCGGGACTAAAAACTCAAAACTTCAAACTCAAAACTTTAAACTTCAAACTAATTAACAGTTACCATATACGTAGCCACACCTGTTCCGTTCAAAAAGAAAGTTACTTGTTTTGTTCCTTTAAATTTTAATTCAATTTCGCTGCTATATTGGTTGTCTCTGATTTTTTTTAATTCGAAAGGGTAGGAGTAACGTTCACCTTCAATATTGATAAGTGGTTGTTCTATATTTTCATCGGAGGTGAACGAAAGAATAAATTTTTCACCTGCCTTATACTTCAACTTAAACTTATCGGGCGATATATTGGTGATATTGTGTATTTCGAAACCACGCCATGCAAAAGGATAATTGATAAACGTTGTTGCGTCCACTTTCTTATCAAGTAATTGCCAACTTTTATCGAGTGGAAAATGTGTGTACTTCATCATTTCGGGATCGGCCAGAAAATAATTTTCTTCGAACAATGCAGTAAATTTTTTTGTGCCATAGTCGTACGAACCTGCACCCCATGTTGCATCTATTTGCTGCCAGGTGTTGTCCAACTTTACAGCATTCCATGCGTGATTTGTTTTCGTTACATCGTGGTGAGTTATGTTCACCTGTGCTTTGGTATAGCCTGTTATTACTTTCGATTCGATACCGGCATCGGTCATCATAGCATCTATAAGATTTGCATATCCCTGGCACACGGCATATTTATGTTTCAGCACTTCATCAGCTTCGTAAGCATTTGTATTGAAATCATATTTTACCCGGTGCGCAACAAAACTAAAAATGGCACGGGCTTTTTCAAATGGTGTTTTACAACCGCTTATCAATGCCTGAGTTGCCTGCTGATGCGTTTTGAAATTTTGTGCAGCATAAAAAATACCTATGCTATCAGCCTTTGCATAAGTAGTACTCAGGTTTTCATTTGATTGACCCGTAGCCAGAATACACAATGGCAATATGAAAATTAACACCATGGCAAAAACCAACACGCTTTTAAGTAACCTCATATTTTTGAAAATGATATTGTTGAAATTGAAACGGCAATTGTATTATAAAATTACTGCTAATCAAATTTATTTTCACCAGCCTTAAATAAATAAAGCTGTGTAATACAAACGAGGCCATTTTTTTGCTACACAACTATTAACAATGCAATGTTACTAAGTCATGCTGCAGTGCAACTTTGATTGGCGGCTTTAAAATAATTTTGTGAGCAAAGGAAATTATCGATTTCTATTCTACGTTAATCATCATCTATTCTTGTATATGAAAAATTATTTAATTAGCTGTGCCTTTGTTGTTATTTGTGCCAATGTTCAAAATTCGCTTGCACAGGATTCTATACTTAAATGTTCGCCAACAGCTTATATCGAAAAATATAAAGATGCAGCTATAGCCGATATGAAAAAGTATGGCGTGCCGGCCAGCATCACTCTTGCACAGGGCTTGTTCGAGTCGGATTGTGGCAACAGCGATTTGGCTAAACTTGCCAACAATCATTTTGGTATTAAATGTCACAAAGAATGGAAGGGCGAAACTTTTATTCAGGATGATGAAACGGCCAACGAGTGTTTTAGAAAATATCCTCATGCACAAGCATCTTTTGATGACCATTCCGATTTTTTACGCTCACGCGACCGTTACAAAACACTGTTCGATTTGGATGTTAAAGATTATAAAGGTTGGGCCAAAGGGCTTAAAGCTGCCGGTTACGCTACCAATCCTAACTATGCCGAGCGTTTAATTAAGTTAATAGAAACCTACCAATTGTATATTTATGATGGTACCACTATGATTGCCGGACAACCTGTTACCATTGATCCAATAACCAATAACCCAAAAACCAATAACCAATCAATCAATACCCCAATAACCAATAACCCAATAACAAATAGCCAATCAACAAATAACCCAATCACCAATCAACTAATAATAAATCACAACAATATAAAAGCAACAAAGGTGCAGCGTGGCGATTCGTGGTACAAACTGGCAAAGCAAAATCAAATGGAATTGCGCGACTTATTGCGATACAATGATGCCGTGGCCAATGACATATTGAAGGTTGACGAAATTATTTATCTTGCTTACAAATATTGTTATGTTGATGAAGAAGTTCACCCTGTGAAAAAGGGCGATACATTGCGTTCTATATCACAATTGTACGGTGTACGTTTAAAACGATTGATGAAATTTAATAAGTTGCCGGCAAATCCTGTTCTTAAAGAAGGCGATGCAATAAAGTTGCGATAATATTTTTTCATTGGTTGGCTAAAAAGCACCAATGCTAAGCATTACCAGGGTGCAAGCTTCAACGGTTTCAATATTTTTTTGTTCCAGCATTTTTTCAAATTCTATGTTTTCGGCTCCCGGATTAAAAATCACTCGCTCAGGATTTAATTGAATCACATAGTCATAATACTCCTTTTGATTTTGTTCGTTAAGATATATTGTCACAGTGTGTATGCCAATTAGCGGCTGTTTATCTTTTTGGATAAAAGTATCATCAACTTTGCCGGTGCGCGCACCAATGGCATAAACGTTATGACCTGCCGATACAAGTCGCTTTATGGCTTTGTTGCTATATCTTTCAGGGTTTTCGCTTGCGCCAAGCACTAAGGTTGGTTTGTTCATTTGTCTTTATTTTTTCTGGCAAATATCTATTTCGATTTTCTATTGTTGATATAACTGTTGAAAGTATTAATACGAACTTCATGGAATAAAATTTTTGCATTTTAAAATCAAGTAAGTTTGTCATCAATTAAACATTGGAACAATAAATGCTTAATTAATAAAAAGTAAAAAACATTTTACATAATTATTGTAAAAAAGTATTTACATTTCGAAACCAAAGTTATTATTGCATGTTGTTTGTGGTAGATAACGAAGAATAAAAAAGAAATAAAAATTGTGAGATATGGAAGCTAAATTTTCACCGAGAGTAAAAGATGTAATCACATACAGTCGCGAAGAGGCTTTGCGCTTAGGTCATGACTACATAGGTACAGAACATTTATTGTTGGGTCTCATTCGCGAAGGCGAAGGAATGGCCATAAGATTTTTAAAAAGCCTCGGAATAAATTTGGTGGATTTGCGCAGGTCTGTCGAAAACTCTGTAAAGGGAAGTTCGGGCAATGTGTCGAACCTGAAAAATATTCCATTAACAAAGCAAGCCGAAAAAGCATTGAAGATTACTTACCTCGAAGCAAAGATTTTTAAAAGCGAAGTAATAGGAACCGAACATTTATTACTATCAATTTTGAAAGACGAAGACACTATTGCAACACAGTTACTCAATCAGTATGGAGTTACTTACGATGTTGTGCGTGAAGAGTTGGAAGTAAGCCGCAGCAATGGTTTCAAAAGCGAAACACCTCAGCAGGGTGAAGATGATCCTTATGCTCGCGATGAAGACGGACCGGGCATGACAACACCAAAAAAGTCGGGTGATTCAAAATCAAAAACTCCGGTACTCGATAACTTTGGTCGCGACCTTACCAAGTCGGCCGAAGAAGGAAAACTTGATGCTATAGTTGGCCGTGAAAAAGAAATACAACGTGTATCACAAATTTTATCGCGCAGAAAAAAGAATAATCCAATTTTAATTGGCGAGCCGGGAGTAGGAAAATCGGCCATTGCTGAAGGATTAGCACTGCGCATTGTGCAACGCAAAGTATCGCGTGTGCTGTTTAACAAACGCATTGTTACGCTCGACCTTGCATCGTTGGTGGCCGGCACAAAATACCGTGGTCAGTTTGAAGAGCGTATGAAAGCAGTAATGAATGAGCTTGAAAAAAAGCCCCGATGTAATTTTATTTATTGATGAAATACACACCATCATTGGTGCCGGTGGCGCATCGGGCTCGTTAGATGCAAGTAACATGTTCAAACCTGCTTTGGCACGTGGCGAAATACAATGTATAGGTGCAACTACACTCGATGAATACCGTCAGTACATAGAAAAAGATGGCGCGCTCGACAGACGCTTTCAAAAAGTAATTGTCGATCCTACATCGGCCGAAGAAACAGTTGAAATTCTTACCAATATAAAAGATAAGTACGAAGAGCACCACCATGTAAACTATACACCCGAGGCGATAAAGGCTTGTGTTACGCTTACTTCCCGTTATATCACCGATAGGTTTTTACCTGATAAAGCCATCGATGCACTTGACGAAGCTGGGTCGCGTGTTCACTTAAATAATATACATGTGCCCGAAGAAATTCTCGATCTTGAAAATAAAATTCAGGAAATAAAGAATGAAAAAAGTAAGGTAGTACGCAGCCAGCGGTACGAAGAGGCTGCACGCCTGCGCGATACCGAAAAGCAATACATTGATGAACTGGAAAAAGCAAAATTGAAATGGGAAGAAGATACCCGCTTGCAACGCTTTACAGTTAACGAAGAAAACGTGGCCGAAGTAGTAGCCATGATGAGTGGTGTACCTGTGCATCGCATTGCACAAGCCGAAACAGCGCGATTAATTCAAATGCCAACAGAGTTGCAGGGAAAAGTAGTTGGGCAGGACGAAGCCATTAAAAAAGTGGTAAAGGCCATACAGCGCAACCGTGCCGGATTGAAGGATCCTAATCGCCCTATAGGCTCATTTATTTTTCTTGGCCCTACAGGTGTTGGTAAAACAGAATTAGCAAAAGTGCTTGCCCGTTATTTATTCGATAGCGATGATGCGCTTATCCGCATTGACATGAGCGAGTACATGGAAAAATTTGCCGTGAGTCGCCTTATAGGTGCACCTCCGGGATATGTTGGATATGAAGAAGGAGGACAGCTTACTGAAAAAGTAAGACGCAAACCTTACGCTGTTATATTGCTCGATGAAATTGAAAAAGCACATCCTGATGTTTTCAATTTGTTACTACAAGTGCTTGACGATGGTCAGCTTACCGATAGTCTTGGTCGAAAAGTAGATTTCAAAAATGCCATCATTATCATGACTTCGAACATTGGTTCGCGTCAGCTTAAGGATTTTGGTATGGGCGTAGGTTTTTCTACAGCAGCAAAATTAAATTCGGTAGATGAAAATACCAAAAGTGTTATTGAAAATGCATTGAAGAAGGCCTTTGCACCTGAGTTTTTGAACCGTGTTGATGATGTGGTAATATTCAATCAACTGGATAAGGCCGATATTCATAAAATTATTGATATCGAACTTGCTACGTTATACAAACGTGTAGAAGGCTTGGGATATAAATTGTCGCTCGATGCTGAAGCAAAAGATTTTATTGGTGATAAAGGCTTCGATAGCAACTTTGGTGCCCGACCATTAAAGCGCGCAATACAGCGTTATGTTGAAGATTTGCTTGCCGAAGAAATTATTAAATCGGAATTGGCCGAAGGCGATTCTATCGACCTTACTTTCGACAAAGAGCAAAATCAGTTGAAAGCCGTAATTACAAAAGCAAATAATGGCAATCCGAAAAAGCCAAAGAAGAGCGCGTCATAAAGAAATATTTTGATTTAGTTTTTTTTTCGAACACCGTTTCATGTAAAAATGATACGGTGTTTTTTTTTTGAGTGAAACAATGGTGCAAAGTGAATTTATGTTTTCTGATGAATTATTATCAATGCTATAACTCAACTTATGCATCAAAAAATAGTTACATTTACCACACACATTTTATTTTTAAAAACTAACATGATATAATTTTGCACAAACCAAAATGCCCACAATATTTACACATGCATTTGCTGCTTATACATTAAGCAAAACTTTTTTTACTAAGGTAACTACCCTAAAACTTTATACGCTTGTTATAATTTGCGCCATGATTCCTGATGCCGATGTTATCGGTTTTCAATTTGGTGTTTCATACAATAGTATGTTTGGGCATCGTGGTTTTACACATTCCATTTTTTTTGCTGCAATATTGGCTATGGTGGTAAAAGTAATTTTCTTTTATAGCCAGTCTTTTACAACTTCACAAGGCCGCATTATTTTTTTATCGTTATTTCTTGCTACTGTATCGCACCCATTGCTCGATATGCTGACAAACGGAGGGCTCGGTGTTGCCCTGTTTGCGCCATTTTCCAACCAGCGTTATTTTTGCCCATGGTTTACACCTGTGGATGTTTCGCCAATAGGTGCAGCCAATTTTTTTACCAAATGGGGACTTTCTGTATTGATTTCTGAAATTAAATTTATCATCTTTCCGTGTGTTATTATTTTACTTTGTGCAAAATTGTTAAACACCAAAGGCGAAACGAAATAATTTTTGCCACCTATATTCATTCCTTAAAGAATTGAGAAAATGGAAATTGTAGAAAATAAAATTTTCGATAAAATAAATTTTACTACGCAGCAAATTGCAAAAACGGAATTTGAAAATTGTGTTTTTAAAAATTGTGATTTTGCAAATTCCGATTTGAGTGAAATGGTTTTTTTAGAATGTCAATTTTTAGATTGCAATTTAAGTTTAGCAAAAATTTCGAAAACTGCCTTTCGCGATGTGAAATTTAGTGCATGCAAAATGCTCGGGTTGCTATTTTATAATTGCAACGAATTTGGCCTCACTGCCTCTTTCGATAATTGTAATCTTACGCACTCATCGTTTTACAAACGGAAAATAAAAAAAACTTCCTTCATCAATTGCCGCTTGCATGAAGTAGATTTTACCGATTGCGATTTATCGGAATCTATCTTCGATCATTGCGATTTAGCAAATGCAAAATTTGAAAATACCATTTTAGAAAAAGCCGATTTTCGTACAGCCTATAACTATTCCATCAATCCCGAACTGAACAAATTGAAGAAGGCAAAGTTCACACTGGCAGCTATTGCCGGGCTTTTGGATAAGTATGATATTCGAATCGAGAAATAAATTTATCCTTCACATTATGGCTGTTCAAAACCTTGCGCGCCACAATGTTTTTTATTTATGATACAGCCATGTGCAATTTTTTCTCATCGCACATGTATCAACTTTAAAATTCATTAAGCAAGCCAATTCATGACCAATATCATTTCTTCAATTGATTATTATCATGTAGCTGTTTGTCCATTATGCACATTTTTACACCAAAGCATAATTATTTTAAATTTTATAGGCTATGAATTCGATTAAGCATTTCTCTGAAATTGGTATAAAAGATATTCCACTGGTGGGTGGGAAAAATGCTTCGCTTGGTGAAATGTATGTGTCGCTTTCTAAAAAAGGAGTGGCCGTGCCCGAGGGCTTTGCAGTTACATCGGCAGGGTATTGGAGTTTTTTGAAAACAAATAATTTAGTTCCTCAGCTAACACAGGTTCTTTCCTTACTTGATATTACCACATTCGACAACCTTGCAGATGTGGGTGCAAAGGCTCGCAAATTAATTCTCGACAGCACTTTTCCTGTTGCATTGAAAGAAGAAATTATTGCTGCATACAGTTCGCTAAATAACAGTACCGGAAATAATAAATCTTTTGCCGTGCGCAGCAGTGCCACTGCCGAAGACCTTCCTACAGCAAGCTTTGCCGGACAACAGGAAACTTACCTCAATGTGCGTGGCGAAGAAAATCTGATAAAAGCCTGTCACCGTTGTTACGCTTCGTTGTTTACCGATAGAGCAATAAAATACCGCACCGATAATGGTTTCGATCACATGAAAGTGGCTTTATCCATTGGCGTGCAAACAATGATACGCTCCGATATTGCCAGCTCGGGTGTAATGTTTACCATCGACCCCGACTCCGGATTCGAAGATGTCGTGCTTATTTCGGGCGCCTGGGGTCTTGGTGAAAATGTTGTGCAGGGCACTATTAATACCGATGAGTTTTTAGTTTACAAACCATTTCTGCATAAAGTGAAGCAACCAATTATTGCGCACAAACTGGGCAGCAAAATAAAGACAATGGTATATTCGGGTGTGAGTGTAAACGATATTGTAAAACCCGAAGAAGCAATTATTAATATTGGTACCACGGAGGAAAAAAGAAATCAATTTGTGTTGAACGATTCCGAAATTATTCAACTGGCAAAATGGGCATGCATTATACAGGAACATTATAAATGCCACATGGATATCGAATGGGCAAAGGATGGCGAGGATGGAAAAATATTTATTGTACAGGCGCGACCCGAAACCGTTCACAGCAAAAAAAAGCAAAACGTTTTTAAGCAATACACTTTGCTCGATAAAGGAAAAAAACTTTGCTCAGGTGCCGGATTGGGAAATAAAATTGTGGCCGGCAAAGCACGAATACTTAGCTCGCCCACCGAAATTGCAAAACTCAACAAAGGCGAAATACTTGTAACCGAACGTACCGATCCCGATTGGGATCCGGTGATGAAAAAAGCCACAGCCATTATTACTGACCAGGGTGGCCGCACTTCGCATGCCGCAATTGTTGCACGCGAATTGGGCGCTATCGCTGTGGTTGGCACCGGCACCGGCACAAAAAATATTGTCGATGGACAAACAATTACTGTATCAACAGCTGCCGGTAATACAGGGACTGTATACGATGGTCTTTTGAAATGGGACGAGAAAGAAATTGATATTTCTTCTATACAAAAAACAAAAACCAAAGCGATGCTCATTCTGGCACACCCCGATGAAGCATTTACATTTTCACAATTGCCAAACGATGGAGTAGGGCTTATGCGCATGGAATTTATTATCAGCAATACGATTGGTATTCATCCAATGGCATTGAAACATTTCGACAAAATAAATGATACCAAAGCGAAAGAAAAAATCGAAGCACTAACGATACAGTTTAAAAATAAGGAAGAATATTTTGTTCAGAAGTTGGCCGAGGCTACAGCAAAAATGGCGGTGGCATTTTATCCCAAAGATGTGATTGTGCGCATGAGCGATTTTAAATCTAATGAATATGCGAACCTTCTTGGTGGTAAACAATTTGAGCCAGGTGAAGAAAATCCCATGATAGGTTTTCGTGGTGCTTCGCGGTATTATCATCCGTTGTATAAAGATGCATTTGAAATGGAATGTAAAGCCATGAAAATAGTACGCGATGATATGGGCCTTACAAATATAAAATTGATGATACCATTTTGCCGCACCATAAAAGAAGCACAACAGGTAATTGAAGTGATGAAAGGTTGCGGGCTCGAACGAAACATAAACGGCCTCGAATTATATGTAATGATAGAAATTCCGAGCAATGCATTGCTTGCAGAAGAATTTGCAAAACACTTTGATGGCTTCTCTATTGGCTCCAACGATTTAACACAACTCACTCTTGGTGCCGATCGCGATTCGGAATTGCTCAGCGAAATATTTAGTCCTTTCGATGCGGCTGTAATGCAACTGATAGAAATGACACTGACTAAAGCCAAGAAAACCGGAACACACACAGGCCTTTGCGGACAGGCACCAAGCGACTATCCCGAGTATGCGCAGTTTCTGGTTAAGAACGGTATCGATAGTATTTCATTCAATCCCGATGCTTTAATTAAGGGAATAGAAAATATTGCCGAGGCCGAAAAAAATATCTGAACGAAAAGTAATTTGCAGTTGCCTATTGATTAAAATGTAAAAAACATTTTACGATGACAAGAAAATTAATCACCAAAAACATTTTACTCGGCTTTCTATCGTGGCTTATACCATATGCTATTTCATTTTTGTTTTTTAAACCCGGTGGCGAATTGATGGTGCCCTATGCCACATTCAAATCCACTATTATGTTGGTAGGTGTAATAAGCGGTTGCTATCTTCTGTATCGTTATTTTAAATTTGTGGATGCCGACTTTGTAACCAATGCCCTCATTGTTGGATTTAGTTGGTTTGCCATAAACATTGTGCTCGATATTTTATTTCTTCTTCCATTTACAAAAACAACATATTCCGATTATTTTACCACCATTGGCATTGGATATTTTGCTATTCCAACAATTAGTATCACCTTGGGTTACTTTTTTTAGATAGAAAACCATACTAACTATGAAAATAAATAAAGAATGGCACCAGAAAAATAGAATGCCAAAGAATGCAACATTTGCTCAACGCATACATTGGCATATCGAGCATTCAAAAAATTGTAAATGCCGGCCCTTACCCGAAGGCCTTGTAAAAGAAATGAAAAGTGCTGAAAAAAAGACTGCCGAATAGTTAACGCAAACCTTTTACTAAAAACAATACACCATAATTTGATAAGTGAAAGCTATATCTAAATTTGCAGACAATGTCTTTCTTTCTGTATCAAGTTGATTAAGTTGGTAAAGGTTTTGGAATTATATTCTGACAACACTTCAAAATAATGATCATAGAAAAATAACCAATACAAATAATACCCGGTGATAGTATCAATAACAAAAATCGAGTTGAATTCTTATTCAAAGTTAATTGCCTTTTTTAAATTTAACGGGCAAATAATTAAAGAGTTGAAACAAGCAAATTGCAAAAAATATAAAGTATCAAACAACTGGAATTTTAAAGTCTGGTACACTATGACTTTATGGGAAAGTGAACATGATATCAACCAGTTTTATCGCAACGGAACACACTTAGAAGCCATGAAACAATCCAAATCATTCTCATATAAAATTAAATCGCATCGGATACAAAGTGCAGACTTGATAAACTGGAAGCAAGCGAAGAAATTGTTTGTTAGCTAATAAGAAGCTATTATGATGGAACGTTAATGATGTTATTTGCAAGGGGTTGTAAGTGCAGTTTTTAATTTGTAGAAATGAAGAAGCAAATACAACAACGGTTGAGCGCAACTTGTACTTCCAGCTTGGAGTTACGGTCTGAGATGAAGTGGTAGGTGTAAGTTGTCGGCTTGCTGCTTAATCGAAGTATAGCAACCCGAAGTCTGCAGGCGAATTGTTAAAGGCTTAAAATCAATTTGCTTTTTTCAAATGGCTTTGCCTGAAATATGCAATCATCAGTTGAGGACTTATGACGGCAATTTCTGATAAAATATTTTCGCGAATTTTACACATCTCCTTTCTTTTTGTTACCAGACGTTTTGTTTTCTAGCGAAGATATATCGCCTCAATTTTTCACAGCTTTGCCTTTCTTAATTACTCCGTTTATATTCCTCACTTCATAGAGATATATTCCTTTTGCTAGTTGTTCTGTATTTAGTAAAAATGATTTTGTAATTTTTTTTTCTAAAGTTTTTCCTGAAACGAAGTTATAAAGAACAAATAGTGCATCACTACAATCAGAGCAAAGAACTGTTATTTGGTCGGAAAAAGGATTGGGGGCAATGATTAATTTCTGAGAATTATAAATTTCATTGATTCCAATATGTTGATTTTTATTGCATGCCATATCTTTAACTGTCAAAATAAAAATTCCGCTATTTGTTGCTTCTACCCTAATCCATCCATAAAGAGTATCCTGCGGGTAATTTAAGCGGATGCCGATGTAATGTTCTCCTATATCATTCCATTCGGAAATAATAGGAGCCTGTGCCATACCATAAGTTGTAGACCATAAATAATTAGTACCTGAATAAAAACTTAGAGCATTCGAAATTGTATCTCCCATTACAAGGGTGTCTACAAGTTGCGCGATGTATTGTGCAGGACAGCATCCTGCAGACGTATCCATATGAGAGGCTACGCTTGCATGCGCTCCCAATGGAACTATTACGCACCCACCTGTTCCTCCACCCAATCCCCCACCTCCATATGTATCAATTTGATAATCCTGAATTCCATCACTATCCACATCCAGTTTTATTGTTTCACCCGGATAAGGGCTAAGGTGGACATTTAGCGCTTCCAGCGCAGAATCAGGAACAATATCGAAATAAGTATCTTTTCCCGATACGGTTCCAGCCAAAATAAATTGAGCTTCACAGATTTTAAATGTGAAGTGAAGTAGGAAAAATAATAAATATACTTTTTTCATAACATAGTAATTTTTTATAAGGTCAGCCTCACTGCATAAAGCGTGACAGGTTGTCAATAAAACAATTTCTCAACAGCTGCACGTCAATAACATTTTGTAAAACTAAAAATTAATTTGTTCAAGCTGATTTGTTTTTGCGAAAAAACTAAAAAACATAACTTCGTTTACCAATCCTAAATTAGCATCAACTATGAAATCTTCTCCGGCCCAAATGATCATCAGTATAACCGGCATTGGCTGCCGTATCAACAACTTCCTTTTTCCACTAAAACTTAAAAAATAATCATTAATAAAGTCATTGTTCCTAATAGGTAGTATATTTTAACTTTGACCAGTTTTATTTCGTAAAAAATTAATCAATTATGAGTACTAAAACCGTTTATCCCCGATTTATAATTGTAAAGGATAATTTCTATGATAACCCTTGCAGGTTCATCGCGAAGCTATGGAAGCTGACTATTACGAACCGCGATACTATACAGGATTTCGAAGCCGCAAAGTATACCATCAGCCGGGTGTTAAACAAAAGCTCGAAAAAATTTTAGGCATAAAAATAATCAGATGGGATACAGACCCAAAGGATGAAAATGGAGTTTTCTATTTTGGCTATTCGAAAGGAAGTAAAAAGGAAATTCCCGGTGTGCACTACGACCATCCCAATGATGATATAACGGTGGTTGTATACCTAACACCAGGTTTACCATTTGACTGCGGCACATCGCTTTGGATGCATCAAAAAACACAAATTACTGACATGCCTACAGCAGAAGATGCGCGAAGGTTAAAAATGAAGCTATCCGATTTACGTCAGCTTTTTGAAACCGATTCGAAAAAGCGAAACAAGTGGCAGGAAATTGACCGTGTTGGTTACCGATTTAATCGCATGGTTGCCTATCCTTCGGGAGCAATGCATTCCGCAACCAGCCACTATGGTGAAAGCATTAGCGATGGGCGGCATTACCAAACATTTAGGATTGGTGTTGACTGGAGTACTTTCAGAATGAATCTGTAGCTTACAGAAAAATATTTTTTACTTGTAAGTATCGCCAAAGAACAAACGCAGTAGTTCCTGATATCGGTATTCATCCACAGGTTTTAGTTTTACCATTTGCAGCAGTAGATTTAATTTATCGTTGTCGGCAATATTCATTGCAGCGGCCCACAGCGATACTTCTTTTAGCACTTCAAATTCAGCGTTAGCAAAAGTATCCTTGCAGTTTGTTTTCGTCAGAAAATCTGAAACGCATATCTTCTCAGCCTGCACACTATTTCCACGGTATTTTTTTATAATCAAACTCTTTACTTCACTAGTTATATCATACACCCCGGTTGAACAGGTTTTCCCAGACTCATCGAAATATTGCTCTCTGTAAATTTCAAAAGGGTTTTTTCTGAAGAACGGTAACCCTTACGCGAAGAAATTTTGATGTGTTCACTTTTAGCAAGTTGGCGCAATGCTAAATCATTTGGCCTAAAACCAAGTTTGTAATAAAACCAGAATACACCTGTTTCAATTCCTTCGGGACTATCTAAGCCGAACTGCGATGCTTCTACCTGAAAATGATTTACGTTAAATAGCTGACGGTAAACACGAAGTATTTGCGCCACCATAAAAGCGGACTCGCCTCCTCTAAACTGGTCATAAATATTTAACCCAAAATCTGAGCGCCAACCAAACACCCAGCCACCGGCATAGGCAGCAGGATAGCCATTTTTAAACATGGTATAACCGATGTACGATTCCATTGGAAGTTGACGTTCAGCAGGCATGCCATACAGGGCTACCGATACGCCTCGGTCGAGATGAAAAAGGTGCAGCGAATCTTCTTTCATGTAAGTGGCAGGGTCTGTTTCCCTTTCTGTAATTGCCATTGAGTTTTTTATTATAAGAACAAGCTTTTCCTTTTCTGCTGATGAAAGAACAGCTTCATCGGGTAGTTTGCGGTTGAGTAACTCAACCACATCAAAACGCTTAATTATTTCGCTGTGGTAAAATGTTTCGGGAATCTCTATTCTATTATAAGCCTTGGAAAGTAATTTGCTTTTGGGTACTATATCGGTATGAATTCCCAAGCCTTGGTAATAATGGTCTTTGATATAAGGCGTATTGTCGAGTCGGCTTAATTCATTGATGATATATCCAAGTTGCAGTTTTTTACCAGCCATTAGTTCGTCCAGCAAAACATCATTGGTGTAAGCAGCAGTGGTATAGTTTCGCAGCTGCGCAGGTATGGTAACCTTAAGCGCTGTGTTTAAATCAAATGATGTATTTGTAATTTCATTTATTGCCACTGTACAATCGGGATGCGATAGCAACCAACGTGTACAATCATGTGAATATGCGGCCTGATATCTGCTTAACGGAATGCCGGAATTAACGAACAGCTCTTTAATTTTTTCAGGTTGCTTTTTTAGCAAACCGGAAATGCGAAGCACTTCCCTTTCTGCTAAACTCCTTGTTTTTTCATCGGGCGGAAACGACATGATAAACAGCAGACACTCATGGTAATCCTTTAGCGCATGGTTGAACAAAATTTTGTTTGCCTGAATATCACGTATAAGCGAAATCTTGAGACTGTTGCTATCCGAATCAAAACGATTAACGATTTCTCGTATTTTTTTTACCTGGTTATTGAAACTTTTCTGCATTGGAAAAAATGATTTATTTCACAATAATAACGATTTATACCAACTACAAGAAAAAGCAAAAAAAACTTCTCATGTAAAATGTGTTGCTCAAGCAACACCATCTGCGAAGTGATGTAAAAAAAATAACAACAACGCTGTTGACATCATTACGATATAGGCCAATAACTTTTGTTAAAGCAATCCATCCCAATTTCCAAAATTTTAAAACAAATACAATGGTCAACAAAGTAACAGTTAACAAATGAGTGCAACAAAAATGAGAGTGGGAGTAGGGAAAATCAAAATGCGGATGGCTTATGGTACCATACAATGGTGTTGCAAAAAAAGAGGAGTTGATAATTGGTATTTTCCCCATTACACTTTGCAACAAACCCAAATCGAATTAAATAATCATCACGAAGTAAAAATGAAATACAAAAGTAAAAGCAACAAATATTGCAAACAACAAAAGCAAAAATATATATTTGGCGTTGGGAATAATTACTAAAAACAACAAACTTACACAATGAAAGAAATAACAAAAAAGTATACCAATGGTGAGGTTACCATAGTGTGGCAACCTACAGTGTGTATTCACTCTGCCATTTGCTGGCGTGGTGAAAACGGATTGCCCGAAGTTTTTAACCCTGCCGAAAAACCATGGATAAAACCGGAAGGTGCCAATACAAAAAGAATCATTGATCAAATTAAAAAATGTCCCAGCGGGGCGCTATCTTATTTTATGAACGAAGACAAAGAAAATAATGCAGAAGTTACTGCCGAAAGTATTGTGGAAATTGCTCCAAACGGCCCCTTGCTGGTATATGGAAATATTACCGTTAAAGATAGCGAAGGCAATACCACACAAAAAAATAAAGTAACTGCATTTTGCCGCTGCGGTGCTTCATCCAATAAACCATATTGCGATGGCACACATCGAAAAATAAATTTTGAAGGATAGTATGAAATCTGTTTTGAAAAAAAAACAAATCTTTAGCAACAGCTTTTTGATTATCTACATTATTTTTGATAATGGTTACTGCAGATGCAGTTTTGGTTTTTAGTACAACATATTTAGAACAATAAAATGTAAAACATCCCCGTCAGTATTTTCGCAAAGGAATATAGTTTTCCAAAACAAAGTGACCAAAATTTTATTTTAATACTTTAATGGTATTAATTTTTCCACCGCTAATAAAGCGCAAAAAATATAACCCCTTTGGTTGTGTGCTAAGGTTCATTAATTCTTTGTTTTGGGTTACTGCTCTGGTCTCAATTATATTACCATTTACATCGCACAATTGAAGCGTTGCTTTTTCAAGTACTAAATCATTCATATTTACAACAAGGTCATTTGTTTCGGCTATAAATTGTGCTGTAAAAGATGGTGCAGTATTGTTGGTATTGATTCCTGCCAGATTTGATACATGTACTGTAAAGTCGTTGAAATTTCCATATTGATATGCACCGCAAGGGCCATAACCATTTGGGCTTACTGTATAAGTATCGCTTCCCCAACCTGCTATCACCCTCATGCGATAAACGCCTGTGCTTATATTTGCCGGAATAACAAGGTTGAATGAATGCTGTGCAGTTTGCGATGCAATGTACATGTGATACATATTCTCGGAAGAATCGAACGCATTGTCATTATTGAAATCTATCCAAACGCCACATCCGCACCAATCACCATTCGAAACTAACATAGGATAAGTATTGCCTGCTGTGAGGGTAGCAGTGTCGGCAGTGTAATCAGAAGTCATGCAACTGTTTGCGCCAAGAAACCAATTTAAATTATAAAGTGTCATTGAGTTAGTGTGCCATTGAGAACACCCGTTTGCAAACGTAGGATCGCAATAATTTTGCGAGCGCAAATTTGTGCAAAACATTATTCCTGTAATTACTATTGCAGAATACAATAAATTTGAAGAAGATATTTTTGTTGTCATTTTGTTATTATTTTATGTATCAAATGTAAAAATATTTTTGCTTACAATGTATTTTTAATACTCGATTATTTTATCAGTTTCATTTTGATAGGGCATGTTAAAGGCAGCAATTATTTTTTCTCTTGCAATGGTATTTCAAACGACAGTCATATTTCGAATTGAGGGGTGTGCTTCAAAATTTTGTTTGCTTTTTTATTCTTTTTTTTAATTATGTTTAGTCCAAAGTACCACCGTTTTTATTATGTTTCATTGAAAAATTATCAAACATAACAAGGCGGCTTAAATAACTCATCTTCAAATTAGCATTATTATTGCAATAAGAAATACGGCACCAAAAACTACCCGTGTCAAAATAAATTGCTCGAGCACATATTAAAAGAATACTTGACTTTACAAGGAGGTACTAATAAAAAAATTTTATAATTATTGTCAAATGAATAATCAATCACTTAAAAAATCATGCCTCACATTGATATTTATTATCGCAAGTGTGGGAGTTCGTGCACAGTTCAGTCAGCCATTGGCAAACATTCTGCAGGACACATTGAATTATTACGTGTCGCAAATTACAAATGTGAAAGGAATGTCGGCAAGTGTATATCTTCCGGGGCAAGGCACATGGCAAGGCACAGCAGGGTTGTCGTATAGCGGTGCACCAATTACAGCTAATATGCAGTTCGGTATTGCAAGTAATACAAAATTAGTTGTAGCTGCTGCTATACTAAAGCTTACCGAAAGCAATATTTTAAGTTTAAACGACTCGTTGAAAAAATGGATCCCTGCTTATGCGAATGTAAATCCTAACATAACTATTCGCCAACTTTTAAATCACACGAGTGGAGTGCAGGATCCTATTTTTCTTCCGCCATGGGTAGATACCATCATGAAAAATCCCACTCGTGTTTTTACTCCCCAAGAAGTATTGAGCTGGGTAGGTGCACCACTTTTTGCACCCGGCACAAATTGGAGTTACTCAAATGTAAATTATATTTTGGCGGGCATGGTTGCAGAGAGTGCAACAGGAATTCATATTTCGAAAATAATTCGCGATAGTATACTGTCACCGTTAAATTTATCAAACTCGTTTTACGATGTCAAGGAAAACGCAAATGGAACTCTTGCACACAGATGGTACAACTCATTAGATTATAACGATACTTCGCGCGTAGGCTTGAATACTGCAGGGGGCTGTGCAGGGGCAATGTTTTCTACTTCGGGCGATATGGCAAAGTGGTACAACGCACTTTTTACCGGCCAGTTGTTGAAGCCTGCCTCACTGTTAGAACTTACTACTTTTATTACCACACCACAAGCATATACTTATAGTTTTGGATTGGAAAAACAATTATGGTTTGGTCATACAACTTATGGGCACGGAGGTTCTACATGGGGTTATAAAAGTCGAATGGTTTATGAGCCATGCATGGGTGCTGTAGTTTGTGGGCTTGTAAACTCATGGCCTGCCGGTATGGATGGTATAACTTTGCTACTTTACAGCGTTGTGCTTAATCATGTGCCCGGTTGTCCTCCATCCATCACCGGTCCTGCAAGTGTTTGTAAAGGGCAAAAAAGCGTTATCTATTCTATACTGCCAGTAGCAAATGCAACGAGTTATATTTGGACCTTACCGGGTGGGGCAACCGGAACCAGCACTACAAATTCAATTACTGTAGACTTTGCATCGAATGCAGTATCGGGTAATATTACAGTGCGTGGCAATAGCATTTATGGAGTTGGGCAAGTGGCATCGTTATTTGTTAATGTGAAAGCATTACCAGCTGCTACTATTACAGCCGCTGGGCCAACCACATTTTGTACCGGTGGCAATGTTTTGCTCAACGCACCTATGGCAACAAACTATTTGTATCAATGGAAAAAGGGAGTGAATATTTTACCAGGCGATACTATGCCATCATATAATGCAACTACCGGTGGTAGTTATAAAGTGATTGTAACGAATAAAGCAACCGGCTGTTCCAAAACCACAACTACAGGCGCATTGGTAACGGTTAATCCACTACCAACGGCTACTATTACCGCACAAGGACCAACTACATTTTGTAATGGTGATAGCGTTGTACTTGCTGCCAACAGCGGTATTGGCTACACCTATCAGTGGAAAAAGGGCAGCAATATTTTAGCGGGAAAAACTTCAATAAATTATACGGCAGTTAGTACTGGAACGTATAGGGTGATAGTTACAAATGCTAACCTATGTTCAAAATTATCTTCAGGAAAAATAGTAACTGTAAACTGCCGCACGAGTAGTAATGCAGATGAAAGCGCACACTTTACATTTTACCCAAACCCAACCACCGGGAACATCAATATCGAATTGGATAAAACATATTCAAATATTCAAGTAACAATAAAAAATATTATTGGTCAGGAAATATTCGTTAAAGAATATAATGCCACCAACATAATTGATTTGAATTTAGATGCCGGGCCCGGAATTTATTTTATTGAATTGAAAACGGAAGATGAGAAATTGACAGTAATAAAGGCTGTGAAGAAGTAAAATGTTTTTTTATAGATGCGCTTTATAAAATAATAAAACAGCTTAAGCTTTACCACGCTTTGTGAAATATATTCAAACAAATAATATCTGTGTTTTATAAAACCGAAGCGATATAATCGCTGCAACCTTTTTTACGCATTCTATTTACTACATCCATAAGTTCATCACGCAAAGCATTGCCCGATGGTATATGGCAAAATGTGCATGCAAGCACATCACCATTGGTATCAATATACAATGCACGGTTTCCGGCAGCCAGGCATCCAGCATTACGTTGGTAGTCTCCTAAATAAACCACAATAGGGTAGTGTGTATACGTAGGTGAATAATTTATTTCGAAATAAACATCTTCGAGTATTTTAATTTGTTCCGTATTGATTGTCACATCTTTTCCGGCATAGTGGCCTACCGCTTTTGGTTCCAGTAGTTGAATGTACGAAACATCGAGCGAGTGCACAAATGAGGCATAGCGATAAAGATTTTCTTTGGTAAGAAATGATTTTGTAGCACACAATGTTACAGCCACTACCATGTCAGCTTGCCGGGCATATTTTATTGCATTTATAGCATTATCAAATGCATCTTTCGATTGCCTGAATGTGTTGTGCATACTTTTATTGTAATGGTCGAGGCTTACTATAATGCCTGTTACACCTGCTTGTTTAAGTCGTGTGGCATTTTCTTTTGTGAAATTATATCCCGCTGTAAGAATCCAAAATTCCATACTATTGCAAAATTCTTCGCATAACTTTACAATATCGTTTACACGCAACATTGGTTCGCCACCACTAATATGTAATTGCGAAATGCCGGCTTGCTTTAGTTTTAAAACTATGTTTCGCAAATCGTTGTAATCCAGTATTTCTTTTTTATTAAGGTTGTCCCACTCAAAACAATGTTCGCAACTTAAAGGGCATTTTTTTGTGATGGCAAAATGTGCAAAGCGGATTGGACGAGCAATAACAGATGATGGCGCAATGCGGTTCATTTCTTCGAGCAATACATCATCGCACTGTTGCGAAGGATAGCCGGGGTTGTACAATGTAAATGCAATTCTATCATTCGATTGCACCCATTTTGTGATTGGAAATTCGCCATGCACTATCCTTCGTTTTTGTTCCAATTGTTTGAGCATGCTAAAAGTTGAGCGTTTCCATCCATAAGTTTGCAATGCAAGTTTTAAAATATGTAAACGAAATTTTACCCTTTGTAAGCGTGCTTTATAACCCGTAATTATATGTGTAGCATTTCGCCTCGTTACAGAAATAATATTATTGCTTTGCGCATTACTTTTATTTTCCAAAGTATCAGTTTTGTTGATTGTACTCATGATTTATTATTTTGAAGTGGTAAGGCCTGCATCGTTTTTAATTTTATCGAATAACGATTTTGTAAAATCAATAAATGCGCCTTCCTCTTTCATAGAGGTCAGGTATTTTTTATTGGGTAAGCCCTTGTAATTTCTTACATGCTCATAGTATCCTTTTGTTTGCAAAAATACATCGTATGCTTTTTCATTTTTCATTGCCGGAAGTTTGTATATAAACTCAACGGTATTCCCCGGTTTGGGTTGTACCAAATAGTTTTTATCATTTTCTGCAATCAGCGATTTTACATCAATATTGTTTTCGTCTATGGCGCTTTGCAATTCCATTTCGGTGGTTTTAATATTTTCGTCTTCCGAAAAATCTATGCCCGCATAATCAACTTCCCAAAACATAAAACCACAACTTATTTTTATTTCCATATCGGGAGTGGTGATTTGCGACACATTGATAGGAATACAAAAATCGCGTGAAGCCAAAGGTCCAACTGTAGGAATGTGTTCTATCAATTTCCACTGTCCGTTTTGTTTTAAATAAACCGATAGCGGCAACCCTTGTTTCACAGTCCAGTTTAGTAACGAATCGTGATTTGCCGTGCGTTGCTTCTCTATAAACTTATTGTAATAGCTGCCAAATAGTTTTGTAAATTCTCCAAATGCATAATCGAGCCATAAAGAATTTTTTGCCCGTACTACAAGTTTTGTCTCTTGCGCTTTTGCAGGCTTGGCAAATTTTAAAACCAGGTCGTTCACATTATGGTTGTTATTTTCACCATCGAACATGCATAAATTACTATCGATGGCAGCAAGCTGTGTCATCATATTTTCGGTATCGTTCATTAGTGCACTAAGTGGTGGTTGGGTACTTTTTATACTATGTATTTCGCCCCTGTTATCAATCAAAATATTTTCGTTTTTATTATGCTCTACCAGCATTGCTTTTACCAAATTTGTGTATTGCACTTCGAGCAACTCGTTTGTTATTTTCATTTTGAAAATTGATGCATCGGTTGTGATGTTTTGCAAATGCATATAATCATCGCGCTCCAATGGTTTAAAAATTGCACCGCCATATATTTCACCTTTAAAATTGTAGCCTGTGCCATCGTGTGCATAAACAAAAGGGCACGATGATTTTGTAAGTATTATAATTATGAGACTTATAACGTAGGCACCAACAGCAACAGTTGTAGCAGTGAAAACGAATGTGCCAATATTTTTCCAGGTATCCATTTCAATTATATCGATGCGGGTGATGGAAGAAAAATTGATTGTGGCAATGCTATCGCGTGTATCAACATTCTGCGATGTAAGAATATGTACTTCATTTAGCACTACTTTTTCGCCTCGCCCTTCTCGGTAGCGAGTATCGTTGGTAGAATTGGGTGTGTAGAGTTTATGTTTGGCGGCAACGCTTTCCAAGTTTACTTCCATTGTTTTGTTTTCAGCGTTTATGTTTTGGATGGATACATGCCACATTTCGTTTCCTGTATGCAGAATAAAATATTTATTAAGCTTTTGATATTTTTCTACTTCAACTTTGCTTTTGTCTTCATTCAGGTTTCGAACTTTATTTACCTTATAATAACTGCACGACACCGTAAGATTTAAAATTGCCACAATCATGAAATAGCAAATTGCATTAAAGAATATTTTTCGATTGGCTATTGATGGAGGTTTCATAAATTAAACTATTAAAAACTGGTCAGTAGAAAATAGTATCCGACTTCAAGAAGTAAATATGCATTATTATTTGATTGAAACTATGTTTGTAAAATGAGCATAGCATTTTTACCTGGAATATTTCTGGTGATTAATTCCCAATGTATCATTGAATCTACTTCGAATAGTGAAGAAAAAGGAAATTAAAAAAGGGATTTATCCTAACACCAAGAGACTCTTGGAGGTGCAGCACGAGTATGAAATATTTGCAGATAGGAAATGGACAATTCAATATTTAACTAGCTGACCAAAATCAAAACAGGGTTGGGGAGATTGAAAATCAAAACCTGTATTATTGTTCAACCCTCAAGATTCATAAAAGCGCAACATTTGAAATTTAAAGATTTTTTAAAACCCGTGCTTGATTTGTGAACGATGTTATTGTGCTCTTTACTTTTTTTGAATGCATATTCCTCAACCTCATTTTGTCAATATCTTGTATGATTCCCATCATTTTTTCGAGATGCCATTCTGGGTATTTTTCGTAATTGAAAGCAGAGGTTGATTTAATAGTTGTGTTTAAAGTAGAATAGGAGTATATTTTAGTTTAGCGAATGATAAATTATTTTTTATTTTAACCATAAGTATATACGTTAAACGATTTCAAAACATTCATGAGTCTGCAAACCAGCATTTCATTCTTTTAATTTAAGTTATTTCAATTTGCTTTAAAAATATCAGCAAAAAAAAACTCCTGATAACGTTTGCGCAACGCATCAGGAGCTTTATTTTAAGTATACAAAAATCTATTTTTGATTGAGGAGCATTTCAGTATTTATTCAAATTGTTTTGTGAGCAATTTGATTATTGAATTTATTGAACAATTAATTTAGAAGTAGATTTTCCTGCTGGTGTTTGTACATTCACAAAATATACACCACTTACAAAGTTTTTCAATGAGATATCGAAAAGAGAATTGTTTGGGCGTTGTGAAAGTACAACCTGACCTAGTGAATTGGTTATTTCTACAATTGCATTAGTTTCGTTATCGGGCAATGAAATCATTACCATATCGTTTGCAGGATTCGGATACATACCAAAATTAATGGTGCCTGTGTTTTCGTCAATACTTGTAACATTACCAAGCATGAATGCTGTTCCATCGGCCAACACAGCTAATAAACCAAAGGCAGCACCATTTTGATTTGCCGATGGAGTTAAAAATCCCGATGCAATAACCACAGCCGATTTTCCTGGTATACCTGAAAGTGTCGCAGCAAAACTTGCAACTATTGCAGAGTTATTATTGCCCGGAGTAATGTCAAGTGTATAGTTTGCAGCAGGTACCGACAAGTATGGAGTAATATCGCCATAAGCAGCATTGTCAACCAATATACTTGCTCCTGCCAACACATCAACTGTAGGTGCATCACTTGCGCCATGTACAACTCTTAAATCAACATCGGTACTCACCAAAGCCGACTCTCTCATTTGGTCTTGTAAAAACAATGTAAATGCTGTTGATTTTCCATCAGGATTTGCAGCAAAGTTTGCAGGATTTAATACACCATTAGCAACTGCAAGATACTCACCACCATTGGCAAGAGTTACCTGGAAATTTTTCAATGTATCGTTTACCGATGTACTGTTACCTCCGGCAACTCCAATGTTTAATAACGCATCGGCAGGAACATCAACATAAGGAGTTGCAGTGCGGAATGCAAAATTATCGAGCAGTAAATTACCATTCACATATACGTCTACACTTGCAGCAGCAGGGTCGGCAGCATTGTGCACCACTTGAAGACGTGCTATACTTGTTTGTGGCAAAGTAACTATTGTACCATTTGCGAGAGCAGCAAATAAACCAAACGCAGGGCCATTTTGATTTGTTGCGGGATTTAAGAAGCCCGATGCAAATACAACAGCAGAACCTCCGGCCAAGCTACTTAAGTCTGCTTTAAAAGTTGCAACTATAGGTGAGCCTGCAGCCGGTGTAACATCCAATGTATAGTTTGCAGCAGGAACACTGATGTAACCTGTGATTGCACTATAAGGCGCATCGTTAACAATGGTTGCAACATTACGTGCAATAACATCTACAGTAGGTGCATCGCTGGCGCCATGTATTACTCTGAAATCTACATCGGTACTCATCATTGCCGACTCTCTCATCATGTCTTGTAAAAATAATGTGAAGGCAGTTGATTTTCCATCAGGATTTGCAGCAAAGTTTGCCGGATTTAGTACTCCGTTTGCTACCGCTAAGTATTGACCACCATTGGCAAGTGTTACCTGAAAGTTTTTTAATGTATCGTTTACCGATGTGCTGTTTCCACCTGCAACACCAATGTTAAGTAGCACTCCGGCAGGCACATCTACAAAAGGTGTAGCAGTGCGAAATCCGAAATCGTCTAAAAGTAAACTTCCGTTTACATAAACATCAACACTTGCAGCAGCGGGGTCGGCAGCATTGTGTATTACCTGTAAGCGTGCAAAACTAACCGATGGAAAAGCTACAACAGTTCCATTGGCAAGTGCAGCATACAATCCAAATGCCGGTCCGTTTTGATTTGTCGATGGGTCTAAAAATCCCGAAGCAAATACTATTGCCGAACCACCACCTAAGGTGCTTAAATCTGCTGTGAATGATGCTACAATGGGAGAGCCTGCAGCAGGAGTTACATCAAGTGTATAGCTTGCAGCGGGTACACTTATATATCCTGTTATATTTGAGTATGAGGCGTTATCAACCAAAGTTGCCACATTGCGCGCTATTACATCTACAGTAGGCGCATCGCTTGAACCATGAACGGCAACAAAGTCTACTTCGCCTGCATTCGTGGCCATGTTTTTAATGTTGTTTTGTAAAAATAATGTAAAGGCCGAAGAGGTGCCATCAGGATTTGGTGCAAAACTACCCGGATTAAGAACGCCATTCGCTACAGCTACATAGCGCTGACCCATCATCAATGTTACCTGAAAATTTTTCAATGTATCGTTTGCAGATGTGCTGTTACCCGGTGCCACACCAATATTTAATTGCACTCCCGATGGCAGTGTAACAAAAGGTGTTGCAGTTCTAAATGCGAAATCGTCTAATGTTAATGCACCATTAACATAAACATCTACCGTTGCTGCTGCAGGGTCGGCAGAATTGTGAATTACCTGAAGTTCGGCTTGACCGAATCCTAGTTGTGAGCCTAAACCTAAGGCTCCTGTCAACATTAATTTTAGAAATTGTTTTTTCATTTTTTTAATTTTTTTGTTTTAGAATACAATCACAACAAGCACAAAATGATATTGTTTAACTAATAGTAAAAAATATTAAACAAAAAGTTTTGTTCAACTTTGTGATTTCTCAAGACGCAATTTTTTAAACTATGCTTGAAAATAGAAACTCTCTGTACGTGATCTATCAAAAACTCATTGTTATAACGAAACAAATTATGCTTTGAAAAGCAAGCTATTGAGGTTGTTCTGCATTAATAAGAGTACATTATATTTTCTTTCGAAAATCTAACTACTCATTATATATGAAGCAATTGCATTAAATATAATGTATGAGCACTATCCAAAAAGTAAACTTTGTTTTAAAAAATTCCGAAAATATGAGCAAGCCTTTTTTTGTATTCCTCTGTTGCGAACTCATCATTCAAATACTTTTTAAAATTGTATAAATGCATTTTCAAACTAAACACAGCATTTGTTGTTTGTGCTTGCATTGAAAAGTTAAATCAATTTTATGTCGAACTATATAGTAATAGGAGCATCATCGGGCATAGGCAAAAAGGTAGCCCAACAATTATCAACCTCAGGGCATCAGGTGTATGGAACATATTGTAAGAATGAAACACACTCCGAACAAAATTCCTTGCAGTATAATTACCTCAATGTGTTGGACGAAAATTTGGTAATGGATTTTTTGCCCGAACATATAACGGGGGTTGTATACTGTCCCGGAAGTATAAATTTACGGCCCTTCGAAAGAATTAAACCGGATGATTTTGTAACCGATTACAAATTGCAGGTGATAGGAGCAATAAAAGTTTTGCAAACAGTATTACCAAAGTTAAAAAAATCGGAAAATGCCTCTATAGTTTTATTTTCGACAGTTGCTGTGCAATCGGGTCTTGCTTTCCATTCGCAGGTTGCAGCATCGAAAGGCGCCATCGAAGGCTTAACCAAAGCATTGGCTGCCGAGTATGCACCGCTTATAAGAGTAAATTGTATTGCACCATCACTTACCGATACTCCCCTGGCAGCGGCATTATTAAACAGCGAACAAAAGCGTGAAGCAAATGCTTTGCGACATCCGTTAAAAAAAATTGGCACAGCAACAGACATTGCAAACATGGCCGAATTTTTACTGTCGGAAAAGGCATCGTGGATTACAGGTCAAATTTTTCATGTGGATGGTGGTATGTCAACAATAAAATAATTTATCTTATATGGCATTTTATCAATTAGAAAAAACACAAAAAATTCCTGCATCCATTGCGATGATATGGGATTTTATTTCATCTCCTGTAAACCTCAAAGAAATTACACCACCTCACATGGGCTTTATTGTTACAAGCAATACCGGTGCAGAAAAAATGTATCCCGGTATGATTATCACTTATAAAGTGAGCCCTTTGTTAGGAATAAAATTAGATTGGATGACAGAAATAACGCAGGTAAAAGAGCATGAGTATTTTGTTGACGAACAACGAATTGGGCCTTACACATTGTGGCATCACCAACATAAAATTGTAGCCATCGAAGGGGGAGTGCTTATGACAGATATTGTTACTTATCAGCCACCATTAGGTTTTATGGGTGCAATAGCAAATACTCTTTTCATTAAAAAACAGTTGCAACAAATTTTCGATTTTCGGACCATTGCAGTAGAAAAAAAATTCGGAAAATTTATTACAAAGTAAAAACCTGAAATTGAAAGCGAAAAATATTTTGTCGCTGGTGTTATGTGTGCTTTTCACATTGTGTGTGGGCGCAGTATCAGGTGTGGCAACAGCATCGGGTATTAATGGTTGGTTTATGGCTTTGAACAAACCTTTCTTTAATCCACCAAATTATTTGTTCGGGCCGGTATGGACTGCATTATATATTTTGATGGGCATTTCTTTTTATATGGTTTTGCAAGCACCTGCAAGTGTAGTCAGAAAAAATGCTGTGGCAATATTTCTTGTGCAATTGTTTTTAAATTTTTGCTGGAGTTTTATATTTTTCAAGTATCAGCTTTTGGGTTGGGCCTTGGTCGAAATTATTTGCATATGGTTAAGCATTGTAACAATGATTATTATTTTTTCGAAAATAAATAAAACAGCTGCAGCACTTCAAATACCTTATTTGCTATGGGTTACTTTTGCTTCTATTCTAAATGCAGCTATCTGGTGGCTTAATTAATTTGCGCGTTGCACTTATATTTTCAAATTAATCTTTGCGATGTTTTGTTGTAATCGTTACCGAAATCAATTAATTACCTTCCATTTTATTTATTCTTTTCTTTGTTGAGAAATATAATATTAAAATATTTTCTACAATGCCTAAAGATAAATCAAAACAAGCTGCGGAGGTTTTCGATAAAAATGCTCTGTTGTATCAGGATAAATTTATGAATGTAGAATTGTACCATCATGCATTCGATATGTTTTGTGATAACATTGTAAAGCCAAATGCCGAAGTGCTTGACATTGCCTGCGGGCCGGGTAACATCACAAAGTATTTATTACATAAGCTACCCAGTTTGAAAATATTGGGAATCGATTTATCACAAAATATGATTCACCTCGCAAAGAAAAATAATCCACAA
Source organism: Bacteroidota bacterium (assembly GCA_016717325.1). Classification (GTDB taxonomy): domain Bacteria; phylum Bacteroidota; class Bacteroidia; order AKYH767-A; family OLB10; genus JADKFV01. The sequence continues at coordinate 115,639 of JADKFV010000012.1, read as the reverse complement.
GCAAATTTTCGTGTGATGGATTGCCGAGCTATTAATTTACTTCCCAAAAAGTATGATGCCATTATATGCGGTTTTTGTTTTCCATATCTATCAAAGCCCGAAGCAATAAAATTAATTGATGATGCCGGAGTATTATTGCAAAATGGCGGTGTGTTTTTTATCAGCACCATGGAAGACGATTATGAAAAGTCGCAATATGTAAAAGGCAGTACAGGCGATGAGATATTTATGCATTATCATCAGGCCGATTATTTGTGTGATGCACTCACGAAAAACAATTTTGAAATTATCGACATGCAACACCAACCATACCCAACTAATGATGCAACCAAGATTATTGATTTGTTAGTACTCGCACGAAAAATAAAATAATGTAATTGACCATTCAAAAAATATTAATTCTATTTTCGACACTGTGATGCCACTGAATGATTGTAGCTTTTTTGATTTCTTGATGTATAAATAATTTATTAAACATCGGTTTAATGTAATAATTATCACAACATTATAACTATTGAAAATGAATGGCAGCAACAATGCTGAAGTAAATATATACTGTTTTAACATGGTGACAATAGATACAACCAAACATGCACATTCAGCCAGTATTACTGATTCTCAAGATTGATTCGATTGCTTTTTGAAACATTTACATTGAAAACTTAACCGGGTAATTATAAATTTATTTGAACATAAGCTTCCTTTTTTTATAGCTTTGTTATTAAATTTTAAGAATGCGAATAGCACACAGATATTTAACCTTTGAGCGCAATGTCAATCTATTGGAGATTTTGCAAACGAATCAAATTAAAATAAATGTTACCGAGAAAACTTACAATGAAGATTTAAAAAGTTATATCCTGGAATTTTTTTTGTACGAAGACGAACCCAATTTTGCGTTTAAGCAAAATCTGGATCAGCATTTCAATTTATTACATCAGGTAACAACAGAATTTTCTCCAGAAGATTTCGATAAGGCCGAGTGGTTTTGGTTTACCGTTGCTCCGTTAGGTTATCCGCAGCCCGAAGGCAAATTTTTTGAAACTACTTATGCAATAGATAATATTTGTTTTAAATGTGAGATAGGCAAAAGGCAAAAGAATCCTTTTCGTTTAAAGGCAGAGCCAAAACCGGGAAAGAATCAATTCTTAGGGTTGCATTGGGTATACGATGAAATGTTTGTGCGTGATGTTGCAGCAAATATTCTTCGCCATGCAAATGTTACAGGCATGCGATTTTCGCACCCAGTGGTGAGCAAATCACATACGCCAATAGAATCGATACAGCAATTGCATGTTGATACTGTTCTTCGTACAGGCTTGATCCCTGATGGTTTGACGGTTGAGATTTGCAATAAACCGCACAATGAGGAAGAGAAAAACAATGCGGAATCAAGAGGAGAAGTGGATAGCCCGAAAAATTATTGTGGCCAATTGAAATACAACTTTCCACAAAGAGGTACCTTGACTTTTGACAAAAATATATTCGAAGGGCAACCCGATTTTGTAAAACCATATGAATGGTTTGGAAGCGGAGGCAGTGCCTCGCGACCAATTCTTGTATCGAAAAAAGTGCGCAATATTATTTTGAAGGAAAAGTTTCGAGGTGCTTTTTTTGCACCTGTTTTTTTGAAGTAAGTGATAACTTCTTTTGGCGGATTTATTTCTTTTTTCAATCTCTTTTATGAAACTTTTTTTCAATACAAGACCAAAAAAACTTTTGAAAAAATAATTCGCTTACTGCGTTCGGTAAATCAATAACCTACACAATACCTTTCATGGCAGCAATGGTTTGAGTTGGGTTTTCGGTAGAGAATACAGCATTGCCTGCAACTAATACATTTGCACCTGTGGTGTATAATTTTTTAATGTTATTCATATCCACACCACCATCAATTTCTATAAGTGCTTTGGAATTTCGTTGTTGAATAAGTTGTACCAGTGCTTCAATTTTCGAATAAGTATTTTCAATAAATTTTTGACCTCCAAATCCCGGGTTAACACTCATTACACATACCAAATCGATATCGGCAATAATATCGTGCAACAAATGAACAGGAGTGTGAGGATTGATGGCAACTCCGGCTTTCATTCCAGCTTTTTTTATACCATCTACAGTACGGTGAAGGTGAGTGCAAGCTTCGTAATGTACTGTAAGATTGTCGGCACCAGCATCTTTAAAATGCGTGATAAATGGATCGGGGTTTACTATCATCAAATGTACATCGAGCGGTTTAGTGGCATGTTTTTTTATGGCCTTTATCACCGGCAAACCAAACGATATGTTGGGCACAAACACACCATCCATTACATCGAGGTGAAGCCAATCGCATTGACTGTTGTTGCACATAAGCACATCTTTGCCAAGGTTAGCAAAATCGGCCGAAAGAATGGAAGGGGCAAGAAGTTTCATCTGTAAAATTTTATTGGCCAAAAGTAAATATTATAACAGATGCCGGCAGGTTTTCAAAAAAAAAATACTTGTCTGACCATTAAGCTGCAAAACGATAAATGGGAACTCTTTAATACATAAACAGCTATGGTATTGCCAATGAAAGTGAAAGCGTGAAATTATATTTGCTCGAGTGCATCGGCAGCAATCCAGCCAACATTGCCATTGGCTATGCGTATTTTTTTCCAACCAATAAGTTCGTCAAGCACTTCTACTTTTGTGCCTTCGTGCAGCATAAACAAGCTGGCACTTTTTTCATCGGGCGAGCTTTTTATGTATGGGTTTGTGGCAAGGATAATTGCAAAACGTTTTTGATTTACCTGCTGATATTGTTGCGATGCCAAAAAAGCATTTACACACAATCCTGCAAAAAGCATTAATGCCAATGCAAACATTATTTTTTTGAACTGCATGTTGCGGATAAATAAATAAGCAATAAAAAAATGCACGATAACCAGGCAAGAATTATTGAAACCAATGTGCGTTTGCTAAGTGTAATTGCAGTAATAAGACTGGTCCACCAACGCTGATAAAAAACCTGGGGCACCGGTTCTATCTTATCTGTTGTTTGCATATTGGCAAGTTTCAGATTGTATTCTATATCATCATCGTTGGGTTGTAATTTTAATGCTCGTTCGTAGTTTAAAATTGCAAGCCCTGTTTCGCTTGTTTTGTAATAAGCATTACCAAGATTGAAATACACTGCTGCCGATGCATTATCCTTCGCAATTATTTTTTTATACAGTTCAATTGCCTTGTTGTAGTTTTTATTTTTGTAAAAAGTATTGGCCTGCTCAAACAATTTAGTTTCTGCTGCCATTAATTCATGGCCAAGCCCTAAAGCAAGCAGGAAAAAAATAAATACTCTTTTTATATTAAACAGTTTCATTTTCAATTTTTGTAATCACATTCATAGCATCATTGAAAACAACTTGCGCATCGGCTGCAGCACCCGAAGCAAAGCGTGCCATTTCACAACGGCTCAATACTCCGGTGAGCGATTCGATTGTTGTTGTATTTACCTTGCGCAATGTAAGTTTAGATACCATTTCGTCTTGTGTTAATTCCGAAATTGGTATGGCAAATTTATCGCTTACATAAGTATTAATAGCTTTATAAATTTCGTCATACATTTCATTGTTTTTATTTTGGGTTAATAATTTACCGGCAAGTGCAAGTCGTTTAGTGGCAACTTTATTTGCACCACGACTTTTTACCATCGTAATATTACTGTTAAGTTTTGTATTGCGCGATTTCAAAAATATGGCAGCTATGGAAAGCGCAAAAGGAAATAAAAGCAAAAAATAATATTTTAATGATCCATAAAATAATTGATTGATGTTTAATACTTCGCCCATGTTTGTTTTTATAAAACGTACATCGTGGCCTAGCACTGCTACTTCGGCTTTGTTGGCAATGGTTGCTGTGCTGTTCGAAATGCTTGCAGCACCACCTTCGCCCTTGAGCACTTTAATTTTGAATGGCCCGGCATTGCTGGTTCGGTAGGTACGGGTTTCTAAATCGAAGTAAGAAAATGGAATGGCATCAATAATATATTCACCCTCGTTGCGTGGAATGAGCAGGTATTCAAATGTTTTACTTCCATTTGTACCGGCTTCGGTAATAGAATAGTTATCGGCTACTTTGGGATCGTACGTTTCAATATCGGCCGGCACATTTATTTTTGGTGCATCTATTAATTGTAAATTTCCACGTCCCGATATTTTCACTTTCAATGCAAGAGGCTCGTTCGCTTTGGTTTGCAGTTTATCTAATTTTACGTCATAGTTTAATCGCCCTACAGCACCATCGAATGATGCAGGTGCATTTGGTGGCAATTCCTTTACATTCACTTTTATATTTTCACCGGTTACTTTATACTCAACATCCTGTGCGCCACCGCCAAAGAAAGGGTCGTTAAAAATATCGAAAGGATCATTGGGATTGCGATTGCGTTTTACCTGTACACGCGCTATAACGGTAGCCTTATACGGATCGATAGTGAGGGAACCCGATTGCTGCGGAAACAACACGGCTTTATAAATAACTGCAGCATTGTATACAGTGCCGTTGTATGTTTCGCGCACAAAGTTTGGCTGCGCAGGTAACTTTATATCATTGTTCCAGAAACCGTTAAACGAAGGTTGTTCGGTAGGAATGAGGTTTACAAGGCTCACATTGGTATACAATTTATATGTAACCACCATTGCTTCACCACGATAGAGCGATGACTTATCAATTGAAGTTTTAATAAAAACATTTTTCGATGTAATGCCACTTTCATTTTGCTGTTGTTGCTGTCGCTGATTGCCTTGTGCCTGTTGTTGCTGACCTTTTCCAACAGATACAGTTATCACATTGCTCGCAATTTGTTTTCCGTCTATGGTAATGGTGGCAGGGCCAATTTTAAATGTGCCTTCTTTTTGCGGTACAATCCAATATGTGAGCGATTGTGATGAGGTCATATTGCCATTAATGATTGTCATGTTGCTGCTTTGTGAAGGACCGGCAATCACCTGAAAGTTTTTAAAATCGGGTTGGCCAAAATTTTTGCCTTGCCCGTTAAAAGTAAAACTGATTTGCAATTGTTCGCCTACCACAGCATTGGTTTTGTTGATAGTGGCATTAAATTGTTGAGCGTATATACTCACAGTTAATGCACACAATATAATTGTTGTTGCAAAATATTTATACAAGGAGTTGATTTTCATTTTTTTTGGCTTAATATTATTTTACCAGTTTTTAGAAATTATTGAACGTGTGCCTTCCTTCTTGTGCATTTTCTTTTGTAAATCTTTTTCATCTTTCTTCAAAGCCTGTAACATTCGCTCGGCATCTTCTTTCGATATTTTTGGCTTTTGCTGCGCCTGCTGCTGTTGCTCTTCTTTCTTTTTTTGCTCTTGTTCTTTATCTTGCTGTTGTTGTTGCTGCTGATTTTTATCCTGCTCTTTTTTATCGTCCTGTTTTTGCTCTTGCTGCTTGTCGTCTTTCTTTTGTTGTTGCTTATCGTCTTTGTTCTGTTGTTGTTGCTGCTGCTGCTGTTGCACTAATTTGCTTTTTGCATACGCATAATTATATCGGGTTTGCTCATCCTTCGAATTTAATTTTAGTGCTTGTTTATATGCATCCACACTCTCCTGATATTTTTGCTGCTCCAAATACGTGTTGCCTAAATTGTGATATGCTTTCGCCTTGCTTTCGTTGTTTGCTTTACTGTTTATTGTTGATGGATATTGCTGTACAGCTTCATCATACTTTTTTTGACGGTACAAAGCATTTCCTAAATTGTATGTTCCGGTTGGGCTTCCATGTTCGGTTTGCATGGCTTTGCGATAAATAGTTTCGGCATCGCTGAATTGTTTTTCTATATATTTTTTGTTGCCCTCGCGCACAAGTTTACGTTCGGTGGCATTGGTTTGAGCCTCCAGATTAATTTGTAAGATCAACAATAAAATAATCATGCTGAGTTTACAACCTAAATGCGTTTTTGTGTTCATTCTTCTTTTTATTAAAAACATTACACTACTGGTTTTTCTTCTTCAAATAATTTCAACTTTTCGAGCCACTTACTTTTTCGTTCGCTTATCAAAAATTCAATAATAAGAAAAAATAATGCAATGATTAATGCCCATTGAAACTGCTCTTCGTACGAGGTAAACATTTTTGACGAGAATTCTTTCTTGTTCATTTTGTCTATCTCATTCATAATAAGTGGCAAGCCATCATCGCTTGTTGTAGCGCGCACAAATTTTCCTCCTCCGGCATCGGCAATTTGTACAAGATTATTTTCGTCAAGTTTGGTGAGTACAGTTTGTCCGCTTTCGTCCTGCATGTACCCGGTATTTTGTCCATATTGTTTTATAGGAATAGGAGCACCCGCTACCGAACCCATACCAATTGTGTGCACTGTGATACCTTTTTTGTAAGCTTCTTTTGCTGCTTCAATTGCATCGTCCTCATGATTTTCGCCATCGGTAATTACTACAATGGCAGCGTTGTGTTTTTTTATGCTATCACCAAACGATGATGCAGCAAGGTCTATAGCGCTTCCTATAGCTGTGCCTTGAGTTGGAATCATATCGGTGCCAATAGATCCGAGCATTAATTTTGCTGCGCCATAGTCGGTAGTTATTGGCAACTGAGTATATGATTCACCGGCAAAAACTATGAGCCCAATTCTATCACCCTGCAACCTGTCTACCAACTGCGAAATGGCCTGCTTGGCACGTTCCAGCCTGTTTGGCTTTAGGTCTTCGGCATCCATCGAGTTCGATACATCGAGGCAAATAACAATATCCACTCCTTTACGCTTTACTTCTTCGAGTTTGCTTCCAAGTTGTGGACGGCATATTGCTGTTATTAACATAGTGGCCGCCAGAAACATAAATACAAATTTCCACAAAGGTTTTATTTTTGATACATGCGCAAATAAGGGTGCTATTACTGTCCATTGTCCAAACTTATTGATGGCATTTTTTTTCCATCTGTACATGAAATAGAAGCACAATACCATCACCGGCAGTAGTATGTAGAGATACAATAAATTTTCGTTCACCCAGCGAAACTCTTCCATTATGCTTTTTTATTTTTTTCTAATCCGAGACTAATTTTCTTTTTTTTAGTAACGATTTTTTCAATTATTATTTGAACGTGATTTTATATAAACTTAAATTCAACATTACAGTTAAGGAATTTTTTTCAAAACTAAATACCGCAAAATAAATTCGAGAAGAAATAAAATTCCTGCTACAACTGCCAGTGGCCAGTACTCTTCGCTATACCTGCGAAATTCTGTTACTTCCACTTTTGTTTTTTCGAGCTTATCTATTTGGGCATATATATCGCGTAACTTTTTGTTGTTGGTTGCCCGGTAATATATTCCATCTGTTTCTTTCGATACTTTGCGCAGCATGTCTTCATCTATTTGCACAGGTACATTTTGGTATTGTACACCAAAAGGTGTTTTCATTGGAGTAGGGGCAAAGCCATTTGTTCCCACTCCTACACTATAAACGCGCACGCCAAAAGTTTTGGCAATTTCTCCCGCTGTTTCGGGCGCTATACTTCCCGAATTGTTTACACCATCGGTAAGTAAAATAACTACACGGCTTTTTGTTTTGGCATCTTTCACCCGTGCTATTGCTGTAGCAAGTCCTTCGCCAATTGCAGTACCGGGTGTAGGCAACATATCGCTGTTTATAGTTCGAAGTAAATTAATGAGTACACCATGATCGGTTGTTATGGGGCACGAAGAAAAACTTTCGCCCTTGAAAACCACCAACCCAATTTGATCGGTAGGGCGGCCTTCAATAAAATCGATGGCTACTTTTTTTGCAGCTTCAATTCTATTGGGTTTAAAATCTTCGGCAAGCATCGACTCCGATATGTCGAGAGCAAGTACTATGGATATACCTTCGGTGGTAACGTTTTGCGCTCGCGATGATGATTGTGGGCGAGCTATGGCAACTATTATAAATGCGAGAGTAAGCATCCGCAATACGATAGGTACATTCAATAAATATTGCCGCCAACTTCTATTCGTTTTTTCAAATGGTTTTGTATTCGAAAAATTAAAAGAAGTAATGTTTTTTTTGCGAAAAAATAAATGCCAAAACAAAAGTATTGGCAACAGCAATAGCAACCATAAATAATATGGATGAGCAAATTGTATATCGTTCCACCAACTTATCATTTTTGCATTGAATTGTTTTGTTCTGTTTTTATTACAGGCGTTTGTTCGCTTTGTTTTGTTTTCATCACAAAGTCGAACGCACTGCTGTAACTCAGTTCATGCTCATTAGCAAGTGGGTTGGCTTTTGCAAATTTTACAAGGTCGGCTAATTGCAACAAATTTTTCAATTCCAAATTTACGTCAGCTGGCAACGATTTTATAATTTGATATTGCATTATTTCATCGGTTGTAAGTTCCAGTGTATGTATGTTGTATCGATTGCCAATATATGTTCGTAAAATATCGGTAAGGTTGGTGTGGTATTCTTTTACCTGACCTTGTTGCCAGAGTTTTTCTTCTTTCAAATTTGCGAGTGCTGCCAATGCAATTTCGTGTGCAGGCTTTTTTATTTTCACTATTTGAGGTGCACCTTGCTCAATTTTCGATTTGCGTAAAAAGAAAATAGTGCCGGCAATGATGGCAATAATCAGAATTGCTCCTACTATCCACCAAATATAATCCATGATACTAAATGGCACATCAATCACACTTTTTATATCGTAAGCTGCCTTCGTAGTGTCAACAGCAATGCCATTAACCATAATGAGCAAAGGCGAAGTGCTTGAAAAATAGGTGATGGTATCGCCCGGCAAATTGAACGAAAGTTGTGCAGGTGGTATAACCCAATTACCACTATCGAATGATGTGATTAGAATGTTTTGTTGCAACTGCCAGGCATTGTTTACCTGAATGGTATCAACAGTATCGCGGCTGATAATTTCTATGTTATTAAATGTATCGGGCAAAGCAAACCAGTTGTATTTATTATTCTTGTTGAATGCCGATGACAAACGTAACATGGTTTGCTCTCCAATACGAATTACGTTAGTATCTAATGTTGCTGCAACTTGCTGCTGAGGTTGTGCCGTTAAAATAAAATTCAGGCACAAAAAAAACATCGCCACAACTGAAGCAGAAAAATATTTTGGAGTAAGAAATCTTTTAAATGTCATCATACTGATCTTCTTCCTTTTTCACGTTGTTTAAAAAGATTCATCAACGGTTGAATGTAATTTTGATTGGTACGTAAATTTACAAAGTCGATACCGCATTTTGCTGTGAGGTTGCTAAATTCTTTGTTTGCATTAGTAAAATGTTGTGAGTAAGAATTACGCAAATCCACACTGCTTGTATCCACAGTGAGGGTTTTACCTGTTTCGGGATCCACTATTTGTATGATACCAATATTGGGAATATGCTGTTCGCGTTCATCAAATATTTTAAGTGCAATCATATCATGCTTGCGTGCAGCAATTTCAAATGCATCGCTATAATTGCTGCTCATAAAATCGGAAATGATAAACGATATACTGCGTTTCTTTATCACGTTTGTAAAGTAGCGCAAGGCCATTGCTATGTCGGTACCTTTTTCGGTGGGCTGTAGGTCTATCAACTCACGGATAATACGCAGGATATGAGACTTGCCTTTTTTGGGAGGAATAAATTTTTCAATCTTGCTGCTAAAAAAAATAACCCCCACCATATCGTTGTTTTTTATAGCACTAAACGAAAGCACCGCACATAACTCCGTAATCATTTCACGTTTGAATTGTTGCTGTGTTCCAAATTCGCCACTGCCACTAATATCAACCAATAACATTACTGTAAGCTCGCGTTCTTCTTCAAACACTTTTACATAAGGATGATTGAAGCGCGAGGTAACGTTCCAGTCTATGCTGCGTATATCATCGCCAGCCATATACTCACGCACTTCGCTAAAGGCCATACCGCGGCCCTTAAAAGCACTATGGTACTCGCCCGAAAAAATTTGATTCGAGAGCCCACGTGTTTTAATTTCTATTTTCCTTACTTTTTTTAAAAGCTCTTGCGTTTCCACTTTTTGTAATTATTATTTATCTGAAGTAATTTTTGTTTCTGTTTCTTCTTACACAAATTTCTTGATGGTATTTTTTTTAATGCATTTATTTCAACAAAACAATTTTTTCTATGACGGTGTGCTAGTGCGCAAGAATTGTTTGCGAGGACACAAACAATGGCTGACGCAAATCACACAAACAATGGCTGGCGCAGTGGACACAAACAATGGCTGGCGCAGAGTACACAAACAACGGCAGCGATTATTTTTTGTGACTAGTCCAACTTGCATCGAAATGGTTTGTGAGGACACAAACCATGGCTTGCGCAGCAATGACCCTTCGACTTCGCTCAGGGTGACAATGACCAATGACCAGTGACCCTTCGACTTCGCTCAGGGTGACAATGACCAATGACTATTGACCAGACCTCCCTTCGACTTCGCTCAGACAATGCCGCCCTGCCCCCCCCCGGGGGACCTGACCTGACTTTGACCAATGCCCAATGACAATCCCTATGGAACTTCCACCATATTAAGCACCTCATTAATAACTTGCTCTGTTGTTACATTTTCCGCTTCGGCTTCGTATGTAAGTCCAATGCGGTGGCGCATCACATCGTGACATATGGCGCGTACATCTTCGGGAATAACATAGCCTCTGCGTTTTATAAATGCATACGCTTTTGCACCCAATGCAAGATTAATACTTGCACGTGGCGAGCCACCATAGTTAATCAGTTGTGCCAGTTTTTGCAATTTATTTTCTTTTGGAAAACGTGTTGCAAAAACAATATCGACAATATACTTTTCTATTTTTCGTCCATGTAAACTTCGCGAACAGCGCTGCGTGCTTTCAAAATACTTTCGGTATTTACCACAGGATTAATGGTTGTTTTTTCGTTCGAAAGATTTTGGCGGATAATTAATTTCTCGTCTTCCTTACCAGGATATCCAATTACTACTTTCATCATAAAGCGATCGAGTTGGGCTTCGGGCAACGGATAAGTTCCTTCCTGCTCAATGGGATTTTGAGTAGCAAGCACAAGAAAAGGTTCTTCGAGTTTAAAGGTGTTTTCACCAATGGTTACTTGTTTTTCCTGCATGGCTTCGAGCAAGGCGCTTTGCACTTTTGCCGGGGCACGGTTTATTTCATCGGCCAAAATAAAGTTGGCAAAAATTGGCCCTTTGCGAACAGTAAATTCTTCTTTCTTTTGGTTATAGATCATAGTGCCTATTAAGTCGGCCGGCAACAAATCGGGTGTAAACTGAATGCGCGAAAATTTTGCATCAACTGCTTTCGAAAGCGAACTTATGGCTAATGTTTTTGCAAGACCCGGCACCCCTTCGAGCAATACATGACCATTGCTCAACAAGCCAATCAGCAATCGTTCAATCATGTATTTTGGCCTACAATCGATTTGCCGATTTCTAAATTCAGTAAATCAACAAATGCACTTTCTTGTTGAATTTTTTCGTTTATTTCTTTTATGTCCATCATATGCAGGTATTTTTTTTGCAGCGCAATATTAGCACTCGTGCCGTGAATATGGCATGTAGTGTGAGTTTCGGCCTCGTTAAAAAAAGTTAATTCGATTTATATTTTTCATAATCGAATAACATTTAGACCTTTCCGAAAAGTCTTATATACCGAAACAACTTAGGTTTTGGAAAAACAACTTAATGAAGTTGTTCGGCATTACTGTGAGTCCGTTATATTTTCATTCAAAAATCTAAATACACTTAAGTATAAATTAAAGAGCCACTAAATTACCAAAACTCTAAATCCCACAAAACATAAAAATGATTTGTTTGCGAATTAGTTAAATTTTGTGCCTTAGTGCTTTTGTGGCAAAAATTACTTGTCGGTGTGGTGTCAAAATTAAAACCATTAGTATATTAATTTATTATCATCGATTTTAGCGCCCTTCAAAAAAAATGCATTGAGATATTTTTTAGAACTAGCATATAATGGTACAAAATATTCGGGTTGGCAAATACAGCATAATGCTATAAGTGTGCAGCAACTTGTAGACGAGGCTATTGGCAAAGTTGTTGGCAAACCTACTGTTAGCTTAGGTTGCGGGCGTACTGATACGGGAGTGCATGCCACACAATTTTATATTCACTTCGATGTGGAAAATAAAATAAGCGATACAGCAAAATTTATTTTTCAAACAAATGCTATCCTTCCGTTTGACATTTGTGTTTTCAATTTGTTTGATGTTGATGATAAATGCCATGCACGTTTTGATGCCACATCACGAACATATCATTACATTATTCATCACGCAAAAAATCCTTTTGTAAATAATATGTCGGCATACATGCCTAGTAAAATTGATTTAGGTTTAATGAATGAATGTTGCCAGATATTATATCGATATACTAACTACGAATGTTTTTGCAAATCGAATACTCAGGTAAAAACATTTGAATGTAAAATTGAAAAAGCTGAATGGTATGTGTGTGGAGAATTTACAATTTTTACAATAACAGCTGATAGATTTTTGCGCGGTATGGTGCGTGCTATTGTTGGCACCATGATGAATGTGAACAACAGAAAAATTACATTAAATAATTTGGAAGAAATAATACAAAGCAACAACAGGCGCAATGCGGGTAAAAGTGTAAACCCTCATGGGCTGTACCTTACACAGGTGAAATATAATTTTATTTCGAACCCGGTTTTAAGATTGCCGGTAATTATTGGCCAAACAGAAAACAACTCAAATATTAAGTAATGGGTAATAAGGAGGAGAAAAAGCTGGATGGATTGTTGAATGTTTTTCGATATGTAAAACCTTACAGGCAAAATTTTATCGGCACTATTTTTCTTTCTGTATTATTGGCAATTGTATCGCCTTTACGTCCGTGGCTTACACAACTAACCATTGATAATTATATTGCCAAAGGCGATGAACATCATCTATTGCTTTTTACTGCACTCATGCTGATAACGGCTTTGCTCAATTCTTTTTTACAAATATTTTATGCCTCAAATACAAATTTGCTGGGGCAAAATATTATTGCTGATTTGCGAAAAAATTTATTCAGTAAATTACAATCATTTAACCTCACTTTTTTTGATACCACACCCATTGGCATTACCATTACCAGATTGGTATCGGATATGGAAACAATAGCCGACATTTTTACCGATGGTTTATTAGTCATTATCAGCGACCTTTTGCAGTTGGTGGCCATTATCGCGTTTATGTTTTACATCGATTGGCGTTTGGCTTTGATATCGTTGAGTACTGTGCCGGTTTTGATTATCGCCACACGTGTTTTTCAAAAGAATATAAAAAAATCTTTCAACGATGTTCGATCCGCTGTATCCAATCTCAACACCTTTGTGCAGGAACATTTAACAGGCATGCGCATTGTTCAAGTGTTTAACAGAGAAGATGAGGAGTACAAAAAATTTCAAAGTATAAATCGCGAGCACCGCACGGCAAATATAAAATCGGTATGGTATTACAGTATTTTTTTTCCGGTGGTAGAATTGTTATCCGCTACCGCTATTGGTTTGATTGTGTGGTATGGCACCCGTGCAATCTTGCATCATGAATTACAATTCGGAGTTGTGGTTGCTTTTATTATGTACATCAATTTGTTGTTTCGGCCCATACGCGAATTGGCCGATAAGTTTAATACCTTACAAATGGGAATGGTTAGTAGTGAGCGTATTTTTAAACTTTTAAATTTAACAAAGCCTATTGTAAAGAATGGAACATTGAGTGCCGATAAATTGAAAGGCAATATCGAATTTAAAAATGTGTGGTTTAAATATAATGCTGATGATGAGAATAGTAAGTGGGTTTTGCGCAACATAAGTTTCAAAGTTGGAGTGGGCGAGGTGGTTGCATTCGTTGGCCCTACGGGTGCAGGCAAAACTTCTATCATCGGATTGATAAATAGATTTTACGAAATACAGAAAGGCGAAATTTTAATTGATGGCATCAATATTCAGGAGTTTGATATTCACCAATTGCGAACAAAAATAGGATTGGTGCAGCAAGATGTGTTTTTGTTTTCGGACACTATCAAAAATAATATCACACTCTATAATGACGATATAAGCCTTAACGATGTAAAGCTTGCAGCTACCGAAGTTGGTGCCAATCGTTTTATAGAGCGCCTGCCGGGCACTTACGATTTTAATGTGCAGGAACGCGGCACACAATTATCGGTAGGGCAGCGGCAATTGTTGGCTTTTGTGCGTGCTGGGGTTTACAAACCACTCATTTTATTTTGGACGAAGCTACTTCCCTCACTCGATAGTGAAAGTGAAGATCTTATTTCGAAAGCCACCGAAAATGTATCGAGCAAATGCACATCCATTATTATTGCCCATCGATTGTCAACTATCAGGCGTGCCGATAATATAATTGTGATTGACAAAGGAGAAATTATACAACAGGGCAAACACGAACAATTGGTTGCCGAAGAAGGCATGTACAAGCGTTTGTACGAAATACAATTACTAAACAGGAACAATTGATTCTGCCCATCAACTTCCGGAACAAATCACACAGTACCTTTAAATAAAAGAAAGCCCCTTTTTTATAAAGTTTAATTTCTTTGCCGAATCTGTTTGGTAGATTAAGTCGAGTATTTATATTTGCCGTTGAACATCGGTTATCTATTTTTTTCTTGCCTCGTTATCCTATGCTAAGAATACCAAAATTGGTTTTACTGTTTTGCCTGTTATCATTAAGTGCTGATAAAGCATTTAGTGCCAATCCTGATAACCGTAAGATTACCGAGATTGTATTTTGTATAGATATGAGTGGCAGCACTTCGGGTGTGTTTGAATCTTTCAAAAAGGCTTATTGGAAAATGATTTCTTCGGTTCAGGGGCAAATGAGTACGCAACATGTTTGTGTTGGTTTGGTAGGTTACTCTCGCGAATCGTTTAAGCAAGACTCGAATTTTGTAAAGGTATTTGTACACCCAACCGAAAACTACGAAGAAGTATTTTTAGAATTCTGTAAAATTAAAACTTACATGCCCGGAGGTTCGCAGCATTTAGGAGCCCTGGTAGACGCAGCAGTAAACCGTGTAACCTGGAGTAAACGTAAAGGGGCCCAACGTGTAATAATAGTTATTGGCAATGGTGATGTAAATATTGGTCCTGTAAAATTGAAAGCTGCCATTAGGTCCGCTAAGCGCAAAGGGTTTGTGATTCAACCAGTATTTTTAAAGAGCAACATTTATAAAAAGGAAATTAAAGATTGGGAAAGTTTTGCAGCCATGAGTGGCGAGAGTTTGTATTTTGTAAACATGCTGGATAGCACTGTTATCGACAACAAAAAAGTGGATGACCTTAGAGTGGCCAATTCAGATTTCAATCAAAAAATAATTTACTATGGTAAAACAGGCCGTAAAACTTTTGACGAAATAAATAATTCCGATTTGCAAACACCGGCAGATGGATTGTATGAGCGATTAAAATATAAAATGTTTGAACTTAAAAATGAAAATGCCCACGATTGGG
The DNA here is from genome assembly GCA_016717325.1 of Bacteroidota bacterium. Classification (GTDB taxonomy): domain Bacteria; phylum Bacteroidota; class Bacteroidia; order AKYH767-A; family OLB10; genus JADKFV01. The sequence continues at coordinate 100,141 of JADKFV010000012.1, read as the reverse complement.
AGTTGGTAGAATATTACAACACTTCGGAATTTGAATTGATAAATATTGCACGCGAAACTTTGCCGGTGCAATACACAACAGTAGTGGCCGATAGCATGATACAAATATTGAAATTGAGTACCACATCAAAAAAAACTGATTATTCCAATTTTCAAACAGAGATAGAAAAAATAAAACCTCCACCCATCGATTTTGCCCCGGCCGATGATAAGTCCATGCGCTTTGATGCTGCCCTGCAGTTGATTTTTAGAAATGCTGTGAATAGGTAGTTGGTTGTTTGGTTATTGGGTTGTTGGTTATTTGGTTATTGCATTGAATCAAAAAATGATTTTCATTGATTTATGTTTTTATAGACGTGTAGTTTTTTTTTAATTGCATTGCCGAAATAATAATCAACTTTTTTGTATAAATATTTAGATGTCATTAAAAGCAAGTTAATTTTATTCAATGCTATTCGATCATGATTGTGACAAATGATAATCTTTTTAGCTATATCATCAATCAGTAAGAATAACTTTATTTTACCAATAATTCTATCACTCATTCATCCTTACAATTAAAATGGACGACCCCCGATTTCTTACAGAACAGTTTATAATTTCGAGAATACTCACTTGACAATGCGCAATGACCAATGCCTGACAGAGATGCTTCGTACCTCAGCATAACAATTGCGAAAACAACAACCAAGACCTAACGTTAGGCAGAGATGCTTCGTACCTCAGCATGACAATAACGAAAGCAACAACCAAATAACCGATAGCAAAACATCTCAATACTAACTACTCAATACCAACTACTCAATACTACCTACCCAATACCAACTACTCAATACTACTTACTCAATACTAAACACTAAACTACAGACTTTCTCTCCATAGCGGCCTTCACAAATTTTACAAATAGTGGGTGTGGATTTTCGACTGTGCTTTTATACTCGGGATGAAATTGAACCCCTACAAAAAAGGGATGATTTTTCAATTCGATAATTTCGACAAGGTCGCCAAGTGGTGATTGGTTTATGCCTGATGCAATCATACCGGCCTCTTCAAATTTTTTCAAATACTTATTGTTGAATTCAAAGCGGTGACGGTGTCGCTCAGCAATTTTCGATTTGTTGTAAATGCCGGCAGCCTTTGTTCCTTTTAATAATACACAAGGATACTCGCCAAGCCGCATGGTGCCGCCTTTGCGCGTAATATCTTTTTGCGATGCCATTATATCAATCACCGGATTTTTTGCATCGGGATCCATTTCTGTTGAATTGGCATTTTCCAGTTTCAATACATTACGACTAAATTCAATAACTGCGCATTGCATACCAAGGCAAATTCCCAAAAACGGAATATTGTTTTTGCGCACAAATTCTATAGCATCAATTTTTCCTTCTATTCCTCTATTTCCAAATCCTGGAGCCACCAATACAGCATGAAGATTTTTTAGTTTATCTTTTATATTATCCTTATCCAGTTTTTCGGAATGTATCCACTCCACTTTTACATTACATTCATTAGCCACGCCAGCATGTATGAGCGATTCGCTTATACTTTTGTATGCATCTTTCAATTCAATATATTTGCCTATCAACCCAATTTTAACTTCGTTTACCGGATTTTTTAACTTGCCCAGAAATGCTTTCCACTGTTCCATATCGGGTTCGTGGCGCATGTTCAATCTTAGTTTGTTCAACACAACTTTGTCGAGTTGTTCTTTCATCATCAACAGTGGCACATCGTAAATAGTAGGTGCATCTATCGACTCGATAACGGCATTGATATTTACATTACAGAACAAAGCGATTTTACGTTTTAATTCCTGATTCACCGGGTGCTCCGAACGGCATACAAGTATATCGGGCTGTATACCATATTCCAGTAAAGTTTTTACCGAGTGTTGAGTAGGTTTTGTTTTCAGCTCTCCGGTAGTAGCAAGATATGGCAACAAAGTAAGGTGTATAACACAACAGTTACCAGCCATTTCCCATATTTGCTGTCGCACAGCTTCTATGTAAGGCAGCGATTCGATATCGCCAACGGTGCCACCAATTTCGGTTATTATTATTTCGTAATCTCCTGTTTCGCCCAGCAATTTTATACACCGTTTTATTTCATCGGTAATGTGAGGAATCACCTGAACGGTTTTGCCTAAGTATGCGCCTTCACGCTCTTTGTTGATTACAGTTTGGTAAATGCGACCGGTAGTAACATTATTGGCTTGCGATGTAGCCGTATTTAAAAATCGCTCGTAGTGGCCCAGGTCGAGGTCGGTTTCGGCACCATCGTTGGTTACATAACATTCGCCATGTTCGTAGGGGTTGAGAGTGCCCGGGTCGATGTTGATGTATGGATCAAGTTTTTGGATGGCAACCTTGTAGCCCCTTGCCTGTAGCAGCTTTGCTAGCGATGCCGAAATAATGCCTTTGCCTAATGAGGATGTTACCCCTCCCGTTACGAAAATATATTTTACCGAGCTCATTGGTGTAGTTTGTTTTTTTTGAACACGGGATGCAAATGTAATAACCTTGAAGTATAAAAAGCATAGAGGTTAATATTATTACATAATAATTTAGATTGAGCGCCAAATTTCCAAACTATTCTTGAGGGATAATTTAGTTTTAAGGATGTTAGAAAATTCAGAATGAGAAGTAAGTAATAATTATGGAAGCGAATAAAGTTGATTTTGTGTAAAATATGTGGTGACATAATATATATTTGCCAAACCCAAATTAAGAGTAAAGTATGAGTATTGAAAATGAATATGCCGACAAAAAATTTATCGATATCGATAAAATTTTTTTAGAAAAGAATGCGCGTCTGCATAAAATGATACCGGGTTTTATACTTAGGTATTTAAAAAAAATAACACGGCAAGAGCAAGTAAATTATTTTATTTCGAAATACGGTCACTTGCGTGGGTTGGCTTTTGTAGATGCCATTATTACCGAGTTTAAGTTTAAGTATAAAGTAATTGGCGAAGAAAATATTTTAGAGCATGGCTCAGTTATGTTTGTTGCTAATCATCCTCTTGGTGGTCTCGATGGCATATCGTTATTGCAAGTATTGGGGCGGCATAGGCCCGAAGTAAAGTTTATAGTGAACGATATATTAACCAAACTCAAAAATCTTGAAGATTTGTTTGTTGGAGTAAATAAGCATGGTAATACTACACGCGAAATGCTACAAGAACTGGATCAGGTATTTGCATCGGATGGAGCATTGTTGATTTTTCCGGCAGGGTTGGTATCGCGCAGAACCGATGGCGTGATTTGCGACCTCGAATGGAAGAAAGCTTTTATAGCAAAGGCAAGAAAATATAAGAAGACTGTAGTTCCCATACATATCAGCGGGCATCTTACAAACTATTTTTACGGCTTATCGAATTTCCGAAAAAAAATAGGTATTAAGGCCAATATCGAAATGCTTTATTTGCCCGATGAAATGTATAAGCAAGAACATCTCAATGTTACCATTACTATTGGAAAAGCTATAGACCCTGCAATTTTCGACAAATCGAAAACTGATGAACAATGGGCGCAATGGATGAAAGATAAAGTGTACGAACTTGCTCCAAAAGAAAATTGATATTTTGGAAAATGGTGATTGTAAAAGAAATTGTTTTTTTGAAATAAATTTTTTACCAAATAAAAAATGAATGAGCAAAAAGTTATAGACCCTGTGCCAGGCGAATTGATTTTGGCTGAATTAAATGCCACAACTTTTTTGCGCAAAACCAATAATGGTAATAACGAAATCTATGTAGTAAATCACCGCAATGCACCCAATACTTTGCGCGAAATTGGCCGATTGCGCGAAGTTACTTTTCGTGCAGCAGGAGGAGGCACGGGCTTGGCATGCGACCTCGATGAATACGATACCAACGAACAACCATACCAGCAACTGATTGTGTGGAATACTACCGATAAAGATATTGTGGGTGGCTACCGTTATATACATTGCAAAAATGCCATTGGCCCAAATGGTGAAATAATGTTGTCAACAAGTGAACTGTTCAACTTCAGCGGAATGTTTATTCGCGATTATATGCCTTATACCATAGAGTTGGGGCGCTCATTTGTGCAACCAAAATATCAACCCACTGCCACCAACCGTACCGGATTATTTTCGCTCGATAATTTGTGGGATGGTCTTGGTGCCATAATTGTAGACAATGAAGACTTAAAATATTATTGGGGAAAAGTAACTATGTATCTTGATTTTAATCGTCAGGCGCGCGATATGATTTTATATTTTATGAATTATATTTTTCCCGATTCCGAAAAATTAGTGACGCCAATAATACCGTTGAAATATGAAACGGATATAGGTGCTTTTGCAAAGGAAATTGAAGGCCTCTCATACAAAGAAGCCCATGTTATTTTAAACCATCATGTGAGGAGTTTGAAAGAGAATATTCCACCTTTGGTAAATTCCTACATGAATATATCGCCCACCATGAAAACTTTTGGTACAGCGCTTAATTCACATTTTGGTGATGTAGAAGAAACCGGAATTTTAGTAACAATAGCCGATATTTACGATAGCAAAAAAGAGCGACATGTTAATACATATCAGAAAAAGTCTTAGCCCTGTCTTTGCTTCTTATTAGCGCACGTATGTTGTCTTTTTGTTTGTCCACATTTTCATCCTGACCGCTGTAGAAAGGCAGGCTGAAGGCAAATGTTGTACCCTTTTGCATTTCGCTTGTAACAACAAGCTCGCCATTGTTTACATGCAGAAAATCCTTACAAAGAATCAATCCAAGTCCAGTACCTTTTTCGTTATTGGTGCCCGGAGTAGAAAAACTTGTTTTCGAATTTATTTTTTCGAGCTCAATAGGAGTAAGCCCTTTGCCATTATCGGTAATAGTAATCCACACTAAATCGTTTTCGGTATGTGCTTTAATAGTAATGTTACCATCTTCGGAAGTGAACTTTGCAGCATTGGAAAATATATTTCTTATTACCAATCTAATCATTTCAATATCTGCATATACAAACACATCTTCAGCTATTTCACTTACTGCATTAATAAACTTGCTTTCGTATTGAGGTTTAAGGTGCAGCAAAACGGAATTGGCAAGGTGCTTCATATTTACCTTCGACATGCTTGTTTGCATTCCGTTCATTTGGCTGTTTGCCCAACTTAAAAGATTGTCGAGCATTTCCTGAGTATAAACCAATCGCTCTTTTGCACCATTAATTATAGTAAGTCTTTCACTTTCCGATAAGTGTGTTTCGTTCAATATGTTAATTGCACTATGTAAAGTTGACAAAGGTGAACGCATATCGTGCGAAATAATAGAGAATAATTTCGACTTTAAGTGGTTCATCTTTTCGAGGTTTTCGTTCTGCTCAAGAATAAGTTTGTTTTGGTCGTAAATTTCGTTCTGCTGCAATTTTACTTTTGTACGCTCGCGGTTGTAGCTAATTTTTAAAAGTGCCATAATCAGGAAAACGAATATGAGGCAGAAAAATGTACTCAAAAACATGTCTATCATTCGCGCATTTTCATCATCGTATTGTATAACCCAACTGCTGTGGTTATAGTCAACATAATACAAACCCGACATAGTAATCAATTGCATGGCAAGAATAAAAAAGTATTGCCTACGCGGGCTGATAATAAGTAATGTAATAAGATTAAGCAAAAAGTATATTGGTGAAGGGCCATCGCTACCGGCACCCAAAAACCAGTTGAGTGTAATCATGGTATAACTCACTACTATGAAAATAGGAAGCACATAGGTATAGTTATTTTTATAGCGAGACTGGTAATAAGTGTAAAATAATATCGCAATACAACTAACTATGGATATGTTGAGCCAAAAATTGAGACCAATAATAAAGTTAGCAACTACACCAAGCGAAAATAACGAACCGATGAGTAACGCTGTGAGGTTAAACATCCTTGTTTCTATAGTGAAGTTGTCGGAGTCTCCACTAAGCCTGTTGATGAGCTTTTCAATCGAGTTTTTAAACATAAAAAACTTACGTAAATATGAAAAATTAAATTTCATCAACTTTGTTAGTTTAGTCGGACTTAGGAATAGCCAACAAATTAACAAAGAAGATTTGTAAAAACAAAATACGATTGGTTAAAGCAGGGGATTCATTAAAAAACTCTATCAAATGCGATAAAGCGAATCACGAAAAAATTACTGATGCAAATGTACCATCCTATGTTTAACAAACTACATTTACCCACCCAAAATGAATAATCTTTTTGGCGAAAAAAAAATTAATCGAAATGATAATTAAAGAAACCGAGTTTATAAAAAGTGCTACCAATCTAGAGCAATGTACGCCAGAACCTTTGCCGGAGTATGCTTTCATAGGTCGAAGCAATGTGGGCAAATCATCGCTTATAAATATGCTGGTAAATAAAAAGGGCTTGGCCAAAACATCGAGCTCACCGGGAAAAACGCAAACAATAAATTTTTTCAAAGTAAATAAGCAATGGATGCTGGTTGATTTGCCCGGATTTGGTTATGCCAAAGTATCGCAGGAAGAGCGGGCGAAATGGAAAAAAATGATTTGGGATTACATTGAACAACGAGAGTTTCTCATGTGTATATTTATCTTAGTTGATTTGAGGATTGAACCGCAAAAGTCGGATATGGAATTTATAAACAAAGTAGGAGAGAATGGTGTGCCACTATGTATTGTGTTTACCAAAGCCGATAAAATACCCAAGACACAAATACCAAAAAGTGTGGCAATACATAAAAAGGAATATTTAAAACATTGGGAAGAGCTACCATTGATGTTTATTTCCTCCACCGAAACAAAAAGTGGGCGCGAAGAAATTCTTGAATTTATTGAAAAGGCCAACGAAGGATTTGCTAATAGGGATATGGGATGATTTGTGGCAGAAAAAGTGTGAGCCTCATTAATTTAATTCAAATTGTTTTTACCGAATCTTTACTTTTGATAGAATGTTTCGATGATTAGTTTTTGCTAATTTATAAATCTAATTTCCATCAACAACGATTCAAGAATTCAATTCGAAATTAAAGCTAAAAAGGCTGAAGCGGTTTTTACTTCGATTTCCGAAAAGTAAAAATCTTCAATGTTATCAGTAATAATGAAATTACATTTTGCCTTTTTTGCAGCATAATATTGCATTCCATCTTCCACATCTTTTATTTTTTTATCTTTCGCTAATTGCTTTAAGCAATCTTCGGGGGTATCAACTATCTGTATTTTGTTTCCAAGCAAAATTATTTTTTGATGTGCCTTGGTGACTCCACATTTTTTTGTAGCAAAATAAAAACTAATAGCTATGCTTAATGGTGATGTAAACAATCTATAGTTTGGATTGTCGGCAAGGCTTAGTACTTTGGCTGCAAATGGAAACGCTGGATATTCCGAATTTAAAACAGAAATAATTACATTTGCGTCAATAAATATTTTTGTCATTTCTTAGTTGCCTTTGATTCGTAAAATTCCTTATGAATTGATTTCTTTTTTTTGCCTGGTTTTGTGTATTTAATTTGTGGTTCGGCAAGTTCATCTATCCATTTCGCAATTGGAAAGTCTTCTAACGATTTGTAGTTTTTTGCTGTTACTTTGGTAAATAAATATTCGGTTAATTTCGAAACACTTATGTTTTTCGATTCGGCAAATCTTTTAATCTCATCAATTATTTCGCTGTCGAATCGCAATGTTAATTTTGTTTCCATAATTTAAAACTTTTGTACGGCAATATTAATTATTTTGTACGACAAATTCAATTTTAATTCAACTCCAATATTTCTTAGTTTCGCAAAAAATAATTTATGGCAAAATCCCAAATAAATAAACCGACTATTCTTATTGTAAACGATGATGGAATTACAGCACCGGGCATTAATGCATTGGCGCAGGCCATGGCAACCATTGGCAAAGTGGTGATAGTAGCGCCCGATAGTCCACAGTCGGGTATGGGGCATGCTATTACAATAAATAAACCTTTGCGATTAGATAAAGTAGACTTGCATACCGATTATGAAAGCTGGCAATGCAGCGGCACTCCTGTAGATTGTGTGAAACTTGCAGTGAACAAAGTATTGAAGAAAAAACCTGACTTGTGTGTATCGGGAATAAACCACGGCAGCAACTCATCCATCAATGTTATTTATAGTGGTACCATGTCTGCAGCTATGGAAGGTGCTATAGAAAATATCCCTTCTATTGGTTTTTCGCTATCGAATTATGCACTTGATGCAAACTTCGAAGCATCGAAATTTTATGCAAACAAAATCGCTTCGGCTGTTTTAAAAAATGGCTTGCCATCGAATACTTTGCTTAATGTGAATATTCCTAACTTAACCAAATCGAAAGTAAAAGGAATAAGAATATGCCGGCAAGCTTTAGCAAAATGGCAAGAAGAATTTAGCGAGCGGCTCGACCCTACACATCGCAAATATTATTGGCTCACCGGCAAGTTTGTAAATTTCGATACAGGTGACGATACCGATGAATGGGCATTGGCTCATGGTTATGTTTCGGTGGTGCCGGTGCAATTCGATTTTACCGCGCATCATACTATTGCACAACTCAATAAAATTAAGTGGTAAAAATTCCTGATAATATTTACATTGGAATAGTACTTGGGGCAGTATTGCTGATTGCCGGTTATTATTTTTTTCTTTTTGTAAACCATTTATTGGTGCAATACAATGTGCTGTATGCATTGCCGCCCAAACCCAAAATACATTTGATGTCGCTTTTTGTAACGGTAATAATTTTTCGAATGCTGATGATAAAATGGCAGAAAACCGAAGCAGGTCGTGGAGTTCTTTTTGCCATGTTTGTGGCTTTAATGCTTTATTATTTTTTTGAATTTAGGAGTTAGGGAATTATTATTCAAAAAAAAATCAATGTGTTTTATCATCATCGATTATTAAAGTCCGGGAATAAAGAGTGGAGCCGGTGGGATTTGAACCCACGTCCAAACGCGTCAATCAAAAGCTTTCTACATGCTTAGTACATTTTTGGTTTTCGATTAGCTTAGGCAAACATACGGGCCAACCACTAACTTATCTTCTGTATCTCATTGGTAATCGAAGCACTTACCAACTATCCCTGCATTTGCGGTGCCTCAGTCAAAACGCGGAAGGGAGGCGCTTTCTGCGAGACATTGCCGGTTAATTAACTTAATTAAGCAGCAAGAGCAACATCATAGTTGCCGTTTGAAGTTTGTGAAGGTTGAGATTAAAGTGCCTGCCCAACAAAGCACTGCATGCTTACTAATTACCGCCCACGCTGTCGAAACCTTTCGGCCCCATGTATGTAATTTGAATTGCAAAGGTAGTATATTTTTTCGAAGACGCATTTAATCCTGACGGGTTTCAAAAACCCGTCAGGATTTTTAGCATAGCTAAATCATTGCGGTAAAATTTTAATCCTGACGGGTTTCAAAAACCCGTCAGGATTTCTTGCAAAGCAAAACAATCGAAGCAAAATTTTAATCCTGACGGGTTTCAAAAACCCGTCAGGATTTTTAGCATAGCTAAATCATTGCGGTAAAATTTTAATCCTGACGGGTTTCAAAAACCCGTCAGGATTTTTAGAATAGCTAAATCATTGCGGTAAAATTTTAATCCTGACGGGTTTCAAAAACCCGTCAGGATTTTTAGCATAGCTAAATCATTGCAGCAAAATTTTAATCCTGACGGGTTTCAAAAACCGTCAGGATTTCTTACTAAAAGCAAAACAATCGAAGCAAAATTTTAATCCTGACGGGTTTCAAAACACAATCAAGGTTTTGAAGTTTTAAATATAAAAAATATTTTTACTTCGATTTTAATTTCACGAATTATGTATCAACAGGTATTGAAGTTTCAGCCAGAAACTATTTATCATATTTATAATCATGGGAATGCTGGTGATAACATTTTTAAAAATGAAGACAATTATTTATACTTTCTGGAAAAATATAAATTTCATTTTAGCCCGGTTGCTGACACTATAGCGTATTGTTTATTGCCAAATCATTTTCATTTTGCAATTAAAATAAAATCTGAAACCGAAATCAGGTTATTCGGTGAGTTAAATTCATGCAAAAATTGTTCTGAAATAATATCGCGTCAAGCATCAAATTGGTTGAACGCTTATGCTAAAGGATTCAACAAAGTGAATAATCGCGTTGGCAGTTTATTTCGTGAAAGTTTGAAACGTAAAATAGTTTCCAATAATAATTACCTTTTGAACTTGGTTAATTATATTCATCATAATGCTGTTTCTCATGGATTTGCTACGCAAAATAATGAATGGAAATTCTCATCCTTCAACGCTTATTTTAGTAACCGTAAATCAAACATTGCGAAAGAGATTTTGCACAATTTTATGTCAAACAATCCTGAAATGCATATTGCTACTTCTGCAGGTTTTGACAATTCTTTTTTTTTGGATTTAGAATACTGATTGTTTTCTGAGATTGTAAATAGCTGAAGTGAATCTTTTCGTTTCGTTTTTGAACATGCTTCGAGGTAAATATTTAATTCCTACTTTTGGCATCCTTTAAAAAAAAGCAATGACTATAGGCATAATAAAAGAAGCAAAACTTCATCCCGATAAACGTGTAGCATTGATGCCTTCGCAGTGTGTTTTACTTCAAAAGCAATATCCCAATTTAAAAATTCTTATTGAGCCAAGTAATATTAGAATTGTAAACGATGAGGAATATGTAAAAGCAAATTTGACTTTGAGTATTGATTTGTCGAAGTGTGATATAATTTTTGGTATTAAGGAAGTACCACCGGGGAAACTGATTGCGAATAAGAAGTATTTATTTTTTTCGCATACTATAAAGAAGCAACAACACAACAAACTTTTATTACAAACCATTTTGCAGAAAAATATTCAGCTTATCGATTACGAATGCCTTGTCGATGAAAAAGATAATCGCATTATAGGTTTCGGTCGGTTTGCAGGTATTGCAGGGGCTTATAATACCATCAGGTTATTTGGTTTAAAGTATGCCAGGTTTAATTTAAAACCACCCGAATTATGCGAACATAAAGCAGAACTTGAAAAAGAATTGCGCAAAGCCAAAATGGGGAATATTAAAATACTTGTAACCGGAGGCGGACGAGTAGCAAATGGCGCACTCGAAATTTTGGGTGCTATGAAAATGCGAAAAGTAACCCCGTATGAGTACTTGATGTTTAATTATTCGGAACCTGTTTACGCACAAATTCATAGCAGCGATTACCATGTGCATAAGGAAAACAAACCTTGGAACAGCGAATATTTTTATGATCATCCTGGTGAGTACAATTCGTCCTTTGCAAAGTTTGCTGCCAAAACCGATTTGCTTTTGCATTGCGCTTTTTGGGATCCTAAGGCACCTGTTCTTTTTACTCTTGAAGATATGGCACAGTCCGATTTCAAAATTCGCGTTATTGGCGATATCACTTGCGACATTGGTGGCAGCATTCCCTGCACCATCGAAGCCACCACTATTGAACAACCGTTTTACGAATGGGAGCAATATGAAAGGCAACATGTAAAAGGAATTACAGAAAATTCGATAAGTGTTATGGCCGTTGATAACCTCCCTTGTTCGTTGCCTCGCGATGCATCTGAAGCCTTTGGAGCTGAATTAATTTCGAAAGTTATTCCATCCTTAATGAAAGATGTGGATGACGATTTAATTACCCGGGCTTCTATAACCAAAGATGGAAAATTGACAGAGCGTTATAAATATTTGAGTGATTATATTGCTTAAAAAATTATTTCACCACTTCACCGTATAAATCAAATGCCTCTGCTTTTGTAATTTTTATTTGTGCAAAATGCCCTCTGCGCAAATAATTTTTTGTGGCATCTATCAACACTTCATTGTCAACTTCTGGTGAGTCGAATTCTGTTCGGCCAATAAAGTAATTTCCTTCCTTACGGTCAATCAGCACTTTAAAAACCTTTCCAATTTTATTTTCATTTATAGCCAATGATATGCCTTGTTGTAAATTCATAATTTCTTCTACACGGTTTTGTTTTACCTCGGCAGGTACATCATTTATAAAATTATATGCATGCGTATGTTCCTCATGCGAATAAGCAAACACACCAAGCCGGTCGAATTTCATATCGGCCACAAACTGCATTTGCTCTGCATGATCAGCTTCGGTTTCGCCAGGGTAACCGGCAATCAAAGTTGTACGTATTGCAATGCCAGGAATTTCGTTGCGGATAACACTTATTAATTTTTCGGTTTTCTCACGCGTTATTCCTCTGCGCATGGCTTTCAACATGTTTGTACTTCCATGCTGAACTGGCATATCAAGATAATTACAAATATTGCTTTTTTGCTTCATCACTTCAATTATTTCCATTGGAAATGCAGTAGGGTAGGCGTAGTGTAATCGTATCCATTCTATTCCAGCAACTTCACTCAGTTGTTCGAGCAATGAGGCTAATTTTCTTTCTTTATAAATATCAAGACCGTAGTAAGTTAAGTCTTGAGCTATCAGTAACAATTCCTTTGCGCCCGATGCAGCAAGGGTTTCGGCTTGTGCAATTATTTTTTCGATGGGAGTTGAAACATGTTTCCCCCGCATAACCGGTATGGCACAAAAAGAACATGGACGGTCGCATCCTTCAGCAATTTTTAAATAGGCAAAATGCTTTGGAGTTGTAAGTAAGCGTTCGCCAACTAATTCATGTTTGTAATCGGCCCCTAGTGTTTGAAGGAGTAAAGGTAAATCGTGTGTGCCAAAAAAATGAATCTACATCCGATATTTCTTTTTCCAATTCAGGTTTATACCTTTCGCTCAAACATCCTGTTACTATCAGTTTGTCGATTTTTCCTTTTTGTTTTTGATTGGCATAATGTAAAATAGTATCAATGCTTTCTTGCTTTGCATTATCGATAAATCCACATGTATTAATAATTACAATTTCGCTGTTGCCTCGTTTAGCTTCATGAGTTACAGCAAAATCGTTCGCTACTAATTGGCCCATAAGCACTTCACTATCGACCAGATTTTTTGAGCAGCCAAGTGTTACAACATTTACGCTGCGGGGTTTGTAGGTTTTTGTACGCACTCGTTTTTTATTTTAATAGGCTACTTTAAAGTCTTCTTTCTTGAAAAAAATCTTCACCTCTGCAGGGAAAAAATCATTCAAATAGTTTATCATATTACTAACTCGATAAACAAAGCAATTGGTGATTTTTGTTTCGCAATAATTGTCGTTTTTTTTCAAGGTCATATTTATTACCCTGGGATAATGGTCGTAAGTAATGTATCCCATCGAATTGAACTCATTGAAATATTCTTTTTGTAATGAGTCGCAACTGAATTTTGTAAAAAATAATTGTATTTGTTTTTTTTCTGATTTCGTGAGCATACGTTTAAGGTAATCGACTTTAGTTTTTCCATTGTCCGACACTCCGGTTATAAATAAACTGTCATGGGTAATTCGATAATCTTGCGATAGAAATTGAAACCCATTATTGTCTGAAATAGTAATATCAATTTTGGAGATTTTCTTTTGTGCAGATGCAAAATCAAAAAATCCCCAACTCAATATTAAAATGAAAAAGTATTTAGCCATTAATTCAAAATTATTATGATAATGATGTTTCTTTAAATAAGGAATCAACAAATTCGCGCCTGTCAAATATCTGCAAATCTTCCACCTTTTCGCCAACACCAATGTATTTTACAGGTATTTTAAACTCATCACTTATTCCAATAACTACGCCACCTTTGGCAGTGCCATCCAGTTTAGTAAGTGCTAAAGCATTTACTTCTGTTACAGCTATAAATTGTCGTGCTTGTTCTATTGCATTTTGACCGGTCGATGCATCCAGTACAAGTAAAACTTCGTGTGGCGCATCGGGAATAACCTTTTGCATTACTCGTTTAATTTTCCCTAATTCGTTCATCAATCCTACTTTATTATGCAGCCTGCCTGCAGTGTCAATTATTACTACATCGGCACTACGCGATTGTGCTGCTTGCATAGTGTCGTATGCAACCGATGCAGGGTCGGCACCCATCCCTTGCGAAATAATTGGAACATCAACTCGCTTGCTCCAAATGGTAAGTTGGTCAACAGCTGCAGCACGAAACGTATCGGCAGCACCCAATAATACACTATTGCCGGCAAGTTTAAACTGATGGGCCAATTTGCCAATGGTAGTTGTTTTACCTACACCGTTAACCCCTACAACCATAATTACATAGGGCTTTTTTGCGGGCTTGAAATAATTCTGTTCGTCAAGGTCTTTATAATTGGCTTGAAGCAGATCGGAAATTTCTTCGCGCAACAAATTATTCAACTGCGATGTGCCTATATATTTATCGGCTGCAACGCGTGCTTGTAATCTTTCGATTATTTTCAACGTGGTAGTAACACCCACATCACTCGAAACAAGAATTTCTTCAAGTTGGTCGAGCACATCATCATCCACTGTCGATTTACCGGCAATAGCCTTGGTGATTCGGGTGAATACATTTTCACGTGTTTTTTCAAGCCCCTTATCAAGCGACTCTTTTTGCTCTTTACCGAATAGTTTACTGAAAAATCCCATGCCAATATTTGTTCTTAGTTACGTTTTCTTTGCCCTTTGTTCTTAGTTCTTAGTTTCGTTTGTTGTGCGGATTGTTCTTAGTCCCGACACTACGGTCGGGATGCCGCCCAAAGTGTCGGCATTCTTAGTTTCGTTTATTAAGCAATTAATTTTTTGGTCTTAGTTTCGTTTTCGATGCACCAAATTCTTTGTTTCGTTTGTTGAGAGCCATGTTATATGTTCTGTCATTCCAATTCCAAATATTATATGAGTTCTTAATCTCACCGGGTTAATTCAATTCATGGCTAAACCATATCTCATCGATTTAATTTTCGTCTGCAATAAACTTTGTGTAGAGTTTCGAATTCAGTTTATAGTATTTTTTAATCAGAGATACTTTTTTTCATTGCAAAACAAATTGAGAATTTTACTAAAGTGATTATCAAACGAATTTGGCTTCAACCAAAAATTTCTAACTTATCAACAAGTTTATTTTCTTGCCAAGCCCGTTTTCAAATATTCTATAGAGTGTGGAAAGTTGAATATCGCATTTACCATTCTCAAGTCGCGATATATAACTTTTCTTAGTGCCAACTTTTATGGCTAATTGTTCTTGGGTCAATTTGGCTTCTAATCTTGCGTCCTTCAGCGTTTCGGAAATAACGAAATACTGTGCTCGCTCTTCAAACTCATCGCGCTTTTTAACCCCAATTTTGCCATATTGAATGTCTAAAATCTCATCAAAATTTTTTGCGCTTTTTATCGCCTTGTTCTTTTTAGTTCCTTGTTTGGTTTTATTTCTTTCAACATTTTGCTTTTCTTTTAAAGTGAAATATTCCTTTTTCAATTTTAATGCAAATTCAATTTCGGGTTTCGGAGTCTTTTGAGTTTTCTTTTCAAATGCATTGAACAACACAACCACATTTCCTTTGTCGAAGCAACAGAAAATTCGATAAATATTTCCGCTATCTTCAACTCTAATTTCATATAATCCATCCGTAACTGATACATGTTTTAAAAACTTTTCGGAGAACATTGCCACCGATTTGATAACGCGAAAAACAAAACCAATTTTTTCCTTCACTTTATTGCTAACTCCGATATAGAAGTCCTTAAAGTATTGTCCGTGGAAAATTATTTGTCGTTCCTCGATCACGATTCAAAGATAACTTAAAAGTTAACTAAAATTAAATGTTCAAAAAATAAATTGTTATAAAGTTGTATTTCAAACTCGAAAATAACAGGACCCCTCCGCAAACTAAAAACTCAACTTAACGCGAAAGGCTTCTCTCCGCGAAGAAAGAAGCCTTTAAATTTAATTGATGATGATATTATTTATCTTTCAAAAAATCTTTGATATGGTCGTTATGCACAACCTCTTGCTTGAAAGAGTATGAACCCGAAGGGTTTTTTACCATCTTTATTACTTTGCTAAACTCTTTGCCTTTACCGCTTTTGAGCGTTGCCACAACTTTCTTTGCCATGTTGCTTTATTATTAAAATTGTTATTATTTAATTTCTTTATGAACTGTCATGCGTTTCATTATGGGATTAAATTTCTTAATCTCCATACGCTCAGGGTCGTTCTTTTTATTTTTAGTTGTGATATAACGTGATGTGCCCGGAAGCCCACTGTTTTTGTGTTCCGTGCATTCAAGAATCACCTGAATTCTATTACCTTTTTTTGCCATTTTGTTTAAATATTTATTGGATTAAAGAGTGCCTTTGCGTAAGGCTTTTTCGATTGCAGAGGTTGCACCCAACTTATGAATAGTGCGCAAAGCGGAGGTGGACACTTTCAATGTTATCCATTGTCCGGTTTCAGGAATAAAGAATCTCTTCTTCTGCAAATTTGGATTAAATCTGCGTTTGGTTTTGCGGTTCGAGAACGATACCTTGTTTCCACCAATGCTCGTTTTACCCGTTAAATCACATATCTTTGACATCTTCTGTAAAATTTGAGGCGCAAAAGTACTTTTTTATTTTGCAAATGCAAATCCATCTTTTTATTTTTATAAAGTGCTTTTGTTGAAAAAGCAACTCGGAATTTTGAGGTGATACATTATCCTGTTCTTTTTTATTTCTAACCCACCTTATTGTTTTAATAAATAATTTCTATATTTGCACCCTTAAATTTAAAAACGACAATGATTTTAACAGCAGAAGCAAAGAAAGAAATTTTTGCAGCACATGGCGGAAGCGCCACAAACACAGGCAGTGCCGAGTCACAAATAGCTTTATTTACTCAACGCATAGGTCACTTGACCGAGCATTTGAAAAAGCAACCTAAAGATTTTAGCACTCAACGTTCGCTTATAAAACTGGTAGGTAAACGCAGAAGTTTGCTCAACTATTTGCACAATACCGAGATTAATCGCTATCGTGCTATCATAGCAAAATTAAATATTCGTAAGTAATACATCTGGTATTATGATAATAATCAAAAAGGCAGTTTTTTACAAAATTGCCTTTTTGTTTTTCTACGCTCTTTGAATTCAATATTAAAATTATGGTACGTTTAGTTTTTGCATTAACGAATGCGAATGTGTACGAAATTTACGAATAGTGTTAATTCTTAAACATTCGCATTTGATTCGTAATTCGTTGTTACCATTTTAATATTAATCTGTATCAAGTGTAAATTAAAACCAATGTTAATAAATTGGTACTGCCATTTCATCTCCCGGTTATTGGCAGTAAAATATCTATAAACAAATAATAATTTTTTATCAGCGGCAAGGGAGGCGGTGATGAGAATAGAATAAAAAAAATGACAGTTAAACCTGTAACACACAGTTTCGATTTAGGCAATGGTAAACCCATAAGCATCGAAACCGGAAAATTAGCAAAACAAGCCGATGGTTCGGTAGTAGTAAAATGTGGCGACTGCATGCTATTGGCCACAGTAGTATCAAACAAAGATGCCCGCCCGGGTGTCGATTTTCTTCCACTCAGTGTTGATTATCAAGAAAAATATGCCGGAGCAGGACGCTTTCCCGGAGGGTTTTTTAAACGTGAAGCACGATTGAGCGAATACGAGATATTGATTTCTCGCCTTGTTGACCGTGCATTGCGCCCTTTGTTTCCCGAGGATTATCATGCCGACATTCAAGTAATTATTAATGCTATTTCGCTCGACCCAAATGTAATGCCCGATGCATTGGCAGGATTGGCAGCTTCGGCAGCTATTATGCTTAGCGATATTCCTTTCCATGGCCCAATAGCAGAAGTGCGTATCGGCAGAATAGGAGGTGAGTTTGTTATAAACCCAACACCACAACAAATAGAAACTGCCGATATTGATATTATAGTTGCCGGAAGTGCCGAAAACATAGTAATGGTGGAGGGCGAAATGAGCGAAGTGTCGGAAGCCGATATGGTGGCTGCCATCAAACTTGGTCACGATGCCATAAAAGTAATGTGCAATGCACAACTTGAACTTGTTGCAATGCGTGGTGCACTCGAAAAACGCACCTACAGCCACGAAACAAATGACGAAGATTTACGCGTTGCTATTAAATCCGCTACTTACGATAAGGCTTATGCTGTTGCCATTATGGGCATGGCAGATAAACACAAAAGCGCCTGAAATGTTTAAAGCCATTTTAGAAGAATACAAATCCACCTGCACCGAAGAGGTATTAGCAGAGAAGGGCGACCTTATCAAAAAATACTATCACGATGTGGAGTATGATGCTGTTCGCGATGCAATATTAAATGAAAGCAAACGCCTCGATGGTCGTAAATTAAATGAGATACGTCCTATTTGGAGCGAAGTGAATTATATTCCTTCGGCACATGGTAGTGCTGTATTTACGCGTGGCGAAACTCAATCGTTAACCACAGTTACGTTGGGTAGTAAAATGGATGAACAAATGATAGACGGTGCCATGTTTAAAGGTGAAAACCGTTTTATGTTGCATTATAATTTTCCACCGTACAGTACTGGCGAAGCCCGCCCACTGCGTGGTTTGGGTCGTAGAGAAGTAGGGCATGGAAACCTCGCCATGCGTTCGCTTAAAAAAGTTTTACCACCCGATGGCGATAATCCATACACATTGCGCATTGTAAGCGATATTCTTGAATCAAACGGTTCATCGAGTATGGCAACGGTTTGTGCAGGTTCACTAGCATTGATGGATGCCGGTGTGCGCACCAAAGCAACCTGTTCGGGCATTGCTATGGGTATGATAAGTGATGGTAAAGGCAAGTTTAAAGTATTGAGCGATATACTTGGCGATGAAGACCATTTGGGTGATATGGACTTTAAGGTTACCGGAACCAAAAATGGTATTTGTGCCTGCCAAATGGATTTGAAAGTAAAAGGTTTGCCTTACGAAGTTTTGGAAGAAGCATTGGCACAAGCCCGCGAAGGACGTTTGCATATAATTGGAGAAATGGAAAAAACTTTGGCACATTCTAATGCAGATTATAAATCGCATGCTCCACGTATAATAGAACTTGTAATTGCACGCGATTTTATTGGTGCTATAATAGGACCTCAGGGAAAAATAATTCAAGAGATACAGCGCGAAACAAAAACCACTATTTCGATTGAAGAGAAAAATGACAGAGGTTATGTTCAAATTTTTGCTGCTGATAAAAATGCCCTCGATGCTGCCTTGGCGCGTGTAAATGCCATAGTGGCAATACCCGAAGTTGGAGGTACGTATACAGGTAAGGTTAAAAACATTCAAACGTTTGGTGCCTTTGTGGAATTTATGCCAGGCAAAGATGGACTGTTGCACATAAGCGAAATTAGTTATGCACGCTTGAATAGCATGGATGGTGTATTGAAAGAAGGTGACACCATACAAGTGAAACTGATAGAAGTAGATGAGCGTACAGGAAAATTCCGTTTATCGGCAAAGGCATTGCTACCTAAGCCCGAAGGATATGTAGAACCTGCATCGAATGGCTCACGCCCTGAAGGACCGCGTGGTCCACAGCGCGACCGCCCTCAAGGTGGTGGTGGAAGGCCTCCTCGTAGGGACTAGTTACTTGGTCATTGAGTTATTGGTTATTGGTCATGCTAAATCATTGGTCATTATCGTCATTGCGAACTGTCAAAGTGAGTATTCTCGAACTGCGAAGCTCTCTTAAAGCCTTTGCGAATTATCACAGTGAGTGTTGTCACCCTGAGCGAAGTCGAAGGGATTCTCGCACTGAAAATCAGTCTGTGCCGGTTTTGTAATTTATCAGTGCAAAAAGATAATTTCACTCTGGATTTTAAAATGAAACTTACAAAATAAATATTAAAAACCCGGACACATTGTTCGGGTTTTTTTATGGATTTTTGTTGTTTAATAATTTACTCTTGAAACGCATCACACTTCTTTCTGATACACATTCATATATGGATGATTCCATTTTGAAACATTGTGCCCATGCCGATGAAATATGGCATGCCGGTGATTTCGGAAATATGGATGTATTAGAACAGTTACAGAGATTAAAACCTGTGCGTGGTGTTTTTGGAAATATTGATGGCGCTGATATTCGCAAAACATTTCCGCGCGATGTACGCTTCACTTGCGAAGGTGTTGATGTGTGGATGATACACATTGGAGGGTACCCACCACGTTACGAACCACATACAATCAACACAATAAAACAAAATCCTCCCGATATTTTTATTTGTGGACACTCACACATTTTAAAGATTATGCGCGACCCATCGAATAAAAAAATATTTCACATCAATCCCGGTGCTGCCGGCAAACATGGTTTTCAAACTGTACGTACTTTAGTGAAATTTACTTTGCATGAAAGCCAAATTGCTGATGTGGAAGTGGTGGAACTTAGAAATAAATTGTAAATATTTTTGACACGGCAGCATTCCTTTTGCTTTCAATGCCGGTGTTGTTTTGGTAACCTTTTTTTTATTGTGGACTTAATATTGAAATTTAATAAAGATTTTTTTTCTCTTTTGTTTATTAAACTCTTGTTTCAAATTTCATTAATGGCCATATTACAAAAATGAAATTTGCTTCTTGTGATTTTAATCCTAATATTTACGCTACCAAAAAAAGTACTTACATGTACAAAGCAGTCAAATACAAAAACATATTGATGCCGGGATGTGCGACCATGCTGGCTTGTGGCCAGCTTTAGCAACATTACTAAACTACAACTCCTTATTTATTAATATTTTAATTCTTTATCAATTATGCATACACCTTCTATTTTTTATGCTTTTTAAAAAGCACAGCAACAAAAGTTAACCTTTTAGGCAACCTCACGGGGGGGGGGGGGGCAACGCCCGCCACAAGCACATTGCAGGGGCATATTAAGCGCTATAGCTCTCATTGTTTTGTTCATTACAATCATGAATAAAGCTTACTCTCAAGTTGATAGCCTAAATACCAGCGGAAATTATTTTGATATGATAAATTCCTTAAACCAAAAATTTGTGCATGATACTGTTGAGGCTTCAGCCTATTATCAATATCATCGTTTTTTTGAACAAGCGAATGCAGGCATGTATCCCCACGGCAATGCAAACATTGTTGGACAAAAAATATATCAATACACACAAAATTTTAATAATCCACCAATTAATTTATCTACTTCCGCAATTACTTTTGTACCGCATTGGACACCAATAGGTACTGTAGGAATGGTTGCTGATTATTATGGGACACAATTAGACAAACCATCAAGTGGACAAATGCATCGAATATGTTTTGACCCCGATTATAATATTGGCGCAAACAAAACAATTTATGCGGCTTCTTCCTTTGGTGGATTGTGGGAAACAACAGATGATGGTGCAAGTTGGCACACCACGGGTACTGATAATGAGTTGCCAATGACAGCAACATCGGATGTGGCGGTTGCATATAGTAATAATCATTCAACTAAATATATTTATGTGTGCACTGGTAATTCAGAAGCTGGAGTACCTATAACATATACACCGAATTGGGGCTTTGTAAATCCAATTTTTACACAAGGTATTTATCGAAAAATTAATAATGGGCCTTGGCAAGCAATTAACACAGGCTTTTTAAATTTGTTTAACGGAACAGGTACAGCGCGTAGAATTGTTGTACATCCAACCAATCCAGACATAGTATTTGTAGCAACAACAAGCGGAATATTTCGAAGTCTTAACGCTACAACAACAGGCACTTGGACAATGGTTTTTGATGGATTGCCGGGATTTATTGATAAAGAATTTCGTGGACTAGCTTTCAAACCAGGCACACCTAATACCATTTATGCAAGCGGAAAAAATATTTATCGCTCTACAGATGGTGGCACAACTTGGGCAAATATAACTACAGCCTATGGTTTCAATTTGAATAATCTGATAAACGGTTTTAAAGTAACTAGAATAAATATTGAAACCACTAAAGATAATCCCGATGTGTTATGGGCAAATATTCATGGTTATGAATATGTGCCAACGAGTCCTGTCAACTATATTTATAAATTTACAGCAAACAATAATACTTGGGTTCAAAAGAAATATCATACTGGATATTATTCAGAAGCTTGGTGCCCAATTGCTGTGTCACCCATAAATGAGGACGAAGTTTTCATTGGTGGCAACTTATCTGATAATGTCATCGGATTTAATCCAAATACAAGTAGCTGGTATGGTGCCTATGGCTATGGTTTTGCAGGATCCCATGCTGACCAACATGATTTGAAATATACACCAAACCCTCCTTATACAAGTGTATTTAGTGCCAATGATGGTGGCATAAGTAAAAAAACAATAGCGGGTTATAATAGCATTGGCTGGACTCCGCTAATAAATGGTTTTCATACAAATTGCATGTGTGCATTTGATGATTGTGATGTTAATTCAGACTATATAGGTGTGGCACTGCAAGATAATGATGTTCAAGCACGAAGGCAAAATGGCACAACAACACAATGGTACGCACCTTTTGGGTTGTTTTTAGACGGCACTGGAATCGGGTTTGAGGATGATGATAAAACCCACATGTATTTTCAACGGGGCTTTAGTGTGAATATAGCTCATTATAATTACACTAATAATATGTCAACTTCCGAGGCTAAACCGGAAAATTTGATTCAAACTTTCAAAACGCTGAATCATCCTACTACCGATAATTTTATTATTGGCTTTTCTGAATTGCAAAGAAAAGTTGGTAATGGTAATGGAGTAAGTTGGGTACAAGAATCAGACATATGCAAAAGTGGTTTAGCCTCATGGCAAAGACAGATTATTGATTTTACAATAGCACCATCAAATACTCAATACGTGTACATTGCCACGAATGGTGCCGATAATGATGGCACTCAAAATTGGGATTTGGAGCCTCATTTATTTCGCAGTACTACAGGAACAAATAATGGTGTTGGATTAAATTGTAATTTCCCTGTTGGCAAATTTATAGACATAACAGCAAATCTTCCGAAAACAACAGTTGGCAACATTGCCACACCCGTTATCACCAGCATAGCAGTTTCTTCTACCGACCATTTAAAATTATGGGTAGCATCGGCATGTTACGAAACCGGTAAGCACATTGCATACAGTAGCAATGGCGGCAATACTTTTACCAATGCGGACCCTAATAATAGTTTGCCCGATGTGCCTGTTAATGCTGTGGTGTATCAAGATGGCAGTAACGATAGAGTGTATATAGGCACCGATGTGGGTGTGTATACCCGCGATGCATCTGACCCTACTTGGTATAAATACGAAAACATACCAACTGCAGATAGGTTCCCCAATGTACGTGTAGTGGATATGAAAATAAATAAATGCAGTGGCAAGTTGCGCGTAGGTACTTTTGGCCGTGGATTGTGGGAAGGCGACCTTATACCTGTGGATGGTTGGAGTGCACTCAATACTATCATTACAGTAAACACAACTTATACTGGCACAAAAAACATGAAGGGCAATATTATAATTGAACCCGGAGTAAAGCTAACAGTTACCGGCACCGTAAACATGCCAGCCACGGGTAAAATAATTGTAAAACGCGGAGCCAACTTAACGCTTGATGGTGGCATTTTGGCCAATGCTTGCCATGCCATGTGGAAAGGAGTTGAGCTGTGGGGCACCAGTAATTTGGCCCAACAATCGCCTTGGGTTGCATCGCCCATAGGTGCACAAGGTTGGGTAGAAATGAAAAACAACGCCAAAATAAAAAATGCCCGCGATGGTATTTATACCATAAAAAACAATACCGATGGCACACAAGATTGGAACTACACAGGCGGTGTAATACAAGCCGTGAATTCGGAGTTTATAAACAACAGGCGCGATGTAGGTTTTTTGAGTTATCATGTACCAACTGGTTTGGATATTAATAAAAGCTATTTTAATAATTGCACTTTCAAAACCGACCAAGTACTTCAGGATATAAACTATGCGGACTGTTTTGGAAATTATTTTGCCGCACCCGCACACTTAACCATGTACGATGTAAATGGAATAAAAGTACGGGGTTGCACATTCAAGACATTTACAGCCAATTATAATTTTCACCTGGCTTGGCGTAGTGCTGGCATATTAAGTTACGAGGCTGGCTACGAAGTTATAGCGTTAGGTGCCGACCGTAACATTTTTGAAAACCTTACCATTGGCATAGAGGCGCATACCTTTACCGGCTACACAACATTGCGGGTTAGCGGTAGCGATTTTAATAATACACAACAAAGTTTTTTATCCGATGCTGGGCCAAGTTTTATTAACGATAATACTTTCAATAGCATTCCTATAAATACTATTACCATTCCCTGTACAGCTTTGTCTTACCAGCCATTCGGCATATATATGTACAATGCACATTATTTTAATATTATCAGTAATACATTTAATGCAACAGGTGGCAATTTTAAAACCAGTATAGGTGTAGATTTGCATCACTCCTCTACCTACGGTGGCAATGTTAGGTTTAATACATTTAATGCATTGCAATGGGGAGTACAAACTGAGTTTAATAATTCTGCACTAAATATATCATGCAATACCTTTAATGCAAATACCGAAGCTTGGAGTATTAATCCGCAATCGATAAATGGAATTTTAAAAGACCAAGGTACAGGTTGTGGTAATTTTCAAGTACGTGCAGGCAATAGTTTTAATTTTGGTGGTACAGTTGATATTCATAATTACCTTACCACAAGTTGGACTTACCATGCTTGGGGTTTCCCACTCAATACAGTGCCTACAAAAAATGGTGGGTTTGTACTTAATAATTGTTTGCAGAACACAAATGATTTGGTTTCCTGCACACCAGTACCAATTCCATGTGACCCTGCCTGTGCCGATGCATTGCTAATAACATACAACAATAGCACCGACCCTGAAGCGCGAGCAGGTATGAAACAGCGATTGTTAGATTCATACTCAGCTTACGCTCGCGATTCTAATTTGATAAGTTTTTTAAATAACGATTCTACTTTAGAAGCAAAAAAACTTTTGGTAGGTGTGTACATAAAACGTAGAGAAGGTGCAAATGCCACAACAGCAATGGCAGCCATCCCCAACACCGGAACCGAAAACACAAAGTTTAGAAACTTCTACAACATCTTTATAAATTTAATAAACAACAATAAACGGTTCGACCAACTATCATCTGTACAACGCGAAACTGTAATAAGTATTAGCACTACCACAACCGATGTATCAGCAAATGCGCAAGCATATCTCGATTGGCTAAATGGAACACGAACAGTGCGAGTGCCCGAACAAGGTGTGCCCGTCAGGAAAGGAGCTATAACAGAAGATGCGTGGTTACAAAGTAACAACTACAATTTACAGAGCATTCCAAATCCTGTAAATGGAAACGAAACCAATGTACGTTGCTTTGTACCCATAGGCAAGCAAGGTGTAATAATAGTGTATAATATATTAGGCGAAAAACAAATGCAAATTACATTGCACGAAGGCATTAATGATGCACTGATAGATGTATCGCAATTAACCAAAGGGGTGTACCCGTTTGTGCTTACAATTGATAATGCAAAAGTAGCATCCAATAAAATTATTAAATTATAAATAAACAAAGCAAGCCAATGGCATTGCTATTGGCTTGCTTTTAAAATTTAATAATCATGAAATATATTTATACAATATTCTTGTGCTTTGTTGTTAACATCGTACAAGGCCAATTCAAATACTTTATGCACACATATTACCCATTTACCGATACATTAAATGCAGAAAAATTTGCAAGCTTAATTCAGCTTACAGATTCCAACTATTTAGCTGTGGGTGCAAGTACCGACCAATTTACTTACATTTATAGTTGGCTCGCTAAAATTGACAATCAAGGAAAAATGGTGAAACAAATAAAATTGTATGATACTACAGTGTTTAAAGATGGGAGCCAATTTTCTGATATAATACAAACTTATGATGGCAACTTTATGATTTCACAAGTTTTAATAAATGTTGCCGGCAATGCCAAAAATGTTGCAATGGTAAAAATGAATACGACCCTCGACACCATTTGGACAAAGATATATTCAACTTACGTTGGTTCAAGCCATACTGTCAGTGATGCATGTATAGAAAGCTTTGACAAGGGTATCTTAGCAGTTGGAACTTGTTGGAATCATTTAATTGTCAACTCATCTGATTTTTATATGTTAAAAACAGATAGCTTAGGCAACAAACTCTGGGATACAGCTTATGGGGGCAATGACTATGATGCCGCTTGGGATGTAGTACAAACTCCCGATAGTGGTTTTTTAGTAATTGGCATAACACGCAGCTTTGGAGCTGGCAATCTCGATAACTATTTAATTAAAATAGATAAAGACGGAAAAAAAATTTGGCAGAAGACTTATGGTACTTGGTTTAGTGAAGGGCCAACACAAATATTTAGATTGTATGATGATAATTATTTAATTGTTGCCGGGGGTACTAAAGGCCCAGGTCTATATGATGATAGTGATGGAACGCTCATAAAAATAAATAGCAGCGGCACTAAAATATGGCAAAAGGATTACGGTCGGCCTGTGCTTAATGATGAGTTGTGGGGAGCAGTAGAAATGCCAGATAGTGGCATAATTGCTGCAGGGGTAATGTGGGTAGACACTTTCAATAATCATAGTGCTTTTGCATGGGTAATAAAAACAGATAAAGATGGTAATCAATTGTGGGAACACGTTTACAATATATTGTCACCAACAGTTATTCAAGATAATTATGTTTTTGGCATTATAAAAACGAACGATGGTGGAGTATTGCTTAATGGTTTTGCAACGGACACGCTGTCAAATTCAATTTCCAAACAAGATGGATTTTTGTTAAAATTAGACTCCTTTGGTTGCAACGATAGCTTGTGTGCATTGAGTGCCACGTACCAAGAAAATTATTTTAATACCATACAGGAGTTTGGTGTTTATCCCAATCCTGTGCAACAACAAATAAATATTGCCATGAGCGCGGGACTAACAAAATTGCATGAGCCAATTAACATACAAATAATGGATGTAACAGGCCGCATAGTATATAGTAACCGTTACACCGCACCACCTACTAACATTATCACAATAGAAAACGTATATGTATACAAAGGCATCTATTTAATAAAACTAAAAACACAAGATTATGAAAACACAAAATTATTTATTAAGCAGTAAAATTTTATTTACTGTGGTTGCAATTTATTTTTGCAGCATGCAAATTTGTATGGCGCAGTATCAACCCTTTCCAAGTAAAGGCAGTATGTGGATAGTGAATGATAATGCATTTCCTTATTGCAAGAATATTGATTATTTTAGCCATAATGATACTTTAATAAATGGTAAGGCCTACACCCAAGTTTTGGCTTCCATAGAAAATTACTATTGCACTGGCCCTCCTATCGATACACTTTTTGTTTATGCCGGATGTTATCGAAATGACACTGTTGCAAAGAAAGTTTATTGGTTTTCAAAGGATAGTTTAGCCGAATATTTGCTTTATACGTTCGATGTAAAAGTGGGCGATACCTTGCAGTCAGAAATTTACAATATGATTGGAAACACACAACCGATTGATGTAAAACTTAAAGATTCAGTTTTGCTTAACGATGGCACCTATCGCAATTCTTATTGGATTGGTTTTGCATCTCAATCGAATCCAACCCAAAGAATAATAGAAGGAATTGGCAGCGATGGTGGTTTAATAGAGCCTCTTTGGCATGGCATTTCCAATTCATATACATTAATTTGTTTTACTATGGATAGCACAAGTTTGTATCCAGCATGGGGTGGTAACTGTTCTCCTAATGTACCAAGTGGATTGCAAACCACTACAAATTATTTGGCATTAAGCACTTACCCCAACCCCAATCACGGCATATTTTATTTGCCAAGTGAATTCCGCACCAATGAAATAAAAATTTATAATTCATATGGCCAAGAAATTGATTTTACCATTTCATATCAACATGAGATTGATATAAGCACACAACAATTAGGCTTGTATTTTGTAAAAATAAGTGATGGTAAAAAAGTGTTTGTTGCCAAGGTGATGAAGGAGGATTGAGGAGATTAAAATTTGAGAATTTAGATTGTTAAGATGATACAATTTTATAAAATATATTTTTCAAACTTTATCGGCTTGAAGAAAGCTTGAAGGGAAAGATAAAAATTTGACGGCTATCAACTAAAATCAATCTCGGTACTATCCCCAATATTTAAACTTTGGCTAAATCCTTTAAGATATGCATCGCTGCCAATAACGGAATGGTGCAAGGTGGCGGTTTCGAGTTGTGAGTATGAACCAATTATAGAATCGCTTATTATAGATGTGCTAATAATGGTGTGTTCTCCAATCGATACATTAGGGCCAATAATAGAATCGCTAATGCGGCAATTTTCGGCAATGCTCACAGGCTCAATAACTATAGTGTTAGGAAAACGGTATTTAATTTCTGTATTTTCTTTCAATCGTTTTAGCATGGTAGCATTTGTAGAAAGTAAACCAATACGGCTTCCGCAATCCATCCAATTACCTATTTGAAAAGTCTTTAATTTTACGCCTTCGGTAACCATTGCCATTATCGCATCGGTTAGTGTATACTCATCGTTTGTTTTATTTCCTGTAGTAATCATTTGGTCGAGACATTTCATTAAAAACGCTCCTTCTTTAATATAATAAACACCGGCAAGAGCGAGATTCGACTTTGGCATTTTGGGTTTCTCAACCAACTTTGTAATAATGCCGGCATCGTTCAATTCTACTACGCCAAAAGTGCGTGGGTCGTCCACTTTTTTACTGCCAGTGCCGAAATGTTTTCATTAATCACCGATTTAAAATCGAAATCGAAAATGGTATCGCCCAATACAATAAGCATTTCATCGTCACCCTGAATATAATCGCGCGCTGTCCAAATGGCATGTCCCGTGCCTTCGCGTGGCGATTGCACCACGAAAGATGCTTTCAAATCAGGATATTTGTCTTTGATATGTTCTTCAATTTTTTCGCCCAGGTAGCCAATCACAAAAACAAAATCGTCAAAGCCTGCCTGCATCAAATATTCTACAATGTGCGATAGTATTGCTTTGCCGGCAACAGGTACCAGAGACTTAGGTTGTGTATGTGTATGTGGTCGAAGTTTGCTGCCAATTCCCGCAACGGGTATTATTACTTTTATCATTGTTTATTTTTATTGGTACAAACTTAATAAAAGTTGAAAAGGATTTTAAACTATATTTACTTTTCGAAAAAGGGTTAATGAAAACTCAAATCAAAAATGTTAAAAAAGACTTTGTGAAATTTTTTTGCAAACAAAAATAGAAGAACAAAAATTAAACTTTCGTTTGAAATACACCTCCAACCGAACATCAAACCAAACCAGCATATGAAAAAAGTAATACTCATTATTTCGTTTTGTCTCATTTCGTTTTTTAAATTATTTGCATCACCGGGCGATAGTATTTTTGCCATGCCTTATGTGCACAATATGTATGTTACTTTTCCATATCCTAATTTTTACGATTCGCTCATAGCTACAAATGTTACGGATATGTACTTATCGGTAAATATCGATTTCAATGGGGAGTTATATCAAAATGTAGGTATCAAAGTCAAAGGCAATTCATCGTTCAACAACCCAAGTCAAAAAAAATCGTTCAAGCTCGACTTTAATACATTTGTTCCGGCACAGGACATACATGGATTAAAAAAATTGAACTTTAATAACAGCTTCAAAGATCCATCGTTTATGCGCGAAAAACTTACCAATGATTTTTTAATTGCGCATAATATTCATGCACCCCGTACTGCTTATTGCAATGTGTATTTCAACAATCAATTGTGGGGCATATATGCTGTGGTTGAAGCTATCGATGATGAGTTTTGTAAAGCTTGGTTTGGTAATAACGATGGCAATTTGTTTCAAGGTGATCCGCAAGGAAGCTTGCAATGGTTTGGTGCGCAACCTGCCGCGTATTACCAAAAATATGATTTAGAAAATAATAATACACTTAACGATTGGTCCGATTTGGTAAATCTTATCGATGTGATAAACAACACTACAAATGCAAATTTACAAGCGGCCCTCGATGCAGTTTTAAATACCGATGATTTTTTGAAGCAATGGGTATGCTTAAATATGTTTTCGAGTCTCGATTCATACCTTGGTAGTGGACACAATTATTATATTTATCACGATACACTTACAAATAAATTTCAATGGATTGCATGGGACAACAACGAGGCATTTGGTAGTTTTAAAATGCAGCTGTCAAATTTGCAATTGAAAAATTTGGACATATATTACGTAAGCAATGCCACCTCACGACCATTGATAAATAAAATGCTTGCAAACCCTGCATATAAATCATTATATAATCAAGCCTATTGCGAATTGAAAGACGATTTTACCAATACCTATTTCGATAGTAAAATAGACTCGCTCGATTTGCAAATAAAGAACAGTGTGTATGCCGACCCGAAAAAGTTTTACACCAACAGTATGTACGATAGCAGCCTCACATATGATTTGAACATAACAGGTCCACAAGGCATAAATGTTTTTGGATTAAAAAACTTTGTTTTTACACGTGCATTAAATATTCAAAATAATTTAATTGCTAATAATGTTGTTTGCACTAACTCAATTGAAAATATTGCAGATAATTTCAATTTAATAATATCACCAAACCCGGTTACCAATAGTATTCATATTATTTCTTCGTCACTTTGTTCCATTTATAAATTATACTCTATGGATGGAAAAGAACTTGCTAGTGGGCCATGCAATGGAGATATTGATGTGAGTAATTACTCTGCAGGGGTTTATTTTTTATCTGTTTTAATTAATGATAGATTATACTATCAACTTGTGAATAAAATTGATTAACTACTTTCATGCAATGTTTTATCTTGATATTTGTTTGCTTTTTTTAGGATTGTGAATTGACTTTAATATTTTTGCAAAAGGAAAAAATTCAACTCGATTTTAAAAAGATAAAACATAAGTAACTCTTTATTAAATTATGAAAGCAACTCACCTTAATGCACTTAACAGAAGTATTTTTGTGTCATTATTTTTATTGTTTACGTCAACAATCAGTTTGTTTTCGCAAACAGAAAAAGCAGCTAATCCCCCAATTTATATTGCCTTTTTATGGCATATGCATCAACCTATTTATTGGCCATACGAAAATGTGGTCACAACCCACAACACCAATAAATACCCTTTTAACTTGTTGCAGATTTTCAATGATAGAAATGGACCATATACAAACTGGCCTAAGGATGCAGTGCTGCAAGGGGTAAACAATGGAATGCCTCATTTTGGTGCGCAAGTAAGTTTTTCGGGTTCTCTTATCGAGAACCTCAATAACATTAGCGCTGCAGGCCTTGGCTTCAATAATTGGAAATCGAATTGGAACACGATAAAAAATCAAACCACTTCGCTCGGAAATCCCCGCATCGATATGGTTGGCTTTGGCTATTTTCACCCGCTGATGGGCTTGACTAACTATGCCGATATACGCAGGCAAATACAAGCACACAAAACTATGATGAGCGCAAATTTTACAGGAAACTATTCTAAAGGAATATTCCCTCCGGAAAATG
This sequence comes from Bacteroidota bacterium, assembly GCA_016717325.1. Taxonomy (GTDB): domain Bacteria; phylum Bacteroidota; class Bacteroidia; order AKYH767-A; family OLB10; genus JADKFV01. The sequence goes on along the minus strand of JADKFV010000012.1, from coordinate 68,626 downwards.
CCTTTTCGCCAGAAATGATTCCTGCTTTAAAGGATGAAGGCTTAGAATGGGTAATGGTAGACAACATACATTTCGACAGGGCTTGCAATGGCTATCCTTTCAGTATAAATGGTAACCTTTATGAACCCAACAAGGCTGACTTACGAAATGCTGACCCTGCCGATTGGGTGGCACTCAATGGCATATGGGCACCTACACAGAATAGTGCGTTATGGGGCCGTCAACCTCACTATGTTTCGCACACTGACCCCAATAGTGGAAAAGTATCGAAAATAATAGCCGTACCTACCGACCGTTATCTTGGAAATCAGGATGGTCAGGGAGGTTTTGGAGCCTTAAGTTACGATTATGTAATGTCGCAGCTTGAACCATTCAACACTAACAGCAATCATCCTATGCTTATTTTGTTGCATCACGATGGTGATAATTACGGTGGAGGATCACCTGCATATTACCAAAATAATTTTGCCGCCTTTGTTAGTTGGCTTCAGGCAAATCCAACACGTTTTGTTTGTACCACTGTTCAAGATTACCTTGATATGTTTCCTCCTGATACAAATGATATTATTCATGTGGAGAAGGGATCGTGGAGCGGTGCGGATAATGGTGACCCGGAATTTAAAAAATGGAATGCAGATTATAACAATTGCGTTAGCCCCGACCGAAACAGTTGGGCGGCTATAACTGCTGCACAAAATTATGTTGCAACAGCACAACAAATTGATAGCACCCAACCCGGAACAGTATCGGCATATAATTGGCTCATGTGTGGCGAGGCCAGTGATTATTGGTATTGGGATAACTCTTTGGGCGGTATATGGGACAGTCATCCAACCAGAGCTGCAAACCAAGCTATCACTCTTTCACAACCCGTTCTTCAATTGGGAACCGATATAACAGGCCCTTCTATTTGGTCACCACAGCGTGAGCCTTACAATCCGGGTAAAACAGAATGGAACCAAATGCAATCAAGTGATTTTACAATTTGGACCTATGCTTTTGATGTAAATGGGATTCAAAACATATCGTTAGAATGGCGAACCGATATAGACAATGTACTCTCCTACGAAAACGATATTTACACAGGTGGAATTGGCGTTAATGCATGGAACACAAATGCAATGAATGCTTCATATATTCAACCTCAAACAATTATTTCACCTATAGCAAAAGCTAAAGAATATTCGGCAAAAATATCAGGACAAGGAAATACTATGATAGATTATTATATTAAATGTACCGATAACTTTGGAAACATAAGTAAGAGTGAAATACAGCATGTATGGGTAGGCCCGGCCAATACCATCAATCATACATGGCAAAATTGCGATACAAGTGTGGTGCAATCAAATCCTCTGCCACCGGGCGTTTCGTGGCAGCCGGCATTTCCCACCACCCAGGATACTATCACCGTATACGTTGGCGGGGCAAATCAAGGAGCTAATTTACACTGGGGAGTTAACCAATGGCAGCAAGTGAATAACAGCTATTGGCCGGCAGGTTCTACTCTTTTTAATAATGTTGGACCTGCTATAGAATCGCCAATGAGTGCCCCCGACAATTGGGGGAATATTCAAATCAAAATCGGGCCTTTCAACAAACCTGTTCAGAGTGTGAACAAAGTGGACTTTGTTATTCACTATAGCAACAACACATGGGACAATAACAATGGAAATGATTATCACATTCCATTAATGTTTGTAAATAATTTCGATCATTTGCCCGATAATGGATTAAATTGTACAATAAATTACAACATTAATGGAAGTGTTTTAAATTTAGGCATAAATTCTCAAAAATATGAGAAGCTAACAGTTTGTATATACGATGTAAATGGAAATTGCATAGTTGATAGCACACCATATGAAATAAAATCGGGACACACTGAACTTGGTATCAAAACCAATGGATTGGCTGAAGGCATTTATTTCCTCAAATTGAAATCGAATTCAGTTGATTTTGCTAAAAAGTTTATAGTAATTCGTAACTAAAAACTTTATTGAATATTCCTCAAGCGTTTATTTGCCGTTTTGAGTTTTGGAAATTTGTAGAACAATATTAATTACCAGCTATTTTTTTGCACCTCTACCATTGTGAAATTATTGCTTTGTTATGCAAATCAAATACGGTTATCTTATTTCCACATCAAACATGTGATTTTTAAATTTAATGAATGTTCCATCAGAATTCGAAAAACCATTTTTGCTTGGAGGGCACTTCGGCCTTTAAAATTAAAAATTAAAAAAACGAACAGATGTAATCCAATCATCATAAGTTACTAATTGTATAAAAATTGAAAGCAACAATTTTAAATACCATCAGTTAATGCAAATTATGAATTAAATGTTTTGATTAAAAAGTCATACATTTTCTGGCTTACTTGCATGATTCACTGTTATCTTTTTTTGGTCTAATAAAGCAATTACAATAATTTCTCTTTGCAATTAAATTGTTTTATTTATTATTGCCCTATATAAGGCTATGATAGAAAAAGACACCGCACACACAATTGCTGAACAATTGTTGCAAATAAAAGCAATAAAGCTTCAGCCGTCTGAACCCTTCACTTGGGCATCGGGCTGGAAATCGCCTATTTACTGCGACAATCGTAAATCACTGGGCTATCCCAAAATACGAACTTTTATTAGGCAATCGTTGGCAAAACTTATTGAAGAACGATTCGGCAAGCCCGATTTAATAGCGGGCGTTGCCACTGCTGCCATAGCACCCGGAGTTTTAGTAGCCGAAGCATTGGGTTTGCCATTTTGTTATGTGCGCAGTACTCCCAAAGATCATGGCTTGAAAAATCAAATAGAAGGCGATTACGCAGCAAACCAATCGTGTGTTGTAATCGAAGATTTAATTAGCACTGGCAAAAGCAGTTTGGCAACGGTGGAGGCATTGCGTAAAGAAAAAATAATAGTGAAAGGAATGGTTTCTATTTTCAGCTATGGTTTTGAAGATGCAGTCAATAACTTTAAAAATGCCAACTGCGTTTTATATTCATTGTGCAATTACGAAGTATTACTCGAAGAAGCTCTTGCCAAGAAATACATAAAGCCCGAACAACTGAGTACTTTACGTGACTGGAGAATTTCTCCTTCGACATGGATGGGGGCTTAGGTTTTGGAATTGAGATTCTTAGTATTGAGATTAGTATTGAGTATTGGGATTTTTGGTATTGAGATTTTTAGATTTTAGTATTGAGACCTTTGGTCTTGAAATTAAATTGATGATTGTTATTTTGCTTAAAAAGAGATGGAATTGAAATTATGATGTGTAAAATTTTAAGCATGAAAATTAATCACTGATAGCTAAACTAAAAACCCTACTTATCAAAAGCCAAAATAAAAACTAAAAACTGCATTCAAATGCTTGCATCCCGACCGAAGTGTCGGGACTAAAAAACTAAAAACAATAAACTGCATTCAAACAGCATTCAAAAAATGACATCAATAAAGAGTGAAAAAGTATTAATCAATGTGCCTGTTCAAAGGGTGTTTGAGTTTTTGTGCAATTTCAATAATTACCAACAGCTAATGCCCGAGCAGGTTACCGATTGGCAAAGTGATGATGATAGTGGTACTTTTACCATTAAGAATATGGCAACAATTGGGCTCGAATTATCGATAAAATACCATTCGAAAAAGTACACCTCGAAAAAACCAAAGCACCATTCGAACTTACACTCGATTGTTTAATGAACGATATGGGCGATAATTTTTCTACTCAACTCGAATTGCAACTCGATGCAGAATTAAATGCCATGCTAAAAATGATGGCAACCAAACCGCTTACAAATTTTGTAAATATTTTAGCAACCAACTGCAAGAAAGTACTTGAAGGAATTTGATTTGTGTAGAAACATATCTTGATTACTAATCAGTGGTTTCGATAGTTTTCCGACATTTACACTACAAATTGTTTCATTTTTCGATGCATTGTTTCCACCAAGGCATTTGTGTTTAACCTAATTCTCCACAAAATTTTTTTCATCCACCGGGTTCAAAAAAAAAGGCCGGAACAAGTCCAGCCTTTATTTAATTTTAGGATGATTGATTATTTCCCAGCCTTTGCTGTAGCACGGGCAATATATTTTTCTACATCGCGGGCTTCTGTACTTTGAGCAAAGTTGGTTTGTATTTTTGTATAAGCTGTTATTGCTGAAGTATAATCACCTTTAAGTTCATAGGCAAATGCTTGTTTTTTCAAAAAGTAGGGCGCAGTAAATTGATTATCGTCCCAATCTGCCGCTTTTTTATAAAAATCAAGAGCATCGTCTTTTTTTCCAAGTTCCATATTGGCATCGCCAATTGCACCAAGAGCAAGCGCACCGGTAATGTCATCTTCGGCATCATAATCTTTAAGGGCATCAATAGCATTTTGCCATTGGTCTTTCTTCATATAGCACATTCCAAGGTAATATTTTGCAAGGTTACCGGTTTTGGTTGAACCATATTCGTCTATAATCTGTTTGAAGCCCATATCGGCACCTTTGCCATTAATAGCCAAATCAATAGAATCGTTTTTGAAATTGAACTGAGCCGCAAAAATTGACTGCTGAGCTTTTAACTCTTTTGGCTTCAACCAAAAGTTGGTGTAAAGCACATAAGCCGCAAGTACAGCCACTATTGCACCACCAATAATTATTAAGCTTTTTTTGTTGTTTTCGATATATCCTTCAAATTTATTGATGCTTGCACCAATGTCAAGGGTAGTCTCTTTTGAATCTGCCATTTTTAGTTTTATTTTTTTCTTAAAAAATTTTAGGGTGCGAATTTAAAAAAAGTATTTTAGCTGCAATTATTTAATCTAAATGTTTTTTAACGTTTTTTGTACATTCTATGGTCAATAATCATTGCAGCATGATGCAAATAAGTATTTGTTTTGATAAATTTTCATTTTAATCTATTCGTTTTGTATGAAAAAAGCCACAGTTTCGGCCAAATCTGTTACTAAAAGCAAAGCTACGGCACCCCAAAGGAATAAACCTTCAATACCAAAAGGGATTTCCTGGCATTGGTGGCTTGGCCTGGCAATTGTTGTTGTTTCTACTTTTGTGGCCTATTCCACTTGCCTCGATAATGATTTTACAAACTGGGACGACCCGGGTTATATTATTGAAAATCCAATAATAAAGACAATGTCGGGCGAAAACATCAAGCGTATTTTTACCGAGCCATACTTTGCCAATTATCAGCCTTTACACATTTTCTCTTATATGATTGAATATCACTTTTTTGGGCTCGATGCCTCGGGATATCATTGGGTAAGTGTAATAATGCATATAATTAACACTTTGCTTGTAGCCTTTATTGCTCTACTGCTGCTCAAAGACAGGTATATTGCCATTGCTGTTTCGCTTTTATTTGGAGTGCACAGCATTCATGTTGAGTCTGTGGCTTGGGCAGCAGAGCGTAAAGATTTGCTATACACTATGTTCTTTTTTGCCTCGTTTATTTTTTATATTCTTTATGTGCAAAAATCGCAAACCAAGTGGCTTATAGTGTCGGTTGTGTTTTTTGTATTTTCAATTTTCTCAAAAGCCATGGCCGTGTCATTGGTGCCGGTTTTATTTCTTATCGATGTACTTTATTCGCGCAAACTATCGGTTAAGTTGTTTCTCGAAAAAATTCCTTATCTCATTCTTGCGCTCATATTGGGTATAGTTTGGCTCAAAGTAACCAAACCTGAGGATGCATTTACTCCTACCGGTGATACTTACACTTTGGTGGAACGCTTGTTTTTTGCTTCACATAATTTGTTGCAATATTTTGCAAAGTCCGTCTTTTCCATACGGTCAAAGTGGGTATTACCAATATCCCATTGTGGGCAATCAAACATTGCCTGTGCAATATTATATCGCACCAATAATTGTACTTGCTTTTTTGGGTTTGATAATTTATTCCTGGCGCAAAACCCGCTGGATTGTAGTGCTGGCAGGATTTTTTACCGCCACTACTTTCCTCATATTAATGCTGTATACCATAGGCCCTACTATATTTTCGGAACGATATACATATATATCGTCTTTGGCGGTTTATTTATTTATAGGACTGGGTGTTCAATATTTTGCTTCGGGTAATGGTCCTTTTCAATTGAGTAAGAATATTGGATTAGGGTTAATAGCTGTGTACAGTGTTTGGTTAATTTTCAATACACGCGAACGGTGCAATGTATGGCAAGATAGTATCACTTTTTGGAACGATGTTATTTCTAAAGACTCGCGTATTCCTATTGCATATAACAACAGGGGCAATGAGTATAAAAGTCGCAATGAGTTTGACAAGGCTATTCCCGATCTGAACCAGGCTATTGCTTTTAAAGAAGATTACCTTGAGCCTCATGTCATCTTAGGCGATATTTATCGCTCTCAGGGAAAGTATGAATTGGCACGCGAAAAACTTGAAAAAGCATTGAAAATAAATCCTAAATCGCACCAGGCATTGGTAAATCTTGGAATAGTAAATTGTGTGCAGGGTAGGCTAGAGGATGGATTCGATAATTTTAATAAAGCCATTTCTTATAAGCCCGAAATGTTTGAGGCATATGGAAACCGTGGTAATTATTATGCCATGAAAGGTGAAATTGATAAAGCAATTGTGGATTATAACAGGGCTTTGCAAATCAACCCCGATTTTAAAGATGCTTATCTCAATCTGGGAAAAACACAAATGCAACAAAAGAAACCTCAGGAAGCACTAAAGTATCTTGATTTATTTATTCAACGTGGCGGTTCTCCCGGTGAAGCAAACTGGCTTAAAGGAGTTGTGTATGCATCAATGAATAATTTTAATGCTGCTTTGCAAAGTGCTAATCTGGCTCAAGCTGCAGGGTATGCGGTGAACCAACAACAAATGCAATTATGGGCAGCAGGAAAACAACAGTAACCGTATACGTACCATCAAAAGAAATTCCAAATTATTTTATTTCCTGGGCCTCAAAGCATTGCTCGTATAGTCTTTCATACATGGGTCTGATTTTGTCGATATCGAAAGTGGCAGCATGCGCAAGGGCGTTTTTTTTGAATTGCAGAAGCTTTTCTTCATTCAACAATAAATCAACGGAATTTTTTGCCATGTCGTCAATATCGCCAACATTACTAAGATAACCGGTTACTCCTTGCACGTTCAGTTCTGGCATGCCTCCCGAATTGGTTGATATCACCGGTACCTGACAAGCCATAGCTTCAAGTGCTGCCAATCCAAAGCTTTCAGTTTCGCTAGGCATAAAAAACAAATCGCACACCGAAAGAATTTCTTCAATCATTTCTTGCTTTCCCAAAAAGCGTACATCGTCACATACCTTCAAATCGCGGCAAAGTTGCTCACAATAAACACGTTCGGGCCCATCACCTATCATGAGCAATTTTGCAGGCACTTTTTTTATTATTTTTTCGAATGCATAAATTACATCTTGTGTGCGCTTTACCTTGCGGAAGTTTGAAGTATGAACAATTATTTTTTCTCCCGCGGGTGCTATTGCTTTTTGAAATGATCTTTACGCTGCTTGTTGAAGCGCGACAAGTCAATAAAGTTAGGAACAACATCAATATGCTTGGTGATTTTGAAATTTAAAAATGTTTCTTCTTTCAAACTTTCAGATACTGTTGTAACAATATCCGAATGATTTATTGCAAAGGTTACCACAGGCGCGTAACTTGGATTTTTTCCCACCAAAGTGATATCGGTACCATGCAACGTAGTCATAAAGGGTACATGAAATCCTTCCGATGCAAGGATTTGTTTTGCAAGGTATGCTGCCGATGCGTGCGGAATGGCGTAGTGTACGTGGAATAAATCGAGCTTTTCATACTTTGCCACATCAACCATTTTGCTTGTCAATGCGTTTTCGTAAGGCACAAATTCGAATAAGGGATAATCGGGAATGGTGACTTCATGATAGGAAATATTTTCATGAAAATGATCTAAGCGCACCGGCTGATTATAAGTTATAAAATGAACTTTATGTCCATTCATTGCCAAAGCTTTTCCCAATTCAGTGGCTATTACTCCGCTACCGCCAAATGTTGGGTAACACACTATTCCAATTTTCATTTATTTTTTTTTACAATCAACAAATTAACTCATTGTTTTGTTATTCCCACAATACGTATTTGTGAATATATTATTTCCCTGTTTTATAGGCATTTGTGAAAATAAAACATTGTCAGGCATCACTGCTAAATATTTGCAATTTCGGTCCACGGAAGAACACTCAATTTGTCATTCATCATTTTATGTGTTGTACCTCCATGTATCAACATACAGTGGCTTTTGGGCTGGTATTTTTGCCAATAATTTAATCCACGCACCATACTGTTGTCAAACTTTTTGCTTGCTTTTATTTCGATTGCTATTGTTTCTCCATCTCGTTCCATAATCAGATCCACTTCGTTTCCTGTGCTGTCTCTGAAAAAGTACATGCCATCATTTAACCCGCTGTTAAAATTATTTTTACGAAGCTCCGAAATAATCCAATTTTCGAAAATGGCACCATAGGCATTATTTTGCTGCAATGCTGTTACACTTTTTATCCCCAGTAAATGGCATAATAAACCTGTATCGTAAAAAAACAATTTCGGACTTTTTATAATTCGCTTATTCAAATTGTTGTACCATGGTTGTAGTTGGAAAATGATGTAACTGTTTTCTAATAATCCGAGCCAGGCAAGAATGGTCTTTGTATCCACACCCGTTTGCTTTGCCAACTCATCGCGGTTAAGTATTTGCCCTGCATAATTTGCACACAAATAAACGAACCGATTGAAAGCGGCCATGTTGGTAATATTGCGCAGCAATCTTACATCGCGTTGAATGTATGTTTGCATATAACTGTTAAGCCAAATTCCAGGCGACAATTTTTGGTTCCAGATTTCTGGATAGCCTCCGGTTAAGATGTTTTTATTTGCTTCGCTTGTTGCATATTTTGTTTTCGATAACTCGGCATAACTCAAGGGTAATAATGATAAATACCCCGCTCGCCCGGCTAGCGATTGTGAAACTTGCTCTTGCAACAAAAAATTATTTGAACCGGTAAGAATAAATTGCCCGCGTTTATTATTATTGTCGAGCACACCTTGCAGATATCTGAAAATGTGAGGCACACGCTGCACTTCGTCAAACACTGCACCGTTGCGGTATTTATGTAAAAAGGCCCGTGGGCTTTCATCGGCAAGTTTTTGCACATCAGGATTTTCGAAATTTACATACGGCTTACCGGCAAATAATTGTTTGCTCAATGTGGTTTTACCGCTTTGCCTGGGGCCGGTAATACAAACCGCTCTAAATTGACGAAGCGTTTCTTTTGCGGTAGGAAGGATCAATCTGCTTATCATTGCAATTCCATTTTTGCAAATATATGTAATTATGGAATCCAATTCCATTTTTGCAAAAAAAATACTTTTAATACCATTTTGCTTCAATTCCATATTTGCAAAAAAAAACTGTAAATATGGAATCCAATCTTATTGGCGTAAAAAAAAACAATGTTGGTTTATCGAAATTCCATATTTGCAAAAAACTGTAAATATGGAATCCAATTCCATTTTTGCAAAAATGTGCAAATATGGAATTGGTAAAAATATTTTATACTTTATTTGAGTTGAATTTACGCACAGTTATTTTTTAGCACAATGCAATTTTCATTAACCCTAAAAAACATTGGCGTCTACCTAAAATAAATTAAAATCGTTGAAAGTCCCGTAGGGACGATATTTTGGTAGAAACAAGAATAAAAAAAAGAATTCCGTAGGGATGATATTTTAAGCGTGAAAAAATACCGCAACAAAAATTTCGTTCCTACGGAACTTTGATGCAGGTGGTTTTTCGTTGTTACCAAAATTTCGTAAGCCAAGCCGCGCCAGCCATGGTTTGTGTCTCCAAAAACCATCATCGCAATGCCGTTACTCTGCCATTGTTTGTGTCCTCACAAACCATCACCACCATCCCGTTACTCTTTTGTGTATTATCCGGGTTTTCAACCACCATCAATACGATGCCATCACAATGAAGCACACCTTAAAATCCTTTGATACAATATATCGCTTCTGCCGGACTTTAGAAGGAAATAGTAAAAATTAAGTTAATGCGAATACCTGAAAGGGTTCAATAAAGTCGGCATAGAAATATTTAACTCCATCAGCCGAATTGTTGATAAGAAAATTTATACCTTTCTTAGTTTAGTATAAAATGAATTTGACTTTTCGAACATGAGAAATTTGCAAAAAATCTATTGCTCTGAATAATTCTTGTCAATCGTTTTGAGAGCATAGCAAAATTATTTTGCAGCTTCGGCATAGTTCATATAAAAGTGTGGTATAGTTTCTATTTCTTTCAAGAAATTGAAAACTCCGAAATGTTCGTTTGGAGAATGTATCAAATCGCTGTCGAGGCCAAATCCCATCAGTACCGATTTTAATCCTAATTCGCGTTCGAATAAAGCAACAATAGGAATACTGCCACCGCCACGTGTTGGTATAGGTCTTATACCGAATGTGGTTTCCATGGCTTTGGCGGCTGCGTTATAAGCAACACTATCCGTAGGGCACACGTAAGGCTCACCTCCATGGTGGGGGTGTACTTTTACTGTTACACAATCTGGTGCAACGGCTTCAAAATATTTTGTGAACAATTCTGTAATCTTATCCGACTTTTGATTGGGCACCAACCGCATCGAAATTTTTGCAAATGCTTTTGAAGGCAATACTGTTTTCGAACCTTCGCCAATATAGCCACCCCATATGCCATTCAGTTCAAAAGTGGGACGAATACCGGTGCGCTCAATTGTGGTAAATCCTTTTTCGCCTAAAACATCTTTTACACCTAAATCTGTTTTGTATTCTTCTAAATCGAAAGGTGTTTTATTAAGTTCTGTACGTTCAGCATCATTCAGTTCCAACACATCATCATAAAATCCAGGAATGGTTATGTGGTTGTTTTCATCTTTCATGTCTGTTATCATTTTACACAGAATCTGAATAGGATTTCCTACGGCACCTCCATACACTCCTGAATGTAAATCGCGATTGGGGCCTGTAACTTCCACTTCTATGTAACTTAAACCCCGTAAGCCAACATCAATACTTGGAATATCGTTTGCAACCAAGCCGGTATCGGAAATAAGAATAACATCGGCTTTTAATTTTTCTTTATTGTTTTTAACAAATGTTCCAAGATTTGCCGAACCACATTCTTCTTCGCCTTCAATCATAAATTTTATATTGCAAGGCAGTTGGTTCATTTGCATCATCATTTCGAATGCTTTCACATGCATGTATACTTGTCCTTTATCGTCACAAGCTCCACGGGCAAATATCTTTCCATCACGTATTTGTGGTTCGTAGGGTGGCGATTCCCACAATTCAACAGGGTCGGCAGGCTGCACATCGTAGTGGCCGTATACCAAAACGGTTTTTAATTTGGGATCGATAATTTTTTCGCCATATACAATGGGATGCCCTTCTGTAGGGCAAATTTCAACTTTATCGGCACCGGCAATGGTAAATTTTTCGGCAATAAATTTTGCTGCACGTGCCACATCATCTTTGTATTTACTATCGGCACTTACCGATGGAATGCGCAACCATTCCATTAATTCACTTAAAAATCTTTGTTCGTTTTTGTTAATATATTCTTTAATATTTTCCATAATAAAAATTAATTTTGTGAGCCAAATGTATGTAATAAGATTAATGCACAATGAACACAGGTGAAAATAATTGGTAATCTGTTATGCTTAATTTCTATACTACTATTTTAGCAAAATAAATCTTGTAAAAATTCTGTCTTGAAAAAAATAAAACAACAATTAATAAAAAGCGTCTGTTGCTTTTTCGGTTTAATTCTCATTCATGTTTCGGCAATAGCTCAACCTATAAATGATGAGTGTTATCTCGCAACCCCAATAGTTGTTCCCCAAAGCGGGCAGGTATGCATTAATGCATCAAATGCAAACGCCACCCCCGATGCTATCACTCCTAATACTTGCAATCAGCCTACAGGAGGTAACGAAGTTTGGTTCACTTATATCACAACCGGCACCAACAATCTAATTGCTGTTTCGCCAAGCGGAGGAACGCCTGCTCAAACACTGGCATTAACTATACCTACAGGCGGATGTGCAGGAAATATACCATTGGCTTGCAATGCATCGGCAACCTTAAATGGTACTGCCATTATTAATCAATCGTTTCCTGTTGGCACTCAGGTGTGGTTCGAGGTTACAGCTTTAACATCGGATGGTGATTTTACAATTTGCATTACATCTGCCGATAATCCACCAGCATATGCGCCTAATGTAGGCGATTCCTGTACAAACGCTATTCAACTTTGTAACAAACAATCTTTTACAACACTTGGTGCCCCGGGCTTTGCCAACTCAGGTGCATTTTTAACTTGTTACGGTTTTGGAGCTTTGAATGATATTTATTACAAATTCGATGTCGGAAAAACTGGTACACTCGAATGGCTGGCGACCCCAAGCGGAGCTATAAACCTCGATTGGGAAGTACTTGATATTACTGGCGGTTGCCCGGGAGTTTCTATTGCATGCAATTATACTTATGTTCCACCCGGTGGACAATCGACCGGAATTCAAGATACATCTACAACTCCTTGCGGAAATATTGGACACATCTGTCAATCGGCAATTGTTACCGCAGGCAATACTTATGTAATACACTTGAATAATACTTCCTTTTTGCCGGGAGTAGGTTTCACTATAAGTTTTGGCGGTACTTTCGAAATGGCACCTTTTCCAAGTTATTCCTTAACAAACTCTATAGGGTGTGGCACACTTACTACCAGTATTGTTGATAGTAGTGTTGGGTCAACAAATTACAATTGGGTCTTTGGTAATGGAAACACTTTTGCAGGCGCCAATCCTCCCGCACAAACTTACATAGCACCGGGCACTTATATGACTTCATTAGTGGTGAGCAATGCATCATCGGGTTGTTCTCATGTTACATCAGTGCCGGTAGTTGTGAAAGAAAAGCCCACGGCCGATTTTATTTTGACAGATACTACCATTTGTATTGGGCAATCTACCAGTGCGGTATATGTTGGTACAGCAACACCAGGCGCAACTTATACCTGGAATTTTAGCGGGGCAAACGTAACTTCGGGAACAGGGCAAGGACCATATACTTTGGACTGGCCAACTGTGGGCAGTAAAACTATCACCTTATACGTTACTGAAAATGGATGCACCAGCGATACCATTACAAAGACAGTTGTTGTAAGTGCCCCGCCTGTTGCAAGTTTTTCTTTACCTGCCACTGCCTGCACAGGTGATACTTTGTTGGTGACGTATACTGGAACCGTTATTCCGGGTGCAACTTTTTTCTGGAATTTTGGCAACGGTTTTTCGGCAGGAGGAAATGGAAATGATACCGTTTTAATTACATGGCCAACTGCTCAAACAGATAGTATCTCGCTCACCGTTAGTGCAGGCGGTTGCCTGTCTACAATTCTATATCATACCATTGTAATTTCCGACAAACCAACATCAACATTTACTTTGCCTGATAGCACTTGCACAAACAACACCATTACACTTAACTATACCGGAACTGGAACGGTTGCAGCTGTTTACAATTGGAATTTTGCCGGAGGTAATGCTTTGCCCGGTGGCACAGTTCAAGGTCCACATAATATTACCTGGGTAAGTAGCGGGCTTAAACAAATTACACTTTCTGTAACAGAAAACGGATGCACCTCATCTATTACCAAAGACACTGTATATGTAATGCCCGGACCGGATGCTTCATTCTCATTAAGCGATGATACTTTATGTACAGGAGAAACTGTTACGGTAACTTATACAGGAACTACTCCGGGAGCAATTTTTAATTGGAATTTTTCGGGCGCAAACATTTTGAGTGGAAGCGGAGCAGGGCCATATGTGCTTGATTGGCCAACTACAGGTGTGCATGTTGTTTCACTGCTTATGAGTTTTAATTCCTGCAACGACTCTATTGCCGATACTATATATTCAGGTTTAACTCCTTTTGCTTTTGTTGGAATTGACAAAACCTATTGCTCGGGCGATTCGGTTACAATAGGTGCTCCTGCTGTGCCAGGTATTACTTATAATTGGTCGCCAGCTATTGGATTAAGTTCTGCTACTGTTTCTCAGCCTACCGTTAACCTTACTAATACGGGCGCAGCGGCTATTGTTCAAAATTATATTTTAACTACAAGCAATTTATTATGCACGGCTAATGATACTGTTCAAATTACAGTAACAGCAAATCAACCTGCCAATATTAGCCTTGTAGGAAATAATTTTACCCAATGCATTGCCAACAACGATTTTGATTTTTCGCTTGCGGGACCACTTGTACCAGGAGCAAGTATCAATTGGACCTTTGGCGCTGCAGCATCTCCACTTACCAGCACTAATGCAATAGTCAATAATGTTATATATAATGCCGTAGGAACTTACATTGTTCAATTAATCACTTCGGCAAATGGGTGCCCTGCCGATACGGATACAGTTACCGTTACAATACAAGATGCACCCAAGGTGAAATTCGGTGCCGATACTTTGATAGGATGCCCGCCCTTGTCTGTATCGTTTACCGATAGCTCAACAGCGCCACCCGGCTCCACTTATGTTTGGGATTTTGGCAATAGCGATACATCAACTTTGGCAAATCCAAACTATACATATGCTGCATCGGGTTTATATAATGTTACATTAACTGTTACCTCACCCAACGGATGTTCGGCATCGAGTGTGGTGAATAATTACATTAATGTAACGCAAGAACCTACTGCTGTGCTCGAAGCCGATCCAAATATTACAACAATACTGCAGCCCAATATTCAATTTTTAAATGTGTCACCTTATGCCGATTCATGCTATATCGATTTTGGTGATGGTACTTTTTTCAATGGATGTGGAAACATTGAACATGTTTATGGGGATACTGGTACCTATATAGTTACATTGTACACAATGAGTGCTGGTGGGTGTGTCGATTCAACAGAAATTACTGTTATCATAAAACCTTTTTTCACATTGTTTATACCAAATTCGTTTACACCAAACAAAGATGATTTGAATGAATTGTTAAAAGTTTATAGCGAGGGAGTGAAAGAATTTTCGATTAGCATTTTCAATCGGTTAGGGCAAGAAGTTTATGGCACATTGAACAAAGATTTTGCCTGGAATGGCTACGATACCAATGGAAAGCCTTTGCCCGAAGGCAATTATGTGTACATTATAAGAATAAAAGATGTGATAGGAAAACGGCACTACAAACAAGGTATAGTAAGTATAGTACGTTAACATCCTTTAAATCTTAGTTAATTTTTTAGGAGAAAAGGGTATAATAATTGCTTTATATCAGAAAATAGAATTCATTTGTATAAATAATTTGAAAGTTCACACAATAAGTAAAAATTAACTTCGTTTAAAACTTTCATAACTACCAAATTTTTAAAAACAAAGCTGCCGATAGATAGAATTTACCATTAGTATTTTTTTAGTTTAAACATTTTAAACCAACAATTAATGGGAAGTAGTATGCAGTTTAATCCGCTTACAGACAACGAACTTATTCAACAGTACCTCAAAGGTAGTGATGATGCATTGCGCAACTTGATTGAAAGACACAAGCGCAAGATTTTTTCCACCATTTATCTTTTGGTGAAAAACCGGGACCTTGCCGATGACCTTTTTCAGGATACCTTTATCAAGGTGATTAACACTTTAAGGGGTGGCAACTATCAGGAAGAAGGGAAATTTTTGCCCTGGGTTTTGCGAATAGCGCATAATCTGGTGATAGACTATTTCCGCAAGCAAAAGCGTATGCAAATGGTACACGATACTGAAGAGTACAGTATTATGGACACGCTTCGACTAACCGATGACAATGTGGAGGACAAAATGGTGCAAGACCAAATTCTTAATCAGGTTAAACTGCTGATTGATGAATTGCCCGAAGACCAACGCGATGTGGTGATAATGCGGCATTACAAAGACATGAGTTTTAAGGAAATTGCCGAAACAACCAATGTGAGTATCAATACTGCATTGGGCCGTATGCGGTATGCACTGATTAATCTGCGAAAAATTATAGAAGATAAAAAACTGATGCTGGAGAAATAAGCACTCAGAATATAAGAAATATAGCAAGAATAGTTTGCGCAAGAATGCCCGAAATTTATTTCGGGTTTTTTTTTGATGCTTTACAATATGCCAAAAAGATTGTCGTTAGATTGGCATAACCTTTTAAAAATGCATATGAGCAAAATTTCTACCACAGACAATCTTATCCTTTACTATTTTAACGAAACTGCAATGGCCGAAACCGTATTGGTTCAAAATGCTATTGACATTGACGTTGTTGTACGCGATGAATACGAAGAGATAAAAGCCGCATTCGATATTCTTGACGAATGTATTGCCACACCCAAACAATCAAGTATCGAAGCCATCATGAGCTATTCGAAGCTGACTCAGTGCCTTAGCTGATTTTTGTCTTTTTTATGCCATACAATTGGTAGGTGAAATCTTGCTTGCCGCTTTAAGGTTGCAAAAAAAATCAAAAACAGTGAACCTTCTTTAGGTAACGGCTTTATATAAATTGGCCGATATGTAACCCACTTCTTTTTTTTCCTTCTATCAAAAAAAAGTATGCTTTTGTCATTTCTACTTTTGTATCTTTGGATAAATCCTAAATGCCTAAGATTATAAAAAAAATAAAATTTTTATTTGGTATTTTATTTTTGTGTCAAGCAAGTTCTGCATTGCTTGCGCAAGGGCTAAATCATAACTGGCTGCTTGGTTATCTTGATGCACCATATTTACCTTACAGTCCATCGGCCGATGCCACATTGCAGTTCTCAAAAACAAATTATTCTATTACTGGTACATCACGCCTTATGAAATTTAGGGCAACACAAGCAAACATCTCCGATTCGCTTGGCAATATTTTATTTTATAGCAATGGGGGTTGGATAGCCGATGCAACAGGCGATACAATGATTAATGGTAGTGGCCTTAGTCCAAGTATATTTAGTACTGTATATAGCGATTATGGATTCCCTCCTCCTAGCATGCAAATTGCATTGCCTTTTCCCGATTCAAATAATGTGTATATATTATTTCATCAAACAAGTGAGCCTTTGGAATCAAACTCGGTTGAATTATATTATTCCATTATTGATATGAAACAAAATAATGGGAAGGGTGTGGTAACGCAAAAAAACTTGATTGCATTTCAAGACACTATTTTGTTTGGAATACACGCATGTAAGCATGCCAATGGTCGTGACTGGTGGATAGTTACACTTCGCGATAGCAGCGATATTGCAATTAAAATTTTACTCACACCCACTGGTATTGCACAATTGGATACACAACATTTGAATGTGCCATTGCATCATAATGGTTATACACAGCCTATGTGCTTTTCGCCCGATGGAAAAAAATTTGCTTATATTGTGACTACACAAACAGGAAACTCAAACTATCCATCTTTGCGCGATTTACGAATTTTTGATTTTGATAGATGCACAGGACTCTTTACAAATTCTTTTCATTTTGATTTGAATGACACATTTCCGGGGACTGGTTTGTCTTTTTCATCAAATTCAAGATACCTTTACACAGCAAAATATTTTCGCATTTCCCAATTCGATTTGCTTTCGGCATCAATACAAGCAAGTCGCCAATATGTTGCAGATTATGATACGTTTTTTATGGGAGGCTATACAGATTTTGCAAATATGTATCTTGGTGCAAACGGTAAAATTTATATTAGTTCAACTAGCACCACAATTTATTTCAATGTTATAGATTCACCCGATAGTTTTGGAGTATCATGTAATGTTTTACAGCACTCATTATTAAGCCCAACATTTCTGTTTTTTAACCATGTAAACCACCCAAATTATTATTTAGGGTGTGATACAAGTTTGGGTTGTCCGTGCCTCTCCTCAACAAGCCTAACAGAAAACGGCCAACACGATTTTCGTTTTCGGGTTTATCCTAATCCTGTTGTAAATTATATTGTTAACATAGGGTATATACTACCTCAAAATAAAAGTGGTATTTTAAAATTGTATGATGTAAACGGCAAACAACTATACACTCAAGGCTTACCGCCTTGGAGTAATGAGCAGAGTATAAAATTACCAAAACTTGCAAATGGTGTTTACAATATGAGAATAGAAAGTGGGGGTTATTTTATGAGTAGAAATTTGGTGGTGATGCGGGAGTAATACCCCCAACCCCCTACAAGGGGGCTAAATGCAATACAGTTGTCGGTTAATAGTATGTTTTATTTGGAGTAATAATATTAATAATGGAAAATAAAAAGCAATTTTATACCATGTATAATGGAGCTAAGCCAATTCATTTTCGCATGGCTAAGGAATTGCGCAAAAACCAAACACCTGCCGAAGAAGCACTATGGAAAGTTTTATCAGGCAATACAATGAGTGGATTTAAATTTAGGAGACAACATCCTATTTCAAATTTTATTTTGGATTTTTATTGTCACCAATTAAAACTTGGAATAGAAATAGATGGGGATATACATAGTGAAACAATGCAAGCTGAGTATGATATTGAAAGAACAAAAAAACTCGATGAGCTGAAAATAGAAGTTATTAGATTTGCAAACGAAGAAGTTTTGAATGAAATTTCAAATGTGTTGAATACAATTGAATTTGAAATTAAAAAACGGGAACAAAAAAGTGACAATGAACCAAGTAGCCACGTGCGTTGAATGCCCCCTTGTAGGGGGTTTGGGGGTATTGGCATCAAATTATAAATTAAAACAATGCACCCAACTAAGACAAACGTATTTTTATTAAGCCCCCTCGTAGGGGGTTTGGGGGTATTTTCTTCAAACTTTACAAAAAACAAATGCACCTAAATAATCCAATCGGATTTGTATTAAGCCCCCTTGTAGGGGGTTGGGGGTATTGGCGTCAAAAATTAACCAAACAAAAAAAATCAACTAACTAATTCTATATTTAATTCTTATCCCCTCATTCCAAAGTTATAATTTCTATACAGCTTTTCTTACTTTCGTCATTCAATTTATTTTGTGAATGATAAATCCGCGATTAAGTTTTTGGGAGTACGATCAATATTTTAAAAATATTGATGTGGCAATTATTGGTAGTGGAATAGTAGGGCTAAGCACAGCATTACATATAAAAACGCAATCACCTTTATTAAAAGTTGTAATAGTTGAACGATCGTTTTTACCTTATGGTGCAAGCACTCGCAATGCCGGCTTTGCTTGCTTTGGAAGCGTTTCGGAGTTGCTGGACGATATGACAAACCGAAAAAGCGATGAGGTTTTTGCATTGGTACAGAAGCGATACAAGGGTTTGAAACTTTTGCGTAAAACTTTAGGCGATAAAAATATTGGCTATCACGAATTGGGCGGTTACGAATTATTCACTCCCGATGATAATTTTTTATTTCAACAATGTGAAAGCGCTATTGAAAACTTCAACATTGAATTTAAGGATATTACAAATGTGGAAAGCACATACACTTTGACGGATGAAAAGATTTCTAAATTTGGTTTCGATGGAGTATCACATTTAATTTGGAATAAATGCGAAGGCCAAATAGATACAGGATTAATGATGGAATCACTTTTAGAAAAAGTGCGAAATCTTGGAGTATCAATTTTCAATGGAATAGAAATAGAAAAGTGGGAAGAAGCAGAAAATTCTGTGATGGTACATTGCAATGATGGATTTTATTTCGAGGCAAAAAAAATAATTTTTTGCAATAATGGCTTTGCAAAAACAATATTGCCACAACTCGATGTGCAGGCCGCCCGCGCACAAGTGCTTATTACAAATGAAATTGCGAATCTGCCTTTCGAAGGATGTTTCCATTACGATAAGGGATATTATTATTTTCGAAACATCGGCAAGCGAGTGCTATTTGGCGGAGGTCGAAATTTGAATTTTGCAGAAGAAGCCACCACTGAGTTTGGGCTTACAGAGTTGATCCAAAACCGGCTTGAAGAAATTTTGAAAAATACCATTTTGCCAAATCATAAATATGAAATTGAACAACGCTGGAGTGGCATTATGGGACTTGGCAATTCGAAATCGAGCATAGTAAAGCCATTAACCAAACGAACATACTGCGCAGTAAGGATGGGCGGTATGGGCATTGCCATCGGCAGCTTGATAGGTGCAGAAGCTGCCGAAATGATAATTCAGGAAATGTAAATTTTTAGTTTAAGCTTGCGCTGTTGGGCCACCAAAATTCATAGGTAAATTAAAGCCTTCGGTTTCTTTAATCACGCCATGCATCTTTTCAAACTTCGAAATGTTATCGGCCAGTGCATTCAAAAGTCGCTTAGCATGTTGTGGTGTTAAAAGTATACGAGCTTTTACTTTTGCCTTAGGCACGCCCGGCATTACCTTTACAAAGTCAACTACAAACTCACTGTTGGAATGTGTTATTATGGCTAAGTTAGAATAGATACCTTCAGCTACTTCTTCCGATAATTCTATATTCAATTGGTTATTGTTGTTATTCTCTTGCATTGTTTTTTTTTTATTAGGTGGCAAATGTAACTGTTATTTTTTACTTCCATATATTTTTGTTTGTTTGCTAAATATGAAATCAGAAACAAATTTATCCCCACAGTTTATCGAGCAGATAAAATTGCTTCTGACAGAAAATGCGCAATCATTTTTCGATTCATTACAAACTTCACCACCAACAAGTATAAGACTCAACCCCGATAAAGTTGCTTCAACTATAATTCCATTTGAAAAAATTCCCTGGTGCGAACACGGATACTATTTGCCAAAAAGATTTTCGTTTACCACCGACCCGTTTTTTCACTCAGGTGCATATTACGTGCAAGAAGCATCGTCCATGTTTTTGCACCATATTTTAAAATTTTTGCAAATAGAAAATAAGCCAAAACGCATACTTGATTTGTGTGCTTCGCCCGGTGGTAAATCTACTTTGATTGCTTCTGTTATGCATGATGATAGTTTGCTTGTAAGCAACGAAACGGTTTCATCTCGCGTTGGTGCATTAATTCAGAATATGATGAAATGGGGTAATGCCAATGTTGTTGTAACAAATAGTGATGCTGCAGCTTTTGGCAAAATGAAAAATTATTTCGATGTTATTGTTGTTGATGCACCTTGTTCGGGCGAGGGTATGTTTCGTAAAGATGACTTTGCTATGCAGCAATGGAATCCACAATTAATATTGCAATGCGAACAAAGACAAAAAAATATTTTGAACGATGTGTGGGATGCTTTGACGCCCGGGGGTTTTTTAATTTACAGTACATGCACCTTTAATAAAAATGAGAACGAAGATGTGCTCAAACATTTTATTGAAAATAATGATTGTACATCATTTGAGATTTCTGCGAATCAATTGGAAAACATTTCGCCTTCGTTCGATGATAAAATATTTGCCTATCGTTTCTTTCCACACAAAACGAAAGGAGAGGGTTTTTTTATTTCCGTGTTGCAAAAAACAAGTTCCACAATTGTTACCAGCGAAGAAAAAAAAATAAAAAAGCATGATTTTAAAAAGCATCTTTTTTTGTTTCTATCGCCCAATTTTTTAGTCACTGTTTTGAATGGTTTTACAATCGGAGTAAATCAATTGCATGCAGAGATGATAGCAAACATGGTAAGCAAACTAAACGTAAAAAAATTTGGAGTATGCATTGGAAATCAGGTTGGCAGTGAAATGCGTTATCATCACCATTTGAGCATGTGGTCTCAATTAAATAATAGCGAGTTCGATTTTCTTGATTTGAATTATGAGGATGCAATAAAATTTTTGCGTGGACAAACTGATATTAATTGTGACTCCGGCAAAGGGTGGATAATTGCAAGGTATAAAAATCAAAATTTAGGTTTTGCAAAAAACCTTGGCAACCGGATAAATAATTATTACCCAAAAGAATTAAGGATTATGAATCCTTCTTTGCAAGCTAATGACCAAGAAATAGTGAGTACTTTTTTTTAAAAGTGATGTGATGCATTAATATTTCATTCCAAGAAAAAACATCATAAATGCAAACACATCGGTTTGCTCATCTATGAGTTTCGATGTTGGCTTACCGGCACCATGCCCGGCATTTGTGTCAATACGAATAAGAGTAGGCAATTCTCCTTTTTGTGCTTCCTGCAAAGTGGAAATAAATTTAAAAGAATGTGCAGGTACCACACGGTCGTCATGGTCACCCGTAGTAACTATAGTTGCAGGATAAATTGTACCCGGTTTAATATTGTGCAGTGGCGAGTATTTAATCAATGCATCGAATTCGTTTTGGTTTTCACTTGTTCCGTAATCCGTTTTCCACGACCATCCGATTGTAAATTTGTGATAACGCAGCATATCCATAACACCAACTACCGGGATGACCACACGAAATAAATCGGGACGTTGAGTCATGCAAGCACCTATAAGTAAGCCACCGTTGGAGCGGCCGCTAATGGCCAACTTATCTTTGTTGGTGTATTTATTTTTTATGAGATATTCGGCTGCGGCAATGAAATCATCAAACACATTTTGTTTTTTTAAAATGGTTCCGGCTTTGTGCCATGCCTCGCCAAATTCGCCCCCACCACGTATATTGGGCATGGCAAATATTCCACCTTGCTCAAGAAAAGTAATGCGCTCAGGTTTAAACTCAGGAGTTTTGCTTATGTTAAAACCACCGTATCCAAAAAGTAAAAGTGGATTTTTTCCATCGAGCACCACATTTTTTTTATGCACAATAAACATGGGTATTGATGTGCCATCCTTACTGTTATAAAACACTTGCTTTGTTACAAAGTCATCGGGGTTATACTTTAGCTTTGGTTGAAAATGTAACAATGTTTTTTTTGTGTCGATAAGGTATTTATAAATTGCAGGTGGAGATGTTAGCGATACTGCCGAATAAAAAAACACACTATCCTCTTTATTTCCTTCCATTGCATCTATGGTTGTATACGTACCTTGCTTAATGTCATTTTCGAATTTTCCGTTCAAGTCGTAAACCTTTAAAATATTGCTGGCATTGTGCATGTATTTCACTATTAATTTTCCACCTGCAAATTTTGCGCTTTGCATTACATCATCTTGTTGCGGAATAATATCTTGCCAGTTTTTATCGGCCGGGTTTGCAGCGTTAACCAATACGATGCGGCCTTTAGGAGCATTGTTAGTTGTGAGAAAATAAAGTTTGTCACCTTCGTTATTTATCAGAGTATAATTATCGCTGAAGCCTTCGAACAGTGACGTAAATGAAGTTTCATTTTTATAGAGATTTTTAATCATCATCGCATTACCCGAAGTGCTTTCCGAAATACTGAGCAGCAAATATTTTTCGTCTTCGGTTGTTGTTGCAGAATATGTTCGTAATGGGTGTTCGTCATCTTGATAAACCATAATATCTTTGTCTTGTGTAGTGCCGAGTGCATGATAGTACACTTTATGATTTTCATTTTTGCCGGAGTATTTTCCTGTGGTTACGGCATCATAACGCGAATAGTAAAAGCCATATCCTTGCCATGCAATGTTCGAAAACTTTGCCCAGTCGATAGAGTCGGCAAGTGTTTTGGCTGTGCGCACTTCTTTTACTCTTATTTGTTGCCAATCGCTGCCGGCTTTTGCAACTTTAAATGCCAGGTATTCGCCATTTCGCGATGGTGTATAATCCGAAAGAAATGTATTGCCGGTTTTGTCAACTTTGGCGGGGTCGAGAAATAAAGTAGCCACATGCAACAACGAACGCTGATACCACAACGAACCTTGATTGTCGAGCCCGTTATTCTTTATATAAAAATATGTTTGCCCACATTTAAATGGAGGTAGATATTTTGGGAAATTCCAAAGTTGCGTCATTCGTGCTTTCAGCGAGTCGCGAAAAGGAATGGTTGCCAAAAAATCGTTGGTTACTTTGTTTTGTTGCACCACCCAGTCGGCTGTTTCGGCACTATTATCATCTTCGAGCCATCGGTATGGGTCGCTTATTTTTGTGCCAAAATATTCGTCAAATACTTCGGTTTTCTTTGTGGTAGGATATTCTAATTTTTGTGCATCAACGTTAAGATTATTTAAGTTGAATAACACTAACGCAAAGAGAATTGATTTTTTTGAAGTCATTTCGTTTTTAATAATTGGCAAAAATAATTTTAATACTTATGGTTGAACTAAATTTTGAGTTAATTAATTTAAAATGTAAGGCTGGTTTTTGAAAGCAAATGATTTGCTATAACTGTGCTTTTCAATCAAAGTGATTTATTTTCTTAAATATACGTAGTTTAAGTATAACTCTTTTTGAACGATGTTGTTATTGTTTTAGATTTGCAACTTCAGGTAAGATGCATTTTATTTTCTACATTTCGGATTATAACAAAATAAGTAATACAAGATTAGTGTTTTCAAAATTAAAAGATAAGTTAAAAAGTGTTTTTTCAAATTGCATTTTTCGTAAAGAAGAAAGTGATGTTGATTATGTTTTTTTTGATTCCGTTGCCAAAGTACCTGTAGATGACTGGAATCGGATTTTTAAAAATTCCGAATCGTGTTTATGTCAAAGTCTTGCTTATCTCCAATGCCTTGAGTCTTCCATTACACAACCCAATTTGCTACGTTATCTTATCATATATAAAAGTCAGCAACCTGTTGCAGCATTCTATTTTCAATTGTATGATGTTAGCAATATGAGTGTGAAAAAGCTGCTCAATGATCAATATTTTAAAGCTCTTTTAGATAAATTAAAGGGGCTAAACGATGAAAAACTTTTTGGTACTAAAGATAAAAAGCGTTTTGTTGTAGTAAATGGAAACCTTTTCGCCAGTGAATCTTCGGGGTTTGCCTGTAATGAAGACCCTGAATCGCTCAATGCATGGCAGTGGGAAAAAGTACTCGACTTGCTTATGAATAGTGTGAGTGAAAATTCATCGATGTTGTGTTGTGTGTCGAAAGATTTTCAAACAACGGATGTTGTGCTTGCCGGAAAATTGCAAAGTGCCGGTTTCAAACCTTTTCAGGTAGATCCCGAAATGAATCTTAATATTCAATGGAAAAATTTTGAGGAATATCTGGCTTCACTTACCACAAAATATCGTACACGAATAAAAAGTGTATTCGATAAATCGAACGAAATAGAAGTGGAAGAATTAAGTGCAGTCGGTATAAAAAAATATTTCGGGCAAATAAATGCATTACTAAAGAATGTTTTCGAAAATGCCCCTGTTCGCCTTGCAAGTATTGAAGCGAATTTTTTCATATGTCAGAAAGAAAAATTTGATGACAACTACATATTCAACATTTTGAAATTGAACAACGAAATAGTAGGTTTTTATACAGCATTACGAAACAATAAAACATTGACAGCGCAATTCGTTGGCTTCGACTATGCACTAAATAGAAGTCATAATTTGTATTACCGTATGCTTATTGAATATACTAAATTGGCCATCGATAAAAAGTGTATGCTATTGCAATTTGGGCGCGATGCTTTGGAAATAAAAAGCACACTTGGTGCAACTCCTTCGCCACTGCAACTTTTTCTTTTTGTGCCGGGCATGTTTGCCTCTTTTTTAGTTGACCCATTTTTAAAGATTGCAACTTCACGCGAATGGATCCAACGCCAGCCTTTTAAACAAATCAATCAACCATCAACACTCGATTTGAAGCACAGTGCGTAAACTATCCGATAATCAAAAGCGGTTTATAAAGACTTTAAAACCCGGGCAAGTGGTAAACGCCAAAATTATGTCGTTTTCGCCACACGGTACTTTTGTGAAAATTGGAATAGTAAATGGCTTGTTACGTAATAGCGATATCTCGCACGACCCAGTTCACGATGCAGAGGAAGTGCTTGCTATAAACCAACGTAGAGATGTAGTTATTCTAAAAGTGGATTACGAAAATTATACGGTACAAGTTGGCATAAAACAATTGCTTACCGATCCATGGACAAAATTTTTAGCAAAATATAAAGTGGGAAGTGGGGTAGTGGCTACCGTGAAAAATATTATGGAGTATGGTGTTTTTTTTCATTTGATTCCGGGCATTTCCGGTTTGCTACACAATTCTGAAATAAAGAAGCATAATCTTTTACCATCATCATTTGAAGTAGATGAAGTGCATCAGCTATTGATAAAAAATATTGATGAAGAAACCAGAAAGATAGAGCTGGAGATTGAAACGTAACACCAACGGGTTAGTTTTCAACTAAAATAAGCCCTAGCAATGTTGATTAATTACCTTTTATAAAGGTTTCAAGAAAAAATAAAATGATGTAAATATTACTTTGCAGGTTGATTTGCAGTAGTTGAAGGTTGTGCACCAGCCGGTGGCATTGTCTGTGGCATTGAACTTACATTATCCTTCAATTTGCTTTCTTTAACAGTATCCTTTGCAACAGTTTTGTTATGCGCAGGTAAAGCAAACGCTGCGAAAATAGCTAATACCATTAATCCCGTAGCAAAGCCCCAAGTTATTTTTTCGAGGCCTTCAGTAGTTTTTTGCACGCCCATATATTGGTTACCACCCGAAAGATTACCAGCAAGGCCGCCACCTTTTGAGCTTTGAATAAGGATAATGCCTCCGAGTAAAATGGCAGTAATAAGAAGTGCTATGGCTAAAAAAGTGAACATATTAATCTGTGTTTTTTATTGTCTTTATTATTTCGGCAAAGAAATGTTTTTTTTCGGGAAAAGCCAAACTTAATTTTTCGTATGCTTTTATGGCTTTTTCGTTTAAACCTTGCTGCCGAAAAATATCCGCAAGGGTTTCGCTTACAAGGTTTTCGTCCCACTCAACACTTTTGCGCGCCATGTTCGAAGGCTTATAAAACTCGGCCTTTAGTGGCTCTATTCTGGGGTCGGCTTTTATAAAGTGCTCTATTATTTCGTCCTTATTTACATTGGCATTTTGTGAACTGAAACGGGATTTTGTGCCTTGATGTTCATTTTGTAAAGGCAAGTCGTTAAGTCCGTGGTCATCATCATTTTCCGATATTTCATTAGATGCCACCTCTTGGTCCCAATTGTTTTTGGAGTCCTTTTTTTGAAATACGGTAAGCCAATCAAAGAAATCATGCTGCTCAGTAACATTATTATTTAAATTTATCTCTTCTTGCTCTGCGTGGGTTTCAAAGGCTTGTTCCTCAATTGTTGAAGTTTCTGTTTTATCGGCTTGCGTAGCAATTTTTTCTATATCAAAATATGCGCTCTCTAATTCAATATTCAAAAGGCCAATTTCCTCTTCAACAAAAACATGGTCTTTATCTGTTGGTTCAGCAACTATAATATCATCAATAATTTCTGGTTGTGAATCACTATCATTAATAATTTCTCCCGGCAGTCCATCAGCCGCTTCGGGTAAAGTGTCGTTTGTATTCACAACCAAACCATCGCTCATTAAAGCTTCTATTTCGAATTTTTCATCCTCGGTAACAGCATGGAAATCTGACTCATATTCATCAAAATCAACACTTTCTTTATTCGCAATCGCAATTGATTCGAAAAAATCTTCATCCGATAATTGAGGCTCTGTTTCTTGTGAGATAACGATTTCCGCTGTCACGTTTTCTTCAAATTCTTCTACAACATTCGGTTGGTCAATTGATGCTACTGCAACTTCCAACGGAATATTTTCGGTAGCAGGTGGTTGCGAAAAATCATTTTCATCAACGACAATTTCCTTTTCATTACTTTGTACAACATTGTTTTCGCTCACCGCCAATTGGTCTTCCGAAAATAGTTCTTTTAAACGCTGATTGATAAGTTCTTCATTAGCATCTCGATCTAATTCATCGGGCAAAGTAGCATCAATGTGAGCAATAATTTCATCAACTTTTTCAGAACGGGCAATTGCCTCAGGATCAGATAATTCATTCTCATTATTTTCCACGGTCGAAATCCGGTCGCTAATAATGGCTTCTGCTACTTCAACTTCACTATCAACTTCGTCAGCTTCATTATCGTTCAATATATCTTCAGTTATTAATGCATCTACATGTTCGAAAACGGGATGATGACCCACATCTTCTGCATGGCTTTCTTCATCTATCAAAGCTGGTTCAATGGGCTCTTTGGCTTCGGCTTTTACAAGTTTTGCCAGCAGCGATTCATCGTTATCTGCTATTACAATATTTGTATCATCGATTATTTCATCAGTGTTTATAGACTCAATAATTAGGTCACCCTTTTCTACTTCAACATTTTCAACATCACTCAATTGCTCCTCCTCTTTTATAAGGGGAATAGCTTTCGATTCAATTTCCCATTTTTCGACATTGCTTTTGTTGAAGGCATGCTTGGGTTCGTTTTTAGTTTGTATAAGGTCGTGCAGTTTGCTGCGGTCGGGGGCATAAATGGCTGCATTTTTAATGGCCTTGGCAAAATCGATTTTATTTTCGGTGTGTAATATTTTCGATTTCAGCATGTGGGCCATCTGAAAATAAGGATATTGTTCTATAATATTATTGCAGGTATCAATGGCTACATCGTTTTGTTTCGAAGAGTTGTAAATAATGTCGATGATGATACCGCTTTCCATTTTTGTTTGTAGTTGTTGATGCGCAAATATAGTTTTTTATTTTGTTAAACTAATAGATTGGATTTGGAATAAATAGAAACCTAATTCGGGGCAGAACAAAGCGCAGACGCTATGATGCCGATTTAATTGAATTTTAATTTTTGAAGGAAAAAGCAGTTTGAGCCTATACAGAAAATATTCTTTTATTAATTTGTTTCCTGTTATTTTAATCATAATATTTACAAATCCAAAAATTGCTTTACATGTATAAAGCTCTCACATACAACAAAATATTGATGCCAGGATGCGCGACCGTGCTGGCTTGTGGCCAGCTTTAGCAACATTACTAAACTACAACTCCTTATTTATTAATATTTTAATTCTTTATCAATAATGAATACACAATCAATCTTTTATGCTTTTGTAAAAAGCACAACATCGCTATTAAACACGCTTCGCAACTTTGCGGGGGGGGGGGGGTAATCACCCTCTGTGTAGTACTATTAATGACTGTAATGGGTAACAATATCTGTGCTCAACAACCTTATGGTAATGATGTGGTAACGCTTACTGCACCACCACCTAGTTGCTCATACACTTCAACCGATTGGATAACAAAGTATGGCCGCATAAATAATTATATACCCACATCAAGTACTCCTGTTAAAACTATCAGAGTGAATTTCAATATTTTTCAAAAAAATAATGGCAGTGGCAATTTTCAAAATAATGTGGCTGATATTAATAGGCTTAATGCAATAGCCAATAAGTTGAATGATTTATTCCAAACCATACAAGCACCCAGCGACCCATGGCTAGGCGTAGCTTTCATTGGCGATTCAAAAATTCGTGTTGAGCTTGCGAATATATTTTTCTATCAAAATACTGCTATTTGCGAGTCATCAAATTCAGCGGGGGCTTTGGCGGCAATTACAGCAGCATCACCCCAAAGAATGGAACAACTCAATATTATTTTTACGGAACCTATAACAAATCCTGGAGCAGGTGGGTGGGCTTATGCTCCTACGGTAGGTATGTTTAACCAAAACCAATTAATTCATACATTTGGGAAGTGGGTTGGTGGTAGTAATGTTGCCGATATGAATACGGCAAGGCATTTGGCACATGAGCTTGCACATTGTTTCAATGTTATGCATTTATATGATGTAGGCACATGCTGTTCGGAATCTTGTAATACTACCGCCCCCGATTATTTAATTGATTGTTTTGGGCCTCCAGGATTAGCAGTATGCCCGCAAAATGCGCCAGGCGGCAGTACTTGCGATCCCTTTGCTAGCGCTACCGACCACCTATGTACCAATAATATTATGAGTGGAAAAGACAATGTTGATTTTTATATTTCGCCTTTACAAATGGGCCGAATTCATTGGGCTCTTGCAGTAACCAATGCCCGTAGGTATTTAAAAACTTGCCCTTTTAATGGCACAGCATATCAAATAAATGCCAACGAAACTTGGGATTTTGATATACGGATGTATAACTCAATTACCATTAATGCCGGTGCAACATTAACTATACGATGTAATGTACAAATGGCGGACAATGCAAAAATTACTGTAAAGCGCGGTGCGAGGTTAATTGTGGATGGTGGTAAAATAACTTCCAGCTGCAGCATGTGGAAAGGTGTAGAAGTTTGGGGCACAGCAAGCAAGGACCAATTGCCAATTGCCAATAACCCTGACCAAGGTTATATGCAATTAACCAATGGTGGTATTATTGAAAATGCTGTAACTGCAATTTCTGTGGCTAAAATGGTAAGCGGCCAGCCTGATTTAAGTTTCACAGGAGGCATCGTATTTATTGAAAATCAAGCGGACATTCGTAATTGTAACCGCGGTGTTGTTTTTTATGATTATGAAAATGTGAATAATACGAATGGCCTCATTTTGGCCAATGCATCTACCATTCGTAATTCATTTTTTACTATAACTGGCTTGTTAAACAACGGTTTGCCACATGATGCTTTTATTATACTCAATGGGACACGTGGTGTAAAAATAAGAGGAAATGAATTTAAAAATACCGGCACCAATTACTACTGCACACCCGACAGGCGTGGTGCAGGCATTCGCTTTCACGATGCTATTGGCAATGTAGAACCTACCTATAACTGTAATATTATGCCTTGCCAAATATTAAAGCGCAATTTGTTTACCGGATTATATCATGGGGTGGAGGTACTTAATACAAACACAACACGGGTAGTAAATATAATTGACAACGATTTTAATAGTGTAACCCGCGCCATACATATTGAAAATGCCGACATGAGTGCCATTTACAATAACAATATATTGAATGTGCCTCAACACGAATTTAATCCATGTTGTACTTGCTCTGCTTTAGGTGTAACACAGGCTTATGCCATTTATATTGGCAACACAGCAAACTTTATTTGCGAAAACAATACCATTACAGGCACTGCCTTACTAGGTGACAAGCCCGACTATGGTATAGTTGTTAGTGATTGTGGTGCAGTAGCTAAATCTGTTTATAATAACACAATAACAGGTTTTGAATTTGGAAGTCACAATCAATTTAACAATGATGGAAGTGCGGATATAACCGATGGCTTATTGATTAACTGCAACGATTTTACCAATAACGATGTAGATATAAATGTAGAAGGCACACCGGGTAATTTGGGAGAAGTAGGTTTGCGCCAAGGCTATTGCAGCCAAAACGATGTTACCACCAAAGCACGCAATCGCTTTTTTACCAACAACTGCAACGGAAACGAAAATCAATTCCGAATGGTAAATCAAACTGCACAAATAGTTTATTATGGGCATAATGAAAAAACACAGTGTGCCGCATGTGAACCTAAATGTAGAGATTTACAAGTGGCATTAATCAATTGCATAGGTGAAGGCTTTACAAAAACAACTGATTGCCCCAATTTAGCAAACGATGATGGTACAGCCTTGCCCAATCGAATTGCAACGCTAACTGGAGATATTAATACCATCTATACTTTATTCGATGGCAACAATGCACCTGCCCTTATTGCACTGATAAATGCAATGGCAAATGTGACCAATGTAAAAATACATTGCTTGGCTATTCACCCTTTGTAAGTGACGAGGCATTGATTGCATTGATAAATAAGGCAACACAATTTGGCACACAAAATTTGATTGATGTACTAATTGCAAATAGTAAATTACAGCCCGATGTGCAGAGCAAAATTAATACCTTAACTACCGCACTCAAAAATCAAATAAACACTGCCATAGCCTCAGCTCAAACCGCACCCGCTGCAAGCGAAGCATATCACCAACAATTGCGTGGCAAAATTCAACAACGCGATATACTAAAAGGATTTTTGCGTAGCAAATATTTGAGTTTCGATGCTTATAATAATACTGGCTTAGACTCTACATTAAGTGATATGGTCAACGAAACACGTTTTAGTTACAAGCCACAAAAGCTCAATCTTAATTTGCAAAAAGGTAATTACACTACTGCCAATACTATACTTGCTGATATTAATACGCAGCCTGGTTATGGTAATTACAACACATTAATGAGTAATGTTATTGGCCTCATGCAAAGCGGCACAGGCTTGTACGGCCTATCACAAAATACCAGCAACACCGCCTTTACAGATAGCCTTGCCAAAGACAGCACCAAGATAGGCTACACAATAGCACGTGCATTAATGTCCAAGGTATATGGTAACCTTTACAATGAGGTGCTAATAAAATCTACGCCAAGTGGAGGTGGGTCAAGATTTAATTTGGAAAACTTTAGTAATAACTTGCAGGTTATGATATTTCCGAATCCGGCATCCGATATATTGACCTTGCAAATGATTAATCAAGTTGAGGATAAATTAGTTCATATAAAAGTTTATGATTTGCTTGGCCAACAAAAGATAGCTGTGAGCAAAGCTGTAACAAAAAGTAGTATTGAGTTGCCTCTTGGCACATTGGCAGATGGCATGTATATATTGCAAGTGATGGGCGAAGCAGGAAAGCAATTTACCACCAAACTCATCATAAAAAAATGAGGCCAATTTTATTGACCTTATTTTTAATTCTCACGTTTTGCGCCAATACTATGGCGCAAACGTGGGAACATATTTATACGAATGGTGCATTTATCCGCACAGCATACTCAATATGCGGTTATTATGACAAAGGGTACATAATTGGCATAAATGAAAGAAATGCTAATAACACTGGAAATAGAATTGTGTTCAAGAAATTAGATGAAGATGGTAAAACAATATGGACTAAAACCATAGGCAATTTGCCGGATGGTGTCGTTTGCGCTGACCTTTGTTTGTTCAATAATAAAATGTATGCTATAGGCGCGAGTTCCAAATACGATTTGGCAGGGGCATCGTTTATTGCCAAATATAATCATTGTATGGAAAGAGAATTTACCAAGGAATATGGTTTAGCCGATTATGATTATGGACATAGCATCGACACCACCTATGATGGCAATCTAATTGCTTCATTCCAATATTTAGGATTGGATACAGGGTTTTTAGCAGAGCGAAATACCTTTATCAAATTAACACCACAAGGTGATACAATATGGAGTTGCAATTTCACGCCAACATATTCTAATAGTCCTGATATAGATAATTTTATTCTCACATCCGATTCTGGTTTTTTAGCAGTACTCACAGGTTACATTGCAAATCCAGGGCAAACAAATCCGGTAATAGTGCGCACCATAGCTGTAAAGGTTGATAAAAACGGTACAATTGAATGGAGCAAAGCTTATGGCGTAAATGATTACTATTATACTTTTGCTGATGACGTTGTACAAACTAAAGATAATGGTTATTTATTTCTTTCACGTTGGGCCAATTTATGGAATGGGTTTCGTGAGTGGATTTACCTTATCAAAACAGATTCATTGGGCAATGAGGAGTGGCGCAGATTTATAAGTGATACAAATGATTTAAGTGAATACCCAAAAAGCATCTATGCTCTCAATGATAGCGAGTATGTGATAATTGCAAGTGTATCAAGTAGTACTGGTGGCTGGCAAACTATTGACAATACTCGTATTAAGATATACAAGACCGATACCTTAGGGAACATAAAGGATAGCAATACCGTTGGCAACGATTGGCAACTTGCAATAAGTACAATAATGAATAAGGGAAAGGATATTTTGGTTTGCGGCATTAACAAAAGCAACCCCAACAAACCACAAGCCTTCGCACTCAAAATACGCACAAGCGATTTGCAATTAGATACCATGAAAAACCAAAACCTAACGTATGATTATCTTTGCCCTACAATAATTACAAGTGGTTTTATTCCTTATGATACTGCCGCTACAAATATTGGTTTTGCAGAGGAGGAGCAAACATCAGTACAATTTTTGCTATATCCAAATCCTGCAAGTGCAGTGTTGTATATAACTCCGGGCGAGCCAATAAGCAATGCCACACAACTTACAGCCAATGTGTATAATGCCTATGGCCAAATTATAGAAACCGTATTGCTAAAGCCACATCAAACGCAAATTAGTATTAATGTAATTAACTATACAGCAGGAGCGTATATACTTACCGTTACACAACAAGGCAATGTGGTTTATAAAAATAGGTTTATGGTTGTAAAATGAATAAATATTTATGAGTGTGTTTTTGTTTTTAAACACACTTTTATAAAAAATTCATTTATTAATAAAGGATGTTTTAGTAAAATTAAATTCATCTCTTCAAGGGTTTAAAACCCTCAGAGGGATTTAATAAAACGACATTCCTAATGCATGAAAATTTTATTTTATGATCTGCGGTTGC
Organism: Bacteroidota bacterium; assembly: GCA_016717325.1. GTDB lineage: Bacteria > Bacteroidota > Bacteroidia > AKYH767-A > OLB10 > JADKFV01. The sequence continues at coordinate 34,314 of JADKFV010000012.1, read as the reverse complement.
ACCCTTTAAGAATCACTTAAATTGCTTGGGTTTCTTAATAAGTTCAACTTACTCAACGCCATTTAATTTTAAGCAATAAGTTATTTAACCTCGAACTAGAAATTGAGGCAAAATTCATTAATGCAAAAATTCATTACCAGTTCGATGTGCATTTATTAAAAATATCATCCACCAATTGGCCCACAATATTATCGACTAATTTTTGTTCCTGAGTAGCAAAATTGAGACTGCTGGAGTAATCGGCAAATCGGCTAAAACTGGTTTCGAAATTTGCTTTTTCGTCTTTGGCATTGATAAATTTCACGTTTACAGTAATGGTCAACCTGTTTTGAGCTGCCGTTTGGTTACTTTGTATTGCTACCGGTCCATTGGTATAGTTGCTTATATAACCTTCGAAGGCATAGTCGCCCTCGGCACTTTTTAATGATAAGCTGGATTCGTTGTTCCACTTCAGCTTCAATTTTTCGGTAAATGTTTGGCTCAATACCGGATTAACTATGGATGCCCTGTTAGGAAAAAACTGAACCGAATAAGTTTTCACCTCTTTTGGAATTTGACCCGCTTTAAATGAATAACAGCCATTGATAAGCATTACGATACTTAATCCAAATATTAGTTTGTACAAACCTATATGCGATTTTATTGAAATGTAAAATAGCTTTTCCATTACTTGATACCGTACTCATTTATTTTACGATAAAGTGTACGCTCCGAAATACCCAATTCTTTAGCGGCATTTTTTCTGCGATTTCGATGCTTTTGCAGTGCCTTTGTAATAAGTTCTTTCTCTTTGTCTTGAATAGAAAGCGACTCCTCCACAACTTCGTGCGGCTTCATATCGTACCCCGGCTTTGTTTGAACGGTAAAGCCATCAGGAGTGGTAATATATGGATTAATGTTGCCTTTGTCGGAAGGCATATTTGAATGTGAAACAGGGAAGTTCTCACCTCGGGATATTGGTTCCATCGAGGCACCTTGTTCGTAGGCCACCCGTTTAAGTTCATTTATCTCCTTGCGCATGTCAAATAAAATCTTGTAAAGCATTTCGCGTTCGGCACCAAAATCACTTGTGCTGCCTTTTTCATCGCGAAATAAAACAGGCAAACCGGCTTGATTATCTCGAGGCAAATATTTCAATAATGTTTCGGCAGTGAGGTTTTTATCTTTTTCCAAAATCGAAATCTGTTCGGTAATATTTTTCAACTGACGGATGTTGCCCGGCCATGGAAAGTCGACAATCATATGCATAGCATCGGGCGAAATTTGCAACATTGGCATACGATATTTTTCTGCAAAATCTATCGAAAACTTCCTGATTAACAATGGTATATCTTCCTTTCGTTGACGTAACGATGGAACATAAATAGGAACTGTGCAAAGGCGGTAATATAAGTCCTCGCGAAACTTGCCACGACTCATAGCGTCTTTCATATTTACATTGGTGGCTCCCACAACCCGAACATCGGTTTTCATAATTTTACTTGAACCCACTTTTATAAATTCGCCTGCTTCCAAAACACGGAGCAATCTTACTTGTGTGGCCAAAGGCAAATCGCCAACCTCGTCCAAAAAAATAGTGCCTTTGTTGGCTTCTTCAAAATATCCTTTTCGCGCTTCGTGTGCACCCGTAAACGAACCTTTTTCGTGGCCAAATAATTCTGAATCGATAGTGCCCTCGGGTATGGCACCACAATTTACTGCTATATATGGCCCATGTTTGCGGGGGCTGTAATGATGCATTATTTGTGGAAATACCTCTTTACCCACACCACTTTCGCCCATTATCATTACACTTATTTCGGTAGGGGCCACCTGGCGGGCAGTATCTATGGCATATTCCAAAAGAGGCGAGTTGCCTATTATTCCAAATCTATTCTTTATGTCTTGTACTTGCATTATGTTTTATTAAGATCCTTTTTCAACTATTTCGCCCAACAAGGTTGCCGATGTGCAACCATGAACTTTCACGTATACATAATCGCCTTTTTTTGCATTTTGTTTTGGAAACACTATCATTTTATTTTGGTCGTTGCGCCCGCACATATCATCGGTACTTTTTTTCGAAACGGCTTCTACCAAAACCCTAAACGTTTTGCCCTCATCGCGTTTGTTACTTTGATGCGAGAGTTCGCGCTGTAACATAATAATTTCGCTCAATCTGCGATTTTTTATTTCTTCGGGTATGTCATCTTTGTAGTTTCGGGCAGCAAGTGTTCCGGGCCTTTCGCTATATTTAAATGTGTACGAATAGTCGTATTGCGAATACTGCATAATGCTTAGCGTGTCCTTATGTTCCTCTTCGGTTTCGCTGCAGAAACCTGAAATAACATCGCTCGATATTCCGCAACCCGGCACTATTTTACGAATAGCATTTATGCTGTCTATATACCATTCGCGGGTATAGGTTCTGTTCATCAATTTCAAAATGCGGCTGTTGCCCGACTGCACAGGCAAATGAATGTAGTTGCAAATATTTTCATATTTTACAATAGTGTGTAATACTTCATCGGTAATATCTTTTGGGTGCGATGTGCTGAAACGTATACGTAACAATGGGTTCACCAGCGCTACTTTTTCCAGTAAGTTGGCAAAATTGCAAAACTCGCCATTCGATTCGTTTGTGTATTTGTAGCTGTCAACATTTTGACCTAACAATGTAACCTCGCGGTATCCATCTTCAAATAATAAGCGCGCCTCGTTTACAATGCTATCAAAATCACGACTGCGCTCGCGCCCTCGTGTAAAAGGTACAACGCAAAACGAGCACATATTATCACATCCGCGCATAATGCTTATGAATGCGCTAATGCCATTTGTACTCAATCTTACTGGCGAAATATCAGCATAAGTCTCCTCGCGCGACAGCAGCACATTCACTGCCTTTTGGCCTGAGTCAACCTTGTTTATTAAATTTGGCAAATCGCGGTATGCATCGGGCCCTACAACCAAATCGACCAATTGTTCCGATTCGAGCAAACTTGTTTTTAACCTTTCGGCCATACAACCCAATACACCAACTATTAAATCGGGATTGTTTTTCTTTACCAATTTTAACTCGCGCAACCGCCCCCACACGCGCTGTTCCGCATTGTCGCGAATGGCGCAGGTATTCAAAAATACTACATCGGCTTCTTCCACATTGCGGGTGGTAGTAAAATTATTGCCACTCATAATTGAGGCCACTATCTCGGTGTCGCTAAAGTTCATGGCGCAACCGTAGCTTTCAATATACAACTTACGCTTTTGTTCATCGCCAAAGTTTATAGGCAGTTCCATCACTTCGCCTTGCCGGGCTTCGTCTATATATTTTTCTTGCATCCGTTTTTATTTCAAACCGCAAATATAATCAAACAAAATTGAGGGCAATAGTTTTTGATAATGGTGGGGTTTCAATCAATAACCAAATTGTCATTTTAAGGAAACATGAGGAGGATGCACATAGATTTAATTGTATTACTATTTTTTTCTCACTGTCAATGATTTACGCAACCGCCAAACACAACGTATACATGAATAGTTATTAGTTGGCGAGCTATACAGCCAAACTTTAACATTATCACTGTTTATTGTTTTTCAATGTATTATTTGCTTCCTAAATTATTAATCCTAACATTTACAAAATATATTTAATGTCATATGTACAAAACATTATCCTATACTACCATACTAATACCGGCAAGCGCGACCATGCTGGCTTGTGGCCAGCTTTAGCAACATTATTTATCTACAATTCCTTCTTTATTAATATTTTAATTCTTTATCAATTATGAATACACATTCAATCTTTTATGCTTTTCTAAAAAGCACAAAAACTAAATTTAACACACTTCTTCGCATCACGGGGGGGGGGGGGGGGTACGCCCTATTTGCACTCTTATTAATGGCTGTATTAAATAGCAATATAGTGGCTCAAAATAATCCACCGGTAAAACAATGGCAGTGGAGCGGCCCTTCAACTTGGCCATCAACCTTAGGATACGATGATTGGTTGTTAGATGTCCTTCCTACGAGTGATGGTGGATATGTTGGTGTGGGTTTTACCTATGTGTCGGCAAATAATACTGCGGGCTATGCCGTAAACCCTGTTGCTATTAAAGTAAACGCATATGGCGAAAAACTCTGGGAACGAGTATGCAGTGGATATGTGCCTGAAAACAATGGTAAATTTAATCGAGCAATTGAATTGCCAAATAGCAAATATGCAATAAGCGGATGGAAAGTAGATCCTAGCAACAAGAATTCTGTTTTTTTTGTTGTGATAGATCAATTTGGAAATGTTGTTGGAAACAATCAATATTTTTATGGTGAAAGCAATCTGCCAAATTTTTCAACAAACTACCCACTTCGTGAAGCAACAGGGCAAAATGCTTCGTTAGTGCCTATAAAAAATGCTGGTGTTATCACTGGAATAATGATAGGTGCAAAATTTAAGATGGTCATGTGCCAGCATAACTGGGGGAATGCGCGAAATTGATTTTTTTGCCGGGGATTATTAATAAAAATTGACCTGAATGGGAACCTAGATTTAGGATTTGGCAATGGCGGCTACAAAGATCACAACTATTTGAATGATCCTGAACGCAGAGGAAACATCCATCACCTTTCTGCTTGTGTTGACAATACTGGCAATACAACCACAGGGTATATTTTTACAGGTAGTTGCCACAATACTTCATGCCCATTCTCCTGTGCAAATCAATTTTGTTCCACTATTCCAGTTACAAGAGATAGAGATTTATGGATAAAAAGACTGGATTTAAATGGCAACTTAGTTTTTGAAAAAAAATATGATGAGACCGATCTTGCTTCAAAGGGTTATATAGATTTAATTGGCACTGCTAATTGCTCCCTTGCTCAATCGGAAACAAACGAACAAAGAGGATTTGAAATATACCAATCTAACCTTGGCTCAACTCAATTTGTTATAGTTGCAGGCGTAGATTATAACTTAGCTTATGGAAGTGGTCCATGCAGCAATGGAATTGTAAATGGACAAGTTTGGTATCTCAATACGGACGTTGCTGTTTTCCGTTTAGACCAAAGTTTGAATATAATAAACAACTCTGCTAAGCGGTTAGGGTTTGCCGATGGTATTGAATTTGACCCCTCTATGGCATGGGATCCAACTACGCAAACAGCATATGTTTCAGCAACAACAGCAGCCAGCCCTTTGGTTATTAATACAATTATTTACAAAGTGGGAATACCCGGTGGCGGTAATGCCACTAACATAAACTACTCCAAAACTTACAAAGGACAAGGTGCCGTTGATTGCACTTTTGCACTTAGGCTTACCAAAGATGGTGGATTAATTTACTGTGGCAATAATGAACTGAATAACGAAGACTTTTTCATGGTGAAAATTGCTCCCGATTGCCAAGTAAATCAAACTTATGATTTCAATACCGGGTTAACAATATATAATGGCACCACTGTTACCTGGTCCACACCAAAGAAAATACGAGGCACTATATTTATTGAGGATGGGGCAAAGCTTATAATAAACAATGGTGCCGAAATTTCTTTTGCCGATACCCGCCAAACTTGCGATTACGATTTTTTATCTACAAATAGTTTTAACTATGGAAATGCAAATCAACCAACGAAAATTGTAGTTAAACCAGGTGGCACGCTGGAAATTGATGGTACCGGTGCCTTAAAAACAACGCTAAAAGCAAGTACAGAATGTAATGGAACTATGTGGGAAGGCATGGAGGTTTGGGGCGACCCAGGTTCGTTACAAACATTTGGCACGCTTGGAAGCAAGCAAGGATATGTTTCAATAAAAAATGGAGCTATTATACAAGACATGTTTAAGAGTATTACGCTCGACAAATGCCAATATCCTACACATACAAATTGGAATGCTTTGGGTGGCTATCCGCTTAATACCGGCCAATTTGGAGGCGGGGTAATAAAGGTTACATCGGCAACGGGAGCAAAGTTTGTAAACAATCGAATTGCCATTAATTGGGGTAGGTATCCTGTTACAGCCAATGCTCCAATGACAAATAAAAGTGTAATCAATTATGCTACATTTGAAAGCACAGCACAATTACGCGATGTGAATTTTATTTCCAATACCGGGCAGCGACTCACTCAAGATGCCTTTGTGTTTTTAAGTGGCGTAAATCGTATTGTTTTTGTTAGTACCAAATTCAAAGGGCTGGTAACTCAACCCGAAGACTTTATGGGAAATGGTATTTTTACCAACTCAAGCTCGCTCAATATTAGTTGGACAAATGGTAGTGTATTTAATTTTGAACATCTTACCAAAGGCATTTATGCCGGATATGGGGCCAACTCTTTATATTATGTGAGCGCATCGGGCAACAGGTTTAGTAATTGTAAAACCGGTATAGAAACCATAGGTGGTAGCCATTACAACTTTACAAATAATTACTTTGCATTATCAAATACCACAGGCCTCACTCGTATAGGCATATGCACTAATGGCTCCAAAAATTTTACCATTTCGCAAAATACCTTTACAGGTATTGGAGCAACATTCAACAACAAATATACTTACGGCATACTAAACGAAAGTGCCGACATAAACACCAGCAGTGTAGACCACAACACCCTCACCAACCTGTACCGTGGCGAGCAAACACAAAAAAACTGTGGTAACGTAAACACAGGCCTAAGCATACTTTGCAATAGCTATGCAGGTATGAACAATACTGCCTGGGCCATAGCACCACAGCCACCCGGCACACTAACCACTCAAGGTGTTAATTGTGGCCCAGGGCCCAACTTTACCCAAGCTGGCAATGTTTTTAGCGACCCCGATTGCCCAGGTCTAGGTGTACCCAATAGCCATATTAATAGTACTACAGTTTTTACTTATTATGGGACGAGTAATATAATAAATTGGAGACCAACTTGCGTTTCAGCAATTGTAAATAATACTGATTGTTTTGGAAATAATAATCCCAACAGTTGCGTAATACCTCCACCTTGCGACCCAGCATGTGCAGCGGCATTACGTTTACAATTGGATACTACAAGTAATGGCCAACAAAAAGAATTGCTTCGAAATAGATTGGTGCAATATTATCTAAGTATCGATAGTATTAGCAATGCAATAAATGTAATGGAAGCCGATACTACGGAGCTTGGCAAAAAAACACTTGTGCCTGCATATATTGGCAACCAACAATACTCAACAGCGCAAAATATGCTTAATTCTATAAGTAGTACAGGTATCCAAAACAGTAATTACAAATCCTTTTATCAAATGCTACTTACCATGTTGCAAAATGGTTTGTACTACACACAACTAAGCACACCCGATGTAACTGCACTTGCTGCAATTGCCAACTCAGGCACATCGGTAGCATACAATGCACAATCAATTTTGCAAACTTACTTTAAGTACAATTATACAAGGGTGATTGAGGACTTTGGTAATGGCAATGGAACAAGGGAATTGGAAACATTAAGTTATAATAACAATGTTATGTTAACTGTATTTCCAAATCCTACAATAACATCCTTTACCATTACATATAGCGGGCTGGATGATGGCAATAATGCGTTTGAGCTGTATACAATGGATGGACGAAAAGTGAAACAAATAGTTTTAACTGACACACAAGGTCAAATAATTGTTGATGCGCAAGATTTGCAAAATGGAATTTATACATGCATTCTTAAATGTAATGGTAATAGCTTGGGTACTACCAAAATTGTTATCATAAAGTAAATAAATTTATTAATTCTAAGCCAAACCATTTGTAATTTTCATTTGGTTGGATTTTATTTTTTTTCCACAATGAAAAATATTATATTTTACTTCTTCATAATAATGCAACTTAAAGGTTACAGTCAATTAATTTCATTTAATAAAACTTATGGTCACTATGAATTATTAGATGGGGCTGCATCAGGTTGCGAGATAAAAGGACAAGGATATGTAATTGACCAAGGTGTCACACTTCAGACAACTGATTCTGGTTACATCAATTTATTGTTTACCGATTACAATGGAGATAGCATTTATTCAAAAATATTTGCAGAGTCGAATTTGGCATTAATTTCATATAAAATAAAGCAATTAAAAAATAACAATTTGGCATTAATTTGCTTCAAACGAATTGCCAACCAAAATGACTTAACAGGATATCTTTACAAATTAAATATGCTGGGAGACACCATATTCACCAAACAATTACCCACAAACTATACTCGTACCCTTTTAAACGATTTTTGCGAAACCCACGAAGGCGGTTTCATTATCACCGGCTATGCCCAAAACCATGTAGGCAACACCCTTCAACAAAGCCAACTGTACATAGTAAAAACCGATTCGCTGGGCAACAAACTTTGGGATACACTCATAGGCAATAATGTTGATTGGGAAGAGGGGCACGGTATTGTGGAGTTAGAAGATAGCTCCTTCATAGTTGCTGGGTATAGGTACAAAGCGGGAAATGGAACCTATGAAGGCATAGGTTTAAAATTTGATAAAAACAACAAACTGCTTTGGAGTAAAAAATATAATAATGGAAATTCATCGTTTAGTGGTTTAATTAAGCTGAAAACTGAAAATATGATTTTATACGGTGGCAAATTGATTAGCGTTGGTCCACCTGTGGATGGAGATATTCTCATGACCAAAATAGACACAGGAGGTAATGTAATATGGTCGAAAACTTATGGCATAGGCACATTGCCCGATGGAGCGTTTTGTGGTACAGTCACCAATTTACCAAATGATGAATACATACTGGCAGGAGGCAATAACAACCTCGGCCAAAACAAGCAAGTCGGGTGGTTTGCGCGGTTCGATAGTGCGGTACTGCCATACACGGACGCGGTTGGGCGGCAGTGCCCATGTATCACGATGTTAGCAATTTTAATAGTGTAATACAAGCCAGCGATGGCGGTACAGTTTTGTTTGGTTGGGCAAGTGTATATGATACAGTCTTTGGCGGATACACCCAAGATGCATGGATAGTAAAACTCGATAGCAACGGCTGCGATATTGACACATGCCCCAACATAGTAAGCAGCGCAAGCATACCACAAATTGGTGTTAATGACGGTAACTATATACGTTGTGTGCCCAATCCAACATCAGGAGTATTTGCAATTTCGCCAGAAATAAAAATAGAGCAAGTACAAATATTTAATGCCATGGGCGCGGAGGTAAGTTTTGTAAAACGCGATAATGAAATAGATATAAGTGCATTGGCAACAGGCTTGTATTATTTGCGTTGTAGTAATGGTAAAAAGGTGTATGTGGCAAAGGTGATGAAGGAGTAAATGAAGCCCCAACTCTTGGGTCGGGATGCCGATCACGGTGTCGACATTCAATAGTTCAAGGTTACTAAGTTAAGTTCCCTCCTAAAACAATTTTTTAGAATATTAGGGCAGCTAAAATATTATAAACGCTATTCTCACATACATCAAAATTGTATTAAAAAAGGGCAATCAATGTGCATAAATTAAATTGAAAAAAAATATTCGCAATTCTTTCGTGCTTTTCGTGACAGCAAATACTTTTCGGAGGATACTCAATACACATTTTCCACACAATAAAAAATTAAGCACATTTATTGCAGTAATAAAAATAGGAGGGCAAACAATTTTTAAAAAAATTTGATTTTCGATTAATCGTCTATATTTGCCCGCCCTAAAAATAGGAAACTACATTAATAAAAAGTATAATAACATATAATGGCGTCAAATTTAGTAATTGTTGAGTCACCGGCAAAAGCCAAAACAATCGAGGGTTTTCTCGGTAAGGATTATATTGTGAAGTCCTCGTATGGTCATGTGCGCGATTTGGCAAAAAGCGATAAAGCTGTTGACATTGCAAACAATTTTCAACCCAATTACGAAATTAGTCCCGACAAAGTAGAGGTAATAAAAGAACTCACCAAACTTGCTGCCAAGGCTACTTCGGTATGGCTAGCAACAGATGACGACCGCGAAGGGGAAGCCATATCTTGGCACTTATTTGAGGCATTAAATTTACAAGGAAAGATACTAAGCGCATCGTTTTTCATGAGATTACAAAAAAGGCTATAACCGATGCTATAAACAACCCACGTCAAATAGATAAAAATCTTGTTGATGCACAGCAAGCCCGCAGAATTCTCGATAGGTTGGTAGGTTTCGAATTGTCGCCAGTGCTATGGAAAAAAGTAAAACCTAGTTTATCTGCAGGCAGGGTTCAATCTGTAGCTGTGCGTCTAATAGTAGAACGCGAGCGTGAGATTGAAGCACATAATTCTACATCATCATATAAAGTGGTGGCACAGTTTAATGTGAAGGATAATAAAGGAAGTAACGTACTATTGAAAGCCGAATTGCCAACCAAATACAATACTAGGGAAGAGGCTCAACAATTTTTGGAACAATGTAAGGGTGCTACATTTACAATTGGTAACCTCGAAACAAAACCGGGAAAAAAATCGCCTTCGGCACCGTTTACAACTTCGACATTGCAGCAGGAAGCCAGCCGTAAGTTGGGTTTTGGCGTGGCACAAACAATGGTAGTGGCGCAAAAATTATACGAGGCAGGGAAGATATCGTATATGAGAACCGATTCGGTAAACTTATCCGATTTTGCCCTCGATGCATCGATGCAGCAAATTGAAACCAGCTATGGAAATAAATACCATCAGCGCAGAATATATAAAACCAAGTCGGCCAATGCACAAGAAGCCCACGAAGCCATTCGCCCAACATACTTCGAAAATGCGACCACAGAAGGTGAATCGAATGAGCGCAGATTATATGAGTTGATATGGAAACGCGCCATAGCTTCACAAATGGCCGATGCTATTTTGGAACGAACTATCGCTACAATTAATATCAGCACCTTGCCTAATAATTTTATTGCTACTGGCGAGGTAATTAAATTTGATGGTTTCTTGAAAGTGTACATGGAAAGCACCGATGAAGATAGTGAAGACGAAGATACAAAAGGACTTTTACCACCATTGTCAATAGGCCAGGTTCTCGACCTAAATAATATTACTGCTGCCGAAAAATTCAGCTATCCGGCCGCAAGATATACTGAAGCAAGTTTAGTGAAAAAGTTAGAAGAACTTGGTATAGGCCGTCCATCAACATATGCACCAACCATATCCACTGTTCAAAAAAGAGGATATGTTATTAAAGAAGATAAGCAGGGGAGAGAGCGAAAAATAAATATACTCACTTTACAAAACGATAAGATTGATGCATCGGAAAAAACAGAAATAACTGGTGCCGAAAAATCGAAAATGTTTCCTACGGATATAGGAACCGTTGTTACCGATTTCCTGGTAAAACATTTTGATGATGTACTCGATTACAGTTTTACGGCAAGAGTAGAAGATGAGTTTGATGAAATATCGCGTGGCGAAATAAAATGGCAAGATATGCTTCGTGAATTTTATGAGCCATTTCACAAAGATGTATTAATAACTGAAAAAGAAGGGGAACGCGCTTCGGGTGAAAGAATTTTAGGTGTGGATGCCGCAACGGGCAAAACTGTTTTAGTAAGAATTGGTCGATTTGGACCTTTGGTTCAATTGTCTCCTCTTACCGAAGAGGAAAAACCATTATTCGCTAAGCTACGTCCAGGTCAGCGCCTCGAAACAATTACCATGGAAGAAGCCATGGACTTATTCCGCTTACCTAGAACTATTGGCAAATTTGAAGACGAAGATATGGTAGTTGCCATTGGTCGTTTTGGTCCTTATGTACGTCACAATGGGGCATTTTATTCTTTGGCAAAAACTGACGACCCATATACCGTAGAAGAAGAACGAGCCATAGAGATAATAAAAAATAAAAGACAGGCAGACATAGATAAAGTGATTAAGGTTTTTGCCGAAGATGAAAACACCAGAATTTTAAAAGGTCGTTGGGGTCCTTTTATTGCGCATGGTGACCAAAACCTTAGGATACCCAAAGGAACAGAACCAAGCGCTATAACTTTTGCCGAAATATTAGAAATTGCCAAAACTGCGCCTCCTTCAAAGCCTAGATTTGGTGCCCGTTCAAAAGCTGCTGCCGATGCAAAAGCAAAACCATTTAAAAAGACTGCTATTAAGAAAGCACCGGCAAAAAAATCTGCCGCAAAAAAGAAGGCTTTATAGTTTAACTACTTATTACTTTTTATTTGTTAGCATCTTTTCATGCTTGAGAATCATTAAGAATAAACAAAGTTATTTATTTGGGGAATAATATATTTTGTTCGTTTCCACTTTATTTTTCGATTTCAAATGAATGACTTCTACAAAAATCATTCTGATGTAATTTGAATTAATTTGTGACCGGGCACATATTTTTTATCAAACTTCAATAAATAATTATGTCATTATCTGAATTAAGAAATTTTGTAAAGCCTTCTGTTGTTTATAAAAACAACGAATTTGCTAAAGGAACCATAGGTGATAAAGTTATACAATTTGGGACAGGTGAATTTGATTTCGATACCACAGAACCATGCATTGCATTGCTTGGAATTGACGAAGGCCGAGGATGCAAATTTCAATGCGATTATGCAATGGGTTCGGATGTAATTCGATTTGAAATTGCATCATTAATGCAACATTATGGTAAGCACCAAATAATCGATTTAGGTAATCTCATTGTCGGCAAAACAGTTAATGATACCTATATGGCAGTTTCATTATTGTGTGCCGAACTTATCACAACAATATTTTTCCGATTATTTTGGTGGTAGTCAAGATTTAATATATGGCCAATATGGAGCTTACAAACAATTAGCACAAATCATTAATATTACCAACATTGATGCTCGCTTCGATTTAGGTGAACCCGAAGAAGGGCTGAACTCTCAATCCTATTTGGGTCATATAATAATGGAACAACCCAATTACCTTTTCAACTATAGCCACATAGGTCATCAAACATACTTCACAGGTGAAGATGCTATCGAAAAAATGACTAAACTATATTTCGATTCTTACAGATTGGGGTATGTTCGCAAAGAGATGCAAGACATTGAACCTGTGTTTCGGAATACAGATTTGTTGAGTTTTGATATAGCGTCAATTAGAAACTGTGATGCTATGGCAACTTACCTTGCAGCCCCAAACGGATTATATGCTGAAGAAGCATGTCAATTGACTTTTTATGCAGGTTTAAGCGAAAAAGTAACATCGTTTGGCGTTCATAATTATGTGCCGTCATTAGATATTAGCAAAACACGGCTAAACTAGTGGCTCAGATGGTGTGGTATTATATTGATGGTTTCAACAAACGCAAAAATGAATTTCCGGCATTCAACAAAAATGGATTTCTAAAGTACATTGTTTCACTTTCTGAAATAGACAATGAACTCATTTTTCTCAAAAGCCTTACCAGTGACCGATGGTGGATGGAAATTCAGTGCCTGATGGTCAAAATAAAGTTAAACGTCAGCACCTTGTTCCATGTTCATATAAAGATTATTTATCTGCATGCAACAATGAAATGCCTGAAAGATGGTGGCAAACATTTAAAAAACTCAGCTAATAAACTATTTGTGAAAAAAGTTTCACTAATGTATTTTGTAATTTATAATTAATTTTATTTCTTTACCGCGCTCAAACAAGCCTAGTACCTAATTTATCAAAAATATATGAAAAAAATTACGTGTTCATTCCTGTTAATTTTCGGTTCTATCCTTTACACTTATGGTCAGCAAGACCCACAGTTTAGTCAAAATATGCATAACAAGCTTTTTGTGAACCCGGCATATGCAGGCAGTTCCGGTGCATTTTGTGGCTCACTTTTATATCGCTCTCAATGGGCAGGGTATTCTGGTGATGGTCAACCCAAAACTGGTTTAATAAGTCTTGATGCCCCTGTGGATGTTTTACATGGCGGATTAGGTTTAACTTTGTTTCAAGACCAATTAGGATACGAAAAGACTTTCGGGGTAAAGTTGGGTTATGCATTTCGATTCAACGTTGGGGCTACTGGTAAATTAGGAATTGGTATCGATGCAGGATATATGCAAAAATCTATCGATGGTACAAAATTCAATCCGAACGATCCCGGTGATCCTAACATCCCTGGTAGTGTTAAAGCAAATGTAGTTCCTGATTTAGGGGCAGGAATATATTATAATAATGAAAAATTATATATCGGCTTTTCATCGTCTCATTTAGCAGAAGGAAGCTTTGATTTAGGGGTAACCAAATACAAACTATCTCGTCACTATTATGGTACTGCTGGTTATAGATTTGATTTATCTCCTTCAATTGGTCTTACGCCTTCCGTTTTTGTTAAAAATGATGGTGCAACTACACAATTAGATGCTAATGTATTGGCGCATTTTAATGAGAAGTTTTGGGTTGGAGCCTCATATCGTATTGAAGACGCATTTGTATTAATGGCGGGTTTTAATATTTTTAATGGACTAAAGATTGGTTACTCATATGACTTTACATCTTCAGAATTGAAAAATTACAGCGATGGTTCACATGAAATCATGCTAGGATATTGCTTTAATCCTAAAAAGAAGCCAATATTCCGCAATATCAATGTAAGATATTTGTAGTTCTCATATATTATTGTTTTATTTGTTTCCTGTTCAAATGTTAAAATAATATTATTTTACAAAATATTTACATTTATTTGACGTTTCTAAAGATATTAATTAAATTTACGGCATAATAATACCGAAGATGAAGAAAGTATTTTTATTTATTTGCATCACATGGTTGTTTTATGGCTGTGGGGGGGGGAACAAGGGTCAATTGACTGGAGTTCTAAACAGACCTTCATGGTATCAACCTGATCCTTATGGTATGGTTTACATCCCATCAGGATCTTATGCTATGGGCCCTAGCGACCAAGATGTGCCTTATGCTATTACATCGCAAACCCGCAATGTTACTGTACATGCATTTTATATGGATGATACAGAAATAACTAATAATGAATACCGTCAGTTCGTTGATTGGGTGCGTGATTCTATTGCACACCGATTAATAGGGGAAGAGCATATTATTAATGAAGGTGAGTATACCGAAATGCTCAATTGGCGTAAAAGAATAAAATGGGATGATGAGGATAATGTTGAAAAGCTCAACGAAATGTTTTTACCCGAAAGCGAAAGATTTTACAAGCGTAAAGAAATTGATTCCAGGAAATTGAACTTTGAGTACTATTGGATTGATTTGAAAACCGCTGCAGCTAAAGTAAATAGAGAACAAGGTAAAACCGATCGCTCTGTATTTATAAAGAAAGACATAATTAATGTCTACCCTGATACTTTAACCTGGATACATGATTACACGTATTCATTCAATGAGCCAATGACACAAATGTATTTTTGGCATCCGGCTTATGATGATTATCCTGTAGTTGGTGTTACATGGAAGCAAGCAAGAGCATTTTGTATATGGCGTACTATGTTACAAAATAATTACCTTGATGCCATCGAAGAACCATATCACCAAGACTATAGATTGCCAACCGAAGCTGAATGGGAATATGCTGCTCGTGGTGGTTTAGAACAAAGTCCTTATCCTTGGGGCGGCCCTTATATAAGGAATAGCCTGGGTTGCTTTTTAGGAAATTTTAAACCAATGCGTGGTAATTATACCGATGATGGTGGTTTTTATTCTGTAAAAGTAACATCCTATTGGCCAAATGATTTTGGTCTTTATTGCATGGCTGGTAATGTTTCCGAATGGTGCCGTGATGCATATGAAGCATCTTCATATAATTTTACACACGATTTAAATACCGATTACGATTACGAATACAAAGAAGATGATTTGCCCGCAATGCGTAGAAAAGTTATTCGTGGTGGTTCATGGAAAGATATTGGGTATTATCTTCAAACAGGTACAAGATCATGGGAATTTGGCGACACTTCGAAATGTTATGTTGGTTTCCGTTGTGTTCAAAGTTTCTTAGGCCGTGATAAGGCAGATTTTTAATCTGTTTTTTTCTCAAATTCAAAATTCATTTATTAAATTTATCATAGTAATTAATCATTTAACTATTTAAAAAAGTATGGCATCAGGAGGATTTACTCAATCAAAAACATTTAAAAACATCATGGTAAAGCTCTATGGATGGGGCGCAGCCGTTGTAATCGTTGGGGCTTTATTTAAAATTCAACATTGGGATGGGGCAGATATTATGCTTATTCTTGGTTTGGGTACTGAAGCTGTAATATTTTTTGTGTCAGCATTTGAACCGCCACATCAAGAAGTTGATTGGTCATTAGTGTATCCTGAATTGGCTGGAATGCATGAACCTGGAGCACAAAAGAAAAAGCCTCTGGCAGGTGCTAAAGATCCTGTTGCTCAACAACTAGACAAGATGCTAACAGATGCTAAAATAGGTCCTGATTTAATTCAAAGTTTAGGAACAGGTTTAAAATCATTGGGCGATAATGCAGGTAAAATGGCTGATATATCAAATGCTACAGTTGCTACCAGTGAGTATTCTGCCAATATTAAGAATGCATCGAAGTCTGTAAGCGAAATGACCACAGCTTATGGAAAAGCCACAGAAACAATGAATAGTTTCAATTCTTCATCTTCTGATTTGAAGACTTATAATGAGCAAATGGGCAAAGCATCCAAAAACTTGGGAGCTCTAAATGCAGTGTATGAATTGCAGTTACAAGATTCTAATAAGCATTTGAAAGAAACTTCTAAATTCTATGAAGGAATAAATACTTTGATGGGCAGCCTTTCTGCATCTATAAATGATACTCAAAAATATAAAGAAGAGGTAGGTAAACTTGCAACAAATTTAACCAAACTGAATACTGTTTATGGTAATATGTTATCAGCCATGAGTGGAGGTACAAAATAATTTTTGTTACAATTTTATAAATCGTTAAAACAGAACCACATGTCAGGAGGAAATATTTCACCACGCCAGAAAATGATTAATATGATGTATTTGGTATTAACAGCCTTGTTAGCCCTAAATATTTCAAAAGAAATCATCAATGCATTTGTTACGGTGAACAGTAGTTTGGAAACTACAAATAAAAATACAGATATTAAGAACAGTATGTCCTTTGCTTCGTTTGAAAAATCGATGCAAAATGACCCTGTTAAGACTAAGCCACATTTCGACAGAGCGAAGATTGCTCAAAAATTGAGTGATGATCTGGTTAAAAGTATCGATAAATTAAAAGATGCCTTAATAGCCAAAAGTGAAAAACTTCAACCTGGCCAACCAATCCCAAAGGCTGAAAATATAAAGAATAAAGAAGACTTTGATCACCCTACTACAATTATGTGCGGAAAAAGTCATGATGGCAAAGGTGCAGAGGCTACTAAATTAAAGGACCAATTGTTGAAGTACAAAAAAGATATCGTTGCCACGTTGGAGGCAAAAGATCAAGCAGAAATTAGTAAGCGTTTGGATGAAATATTTAATACAAGTGATCCTGATCCAAAATCAGAAATTGTGACTAAAGATAACAAGCGTACTTGGGAAATGGCTACATTCTATCACAACCCTGTGGTGGCTACTGTTGCGATGTTATCAAAAATACAATCTGATATTAAGAATGCTGAATCTGAAGTATTGAATAAATTGTTAACTAATATTAATGCTACTGACCTTAAGTTTTCGGATGTTATTGCTAAAGTTGTAGCACCAACAAGTTATGTATTAACCGGTCAGCAATATAAGGCAGATGTTTTTCTTGCTGCATATAACAAAACTGCTGATCCTGAAATTTATATAGGTGGAAGCAAGCTAAATGTAGAGGAAGGAATGGGAAAATATGTTGTTACAGCGCAAGGAGAAGGGCTTAAAAAATGGGGCGGGGTTATTAAAGTAAAGAAGCCTGATAACACATATTCTGAGTATCCATTTGATGCTGAGTACATTACTGCCAAACCTGCTGCAGTTATTTCTCCTACTAAAATGAATGTAATTTACATAGGCATAGATAATCCTGTTTCTATTTCTGTGCCCGGTGTTCCTAATGACAAGGTATCTGTTAGTACTGAAGGCGGTGGTCTATCTTTGAAGAAAGTAACAGGTGAGCAATATATTGCCCGTGCTACTACTCAGGCTCAAGATGCCAAAATAACTTGTATTGGAGATTTTGATGGAAAGAAAATTACAATGGGTGCACAAACTTTCCGTGTAAAAACAGTTCCAAATCCTATTGCTAAAGTTGGAGGCGTAACTGGAGGGCCAATGCAGAAATCTACATTAATGGCACAGCCTGGTATTACTCCGGTGATGGAAAATTTCGAATTTGAACTTTTCTTTAAAATTACGAAATTTACTTTTAGCATGTACGGTAAAGGTAAAGATCCCATTGACTTAAGTTCATCTTCAAATCAAATTACGCAACAAATGAAAGATGCTATGGCACGTGGAAAAGCAGGAGATAAAGTATACTTTGAAAATATTTATGCTACAGGTCCTGACGGTTCTACACGTAAGTTAGCACCAGTGAATTTTGTAATTCAATAATCAATATTAATTTGTCAAGTATGGTAAAGCGATTGTTTTTTGTTTTTGTGGGCGGATTGCTCTCTTTAACGGGGTATTCGCAAAATGTACTCGATGGGGCGTATTTGCGCGAAAACTCTCCTGCACTAAAAGTTGTGCCGTTGGCATATCTGCGTGAGGCTGACGTAATGTGGTCGAAAAAAATATGGCGCTACATCGATTGCACTGAAAAAATAAATTTGCCATTACGTTATCCTCTTGAGGACATGACAAATGACAGAAAAAGTTTAATGCAGTTGCTGTTGACAAATGTTAATGAAGGGGCACTCACAGCATATGATGTTTTGGACGATGAATTTACCAAAAGAATGACTTTGGATGAAATAAAAGAGAGATGTGGTTCAAAAAAGGATACTCAACAAATAACAGACCTTGATCCCCCTTATTTGACTAGAGATACCGTTGTAGAGAAAAAATTTTCTACTGATAAAGTAGTGGGGTATCGCTTAAAAGAGGAATGGTTTTTTGATAAACAGCGTAGTGTATTGGATGTTCGTATCATTGGATTAGCTCCGATGGTTTTTGCGGAAGACGAGGCCGGAAATAAGATTGAAGGTGGCATTAAGAAAGCTTTATTTTGGATTTACTATCCTGAAGCACGTAACATTCTTGTAAATTATGAAACCTTCAATAGAGGTAACGAAGCCGAGCGAAGAACCTTTGACGAAATATTAATGAAGCGGATGTTCAATAGTTTAATTTATAAAGAGTCTAATGTTTATGATCGAAGGATTGGTGACTACACTGTTGCACCAATTGATGCCATTTTGGAATCGGAAAGAATAAAAAGCGAGTTGATGATATTAGAACATGATTTGTGGGAATATTAGAAATAAGTTAAAATACAAGTTAGCACCATTTTATGGTGCTTTTTTTTTGTTTAGTATTTCATTTTGTAGATGCTATTTGAATATTTTTTTTGCTTCATTCCAATGAACATCCATCTCGGCAAGGCTCATATTTTCAAGTTTTTGATTAAGCTTTCTTACTTCATTTTCCATGTATTTAAATCGATTGATAAATTTACGATTAGTTAATTCAAGTGCCTCTTCGGGATTTATTTCGTGAAAGCGAGCATAATTAATTAGTGAAAACAATAGGTCGCCAAATTCTGCAGCCATGCGGTTTTTATTACCAAGCTCAACTTCACATTTAAACTCATTCATTTCTTCAATTACTTTTTCCCATACTTGCGCGGGGTTATCCCAGTCGAAGCCGGCACCACGAGCTTTTTCCTGTATACGTATTGCTTTGATAAGAGATGGTAATGATGAAGGAACGCCTTGCAAAACTGATGTGTTTCCTTCTTTCATTTTAAGCTGTTCCCAATTCTTTTTTACAGTTTCCTCATCATTGGCAATGGTATCTGAATATATATGTGGATGTCGGCTTATTAGTTTATCGCAAATAGCATTGATCACTTCTGTTATGTCAAATGCATTGGTTTCGCTGGCTATTTTTGCATAAAATATTATGTGCAACAGTATATCGCCAAGTTCTTTTTTTACTTCATTTAAATCTTTATCTAAAATTGAATCGGCCAATTCATAAACTTCTTCTATTGTCAAGTGTCTTAACGATTCCATTGTTTGCTTTTTGTCCCAAGGACATTGTGCACGTAACTCATCCATTATTTGCAAAAGCCTTGCAAACGCTTCCTGTGCCGGTTGGTAATTCGTGTGTTGCATCATTTTACTTTGATCGAATAAGTACATTTGAAAACTTCCTGAGCCGGAAGAATAATTATACCTTCTTTTTCAATCAACTGTAGCGAAGAATCTACATTATCAGCTATTCCCAGCCAAGGTTCAAGGCAAACAAAGTTGGCATTTTTTGCACTCGAAATTCCAAAATATTTAAAGCCATCAAAATTCATTGTTACGGAATGATTGTTCTTTTTATTTCTGATTGATATTTCTTTCGATTTTAGATTTTTGAAAACTAAGGCATCTTTATCGAATAGTTCCTTTGAAAGCTTTATTGTTGGAAGGTTTTCTTCCGTGTCAATATTTTTTGAATCCAACTGTAAAGATTTGGTTTGCAATAGTCCGTCATGCAATGGGAAGCATCTTAGGTTTTCCTTCTCATTAAATTGAATAAAATAATCTTCAAAATTTTCAGATTCACTTAACGGTACATTAAAGGCCGGGTGTCCACCAATAGAAAAATAAATTGCTTCACTACTTCTATTTGTTATCTCATAGGTGATATGGAGGGTATCATCTTCGGCCAATAGATATTTTACAAGCAAATGAAAGTAGAAAGGATATATAGGAAGTGTTATTTCATCATCGCTTATTTCAAAGTGTATTTCGTTTGGTGTTATAAAAGCCAAACGAAATAATTTTTCTCGGGCGAAACCATGCCGTGGTAGTGTATATGTTTCTTTTTTGAAATGATATGTGTTGTTTTTAAGTTGGCCTACAATTGGGAAAAGTATTGGTGCATATTTTTTCCATGGCTCATTAGCTTGCCATATATATTCGATTTCGTTTTTCTTATGAAATATTCCGCATAATTCAGCTCCTATAACTTTAATTTTAACGCGAATATTTTCATTCTCAATA
Organism: Bacteroidota bacterium; assembly: GCA_016717325.1. Classification (GTDB taxonomy): domain Bacteria; phylum Bacteroidota; class Bacteroidia; order AKYH767-A; family OLB10; genus JADKFV01. Next base: position 13,282 of record JADKFV010000012.1, on the reverse strand, counting down.
AATTCGATCATATAAATTGTTTTGTTTTTAGAACTACAAAACAACTAATTAATTTATAAAGATGCCCAAGAAAAAGCGCAATTATAAGCCTTTGAATAAAATGCGTTGTTTTATAAGCCACAGTACATTAAAATGTGATAGAACAGCATTGCAATAATAGCTGTAACAGGAATAGTCAGCACCCATGCCCAAATTATGTTGAAAGTGAGGCCCCAACGCACTGCAGACACTCGCTTCGTAATTCCAACTCCAATAATACTGCCGGTTATAGTATGCGTAGTGCTTACAGGTATGCCAAGATAACCTGTACCAAAAAGTGTAATGGCACCGGCAGTTTCGGCACTGAACCCTTCGAAAGGCGTGAGCTTTGTAATTTTTTGACCCATGGTTTTAACAATGCGCCAGCCTCCGAACATAGTACCAATGGCAATGGCCGAATAGCATGCAAAAGGCACCCACAATGGCAAGCCGTGAATGTCGGTGATAGTGCCATTTGCAATGTATGCTGCTGCAATAATTCCCATAACTTTTTGTGCATCGTTTCCACCGTGTCCCAAACTATATGCCGCTGCCGATATCAATTGTAAACGCCTAAAAACTTTATCGACTTTTGATGGAGTGAATTTTTTGCAAATATTAATAGTGATTACTGAAATCAAATTGCCCATAAACATTCCAATTAAAGGAGCGAGTACAATGAAGTAAATCATCGGCATCACCTTATCTAATTTTACAATGTCAAAACCAGCGAAAGCAATTCCGGCACCTGCAAATCCACCAACAAGAGTGTGAGATGAACTACTGGGAATGCCTTTCCACCAGGTGATGAGATTCCAAAAAATGGCTGCAAGCAAACCTGCGCCAATAACTGTAAGCGACAGGCCTTCGGGTTTTACAACTTTAGAAACAGTATCGGCAACATGCAATTCGAAAACCCAGTATGCAATGAAATTGAAAGATGCAGCCCAAATCACTGCCGAAAGCGGAGACAAAACCTTGGTTGACACAACTGTAGCAATTGAATTTGCTGCATCGTGAAACCCATTTATAAAATCAAAAATCAAAGCAAGGCCAATAATCCAGTAAAGTAAATTGCCCATAATTAATTATGTTTTAAAATTATGGATTCTAAAACATTAGCAGCGTCTCCGCATTTATCTGTAGCCGTTTCAAGTGTTGACAATACTTCTTTCATTTTAATTATCTTGATTGGATCTTTTTCTTCTTCAAATAATTGCGCAATAGCCATTTCGAAAACATCATCGGCATGATTTTCTAATCCGGTTATTTTGACACACGATTCCATTACCTTATTTAAGTTGCCTTTTTTTTGCAATTCGATAATGGCGATATTTAGTTCCTCGGCAGATTTATAAATTATCTCAGATAATTTTTGAATGGGCACTGTAGACTTTTCAATTTTATAAAGATCCATCCGTTTAGCCGCACCATGAATATGGTCGCAAATATCATCAATAGCACTTGCCAAAGCATGAATATCTTCCCTGTCGAATGGTGTTATAAAATTACTTCCCAACTCTTTAAAAATTTCATGGGTTATTTGATCGCCTTTGTGCTCAAGCGTTTCTATTTGAAACAAAAATTCTTTTACCCGCTCATTATTATTGAGGCGGCTCATTTCATAATTTACCAAAGCTAGCTGTACAAGATTGCTTGCGGCTTGTTGAAAGAGTGGGAAAAATTTTCGATCGCGAGGAATAAAATACGAAAGTAGATTTGCCATATATTAATTTTTTAGGCAATGTTAAGAAATTATTATGGCCAACAATCATTCATCAATCTTTGAGAAGATTAATTTTTATTAACAAAAATCGCGATCTTGTTTATAGTTTGAAATTGATGGCACCGGTTTAATCATTTATTTTTTTACGGTAATTTATTCTGATAGAATTGTGTAGCGCTTTTATTTTTGTTTTACGATGTTTTTTATTTTTTATCTGGAAGTACGGTTATTATGTCACAGATTTTCGTAGTATTTTATTATCCGTCTTTCTCCAAAATACTATAACATTATTTTCTACATTCGCCTCCAATATTTTAATCAATCTCAAAATAAAATGAGTTATTCTAAAACAAAATTTGCAATTTTTTGCATGTTAATAATTTGCAATTGGCAACCATCATTTTCACAAATACGTGATATGAATGCATTGATTCCTATGGATAAAAGTATACGCACAGGAGTATTGCCAAATGGCATGAAGTATTACATACGCAAAAACAACAAACCCGAAAATCGTGCAGAAATGCGACTTGCTATAAATGCCGGCAGCACAGCCGAAAACGATGCCCAGCAAGGCCTTGCCCATTTATGTGAACACATGTGCTTTAATGGAACCAAGAACTTTAAGAAATCGGAACTGGTAGATTACCTTGAATCGATAGGGACAAAATTTGGTGCTCACCTTAATGCTTATACAAGTTTTGACGAAACTGTTTACATGTTGCAATTACCTACCGATAAAGAAGAAATTGTTACCAAAGGCTTGCAAATACTTGAAGACTGGGCACACAATGTAACTTTTGATAGCATTGAAATTGATAAGGAACGAGGTGTAGTAATTGAAGAATGGCGATTGGGGCAAGGAGCACAAGAACGTGCACGCAGACAGTACTGGCCTGTATTATTTAAAGATTCGCGATATGCGGTGCGTTTACCAATTGGCAAAAAAGAAATTATTGAAAATTTTCCACAGCAAGTAATAAAAGATTTTTATAATGATTGGTACCGCCCCGATTTGATGGCTATTGCGGTAGTGGGCGATTTCGATTTAGATAAAATGGTAGCATTGGTTAAAGAAAGATTTTCGCAAGTGCCTGCCGAAAAAAATCCTTTGCCTTTAAAGGCCTGGAATGTGCCCGATAACGAAACTATGATGGTAGCAGTAGCAAAAGATAAAGAAATGACGAATACTACCATACAAGTTATTTATAAACAAAATACTCAAACACCGGGCACATATGACAATTATCGTAAAGGCATTTTAAATAATTTATATTCAACAATGCTTAGCGCCCGGTACAGTGAACTAAGCAAACTTGCCGAGCCACCATTTTTATACGCTGCCGGGGGTTATTCATCACTGGTGAGGGCCAAAGATGGTTTTAATCTTGTTACAGTTGCCAAGCCCGATGGAGGAGCAAAAGCATTAGAAGCATTGCTCACCGAAGCGAAAGAGTTCAACGTTTTGGTTTTACCCCTTCCGGAATTGGACCGTGCAAGAGTGAAATGTTAAGCCGATATGGAGCGCGCTTACAACGACGCGACAAACAGGAATCGCGTGCCTTGGTAGGGGAGTGTGTGCGCAATTTTCTTGAGGGAGAAGCGATGCCAGGAATTGAAAGGGAATTTGAACTCACCAAATTATTTTTGAATGGAATAACGCTCGAAGAAATGAATGGGCTATCGGAGCAATATTATACTGATGGTAAAAACGAAGTTGTAGTTATTACAGCGCCCGACAAAGCTGAAACCAAAGTGCCCACCGAAGAGGATGTAAAAAGCATTATGGCTAATGTTAAAAAAATGGATTTGACAGCGTATGTAGATAAAGTGTTTGATAAACCGATGCTCGAAAAAATCCCTGAGCCCATCAAAATATTAGCTGAAACCAAGAATGAGAAGTTTAATATTACTTATTGGAAATTGCCAAATGGGGCATCCGTCTCTTTTAAAAATACAGATTTTAAAAACGATGAAATACGGTTTCAATCTTTTCGATTTGGTGGCCATAGTACCAGTGAAGATGCGAAACAACGTTCGGCAATGGTTGCAGCGGCACTTATTAACTCGAGCGGATTGGGAGAACTTGATGCCAACGATATTGAAAAATTTATGAGCGGAAAAAATGCCAATGCCAGCCCTTATGTGTCGGAATTTACAGAAGGCATAAATGGCGGTTGTGCACCAAAAGATATGGAACTTATGTTTCAAATGTTGTATCAGTACTACATGGCACCTCGCAAGGATGAAGGCATGTTCAAATCGATGATGGCAAAACAACAAGCATCTTTACAAAATAAAAAGTGTTTCGCCTGAGTCTAATTTTCGCGATACTGTAAGTTATGTAATGAGTAATTATCATCCTCGCGCTAAACCAATGACAGCCGAACGACTGAAAGAAATAAATTTGGACGATGCATTTAATTTTTATCGCCAGCGTTTTGATGGTGTAAATGGTATGCATTTTATGTTTGTTGGAAATATTGATGAAGCTAAACTTCGAAATTTTGTTGAACGATACATTGCTACATTACCTGCCGGAAATTCGAAACCTGAATTTGTGAATTTACAAATGAAAGCCCCCGAAGGGAATGTAGAGCGGTTTATATACAAAGGCTCCGAACCCAAGAGCAGCGTTAGTTTGCGCATTACAGGTAAAATGGAAAACAACCGCAAAAATAGAGTAGGTATAAATTTGATGATGCGCTTACTGAGTATAAAGCTACGCGAGTCGATGCGCGAAGATAAAAGTGGTGTGTATGGAGTTGGTGCAAATGTTTCTACCTCAAAATATCCAAACGAGGGTTATGATATCAATATAAGTTTTGGATGCTCGCCCGATAATGTTGAAATGCTCATTCGTGCAGCCATTGCCGAAATTGAATTGATGAAAAAAAACGGTGCCTCCGAAATCGATATCACCAAAGTGCGCGAAACGGCTTTGCGCGAACGCGAGAGTGATTTGAAAGAAAATAATTTTTGGCTATCTGCAATGTATAACCAATACTATTATGGAGACGATATCAATGATTTGGATTCTTACGCTGAAATAGTAAAAGCCATGGACAGCAATCGTTATAAAGAATTGGCCATTCAGTATTTGAAAATGGATAACTTCGCACGGTTTGTATTGTTGCCCGAAAAAAAATAAATTGAATAACGTTTTTCGCGTTTTGGGCAATGCAATATCAATACATAATATTTCGTTAATTAAAGTTTGAAAAAATAATGCGTAAAATTTTATTGTTTCTTTTTATACTAACTTCTGTTTCAGCTATTGCTCAAAAGAGTAGTAATAACAAACTGGTGCAATTTACCGGAGTGGTTGTTACCAACGATAGTTTGCAACCCATTCCATTTGCAAGTGTGATGGTAAGGCGAACCAACACAGGAACTTTTACCGACTATTATGGATTCTTTTCTTTTGTTGCGCGCAAAGGTGATACGGTAGAGTTTGCTTGCCTTGGCTTCAAAAGTGCCGCTTTCACTATTCCCGATACACTGAGCGAAAACCGGTATTCAATCATTCAGGTTTTATTGAGTGATACTATATCTATTCCTACTATTACTGTAATGCCATGGCCTACAAAAGAAGATTTTAAGCAAGCCTTTGTAAACCTAAAAGTAAATGATAATGATATAACACGAGCCAACAGAAACCTCGATACCGAAACACTTGCCGAACTTTCGGAATTTGTGGCACCCGATGGCACCATCAATTATAAGTGGGCAGTGCAACAACAACAAACTGCCTTGTATCAATCGGGGCAATATCCCAGCAATGCATTGTTGAATCCTATTGCCTGGGCCAAGTTTATTCAGGCATGGAAAAACGGTGCTTTTAAACGCAAAAAATAATACAACCACTACCGTATACGAAGTTTAAACTTATATGAAATTTTTATCCTTTTCTTTTTGTTTGTTTTTTCTTTTTGTGGCTAAAACTAATGCACAAACAATGGCAACTGTCAAAGGGCGTGTTACCGATAAAAGTAATAAACCAATTGAGTATGCTACTGTAGCTGTTTCAGGAACGAAGTATGGCACCACAACTGATTCGTTAGGAAATTATTCTTTGGCTATTCCAGCAAACGAAGATTTGATTGTAGCCTTCCAATCAATCAATTATCAGAAGCAAGAACAAAAAGTAAAACTTACGGTAAACGAAGTAATAACCATCAACAAGCAACTTGTTTTTAAACCCGGTGAAATATTAACCATAACAGTATACGCAGATAAAAGAAAAAATCCTTTTGAAACAAAAATTAATCCGCGCCTGCCCGAAGTTATTGCCGGTCCTCCGAGCATCGAGGCTGGGCTCAAGTTTAGCGGTTTGGTTTTTATTCCAAATGAATTGAGCACACAGTACAATGTGCGTGGTGGCAGCTTCGATGAGAATTTAGTTTATGTTAATGATGTGGAAGTGTATCGTCCTTTTCTTGTTCGCTCGGGGCAGCAAGAAGGTCTCTCCTTTATCAATCCCGATTTGGCCGATGATGTAAGTTTTTCGGCCGGTGGTTTTAATGCACGTTATGGCGACAAACTTTCTTCGGTGCTCGATGTGAAATATAAAAAACCAAAAGATTTTCGTGGTTCGTTTAATGGTTCGTTGCTTGGTGGCAGTTTTCATATCGAAGGAATTTCGAAAGATACTTCGCTTTCATATTTGCTGGGCGTGCGTCAAAAATCGAATCAGTACTTACTCAATTCGCTCGATACAAAAGGAGAGTTTCGACCATCGGCCACCGATGTACAAACATATATAATATATGAGTTGAACAAGAGAAACAGCATTTCGTTTCTTGGCAACTATACACAAAATAAATACAACGTTATACCTACCGACAGGCAAACAGAGTTTGGAACGGTGAACGAGGCGTTGCGTTTATCAATTTATTTTGAAGGGCAGGAAACCGATAAGTTTAATAGCGGTACGGCCGCAGTTACTTTTAAACATACAGTAAACGATAAACTTAATTTTCGATTAATCACATCCGCGTTTTCTACGGTAGAATCAGAATCGTACGATATACTTGGCCAGTACTTTTTAGACCAGTTAGAAAATGATTTTGGCTCAAGCGACTTTGGCGATTCTGCAATCAATCGTGGCATTGGTTCTTTTCTTACACATGCCCGCAATAAACTCAAAGCACAAGTTTACAATGCCGAACTGCGAACAAATTATGTGACCGATAAATTTTTATTTTGGGGCGGAATAAAAGTGCAAGACGAAAACATAACAGATAAATTGAGCGAATGGTATTATCTCGACTCGGCAGGATATTCTATTCCCGGCCCATTCGATAATGTGATAGAATTAAATAATGTAGTTAAAACAAAAACAATTTAAACTCAAACAGGTTTAGTGCTTTTGTTGAATGCCAACAATATCTCGACTCCAATAAAAGATTTACAATCAACTATGGGCTACGTTCCAATTACTGGACAGTTAATAAACAGAATGTTATTTCTCCGCGGATATCTGCATCGTACAGGCGCAATAGATTTTTATTTAAAATGGCAGCGGGTTATTATTATCAGCCTCCTTTTTATAGGGAGTTGCGTGATGCACGGGGAGTGCTTAACAAAGATTTAAAAGCACAGCGTTCTATTCATTTTGTAATAGGTAGCGAATACACTTTTCTTATGTGGGGTCGCGAGTTTAAATTTGTAAGTGAGGCTTACTATAAAAATTTGTCAAGCCTTGTGCCATTCAAAACCGAAGATTTACGTTTGCGATATTTTGCAAATAACAATTCCACAGGATATGCTTATGGTGCCGATTTCCGCCTTAATGGAGAATTTGTTCCCGGTGCCGAGTCATGGTTTTCGGTAAATTATTTACGCACTTTCGAAAACTTGAAAGACGATAAGTACTATGATTATTATAATGCTGCGGGTGAACAAATTTTAGGTGGATATACGTTCGACCAGGTTGCTACCGATAGTATTGTAAAATACCCGGGTAACATACCACGACCTACCGACCAACGTGTTACGTTTTCTATTTTGTTTCAGGATTATTTGCCAAAGTTTCCTAAGTATAAAGTGTATTTGAATTTGCTTTTCGGTTCCGGTTTGCCTTTTGGTCCTCCGGGAGATTTTCGTTACAAAGATATTTTTCGGTACCCGCCATACCGCAGAGTGGATATAGGTTTTTCGCGAACACTTATTGACGAAGAGGAAAACAAAAGGTATAAAATGAAATTGTTGAATCGCCTGCGTTCACTAAGCATAAGCCTCGAAGTTTTTAATTTGTTGCAGGTAAACAATACCATTTCTTATTTATGGATTACCGATATTACTAACCGGCAATATGCAGTACCAAACTACCTCACCTCGCGACAGTTGAATTTGAGAGTGATTGGGAGGTTTTAGTGGAGGAGTATTGGGTATTGAGTATATGGTATTGAGTATATGGTATTGAGATATTAGTGTTGAGACTGTTGGTATTGAGATATTAGTATTGAGATATTAGTATTGAGACTGTTGGTATTGAGATATTAGTATTGAGACTTTTGGTATTGAGTTTTTTGGTGTTGGTACTTTTTTTGGGATGGGGATTTTCAATATTGAGGCTTTTTTTAGTTTAGATTTTTAAACTTTTAATCTTGTGTAATTGGTTTATTATATTTTTTTCTGTTTCAATCAAAAGTATTTATACCTCCCTTTAATACTTTTTAAAAAAGTATTTTTTTTCGCGGTACCAGCTTGTTTGGTTTCCATCAGGATAGCTATGAACGTAACGAATGATAAGACAATCATTTATTATTGATGCTGTCCATTCACCATTATATAAACAACCCCTTGCTTTCACTAAGGGTATAATGTTTAAAGGAAATTTTTCACTGTCGATTTCGAAAATTGCAAAAATTTCATCGCCCTTGATTCTTATTTCATCCTTGGCAATAGCGTAACTATTTATTGTTTTACCTTGATGTGGGTGTAATTCTGTCCAGTCAAAGCCATGCTGATATTGTAACGTCCAATCTGATTTTAAGTCGAAAGTAATTTTGGTGTTATCGGGTTTTGTTTTATTATCAAGCATTGCGGCAATTTCCATTTCAATCACCTTTACCGAATCTACATCAACAACTATTGTCATTCTATTTCTAAAAACAGATTCATCGGGTTGATTAGTTTTTTGACCTTGAACTAAATTGGTGTTTAAACCAGTGCACAATAGAATACAGATAATTATTTTCATTGGATTTTGCTTTTATGTTTTTTACAAAGAAACTTTTTTGCCATGTAAAAATTGTGAATTTAATTTATAGTGGAAATTATAGTTACGTTATGAGAGCGTCATGATTACATTGATTCGCTCCTAATGGTGGAAAGAAATACATTATTAATAAATAACAAAGTTCAAAGCAAACGGGGCTAAAAACAATCCTCACAACAAACGAAACAAAGTAGTACGCAGAGATTGCTTCGTACCTAACAATGACGTAACAAAGAACAAGGATTACAGCAAGCATAACGAAGAATGCTTGCATCCCGACCGGAGTGTCAGGGCGAAGAACAAGCCTCACCGCAAACGTAACGAAGAACTTGGCGCATCGCAAACGGAACGAAGAACTAAGAACATGGCGAATAGAAAACGTAACTAACAACTAAATTTTCTTCCTACAAACCATTTTCAAAAACCAGCCGTCTTTATTTTTATTGTAAATCAATGGAATCATTTTGTCAGCAATGCTCATTGCGGGTGAATGTCGTGCCATAGTATCATAATATGTAAAGGGAGATTCAACCGAAATCACATCGGCATTATAGGGTGCCATCATACTTCGTATACTGTTATGGTTATACGCTTTTGTACCCATGCTTTCCATATGATTCCATAGCACCCATGCTTTCGACTTCCATGGTTTTAATTTTAGCAAAGCATGCTTCACCCAAAAGAACCGTGACAGCACCGAATCGATATTGTAAACCATAAACTTTATTTCGCCACCGGGTTTACAAACGCGCACAAGTTCACTATAAGCTTTTTCGGTATTGGGCGAGTGATGAATTACCCCCCAGCTATAAACCAAATCGAACGTGTTATCCGGGTACTGAATATTTTCGCAGTCGCACACTTTAAATTCCTGAGCGCTCAAATTGTACAATTGCAAACGATGTTGAACATGATTTATTCCTTCTTCGGTAAGGTCAATGCCATAAGCCAATGCACCATTTTTACACCATTGCAAAAAGTCGGTACCTGCACCAACTCCTACTTCGAGTACTTTTTTGCCTTTATACTTTTCGAATTGAGCAAACGGTTTTATTTCCGGTTCTGTTGTGTAACGATATTGCTCTATTTCATCATAGTATTCCTTGGTATATTTTTCGCTCACAGCTGCAAAAGTGCCGCACGATGCTGCATTCCAATAATCGTGAACTTCCTGTTTTAATTCTTCGCTTTGCGACATTAGTTTTATTTTCTTGTAGTGGCGAAAATACTATTTTTGGTTTTAAGTGTTGAATGCACTCCGTAAATTAATTTTTGCCACAAAAGCACTAAAGCTCAAAATTTCTCAAAGTGGTAAACGAAGCATTTTAAATATTTTGTGGGATTTAGTGTTTTGGTGATTTTGTGGCCTTTTATTATTTTAGACTTTTTGGAGTGAGCTCAATGTTATAAAATTTACCATTTGGTTTTGACTTCTGCCAATAGCGAATAGGTGCGAATATTGTATGTTCATTTTAAACACTATACTGAGGAGTAATGTCGACCAAAGTGCAAGTATGTATTTGATTCTCCGAGTAAGAATTTAAAGTATTTAAATTTTTGATGGTTGAAATATTAAAAATAAATAAATTGATTTTGGTGAAAATAAATGCCAAAAATAATGAGAATAAATCTTAGACTCAGCAAATAGCAAATTAAGTGGATGGCTGTTTCCCTTTATAATTTTAGAATATTTTTAGCGATATTTTGCGTCCAAGTCCATACTCTAAAAGTTTATAGAGTGTAGAAAGTTGAATGTCGCTGTGTCCATTTTCAATTCTTGAAATAAAACTTTTTTTTGTCCCTGTTTTTTCCGCTAATTGTTCTTGTGTCATTGAGGCAAGCCTTCTTTCTTCTCTGATTACTTCACCAATTGCAAATGCCTTTGCTTTTATTTCGAAGGCAGTTCGTTTTGCAGTCCCAACTTTTCCGTAACGCTTATCGAGATGTTCGTCAAAAGTTGTGATAGTTTTACTTTTTTGATTTTTTACTTTCATTTTGTTTTAGTTTTAATTTTTCGTCAAAATATTCTTTCATAATTTTCACAGCCTTTTCAATTTCTTCTGTAGGTGTTTTTTGCGATTTTTTTTGGAAGCCGTTGAACAAGACCACTACCTGTCCCTCATCAAAACAGCAAAAAATACGGTAAATGTTACTTTGAAATTCTACTCTAATTTCATAAAGTCCATTCGTCCCTTCTAAATGTTGAAAAAATTTCTGAGGGATTCTGTCTGCAACTGTCACTACATACAGAACGTGGTCAATTTTTTCTTTCACTTTTTCGATTTGCTTGTCAAAGAAGTCAAGAAAATAGTCCTTGAAGTAAATTATTTGTCTATGTCGTTCCATTTTTTTGTCTGCACAAAGTTAACTAATAATGGAACAAGCACAAAATAAAAGTTCAAATATTTTTGGCCTTTCGTTCGTTCTTTAATCGCATTTAACCCACGGATAATTAAAATTACTTCATGCAACTTTGCGCTACTAATTTTATTATTCTTATTTTGTGGCTCAATTTCTCAACAATAATTTTGGATTTATGGGCCATGTTAATACGATAGACTTTTCAAAAACAAAAATTCTTCCTTCTATCGTTGAAGATTACTTTGCTGATAAGCTACTTCCAAAATCATTGTATCACGAAATTCCATCTTTGGATGCCATCGAAAATGCTATTGAGCGTAAGCAATTACAGCAGGTAAACAGGGCAGTATTAGTTGAAGAATTATACAAGTCGTATTCAAGCTATGGATTCAATAGCAAAATATCAAATGATGAAAGAACCAACAACCCAACAACCAATAACGAATTAACAAATAACCAAATAACTAATCACCAATTAACATCATTACAAAGCGAAAATACTTTTACTATCACCACAGGGCATCAGCTAAATATTTTTACCGGGCCATTGTACTTCATCTATAAAATTTGCTCGTGCATTGCATTGTGCAAAACTGCCAAAGTTCAATTTCCTCAATATAATTTTGTGCCTGTATACTGGATGGCTTCTGAAGACCACGACATGGCCGAAATATCATCGACAACAGTATTGAACGAAAAAATAGAATGGGAGCAAACCTGGCAAGGGTGCAGCGGCAAAGCCCCATTGCCCAATTTTGATTCTTTGATTGATAGAGTAAAAATATTGCTGGGAAACCAACCGAACATAAACGAATTGATTGCACTTTTCGAATCATCCTATTTGCAATCAACCAACTTAGCTGAAGCAACTTTCAAATTGGTGCATCAGTTGTTTCATGTTTATGGTTTGATAATTATTGATGCCGATAATGCAAACTTGAAAGCATTGTGTAAAGATATTTTCAAAAAGGAATTGCGCGAACAATTTTCATTCAATGCTTTATCAGCTACAAACGAACAATTGCAAAGCACTTACGACTTGCAAATAAAACCACGCGAAATAAATTTGTTTTACAACGGAATAGATAGTCGTAATCGCGTTGTAAAAAATAACGATACATTCGAAGTATTAAATACTGATATTTCTTTTACCGATAGTGATGCATGGGTGGATACAAACTTTGCAAACATAAGCCCAAATGTGGTTTTACGGCCTGTATATCAGGAATTTATTTTGCCTAATCTTGCTTACATTGGCGGGCCGGGCGAAGTGGGTTACTGGTTGCAATTGAAATCTACGTTCGATGCAGCCAATGTTACTTTTCCATTAGTTGTATTGCGCGATTCATTTTTATTGCTCGATGCAAAAGCACATGAAGCAATGACAAAATTATCGCTCACCGATGAAGACTTATTTTTGACTTCCGATGAATTGAGCAGAAAATATATTGAAAGTAAAAACATAAATGTCATCGACTTTGTTGACGTACAATCAAAGGTGGATGAAATTTTCGAATCTATAAGTTCGAAGATTGGTGCTGTGGATCCTACCCTTGTGTTTGCTGTTGGTGGCGAAAAGCAACGTACCTCAAAAGCAATTCAGGCGATTGAAGAAAAGATTATTAAAGCATTGAAGAGGCAAGACGAAACCGGTATCAATAAAATTCAAAACTTAAAAAATAGATTATTTCCGAACGGTTCCTATCAAGAACGCACCATAAATTTTAGTCAGTACTTTGCGGCTTATGGAAATAAATTTATTGATGAAATATTATCACACTCCAATCTTTGAACACACAATTAAAAATAATAAGATTATGAATGGATTAAATCTGTTGAATGGCCACCTTGAAAAGCTAAAAACATTATGCAACGATGCCGGCTACAAAAAAAACAAAGCCAAAGTGTTAATGGATAATAATGCAAGGAGCACTTTTTTTCACTTAGAAGCT
>JADKFV010000011.1 GCA_016717325.1 Bacteroidota bacterium | reverse complement strand
AAATTATTGACGATGGAAAAATTGTGCGAATACAAAATCCATACTTCGAAACATTTAATTTACAACTGATAAATATGTTGGGTGAAAAAATAGGCTTGTACAAAATTAATTATGGCATGAATACGTTTGACTTATCGGCTCTTGCACCACAACTCTATATCTTACAAGCGAATTCGAAAACTGATTTTATAAAGTATAAGTTATTGAGGAGGTAATTTTTTTTGGGAATCATCAATACTGGTGCTGTCGAATCTAATTTGCTTCTGAAAATTCTAAATTATTTCCAATTTCAATTTGGAATACCGGTTCGTATATTGTTATGGTGCATCATGAACAACACTTGCTTTTGAGCGGCTTATAAAAATGTAATTTTCGGAAATATCAAATTGCACATTTCGAATCGCATTTTTGAAAAACAATTTTCTACATTGTGCCATTGTATTAATCATAAAATACTAATGCTACGTGTTTTGTCTCACAACTTTGTACAAATGAAAACATGGTCCTTTATGGCGATGGCATTCATAATGCATTTCTGTTTATCAGGACAAAGTAATATACTCCTCGATTCTAATCTTTCATATTTGCAAACTGTAACCAACGATTCGTTAAGGGTTAAAACTTTATTACAGATTGCAAAAATATACAGCAACACAGATCCCGATTCGGCTTTATTTTTTTTAAACAAATGCGAATCATTGTCAAAATCGCTCGCTTACAAAAAAAATTATAATGAGGCTTTGCTGCTAAAGGCAAATATCCTCACCGAAACTAACCAATTTGAGAAATCGGAAATAGTATTGAATGAATTATTGAAAATTATTTCGAACGATGCAGCACAAAAAAAATACGAACGTTATGTTTATAATGAGTACATATCATATGGTCGTAAAACAGGAAATTATAAGCTGGCGCTTGACTATGCTTTTAAACTTGTGAAGATTGCTCAAACAGAAAAGGATGAGAGATTAGAATGTTCAACACTTGGAAATATTGCCGGAATATTTTTCGATATGAATGACCTTCAAAAGTCGCTGTATTATGATAAGCAAACGCTGGCATTGATTGTAAAAAATAAAGACTGGAAAAATTATTCGTTGGTAAATTTCAACATTGGTTCGGTGTTGGGCGAAATGGGTGAGCACGATAGCGCATTGTATTATTATAACATTGCTGATAGCGTTGCCCTGGAACTAAACGATAAGCAAATGCAGGCAGAAATAAATTCGAATATTGCTTTCGAATATTTTGATGCCGGTGACGATGCCAATGCAAAAATATTTTTTGATAAGGCCATAAAGCTATACGATGAGCTTCAAATAAAAGATGATTCGTATGCCATGCTCAATTGCAATTTAGGTCAGTTATATATGCGGCAAAACGATTTAGCAAAAGCCGAGCAATATTTGTTGCGTGCCGATGAATTGGGAAACACATCCGGTTTTTTGTCTGATAAGGTGGAATACAAAAAGCAGCTTGCATTGTTGTATTCGAAATTAAAAATTTGGGATAAAGCATTTATATATAATCAACAACTAATGCAGTTAAAAGATTCTTTAGCAAAAGATGAAAACCTGCGCATATCGCACGACCTCGAAAACAAATACAATGTGGCGCAAAAGGAAAAGCAAATTTTAATTTTGAATAAGGATAAGCAATTGCAGCAAAAGGAAATTCAGCGCCAAAGAGTGTTGCAATATGCTACCCTTATCATTGCAGCAATTTTTCTTTTGTTTGGCAGTTTGTTTTTATTTCAACGCATACGAATTGCAAAAGAGAAAAGGAAAAGTGATAGTTTATTGCTCAATATTCTTCCCAAACAAACTGCTGAAGAATTAAAAGCGTCCGGCAAAACAGAAGCTAAGTATTACGAATCATGTTCGATTCTATTTACCGATTTCGAGAACTTCACTACCGCATCGGAATTGCTTACTCCTCAGCAACTTGTATCGGAAATTGACATGTGTTATAGTGCCTTCGATAAAATACTTTTGAAGTATAATATTGAAAAAATAAAAACAATAGGCGATTCGTATATGTGTGTGGCAGGCTTGCCTGCACCAAATAAAAACCACGCGGCAGATATTTTGAATGCAGCGTTAGAGATTCGCAATTTTATGAGTGACTTATACGAAGAGCGAAAAAGGAAAAACGAAATGTGTTTTAAAATTCGCATTGGTATCAACACAGGGCCGCTGGTGGCAGGGGTTGTAGGTAGTTCGAAATTTGCTTATGATGTATGGGGCGATGCAGTGAATATTGCATCGCGAATGGAAAGCAGCAGCGAAACAGGAAAAGTAAATATTAGCGGCAGCACTTACGAGTTGGTAAAAGATAGTTTTACTTGCACTTACCGCGGTAAAATAGCTGTGAAAAATAAAGGAGAAATCGATATGTACTTTGCAGAGAAATTACCATAGTTATTTTAAGTATATTGCGTTATAGTAACTACTCGGCAGCGAAAATAAATATTAATCGTCTTATTGTTACAACCATTTTATTAGCGCTGTAAAATAAGCCTCAAAACTATACAGCTTTACAAAAAATAATTTCACATCGAACGTACCATCACTATTTTATTATCTGAATTCAATTCAATGAAGCAAGCAGTGATTGATTTGCAGCAACTGGTTGAATCATTGCAGAAAGAAATTTTGCTCTAAAAAACGGACGCAAAAGCAGCACCGGTTCCACTCCACCCTCTCAAGATATAGGCCGGCATTGTCAAAGAAGTTTACGCGAACCCTCGATACGTAAATCGGGTGGGCAGCATGTACATGAGGGTAGCAGTTTAGCGATGACATAGAAGCCGGATAAAATCATTGAGCATCGGGCAGATTTTTGCCAAACGTGTGGAGAAAAGTTAGACAGCGAAATGGCAACATTGATTACGCGCAAACAGAAAATAGATATACCACCGATTGTGCCACAATACATCGAACATCAAGCGTATAGCTGCATGTGCAAAAAATAGCACTACAGTATTTGCAAATTGTATAAATAACGAGCGAATGTTATATCATTTTAAGCTAATGGAATTTTTTTAGAAACGTTGAAAAGTAAATAAAGAAAGTTTACTTTTGCCGCGTAAATAAAAACACATTGAAAATATTCCTCTCTTTTTTACTTACTTCAGCTATCATTCTGCAATCAATGAGCAGTTTGATAATTGTGGCAGGATACAAGATGAATAAGGCTTACATTACCGAAAACTTTTGCGAAAATATAGATGAACCCGATATGTGTTGTGAAGGAATGTGTCACGTTGAAAAACAATTGAAAGCCGAAAGCGACAAAGCAGAATCACCCAATTCCACTTTAAAGGAAAAACAAGAAACTGTACAATTTTTTCAAAGTAACAAAATATTTGCTTTTGCATCCTGTGAAAACCGACCAACTAATATTTTTTTCTATTTACAAATTCTACTGTCTAAAAACAGTGCCGACATTTTCCATCCACCCTCCGTTTAATATTTTTTATAGAATTACCACATCAATTTCGTGTGTGGTGAATTATTGTTGTTTTCATTTATTCAAAATGAACCAATGATAATATGCGTGTAACGTAACTTTAAAGCTATATAAAATATAAAACTTAATAATGAAAAATATATTCATTCTTCTTATAAGTATGTGTTTTTGTCACATGCTTATAGCGTGCGATTTTTGCAATTGCTATTTGGGATTAAATCCACAGTACAAAAAAAATATTGTTGGGTTGCGTACTCATTATAAATTGTGCAACGGCACACATCATGATTTGGCTGAGTTTAGCGATGCTGCATTAACCAACAAAGATTTTTGGGAAAAGCGCACCGAAGTTGAGCTCCATGCGCAATGGTACCCGGTTCAAAAACTCAGATTATTTTTTCGTTGCCATACATATATAATATCAAGGCATGAGTGCTCCTGCGCAATTGGCCTTTGCAACCATCACCACGACAACGAAATGAAAACAATAGTGCCGGGCCAATAAGTGGATTTGGCGACCCATTGATAATAGCACAATACCAGTTGTTTAATAAAACAAATAGCGACACCAACAAATTATCGCACCGACTGTTTGCCGGTGGCGGGGTAAAATTTCCATTGGGCAAGTATAAACTAGGCGACAATGCCGATCCGCTCGATAGAACGCACCAACCCGGCTCGGGCAGTTTCGATTTTATTGCAAGTGCAACCTATCTCGCAAAAATAAAGCGTGCGGGTTTCAATGTAAATGTGTCGTATCTGCAATCAACAATGAACAAAGAAAGTTTTCAGTTTGGAAACCGCTTTAATGCGAATGCAATTTTTTACTATCAATGCAATATTAGTAAAACACTATTTTTCCCTAATATTGGAAGCTTCGTTGAGCAGTCGCAAAAAGATTGGACCAATAATTACTACATCGACAATTCGGGCGGCCAAATTATATACGCACATGCAGGTTTGGATTTTTATTTCAATAAATTATCGCTCAACACAGCAGTTCAATTACCCGTTCATCAAAAATTAAACTCTCCGCAACCAGAAATGAAATATCGAATTATAACGGGCATTTCGGTTGCATTAAATTAATTCTTTAAAAAAATAAAAAATTCCTAAAATATTATAAACGATAACATTTAAAAAAACAAAAAAATGAAAAAAAACAAATTAGTTTTAGCAGCGGTTGCAATGTTTGCAATGGCAACAATCTTTAATGGTTGTAAAAAAGATGAGGATGATGCAGTTGTTACACCTCCAAACACAGAACAAAAATTGGCTTTCCATTTGCACACCATGGTAGGTAGCCAGGCGGCTGCATATGGCACGCAATACCAGGATGCCACCGGTAGAAAGTTTAATGTTTCGGATTTGCGTTATTACATTTCCAATATTGTGCTTATCAAAAGCGATGGCGGCCTACTTCCGTTAACTGGTAAAGTAATACTGGCAAATCCTGCAAAAAATGGTTTAGATTCGGCTACTAACCACAGCGATCCAACAGTTTATGCTGCAAGCAATCCATTATCTATTCAAAGTCCTTCTATACATTGGAGCTGGAATAGTGGATACATTTTTATGAAAATTGAAGGAGTTGTGGACACTACCCTTGCTTCGAATGGCGCACTCGATTATCAATATTTTTACCACATAGGCTTAGATTCATTTAAGCGTACTGTTGATTTTTCGTCAGAAGAATTTACCGTAGCAAGTGGTAGCGATTATGAAATTGGCATTGAATTCGATTTGCTAAAAGTACTTAGCAACGTAGATATGCGCACCGAAAATTCTACACATACAATGGACAATATGCCATTGGCCACAAAAATTGCCAACAATTGGGAAAGCGCTTTCGAAATCGAATAATGAAAACCACTATCGATAATTTATATAGCATTCAAACCCTTCTGCCTATTGGTAGAAGGGTTTTGATGCTACTATTGCTATCCATTTTTATTGTGGCATGCCAAAAGGATCCGGCTATTGAAGAACCTGAAGACGAAGTAATTACGCTTCAAGTTCCCAAAGGATTTCCATATCCCAAAATACCTGACGACAACCAACCCACACGAAATAGAATTGACTTAGGAAAGAAAATTTTTTTCGACCCCATTCTTTCGCGCGATAGCACAATATCATGCGGAAGTTGTCACCTTACCGATAAAAAATTTACCGATAGTTTGCAATTTAGTGTTGGCATTGGCGGTAAGCTAACCACACGTAATTCGATGACAATTTTAAACACCGCATATCAACCAAATATGTTTTGGGATGGCGGGTACCATCGCTCGAGCAACAAGTATTAGCGCCAATTGAGAATCCACTAGAAATGGATTTTGACATTAACAAAGTAGTTGTGCGACTTAATAGTAATGCGGAGTATGTGCAGCTTTTTGAAAAGCTTATAAAATGCCACCTAGCGTATACACACTTACGCGTGCCATTGCATGTTATGAGCGTTCACTTTTTCGGGCGAATCGCGCTACGATGAATACCTGTATGAAAAAAATACCGCAGCATTAACACCATCGGAAATAAATGGTATGAATATTTTTTTTGGTGAGCAAGGGGAATGTTTTCATTGTCATGGAGAATTTAATTTTACCGATTACAGTTTTAAAAACAACGGCCTTTATCTTAACTATGCCGATAGCGGCAGGGCAAGAATTACGGCCCTACCATCCGATGTTGGCAAATTTAAAGTGCCCTCGCTTCGCAATATTGAGCTTACCGCACCATATATGCACGATGGTTCGTTAGCAACGCTAACCGATGTTATAGAACATTATAATAGTGGTGGTAAGGCACATCCAAATAAGAGCGGATTAATACAGCCGTTGAATTTAAGTGCGCAAGAGAAGCAAGATATTATTAATTTTCTCAATGCATTGACAGACAAATAGGCGCGTTGACAAAAAAATCCTCTTAAAATCAAAAGATTTTTTTTTGCCTTTTGGTACAAGGCGAGTTAAAGGCAAAATTGTTTTTTGCACTGCTTTTCGATATTGCTTTTGGGTTTTACTGCAAATCGATTTAATGAGAACTGTTACAAAAACATTTTACCCGGATTTAAAATGTGATGTGGATCGAAAACTGTTTTTATGTTTTTCTGCAGTTCGATTTCGATTTTATTGAAAGCAATGTCCATGTAAGATTTTTGCACATAGCCTATTCCATGCTCGCCCGAAATGGTACCGCGCAACGATACACATAACTCAAATATTTCGCGAATGCCTAATGGCAATTTCTTATTCCACTCTTCATCGCTGAGATTATCTTTTATAATATTTACATGTAGATTGCCATCGCCTGCATGGCCATAGCAAACACTTTTGAAACCATATTTTTCGCCAATCGATTTTACACCGCGAAGCAAAACAGGAAGATGTGCACGTGGCACCACAGTATCTTCTTCTTTATAAATGGAGTGTGATTTTACGGCCTCGCCAACTGACCTGCGCAATTTCCACAGGTTGGCTTTTTCGGCCGATGATTGTGCGAATAAAACATCATCGCAATCGAAGGCATACATTATTTCCGATATTTTTTCGCAATCCTGCATCAGCACATCTTCGTAATTGCCATCTACTTCAATAAGTAAATGTGCTTTGATATGATCTTTAATTACCATACTTGTTTGAATATACTTCATGGTAAAATCAATAGCATCGCGTTCCATAAATTCCATGGCCGATGGAGTAATGCCTGCTTTAAAAACCGCAGCCACGGCCTCACACGCCTTTTCGGCCGAAGCAAAAGGAACAAGCATAAGCAAATCGTGTTTCGGTAACGGAATTAAACGCACTACAATTTTTGTAATTATTCCAAGCGTGCCTTCGCTGCCAACAAACAATTGTGTGAGGTTGTATCCTGTAGAATTTTTTAAAACGTTTGCACCTGTCCATATTAATTCTCCTGTAGGCAATACTACTTCAAGATTTAAAATATAATCTTTAGTAACGCCATATTTTACAGCTTTGGGTCCGCCCGAATTTTCGGCAACATTACCGCCCATCATACACGAGCCTTTACTTGCAGGATCGGGTGGATAAAACAATCCTTTACTCTCCACCTCGTTGCGCAATACCTGATTGATAACACCCGGTTCGATAGTTGCCTGTAAATTATTTTCATCAATTTCTATAATGCGATTCATACGCTCTACCGACAATAAAATTCCGCCATGCACAGGCAGTGCACCTCCGCTTAGGCCTGTGCCTGCTGCGCGTGGAGTTACAGCAATGTGATGTTGATGGCAATATGCCATAATGTTTTGCACTTGCTCCACACTCTCAGGACGTAATACAAGTTGTGGTTCGAAATGTAAATCTTCGGTATAGTCATGTGCATAATGCGCGAGCGATTCGGCATCGTTCATCACATGTTCTGTGGCTAATAGTGTTAAAAAAAATTGCCGGTCGGCAGTATCAATATCCTTATACATTGTATAGAAATTTTATTTTAAATAATATTTGTTTTCAATTAATTTCAAAACATTGGTTTCAATTAGCCACCGCATTACTGCAACGATTTTATTTTTCGAAACCGTAAAAACCTTTTGTTCTATTTCTTCAACGGTCAAAGGTGTTACTTCAATTAAAGAAATTACTCTGCCTTTTAAGTCATCGAGAATTTTATCTTTCAATTCAAGTTTATTCCTTTCGCGACAATAATCGCAAGTGCCACACCGCTCTGTTTTTATCTCATCAAAATATTTTAGTAACAACATGTTGCGACAATGCTCGTGCGAAGTAACGTAGTTTTCTATTGCCGACAATCGCATAACATATCTTTTTTTGCGGTTAGCCAATGTTTCGGTGCTGATGTCAACATTGGCTATTGGCAACCGTTCGCGCAGCAAAGTAAGTTGAGGCTTATCGGTAAACGGGATATAATCCAACACTTGAAGTTTGTTTAAATAGTTTAGTCGCTGCACCACTTTTTCGATTGTTGTATTACTACGCTTTGCTATTTCACTTTCGTAAATAGAAACATACTCGTCAAACAATCCTTCGTACGAACGTAACAGCACTTTTATAAAACCATCGATGTTTTCTTGCTGCACCTGAAAATTATATAAATCACTTCCACCCAATAAAAATTTTAAACGCGATGATAAAAACACATTGTCGCTAATGGTAATATAACCATCGAGCTCGAGAATTTTCAAGATAATATTTACATCAAAGGGTTTTAAATTATATGTGTTACAAAGATCTACAATTTGAAAATCGTACACTGCACCACTACCACTACCAACAGGCACTTCCAAAAAATTGTACAATGCCTGATACACCAATTTTATTTTTTCGATGGGCGGAAAATTTACTTCAACACGCTTTTGCATATCGCTTACATCCGCATCATTATATAGCAAAACAGCAAAGGATTGTTTTTCATCGCGCCCTGCCCTACCCGCTTCCTGATAATACGATTCTAAATTATCGGGTACATCAAAATGAACCACACTGCGCACATTGGGTTTATCTATTCCCATACCGAAAGCATTGGTTGCAACTATCAATCGTGTTTTACTGTTGATCCAATTTTCTTGCTTTTGGCTGCGCATTTTATTTGTAAGCCCGGCATGATAATAATCGCTCGGTATTCCTTTCGATTGAAAAAATTTTGCCAACTGCTCTGTCTTGCGCCTGTTGCGCACATAGATGATAGAAGTACCCGGCACCTTATGCAAAAGATTCAACATACGTTCCTGTTTATTCTCTTCATACTGCACTACATAATGAATGTTTTTGCGTTCGAAACTTTTACGAAAAACGTTTTGATTTTTGAAGCTCAGCTTTTCCATAATATCCAATTGCACATCAGTGGTGGCCGATGCCGTAAGTGCCATCACAGGAACAGTTGGATGCAACTCCCGAGTTTCGAAAGTGCTAAATAAGGAGGACGAAAATCGTAACCCCATTGCGATATGCAATGCGCCTCGTCTATGGCAAATAAATTTACATTCATTTTTGCCACACGCTCGCGCACCCAATCAATCATCAATCGCTCGGGCGATAAATACAAAAATTTATAAGGGCCGTATACACAATTATCAATGGTAGTATCCACTTCGCGAAAACTCATTCCCGAAAAAACTACCGCTGCTTTTATGTTGCGCTTTATTAAATTTTCGACCTGATCTTTCATCAATGCAATAAGAGGCGACACTACAATGCATATACCTTCTTTGCACATTGCCGGCACTTGAAAGCATAACGATTTTCCTCCACCGGTTGGTAATAAAGCAAGGGTGTCGTGCCCTGTCAATACCGAATCGATAATTTCACTTTGGAGCGGGCGAAACTGATTGTAACCCCAATACTGTTGTAATATTTCTAACGGTGCTTTCAACTAAATATATTTACACATGTGGCAAATATAATTATTAGCGCACATCATTATGAAAACAAAAAAAAGCAAACAGGTTCTGTTTGCTTTTTTTTAAAATATAGGATGTTTATAAAAACCGATTAACAATTACAATTTAGCCACACGAATTATTTTTTGTTCATCACCAGCAAAAAGTTTTACAAAATATACTCCGCTTTGCTGAGTTGATAAGTCAACATTTATAACCTTCGATGACATGTTACTAAGATTGATATAGCTTACAATTTTTCCATTCAAATCGTAAAGCGCATATGCAGTAATATCATCGTTCAGTTTAGAAATATCTATACGGACACTATTTGAAGTAGGATTTGGGAAAACATCAACATCAGAAATATCTGTACTTACATTTTCACTCATTAATTTTGGTGTGGTAACACCGCCACTTGCTATTACTTCAATTTCGGCACATGCTACTCGCGCACCACCGGCAAATTTCCTGTTACACCCAGAAATTTCACTTCTACGCCTTTCGCAATTATATTGTTAAACGGCACATCGGTACCATTTACCGATATGTTTTGAGTGATGGTATTTGTAGCAACAAGTTGGGTGCAAGCGCTGTCGCTATATAACCTTACTTCAACCGATGTTAATTGTATGGTAGAGTTTTTTATGCCACCAAAAGGCACATTAAAAATTCGTACACTTTTTACTTTAATATCAACAGGAAATTTCAGTTTTGCCCACTGATTGGTAACGTTATTTGTTTTACTATTCCAATAACGGCCGGTAGCAAAAGTGAGCTGCGATTTGCGATCTATTAAATAATTTGCTGTGATGGTGCTTCCTTGCGATACCTGCATTTTTGCGCCTGGAGCAAGGTTTGTAAATTCTGCATCAGCAAGATTTTGTGGCAATGGTATCATGGTATGGCCACGGTGGCAGCCTATACATGTACCTGTAGAGCCCGGAGGCGCATAGTTCATTCCTGCAACGTGCGAGTTTTGTGTGGGATAAGGCAATCCTGTTTGTGGTACTTTATAACCCTTGGCCGATTTAGTGCGCAGTTGTTCAAACAGAGGTTGGTTGGCCGGAATGGTGGTATTTAAAATGGCACCGCTTGCAGGTATGGTTTGCTCTTGAAGCAGTATTGGCTAGTCGCGTTGCGAATCGGACTTTTCGCGCTTGCGTTGATGCATAATAAAATAGCGTATCGACCCGGCATCGCCAATGCGGGGTGCACTGGTAATATCCATATCTATGGGGCCGTTGGCATACACATTTAAACAATTGAAAGTAAAAGTACCATCAATATTATATGGGCCATTTTCGAGTGGAGGATAGGCTGATGCCACTGCGGTTATTTGGTCAGCAATAATTGGTGGTAGTGGCCTTGCAACTATAGCCTTGGCACGCATTTCCGAAGTATTGGCAGTATTATAAATTTTAACTCTGTTTGTTCCATCAGCATTGCTAATGTAAATACCATAATCTTGTTTATAATTTGCTGCCCAGCTGTATATCAACCTGTCGTCAGGCAATACAGTTACATCCGATGCATAGCCTTTGTTAGAGTAAAATTGTTTTAGTGTATCGTTTGTTCCCGGTGGGAATGTAAGTTGTGTAGAATCGCCCGTATATCCGGCTATATAAGTAAAGGGCCCGGCACCACGTTTATGTTTGCGAATACCGCCAAAACCGCCTTCGAAAAACAATATTGCTTCGGGAAAATAATCGGCAAGTACATCGCCATTCAATGCAAATGAACAACCATAGGTTTGAAAATTTTGAAAGTTCGATGTACTGCCAATGAGCAAATGTAAATCGGTGCCATCGGGATTAATTGCACTGCAAGTCCAGCCATTAAAATTTACAAAACCCGAAGTTACATTTTGATAGGAATGACTATAGCTTAAGCCATCTTTTTGTAAAAAGCCTGTGCCGGTGTTATTTGCTATGGTTGTCATAGCATCTATAGGAAAGCGGCTATTGCGCCACCAACGCGAAAAAACTATTTGCCCGGTAAGTGGATCAACCACCGAACGCTCAGCCGCATTGCGCTCTGTTGTTATACGGTGCATTGCCGTTCCGTTGGCATTCATCACAAATAGATTTGTGCTGCGTGTGCTTGAGTAATCCGACAATCCGGGATAGCGTGTTGATGAAAAACATATACGACCATCAGGCAGCCAAATAGGGTCTATATCATCATACAAACTAAAATCATTTAAGGTGGAGCCCGGGTTATTGAATTGCGCATTGTTAATGGTAATGTCGGTAAAAGTAAGTTGTGTTAATCCTATACCGTCCACATTTATTTTATAAATACGCCACGCACCCAAAACTTGTTTTGTTGTAGTATCATATGTTTGTCCGGGAGGCGGTGCAGGCAATCCGGCAAACACTATTTTTGTTCCATCGTAACTCACATCGGGTCCGTTTACATCTATCAATTTTAATGAAGCTACCGTTGGATTGCTGCCATCAATCAATGTTTGCACAGTACCATCGGTTTTATAAATAAGTAATTTACCCGGTGCACAATTGCGAAAGCGGCTGTTAGGCCCTACACTGGGCATGCTTCCCACGGTGTCCAAATTTTTCGAACCATTGAACATCAATTTGCGCGAAACAAATACTACATCATATGGTGCAGGGCTTGGTGGAAGCTTTGCCGATGTATTGGTTTCGGTTTGAAGTGGCACCAAATTATTTTGTGACATATTATTTGGCCGAAGCAATCCGGTTATTGCAACAATCAAAATTACAAACGGAGCAATCATAATTACTCGTTCGAGCGACAATAACCTAAAATATCCGGAAACGGAAATTACTTTGTTCATTTTTTTAATTTTTAAATTTTGGACTTCAGAAGTACCCAATGAAAAGTGAGTATGGAAATTATGACTGCGAAAGTAACCGCATCGATTTCATTCCCATCTTTTTTGCCAAATTATGATGATCTATTTTTTATTTAGAAATTTAAACATGAAAAATGAGAAGAATCATATTTAATCCTAACCTGAATCATATTTATTAGCATCCATTCAATTTTACTTTGTAGAGATTTAATTTTATGGAATTAGATCCTTGTTAGCTTTATGCATGGGCGGTGATTTTTTTTCGATAATTTATTTCGAAAAACAACAATAAGTGCAACTGTTAAGTGAGAAGAGAAATTCTTATAAAATTTATTTAATATATTCTTATTTAATGATTGGAAAATAATAATGTGGTATTTAACTTGCGCTAGTTTTCTATACTTTACCTCACTATCATGTTCTAAAGAATTTTAGATTAATTTAAAAAATCGGACCAAAAAAATTGTATAATGAAAAACCTAAATCTTTTTTTTAAGGATAAATTATCTGCAAGGCAAATTGTCTTAGCAATAATTTTATTGTTGGGGTTAACTCCAAATCAAAAATCGATGGCTCAGCAGCCTTATAATGTTTTGTTGATAGCGGTCGATGATTTAAACGATTGGGTGGGTTTTCTTGATGGAAACCAGCAAAGTATTACACCCAATTTGGATAAACTTGCAAGTCAAAGTATAAACTTCAAAAATGCTCAGTGTGCCGAATCGGTATGCAATCCTTCGCGTGTATCTATTCTTACTGGGTTTATGCCTTTTACCAGCAAGGTACATACAAATAATGATTCTTTGCGCAAATTTCCTGTCGTGCTGAATAGCATTACCTTGCCAAAGTACTTTATGCAAAAAGGATATAGAACCATAACTTACGGAAAAGTATTTGATAGTCCTGACAATTCCTCATGGTCGGAAAATGGGTATTATCCGGGCGGTTCGTGGGGGACACTGCCATCGGTGCCGGGTTTTACGCCCAATGGTATTCCTATAAATGATGTTGGTCAATACTTTTTTTGGGGCGCAACACCCGATTCAATTTTCAATAATACACCCGATGTATTATGTACGAAATGGGCCACCAATCAATTAAAAAAAAGCCAACCCCAACCGTTCATGTTGGCTTGTGGATTTACCCGACCACATGCTGCCTGGATTATACCAAAAATGTTTTACGATAGATTCCCTTTAGATTCTATCATACTTCCGGTTATTGATACAAACGATTTGAAGGATATTGATACCAACATGTTGCCTTCGAAAGAATATATTGCTATTAAAAAATATGGCTTACATAAAGAAGCCGTTCAAGCGTATTTAGCTGCAGTATCTTATGCCGATTCATGCATAGGTATTGTATTAGATGCATTGAATAAAAGTGCTTATGCAAATAATACAATAGTGGTTCTTTTTAGTGACAATGGATTTCCTCTTGGAGAAAAACTCCTGTTCGAAAAAAAGACTATGTTCGAGGAATCAACTCACATACCCTTATTAATAAAAGTACCAGGAATACCTGCTGCTATAATCAATACACCGGTTAGTCTTTGCGATATATATCCTACTTTGCTTGATCTATGTAACTTGCCGGTAAATACAAATAACGAAGGCGAAAGTTTAAAACCATTAATGCTGAATCCTCAATTAGTGAGCAACAGGGTTGCATTAACAAGTTGCCTAAGAGGATATAAAAGTTATTTTAATGGTCATACTATCAGGAGCAATAATTGGAGATACAGTGAACACACAACGGGTATTCTCGAATTATACGACCATGTTAACGACCCCATGGAGTTTACAAACCTTGTATGGAATATCGCATACGACAGCACAAAAAATTATATGGCCACCCTAATGAAAAGAGAACTGTATAAAATTAACAATACACGACTTGCCATAAGCCCAAATTATATTCCTGGTGTTATACAAGCCGAGAAATATGATATGGGAGGAGAAGGAGTAGCTTACCACGATGAAGATACAAACAACTTTGGCAATTATTACCGATTGAAGGATGGCGTTGACATTGCTCCATGTTTGGACAGTGCCGGTGGACTTCAAATCGATTCGATAAAATATGGTGAATGGTTAACCTATACTATAAAACAAATAGATAGTGGTGCTTACAATTTAGATTTCAGAGTGCTGTCGAATAGCACTACGACAAAAATAATTAAAGTATTTGTCAATAATGTTTTAGCGGTGCAAACAAATATACCTAACACAAACAATGTGTGGCAAACAATAAGTTCTCCGTTATTCAATTTGCAAAAGAAAGCAAATGCAATTTTGAAAGTAACTTTCAATGGCGAAGATTTTAAATTGAACTCATTTGAATTTGTACAACGGCCAGCTATTTTTATTAGTACTGCAGATACAAATGTTTGTAGCGGCTCAAGCGTTACTTTTACCGCTAACATATTCAATGGTGGTGTTACACCGATTTATCAGTGGAAAAGAAATGGCAACAATGTTGGCACAAACAGCAATACATACAGCACCACATCTTTAGTAAATGGAGATAAAATTAATTGTGTTCTCAAAGCATCTCTTACAGATTCTGCAGTCTCTAATCAAATTACAATGACAGTATCGAATAATGTGACGCCAACTATTTCTATAAATGCATCTGCTTTAGGAATTTGTATTGGAGCAAATGTTACTTTCACTTCTATTGTAACTAATGGAGGTTCCTCACCATCGTATCAATGGAAAAAAAATGGAGTTAATATTGGTTCAAATAATGCAGTATTCTCAAGTAATTCAATTGTTCAGGGTGACAAAATTTCTTGCACGCTTACCAGTAATGCAACGTGCAAAACCACGGCTAGTGCAAACTCAAATCAAATAACTATGACTGTTAATTCTGCCGTACCATCGTTACCATCAACAGTGACCGGAGAAAAATATAAATTGTGTAATACAAGTGCCAACTTTACTTATTCTATATTACCGCTTAGCAGTGCAGTTTCATATATTTGGACAGTACCAACTTATGCCAGCATTGCAAGCGGGCAAGGAACCAATGCAATTGTTGTAAATTATTCTTCATTATTCCGAGCAGGAGTTATGACGGTAAAGGCTTCAAATTATTGTGGTATGGGTGCAACAAGAAATGTTCCAGTATATGCCAAACCCTATATACAGCCTACAATTGTAGGGTCAAGCAGTGTATGTGCTAATCAGTTAAATGTTCCTTATTCCATTTCGCCTGTTATTGGTGCTACATCATATAACTGGTTTGTTCCCGCCGGCGCTTCAATAGCAAGCGGACAGGGCTCAACAGCTGTAACAGTAAATTACGGACTAAGCGGTGGCGAACTTTATGTAACAGGTAAAAATGCTTGTAGCGCAAGTGCCAAATCAAAACGACAGATTACTATAAATTGCCGAATGGGTAATGACGGAGAATATGAAAAACCGAATCCTGTCATTTATTTTGCCCTAATCCCAAATGCGCTTAATATTACAACTGATGCTAATATTGAAAATGCAACAGTAACAATATACGATATCGCAGGTCGCATAGTTTACAGCATTAACAACGTATCGATATTTTCAAATGAGCCTAATGAAATAGTTTTAAATAAAACATTGAGTAAAGGAATCTATGTGTTGAAGGTTGAAAACGGAATAATAAATGTAAATTCAAAATTGAGCTGTCAGTAATGATTCAGTTGCCAATTGGGAAAAAAAATAATGCTTTAAATGAGAATAAAGCTTTTTTTTTTATTTAAGAAAAATCGGAAAAGAAGTTAATCCTTGTCGATTGCTTTATATTAATAATAGGAGCAAATTTGCTCACAAATGACTTTGGAAAAATATTACTTAATCTTTAAAATATATAGTTATGATAAAAAAAATTATTTTACTTTCTATTTTTGTTCTGATTCTTAATCAGGCAAAATCGCAACGCAACGTTATACTTTTCATTGCCGATGATCTTGGAACAGATTATGTTGGCTTTTATGAAGACCGCCAGGATACGGCAAACCTTCCAAATATAAGGAGGCTTCTTGCTAAAGGTGTACGCTTTACAAATGCAATTGCAAATCCCATTTGTTCACCTACGCGTGCCGGTATTTTTACCGGACGTTACGGGTTTAGAACAGGTGTTACTACCGCTGTTGCTGCAGGCCGATGCAATGGAATTGACACTTCAGAAATGTCATTACCTCGTGTGATAGGTAAGTTTACACAAAAAGGAATTGCAAAAGCCCAGGTTGGCAAATGGCATTTAAACCTTGATACTCCGGCAACAAATTATGCTATTCCCAATTTAATGGGTTTCGATCATTATCAGGGAAACTTTTTGGCGCAAGTTGCAAACTACTATGATTATACAAAAATCACCAATGGTGTAAGAGGAAATACTAAGAATTATGCTACCACCGAAACCGTAAATGATGGACTTAAATGGATAAAAACGCTGCCAAACGGAAAGCCATTTTTTTTATGGGTAGCTTTCAATGCGCCTCATGTTCCTTATCATTTACCTCCGGCAGGCATGTATACCGATGTAACGCTGACCGGTACTACTGCTGACATTGCAGCGTTTCCAAAAAAGTATTTTAAAGCCGATCTGGAGGCTTTGGATCATGAATTAGGGCGAATGTTGGACAGTTTAAAATCTTTAAACCTGTATGACAGTACCGATTTTATTTTTATTGGTGATAATGGAAATGAGTCACAAGTAGTTCAGAATGCAATGGATTCTGCCCGATCCAAAGGCACACTTTATCAAGGAGGAATTCATGTTCCCTTGATTATCAGTGGCCCTTCAGTGATTAATGGCGGACGAGTTAGTCATGCGTTGGCTAATGGCCAGGATTTGTTTGCTACCATTCTTGAGTTAATGGGATGTGTTGGTTGGCAAGCATATATTCCGCAAAGCACTGCTGTTGACAGTAAAAGTTTATTGCCAATTTTGAAAAATACTGGAACTGCTGTAAGGCCTTGGGGCTACAGTGAGCATAAAAATGCTAAGAATCCAAAATACGATGGGCAGACTTTGAGAAATACGAATTACAAATTGATGAAATTCGACTGGGATCTGCATCAGGAATTTTATAATTTAATAAATGACAGCAATGAATTAATCAACCTCAACGATGGCAACTTATCAAATGATGAACTTTATAATTACAATTATCTCTGTACACAAATTGGTGATTTAAATGGCATGGGCAGCTATTGTAATCCTGCATACAATAAGCCTGCTGTTGTTATCAGCACAGTCAAAACAACTGTATGCAGCGCTACAAGTGTTGCTTTTACTGCGGCAATTGTAAATGGTGGTGTTACACCGATTTATCAGTGGAAAAAAAACGGTATCAATGTTGGTACAAACAGCAATACATACAGCACCACATCTTTAGTAAATGGTGATAAAATTAATTGTGTTCTCAAAGCATCTCTTACAGATTCTGCAGTCTCTAATCAAATTACAATGACAGTATCGAATAATGTTACTCCTACTATTTCTATAAGTACAACAACACCCGGTATTTGCATTGGGGCAAATGTTGTTTATAACTCAATTGTCGCCAATGGGGGTTCCTCACCATCGTATCAATGGAAAAAAAATGGAGTTAATATTGGTTCAAATAATGCAGTATTCTCAAGTAATTCAATTGTTCAGGGTGACAAAATTTCTTGCACGCTTACCAGTAATGCAACGTGCAAAACCACGGCTATTGCAAACTCAAATCAAATAACTATGACTGTTAATTCTGCCGTACCTTTTATACCATCAAATATAGCTGGCGAAAGATATAATTTATGTAATACTACCGCAAGCTTTACCTATTCCATAACTCCGCTCAGCAGCGCAGTTTCATACAATTGGACTGTGCCTCCCTTTGCAAGTATCACAAGCGGACAAGGAACATCTTCAATTGTTGTTAATTACGCTACACAGTTTTTGGTAGGCGCTATGACTGTTAATGGCATAAATTATTGTGGCAACGGAGCACCGAGAACAGTACAACTTTATGCAAAACCTAAAATGGAGAGTTCGATTGTTGGACTAAGCTCCGTATGCGCCAATCAACAAAACGTTGTGTATAATATTTCACCGGTTATAGGTGCAACATCTTATAAATGGACCGCCCCCAGCGGGGCAACAATTATAAACGGCCAGGGTACCACTACAACTACTGTTAATTACGGTACAAATGGTGGCAACCTTTATGTCACAGCAAAAAATGCTTGTGCATCCAGTGCCAAATCAATACTTCCGATTTCTATAAGTTGTAAAATGGGAAATAATACTAGTGATTGGTTGAGTGATGCTCATATACAATTTGTTATGGACCAAAATCAACTTAATATAACTGCTGACAATGATATTAACAATGCAACAGTAACTATATACGATATAACTGGAAGAGAATTTTACAGGGTAGAAAACATTTCATTTCTTTCCAATGTGCCAAATCAAATACTAATAAATAAAACGCTGAGTGATGGTATATATTTATTAAAAGTTGAAAACGAATTATATAGTTTAAATACCAAATTGAATTTTCATTAATAATCGATGATCGATTTATGTGAGGGTGATATTTTACTCACATTGTAATGCTTTGTTTTTGGTCGAAGGAGAAAAGCAATGCTTTATATTTGAAATAAAGCATTGCTATTGAGTATCAATTTAATTTGGCTATACAGTATTACAGGGCTATTTAGAATTTCATAACACGCACTGTTTTACTTTCGGTGTCGTTGAAAAATAATTTCACAAAATAAACCCCAGTCTGCTGAGATGATAAATCAACATTTACCAATTTGGAAGAGGCCTCAGAAAGATTTATATAGCTTACAATCTTTCCATTCAAATCGTAAATAGCATATGCAGTGACTTCACCTTTCAATTTTGACACATTGATGTTCACATCATTTGTTGTTGGATTTGGAAACACATCAACATCAGCTTTATCTTCATTTGTATTTTCGCTCATGAGCTTTGGCGTTGTTATACTTCCACTGGCAATCACCTCTATCTCGGCACATGCTACACGTGGAAAGCCATTAAATATGCCTGTTACGCCCAGAAACTTCACTTGTACACCTTTTGCAATTATATTATTAAAGGTAACATCGGTTCCATTTACCGAAATATTTTGATTGACAGTTTTGCTGGCTACAAGTTGTGTACATGCAGTATCGCTATACAACAACACCTGAACAGAAGTCAATTGTAATGTAGAGTTTTTTATGCCCCCAAAAGGCACATTAAATAATCGCACATTTTTTATCTTTATTGAAACAGGAAATTTCATTTTTACCCATTGATTGGTAAAATTGTTTTTATCACTATTCCAATATTGGCCGGTTGCAAATGTTAGTTGCGATTTGCGATCAATCAAATAATTTGAAGTAATGGTACTGCCCTGCGATGCCTGCAAAGTGGCGCCCGGTGCCAAATTTGTAAATTCTGCATCGGCAAGGTTAGCAGGTAAAGGTATCATGGTATGTCCACGATGACATCCTATACACTGAGCAGTGGTGCCCGGAGGTGAAAAGTTCATTCCTGCAACATGGGCATTTTCAGAGATATAAGGTAACCCTGTTATCGGAACTTTGTATCCCTTTGCGCTTGGAGTTCGCAGTTGTTCAAATAAAGGCTGATTGGCTGGCAATGTAGTTATGATTTCGCCACTTGCCGGAATTGTTAATTCTTTGAGTAAAATGGGCCAATCTTGTTGCGAATCGGAACGGTTGCGCTTACGTTGATGTGAAATAAAAAACCTTATTGAGCCAGCCTCTCCTATTCTTGGTGCGCTGGTAATATCCATATCAATAGGCCCATTGGCATAAACATTTAGTGACTTAAATGTGAAATTACCATCAATATTGTATGGGCCGTTTTCGAGCGGAGGGTATGCAGAAGCAACTGCAGTAACCTGATCTGTAATGACGGGAGGCAATGACCGAACTATAACAGGCTGTGCACGCATTTCTGCGGTACTGGTTTTATTATAAATCAGAACACGGTTTGTTCCATCCGAGTCGCATATGTAAATTCCATATTCCTGTTTATTATTTTGGCAAGAGCTGAATATAATTCTATTATCGGGCAATACTGTCACATCAGTTGCGTAACCATTTTTCGAATAAAAATGTTTCGTAGTGTCGGGAGTGTTAGGTGGATAATTCAATTGTGAATCCAATCCGGTATATCCTGCAATATGCGTGTATGTACCTGCACCTCTAGCATGCTTTCTGATTCCACCAAAACCACTTTCAAAAAATAATATATCATCAGGAAAATAATTCGAAATAATTTCTCCGCTCGAAGTAAACGAACATCCATAAGTTTGAAAATTTTCGAAATTATCCCTTCTGCCTGCTAACAAATGTAAATTGGTACCATCGGGATTTATCGCTGTGCAAGTCCATCCATTAAAACTAATGAATCCGTTATTGGTTGTATTTGCATAAGGTTTGTTATGTCCTAAACCGGCTTTTTGCAAAAATCCTGTATTGGTGTTGTTTGAAATTGTAGCCATGTTATCAAAAGGAAAACGGCTGTTTCGCCACCATCTTGAATATACTATTTGACCTGTGATGGGATCAATTACAGGTCGTTCTGCACCGTTTGCTTCGGTAGTGATACGATGCATGTTTGTTCCATCTGCATTCATGACAAATAAATTTGTGACCCTTGTGGTAGCATAATCCGAATTTCCCGGATAGCGTGTTGATACAAAACAAATACGTCCATCAGGTAGCCAAATTGGATCGATATCATCATATAAACTAAAGTCATTTAAAGTAGAACCGGGAGCGTTGAATTGCGCGCTGTTAATAGTAATATCGGTGAAGGTTAATTGTGTTAAACCCGTTCCATCTTTGTTGATTTTATAAATACGCCATGCGCCAATATCGTATTCAGGGAAAGTAGTGTAGGGATAATTTTGCGGTGCTTTTACCAACCCGGCAAACAATATTTGTGTTCCATCATAGCTAACATCGGGACCATTTACATCCACTAAATTAAGCGATGCAAGATTAGGATTACTACCGTCTATCAACGTTACAAGTGCACCAAAATTTTGCTTTCGAATTTGAAGTTTGCCTGGTATGCAAGGGCGAAAGCGCGAATTAGGCCCTACACCCGGCATACTATACATCGAATCTAAATTGAAGGCTCCTTTCTGCAAACGTTGTCGAGAAACAAAAACAATGTCGGGTATAGGCCCGGCCATTTTTCCGTTTTGAACATTTTCATCTCCCAATAAAAATGAACTGTTTTTAGCTATTTTATTTGGAGAAAAAATAGCAGCGATTGCACTTGTAAAAATTACAAATGGAATCAAAATAATGCATCTTTCAATAGACATAGCACGTCCATCTCCAGATAAGGAAATTGTTTTTATCATTTTACTTTATTTAATTTTTTATCTTCTGAGGAGCCCAGTAAAAAGTGAGCACAAATACACTTACTCCACAAAAGTAGTCGTTGGCTTGGTGTTTATAGTAATTTCACCCAAATTGTTTGAGCATTTTAATTAACTCATTCAAAATCAGAAAAGTAGGTTCTTAAAAAGAAAAACCAAATTTGAGATAAGTTTTCAATTGCAAAATTGCTTTTTCAAAATCGGGAACACGAATGCGTGTACTGCTTACTTTACTTGCCGGTACCGATTTTATCTTTTGCAATAAACGCTGGTAATAGATATACGCAGTATACACTCCGGGTCGCACATCGGCAGGCAATTGCATTATTCCATCGTATGCATCAACAAAATCTTTTTCTATATCTTTTTCAATTTCATT
Organism: Bacteroidota bacterium; assembly: GCA_016717325.1. GTDB lineage: Bacteria > Bacteroidota > Bacteroidia > AKYH767-A > OLB10 > JADKFV01. The sequence continues at coordinate 140,847 of JADKFV010000011.1, read as the reverse complement.
TTTTGCATGGTCGTCAAAGTTTTTGAAATCTACACCGGGAAAATAAACCCGCCCACGTTCTTCAAAATCGGCTTTCATATCGCGCAAAAAATTCACTTTTTGAAATGCTGCACCAAGGCTTCGAGCCGGAGCTTCAAGTTTTTTGTAGGCTGCAACATCTCCATCAACAAAAACATAAAGGCACATCAACCCCACTACTTCCGCACTACCAAAAATATAAGTGTTGTATACTTGCTCATCGTACTTCCTGTCGGTAAGATCCATTTCCATGCTATGCAAAAAAGCCTCTATCAATTTTATATCGATGTTGTATTTATTTACCACCATTTGAAAAGCATGCAACACCGTGTTGGTAGAAATTTTTTCTGTTAGGGCGTTGTATGTTTCGGCTTTAAATCTTGCGAGCAATTGTTTTTTATTATGGCCATGAAAAGTATCAACTATCTCATCGGCCAATCGCACAAAACCATAAATGGCAAAAACGGGAGCATGATATTTTTTTCCAAGTGTCTTTATACCACGGGTAAACGAAGTACTATATCGCTCGGTAATTGTTTTACTTAAATCGAAACATAAATGATTGTACTCTTGCATAATTGAAATTGAACAACAAATTACATCAATTGTTTTCTAATGATTCAACAAATCTTTTAAAGAACGGGAAAATAAAATTGAACATTTGTATTCCGATGTAAACTAATTGCTTTCTTTGAAAATCAAAACCAAAAAACCGAAAAATCATGTTCAAAAAAAGTATCTTTATTAAGCTTATTATTATTCTATCGTGCATTAATTTAGAAGCACAAACACAAACCTGGCAGTGGGCAAAAAACACTGTGGGGGCCGACTATCAAACCTATCCGGGAATAATAAAGGGTAACGATGACGGCACATCATACGTAAGTGGCGTGTTTCGAAATGCGCCTTTAAACGTTGCAGGTATTACCATTGCAAATCAGGGAACATCTATGTTTGTGGCTAAACTTGGCACCACCGGCAATGCCGCTTTTGCAAAATCTGCTTTTTATATTAGCGGTGCAGGTTTTATTACATTGAATGACATGGCGATAGATAAAAACAAAAACATATATCTTTGTGGCACCTACAACGGCATTGGCATTGCAACTGTTACCACCTACCCAAGCACCTTTATTAATGGCGTGTATAAAGACGATTATTTTGTTATGAAACTAAACGCATCGGGCAACCTTGTTTGGTTTAAGCATGGCGGTCCGCTTGCCAAGGCATATTCGGTGGCAGTAGATAGTTCGAATAATGTATACGTTACGGGAGCGGGCGAAATCACTTCTGTAATTTTTGGCACTACCTTTACATATGCAAGCATGTGGCATGCAAAATTAAATTCTGCCGGCAATCTTACATGGCTCAAAAGAGTCTACAATAATGGTGCAGTAGCCATTTCGAAAAAAGTAGTATCAACTACCACTGGCATTACTTATGTAACGGGCTACTTTGTGGGTCCTATATATTTTGGCACCACCATCAACGACCCGCTACTTACTGGTACCGGCAGCTTTTTAGCAAAATACAATAGTAGTGGCATTTGTACTTATGCAAAAAAAATAACTTACAATACACAGGGTAGTGTTGATGATTTAAATCTTGATCAAAACAACAATCCTATTGTTTACGGCTCGTTCGATAATCAATTTACTTGCGATGGTGGTGCTACCGTTTTTGCAACGGGTAACCGCGATATTTTTTTAGCAAAATATTCATCGGCAGGTACGTTTCAATGGGCACAACATGCCGGCTATGCAAACTCTTATGAAAACTCTTATGCTATGGCTACAGACAATAAAGGTAACAGTTATGTGACAGGAGATTTTAATGGCGCATTGACATTTGGCACTAAAACCATTAATGCGAAAGGCAGCAACAACGATTGTTTTATTGGAGCATGCAACAGTGCCGGTGTTTGGCAATGGGCTCTGGCCGCTGGCGGCAACCAATATGAAAATGCCCGTTCAATTGCATGCGACTCCGCAAGTAATTTGTATAGCCTTGGGTATTATGATTCCGACACGTGCACATTTGGAAATATTAATATTTACAATACGCCCAATAATATTTATGGCGAACTATTTTTTGCCAAACTTCAAACAATTCAAAGTACAAATACAACAGTAATCAATAAGGCAACTGTAGTTGGTGCACCTGCATGTTCGCGCGATGATATTAGTGTATCATTTACAAAGACGGGAATTTTTAATGCAAACAATGTTTACTCCGCACAGCTATCAAATGCGGCAGGAAGTTTTGCAACACCCACAGTTATAGGAAGCATAACCGGAGCAAATGCAAATCCAATTCCATGCACATTGCCAACATCGCTGCTAGCCGGTACAGGCTATAAAATAAGAGTGGTGGGCACCAATCCCGTAAAAACAGGTATAGCCTCCAATGCCTTTACAATAAACGCTTGCGCGGTGCCCAACCCCTCAGCTTTGGCAAGCAGTACATCTGCATCTATTACTTGGGCCGATGCAACTTGTGCTGTAAAATATCAAATTCGTTATCGTGTAAATGGCACTGCGAACTATACAACAATTGATGTGAATGCAAACAACAATCTGAAAAATATATTGAATCTTGTTTCTGCCACCACCTACCAATACAGCATGCGGTCGATGTGCGAATCCACTCCCGATGTATACTCTGCATACAGCGCCACCAAAACATTCACAACTACTACACCGCGTTTATTTGGCGATAATTATTCAAGTGCCGAAAATAATTTTGTTGTCTCTCCCAATCCTTCTAAGGGTGATGTAAATATCGAATTCGCAAAACCTGTTTCGATAAATAGTATTGAAATATACAACACAGTAGGTAAAATGGTGAAGCATGTTGAAGCATCAAAAACAAAATTGCAAACATGGCAACAAATAAATGTGGGCAACCTACCGTCAGGAATTTATTTGCTCATTGTAAATAGTGATTCTAAAATATACCGAACAACATTGGTTGTTGAATAATAAATTTAGTTCTATAAGCCGTAGAGAAAAATCAAAAGCAAAAAGGAATTCAAAAGTTTAAAGAGAAAAATCAAATGGTAACTATTGAACCATAAAAATTCCGTTGGCTAAAGCCAAACGGCAATGAGGCTTCGCGAGAAACTTTTGAATACACCCCAACCCCTACAAGGGGCTTTAATTCAAGGAAATTTTCTAAACTCTTGAATTATTTATTCCGTTGGCTAAAGCCGAACGGCAATGAGGCTTCGCGAGAAACTTTTGAATACACCCCAACCCCTACAAGGGGCTTTAATTCAAGGAAATTTTCTAAACTCTTAAACTATTTATTCCGTTGGCTAAAGCCAAGCGGCAATGAGGCTTCTCGAGAAACTTTTGAATACACCCCAACCCCTACAAGGGGCTTTAATTCAAGGAAATTTTCTAAACTCTTGAACTATTTATTCCGTTGGCTAAAGCCAAACAGCAATGAGGCTTCGCGAGAAACTTTTGAATACACCCCAACCCCTACAAGGGGCATTAATTCAAGGAAATTTTCTAAACTCTTGAACTATTTATTCCGTTGGCTAAAGCCAAACGGCAATGAGGCTTCGCGAGAAACTTTTGAATACACCCCAACCCCTACAAGGGGCTTTAATTCAAGGAAATTTTCTAAACTCTTGAACTATTTATTCCGTTGGCTAAAGCCAAACGGCAATGAATGCTTCGCAAAAACTTTTGAACTTAAAACTCTTAAACTATTTTTTTCCGTTGGCTAAAGCTGAAAGGCAATAAGAGCATCGCGAAAATTTTGTAAACAATTGAATACCGAAACTTTGGTCGACATCCCGACCGAAGTGTCGGGGCTCTTAAATTCTTGAAATTTCTCAACTTTGAAAACTTTAAACATTCGCAACTTTCCCACTTTCCAAACTTTCACAACTTTGAACTCTTAAACTTTTGAACTCTTAAACTTTGCCAATTTTAATTACCTTTGCACGCCAATAAACCAAAATGTGTTATGGCAAAAAAATCTCTCCCAAAATTTATAAACGAAGGTCTCACTTACGATGATGTATTGTTGTTGCCTGCATACAGCGAAGTGCTGCCGCGCGACACTGATTTTTCGAGCATTTTCACAAGAAACATTCGCATCAATGCTCCGTTTATTTCGGCTGCTATGGATACAGTTACCGAATCGGCATTGGCCATTGCCATTGCACAGGAAGGTGGCATAGGAGTGCTGCACAAAAACATGTCGATAGAAGCGCAGGCTGCCGAAGTGCGCAAGGTAAAGCGCAGCGAAAGCGGCATGATACAGGACCCTATCACGCTGCACAAAGATGCTACCATTGGCCAGGCATTACTCATAATGAAGGAAAATAAAATTGGCGGTATTCCAATAGTTGACGATAAACAACTTCTTGTGGGTATACTCACCAATCGCGATTTGCGTTTCGAAAGCGATATGAAACGTAACGTAGCCGAAGTGATGACAAAAGAAAATCTTGTTACTGTAACGGGAGTTACAAATTTACAGAAGGCCGAAGTTATTTTGATGAAATATAAAATCGAAAAACTGCCTGTTGTAGACAAAAATAATAAACTCATTGGTCTGATTACATATAAGGATATTATAAAATTTAAATCGCGACCAGAGTCTTGTAAGGATAAACTTGGCCGCCTGCGTGTTGCTGCTGCTGTGGGTATTACTGCCGATATGCTGCAACGGGTAGAGGCACTTGTAAATGTTGGTGTTGATGCCATATCTATAGATACAGCTCACGCACACAGCAAAGGTGTGCTCGATGCATTACGAACGGTGAAGAAAAAATATCCACACCTTGATGTGGTGTGTGGCAACATTGCTACCGGTGATGCTGCCAAAGCACTTGTAAAAGCAGGTGCCGATGCTGTGAAAGTAGGAATAGGACCGGGAAGTATTTGCACCACACGAATTGTGGCTGGCGTTGGTGTACCGCAATTATTTGCTGTGCACAATGTAGCACAGGCCATCAAAGGTAGCGGCATACCTGTAATTGCCGATGGTGGTATACGTTACTCGGGCGATGTGGCAAAAGCCCTGGCAGCCGGTGCACATACGGTAATGATAGGAAGCATGTTTGCAGGTGTTGAAGAATCGCCAGGTGAAACCATAATTTACGAAGGCCGCAAATTTAAATCTTACCGTGGCATGGGAAGTATTGAAGCAATGCGCGAAGGAAGCAAAGACAGATATTTTCAGGATGTGGAAGACGATATAAAAAAGCTTGTGCCCGAAGGAATTGTGGGCCGTGTGCCTTACAAGGGAACCCTGAGCGAAGAAATGTATCAACTTAAAGGAGGGCTGCGCGCAAGCATGGGTTACTGTGGTGCAAAAAATATTGAACAACTGCAGCAAGCTCAATTTATTCGTATTACCACTGCCGGCATAAATGAAAGCCACCCACACTCCATTCAGATTACAAAGGAAGCACCCAATTATAAGCGGTAATATTTTTACAAGCCATTTATTTATTTCTGATGGCGCATCACAATTTATTTTGCAAAGCGATATTTATTTATGCCAGGTTTTTGTTTATCGGATGTTCTCTTTGTTCGATTTCACTTTTTGTGCGTAATGCTAAACTATTGTATCGTCAAAATTCTTAAAAGTGGCCTTAACATTCCTTTAGCATTCATTTTCAGAAATTCATCAAACAAATAAAAGGCGAAAAATTATTAGTTTAGTTTTGCATCCGCAGAAAAATAGAAGTTTTTAAAATAACAGTCAGATAAAAAAACACTTAAAGTAATTTGTTCATACTGTAATTGAAATTATGAAAAGCGCATTTCTCAGGTTTTTACTCTTCATCATCATCACTGCTTTTACAGCCGATGATATAATTTTATGCTTAAACAAAAGCTTTGGAGACATTGAAACAATTGATGTAAAAGCAAAATCGGTTGAAGAAAATTCGAAATCGGAAAAGAAAGAAAAACCAGAAGAAGACAGTAAAGAAGTTTTACTTGCAAACTATACCAACACCCTTTATAGTTCAGTATCACAAAATTTATTTCATTACTTTTTTTGTTCCACAACTCACTTCGGTAAAATTGATTCACCCCCTCCCGAATTAAATTTCTAAACATTTCTGTTTGTGCTTTCGTAAAAATAGCACATATTTATTTCCTTCAATTTAATAATAAAATAAAAGTAAAATATTAAGCATTTGCAGCCAAGTGGTGATGCTTTCTTTTGCGCAACAACGACAAAAAATGAAATTTAACAACAAAGATCTTCTCGCAGGAATTGTAGTATTCCTTGTAGCTGTGCCATTATGTTTGGGTATAGCATTGGCCTCTGGTGCACCATTGTTTTCGGGGCTTATTGCCGGTATTGTAGGTGGCATTGTTGTCGGCATTATCAGTAAGTCGCCCATCAGTGTAACAGGGCCTGCGGCAGGTCTCACTGCCATAGTTTTAGCAGGCATTACGCAATTGGGAGCCTTCGAAACTTTTTTGCTTGCTGTAGTTTTAGCAGGCGCCATTCAACTGCTTTTGGGAATTATAAAAGCCGGTGTAGTAGCCCATTATTTTCCTTCAAATGTAGTTAGGGGCATGCTTACTGCTATTGGTATCATCATCATCCTAAAGCAAATGCCACACTTTTTTGGATACGATAAAGAAAACGAAGGCAGTGAAAGTTTTTTGCAAAATACCGGCAGCAATTCATTTTCGTTTCTTTTCGAAATGCTTAATAACATTCATCCGGGGGCTACAGTGCTTGGAATAGCCTCCATACTAGCCATTATCATTTGGGATAAATATAAACCTATAAAGTTGATTCCCGGAGCGTTATTGGGAGTGATTGTTGGCGTAATGGGAAATAAGATTTTCGAGATTCTTCAACTCGAAGCATTCATCATACGCACCGAACATTTAGTGCAATTACCTGTAGCCGAAAATTTTACAGCGTTCGTTAATCAATTCACCCTTCCCGATTTTTCGCAAATATTAAATCCCGCGGTTTGGGTTGTTGCTGTTACTATAGCAATTGTGGCATCTATAGAAACATTGCTCACCATAGAAGCAACCGATAAAATGAATCCAACAAAATCTGTAACCCCCACCAATCGCGAATTGATTGCACAGGGCGTTGGAAATATGTGCAGTGGTTTGATTGGTGGATTGCCTCTGACTTCGGTAATAGTGCGGTCATCGGCTAATGTGAATAGTGGTGGCACGACCAAAGTTTCTACTATCACTCACGGTTTTTTACTTCTTATTGGTGCAGGTCTATTTCCATTAGTGTTGAATCAGATACCACTTACGAGCCTTGCTGCAATATTGTTGATTACAGGCTACAAACTTTGCAACCTAAGTGTGTTTAAAGAATATTTTGCCAAGGGAAAATATCAATGGGTGCCATTCCTAGTGACAGTGATTGCGATAGTATTCACCAATTTATTGACGGGCGTAGGCATTGGAATGGCAGTGAGTGTTATTGCCATTTTGCGGGGCAACATCAAGAACACCTATTATTTTCATAGCGAAAAATTTAGCGATGGCGACAAAATAAAAATTGAATTGTCGGAGGAAGTATCGTTTTTAAATAAAGCTGCTATAAAACTTACACTGCAAATGATTCCGTCTGGTAGCAAACTCACTATAGATGCTACTAACACTTCGTATATAGACTATGATGTTTTGGAAGTAATGAAAGAATTTAAGGTAAGCACAGTGAAAGAAAAGAACATTGACTTAACTCTTACGGGTTTTAAAGAAGATTATAAAATTACGAATACCGAGCACATTACCCTCGAAAGAAATGGTAATGTAATACAAACAAAACTAACGCAAGACGAAGCGATTAAAAAACTTAAAAAACAAAATATAATAGATTAATAAAAATAAAAAAAATGAGAGTTCACACATCATTATCTCAACAAAATTTAAAGCCAGAAATGGCTTTGCAATTGCTAAAAGAAGGCAATGCACGATTTACAAATAATCTGAAAGTGAACCGCGATTTGCTTGCTCAGGCAAACGACACCCGTGAGGGACAATTTCCATTTGCAGCTATTATAAGTTGCATGGATAGCCGCACATCGGTAGAACTTATATTCGATCAGGGCCTTGGTGACGTGTTTAGCATTCGCATTGCAGGCAATATCATAAACGATGATATATTAGGCAGTGTAGAATTTGCTACTGCTGTAATTGGTTCCAAAATTATTTTAGTTCTTGGACACACATCATGCGGTGCAATAAAAGGGGCTCACCAAAATGTGCAACTTGGCCACTTGAGTAACTTGCTCGAAAAAATAAAACCTGCCATCGAAAAATGCGACCATTACACAAATGGAGTTTCATCATTTTTAGATAATGATAACTTATCCTACGCAAACGTTGCACACTCTATTGAAGAAATTGTAAATAGAAGCTCCATCATCAGAGAAAAACTGAAGAACAAAGAAATTGCAATTGCAGGCGCAGTTTACAGCGTGAATAGCGGTAAGGTAGATTTCTTTAAAGAAGTATACACTTAGAAAAAATAAAATCGATTTTTTTCGATTAGAAATTTCCGGCAAATATATCACCATATTTGCCGGAAATATTTTTTCATTTATGTCGATTAGATTTACACTTAAAAATACAATTCCAGTATTGTTGCTTTTTGCAAGTTCATGCTTGCTGGCGCAAAAAAAAAATAACACCCATCAAAATCTGTATTGGTATAGGTTGGCAAGTACATACAAGACTGCAAAAAATATTACTATTTATATCGAAGCAGAACAACGCAGATTTTTGAGCAACTCGAAAATCAATCAGGGATTAATACGCACTGTAGCAAAATATAAATGGAAATCGGGAATTGAAACAGGCTTAGGGTTTTGTTATTTTCAAACATATCCCAATGATGAATTCTATACCGAAAAAATTTATACCAAAGAGCTGCGTCATTATCAGGAAGTAAATTATTCAGGCATGATTGGCAAATACAAAATTTCTGAACGGTATCAATGCGAGCAACGTTATTTTGGACTCAACCAAACTTCACAAAACGATTGGATTATTCGCCACCGTTTTCGCTTATCTGTTGAACGAATACTTTATACTAAAAACAATTTTAATATTGCTCTGTCGGCATGGAACGAAGTTATGCTAAACTCCGATAAAGAGATTACGGTGAACGTTTTTGACCAAAACCGATTGGGCGCAAATCTTAGTTTCATTTTAAATAAAAATGTAAATCTCGAATTATGCTATTTTAAATTTTATCTGGCCAATACAAAGTCAACTTATTTTTTCGATAGAAATATTTACCGGATAAGCATTCTTACTTCTTTTGGCAAGGGGATAAAATAACAGATGGTTTCTTCCTGTCAACAATAGTTTCACTTTTTAATTTTTAGAAATTCATCGCACTTTTTTTTACCGTTATTAAGGACTATAATGGAAACAGTAATTTGCCAAAGCTTGAAGATTTAATGTTGGATTGAAGGGAGCATGACTCTATTTCGTTATTAAAGATGATCTGCCAGATACAATATTGTAAAAACATTTTTAAACAAATATGAAACGGTGAAAAAATCATTTCCCAAACAATGCAAATAAAAACATGTGCTATCCCAAATTCGTTTTTATGATTTCTATTTTTGCTTTTTGCTCTTCGTACGAACTCTCGGCAAAGGCATCACCTGTGGCGGTTGCAACTTCTTTTGCCTTGGCTTCATAGGCTGCTTGCTTTTCTGTATCACCTTTATAATTGTATGCCTCGGCAATGGTATACAACACCCAAACGGCATCGCCACGTTCTTTAAATGTATCGGAGCTTTCAAGTGCAAGCGAAGCCTTCAATACTTTATTCCGCATCGAATCGGCATCGGTCTTTGCATCTTCCCATTCATCATCGCCTTTGGTTTTTAAAACGGAGGCTTTATTATAAAGCATAAATGCAGCATTAATTCCATTGTAATAATCTTGCACAAGACTAAATCCTCTGTCGTAATACCATATCGATTCTTCGAGATATTTTAAATCACCGTTGATTTCAAATATTCTTTTATTAATGGCACCACTCAATCCAAGTACTTCGGCATCGGTAGTGTCCTTTGGGGCAAGTGCATCGAGAATGGCCATAGCTTTTGCCAAAACAAATATATCGTTCGGTTTCGATTTGTAGGTGCATAATGCACGCCTGCATTCTATAAATGGAAGATCACTTTTGGGTGCAAGATTTTTTTCGGTGTACTCTTTAGCTTTATCGAATAAAGAAATTGCCAGTGCCCAGTCTTTCTTTTTCTTGGCAGATTCGGCTTTGTCCATGATGGATGAAAAAGGTTCAAGAGGAGGCCCATCATCTTTTTTGCCAAACAATGAACCCGCCTCGGGAAATAAAATATCATGCACAGGACTATCGGATGTAAGCAAATTGTTTTCAAGATTCTCTACAAGTTTTTTTAGTTCCGCTTTAAATCGTGCAGCTTCGTCATCTGTAATTCCTTCGGGGCTATGTTCATATCCAAGTATAACATGATGGCTCACATCGAATGGAGGAGTTGGCTTCAAATGTGCCCAATCGGAAATAAGAATGGTATGTTGCTTTTTCAATGCATGACGAACACCAAGTTCCCACAAAGCATTTGCATTGAGACAAGTAATATCGCAAATCACAATATCCGATTCGTTGATGGCCTTTATCATCACCTGATCAATACTACCTGTAACATTCATATCGCACGCACGTTGACATTTTATTCCCAACTCATCGAATACAGGCTTTATAAGTTTGGTATACGTCTGATTCAAATCGAGTGTGCGTACAACACCTGTGGCGTAACTTGGTTTTTGGCCAAATCCAATCACAACAAAACAAAAATTATAGTCTTTCATATTTTTAAATTATTAATGGTTTAGTTAAAATTAAAGTAAGTGGTTAGTATGAAACAAACACTTGCAAGAAGTTAATATGCTTCAAATTATTTTTCAAATGTATAACTTAATTCAACTATGGTATTTTTCTTTTAAAAAAAAATATTTCAGTTGTTAGTTTCTTAGTCTGTCACAACTAGTCAGATTTGTATATCAACACCACAATGACATGTTGCTCCAGCAAATTACATGTAGTAATTATCTTCCTCCTGGTGGGCAATACTTTTTTAAATAATTTGTGTACAAGGCCGACAAATGTTCGAATGTTCCTTCACCTTCCGATATGCTGTGGGTGCGATTAGGGTATGGCATAAACTGAAATTGTTTGTTGTACTTGATAAGTTCATTGACCAGCATTTCGGCATTTTGATAATGAACATTATCATCACCGGTACCATGTATATAAAGCAAGTTACCTTGCAAATTTTTAGCGTATGTAATTGGCGATCCACTTACAAAGTCTTCCATGTTTTCCTGAGGCAATCCCATGTAACGCTCCTGATAAATGTTATCATAAGTAAGTTGGTAAGCTACGGCAGCAATCGAAATTCCGGTCTTATAAATTTCAGGATACTGAAACATCAGGTTTAATGTTGCAGTACCTCCCCCACTCCAACCCCATACAGCAATTCTTGACGAATCAACAAAATTCCATTTCAAAATTTCTTTGGCAGCCATTGCCTGATCATAAATATTTATTTTTCCAATTTTACGATAAATAGATTTTCTCCATGCCCGCCCTTTTGGCGCTGGGGTTCCTCTGTTATCGAGCGAAATATAAATATAACCATCACCGGCCATATCACCATCATAAAGCCTGTTCTTGCTGATATTATATCTATCGGTAACGGTAACACCTGCAGGTTCGGAGTAAACATAAAACACTACAGGATATTTTTTATTAGGATCGAAATTTTTTGGCTTTACCATCATGCCATCCATTTCAACACCATCTTTTGTTGTTATTTTAAAAAACTCTGTTTTGGGTTTTTCGGTAAGTGTATCTATTTTGGCTTGTATTCCTTCTTTTTCGGTCAATGGTTTTTGGCTTTCGACAAATATCATTTCGCGAGATGGTTTTGTAAAATGATTGGAGAATCTATGTGAGGCATATTTACCATTTGTTGAAAAAGAATAGTCGTGATTGCCTTTCATTGATGCAGGACTTAGCAACTCCAACTTGCCTGCGCCATTCAATTTGGTACGATACAAATATTTCTGTGTAGCATTGTCGGGCGAAGCAAGAAAGTAAACATATCCTTTAATATCATCCGCATACATAAAATCTATAATATCATAATTGCCTTTTGTAATCAATGTTTCCGATTTTCCATCCAGTGAAATCTGATAAAAATGTCTCCAGCCATCTTTTTCCGATACCCAAAGAATACTTTTGTTATTGTTCAACCAGGTAAAATTATTGGTGTAGTAAATCTCATAAGGTTCACCAGATACAAATACATCAACCCAAGCATCGTCCGACTCCTGATTGATTAACTTACTGCTGCCATTTGATGCTTCTACAACATAAAGCTTACTCTGATTTTGTTTACGGTTGAGTTGTTGAATGAGTAAATTATTTGTTGAAGGAATAAATTCCATGCGTACAATATAATTCTGATTGGCCACTCCGGGAATATTAATCCATGTGGTTTTTGCATCGGCAATTGTTATCACACCTGTTTTGCACAAAGATGGATTTTCGCCTACAACAGGATATTCCAAAGGAACGAGTTGAGGATAAATGGAATCTGTAGTATTAATCATGTTAAACTTTTTTATGCTACTCGCATCAATTTGCCAATAAGCAATTGATTTACCATCGGGGCTCCAGCGAAAACCATCTCTGCAATAAAACTCTTCTTCATAAGCCCAATCAAATGTTCCATTTATCAACGTTACCGAACCATCTGATGTAAGCGGTTTAATGATTGAAGTTGTGAGGTCTTCAACATAAATATTATTATTACTTACATAAGCCACCGCTTTTGCATCGGGCGAAAACTTCGCAAACATTAATGAGCCCGCAGGCAATGATTTGCCTAGTTGTGAGAGTCTATTTGTTTTTAATTCCAACACCCAATAATCGCCTTTGGTATTCAATCGCCAAACTTTTTGCGTATTGGTAAATAGCAGAACTTTCTGTTGGTCGTTCGAAAAAGCAAAATAATCAATTTGCAGTGGTGCTGATTTTCCTTCAGGGGTGAGTTGCTTGTTTGAAATCAAAACGCTGGCAACATTTTGTGGCAAGCTATATTGTTTGATTTCATTTTTTTCCATACGGTAATGCGAATTCCCATCGGCCGACCAATTTTGAGAATATGATTGAATGGAAATAAAAATCAAAATGATGAAGGCAAACGAAGTGCTAAATACTTGATTGGTTTTAAACGATGCTGAAAATTGATTCATTATATAAAAATGTATTTAAAGGTTTAAACTAAAATTTTTCTGGCTAAAAAAGATTAACGATGCTAAGTAAAGGAATTTAGACAATCATGTCCTAAAACAATTTAAAAACTTTGAAAATAATCACTGATGTAAATGATGTTTTGATTTTTTTTTCAATTTAAAATTGACTTTTTACTGTGGTGTTTTTCGTTTCAATAAATGTAATTTAACAAGGCGCTTATTATTTATTCTAACTTAATACTAAGTGTGAAAAAGCCTTTGCTGTTTTGCATTTGCACTTGTTAATCGGAATAAAAAACAGACAACATATTTTGCTTAGCTGTGGCCATTCAATTGTTCTAAATTTAATAATGGTGTCTCCTCAGAAAAGTCTAAAAAAGAAAAATGCCACTAATTCACCAAAACACTAAATCCCACAAAACATTATAAATGATTTGTTTACGATTTAGTGAAATTTTGTGCCTTCGTGTTTTTGTGGCAAAAATAATTTTTCGAAGTGGACTCATAATTGGCTTTGCGAAAATTGTCGTTTGAAAAAATAGTCTTACTTTTAAAACAATATTAAATGCATGCAAAGGATACTTTTTTAGCCCACAATACTTGTCAACCTGGGCTTGCAGCAAATATTCTCTAACTGTTTTTAAAATCTCTCTTAATGCTTCAACTTGCAATTAAAAATTGTTGAGGCATCAAATTCGTTGTTGTAACAAATAAAAACAACTTCAAATTATTTTGTGATATTAGTTATATTGGTTTGAGAGCTTTCGTGTGACCATAAGCCAAAATAAAAACACAATGCTACTTAAAGTGCTGATTACTAAACCAATAATATTTCTCGCATTAGACCAACTTCCGGTAATTTAATCTTTATTTTTGGGTCGCCCTTAAAGGCAAATTTTCATTTCCAAAAAAACTAACTTTTTAAATATATTAATTATGAAAAAATCTCTTCGTATTTTTGTGCTCTTGCTATGTGCTTAGCATACAGTAATGTTGTACAAGCTTATTGTGGTTCGCAACCCAGTTGGGGCAATGCATCTATTTCTTCTATTGCCATAAATGCTATCTCGAGCAGTGGTGTTGGTGGGGCTGGCAGCTATACTTTTGCCAATTCACCTGTCTTTTCGGTTAGTCCGTTGCAGCAATGTAACATTACCATAACGGGTACCATTGGTTTTGCAGGCAATTACCATTTAAATGCCTGGATCGATTATGACGGCAGCGGAGATTTTAATGGTGTGAATAGTGAAATAATTCCGTTTACTACGATCAGTTATGCTTTAGGCAATTTTACCAATTCAACAACTTTTACCGTTCCGGCTACAGCCACTACAGGTACTACAAGATTGCGTGTTCAATTGCGCTATGTTGGCCCGGTTTTCGGTGCGCCTAATCCATGTTCAAATAATTTTTGTGGCGAAGTCGAAGATTATAATCTCACTATAGTTCCATTGCCTCCCATTTGTTCTTCTTCATCGGCAAGTAGCTCAAGTATATATATTTCAAGAGTTGATCTCAATGGCACTACTAATTTTTCGGGACCCAGCACTTACTCAAATTTTCCAAATCAAATTCCTTTGTTTCCTCAAACCAATTATATTTTGAGTGTTGATGTGTCTAATCCTACTGCTACAAATGAAACGGTTTATATATACGCCTGGCTCGAGGCAAATGGTGATAACGTATTTGCAAGCAATGCTAACGAACAATTTGTTGTTACTCCCATTGCTGTTAATATTCCTGCATTTACTACTCAGTCATTTACTAAAACATTTTATTACACTGTACCATTTGCCCAACAGGCAAGTAAACTTCGTGTAACAACATCGAGAGCATCGAATGGTATTCCTACTCCTTGTTCAACAGGCTTCACCGGTGAGGTAGAAGATTACGCTGTTATTTTAAACGCTGCTTATTGTGCCAATGCCTCGGTAGCAAGCCCCGACTATATTTCAAGTGTTTCATTGAATGGTATTTCTAACCCTTCGGGACCAAGTTTGTTTTCTGACTTCACAAGTGTTATTATACCTGTGTTTCCCGGTGGTACTTATCCTATTGCGGTTAATACAGGAGGCTCACCTACAATTGCTTCTGTGTATATCGATTTTAATCAAAATGGATATTTTCAAGATCCGGGCGAACAATTGGACCTGAGCAAATCGGGAAGTCTTTTTAGTGGCACAGTGAACGTACCTTTACTTGCAACAATTGGTAATACCCGTATGCGTGTGGTTTCTATTTTTACAGTTAATGGTGGTAATGCGCTGCCTTGTTTTTTAAATGGAGTTAATGGCGAAGTTGAAGATTACACAATAATGATTATTTCTCCCAATCCGCCTACTATAAGTTGCGGGGCAGATATTGTGGTTTCGCAGCAACCTGGTCAATGCTTTCAAAATGTAACTTATTCTTTGCCTATTTGTACATCGAATTGCAATGGCGGTGTAATTACTTTAACAACTGGTCTTCCAAGCGGTTCCAATTTTCCAATGGGTACTACCCCTGTTACATATACTGTTACGTCGCCTGCCGGTAAGGCCAGCTGCACTTTCTATGTTACAGTTAATCTTAATCCACTACCCTCAATAACACCCAATGGAACGGTAAATATTTGTGCAGGTAGTTCAGCACTATTAAATGCCAGCCCTTATTCTTCATACTTATGGAGTGCAGGCCAAACCACACAAGGAATTAATGTATCGTCTGCTGGAACGTATACTGTAACAGTTACAGACGTAACTGGATGCACAGGCACGGTATCAAAATCTGTGAACTCAAACCCTTTGCCTTTAGCCAATGCAGGAACAACACAAACTGTTTGCCCAGGCTCGGGTGCTGTTATTGGTTCTGCTGCCGTTTTGGGAAATACATATAGCTGGTCACCTTCGGCAGGATTGAGTTCTGCCACGGAAGCTTCGCCTACTGCCAGCCCATTAAGTACTACAACGTATACACTTACCGAAACGATAAGTGCTTCAGGTTGCACTGCAACCAACAGTGTTACAGTTAATGTAAATGCATCGCCTGCTGCAAATGCAGGAACAACACAAAATGTTTGCCCAGGCTCGGGTGCTGTTATTGGTTCTGCTGCCATATCCGGGAATACATACAGTTGGTCACCTTCGGCCGGATTGAGTTCTGCTACAGATGCTTCGCCAACAGCCAGCCCATTAAGTACTACAACGTATACACTTACCGAAACGATAACTGCTACAGGTTGCACTGCAACTAACAGTGTTACAGTAAATGTAAATGCATTGCCTGCTGCAAATGCAGGAACAACACAAACTGTTTGCCCAGGCTCGGGTGCTGTTATTGGTTCTGCTGCCGTTTTGGGAAATACATATAGCTGGTCACCTTCGGCAGGATTGAGTTCTGCTACGGATGCTTCGCCTACTGCCAGCCCATTAAGTACTACAACGTATACACTTACCGAAACGATAACTGCTACAGGTTGCACTGCAACCAACAGTGTTACAGTAAATGTAAATGCATTGCCTGCTGCAAATGCAGGAACAACACAAACTGTTTGTTCAGGCTCGGGTGCTGTTATTGGTTCTGCTGCAATATCCGGGAATACATACAGTTGGTCACCTTCGGCAGGATTGAGTTCTGCTACAGATGCTTCGCCTACTGCCAGCCCATTAACCACCACAACGTATACACTTACCGAAACGATAACTGCTTCAGGTTGCACTGCAACCAACAGTGTTACAGTAAATGTAAATGCATTGCCTGCTGCAAATGCAGGAACAACACAAACTGTTTGTTCAGGCTCGGGCGCTGTTATTGGTTCTGCTGCCGTTTTGGAAAATACATACAGTTGGTCACCTTCGGCAGGATTGAGTTCTGCAACGGAAGCTTCGCCTACTGCCAGCCCATTAACCACCACAACGTATACACTTACCGAAACGATAAGTGCTACAGGTTGCACTGCAACTAACAGTGTTACAGTAAATGTAAATGCAGTGCCATCTGCCAATGCCGGCACAACACAAACCGTTTGTCTCGGCTCGGGTGCTATAATTGGTTCTGCTGCCGTTTTGGGAAATACATACAGCTGGTCGCCTTCGGCAGGATTGAGTTCTGCTACCGATGCTTCGCCTACTGCCAGCCCATTAAGTACTACAACGTATACACTTACCGAAACGATAACTGCTACAGGTTGCACTGCAACTAACAGTGTTACTGTAAATGTAAGTGCATTGCCGGCCGCAATAACTGGTGCAAATCAGTCGATTTGTAATGTCAATGGTGTTCAATTGGGTGCTTCTGCCGTAATTGGAAATACTTACAGTTGGTCACCAACGGTTGGTCTAAATTCCGCAACAATATCCAATCCTACAGCAAGCCCAACAACTGCAACTACGTATACACTTACCGAAACAGTGTCAGCTACAGGATGTACATCCAGCAATACTGTAACTGTAAGTGTCGCTTCATCACCTACCACTCAAGGCACAATAAATATTCAGGGCAATACTGCTTTGGCAACATGGATTTCTGTTGGGCCGGGATACAGTTATTACTTTGAGAAACGTAAAGTAGGCTCGCTTACTTTTGATGCACCTTGGATTACTTCAAATACCGTATGGCAAATGACAAGCTTATTACCAAGTACTCAGTACGAGTGGCATGTAAGGACAATGTGTAGCCCGGGCCAATTCAGTGCTTGGTCGGCAATGGAAACTTTTACTACGAATGGCCCAACTTGTGGTAGTGCGCCTGTGGGGCTATCAGTAAATAATATTACATCTTCGAGTGCTGAATTACAATGGTCACCACTTAGTCCATTGCCCGATAATTATCAGTTACGATATAGAAAAACGGGAACAACAGTTTGGACAAATAAAGTTGGACTGGGAACAAAAACGAAGCGAGTGATAACAGGTTTATTGGCCTCAAGTACGTATGTATGGCAGATTCGTTCACGTTGTGGAACAGCAGCACCTTTCGACTATTCATTTTGGAGCGCCACTTCAACATTTACTACACTTTCGGGAGCACGACTTGCATCGGAAATTAGTGAATTTGATATAAATGTATTTCCAAATCCTACCGATGGTAAAATATCAATAACTGTTGATTGTGACGATTGTAGCTATCAGGTAAGCTTATACGATGCAATTGGTAAAATTGTTTACAGCCAGGCTATTAAATCTGAACTAAACGAAATTCAGTGTGATTTTGGAAATATTGAAAAAGGAATTTATTTTTTAGAAGTTGGTTCTTCTAATGGTAAAAAAACAGTTAGATTGGCAATACAGTAAATCATAATATTAAGTGCGATTTTTTATAGAGAAAAGCTAGCGCGTTTGCGTTAGCTTTTTTTTATGAATTAATATTGGTTTTGCATTTGCATAATATAACCATGAAATGAAATTGGAATAGGGAATTTAAATAGTTTAGGATTACACTAATTATAATTGATGTCACATTGTATTATCTGTGTTTGTAAAGTTTGGTTGTTAATAATTGTTATCCACACCTTGCAGCAAACATTAAAAATTTTTTCAAGTCAGTTAATATTCTAATTTTGTTTTTAAATATTTGATGTATGAATACAAAAGAAATTCTTGCAGAACTAAAATCCCTCGGAAGTGAATCTATCAAAAAAGTATTGATGAAGCATGGAGCGAGGGAACCATTTTATGGAGTGAAAGTGGAAGACTTGAAAAAGATTCAGAAGAAAATTAAAATGGATTATCAACTAGCACTTGAATTGTACGACACCGGCATTTCGGATGCTATGTACCTTGCCGGGTTGATTGCCGATCATAAAAAAATGACTAAAGATAATTTGAATCATTGGGTAAAGAATGCCTATTGGTATATGATTAGTGAATTTACTGTACCTTGGGTGGCTGCTGAGAGTAGTTACGGGCATGAACTTGCGATGGAGTGGATAAAATCAGATAAAGAAAATATTGCTTCAGCCGGATGGGCAACTTATTCCAACTTGCTGGCATTGACACCCGATGATAAATTGAATAAGAAAGAAATTGTCTTGCTTTTAAAAAAAGTGGAAAAGGAAATACACAAGGCTCAAAACAGAGTGAAGCAAGCAATGAATGGATTTGTAATTTCGGTGGGCGGATATGTGCCTGAGTTTACCGAGGTTGCAATAGAATCAGGAAAAAATTGGTGCCGTTACTGTTGATGTGAACGGCACAGCTTGCAAAACCCCCTACTCGCCCGATTACATCGATAAGATTATAAAGCGTGGTTCTATTGGAAAGAAAAAGAAAACAGTAAAATGTTAGCTTTCTCCATAGCTTCGCAACAAAATATCAGTAGCTAAAACCAATAATGAAAAAATATTTAGCCGAATTAATCGGAACTTTTGCAATTGTTTTTTGCGGGACAGGCGCAATAATAATCAATGAGGAAACTAATGGTGTAATTGGCCATGCAGGAATTGCAGCTACTGTTGGCTTAATAGTAATGGCCATGATTTATACGTTTGGAAACAAGTCGGGGGCGCATTTTAACCCCGCTGTAACAATAGGTTTTACACTGGCAAAAAAATTCGAACCACAGCAAACATTGCCTTATATTGTAGCTCAAACCTTTGGTGCTTTTTTAGCAAGTTTCACACTTAAATTTTTATTTCCCGAAAACATAAATCTTGGCGCAACGCTTCCTGCCGGATCACAAATGCAAAGTTTTATTTTAGAATTAATTCTAATGTTCATTTTAATGCTGGTGATCTTACATGTGGCTCATGGTTCAAAAGAAGTTGGCTTAATGGCGGGAATTGCCATTGGCGCTACTGTAGGGTTAGAGGCCATGTTTGCAGGACCTGTTTGTGGAGCATCAATGAACCCCGTGCGAAGTTTAGCGCCTGCAATTGTTTCGGGACATATTCAATCGCTTTGGGTATACCTGCTCGCTCCGTTTTTGGGCGCTATAGTTGCTACCTATTCCTGGTTGTTTATGAATAAAAAAACAATCCCAATCAGTAAGAGGCTTTTTTTGTTTTTGATGGAGAAAGGCCTGTCAGTCGTTTTTCATTGTGCAATTTTTTTTTTAAGTATTGAGTTTTTTTCATAAGCCTGTTCCACACTATTTTCCCAAAAATAATTTTCGCGTTTCCATTAATTTGACTTGTAATTCAATTTCAAAAGCGGGCACAAAAGCAACCAGGTTTAGTACAAAAAATCAATTTTTTCTTTTAGGAAATAATATTTTGAAAAGGCTTGCAAATTGTTTTCTGGTAAGCCTTTTTCAAGTTCATGTGTTTATTAACCATTGTTAATAAATCTCATCTTTAATATTGGGTAATATTGCTGTAGCATATTATTATTTAGATAATAGTTCATTTGTTGTACGGAAAATAAATTAATATGATACAACCAAATCCACTATTCATTAATATAGTTCTCCCATTTTTAATGAGTTCATTTGTGCATGCGCAAGAAGAAACCGAGGCACCCTCGATACTTTAACAAGACGCTTAGCAATGCAACAACAAGCTATTGATTTGATTAACAGAGCAAAAGTTACCGTTTATGTTCAAACTCAGTTTCAGGTGGCTGCTTTGTTAGGGCAAGCTACATATTATGGAGGAGCTTAACAATTACATAACAATTGGATAACATAAGGCGAACATAACATTAGCATCATATGTACACTTTTGCGCAACAAAAAATATTGAAAAAACATCATTATGCGTAAAATTCTTTGTATTATTTTAATTGCAACATTTGCATTTATTATTGACGCCCAGGCACAATCAAATACAGATACTACAAAGCAAGTGGTAGCTAAAAAGAATTGGTATGAATCAGTAAGTATACGTGGGTATTCTCAAATTAGATACAATAGATTGATGGAAACCAACTCATTGCTTGGATGCGAATCATGCGATAGGTCTTGGGGCGATGGTGGTGGAGTGTTTATTAGGCGTATGCGGATTATTTTTTTTGGTAAACTAAATGATCATGTATCATTTTATGTGCAACCCGATTTAGCAAGCAATGCAGGCACAGGCAACTTACATTTTGCGCAGTTGCGCGATGCATACTTTGATGTTTCAGTTGACAAAAAGGGTGAATTCCGATTTCGTATTGGACAAAGCAAAGTTCCTTATGGATTTATGAATTTGCAAAGTAGCCAAAACAGGTTGCCGTTAGATCGTGATGATGCTTTGAATAGTGCGGTTTCTAACGAGCGCGATTTAGGTTTGTTTTTTTATTGGGCACCACAGAAAACACGCAAACTTTTTTCTTCGCTCGTAGCTGATGGATTGAAGGGCTCGGGCGATTATGGCGTTTTTGGTTTTGGTGCATATAATGGCCAAACTGCCAATAAAGCTGATGGCAACAAAGATTTGCATTACGTTACAAGCATCACTTATCCTTTTCAAATTGGAAATCAAATAATAGAACCAGGCGTACAAGCCTACACCGGGCGATATGTAGTTACCAAAGACCAACAAAGTGCCGGAGTAAAAACAACTTGGAACGCCAACTATGATGATCAACGAATAGCTGCACATCTTGTGCTTTATCCAAAGCCATTTGGTATAACTGCAGAGTATACAGTAGGCAAAGGTCCTGAGTTTAATACCGTTTCGGATTCAATAGAAACACAAGACCTGCAAGGTGGTTACATCATGTTATCGTACTTGCAAAAATTTGGCAAGCACGTATTAATTCCATTTTCCCGTATTCAATATTATGATGGAGGAAAAAAACATGAGCGTGATGCGCGCAGCTATAAAGTAAATGAAATAGAATCGGGATTTGAATGGCAATTTACGCCCAACTTTGAGTTAGTTGCAACCTATGTGGTATCATCTCGCAGGTATGAAGATTTTGCAAAGCAAACCAACCATCAAAAAGGGCGCTTATTAAGATTACAAGCGCAAGTAAATTTTTAATAAATTTGAAAAATAAATTAATAATAAAAATGAAAAAAGTAACTACTGCATTTATCGCCTTGCTGTTTCTTGCAGCTTGTAATGGAGGCAAAACCAACACCGTAGAATCATCGGAAACAAAATCACTCAAAGGAGTAATAAGTATTGATGGTTCAAGTACATTGTTTCCACTGAGCGAAGCTTTGGCCGAAGATTTTAGAACTACACATACCGATGTTCAAATAACGGTTGGCGAATCGGGCACAGGTGGCGGATTCAAAAAATTTTCGCGTGGTGAGTTGGATATTTCAAATGCCTCACGTACTATAAAGGCATCAGAAGATTCTGCCTGCAAGGCTAATGGTATTGAGTATATTGAACTTGCCATTTGTAGTGATGGCATGGCAATAGTTGTTCATCCAGAAAATACTTTTGCATCAACGATAACCGTATCTGAACTTAAAACAATGTGGGAGCCAGAAGCACAAGGGAAAGTGAAATTATGGAGCGATGTAAATAGCGCTTGGCCCAAAGAAGAATTGCATCTGTTTGGTGCGGGCACACAATCGGGCACATATGATTATTTTACAGAAGCTATTAATGGTAAGGCCAAGGCCAGCCGAGGTGACTATACAGCCAGCGAAGACGATAATGTATTGGTACAAGGCATAGCGCGCGACAAATTAGCATTGGGATACTTTGGCTTAGCATATTATGAAACCAATAAAGACAAACTGAAGCTTGTGGCCATAGATAACGGAAATGGAGCCGTATTGCCCAGCATAACCACAGTGCAAGATGGCACATACCAACCGCTTTCGCGTCCATTGTTTATGTATATAAATATGAAAGCCCTAAGCAGACCCGAAGTTGTAATGTTTATTGAATACTGCTTGAACAATGCAAATAAAATTGCTGCCGAAGTAGGCTACGTGCCATTGCCCGATAATATGATGGCATTGGTAAAACAGAAGTTTGTTGCACGCAAATCAGGTAGCGCCATAATGGGCAAAAATACGGTGGGCATGAAATTGGTTGATATTATTTCGGCACAATAACATCGTTTATAACTATAACCATATACGTTTTATATTTGATATTTAATAGAAACATAAAAGAAAAAATAATTGAAGGCGCACTATTTTTGTGCGCCTCAGTTAGTATATTAACTACTGTAAGCATCATTGCCATATTGATGTATGAAATAGTTGCATTTTTTGAAGAAGTATCCATCTTAGATTTTTTAACAGATACACAGTGGACGCCATTATTTGCAGATAAGCACTTTGGCATTATGGCACTCATGAGCGGAACCATTCTTACCACATTTATTGCCATTGCTTTAGCATTGCCTTTTGGTTTACTCATCGCTATTTATTTAAGCGAGTATGCCAGCAAACGCACACGCCAATGGTTAAAACCAACATTGGAATTATTGGCTACTGTGCCAACGGTAGTGTATGGTTTTTTTGCACTTACCATAGTCACGCCTTTCTTACAGAATATATTTCCCAACCTTGCGGGTTTCAATGCACTTTCGCCTGGATTGGTAATGGGAATAATGATTATACCATTGATAACTTCTCTGAGCGAGGATGCCATGTATGCCGTGCCACAATCGTTGCGCGATGGTGCGTATGCATTAGGAAGTTCAACATTGCAAACTGCATGGAAGGTGGTTGTGCCTGCCGCTTCATCAGGCATTATTGTATCGGTATTGCTGGCAGTATCGCGCCATAGGCGAAACCATGATTGTGGCCATTGCTGCAGGTCAGCAACCACGCCTCACATTAAATCCAATGGTGCCTATAGAAACCGTAACTACCTATATTGTACAGGTTAGCATGGGCGATGTACCGCATGGCTCGCTGGAGTACAAAACTATTTTTGCTGCCGGTTTCAGCTTGTTTGTTTTTACGTTTATACTTAATAATATAAGTTTTTATATTAAGAAAAAATATTTACAACAGTATGAATAACGAGGTAAAAAAGTCATTTTTTAATTCCACTTTCAAATGGATCGCAATTTCATTTACTTGTTTTGCCATGTTTGTGCTTTTGGTGCTTATTATTTCTTTAGGTATCACAGGTGCTGCGCGGTTAGGATTAGATTTTCTTTTAAATTTGCCATCGCGCAAGCCCGAGCAAGCCGGCATATACACAGCATGGATAGGTTCATTATGGGTACTTATAACTACATTGCTTGTTGCGTTTCCGGTAGGTGTGGGTGCCGGTATTTATTTGGAAGAGTACAGTAAAAAAAATTGGTTGACTAACATGATCGAAATAAACATATCCAATCTTGCCGGTGTCCCTTCCATCATTTACGGTTTACTGGGCTTAGAATTATTTGTGCGCTACATGGGTTTAGGCCAAAGTATACTTGCAGGAAGTTTAACGCTTGCTTTACTTATATTGCCAGTCATAATTGTGTCCACGCGCGAAGCTATAAAGACAGTTCCCAATACTATTCGTGAGGCATCTTATGCACTAGGCGCGAGTAAATGGCAAACAATCAGTATGAGTGTTATTCCTGGTTCTTTTGGAGGTATACTCACGGGTATTATTCTTGCGTTGTCGCGTGCCATTGGCGAAACGGCTCCGTTAATTGTTACCGGTGCTTTAACTTATGTTCCCTTTATACCTAAGAGCATATTTGATTCTTATACAGTGCTTCCCATTCAAATATTCAATTGGACATCGCGCCCTCAACAAGGCTTTGTTATAAATGCGGCTGCAGCAATAATTGTTTTGCTCGTGCTAACATTTCTCATGAATGCCGTAGCAATATATTTGCGCAACAGATGGCAAAAACAAGTAAGGTGGTAACAATATTAATTTGCAACCAAAATGAAAGACAATTTAAATATGCAGGTATCTGGTTTAGGCAAGACCGTAAGTGATACCAACTACAAAATTGAAGCCCGCAACCTCGATTGTTACTATGGCGATTTTCACGTTTTAAAAAATGTCAACCTCGCTACTTATGCAAATACTGTAACAGCACTTATTGGCCCTTCGGGTTGTGGCAAGTCTACCTTTCTGAGGCTATACAACCGTATGAATGATTACATTGAAGGCTTTAGCCATACAGGCATTGCCGCTATTGATGGAAAAGATATTTACGCGAAAAATTTGCAGTTAATGAGTTGCGTAGAAAAGTAGGAATGGTGTTTCAAAACCTAATCCGTTTCCTAAAACTATTTTCGAAAATGTAGCTTATGGTTTGCGTAAAATGGAATTACTCACAAAATATTTATTAACGAAACTGTAGAGCGTTCGTTAAAGCAAGCAGCATTGTGGGATGAAGTGAAAGACCAATTGGATAAAAATGCGTTGCGACTTTCGGGTGGGCAGCAGCAACGATTGTGTATTGCACGTGCGCTGGCTATTGAGCCTTCGGTGGTATTGATGGATGAGCCCTCATCGGCACTCGACCCCATATCGAGTTCGAAAATTGAAGAGTTAATTTACGATTTGAAATCAAAATACACTATTCTTATTGTTACGCATAATATGCAACAGGCAAGTCGTGTGAGTGATCATACAGCGTTTTTTTATCTGGGAGAAATGGTTGAGTATGGTGCCACCAAAGATGTATTTACGAATCCTGTTGAAGTGCGTACACAAAATTATATAACCGGACGATTTGGTTGATACCAAATGTATTTTTTTATGAATTAACTAAAAATAAAATGACACATTTAGAAGAAGAATTAATAGGAATAAAACAAAGCTTAAGCGATTTGTTTGAACTGGTTTTTAATCAATTGCAAAAATCGAAAACAGCATTGATGAAACTTGACAAAGACCTGGCGCGTGAAATTCGTGTTAACGAAAAAAGAGTGAATGCATACGAGTTGAAAATAGATCGTGATTGTGAAAATACCATTGCGCTTTTCAATCCTGTTGCTATCGATTTGCGTTTTGTGTTAGCATCTTTAAAAATAAATTCGAACCTCGAGCGTATTGGCGATATTGCCGAGGGTATTGCAAATTATGTGCTCGATCTTAAACTCGAACCACAAGCAGAATTATTGCAAAGCACACGCCTTTTAGAAATGTTTGATTTATCGTTGTCTATTTTGGAAACCACAAAACAAGCATTCGAAACCGAAGACACTTCTCTTGCACGCAGTGTTTTTTTTAAAGACGAATTGCTCGATGAGATAAATATTGCAGCAACAGATACAGTTGCCGATTTTATAAAAGCTAACCCCGAAAGTATAAGACGCGCACTATACGCTATATCAACTATTCGTAAATTGGAGCGTGTGGGCGATCAATGTAAAAATATATCGGAAGAAATTATTTTTAATGTTGAAGCGAAAGTGCTAAAACATACAAAGGTGACTGCCAGAAAAAGTAGAAAAGCCAATTTAAATTCATTTAGGTTTTTAATGGCAACATATAAAATGCAACGTTAGTCATTTTGTAAATTGACTTTTCTTTTGTGTAATGAAATTATTCTTCCTGGAGTTTCAAAATTCCTTTCAACTTTTTTAGTTTCTCAATATCGCTTTCAATTTCTTTAAATTCTGTCTCCTTGAATTTGCTTTTCAGCTATTTTTTATTTTCAAATTCAATAGTTGATTTTTCCAGTGCTTTTTCGTGGGTTATATTTCCTGCATGTGATAATAGTTCTCGTCCATTCAATTGCAACATAGCATCCAATCGGTTAATCCAAACGGCCATGTATATGGGAGTTCGTTGTTGTGCCATGGTTTCGGCAAATGCTAGATATTGCTCAACCAATAAACCCAACAGTTTTATTTCATCCTCATCCAAATAGTTTTTGGCAATGCTCACATCGGTTTTTTTAATGGACTGTGTATTCTTTTTATCATACGATTGCATGCCCAATAGTGGCAAGCTTGCATCCACTCTGCGATATACCAATTCGGCTGCGGTTTGTTCGCTAATCGCCCAAAGCAATTTGTTCTGCACAACTTTAAAAAATTCAATCGTCCTTTCGTCCTTATTATCGTAATCGATACTGGTAGTGTAGATGTCTTTTATTTTCTGATAAAAAAAGCGTTCGGAAATTCTTATCTCCCTAATCCGATCTTGCAACTCATTAAAATAGTTCATCGAATTGCCCGACTTAAAACGATCGTCATTCAACGCAAAACCTTTTATAATATATTCCTTTAAACGCTGTGTTGCCCAAATGCGAAACTGTGTTCCTTGCTGTGATTTCACTCTATAGCCCACCGAAATAATTACGTCCAGGTTGTAGTGGTCAATGTCTCTTTCTACATCCCTCGTGCCTTCCAATCGAACTTGTCGGAATTTCCGACAAGTTGAATTTGGAAGTAATTCGCCTTCCTCATAAACGTTAGCAATATGCTCGGCAACTGTGCTCCTTCCTTTGCCAAAAAGCACTGCCATTTGTGCTTGTGTAAGCCACACGGTTTCTTCTTCCAGCCTCACATCTATTTTGATGTTGCCGTTGGGGTTTTGATAAATTATTATTTCGCCTGTGTTCATATTTAATAATTTTTATTGGAGAATATTTTCAGCTGTGAAGTTTAAAAATTGTTGTTCTTTAAATAATTAAATCATGGCCTAATTCTATTTCCTTATTGAATTTCATTACCTGATAATTGCAAGGTACTAAATAGTTCAATGTCATTTTTCATTGGAGTGAAAAATATAATATCAAATTATTTGACTGTTTTGTTGCGAATGCAAAGTAGTGATTTGAAATTATTTTAGTACCACATGAAGAATTCAAATAAATTCAAATGTCAATTAATATAAATTTTGTTTCAGTGGTGCGAAGCAATGTTAAATGAACCTTCAAATAATTGCAAGCTAATTCAAATTCCAAAAAATGAGCCATCAAATTTTGTGTAAACTTTGAATTTCAAATCAAAGTGATTTCGTTTTCACATTTTTCAAAATAGCTCTTGCGCATATTAAAAAATACGGCATTCCTTAAGCTTTTGCAAAACAATAATCAAACTAAATTAAATAAAAATCGATTAGCAATGAACTTGCCTCTTACTCCATCTCAAAATTCTGCGGGTCGGTTTTGGTAATTTTTATTTGGTCGCCTTGTTGCATAAAATAATCGGAAACAATTTTTGTAATAGAAATAACGCCCTTCGATTTTTGGCTTGCAGTTAACATAGCGCGCACATCGACAGGAATTTTTCCATTGTTATATTTTCTTTTGAAAAACAATATTTCGTAACCACGGCCTTCAATCTCTATGTTAACATCAGTTTTGTTTGAAGGATCGCCATCGGCATAAACATAATTTCTGTAAACCAATTGCACCGTAAGTTGCGAAGTATAAGTTGCACTTAATGCATGCAACAACCAAAAAATGGAAGCAACAATCAGAAAAACAAAAAAAACAATTGCCTTTTTATTGACTTGCATACAATCAGGAATGGGAAATTCGGGATATTATTTTTTCGCAACTTCGGCAGCTGGTGCAGGGTTCAACGCTTTGGTTGCTTCGCCCGAAACCGCTTTGCGCTCTACCTTTACACGCACATTATTATCAATTTCTAATGTAAAAGTAGTTTCCTGTACATCAGTAATTTTACCATGTATACCTCCTATAGTTACTACCTTATCCCCTTTTTGCAACGACTCGACAAACTTTTTTTCTTCGTTGGCTTTCTTTGTTTGTGGACGAATCATAAACATATACATTATGCCTATCATTACTACCATCAGTACCATAGTTGACCATCCCGAACTGCCACCGGCAGCTTGCATTAAAACACTCAAAAACATCATATTGAAATTATATAAATTAGTTTATTTCTAATTTACTTCAGCGCTTATAGTTAGCACACGTGAACTTGGTACCGCATTGGTAAACACCGTAATGGTTTTACTCACCATGCCCGATTTACCTGCTGAGTTAAAGGTAACATCTATCTTGCTTTCTTGCCCGGGCTTTATGGGATCCTTTGGCCAGAATGGTGAAGTGCAACCACAAGATGTTGCCACATCCATAATCACCAAATCGGCCTCGCCTACATTTTTAAACGGAAAAGAAAATGATACCACCTCCCCTTCCTTCATGTCCCCAAAGTGATGACGCGTTACTTCAAATTTAAATTCGGGCATTGCCTTTTCATCTTTCGAACCGCTTGCCGTTGCAGGGTTGCTAACAATTTCGGGCGATAATTTACCATCCTCTTTTTTGGTACTGCACGATGTGATAAACAGGTAACAAAGAACAAGAATAATAAAGTGCGTTTTTTTCATATTGTTTAAAATGCAGGTAATCATTGACTAATATTTTAGTTGAGGAATCGGATGCAAATATTCGAAATTATTTTCAATAGTATAGTGAGTAAAGCATTATTACAAAAACTATACGATTGGATTATAAAATTCCTTGCCAGCAAAAATGGCTTTTCAAGCTATCAGGAATTGTTAACATGGTTTTGCTTAGGCCATATATGCTGCTTCCGCTACCACTCATCGATGCATAAATGGCCCCCGCATTGTATAAGTCTTTTTTAATTTTATCTAATTGAGGATATAGTTTTTGAAGTGCCTTTTCAAAATCATTGGTAACTGTATTTTTCCATTCGTCAATAGACATGCTCAACGATTTTTGTAACGAATATATTGGTATTGCAGGGGTTATATTGCTATATGCTTCCTTAGTAGAAATATGCAAATCGGGTTTGATGATAATAATATGCAGGCCCTTTAATTCGAAAGGAATGGTTTGAATAATTTCTCCCCGCCCTGTTACAAATGCGGTTTTGTTTTCAATAAAAAAGGGACAGTCGCTACCAAGCTTTGAAGCGTATTCTTTCAATTGTGCAGGCGTAATTTTTAATTGATACAATTCGTTTAAAAGTCTTAACACAAAAGTGCCATCGGCCGAGCCACCACCAAGGCCTGCACCCGAAGGAATATTTTTGCGTAAATAAATTGCTGTAGGTGGAAGATTGTAAACCGAACGTAAAAGTTGAAAGGCCTTTACACAAATATTTTCATGAATGTTGCCTTCCAATTCAATTCCAGTAATTTTAAAATATAGATTATCAATAACAAGAATGTTTTTATCCAGCAAATCATTTATAGTTAAAATTTCCAGCACATCGCAAAGAGGTACAGGCACAAAAACACTTTCAATATTGTGATATCCATCATCGCGCTTTTCGGTAATGTATAGCCCTAAGTTTATTTTGCAATTGGGGAAGGTTATCATATGAGGTGAAAATAAAATGACTTGAAGCCAGATTATAAATAGTTGTTGTTATCTAAATAATTTGAAACATAATCATGCACACCTTCTTCGAGCGAATAAAACGGCCTGGTGTATCCTGTGGCAAAAAGTTTGTTCATTTTTGCTTCGGTAAAATACTGGTATGTATCGCGTATGTCTGCGGGTATATCAATCCAGTCGATGTTTACTGGTTTTTCCATGGCATTAAAAGTAGCAACTACCAAATCGTGAAACGTACGTGCTTTGCCTGTTCCTAAGTTATATATTGCAGAAGGCACTTTATTTTTAAACAAGTAATAACAAACCGCAGTAACATCTTTTACATAAATAAAATCGCGCAATTGTTCACCATCGTTGTATTCGGGTTTGTGCGAACGAAAAAGTTTTACTGTTCCTGTTTTTTTTATTTGACGATGGCTGTGAAAAATAACAGAGGCCATACGTGCTTTATGATATTCATTGGGACCATATACATTGAAAAATTTTAGACCGGCCCAAAATGGTGGCATTGCTGTTTGCTGCAAAACCCACTTATCAAATTCCTGTTTCGAATCGCCATAAGGATTCAATGGCTTTAATTTATTTATAGTTGCATGGTGGTCATCGTAACCATTTTCTCCGGCACCGTAAGTTGCGGCCGATGAAGCATAAACTAAAGGAATATTGTAAGTTGCACAGAGTGTAAAAATTTCAATAGAATAATTTAAGTTGAGTTTCAAAAAAATATTCCAGTCAAATTCTGTAGTATCGGTGCGGGCTCCAAGGTGAAAAATAAATTTTATGTTTCGATTTTGTTCTTTAATAAAATCGAAAAGGTGATCGCCGTGCACACGTTGTTCTATGATTTTGGTTTCAAGATTGGCATGTTTTTGCTCTGACGAAAAATCGTCACTTGCAATAATATTTGTGATACCATTATTATTCAATTCTGCAATCAAACAACTGCCTATAAAACCAGCAGCACCTGTAACAATTACCATCTTATTAAATACTAATCGATAAAAATTGGTTCGGTAAGAAGATTATACATGCTTGCATGTTTTGCTCTGCGAAAAATGGCTCTTATTGCACTTGTACCCTCATTGCCCAGATTTACCGAAAAATGATTTACGTAAGTACGAATATGTTCCAGTATTACATCATCGCTCATGTTTTGTGCATGCTGGCGAATGTATAGCATTACTTCATCGAGGTGTTCATATCCATAAATAATACTTTTACGAATTGCCTCTTCAATGGCTTTTTTATAATCAAGCTGGAGTCTTCTTTTTACAGCGAAACAACCAAGCGGAAGTGCACAATCATTATGCTCTTTCCAAAGTACACCAAGGTCGGCTATTTTTACAAGGCCTTTTTCGGCATAGGTCAATCTGTTTTCGTGAATAAGCACCCCGATATCAAAGTTGCCATTCAAAACATTTTTTTCGATTTCCGAAAACAGCACCTGTTTTGTCGGTAAGTTCAGGATAAAAAATAGTCATGAGCAAGTTGGCAGTAGTATGCATGCCGGGCACTGCGATGCGTGCTTGTGTGTCGGTTATTTTTTCTTCATAACCGGGTTTACATACAACCACGGACCATTGTTTGTTCCTAAAGCTGCACCCACTCGCAACATTTGATAATTGATGCTCGCCATTGGGTAGGCGTTCACACTCATTTTCAGCACATCCATTTGCCCTTCCTGAGCCAGGTTATTAAGCTCTTCTATATCGGCAAGATGCGGAACAAAAGTAAATCCTTCTACCCCTACTTTGCCACTTACAAGCCCGGCCATCATAAATGTATCGTTGGGGCAAGGTGAAAATGCTATATTTATTTTATCTGTCATTTTTAATTTCTTAAAATTTGTTGGTGCAAATATGAATTAAAATTTCGTCTAATGCTTCATTCAAATTTTTTATTGACCTAATCAACTGCCAATTTTCTTTATTGCGAGGTTCTACTTTGTTGCTTATTGTTCGTAGCAAAATACATGGTAATGCTTTCATTTTACTAATCCATAACACTGCTGCGCTTTCCATTGTTTCTATTTGAGGATTATATTTTTCAATAACTCGCTCAATACTGTGTGCATTGCCATGTACAGTATTTACAGTAATGCATTTCACCTTCTTATATTTGTAGTAAAATGTATCATCAGGTAATTTTGCGGAAAGCCATCCATTAGTAAAAGGGAATTCATTATTGCCAATAAGATTTGCCTCATGTGCCGTTAGAAAGCGATCATTATCCTCCACTCCTAAGTCGCTAAAACAGTCATATTCAATCATAACGGTATCGCCAATGGCAATGTTATTGTCGAAGCTACCTGCAATGCCGGCATTTATCACTATGTCAACCTTGTGCTGATGCAAAAATTCCGACAAATGATATGCAGTATTTACCATTCCTACCCCGGTGATTAAGTTGTAAATGGCAGTATTTTCTATTTCATACAACTGCCATTGTTTATCCGTTTGAATGGGCGTAAAACGTTTATCTAATTGCAGTTCATTATATGTTGCACTTACTATGAGAATTGCTTTCTTTGTTTTAATGTCGATGTTTTTAAAAGTTTAATAGTGTACGAAACTAAAAAAAAATAATATAAGTACCATTTTAGAATTACCACAACAGGGTTGTCATCTTTTGTTTCGCATAACAATATGGTATAGCTATATTTGCCCGCGAAATAACATGATAGAAATTAACAGGCAATAATTTTTTTAAGAAAACTACAAGTATGTTTTATGTAACACGTAAAGAACATTTCAATGCTGCACATAAAGTGCACCGCACCGATTGGACCG
Source organism: Bacteroidota bacterium (assembly GCA_016717325.1). Classification (GTDB taxonomy): domain Bacteria; phylum Bacteroidota; class Bacteroidia; order AKYH767-A; family OLB10; genus JADKFV01. Next base: position 107,679 of record JADKFV010000011.1, on the reverse strand, counting down.
ATGAGCAAAACCTTGCCGTATTTGGAAAATGTTCGAACCCAAACTGGCATGGCCATAATTATGATTTATATGTTACCGTAAAGGGCATGCCGAGCGAAGTAACAGGATTTGTGATGGACCTTAAAGTATTGAGCAATCTTATAAAAGAGAAAGTACTTGACAAACTCGACCATAGAAACCTAAACCTCGATGTGCCTTTTATGAAGGGTGTAAACCCCACAACCGAAAATGTAGTGATGGCCATTTGGAATGAATTAAAAGATGAAATACAAAACCATGGTTGTACTTTGCATTGCATTAAACTGCACGAAACAGAGCGTAACTGCGTTGAATATTTCGGTTAGATAATTATGCTGCGAAACTAATTTGATCTCATTCGTGTTATGTTACAATAATTAATTTTAAAAATTGCAAGGTGGAAAAAGTAAAGCAAGTTATATCAGGTTATAAGCGTATCGACAGTTACAACGAAGAATTAGTTGCAGATGGTGCTAAAGCTTATTCCAATATTCTTAATATAATTGGTGAAGATACCTCGCGAAATGGTTTAATAAATACACCAAAACGAGCATCAAAAGCAATGCAATTTTTAACTCAGGGATATAATATGGATGCCGAAGAAATTTTGAAAAGCGCCATGTTCGAAGAAGATTACAGCCAAATGGTAGTAGTAAAAGATATAGAGGTGTATTCCCTTTGCGAACACCATATGTTACCTTTTTTCGGTAAAGCTCATATTGCATATATTCCTAATGGCCATATTGTTGGCTTGAGTAAAATACCACGTATTGTTGATGCTTTTGCTCGCAGATTGCAGGTTCAGGAAAGACTTACCAACGAAATTCGCGATTGTCTCCAGAACACACTGAAGCCTTTGGGTGTAGCTGTGGTTATTGAAGCACAACACTTGTGTATGCAGATGCGTGGAGTTCAAAAGCAAAATTCCGTTACTACCACTTCGGCATTTACTGGCGAATTTGAAAAACAAGCAACCCGTAAAGAGTTTATTAGCTTGATTAGTACTTCGCTAAAGTAAAACTTTCTTATTTAAAAGCATTTTTGAGTTTCTTTTAGAAACAATATTATTCTAATATTGTAGCACTTAAAAATCAAAAAAAATATGCACGCTTACGTTTTTCCCGGACAAGGTTCGCAATTTATTGGAATGGGTAAAGAATTGTATGATGCTTCACAAGCAGCCAAACAATGCTTCGAACTCGCCAATGACATTTTGGGTTTTCGTATTACCGATACTATGTTTGGTGGTACCGAAGAAGAGTTGAAACAAACAAGGGTAACCCAGCCTGCAATATATATACATTCGGTAATTGCGGCCTATGAAATGGGAAATGGTTTTCAACCTAAAATGGTTGCAGGCCATTCATTGGGGGAGTTTTCGGCACTTACAGCCGCCAAAGGTTTAACTTTCGAAGCCGGATTAAAGCTGGTAAGCGAACGAGCCCTTGCAATGCAACATGCATGCGAAATAAACCCATCGACAATGGCGGCAATATTGGCACTGGATGATACTATAGTGGAACAAATTTGTAACAGTATTAAAGAAATTGTTGTGTGTGCAAATTTCAATTGCCCCGGCCAAATTGTAATTTCAGGTTCCGAAGCCGGCATTGACGAAGCTTGTAAAAGAATGTTAGATGCAGGTGCCAAACGTGCTATCAAATTATCGGTAGGTGGTGCATTTCATTCGCCATTTATGGAGCCTGCAGCCGAAAGGCTTGAAAGTGCAATAGATGCCACAAGATTTTCGGAGCCTATTTGTCCAATTTATCAAAATGTAAACGCTTCGCCATCGCAAAATGCCGATGAAATAAAGAAAAACCTGATAGCACAACTAACCGCCCCTGTTCTTTGGACACAAACCATTCACAACATGATTCGTCATGGTGCAATTACTTTTACAGAATTAGGCCCGGGAAAGGTTTTACAAGGGTTGATTAAAAAAATTGATAAGGACGCAGTGATTGTCTAGCTATAGTTGGTTATGCTATAGCATACAGACCATCAAGCACTTTTTTCAAATCCATTTCCAAAATTGGTTTTACCAGGTAATAGGAATTTGAAACCTCTTTAGCGCGTTTAACAGTTTCGGGCTCTGAGTTTCCTGTAGTAAAAATAATGGGCATTCCATTTCCGGTTCTTATTTCGCGTGCAGTTTCAATCCCATCGGCATCACCGGCAATTTTTACGTCCATCAATAGAATGTCAGGCTGATGTTTACTTACTGCATTTGCTACATCATTACTGTTATTGATTACACCCACAACGCTATAGCCCATGCGCTTTAATAATGATCGATAGAATAACGATAAAATACTATCGTCCTCTATTACGAGAACTTTTTTGTTTTCCATAAGTAAGATTTTCCTTTTTGAGAGAATGGCAAATAAAAAGCTTAGTTTCAATTATACAACATCATTAGCCATCTTTTGGGTGAAAAAACGGGTTCTTCATCTTTGAACAAAACTTGCTTAAACTATTTTTTTAAGTAAAAACTTTAATATACTGTTTATCAATAATTTATGTGCCAAAAGTTATACTTGAAATAGTACAAATGAAAAAGCCGGCATTTGGGTTAGCCGGCTTTTTTCCCCTTAATTTAATGAAAAGCTGAAGATAATTTTGAGTGTGTATTAGTGTTTGTAATGGCAATTGAACGGCACAAAGAAACGCCAACAAGACCCTTTATTCAAGCATGCTTCCACCCTATTTTAATATGAGGGTTTTCCCTTAGTACGGTATCATTTTTAGAAATATTAAACCATGAAGCATTTAGTTGAGTGGGAAATGAGAATGCCTTTTGTTGCGAAAGGACGAGAGGTCTATAAAACTAAAAAAAACTGGTTGTGAATTCAATAATACTAAATACAAAGAGATAGACTTTGTTATATTGCTTATTTTACCCTTATAAATAATGCAAAAAACGGGAATAACTTCTAGTGCAATATTTTGTATACCAATTCTTTTAAAAGTTCACCTTCGCTGGTACTGGTGTTGTTTATTCCTTTCGAACGGAGATCGCATGTGCGAATTAAGGAGGCTATGTCAATAAGTTTTGAGGTATTATAATTTCTCGCGGCCACATTGTACTCATCCATAAAATATGGCGAAACGCCCATTGCGGAAGCTATTTCATTGGTTTGCCTGCCTTTCATACTATGGTAAATAAGTAATTTTGAAAAGAAAGAATGCAGGCTGCCAAGTGTTACAACCAACGGATTGCTTCTAGGGTTGGAGCCAAAATATCTGGCTATCAGATTTGCTTTATAAACATTACGCTGACCAATTGCCTTCTGAAGTTCGAATACATTAAAGTCTTTACTTATTCCAATGTTTTTTTCAATATGATCTAAAGTTATCTCTTCGCCTTGCTTAAAATTGATAAGCAATTTCCCCAATTCATTCGCCACTTTACTTAAGTCATTACCAAGCGATTCGGCAAGCAGTTGAGTTGCATCGGTCTTTATTTTTACTTTTTTTAATGATAAGTAGTCAACAATCCAGGCTGGAATCATTTCATCTTTCAACTTGTTTGATTCCATAATAGTTGCAACACTGTTTATGGCCTTGAATAATCGCGTGCGTTTATCAATTCCTTTGCTTTTAAAAGCCAAAACAAGAATAGTTGTAGGTGCAGGATTTTTTAGATATTGAATAAATGGTTCGTAATCTTCTTCCTTTTTCCATGATTTTACATCCTGTGCTTCTTTTATCATTACCAATTGGAAATCACTCATCACCGGATATCGTTTTGCCTGCGATACTATTTGCAAAGCATCCACATCGCGGCCATACAATATAGTTTGGTTAAATTCAAGCAGCATTTCATCGATAATATTTGTGCACATAAAATCACATATTTCATCAACGTAATATGGTTCGTCACCTTGTAAAACATATACAGGTACGAATTTTTTATGAGTAATATCTTTTTGAAGAGAAGTGAAGTTTACTGCTGGCACTTGAAAAATATATATTTATTAGAAGCGGAGATGTTTTACAGTATTACCATTATTAATGAGTTGCTCAAGCGATTCAATACCAATGCGCAGGTGTTCATCAACAAATTTGGAAGTTATTTTTCTGTCGCTAATAGCCGTTTTTACTCCGGTCGATATCATCGGCTGATCGCTCACCAAAAGCAATGCTCCTGTAGGAATTTGGTTGGCAAATCCTGTTATAAAAATGGTAGCAGTTTCCATGTCAATTGCCATAGCACGCAACTTTTGCAGATACTTTTTAAATTCAACATCGTGTTCCCAAACACGTCTGTTTGTTGTATAAACTGTACCGGTCCAGTAATCTTTATTGTTGTTGCGAATAGTTGTAGATACGGCCTTTTGTAAGCTAAAGGCCGGCAATGCAGGCACTTCAGGAGGAAAATAATCATTCGATGTTCCTTCACCTCTTATTGCAGCTATTGGAATAATGAGATCGCCAAGTTTATTTTTTTTCTTCAAGCCTCCGCACTTACCAAGAAACAAACATGCTTTTGGACTAATAGCGCTTAGCAAATCCATTATAGTTGCAGCATTTGCACTGCCCATTCCAAAATTTATTATTGTAATACCCTTAGCCGTGGCATTGGGCATTGGCTTATCCAAACCGCATACATCTAATTTGTTCCATTCAGCAAATTTTGTAACGTAATGCCCAAAGTTTGTGAGGATAATATAGGCTCCGAAATCTTTAAGTTCGGTTCCGGTATATCTGGGCAACCAGTTATTTACTATTTCGGTTTTGCTGTTCATTGTTGTTTGTATTAGTAGCAATTATTTTTCACGTTCAATTTTACCAATTCCCGAAATTTTCGTTTTTACATCTGTTACTTTACCGCTGTAATAAATATTACCTGCACCGGTTACTTTTGCATCCAATTCTTCATTCACATTTACTGTTGCATTACCAACACCCGAAACACTTACTTTACAGTCATTTATTACTAATTGGTCAGCATTTATTTTTCCGGCACCGCTTAATTTTATTGTAGCATTTTCAGCACTGCCTCGCAAATTGATATTGCCCGCACCCGATAATTTTGCATCCAAATTGATTGCAGCCAAGGTTAATTCCATTGAACCTGCACCACTCAGGTCTAGTGTTAAGTTCTTTGAGGCAATTGGGCTTTTACAAAAAATATTTCCTGCTCCTGCAATGTCGAGACTGCCAACTTCGCTCATATTAACTTGTATTACAACAGGCTCATCAACATTAAAATTGCGATGGCTGATTATTACCAATGTATTATCAACCACCTTAGTTTCAATGGCTTCGGCAATATTATCCTGTGCCAAAATGGTGCAACCAGATCCGGCACTCACATTGATATAAACATCAGCATTTGTTTCTATTTTAATTGAATTAAAACTGTTTAGGTTTCGCTTATGCGGCCCAACCTCGCCTTCACCATTTATTGAATTGTTGCAAGAAACACATGCTGAAATGATAGCAAAAAACAGAATAAAAAATTTTATGTGGTGATTCATTTATGTTTGGATTAACAAGTACAAAATAAGTAAACATAATTCGAAATGAAAATAAAAAAAAAGCCACTCAACTTGAGTGGCTTTCTTCAAATATTTTTTAAAAATTACTGAACCGTAATTTTACGAACAGCAGTTTTGTTTTTTCCTGTTGCTTTTACAGTATAAATACCTGCTTGCAAATCCTGAACATTTATTTTCTCTAATTGCTGAGTGCCGGCAGTAATTTCTTTTACTACATTACCTTGTGCATTGATAATTTGAACGGTTGTAAAATCAGCAGCATCAGCATTGAATTTTACACGTACAAAGTCTGTCACTGGATTTGGGTACACAAATATAGATTGGTCGTTTTGAGTAGCACTTTCAAATATTCCTGTTGAGTGAGCTAAATCATAAACCACTGCATAATTGTTTGGAGTAGACTGGCACATTGCAACCAAAGCACCAGATGCATTTAATGCATTTGTTAAAAACAAACCTCCTGCTAATGAACCTGTAGCACCAGGAATGTCAGTAGAAACATCATGCATAACACCTGTTTGAGTACCGGTTGCGATATCTACTTCAACTATATCATCAGTATTTGCACCACCTTGGTCATGAAACCAAATGCTAGGACCATTTGTTCCTAATGCATCATAGGCTGCACCGTACATTGCAGTAAGACCATGATTTCCTGCTGAAATTGTACTTACCAATGCCCCAGTCATGTCTGTAAGAGCTATGTCTGTAGCAAAATTGCTGCACCAAAACCACCTGCTCCACTATTTGCAGTTGGATCGTAAGTTAAAGCGCGAATATTGAAACCAACTGATGAAAAATCTAACGAATTTACCGCAGTTTTTGTTACCGGATCAATCACAAACACCTCAGTTGAGTTTGCAGATGCATAAATGTTGGTTCCGTCAAATGTCATGGCACGTACACCGCTGTTAGCAACAGCAACACCCGGAATTTGAAATGCAGTAACAACGTTAGCAGGTAATTCTATTGTGAATAAACTATCTGTTGCCCAGTTAGACACCCAAACAGTGAATCCCAATCCGCTTGGAACAATGCATACACCTGCTTTACCATTACCACCCAATAGTGTTGCAATATCGTACGTAAATAAAACATCAAATTGAGCTAGCGTTTTGATATTGTTGTTCACGTATGAACCTTTTGCGGCCAAAGGCGCAGTTTCTGCATTAGCAGATACGATGGCAGTTTGTGTTTGCACTTGTGCCGATGCTGAAAACACAGCAAAAACAGAGAGTGCTAAGATACTTGAAGTAAATTTTCTCATAATTTTTTTTATTTTAATTGATAATTGCCGCGAAGGTAAATATAAATCATTACTAATTGCTAAATATTTTTAAACTTTTGCGTTAAAGTCACGCAATCGCAACGAAGTAATGACTTGTTTTGTCTGTAACGAGAAATCGCCTTTCATCATCCAGTCGTAATATGAGGGTTCTATTCGAAAAATTTCTTTCACTGTTTTGCCTTTGTGTTTTCCGAAATTGAAAATTTCCTGTTGTTTGTCGTCATATACTATTCGTCCGGCAAAATCAACAAAATTTCCATACGAAGAAAACTCACTAAGAAAATCAACATCTGGCTTTAGGCTGGGATATTTTTCCAGTTGGGCCATCATTACTTCGTAAGTTGCAAAAATGTCGGCCTCAGCACTGTGAGCATTTTCAATGGCTTTATCACAATAAAATTTATAAGCTGCAGCAAGGGTGCGCTGTTCCATTTTATGAAAAATATTTTGTACGTCAACCATTTTACGCCCTTTCATTTCGAAAGGTAGGCCCGAACGTAAAAACTCGTCCACCAGCATAGGTACATCAAACTTATTGGAGTTGTAGCCTGCCAAATCTGAATTGTCAATAAAGGCGGCCAGTTCTCCTGCTATGGCTTTAAACACCGGTTCATTTACGAGATCTGCATTGGTCATTCCATGAATTTTGGTGATTTCTGGAGGAATGGGAATTTCCGGATTAATGCGCCTTGTTTTTTATTTGTCTGGTTCCATCGGGCATCAATTTCAAAATAGAAATTTCCACTATTCTATCTTGACCAATGACTGTACCGGTAGCTTCCAAATCGATAAAAGCCAATGGCTTGCTAAGCTTAAGATTCATATCAAAAAAAGTTGGTGAAAAATTATTGTAGCGTAAATATTTTATAAATTTTGGCTTCACCAGTAGGAACTTCAAGTGTAGCATCAAACTTGCCAAGTTTTTCGGTTCGTATAGCCACATCATACTCGCCTGGTGCAAGCACTGCCACAAATGCTCCGGTTGATGCATTAGTGAAATATTCTCCTACAGTGGCCCCAGTACTTTTTTTCAAAATAGTAACCCTTGCATTTTTTGTCGGTGCACCTGTTGCGCCCACTACAGCGGTTGCCTTTACTACAACCAAATCAGTAGCAACCAAAGGCACTGCTAATTTATATTTGTAAAGGTCTGTACCTCCCAGTGACGAATCTTTTACGCATGAAATGTATCCTGTTTTGCCATCGGGCAATAAAGAAAAATATTTATCATCATCAGTTGTGTTTAACGGATAACCAATATTGATGGGCATATCCCATGCAGCATTTTCATCGGCACGCATTGTTTTCATTATATCAAAACCTCCCATGGATTCTTTTCCATTAGAAGCAAAAAACAATGTTTTTCCATCGGCAAAAAACACGGGGAAATCTTCGTCATTAGCTGTATTAATTGAGCTTCCCATATTAACAGGAGTGCTCCAGCTTCCATTTTCATTGTGTTTGCAAATGTACAAATCACGACCTCCTAAAGCGGTTTTATCTTTTTTGTCTGATGAAAAAACTAATATCTTACCATCGGGAGAAATGGCCGCACCATATTCGGGGTCACGGGTAACAAATGTTTCGCCCAGTGAAACAGATTTTTGCCATGATTTGCCTTTTTGTTCTGAGCGCATAATGTCACCATTTATTTCTGGCGTTTCTACGTATAAAAACAGATCAGAACCATCTGCGCTTAAGGCCACGGGTTCTTCGTAACCGGCACTATTTATATTCATACCCGGATTTTTTACTTTCGTGCGGCCTGAATCGTTTTGCGTGAAAAAATATACATCGCTGGTAAAACCTCCCTCACCAAAGTCGTCAGGAATATTGCCTGTATTGCCTTTGCGGTTGGATGCAAAGAAGATAACAGAATCATCTAATGAAGGCACAGGACGGTAATCATTGCCTGGGCTATTCACTAATTTGCCCAGATTTTGAAACGTTACTTCAACCGGTGATTGTGTTCTTTTTTTTGCATTATATACCCATTCCGCTTTTACGTCAACTGCAAGTTTAGGGTCAGGCTTTCCTTTCATATCTGCTTTATACTTATCGAAGGCTTCGATTGCTGCATCATATGCACCTGCATGCAAATTGGCTAAACCTAAATAATATCGGGTGTCCTTTGGAGCATCTTTTTGCTGAGCAGTAAACTCAAGATATTCTATTGCTTTCGACTTATCGTAATTACTATTTAATATACATAACCCAAGTTTGTAATTTAGATCAGCATTTTGCGATTCGTACTTCACCAACCTGAGCAATATATCGCGAGCCTCGGCATATCTTTTCACTTTGAACAAATCTGTTGCCTCTCGCTTTTTGTCGGCAATTTCTTCCTTGCTCATTGGTTTTTCGGCCGGAGGTTTTCTTTGACCATGTAATTGAATTACACCCACTATCATTACAAGTAAAACAATTATTCTTTTATTCATTTTATTTTGAAAATATTTTATTGATTTTAATTATGCGTAATATTTAATTTCGAAATTATATTTCCCGATTGATATCCCATTGTTCAAGATAATCGGCAACACGTCTAACAAATGATCCACCAAGCATACCGTCAACAATTCGGTGATCGTATGAATGAGATAGAAACATCATGTGTCTTATTGCAATTGCATCGCCTTGTGGCGTTTCTATAACTAGGTTTTTCTTATTGCACCCACAGCCATAATTGCTACTTGTGGTTGATTTATGATAGGTGTTCCCATTACATTACCAAACGAACCAACATTAGTAAGAGTATATGTTCCGCCTTGAATATCATCGGGCGATAATTTGTTTTTACGTGCACGATTTGCCATATCGTTCACAGTCTTCGTTAGTCCAAACAAATTCATTCTGTCGGCATTTTTTATTACCGGCACTATCAGATTTCCCGATGGCAAAGCTGCCGCCATTCCTATATTGATATTTTTCTTCACTATAATTTTTGTTCCCTCAAGACTTACATTTATCATTGGGAAATCCTTAATGGCCTTTACCAGAGCTTCAATAAATATTGGAGTAAAAGTAATTTTTTCGCCTTCACGTTTTTCGAAACTGCTTTTAACTTTTTCGCGCCACATTACAAGATTGGTAACATCGGCTTCAACGAAAGAAGTAACATGTGGCGAAGTATGCTTGCTCATTACCATATGATCGGCAATAAGTTTTCGCATCCTGTCCATTTCTAAAATTTCGGTATCGCCACTTACCGATGTTGAAACTACAGTTGTTGCAACAGTTGCCTCTTTAGGTTGTATTGAAACTTTTTGTTTTTCGGGCTCAATTATAGCTTGTGTAGTGATGGGTTGCGAAGATCTATTTGTGATATAGGCAAGCATATCCTTTTTCGTTACACGGCCTGCTTCACCGGTTCCTTGAATTTTGTCAAGTTCTATTTGAGAAATGTTTTCTTGTTGTGCTATGCTACGCACTAATGGAGAATAAAAACGTTCCGAATTTGAAACTACAGGCTGGCTTATATTTTCTACAATTTCCGAAACTACAACTTGCTCTTTAATTGATTGAGGTTGGGTTGCTGCAACCTCAATTTTAGTCTCATTTTTTACCTGTGTGCCATTTACATTTCGTTTCCTATGATTGCAATTACACTACCTACTGCAACAACATCACCTTCGTTAAACATTTTTTTAATTAATGTTCCAGCAGCGGTTGCAGGCACTTCGCTGTCTACTTTATCGGTAGCAATTTCGAGCAACGATTCTTCGCTTTCAATTCTATCACCTTCGTTCTTAAGCCATTTTATTATGGTAGCTTCTGCTACACTCTCGCCCATCTTGGGCATTTTCATTTCTATATTCGGCATAAAAATATTTTTTCAATAATACATGTTTATATAAATACAAACTACTTTGCTCAGGCCTCAAAAGTAAAAAAAGTTAATAATAGCCAACAATAATATATTTAAACATTATACCGAAACAACTTAGGTTTTGGAAAAACAAGCAATTGCAGTTGTTCGGCATTACCAAGAGTACGTTATATTTTCTTTGAAAATCTAACTACGCTTGGTATAACTCAAGTTCATTATCATTTATATTTCGGTGTTCCATGTAAGTTGGAATTTTTATAAAAAATCTGTTTGCTTAAATTATTGTCAAAAAACAACCATTGATTTATATTTCGATATCTCAGTTGTTTGCTAATAACAATAAATCGAAAATGTTTTTACACATTTGCTAACTTCATAAAAACAAATTGATGAATCGAAAAATAAATAGAGTTGCTGTGTTGGGCTCGGGCGTGATGGGAAGCCGCATTGCGTGTCATTTTGCAAACGCTGGTGTGCAGGTGCTTCTTCTGGATATAGTGCCACGCGAATTATCGGAAGAAGATTTAGCCAAAGGTTTTAAAGCCAGTGACAAATCGTTCAAAAATAAAATAGTTGATGCTGCATTGCAAGCGGCAATAAAATCAAGTCCTTCTCCACTATACCAAAAAGAAAAAATAAAATATATTAAAACCGGTAACTTCGATGATAATTTGTCAGACATAAAAAACTGTGACTGGGTTATAGAAGTAGTAATTGAAAATTTAGAAATTAAAAAATCTCTTTTCGAAAAAGTTGAATTGCATCGTACACCCGGCACACTTATTACTACTAATACTTCAGGCATACCAATTCATGATTTAACTGCAGGCCGTAGCGAAGATTTTATACAACATTTTTGTGGCACACATTTTTTCAACCCACCACGATATTTGCCTTTGCTCGAAATAATTCCAACCGATAAAACAAAAAAAGAAGTTATAGATTTTCTTTTGCATTACGGTGATCATTTTCTGGGCAAAACTACCATCGAGTGCAACGACACTCCGGCTTTTATAGCCAACAGGATTGGTGTGTTTGCTATAATGGATCTGTTTCATCAGGTCGAAAAATCAGAGTTAAGTGTTGAAGATATAGACAAACTTACAGGCCCGGTTTTAGGCAGACCAAAGTCGGCAACATTTCGTACTTGTGACGTTGTCGGTCTCGATACATTGGTACATGTGGCAAATGATTTGTACAAAAATGCTGTTAATGATTTAGACCGCGATACTTTTTTATTGCCATCATTTATCAAAAAAATGGCAGATAATAAATGGTTGGGTGACAAAACAAAACAAGGGTTTTATAAAAAAAAAAACTGCAGATGGCAAATCCGAAATACAAAGTTTAAACCTTTCTACTTTAGAATACAATGCACAGAAGAAAACAAAATTTGCTGTGCTCGAAACTACCAAAGCTATAGATGATTTGGCGCAACGGCTTCCACTTTTATTTAATGCCGATGATAAAGCCGGAAAGTTTTATCAAGCGGTATTATTGAATTTGTTTCACTATGTAAGTTTCCGCATTCCTGAAACAGCCGATAAAATAAACAAAATAGATGAGGCGCTTAAAGCCGGATTTGGATGGGAAATGGGGCCCTTCGAAATGTGGGATGCGTTGGGAATTAAAAATGTATGTGATATACTGAAACAACAAAATATTGTTTATGCATCCTGGGTTGATGAAATGTTGAATGCTAATTTCTTAAGTTTTTACAGTAAGAAGGAACATACCTATCAGGTTTATAATCCACTCCAAAAACAATACGAGGATAATAATTCATTCAAAGACATTGTCATCCTAAAACACAAAACAGATGATGCCATAGTTTTTGAAAATACAGGAGTAAAAATAAAAGACATTGGCGATAATGTTATCTGCTGCGAGTTTCAAACCAAAATGAATACTGTGGGAGGTGATGTAATGCAAGGAGTAATGAAAGCGATAGACCTTGCCGAAAAAAATTATCAGGGTCTGGTAATAGGCAATCAAGGTCCAAACTTTAGTGCCGGTGCAAACCTTGCTTTGGTTTATATGTTGGCTTGTGAACAAGACTGGGACGAAATTGATATGGCCTGTAGAATGTTTCAAAAAATGAATATGCGCATTCGGTATTCATCAATTCCAGTGGTTGTGGCAACACAGGGGCTTTCGTTGGGAGGGGCATGCGAAATGAGTTTACATGCCGATAAAGTTCAAGCTGCTGCTGAGACTTATACCGGGCTTGTAGAAGCAGGAGTTGGAATAATTCCTGCCGGTGCAGGCACCAAAGAATTTGCCTTACGCCTTAGCGATTCGTTTATAGAAGGTGACATCGAAATCAATAATTTGCGTGAGCGCTTTATGACAATTGCAATGGCCAAAGTTTCGACATCGGCTGCTGAGGCATTTGATAATGGAATATTTCGCAAGGGAATAGATGAAGTAACTTTAAATGGCAGAAGATTGATTAGCGAAGCAAAAAAATCGGTAATCGAACTAGCTGAAGCAGGTTATGTAATGCCTCAACCAAGAAAGGATATTAAAGTTTTGGGAGTGCAGGGTTTGGGCGCCATACAAGCCGCAGCAAGCATTATGAAAGCTGGAAATTACATTAGTGATCACGACAAACTAATTTCCGAAAAGCTTGCCTACATTATGTGCGGTGGCGATTTATCATCACCCACTTTGGTGAGCGAAGATTATTTACTTCAATTAGAACGCGAAGCATTTCTTTCATTATGTGGTACACGCAAAACGTTGGAACGGATACAGGCTATTTTAACAACAGGAAAACCACTTAGAAATTGAGGCTAAACCTCCTTTTGCTGCTTACAATAAATAAAATTTGTTTTCTTTAATATGTAGTTTTGTTAAAATACTATCCGTTTCAGGAAGCCATGTTAAATTATTTTGAGTAAAGAAAATCCAAGTTTGTTTAAAAATTCAGCAATAATTTATTTCCAATTTAGTTTAATTGTGTACTATTGCTTGGTTAAAAATTTATAATTCTAGTATGAAATATCTTAAATCTATCGTTGTTCTTTTACTTGTAACTATGGCCATTGGGCTATACGCACAAGAGGAAATAAAACCTCAATATGCCTCGGGTAAGAACAAAAAGCACCGTAATAAAATTGATGAGTTGGGACAAAAGCAAGGCCCATGGAAGTACTTTAATGCTTCGGGATTGCTTATGAGTGAAACGGAATACCTTAATAACCAAAAGCATGGTGTTGCCCGTACTTATTACCCATACGAGAAAATAATGGAGGAGCTTGAATATCAATACGGAGTAAAAGAGGGTGAATACAAAAAGTATTTTTATTCGGGTCAGGTAGCCATTGAAGGAACATACAGTGCAGGAAAGAAAGAAGAAAAATGGACCAAGTATTACAGCGATGGAAGTGTAGCCTGGGAAGGTGTTTACAAGCGTGGCTTGCGCGATGGGGAATGGAAATACTATGATCGTAAAGGCAATGTTGTATCTGCAATTGTTTACAAAAATGGTGTGGATATGGCAGTACAAAAAGCCGATGCAGATAAAAAGAAAGCCGAGGCCGACAAAAAGAAAAAAGCCGCAGGAGGTAAAGGAGCACCTGCCGATTCACTCAAGCCTAAGGTAGTGCCGCCACCTTCAGCTGCACCCGCTGTTGACTCTCCTATTCAGAAAAAATAATTCACTTTAAAATATAATCTATAAATACCCTGGTGATTTTTTTATCAGGGTATTTTATTTTAAATCAAAAAATAATGGATGCATATATAATAGCCGGCAACAGAACAGCCGTTGGTAAAGCACCTAAAGGAAAATTAAAATCTGTACGGCCCGATGATTTGGGAGCAGGTTTGTTGAAATATTTGATTAACCAGTTTCCTCAATTAGATAAAGAGCAGATTGACGATGTTATTATTGGCAATGCCACACCCGAAGCTGAACAGGGCCTTAACATAGGTCGCATGATATCACTTATGGGTCTTGATACTGTGAAAGTACCGGGTATGACTGTTAACCGTTATTGCTCATCGGGATTGGAAACCATTGCAATAGCCGCTTCAAAAATTCATGCGGGAATGGCTGACTGCATTGTTGCCGGTGGGGTCGAATGCATGAGCCCTATCCCATTTGGTGGTTGGCGCATTACTCCCAATTATAAAGTTGCTAAGTCGAATCCCGATTATTACTGGAACATGGGACTTACCGCAGAGGCAGTTGCCAAAGAGTATAATGTATCTCGCGAAGACCAGGATTTGTTTGCTATTCAATCACATCAAAAAGCTGTGAAAGCCATTGCAGAAGGAAAATTTAAAAACGAAATAATGCCTTATGAGGTGGCCGAAATTTATCTTGATGAAAATGAAAAAAAACAATCGCGCGCTTTTAATTTTGATACTGATGAAGGCCCGAGAAATGATTCAACCATTGAAAAGCTTAATTCGCTAAAACCTGTTTTTGCAGCCAACGGAAGTGTAACTGCCGGCAATTCATCGCAAACAAGTGATGGTGCTGCATTTGTAATAGTAGTTTCCGAAAAAATGCTCAAACAATTGAATGTAAAACCCATTGCACGATTGATGAGTTATGCTGTTGCAGGTGTTGAACCGCGCATTATGGGAATTGGGCCTGTGGCTGCAATACCAAAGGCTCTTGCACTTTCGGGATTAAAACAAAATGATATTGAATTGATTGAACTCAACGAAGCTTTTAGTTCGCAGTCTTTGGCTGTAATCCGCACGTTGGGACTAAATCAGGAAATAATAAATGTAAATGGTGGAGCAATTGCATTGGGACATCCGCTTGGTTGCTCGGGTGCAAAACTAAGTGTGCAATTATTTAACGAAGCCAAACGCAGAAATACTAAGTATGGAATGGTAACAATGTGTGTTGGAACCGGACAAGGTGCAGCAGGTATTTTCGAAATGCTGAATTAATTTTAAGCAACACTTTTCATTTTGATGATAACAACACGTGAGCTATTTTTAAACCATCTTGCTCAAACCAGTCCCGAGCCACTTTTACTCGAAATAGTTAAAGCCGAAGGTTGTGAATTAACGGATATAAACGGTAAAAAATACGTTGACTTTATTTCCGGCATATCGGTAAGTAATATGGGACACCGCCACCCTGCTGTAGTTGAAGCTATTACAAATCAATTACAAAAATATATGCACCTGATGGTTTATGGTGAGTATATACAGTCACCACAAATTGAATTGGCACAGTTGCTAACTACACTCCTGCCCGCTTCACTCAATTCTTGTTACTTTGTCAATTCGGGCACCGAAGCAACCGAAGGTGCTATGAAACTGGCAAAGCGGTTTACAGGGCGGCATAAATTTTTGGCATTTCACAATTCTTATCATGGCCACACACAAGGCGCTATGAGCCTTATGGATAGTCCATATTTTACCGAAAATTTTAAACCCTTATTGCCAGGCATTTCATTTATTGAGTTTAATAATATAGATGAAATTAATAAAATAGATAGTTCATATGCTGCCATATTTATCGAATTGGTAAAGGCCGAAACAGGATGTACCGTGGCCGATAAAACATTTATAAATGCATTAGTGCAAAAATGCAAAGAGTGTGGAGTGTTGATTATACTTGATGAAATACAAACCGGGTTTGCCCGCACCGGAAGTATGTTTGCATTTGAAGATTACAATTTTGTGCCCGACATACTTACTTTGGGAAAAGGGATGGGCGGTGGTATGCCGATTGGTGCTTTTATTTCCAACAAAAATTTAATGGCAACGCTTTCAAATCATCCTGTGTTGGGCCATATTACTACGTTTGGCGGGCATCCGGTAAATTGTGCTGCCGCTGTTGCCAATATTAATGTGATAAGCCAAATTGTAAAAGAGGACGATGTAATTGAAAAAGGAGAACTGATAAGATCGATATTAAAACATGCGTTAATAAAAAAAAAATACATGGCAAAGGTTTGTTGTTGGCTGTAGAATTTGAGAACGAAAAAATTAATAAGCAAATCATAAAAAATTGCATTGAAAATGGCATTATTACCGACTGGTTTTTATATGCGCCACACATGATGCGTATAGCGCCACCACTAAATTGCAGTAAAGAAATAATTGAGTATACTTGCCACACCATAATTAAAAGTTGTAATCAAATAATTTAAAAAAATAAATATATGACAGTACTAATAGTAGAAGACGAACGCAGCTTATCGCACGAATTGGAAATTTATTTATCAAAACAAGGCTATAATTGCGATGCTTGCTTCAATGGGAAATCGGCATCGGAAAAAATATTTGCCAACAACTACGATTTTGTTTTACTCGATGTTAATTTGCCCGATATGAATGGTTTCGATATTTTGAAAGAAGCCAAAAAACAGCAAGTTGAAAGTGCTATTATCATGCTTACTGCACGTGGCGAAGTGAACGATAAAATTATGGGGCTCGACCTTGGTGCCGATGATTATTTGGCAAAGCCTTTTTCGTTGCCTGAGTTAAACTCGCGCATGCAGGCCATTCTTAGACGTAAGCACGGTTTAAAAAATACCATCATCAAGATTCACGATTTTGATATGGATGTGCAAAACAGAATGGTAACATGTAACAATGAACAGATTCCGCTTACAAAAAAAGAATTCGACTTGTTGCATTACCTTACACTAAATAAGAATCGTGTGCTCACCCGCATGCAACTCACCGAACATATTTGGGGCGATGTAATGGAAGACGATTACGATTCAAATTATATTGATGTACACGTAAAAAATCTTCGTAAAAAACTATCTGCGCAATCGAGTCCCGATTTCATTGAAACTGTGAGAGGAATTGGCTACAGGGTTAATATGGCTTAATTAGTTATTGAGTTATTTGTTATTCGGTTATCAGTTATTGGGTTGTTAGTTTCTAGTTTTTAGTTATTGGCTGTTGGGTTACTTGTTGTTGAATAATTAGATACTGGTTTCTATTTTCTCATGTACTATGTTCTAGATAAAACAAAAATCTTTCATTGCGTGATTCGTTTTCTGTGTCTTTGAAATTGTACTCATCATTTAATTTTTTCAAACTATTTTTTATTACTGAATATATTACGAAGTTATATTTTTGGTTTTAAAACAGCATCAGAATTTCGTGTAACAATACTCTTAAAAATATACCAATAAATAACTAAGCAAACAGCAGATTAATATCAAAAAAAACTTAACAACAAATAACTAAATAACCAATAACCAAATAACTCAATAACCAATAACCAACCACCACCAATGCGTCTCCAATTAAAATTTGCCATATACAATGCCTTAATCAAAGGGGCATTCCTTGGTATTATTGTTATTGCATTGCCTTTCCTGATTGATAAGATTGTATTCACCCACATCGATTCGCGATTAAAAGTGCATCACGAAAAAGTAATGCGCGTAATTGCCCGCGGAGGATTGCAACAAATAATAGAAGAAGATTGCTCGTACGATGACTACAATATTCTCAAAGAAGAATTTGTAAAAATTACCGGTATCAGCGATTCGACAATGACACTTAATGGCGAAAAATTCCTGAACGAAACATGGACCATTGATAATGACGATTTACCCTATCGCGTAATTCATTCCGAGTTCAGGTACGATAATTCGTTATACGATTTGAATATTGGCGAAGGAATAGAAGGAGTTCTTCAACTGAAAAATCTTCTTATAAAATTTACTTTTTGGCTCACCGTATTTTTTCTCATAACTTCATTCTTTATCGATCTGGGATTTGTGCAGGGACTTTTACGACCATTTTATATTACCATGCGCAAGTTAAAAGGGGCCAGCGATCCGTTAAAGTATGAGGCCCATCCTATAAATTCTACAACATATGAATTTAAGCATCTCGACCATACGTTCGAACAATTGATGATTGATATTCAAAATGCTTTTAATATTGAAAAGGAGTTTATTGGCAACGTTTCGCACGAATTGCTTACGCCCATTTCTATTTTACAAAACCGGTTCGAGAATATTATTGCCGAAGGGAAAACAGATAACGAAACGGCACAAAAAATTTTCGAATCGCAACGCACACTTTTAAGGTTGAGTAAAATAATTAAATCGCTTTTAATGATTTCGAAAATTGAGAATGCGCAATACATCAAAGACGAAACATGTATTTTGAAAGAACTCATAACCGATGTTACCGAAGAACTCGAAGACCGTATAGAGCAAAAGAATATAATACTCACCACTCAATTTGATTACGCACTTACCATTGAAAACTGCAACAAAACTTTAATGCATGTTATGCTTTTCAATATTCTCAACAATGCTATCAAATACAATGTTGATGGTGGTAGTATTCACATACATCTTACCCAAACCTTTTTAGAAATCAAAGATACCGGCACCGGAATTGAAGCAGACAAACTGCCATTTATTTTTGATAGATTTAAACGCATGCACCTTAACGAAGGCAACAGTTATGGGCTTGGCCTTAGTATTGTGAAAACAATTGCACACTTCCATAATTTCGAAATCAAGGTGACTTCGCAACCAAATGTAGGAACAAGTTTCATTTTGAATTTTAATAAAGCATAAAAATATTTCTTCACTATTTTTCGGGATGTTTTTTTTTACATCCACATTAATAAGCATTGTTTCTATTATAAAAGATAATTCTTTCTTTGCGTCTGCATTAAAAAAATCGGAACAAAAACATTAAAATGAAACCATCAATACCACGTGGCACGCGCGACTTTGGGCCGCAAGAAATGACCCGGAGAAATTATATTTTCGATACTATTCGCGATGTTTTTAAGTTGCATGGTTATTTGCAAATAGAAACTCCTGCAATGGAAAACCTTAGCACACTAACCGGAAAGTATGGCGAAGAAGGCGATCAGTTATTATTCAAAATTTTGAACTCTCGTTTGCACGAATCGAAAGAAAAAGAAAATCTTCAAAAAGCATTTGATAAAACTTTGCAGTCGGCTACAAATACCGATGTTCTTACCGAACGTGCATTACGCTACGACCTTACTGTGCCATTTGCACGTTATGTGGTGATGCACCAAAATGATATGACATTTCCATTTAAGCGTTATCAGATTCAAAATGTGTGGCGTGCCGATAAACCTCAAAAAGGACGCTACCGCGAATTCTACCAATGCGATGCTGATGTAATTGGAAGTACTTCGTTGCTGAATGAAATTGATTTGCTTCTTATTATCGATGAAGTATTTGGTAAACTTGGACTGGGCGTTACCATCAAATTGAATAACAGGAAAGTACTTGCCGGTATTGCCGAGTTGATTGATGCACAGGATAAAATAATTGACATTACTGTTGCAATTGATAAGCTCGATAAAATTGGAGAGCAAAAAGTACTTGAAGAATTATTCGCAAAAGGATTGAGCAATGAAGCTATTGAAAAACTTAAACCCATTATTTTTATTCAGGGTAATAATGAATCGAAACTCGAGAGCCTTCAAAAAATTATTGCAAACGATATAGGTCAAAAGGGAATTGAAGAATTAAAATATATTGTTGAAAAGGTTGGCCCTATGCTATCATCAAATTGCAAAATAGAAACCGATATAACCCTTGCCCGTGGCTTGAATTATTACACTGGTGCCATTATAGAAGTGAAAGTAAATGATAGCCGAAGCGAATTTACCTCGAGCATTTGTGGAGGTGGCCGCTACGATGATTTAACAGGAATATTTGGCCTTGCAAACATGTCGGGTGTTGGCATTTCTTTTGGGGCCGATCGTATTTATGATGTGTTGATGGAAGCAAATTTATTTCCCAATGATGTTGAATTTAACACTCAGGTTTTGTTTGTGAATTTTGGCGAAGCAGAGCAACAATATTGCTTAACATTGATAAAACAATTGCATTCGGCAAACATTAGTGCGGTTATGTTTCCTGAACAGGCAAAAATGAAAAAGCAAATGGGATATGCCGATGCAAATAAAATTCCTTTCGTAGCATTGATTGGCTCTCAGGAATTGCAGGATCAAACCATAACAATAAAGCAAATGAGCACCGGCAATCAACAATGCATTGCTAAAAGCGAATTGGTAAATTTTATACTAAAGAGTTAATAGTTTTCAATAATGGAAGTACATCATATATCATCACAACATATCGATTTCGATTTATTAGAAAAAATAATTTCTACAAAATGCAAACTTGCACTGAGTGAAAGTGCTGCGGAACAAATCACAAAATGCCGCGACTACCTCGACAAAAAAGTTGCAAATATTTCTACCCCTGTATATGGCATCAATACGGGATTTGGTTCGCTGTATAATAAAAATATTTCGAGTGACGAACTTACAACCTTGCAAGAAAATCTTGTAATGTCGCATGCCTGTGGTGTTGGCAGCCATGTTCCATCCGAGATTGTAAAGTTGATGTTGCTACTTAAAATTCAAGGGTTGAGTTATGGAAAATCGGGTGTGCAATTGCAAACAGTGCAGCGCCTTATTGATTATTTCAATAATGATGTTATACCATTAGTGTATACGCAGGGCTCACTTGGTGCATCGGGCGATTTAGCCCCGCTTGCACATTTGTCGTTACCCCTCATTGGAAAAGGAAAGGTAATTTATAAAAACGAAATAGCTGATGCTGAAATTATAAATAATAAATTTGGCTGGCAACCTATAACACTGCAATCTAAAGAAGGGTTGGCATTGCTCAATGGTACACAGTTTATGAGCGCATATGCTGTTTGGTGCATAATGAAAGCCAAACAAATAAGTGAATGGGCAGATATTACAGGAGCATTATCGTTAGATGCATTCGATGGACGCATCGAACCATTTCATCATTTAATTCATGAGGTGAGACCACATCGTGGACAAATACAAACTGCAATCAACATGAGGCAATATTTGGATGGAAGCGAAATAATATCACGCCCTAAAAAGCATGTACAGGACCCCTACTCTTTCCGTTGCATTCCGCAAGTGCATGGCGCATCGAAAGATGCTATCGATTATGTTTCGTTTGTTGTGTTTGTAGAAATAAATTCTGTGACCGATAATCCTACTGTTTTTCCTGAGGAAGATTTAATTATTTCGGCAGGAAACTTTCACGGGCAACCACTTGCATTAGCATTAGATTTTTTGGCAATTGCCTTGAGTGAATTGGGAAGCATATCCGAACGCAGAACATATCAGCTTATTTCAGGGCAGCGCGAATTACCTCCGTTTCTTGCGCCCAATGCAGGTTTAAATAGCGGTATGATGATACCTCAATACACAGCCGCATCTATTGTATCACAAAATAAACAACTTTGTTCGCCTGCGTCAGTCGATTCTATAGTATCGAGCAACGGACAAGAAGACCATGTAAGTATGGGTGCAAATGCAGCTGTGAAGTGCGCACAGGTTGTAAATAATTTACAAAATATTCTTGCAATAGAATGGCTCAATGCTGCACAAGCAATTGAATTTCGCAGACCTTTAAGATCTTCGAATTTTTTGGAGGAAAAAGTTTCTGCGTATAGGCTTACCGTTACATTTAATACTGCAGATAGAATATTGAGCGATGATATTGCTCATACAAGGAAATTTTTGTTTGGTGTTTAGTCCATTATTTTCTTCAGAAATAATGTTTAATGTAGCAATGGGTTTTTGCTTAAAAGGCTTCTGGTGTATAACTGTTTTATCTAAAGTAGAAATAAGGTTCCTCCTGAAAGACTTTTTTTTGGAACAGATTTATCTAAAGTTGAAATAAGTTTCTTCCTGAATGACTTGAGGGCATGACAGATTTATCTGAATTAGAAATATGGTACCTCCTTTGTTACTGTTGTTTGTATTTCAACAATTTATTTACATTTGAGGCAAAACAAAATCATCATAAATAATATTGTTTGATGATAGCACATTAATCCTTAAATCGCCAAACTCTTAAATTCTAATCGTTATGAAAAAACTTAGATTGCTATTGTTTTCGTTTGCTATGGTGTTTGTATTGCCACCCATTGGCAGTTATCTCAAATGGGGCATGTCACCTCCAGGATATGGAATGTTTCCGGCACAGGCATCCAATACCGACACGCGTTTCAATCCACCAATAGAAGATCCGGGATTCAATCAAACCATTTTTAATTTTTGTGCCTGCGTTGGAATAGTGATATTAATATTCTTACTCTTTCCGCGCTTATTTGGTTTCAAAAAATCAGTGGTTGTTGATCCACCAAAAGTAAAAGTGCCGTTTCCATCGTGGTTTTGGCCTGCGTTTGTAATTTGGATTATAAGTTGGCTATTAATGTGGGGTCGTTTCGATAAACTTGGCACTGCCGATCACTTTACATTCGTTCCTCTGTGGTGGGGTTTTATTTTTGTACTCGATGGCATTGTGTATAGAAGAAATAATGGTGTGTCGCTCATTTCTTCAAAACCGGTGACAATGAAAATAATGGCTGTTGCCTCTGCTTTCAGTTGGTTCGTATTCGAATTTCAAAATTTTTTCGTGTGCGATAACTGGTACTATCCAAACAATATGGTGTTGTCAAATTTTGGAAATATATCGTGGCAACTTCTTTCATACACAACGGTATTGCCCGCCATATTTGAATTTTACTGGCTGCTGAAAACATTTAAACATATGCGCGAGCGTTATAAATTCGGGCCAAAGATTGTGCTGAATTCAACAATGCAATATGCAGCATTAATTTTCGGTTTTGTTTTATTGTTTCTCATGGGACTCTATCCATTCATTCTTTTTTGGGTGTTGTGGGTTAGTTTAATTCCGGCCCTTGTACCGGCAATGAGTCTGTCAAAAATGTGGACACCATTTACCGAGATAAGTAAAAGTGGCGATTGGTCACCGGTAATTTTAATTGCGCTTGCAACATTATGGAATGGTTTCTTTTGGGAGTTTTGGAATTTTGGCAGCGAGTGGTTTCATGACAATGCCCCTACCAATCCAAATTACTGGAAGTACTCTGTGCCTTACATCGACAAGTATCATATATTTTCCGAGATGCCTATTCTTGGCTACTTTGGTTACTTGTTATTTGGAAATGTTTGTTGGGTACTATGGGTTGCACTTGGAAATATTTGCGGATTCAATGCATCGGTCGAGGCCGATGGAAATATTGAATCAACATAAGATCTTTAATTTTATAAATCAAAAAAAAAGAAAATCATGCTTCAAAATAAATCGAAAAATTATTTGATCGTTCTGGCACTTATAACTGTCTTCAACATCATTGTATTGTATGCCCGCAATGCATTTGTTGGTGATACCACCTACAATTTTTTGCGATGGAATTTATTCCTTGCCCTTGTCCCTTTATTGGTAGCAGTGATGTTACAATATTTTCTTCCTCGCGTAAATAAATGGATTATTGCAATAGGATGTTGTGTATGGCTATTGTTTTATCCCAATTCGCCATACATGATTAGCGATCTTATTCATGTAGATAAAACAGATAGTATTATTTTGTACGACACGCTCATTATTTTTTCGTTTTCGATGTTGGCTATTTTCTACGGATTCTATTCGCTTAAAATTATCCACTTGATATTTGCCAAATGGATGAGTATTGCAAAAGCAAACATGCTCATAATTTTCTGCATTGTACTCAGCAGTTTTGGTATTTATCTTGGCAGAGTTTTGAGGCTTAACTCCTGGGATATTTTTCACAATCCGATGGGAGTATTTCATACAGTTATCGATCATCTTTTTCCATTTAGCAAAAACCCAACTACCTATGCCATCATTTTTATCTTTAGTACAATACAATTTATTTTGCTCATAATGATGAAAGATATGAATGAAATAGAAGACAAGCATTTTGTTAATGCAAAAACAGCTCACGAATAAATACATCATGCACGTTTTCGAAAAAACATAAATGAAAAGCGAGAATAATATAAAAGGGTTTACAATTACCGAAACATTGCACCGGGGCAACGTAACTGTGCTGCACCGGGCAATACGCGAGTCCGACAACGCAAAAGTTATTTTAAAAGTTCTTACCAAAGCGTTTCCTACCACATCGGAAATAGCATATCTCACAAGAGAAAATGAAACGCTCAAAGCAATAGACTTTGAAGGAGTAAGTAAGGTTATCGATTTTATAAATTACGAAAACAGGCCTGTGCTTGTAATGAAAGATATTGGAGGCATTAGCCTGACCAAATATTTAATCACGGAAAAAATAACGCTTCAGTCATTTTTAAAGATTGCCATAAAAATTACAAATATTTTAGGCATGCTGCATGCCAAAAATATTATGCACAAAGACATAAATCCTGAGAATATAATAATCAATAAAGACACAACCGAAGTTTGCATTATAGACTTTGGCATAGCAACACGATTGTCGCGAGAGCGCACCGCTGTACGAAATCCAAATATACTTGAAGGAACATTGCAATACATGTCGCCCGAGCAAACCGGCCGTATGAATCGCTCTACCGACTATCGCACCGATTTATATTCTTTGGGAATTACGTTTTACAATATGCTCACCGGCACAGTTCCATTTCCTTCTACCGATGCTATGGAATTGGTACATTGTCATATTGCAAAAAAAATTATGCCCCTGCACGAGTTTGACAAAGCTATACCAGTCACTGTGTCGGCTATTGTAGAAAAACTAACTGCTAAAGTTGCTGACGATAGATATCAAACTACCGCAGGATTGTTATTCGATTTGGAGCAATGCCAGAACATGCTGAACACAGCAGGTAGCATAACCGGGTTTGAAATTGGAAAGAATGATAGAAGTAATAAATTTATTATTCCCGAAAAACTTTACGGTCGAAAAGATGAGTTAAGCCTTTTACATAAAGTGTATGAAGAAATAGTTGTTGGCAAATGCGAACTTTTTTTAATAAGTGGATCATCAGGTATTGGTAAAACTTCGTTGATAAATGAAATAAATAAAACTACTTTTCATCGTAACGGATATTTCATTGCAGGCAAATTCGATCAGTTTAAATCCAACATTCCATTCAATGGTTTTGCACTGGCATTCACCGATTTGTTTCAACAACTTGTGAGCGAATCGAAACATAAAATTGAACATGTAAAAAAGCAACTGAATGATGTGTTGGGATTGAATGCATCGGTTTTGTTGGCGTTAATGCCGCAATTTTCTTTTTTTCTGGGAAATAAATCTGTGCCAAAAGAATTAAATCCTGCCGAATCGCAAAATCGTTTCTTCTTTACCTTACGCGATTTTATAAGTGTGTTTGCAACAAGCGAACATCCTCTTACTATTTTTCTCGATGACCTTCAATGGGCCGATGATGCTTCGCTAAAATTATTAAAAGAAGTAATCACAAAAGAAATTCCGCACTTACTCATTTTGGGTGCTTATCGCAATAATGAAGTAAATGCTTTGCATCCACTGATGCAGGAAATTGAAGAAATACAGAAGGTACGAAATATTCACAATATCGTACTATCGACACTTACCGAGCAACAGGTAAATGAAATGGTAGCTGATACTTTAGCTACCCCAAAGAGCGAAACTACAGAATTATCGAATTTGATTTTTCGCCTTACTGTCGGCAACCCATTCTACATTATTGAGTTATTAAAAAATATTTATAATGATGAGTTAATAAACTTTGACCCTTCAACAAAAAAATGGATCTGGAATGCACAAAAAATAAATGACCTTAATGTTGCCGGAAATGTTGTTGAGCTTGTAACGGCCCGATTAAAAGAACTACCGTTAAAATGCCTGGAGATTTTGAAAATTGCTTCATGCCTTGGTAATACTTTTGATATAAATACTTTGGCAGTGGTAACCGGAATAAGTAACGATGAAATTGTCAAGCTCCTTTGGCCTGCTATTGAAGAGGAAATTATTTTTGCCCCGGGTAATGATTATAGTGAGCATAACAATAATTCAAATGTGCAGTATAAATTCCTGCACGACCGTATACAGCATGCAACGTATACACTCATAGATAGTAATGAGAAAAGTGTAATGCATCTTAATATAGCCCGACAACTTATTCAAACTAAATCAAATGACAATAGCGCTAAAAGTTCAATTGAAATAGTTCGTCATTATAATCATGGGTCTCATTTAATCACAAATATTGACGAGAAAAATAAACTCGCACAGCTTAATTTAAGTGCAGGTATTAAAGCACAATCAGCAGTAGCATATTCATCGGCATTGCAATATTTTAAAACAGGAATCGATTTGTTGCCAAGCCAAAGCTGGACTTCGCACTATCAACTTACATATGATTTATACAAAGGTTATGCTCAGAATGCTTATCAGATAAATAAAATTGAAGTTGCCGAATCAAGCCTTCGTGCATTGCTCGACCATGCAAAAACCAAACTTGAAAAGGCCGATATTTTGGCAATGCAGGCAAGGCAGTACACAACCCTTAACAAGGCCCTCGAAGCTATTGCAAAAGGTATAGAAGGACTTGCAATACTTGGCATTGATTTGTCACCCAATCCGGGCGCACTGTCGGTGCTGAAAGAAGTATTGCTTGTGAAGTGGAATGTAGGGAAAAGAAAAGCATTGGACCTTTTGAATTTGCCGATAATGGCCGATGCCGAAAAACAAGCGGCAGCACGTTTGCTTATGGAAATAGGTCCTTCGGCATATGTTACAGGTAACGATAATTTGTATGGACTTACTTCACTTATGGTTGTAAATCTGTGCCTCAAACATGGCAATTGCCCTCAGGCATCTTTTGCATACATTACTTATGGTGCGGTGTTGGCCGAGGCTTTTGGCGATTATCAATCGTGTAAGGAGTTTGGAAATTTAGGCGTAGATTTAAATTTAAAACTTGACGATATAGAATACCGTTGCCGAACAATAGCCGCATACGGAGTATTATCGCACCACCGCGATCATCACCTAAGTAAAATTGGCGATTGGTTTAAAAAAGGTGTTGTTGCAGGCTATCAATCTGGCGATTTATTTTTCCTTACCGCTTGTGCATCCAATTCTGCTTTTTGGAATCCCTTGCTCAATCTCGATGAAAAAATTGCCGAACAAGAAAAGTACATGAAAGTAATACGTGATGCCGGGTATCAGGATGGTTATGATGTAGGAGCAATGCTTTTGCAAGTTTCGAAGAATTTCAATGGCGGCACTTCGCATCCCCTTACTATGAGCGATGCATATTTTGACGAAGAAAAATGTGTGGAAGGTATGAAGGAGCGAAATTATGTTTCTGGTGTTTGCATGTTTCATATCAACAAAGCGTCAATATACCTATTTCACGAAGAATATGAAAAATCATACCTCGCATCGCTCGAAGCCTATAAACATAAAATCGCTTCGAGTTTTATCTATAATTCACGCTTCATTTTCAATAATTTTTTAGCCTGTGCCGGATATATTATTTATGGAAATAATCCTCCAGTAGCGAAGTTGAAAAAAACAATGAAAACCGAACTGGCGAAAATGAAAAAGCTGGCAAAATATAATCCCGAAAATTTTTATCACCTGCAATTAACAATGGAAGCCGAGCAAGCCAATGTTGAAAATAACACTTCGCTTGCTGCTGCATTATACGAGCGTGCCATAAAATATTCTAACGAAAACAACTGGCCTTCGAACGAAGCAATGGCCAATGAACTTGCAGCAAAATTTTACTACCGGAACAAAATACGCAAAGCTGCAGCCGGTTATATGCAGGAAGCATTTTACCTTTACGATAAATGGCGTGGCAATGGAAAAACAATTTTGTTAAAAGAACATTATCCCAAATTATTATCTACAGTGCATGTTACAGCAAGTGTTATGCCTGCACGAAAAATGCACTCTGCTCCTGCATCGTTGCAAGAAAGTAATGGCTTACAATTGCTTGATTTTGCTTCTATTGTAAAGTCGTCTCGAAGCTATTTCGGGCGAAATAGAATTTGAAAAATTGCTACAAAAAATAATGGCACTCATGCTCGAAAATGCCGGTGCGCAAAGGGGTGTTATTTTACTTGATGATAATGGCGCACTCAATGTTATGGCCGAAATTGATGATCATTTCAACGTAACAATGCTGAAAAATTTGCATGTTTCAAAATTTAAAAAATTACCCCACACAGCTATCAATTATGTGCTGCATACAAAAGATGCTTTGGTGTTGGATAATGCCGAAGCCGAAGGACGCTTTACAAACGATGACTATATAAAAGAAAATGAATGCCGTTCCATTATTTGTCTGCCCATACAATCGCAGGCCAAGTTAACTGGTATACTGTATCTCGAAAACAATATTGCCGAAGGTGCATTTACTCAGGAACGCACACAAGTGTTGAATTTAATGGCTTCGCAAGCGGCTATTTCTATTGAGAATGCTAAACTATACAACAATACAACTCAGTTGAACCAAACACTTAAAACAGAAATAAATGAAAAAATAAAAGTGCAGGACGAACTTAGAGAAAATGAAAGGCGCCTTGAACTTGCAAACCAAACACTGGAGCATCGTGTTGAAGAACGCACAGCCGAATTAACACAAACGCTCGAAAATCTGCAGCGTACACAAGCACAGTTAATACATGCCGAAAAAATGGCTTCGCTTGGACAACTCACTGCCGGCATAGCACACGAAATAAAAAATCCACTCAACTTTATAAATAATTTTTCGGCTCTATCGCAAGAACTAATGAGTGAATTATTGGAGTCGAATGATGAGGAAGAGAAAAAAGAACTTGCAATAGATATTACCGAAAATTTGAAAAAAATAGTTGCACATGGTAAACGTGCCGATACCATTGTATCGAGTATGTTGCTTCATAGCCGCACGGGCAACAACGAAAAACAGTTGACCGATATTAATATGCTGGTGAAAGAGTCCATTAATTTTTCGTACCACAGCATTCGCGCACAAACAAAAATGTTTGAATGTAATATGAATGTGAATCTTGACGAAACACTGCCCATGATAAATGTAAAAGTGGAAGAAATAAATCGTGTGATTCTTAATCTGTGTAACAATGCAATGCAGGCCATGCATGAGCGAAAACAAAAAGAAACCGAATACTTGCCCGAGCTTACCATAACAACAAAGCATGTGAATAATAACGTTAGTATAAAAGTAAAGGACAATGGCGCGGGAATAAAAGCCGAAGTGCGCGATAAAATTTTCGAACCATTTTTCACAACAAAGCCTGCTGGACAAGGCACCGGACTTGGCCTATCGCTGAGCTACGAAATAATAAAAGATCATAACGGCACCATTCACTTAGAAAGCACACCTGGCAATGGATGTGAATTCGAAATTCTGATTCCAATAGCATAAAAATATTTTTCGTAATGCAGCAAAATTACATTGATAGTGCAAAGCAACAATTTGAATATTATAAATCGCTTGGCGAAAAAACTTTCAATCAATTAGAAGACCAAAAATTGTTTTGGCAATACAACGAATCATCCAACAGCATTGCCACCATTGTAAAACATTTGTGGGGTAATATGCTTTCGCGATGGACAGACTTTTTTACTTCCGATGGCGAAAAAGAAACACGTAACCGCGAATCCGAATTTGATAATGACATTGCCACCAAAAATGAAATGATGCAGAAATGGAACGATGGTTGGCTTTGCTTATTCAATGCTTTGAATGAAATAAATGAAACCAATTTTACCAATACAATCTACATACGCAATCAAGGACATACTGTAAGCGAAGCCATCAACAGGCAGTTGTGTCACTATGCATATCATGTGGGTCAAATAGTGTTTGTTGGCAAAATGATAAAAGACGAAGAATGGAAATCGTTATCTATTCCACGCGGTAAATCGCAAACATACAACACCGAAAAATTTGCCCAGCCAAAACATCACGAACACTTTACAAAAGAGTTTTTGAGGAAGAAGGATGATGAAGGAAAAAGGTAGGAGGAATTTGTTTATCTGAATATTTCGAACCATTACACCCAGTTCCCACAAACGTCACCGCATTAGGCTCGTGAAATAATTTTGAATTACTCTTTCATTTTACTGATTGTTTTACGTTGTAGAATAAATGTGATGTTGATTTGCGAAAAGCACAAACCTAAATGAATGAAAAAATATCCGTTCCTTTCATTAGTTACCAGTTCTTATCTGAGGCTCTTACAACCGTCACACTGCAAGGTCGCAACTTTTGAAGATAAACCCATTCGGTTAGCAAAGAAATGCCCAAAAAGAAAGTCTTTCACCTTCGAACGAATTAGTAGGTACGTATATAGTTATCGATAGTAAATTTTTCAGCATTATTTTCTGAATGAAATGGTACCGAAAATCATTTTTTGCCAAAAATTCGTTTTCGCAAAAGAGTTCATTACCTTTGCATTAAAATGTAATAAGATGCAAAACCGTGTAACAAGCAGCAGCAGTGCCATATCGCTCGAAGACCAATATGGCGCACATAACTATCACCCATTGCCGGTGGTATTGACCCGTGGCGAAGGTGTAATGGTATGGGATGTAGAAGGAAAACAATATTACGATTTTCTGTCGGCATATTCGGCCCTAAATCAAGGGCATTGCCATCCGCGTATTATTGGTGCATTAATAGAACAAGTGCAAACACTGCACCCTACCTCTCGCGCGTTTCATAACGATTGGCTAGGCGAATACGAACGCTTTATGTGCACACTGTTTGGTTACGATAAATTGTTGCCAATGAATTCGGGTGCCGAAGCAGTGGAAACAGCCATTAAACTTTGCCGCAAATGGGCTTACGAAAAAAAGGGTATACCGGCCGATGCCGCACAAATTATAGTTTGCGAAAATAATTTTCATGGCCGCACTATTTCAATAGTATCGATGTCTACCGACCCCGATTCGAATACTAATTTTGGGCCTTTTACTCCGGGCTTTATTAAAATTCCTTACAACGATATAGAGGCATTAACCAATGCATTACAAAATAAAAATGTTGCCGGCTTTTTAGTTGAGCCTATTCAAGGCGAAGCGGGCGTTCAAATTCCTGATGATGGTTATCTTAAGGCTGCATATGATGCATGTAAAAAAGCCAATGTATTATTCCTGGGTGACGAAATTCAAACAGGCATTGCACGTACCGGAAAAATGCTCGCATGCGATCACGAAAATGTACATCCTGATATTTTGATA
Organism: Bacteroidota bacterium; assembly: GCA_016717325.1. Classification (GTDB taxonomy): domain Bacteria; phylum Bacteroidota; class Bacteroidia; order AKYH767-A; family OLB10; genus JADKFV01. The sequence continues at coordinate 76,022 of JADKFV010000011.1, read as the reverse complement.
CTTGGTAAAGCGCTTTCGGGTGGTGTATTGCCTGTGTCGGCAGTACTTGCCAATGATGAGGTAATGCTGTGCATAAAGCCAGGACAACATGGTTCTACCTACGGTGGTAATCCCCTCGCCTGCCGAGTTGCCATGGCTGCCCTAAGTGTAGTGCAAGACGAAAACCTGGCCGACAATGCTGCACACCTTGGCCATATTTTGAAACACGAATTGCAACAGTTACAAACAGAAACCAAACTTATTGGTGCAGTGCGCGGCCGTGGTTTGTTTTGCGCTATTGATATTGTACCAAACGATAAAGTAAACGCATGGGAAGTGTGTATGAAACTTAAAGAAAATGGATTGCTGGCTAAACCCACCCACGATCACATTATACGTTTTGCCCCACCACTTGTAATTACCGAAGAGCAGATTTACGATTGTATTTCTATTATTCGCAAAACAATTTTGAGTTTTGAATCGTAATCATTTTTCATGCAATAAATCACTTGTGAGTAGAAAGCAATTTTTTATCCTACTACTTTTGTGTTTGCAAATTTCGCTAAAATGTATTGCTCAAAACATAACTGCATGGAACGATTTCAATGGCCGTTTCAGAATATTTGATAATGGTACTTTTCGCCAGCTCGAAGGTTTGCCCGCTTTGAAGTTTACCGTAGGTTACGATTGGGTGGCATACATCAGCAACAATAATACACTCAGATATTATCGCAAAGGGCAAACCAACGACATTACCGAGGGCGCTTTTGTTCAAACTATTTCGGACCGTACAGCATATTTTTATTTTACACAAACACGCCAGCTGGATGTTATTGAACAAAACAAACGTAAAACATTAACCACATGGCTCGAGAGCAGTTACGAAACCGATAGCCTTGTTTTTTATAAAGATGGCTACACATCGCAATACCTCGTATATGGTAATGGTATAACATTCACTTTAGATGACATTTCTCCATTAGAGAAAAATTTCGAAAAATTATTTTCGTTGGGAAAGAACACTTTTGCTTACATCAATTCATCGCAGCGGTTGCGGGTATTATATCAAAATGATTTTTATGGATTGGATGATGCTGGTACACAAACAACTTTTGGTGCTGGACAAAATATTGTAGCCTATACCGATCGCGATGGATTTAATTTCCGGGCTTTCTGGAAAGGCAATACTTATATAGTAGATGCCAATGCGCCCACAAAATTTCAAATGGCCAATGATATGATTGCCTATGTTGATATTGCGGGCAACTTTAAAGTATTTGAAAACGGGCAAACATATACACTCGATAGCTACGAACCCAAAGAGTTTTCGGCAGTTGATAGTGTTGTTGTTTTCGAATCGTCAATTGGTCAGTTTAATGCATTTTATCAGGGCAAAGTTTATTTGCTCGACAACATTGTGCCCGAAAAATATGAAATAGCCAATGGCCATGTTGCTTGGCTCGATAGAAATAAATGGCTGCAAGTATTTCATAATGGCAAGGTAATAAATGTAACAAAAGAAGAAGTTACAGATATTACTCTCGATGGTAATCTTGTTCGATTTACCGCAGGTGCAAACGATACTAAAATATGGTGGGACGGAGTTTTATATTAATGGCTAATATTACGAAGCAAAAAAAGGGAATGGTAATTTTATATCACCATTCCTTTTCTGTTTATACCGAAACAACTTAGGTTTTGGAAAACAAGCTATTGAAGTTGTTCGGCATAACTAAGAGTACGTTATATTTTCATTCGAAAATCTAACTACTCTTAGTAAACAAACAAAACTGGTTTTAGAATTGGTACCTAATCGAACCAATAAAATTTCTTCCCGGTGCACTTATGCCCGATGAAAAATATCGATATTGAGTATCCAGAATATTTTCGATTCCTGCATTTACGCTAGAGTTTTTGTGATGTTGTATGATGCTTTTAAATTTATAGTCATCCATGCAGGCATACCATCGGGCGTTGCGTAAAGTTCATTATCCTCGGCAGCCAATCTATATTGCTTCAGCGGTTTGGCGCTATTCATTAGTGAATAAAGCTCCACTTGCAATTTTTCTTATTGTAACCAAAAGCTACACGCACCAGCATTGGAGGTATGTGATCGAGTGGCGCCAGGGTAGTGTCAGTATATATGCGGCCATAGGTATAGGTGAAGCTTGTACTTAATTTAAAATTCTTTGCAAAGAACCAGTCAATGGCTGCGGTGCCACCTGTTATGTATGCCTTGTCTTTATTCACGGTAGTAAAAACTTTACTCAATGAACCATCGTAAACAATGCTGTCGGCACCATTAAATTTAGTTTCACTAAGGGTGAGTAAATTATTAATCATGTTGTAATGGGCATTCAGCTCAAATTCGAAATTACTACCCACTACTTTGTTCAATGTTACTTCGGTATTGTAGGTATACTCGGGCTTCAAATTAGAATTGGGAACAATAATTACCCCATCGGCCGATTCAAAAACTGTACTTGCAGCATGTACATGGCGCGTGCGGAATGCATTTGCAATCATTATGGTTATTTTGGTTTTATCTTTTGCATAATAATTTAAACCAACCGCACCTGTAAGAGATGTATTGTTTTGGTCAATGTTCGTAAAAGGAAAATCGAAAAATTCTTTACTCGAAAATTTAGCTGTTAATGAATTGAACGAAACGCGTGTTCCTGCAAGTATTGCAATTTTAGAATTGAGATAATATCGGGTGTTTGCATATGCGCCAATATTATTCGTTTTACTGCCTCCATCGGGATAGCGTGTCACAGCCGCAGTTTGCACACCTGAACTAATATTGTAAGTATTGGCTGTTGAGGCCACTTCATTATAGATACCTTCTATACCATATTGCAAACGTAAACTCTTTATCATTTTATAGGCATCGAAATTCAAAGTATATGCATCAACTTTTTCTTGCTGTGTACGCTGATTATTACTTTTAAATCTTCGCGAAATTCTACTCTCATTAAATTGTTGGTATGCTAAAGTAATTTTGAAATCATCGGCAATTTTTGTTTTTGCAAAATGGTCATAAATATATGAAACCGATGCCCATTCCTCGGGGCCATAATACCATTCGGAATAAACAGGATTGCCTCCTTTAAATTCGCTCAATCTATCGAAACGATTTACATTGCTACTGTTTGAGTAGTGAAAAGCTAATGTATGCGTTGCATTTTTTTGATTGTACATCAACTTTTGCATAATATTATACTGAGTATAACCGGTTCGCCTTTGCTTACTTACATCATCGTTTTTTACAACGCTGTCTTTCCCATTCGAGTGCAAAACGTATATGCTATCGTTAAAATACAATGGATAATCCTTCGATAAAAAGTTATCGCTCTTTCCTTGAATCATATCATCGAAAAGGGCATAGGTAAAAGCCGTTGTCGAGCCCCATTTATTATTTGCAAGCGAAAAATTTACATGTCCTGTTGATTCCTGCAATGCCGAACTGTACCTTGCCATAGCAGTTGCGTGTACGATAGTTTTTTTCGAATCACTGAACCTGGGAGAAATAGTTGAAAAGTGGATTACACCTCCCATAGCATCGCTGCCATAAATGAGCGAGCCCGGGCCATTTATAATTTCAACTTTTTGTAACATTTCGTTATTGACGCGTATCACATTTTGCAAATGCCCGCCACGAAAAATAGCATTGTTCATTCGCACTCCGTCTACTACCAATAATATCTTGTTTGCTTCGAAACCTCTTATAACAGGGCTTCCTCCCCCACCCTGACTTTTTTGCACAAACACTCCGCCTTTATTTTGGAGCAAATCGGCCGAAGACGCATTGTTCTGAAACTGAATATCGGCTTGGGATATGGGGACAATATAATTGGGCACATTGCCCGATGTTGTTTTAAATTTTTCGGCACCTATGGTAATTGTTTGAATGTTGTAAACCTTGGTGGTGTCCTGCTGTTGGCTCATAGCCATTAATGGAAATGAAAATAAAATAATTATTTTTTTTATTGACTTCATTTTTAATAAATTATAGTGCAACTATGACTGTATACGATTAACGCATAGTCATTTTTTGCTGATGAATAAATAATGGAAAATGCCGAATCCAATAAGCAATTGTTTCGGTAAAGATGGCATTGACGGTTACAAAAAATATATAAATGCTTTTGATGAGTGTTTATTTGAAAACCTCACAGCATTTAAAAAATATTTATTTATGAACCCCGCCAAAGCTATTCAACAGGGTGGTCGAAAAGGATTTGAAAAAAAATCGCAGTTGTAAAATGAAAAAGGATGTTCATTTAATTTATTTATACAAACAGGTAAAACAATTTCACTTTCGAAATTTTGAACCGGTGCATTTATTAAGAATAAAAAGTTTGTTAGCATTTTGTTGTTTTGCTCTTTGTGCTTTTGTGATTGATGCAATAGAGTCAAGTCCTTCTGTTCAATACTATCTTCATACAAAACAAAATGCCAGATGCCATCAACAAACGATTTTTCAACAATATCGTAAAGTTTGTTACCGAAGATTATTTCATGGTTGTTGACATATTTAATTTTATGCAACTCATTGCATCTTAAATTTAACTGAATGTGTTTTTTGGGATTCTTATAGTTGCCATTTGAATAATCATCGTAAAAGGTTGTTTTAACAACAATGCCCAAAGGAATAAATATGGATGCCAAAACCAACAGCAACAACGATACGGCCATAAACGTTCTGGCCGTAAATGATTCTGAAATTGATTTTAGATTATTGCTTATCATTCGAGGTATTAGTAAAAGCACAAATATAAACTTTTTGAAATAGTTATGGCAAATTACTTTTTCGCAAATAAATAAAAAGTACGATTCGATATTTTGTAAAATATTTGTCATAAAAAAAGCCGGATAAAAATATCCGGCTCTAATTATTTTGTGCAAATATTACTGAACGATTATTTTACGAACGAGTTTATATTTCTCGTAATTCATTTCTATCAAATAAACACCTGATTGAAGAGTACTAAAATCGTAAGTAACGTTATTTAAACCTCTGTTATAAATTCCATCAGCCAATACAGCAACCTGACGGCCTGCAATGTCTTTTACATTTAAGTTTACGTTGCCATCTCCGGGAATTGTAAATTTAATATTTGTAATTCCGGTTGCAGGGTTTGGCTCATTTTGGAATAAGAATATTTCATCGCCATCGTTTTCAATTACTGCTGTAACACATGGTTGTACTTTTGGCTCGAAACAGAAATCATCAATTGCCCAACCATCAAATGATGTTGAAAAATCGGAACCGAAACGGAAACGTAACATTAATGGCCCGGTATTGTATGCTTGTATATCGTGTTCAGAGTATATCAACCTGCTGTTTCCTCCATCCCGGAACTGGTGGAGGCCCATTGAAGCCAGCAACATAAAATGTATTCATCCATAGTGGATCGTAAGGCAAACCAACTGCTTTCCATGTATTTCCACTGTCGGCAGAATACTCACATGTACCACCATCCTGAAACAGTTCGGTTACATACTGGTGCCAAAACTTAACCGTATAACACTGGCCGGCTGTCACATTGAATACTGGTGTAAACAAAGCTGATGAGTCTGCAGCAGGATAGTTTTGGAATAACTTAGTACACCATGCTTTTGTTCCGGAATGAACAGTGTTTATATTTGCTTTACCGGGTGAGCCCAAAGCCCAACTTGTTGGTCCAAAAAAAGTAATTCCGTTTAAAGCTACCCAACTGGCATTAGATCCTTCGAAATCTTCGCAGTAGCCATTAAATGGTGTGATAGAGTCGAAAGCACATAATACATTACAAACTGTATCGTCACTTGTATTCAAGTCGTTTTGTTGATTTGGATAGCTGGTATACATGCATATTGTTTGACAGCCGGGTATTGCAGAAACCGGTTGCGAAAACGTATGCCAATAAGTTGAATTTAATGGCAATGGCGCTCCGTTTACCACATTAAAGTCAATGGTATCTGTTACAATAACATTTGCTAAACTTCCATAAGTAAGAGTAACGGCAACTTTAGATAACGGTGTTGTGCCCTTATTTACTACCAAACCACGTATTGGTTGACCACCGGGAATCAGTAATTTGTTTGCGGGCTTCACCTCTTGCGAAGCAGCACTTACAGTGATAGGAATGTACAATTCGAAATCGTCAATAGAAAATCCATCATTAGGGAAACCTTGGAAAGTGGTAGACACAAATACAAAACGGAATTGAACGGTTGGTTCATTAGTAAGGAATTGCAAATCTTTAAATTTAGCAAATTGCCATCCGCCACTAGCACCAGCCCATCCCGGTAAAGACGTAGGGAACAATGAGTTGTTGGTATACCAGTTTGTCGAATTAGGACTTCCTTGTTGTCCCACCACTGTCCAGGTTACACCATTTTTTGTATACTCTAAACGTACACCATCATAGTTTTGCTGAGTGCTATAGTTAATCCAAAATGAAACTTCGGATTAACAAGATTGGTCAAGTTAAAGAATGGAGAATATAAGTAACACTCTGCATTTGGGTTGTAACCCGATGTTAAGTTTATATCCCAGCAGGTTGGAGCTGAATGAGCCGAATTTGTTTGTCCATAAGCTGGCGTACCTAATTCCCATTTAGTTGTAGGCGAAGTATTTGAGTTATACCAACCGGCATTTGCTACATCAAAATTATCTTTATATGTAGGTATTATAGTAGGCACTCCCACATAGTTACCACAAGTTGAATCGTTCTTTGGGTCACTATCGCCAGCCAATGAAGTAAAAGCACAAATTGGATAATCACCAATTGGAACAATATAAGAAGGAGTTAAGGTAACTTGTGCTGTTCCGTTTGGTAGTAGATTTCCGGTCCAAATTGTTTGAACTGGTGCACCACCATTCACAGTGTAATTTACCGGAACAGATGTTTGGGCCGCAGCGCCAAAATTTTTGATAGTAACTTTAATAGTTTGTAAAGTACCTGCAGCCGACCCTGGTCCTGGTTCGTCAATTGATATTACACCAACATCGATAGGTCCGGGTTGAATAACGCAAAAATCATCTATGGAGAATCCATCACGCTGCACAATACCATCGGCATTAAACACATATTGAAATTGCACCGTACCGGCAGCATCAAGTATACTGGCAAAATAAGTAGATAGTATCCATCCATTACTTGTATTGTCCCATGCAGGCAATCCACCCGAACCTATCAAACTTGGATCGGTATACCAATTTGTTGCGTTGGGGTCGTTTACTGTTCCCAAAATCTGCCAAGGCCCACCATTTATAGCATACTCCAACCTTACGCCATCATAATTTGTTTCAGTATTGCGGTTTTGCCAAAATTCGAGGCGAGCATTTGATGCTGCAGTAAAATCAAAAAATGGTGATACCAATTTACCGGTGTCAGAATTAAAATAAATTACATTTAACATTACATCCCAGGCATTGGAACCTGAATGTGTAGAATTAGTGACTCCATAATTTGGAGTTCCCAGTTCCCATTTGTTTTGCTGATTTACATCTGTAGCGTCATAGAAATCATTTCCATTTGTTTCAAAGTCGTTGCAATATGAAATTGGAAACTGAGCTATTCCTGTAAATGTTTTACATGTTGTATCGTTTGTATTATCAAGGTCGGTTGGCATCGATGTCCATGCACAAATGCTGTATCCGCCACTTGGTACAGTAATATTTGGGCATATTACATTGCCGGTACCATTGGGTACAATTACAGGACCTGTATATGGTGCGGGGCCAACTGGAGGACCATTGTTTAAACTGTAATAAACATCGAATGTAGCAACGGGCTGCGATGCATAGTTTCTAACAATAACTTCTACAGGTGCAGTTGTTCCTGAAGGTAATGCAGGTGCCGGAGAAATATATGATTCTACTCAACATCGCTCACCTGAGGCAATTTGATACAAAATTGTCAAGGCTAAAACCGTCTCCTGTCGTAAATCCATCCGATGCAAATATGAAACGGAACAGAACAGGTGATCCTTGCTGTTGCAAGTCAGTATCAATCAACTTTCTTCCACTCTTTTTCCAACCGCCCGAATTGCCGCTCCATCCTGCCGATGTTAATGAATTAACATTTGCCTGATTGTACCAATTGGTTGCATCAGGATCTTGAAAAATTCCGCAAGTTTTCCATGTAGTTCCGCCATCGGGCGTATATTCTAAACGTACACCATCACCAAATTGATCGGTAGCATGATTTAACCAGAATTCTAAATTGGCATTAACAGCACCCGAAAAATCAAATACAGGTGAAGTTAAAAAACTTACTGTATTGTTTTGATATGCTGAATTGAGCTCAATATCCCATGAGTTTGGAAAAGACAAAGCATTGTTTGTAACTCCAAAATTTGGGGTACCCAATTCCCATGGAGAACCTGACACTACAGAGTCTGTCCATAGGTCGTTAGAATCGAAATTGTCGCAATATGGAAAAGTTATTCCTGTAGTTGCAACAAAACAAATAGGAGACAAATTTGATGCAGGATATAGAGTGGTGTTATTACAGCCCGAATTATCTGTGGCTTCAAAACGGTAACATACAGTATCGCCAACATTTACAGCAGGAATTACTCCCGAATAAGTATTGCCACCTATATTGTTCATAACCGCGGTGCCTGGTATGCCATTAATAGTATACAACAAATTAGCGCTTAAGATGCCCGAAACATCAGTCATATCTGCATTTAAAGTATATGGGCCAACATTGTAAACTAAAGTTTGTAATATTGGAGCTAACTGAACAACAGTTGGTGGTGTGAGTTCGCATGGAGCCATCAATACACATATATCATCAACCAGCCAGCCATAACGACCAGACATACCGGTATTATTTAAATCCTTAACGGTGAAACGCACCATCGCACTAGCGGTATTTGCTAACAATGTTGATACATCAAACTCTTCAAATTTCCACCAAAGTTGATCGGGAGGCGTTGTGGTTCCTGGAGCCCAATCGGAATAAGAAATTTCGGTAAATTTATCACCGGGAAAATTTCCTGTGCCCAAATATTGAGCAGTTGTAAGGCGTATCCATGTTGTTCCGCCATCATTGGAAACTTCAATAATACCACCATCGAAAAACTCAATTTTACAAATTGAATAAAATTGAAGTTTTACAAATTGGTTGCCCAAAGTGCTGAAGGGAATAGTGACCATTGTAGATGAGTCGCTTTGGGCATAAGTACCCAGGTTACATTGGAAGCCCGAAACATAGAAGAAGTTTTCGGGAAACCAACCAGGGTTACCAACGGTTGTTACGCTGTCGATATTTTCAAAATCCTCGGAGAAACCACAAACACCCTGCGAACGGGCGCCCCAATTAAGGATTACAAGCAGTAATGCTAAAAGAGTAATTTTTTTCATATTATTTAGTTTGATTTTGTGTTTCGGAAAATTATTTCATGTATATAAAGGACGTAAAATTGAAAAAATAAGTTGCAGCCTGAAAAATAAATTATCCACAACCATTTAACAAGTATTATTAATCGTGAATAAGCCTAAACATTCTGCTCCAGCGTATTTTATGCAAAAGTGAAGCTTCACTATCCCACGAAAGCCATACAAAAACTGCCTTACCTACTACATGTGTTTCAGGTACAAAGCCCCAATAACGGCTATCCCAGGAGTTGCACCTGTTGTCGCCCATCATGAAGTAATAGTTCTGTTTAAATTTATATGAGGTAACGGCTTTATCGTTTATAAAAATTTTGCCCTCGCGCACTTCAAGTTTATTATTCTCATCATGTATGATAGCTTTTTCATACACCTTGTAATTCGAAATATTTAAAGGTATTTCCACTCCTTCTTTTGGCACCCAAATAGGTCCAAAGTTGTATTGGTTGAACTGGTGAAAATTATCGAAGCAAAACATTGATGATTCTTTACGGATGCTATCAGTATAAACATTAACCCCATTAATGCTTGGAAGTTGTCGGATTTTGGTAGCTACTTCTTTTGTCAGCATCAGTGCCGATGAGTTTTGTTCGGCCATATCAGCATTTGCGAGGCCCCATTCACGTAAGGTCGATTCCTCAAACTTCGAAGGCGGATCGATAATATACATTTGTTGCTCGCCTTTGATAGAATTAATTTGCTCGTTATTTACATAAAGGGTAGTATTTACAACCCGCAACGAATCGCCCGGCATACCAACACAACGCTTTACATAATGCACTTTTTTATCAATAGGAAAATCGTTGCTCGATCCATCAATATCATTAGTGCCCGGAAAGTTAAAAACAACAATGTCAAATCGCTTTACAGTTTGAAAGCCCGGTAAGCGGTGGTAATTCCATTGAACTGCATCAGTATACGACTTCAACTTTGTAAAAGGTAAATACTGGTGTATAAAAGGAATGGCCAAAGGAGTGATGGGTGTGCGTGGCCCGTAGTTGACTTTACTTACAAAAAGGAAATCACCAACAAGCATGGTTTTTTCCATAGATGGTGTTGGTATAGTAAATGCTTCGATAAGAAAAGTGCGAATAATTGTAGCAGCTACAACAGCAAAGACGATGGCATCGAGCCACTCGCGGGTTTTACTCTTTTTTACATTGGTTTTGGCAGCAGAATTATCTTTTTTCCAGAATTTCCAATTCATTATTTAATGATATCAATTGTTTTTTTTAGCAAAGCGCAATATTAGGAAATTAAACGTCACTTTTGATGCAGTAGTATTTTGATAAAATCGTCCATCGTTTGAAATCCTTTTTGGCCTTCAATCCATTCGGCAGTGATGATTGCACCTTTGGCAAACCCTTGCCTCGTATGTGCCTTGTGAATTATTTCTATATCGTCAACATCACTTTCATACTTCACATGATGAGTTCCCGGCACATCACCACTTCGTAAATCTTCAATAATTATATCAGCATCGCTGGCAGATTGGTCTTTAAATAATTTCCATTCCTTTTTTCGGTCAATGCGCTCAATAATATCATTTGCAAGTTTTATTGCCGTACCACTTGGAGCATCTCTTTTTTCAGTATGATGTATTTCTTTCATGACCACATTGTAGTCATCTAAATTTTTCATAATGTCTGCAAGAAATTTATTCAATAGAAAGAATATATTAACACCAATGCTGTAATTTGAGCTGTGAATGAATGGTGTACCTGTTTTATTACTGATCATTTCAATTTCAGGTAATTTAGTGAGCCATCCTGTAGAACCACAAACCGTAGGAATTTTTTTTTGCATGAGCTTTTTGACATTTTCAAAAGCAGACTCTGGCGATGTGAATTCCAAAGCGATATCAACCATTTCCATTTGCAAATCATCAATTGACCGATTATTTACATCTGCAATGAAAGCAATTGTGTGTCCCCTGCGAATGGCCACTTGCTCAATGGCTTTTCCCATTTTACCATAACCTATTAGTGCAATTCTCATTACTTAAAATTTATCATTATTTTGACACCATAATTATTCGAAAAGCCATTATTTAAAATATAAGGCTGGTAGCCTATAACAGCATCGTCCTTTACCGTGAAGTAAAATAAATGTGCATCCACATAGGCATCAAGCAAGTTGAGTACATAAAGTAATCCTGTGCCAATGTAACAAAGGTCGCGATTTCTGCGGAAGTATGTTTTCAATGTAAGTAAATCCTGATCGCTGTATTTAAAAACGAAATCATCTATGGTTGTTGAATCGCCATCGAGCCTATACAAAACGGCCGTTTTGTATTTTTTATAACGCGTTCCATTATAATTGGCAAAGTATAAAAGTGTTGCTGCACCAGCATAAATAACCGGGGGCTTCCAATATTTTTTATTGTACACCTGACCTAAGCCTGGCAACACTGCTGACATTCGAAGCGCTTTAATTGGACTATGCAAGTATTCAGCTGAATCGAGTGATGTGGACTTTTGTGCATATAACTTTGAATTTACATTTGCAAACAGCCAAAAAAGTAGCCACAGAAAAAAAACTTTTATTTGCATACAAAATAAATCACGATGCCTAAATTTCTTTTTATTCGAAATCGAGCATATCGATAAGCCTGTTTAAATCTTCGGTTGAGTAATAGTTAATTACAATTTGTCCTTTTCCTCCGGCTCCGTGTTTAAGCAAAACTTTAGTTTCGTAAATTGATGAAAGTTTATCTTGAAGGCTTCTAAAATCAGAAGAAATAGCCGCTTCCGATTTTGGTTTGGATGCAATAGGAGAATTTAATTTCACTAACTTTTCGGTTTCACGAACCGACAAGTTATTAGCAATTATCTGACGAAACAAATCTAATTGCTTCGCATGGTCGGCAACATTGATTATAGCACGTGCATGTCCCATAGTTATTTGTTCATCGCGCAATGCAGCCTGAATTTGAGGCATTAATTTTAATAAGCGCAAATAGTTAGTCACTGTGGTGCGGTCTTTACCTACTTTGTCGGCAAGTGTTTCTTGAGTAAGGTTACATTCATCAATAAGTCGCTTGTAGCTTATTGCAATTTCGATGGCGTTCAAATCTTTGCGTTGAATATTTTCAACCAATGCCATTTCGAGCATGGCCTGATCGTTGGCAACGCGTATGTATGCAGGAACAGTATCGAGACCGGCTAATTTTGAAGCCCGAAACCTTCTTTCGCCCGATATGATTTGATATTTATCCATACCAGACTTGCGAACGGTAATAGGTTGTATGATGCCCTGATTTTTTATCGACTCTGCTAATTCCTGAAGTGCTTCTGCACTAAACTCAGTGCGAGGCTGAAATGGATTTGTTTCAATTTTGTTCAAACTGATGTTGGCAATGTTGCCCGAAACCGACATCATATCACCAACTCCCGAACCTGAATTTGTTTCAGTTGATGGATTATCGAGAAGTGCTCCAAGGCCTCTGCCTAATGCGCTTTTACGTGGATTCATTTATATTTTCGTTTTTGTAAAGTAGGTTATTTTTAAAATCTTTTTAAGTGTAATTGTCACTTATTATGTAATTGCATTACCTACGAATTTCTAAAGTTTCACCGGGTTTTTCTTCCGAAATTATTTTTTCGTGTGCCGGTATATTGGTGAGGTTGTTTTTTTGTAAGATTTCGCGAGCCAAGTTTAAGTAGTTGGTCGAGCCTTTACTTTGCACATCGAACATTATGATTGGTTCTCCAAAACTGGGAGCCTCGCCCAATTTTGTATTGCGTTGTATTATTGTGTCAAACACCATTTGCTGAAAATGTGTCTTTACTTCTTCTACTACCTGATTAGATAAACGTAAACGCACATCGTACATAGTCAGCAGAATGCCTTCAATTTCAAGGTTTGTGTTTAGGCGTGTTTGTACAATTTTTACTGTATTAAGCAATTTTCCTAAACCCTCTAATGCAAAATACTCACACTGAACAGGAATAAGAACACTATCAGCTCCGGTAAGAGCATTTATAGTTATCAAACCAAGCGAAGGACTGCAATCAATAATAATGAACTGAAATTCGTTTCTTATTTTATCGAGAACATTTTTCATCATGTGCTCGCGGTTTGGCAAGTTTATCATTTCAATTTCGGCACCAACCAAATCGATATGAGATGGCATTAAAAATAAATTTGGCGTTTTGGTTTGCTTGATTGTATCGAAAGGAGATACTTCGTTTACCAGACACTCATATATACCTGCAGTTATTTCGCGGGGGTCGAAGCCGGTGCCCGATGTGGCATTAGCCTGTGGGTCGCAGTCTATCAGCAATGTTTTGTATTCCAATACAGCTAAGGAGGCTGCTAAATTTATGGCTGTAGTTGTTTTACCTACGCCTCCTTTTTGGTTTGCTATTGCAATTATTTTTGCCATTTTTTATTTAATTATATTTTGTCCATTCTTCGCCATATATATCTACATACTTTAAAAAGCCAAAAGACTTTGAGTAATATATTGTGTCGATGTAATTGTCGAAATCGAGATAAAGCTGGTTCACAGGTAAAATGAATACATCCGGATAATTTTTACCATTCACATTGGCAACAGTAGAAGTGCGTTTTGTAATGTCTATTTTTTCACCAAAATGGGGTAACCAAACTTTCACAGATAATCCCTTGCTGGTTTTACGCATGTAAACACCACCGTCTTGTACACCTGCTTGCAATGTATCGTCAAGTCGTCTAACCTCAGCTTCTATAAACTCCTCGTAATTAGGGTTATAATATGCTTTGGACTTTCGTACAACTTGAAAAGTATCTATTTCGCCTTGTGTACTCGCCATGTAAAACTTTTGATTGCGGTCAAATATCATCCACTCAGCCTCTTCTTCGTCCGATATTTCATTATACTTTGTTTTCTTGCAACTCCAAGTGCTTAATGCCAGCGTTATACAGGCTGCTAAAAGAATAACTGAACTGAAAATAATTTTTTTACTTACCATAGGTTTTAGAATTAATCGCGCCAATTTACAACTTTTTATTTAATTCAATGGTATCTCCTATTGGAATAAGTATCAATTGCTTGCCGGCATTAGCAAATTTCATTTTCGCTTCTTCTTTATCTATAACAATGGGAGGAAAAGAATCGTAATGCAAACCTACAACAGTGTTACATTTAATAAAATTGCAAGCGATAATAGCATTATCTACACCCATTGTAAAATTGTTGCCAATTGGTAAAAAAGCAACATCAATATTTTTGTGGTCGCCTATCAATTTCATGTCGTAAGTTAAGGCAGTGTCGCCCGAGTAATAAAAATTACCTTCACTGCTTTCTATTAAAAAACCCATTGGATTGCCACCATAGGTTCCGTCAGGCATGCTGCTGGAATGAACTGCATTTACGCATTTTACTTTTCCAAAATCGAACATCCAATGACCACCAATGTTCATATCATGTGTTTTGGCAACCCCTTGCTTTTTTAACCATTGTATAATCTCATAATTCGAAATTATGGTTGCATTGTTATTATGGGCAATATGTGGAGCATCAGCAATATGATCCTGATGGCCGTGCGATACTAAAATGTAGTCGCATTTTATTTTGTCAATATCTATGTGACTGGAAAGAGGATTATGCTTAATGAATGGATCGAACAAGAGAACTTTTCCGGCAATTTCAACTGCAAAACATGAGTGACCGTAAAACGTAATTTTCATTTAATAAAACACCAATTATGTATAAAAAAGAAGTATATCGATATTCTATACCGAAATTGAATACTCTTTTGAGATACTGATTTTCAATTTGCAAAACTACTTTGTTTCCATTCATAAGCTTATTTTATAATTATGATTTTATCAACATTGCTTGAAACGCGCGAATAATATATTTCATCCATGATTAAAACAATCCAATACAATCATTAATTTTGCATCCAATGTTGTCATCAAAATTTATTGATAAAATTGTAATTGCCGTTGACGGATATTCTTCGTGTGGCAAAAGCACCCTTGCTAAAGCTATAGCCCGAAGAATAGGAATAAAGTATATCGATTCGGGTGCTATGTACAGGGCAGTGACATTATTTTTTTTGCAAAATAACATTGATATACCTCAACCCGAAGAGATTGAATTGTTGCAAACCAATGATTATAATGAATTGCTAAACAACATTTTTATAGAATTTAAACTTAATACCACTACAAGGCAAAGTGAAATTTACCTTAACGATGTGCTTGTGGAAAACCAAATACGCGAAATGATTGTTTCGGAAAATGTAAGCCATGTGAGCGCAATAAAAGAAGTGCGCATGCGTATGGTTACTATTCAGCAGGAATATGGAAGATTGGGTGGAATTATTATGGATGGCCGCGATATAGGAACCACAGTATTTCCAAATGCCGAATTGAAAATATTTATGACGGCCGATGTAAACATTCGCGCCCAAAGGCGATACAACGAAATGATCAACAAAGGAATATCTATTTCTTACGAACAGGTACTAAACAATCTTCAATCGCGCGATTATGAGGACAGCCATCGTAGCGAAAGTCCTTTGAGAATGGCCGCTGATGCTATTCTTCTCGACAATTCTAATATTAACGAAGAAGAACAAGTTCAATTTGTATTAAGTCTTATTGAAAATTTGTCAATCGAACAAAAAGTATTTTGAAAATGAAAATAACAATCGACAATGAATCAGGATTTTGCTTTGGTGTAGTATACGCTATCCAAATGGCCGAAGAAGAATTGGACAGATCAGGTACTCTTTATTGCCTGGGTGATATTGTGCACAATAATATGGAAGTTGAACGATTGACAAAGAAAGGATTAAAAATAATTACCCACGAACAACTTGAACAGTTGTCTAATTGCAAAGTATTGATTCGGGCACATGGCGAGCCACCAAGCACATATATCACTGCACTAAAAAACGGTATAGAACTTATTGATGCATCGTGTCCTGTGGTGCTTAAACTCCAGCATCGTGTAGGTGCAGGTTTCGAGGAGGTAGAAAAAGAACACGGTCAAATTGTTATATATGGTGAAGAAGGGCATGCCGAAATAAACGGACTTGTTGGGCAAACTAATGGTAAGGCAATTATAGTTCGCACCGAAGAAGATTTAGCAAAAATAGATTTCAGGTTACCAATTCAATTTTTTTCTCAAACTACAAAAAGCACAGCAGGTTTCGAAAAAATGAAAAGCATGCTTGAAGAGAAAATTCTTCAAACTAATGGTATTATTACAAGTGATAATTTTGTTAGCAACGATACATTATGCAGGCAGGTTTCGAATCGCGAACCAAGGATGCGAAAATTTTCGGAACAACATGATGTTATTGTTTTTGCAAGTGGCAAAAAAAGCTCAAATGGCAAAGCATTATATAGTGTGTGCAAAAGTATAAATCCTCGCTCTTATTTTGTATCAACCCCCGAAGAAGTAGAAGCCCAATGGTTTGAAAATGCTGAAACCGCAGGAATTTGTGGGGCAACTTCTACACCAATGTGGATGATGGAACAAGTATCAAAAAGAATAGAAGAACTTACTTCGGAGAAGACTGCTGTTTAGATGTTCGATGCAAAATATTAATTGGGAAACAAATGACTTTTGATTTGAGCGGACCATGCCCTTTTTAGTGATTAATAATTTTAATCCTCTTAATTACTACTCTTTAAGCACCAATGAATTAGAATCAACTTTGACAAATAATTTTCTGCATTTTTATAAATAAAGTAGTTCCGAGTTTTATACTCCTGATTTTATTTTACTTCTGCTTTTATAATTAACAAACTCAGAACAGGACTCAAAAATAATGCTTCATTATTCAAAGCATTTTAACCTCAAAACATAATCAGTTAATATTTTATTCACTCAATTTGTAAATTATATATTTTCATATATTTGTTGCCAAACTAAACTTAAAACACAAGAACCATTATGAGCGAAATGGATAACAATGAATCGCGCGAGGAACTTTTTTCGAAAGGAGTAAGAGCTGGTAAACGCACGTATTTTTTTGATGTGAGGAGTACACGTGGCAACGATTTTTACTTGAGCATAACTGAAAGTAAAAGAAAGTTTAGTACCAATGAGAACGAAAAACCTTTTTTCGAAAAGCATAAGATTTTTCTTTATCGCGAAGACTTCGACAAGTTTTTAGATGGTATGCAGGAAGCATTGGATTACATTCGCGAAAATGCCCCACCTTTGGAACCAAGGGTATATAATCATAGAACAGATGATGTGCCAAACAATCACGATAATAACAATACAACTACCGGAGATTTGAGTTTTGAAGATTTGAAATAATCTATATCATGGAATAAGTATGCTTGCTTAGTGGTTCATTTTTAGGCCATGCGCTTTTTCAATTTCCTTATTTATCATATTGAGCAATTCTTCGGGATACGAGGGTTTTGATATACATTCATTTATACCACATTCACGTGCCCGTAACATGTCATATTCTGTTTCGAATGCTGAATAAGCTATAATTGGAATATTTTTTATTGGATACTGAAACCTGTTTCGGATGTACGATACCATCTCCAGACCTGTCATTACCGGCATTTTAATATCGGTGACTATCAAATCGAAAGCCTCTTTTTGCAATATTTCAAGTGCCGATAGCCCATGTTCGGCTGTGCCTACATGATAACCGTTTCGTTTTAAAATGTTCTTGACTAACATTTTATTTACAGGATGGTCTTCCACCAATAAAATACGTATTGCTACTTTGTTTTGCGCTGCCATAGAAAAATTGAAAAGCTTTTAAAAAGCGTATGAAAAATGACGAAAAATTAAAAAAATAAAAATCTGACTTCAAAGATAGCCAAACTTCACCCAGTAAATTTATCCTTTCACCCAAAAAGCGGGTGATTCGTAAAATGTCTACCGCAACCTGTCGGCAGAACGAACGAGCTTTTCATCGGCACTTATGCCTTGAATAGCAAGAAAAACAAGCACCAACATTACAATTGGCACATATAACGCATAGAGATAAAATATTGTTGAACCTATAAATTGCCCTTTAAGCTTATCGGTTAACAGAAACATGCTGCCAATGAGCAAAACAATAAGAAAAATAATACCCCTACATAATTTTATTTGTTTGGGTCGATTTCTAAATCCCAAAATTGTATAAATACATAGTGCAACTATAATTGCATCAAAAATCATAATCAAATAATAAAAAAAAGGTTGAGCTATTGAAACTCCTGTAGCTTCAAGCGAGGTAAAATGGAGTATAACCGAATTTTTTTCTGGGCCGCTAATTTGTATTAATGCTATGTCGAGAAAAAATATTATTACCCCAAGTAATGCTGCCAATGCTAAAAATACAGATTGTTTGCGCTGACTCATTATTGTAAAAATTTTGGCAAATATGTAATAATTTGTACAATTGCTTAAAATAATTTGAGCGATGAAGATAATTTGCGTAGGAAGAAATTATGTTGACCACATAAAAGAACTAAACAATGCCACCCCGGGCGATCCGGTTATATTTATGAAACCCGAAACTGCAAGCCCCATAAAGAATATGCCTTTTTTTTTATCCCGATTTTTCTCAGGATGTGCAGCACGAAGTAGAAATAGTTTTGCGAATTGATAAAGTAGGGAAAAATATTGAAGAACAATTTGCATATAAATATTATTCCGAAATAGGAATTGGTATCGACTTCACAGCCCGCGATTTGCAAGCGCAACTTAAAAGCAAAGGATTGCCCTGGGAATTGGCTAAGGCATTTGACGGGTCGGCACCGGTAAGTGAGAAATTTATTCCCAAAAATAATTTCCCCGATCTTAAAAATATTAATTTCAGTCTTAAAGTGAACAACATTGAGAAACAAAATGGTAATACATCGTTGATGCTTTTTTCGTTCGATTATATCATTTCTTTTGTTTCAAAATACATAACACTTAAAAAAGGGGATTTGATTTTTACAGGAACTCCTGCCGGAGTAAATGCTGTTCAAGTTGGCGATACACTTGAGGCGTTTATCGAAAACGAAAGCCTATTGCAAATAAAAATTAAATAAATATTACGAATTCGAATATTTGTACTAATTTAGTAGCAAAGTTTTTTTTATGATCAAGCGTTTACTCTGCTTACTTTTTATTTCAATCGCAATGTGGTCTACATTATGTGCGACTCATATTGTAGGTGGCGAAATTAATTACAAGCACCTTGGGAATAACGATTATGAGATCAGACTAACGGTGTATCGCGATTGCTTCAATGGTATACCGCCATTCGATGATCCTGCATCGGTTGGTGTTTTTAATAGTACAGGCAATTTATTATTTCATTTACAAATCCCTTTTACCGGTTCCTTCCCTATTCCACCTGCTATTAATTCTGTATGCCTTAGTTTGCCAGGTAATGTTTGTTATGAATATTCAACATACATCGATACCGTAAATCTACCTCCTATTGCAGGTGGATATCAGCTGGCATACCAACGTTGTTGCCGAAATGCTACGCTTATTAATATTATAAATCCAAATGATCATGGTATTACCTGTTATGCAAGTATACCAGGTTCCACAACAAATTTTACCAATAGCAATCCGGTTTTTAAAAAGTTTGCCTGCGCCATTTATTTGCCAAAACGTATTGTATGAGTTTGATCACAGTGCCACAGATATCGATGGCGATTCCATATATTATGAGCTTTGTACACCACTTGATGGTGGTAGTGCAGGCAACCCACAGCCTGTGCCTCCATTGCCGCCTCCTTATCAGAATATTATTTGGGCTGCGGGATATTCAACTCAAAACATGTTGGGAGGTGTAGCACTTACGATTGATCCTCTTTCAGGAAAATTAACGGCAGTGCCCAATATTCAGGGGCAATTTGTAATAGGTGTGTGCGCTAAAGAATATCGCAATGGTGTGCTTCTTGGAGCAACTAAACGCGACTTTCAATTGAATGTGGTGCCATGTCCCAATATTACGGTGGCCTCTATTTTCAATCCTGATGTAATATGTGGTACTACTACTGTAGTCTTTCAAAACCTTAGCTATAATGCCAATAAATATTTTTGGGATTTTGGCGATTTATCGACTTTAACAGATACTACATCGTTATTTTCACCAACGTATACATACCCCGATACTGGTTATTATACAGTAACTTTAATTGCCTATTCGCCTATCGATCCATCTTGTACCGATACAAGCACACGCACATTTCATATAATAAACGATTACACTGTTGGTGTTGATTTTACTATCGATACTTGCAATGCATTTGTTAATTTTTATGATAGTGTAATCACTATTGGAACTACAGTTAATTGGTCGTGGAATTTTGGTGACAATACAACATCGAATTTGCAAAACCCTGTTCATCAGTATTCCGATGCAGGTATTTACACGGTTACGGCATATTTTATTTCGGGCGATGGTTGTATTGACACTAATATATTTACTGTCAATATTCCATACAAGAAAATTATTGTGAATGCCACAGCTAGCCCCGATACAGTTTCGCTTGGTGAACCTACTACCCTCACTGCTGTTTCTGTTACCAATGTTAGTTTCAGCTGGCAACCCACTGCCGGTGTAACAAATCCTAATGTTGCTATCACTATGGCGCTTCCCGCAAATAATACTACGTATACTGTTACCGTTACCAATGCAGGTGGTTGTACTGCTACCGATATTGTCTTTGTAAAAGTAACAGGGGCTGGTTGTGCCGAGCCGCTCATATTTGTACCATCGGCATTTTCGCCCAACAGCGATTTGCAAAATGATATATTGTTTGTGCGAGGTAATGTTATAAAGTCTATGTACTTTGCGATTTACGACAGATGGGGGCAAAAAGTATTCGAAACTTCAAAGCAAGAGAATGGATGGGATGGTAAATTTAAAGGTGTTGATTTGGCACCGGGCGTATTCGACTTTTATCTGGAGGCTGAATGCTTTAATGAAGAAAAGTTTTTCAAAAAGGGTAACATTACATTAATAAGATAAACGATGAAATTACAAATCGCCTTCTTACTTTTTTGTTTTACAGTCTTTTCACGATTGAATGGGCAGGACATTCATTTCTCTCAGTTTCAAACTGCCAATACTTTATTCAATCCTGCAAGCAATGGATTTTTTAATGGTGATTACAGAGCAATGATTATCCATCGCTCGCAATGGAAGAGCGTAACCGTTCCGTTAGTTACCACCGGCATTACATTAGATGGTAAACTTCTGAAAATGAATGAGAAAAAAAACTCATTAAATGCAGGACTAAATCTATATCAGGACAAGGCTGGTGATGGCGCCCTTCAAACAATATTCTTGCAGTTTGCTCCATCTTATCTTTTGTCGGTTGGTGGCGATTCTTCAACTTTTGTTTCCATTGGCGCGGGTATAGGCTATTTATCGAAACAAGTAAATTTTAGCAAACTTACTTTCGATAATCAATTTGATGGTGAATTGTTTGACGCTTCTTTTGCGAATGGTGAGCCTATTGGCAATGACAAAGCGAGTGCAATTGACATAAGTGCTGGAATAAATATTTTGAAACGGTTGAAAGAAAATTTTAATATCGGTTTTGGCATTGGTGCTATGCACATAAATCAACCTTTGCTTTCTTTTGTTAAAGTTGGTAGTGTTAAATATGGACAGCTACTTTCAGCATTTTTAATTGCTGATTATGGATTGACTAAACAACTAAGTTTACAGCCATCAATAACATATGCAAAACAAAAATCACTAACTGAAATTGGAGCCGGCAGTATGCTTGCATATAGTTTAAAGTACAATAAAAGCGGTGTGCAAAATTTGAAATGCGGAGTTTTTTATCGGATAGATGATGCAATAATAATTCAAGCCGGAGCTGGTTACAGAAACCTAAATATAGGATTGAGCTACGACATTAATATTTCGGAATTTGAAAGGGCTACAAATAAGCGTGGTGCTACAGAAATTTCATTATCGTATATTTTTTCGAAAGTAAAAAAAATAAAACCTTCGGCACCTTGCCTCATTTTTTAAATTGATGTATGTATAAATTCCATTACCTTTTTGTTTATGTGTTTTGTCATTTTTATCGAAGGGTGCTTTTTGCCAATCGCCTGCAGCATATGTGAAAGAAGGAAATAAAAGTTTTGCGAATGGCGATAATTTTAATGCTGCATACTATTATAGTCAAGCTTTAAATTTAGACCCAGCCAATAAAGAGTACCTGTACAAATGCGGTTTGGCAAATTATTTTAGCAACGATTATAAAAATGCAAATGCACAATTCGATCAACTTGCAATGGATGGTATTGGTGAATATGCATTGTCATTTTTTTACCTTGCCATGTGCAAAAAACATTTGGGACTTTACGACACGGCAAAAAATTATTTTAAAGAGTACCTTAAAGTTCATGGCAGCAACGATGATTATTTCAAGCAAAAAAGTGAAATGGAAATAAAAGCATGTGATGCTGCTAAAGTTTTACTGGCAAATAAATTGAATGTGGAAATAAAAAATGCGGGCAAAAATATTAATACAGTTTATTCTGATTTTGCTGCCATCACAGTAAATGATACTGCATTGCATTATACATCATTACAATATAAAATTGATGACCCTCAAAACCCATCACAAAAAAAATATGTTTCGAAAATACTAGCGGCCAAAGGGAAACCAGTTGCATGGAAATCATCAACGCCTATGGATGTAAATATAAATTCCGATGATGTATCGAATAGTAATTTTGCAATAAGTGATGACAAACAACTTGCTATATTTTGCAGATGCACCAACGATAGTGCTAATAAGCAGCATTGCCAGTTGTATGAAAGTCGTTATAAAAATGGTTGGATGGCCGCGTCAAAAATTCGTGGAAGTATAAATTCTTATGTAAGCACATCAACACAACCAAGTATTGAATCGAAAAGTAATGGTGGTTATACTTTATATTTTGTGAGCGATAGACCGGGTGGATTGGGCAAACTTGATATTTGGAAATCGAACATCACCACTGATTATAAATACAGCGAACCCGAAAATATGGGAACAGCAATCAACACCTTCGATGATGACTGCACGCCATGGTATTGCCAAAAAGAACAAACACTTTATTTCAGTTCATGCGGCCGTCCCGGAATGGGCGGTTTCGATATATTTAAATTTGGACCAGATTCCACCATGCAATTAAGCACAATCAATATAGGTGCCCCATACAATAGTAGTTATCACGATTTGTTTTTTACAAAGGATAATAATGATAGTACAGGTATGCTAACGAGTAACAGGCCCGGCTCTTATAGTCTGAAAGGGGAAACTTGTTGTTATGATATTTACTCATATAAAATTCTGAAACAAAAAATTGAAACAAATAAGAAGCCCGAAAAGAATGAAATAGAAAAAAATGTTGGGTTCAGTTTTCCACTCAAATTATATTTCGATAATGATCAGCCCGATCCACATTCTTTGAAAACAGAAAGCAAAAAAAAGTATGACGATTTATATAAAAACTATGTGGCAAAACAAGGTGAATATGTGAAAGCATACAGCAATGCATTTGAAGCGGGAGAGCAAGCAGAGGCTTCGGACAGGATAAACGATTTTTTCGAAAATAATGTAAAAACAGGATACGAGAAATTGGATAAAGTATGCGAGTATCTCGAAAAAAAATTATCTAAAGGACAATCATTTACCATTATGGTTCGAGGCAGTGCAAGCTCACTTGCCGAAGCTAATTACAATCTTAATTTATCACAACGCAGAATTTCGAGCATGTTCAACTTCTTGATTTACTATAACAACGGCTCCTTGCGCAATTACATTGAAGTAGAAAAAACACTGAAAATTGAAATTGACCCTCGTGGTGAAACGGAGGCTTTAGAACCGCCTGAAAAAACAGACAGCAAAGCATTCACAATTTATAGCCCACAAGCTGCACTCTCTCGATATATTGAAATAACGGAAGTTACAATCGAGTAATAAATCAGACTATTTTATAAGATCAACTACTTTATCGCTCAAAGGATTTGTTCCACTCCGAAAATGCTCAACAAAATTTCCTGAAGCATCAAAAATAAATTTCTCGAAGTTCCAACGAATTGAATCGTCATCTTCAGATTTGTTTTGAGCCAATAACCATTTAATAAATGGTGCCATATCATCGCCCTTAACCGACATTTTTTGTGTCATAGGAAAAGTAACTCCGTAGTTCTTTTTGCAAAAGGCAACTATCTCCTCATTTGTACCTGGCTCCTGGCCGCCAAAATTATTTGCCGGTATACCAATTATAACCAGTTTATCTTTATACTGTTCGTATAATTTTTCGAGGTCTTCGTACTGTGGAGTATAACCGCACTTTGAAGCAGTATTCACAATCAATATTTTTTTGCCTTTGAATTGCGAAAAATCGATTTGGCTTTTACCATCGATTGATGGTAATTTAAATTCATACAAACTTTGCGATGTTCCATTCATAATTGACATAAATGTGATTACTGAAATGATTAAAAAATTCTTTAGCATATTAAATTATTTTATAGATGTTAAAATTCGTCAAGTTCTTCGTTATCGCGGTTGTTACGTATATTAAATATATCGCTCACCATATCCTGAAAGCTGATATTACGATCGAGTGCGCGTTTTCCTATCTGTGAAAACTCTGCCAATCCATGCAAAACAAATTCTGTAAACAACGCATTTGAATTTGCATACAAAGCAGGCTGCTCATTTTTTAATCCCTTAAATAAATGTTTGATGGTTGCCAGTGATTGTTCATAGTCCTGTGTCTTTTCATCAAACACAAAATCAACATTATTTCCTTCTGCAAACCAGGCAATGATGGGAGCATAAGGGTTTTCTTTTTTTGATTTTTTAACCAGTTCGGGATTAGGAAAATAATTTAAAAACTCTGCACGAATAGCCTTTCCAATTAATGCATAAGCTACTGCATGTATACCTTCAAGTTCGCCTTCGTACACAAGTTCTACTTTTCCATTAATAGCCGATGATATGCTGTACAAATCACTGATACGGGCCACGGTGTTCTTTTCGTTATTCAAAATCATCCTTCTTTCAGCAGCACTGTATAGTTGTTGTAAAGCAGAAATAGTGAGCCTTGCAGATACCCCACTTTTTTGATCAATGAATTCACTCTTACGTGCTTCAAATGCTATTTGCTCAATCAATCGTTTCAATATATCGGGCACAACAATTGACTTAATTTGCGCCACAGGGATTTTGGACTCCTGCGCAGTAATGCTTAATGCTGTTTCTACATTTGCAGGGTAATGGGTTAAAATCTGACTGCCTATGCGGTCTTTGAGTGGAGTAATAATGGAACCACGATTTGTGTAATCTTCGGGGTTGGCAGTAAATACAAATTGTATATCGAGCGGCAAACGAATTTTGAATCCCCGAATTTGAATATCCCCTTCCTGAAGCATGTTGAATAACGATACCTGTATACGAGGTTGCAAATCGGGTAATTCGTTTATAACAAAAATTCCTCTGTTGCTTCGGGGAATTAAACCGTAATGCACAATTCGTTCATCGGCATATGAAAGTTTAAGGGCCGCAGCCTTTATTGGATCAATGTCGCCTATCAAATCCGAAACTGAAACATCGGGCGTTGCCAGTTTCTCGGTATACCGTTCGCTTCGGGCAACCCACTCAATCGGACATTCGTTTCCTTTTTCTAATAATATTTGTTTTGCTGCATGTGAAAGGGGATTCAACGGATCGTCATTCAATTCCGAACCGGCAATTACAGGAATATACTCATCAAGTAGGTTGGTTAGCAACCTTGCCATGCGGGTTTTTGCTTGACCGCGTAAACCAAGAAAGATAATATTATGTCCGGATAAGATTGCTGTTTGTAATTGTGGAATTACAGTGTCGTCATAACCTTGTATTTCATCAAAAAAGGGCGAACGTGATTTGAGCTTGGCTATAAGATTATCGCGTAACTCTTCTTTAATTCCTCTGCTTTTATATCCTGAAGCGATTAACTCGCCCACTGTTTTTGCTTTATTCATAAGTACAAATAAACAACAATATACATCGCAAGTTTATAGTTGTCATGAAAAAATAATTACGACAATGATTAAAATGTAAAACCTATTATTTACAAATTGGGTTTTTCCTGAACTTAGTGACATCATTTTTTACATTTCACCTGTATAGTAATAAATTGAATTGAACCATATTGTAAAATAAAAGCGAAAAAAAATAATGACTCATTACGTAAAATAAAATAACTACTTTTACCCTATAATTTTTTTAAAATAAACCAATAAAAGATGAGAAAAATATTTTGGATTGCCAGCCTTACTTTGATGGTAACAATTGGCTGCAATAGTTCTAAAAAGGCAGCACCTGCCGATGCTAAGGCCCCTGTGAAGTAATAACCGAAAACCAAAATAACAAATTAATGATGAATGACACTATGCCTCCAAACAAAGAAGAAACTTATAGGTTAATAGTTTCATTTTTAAGTATTGGTGAAGGCACCGATGCGAATGCTTTTAGCCAAATGAATGCTTATGTTGAAGAGCAAAATGTGGCAACAAGAAGCACCATAAAGTACCTAAGCGTTCCATGGGGCCGTGAAGGTGAGGTCGATTGTTTGTTCCGGTTATCATCACTAGAACAAAAACAACAGGAAGCATTTGTTGCCGGATTAATAGCTATGTACAAAGAAAACAAATTAGTGCAAATTTCTGAAAGCGCTAAATGCCCTCGAATTCGAAACTAAGCGGAGAAATTAATAAACCCCTGACAAGGGTTATTAATTGGGGCAAAAAAAATATTTCATTTTTATAGAAATGGTAATTTAAAATCAACTGCTATATTTGCAGCGCAGAAAAAACCTTTAATAATTAAACATCGATATGACAGAATTTGGAACAAAGCCTTTAGGGGCGAGTCTTGCTGATATTGGATTGAAAAATGTTTCGGCAGCATATTGGAATCTTACACCTGCCGAATTGGTTGAAGAAACCATATTGAGTGGCGATGGCATGCTAACCGATACAGGTGCACTTGCTGTTGATACTGGCGAATTTACCGGACGATCGCCTAAAGACAAATTTATAGTATGCGATTCTGAAACCGAGAATAGTGTTTGGTGGGGAGATATCAATATCAAATTCGACCCGGCAAAGTTCGATAAGTTGTACGATCGCGTAACTGCATACCTAACAGGAAAAGAAGTTTATGTCCGCGATGCATACGCCTGTGCCGACCCTTTCTTCAAACTGAATGTGCGTGTGGTAACCGAGTTGCCCTGGCATAATTTGTTTGTAAATAATTTATTCCTCCGCCCTACTGCCGAGGAGTTAAAATCCTTCAAACCTGAGTGGACTGTTCTCAATGCTCCCGGTTTTAAGGCTGACCCTAAAGTTGACGGCACAAGGCAACATAATTTTGCTGTACTCAATTTTACCAAGAAGATAATAATTATTGGCGGAACGGGATACACAGGAGAAATTAAGAAAGGAATATTTACTGTTTTGAATTATGTATTGCCACATCATAAGGGTGTATTGTCGATGCATTGCTCTGCAAACATAGGTAAGAGTGGTGATACCGCTTTGTTTTTTGGATTATCGGGAACAGGAAAAACAACTCTGAGTGCAGATCCGGAGCGTGGCCTTATAGGTGACGATGAACATGGCTGGAGCGATAAAACAGTTTTCAATTTCGAAGGAGGTTGTTATGCCAAATGTGTAAATCTTACAAAAGAAAAAGAGCCTCAAATTTTCGATGCTATTAAATTTGGTGCTTTATTGGAAAATATTGAGTTTATTGAAAACACTACTACTGTTGATTACGACAACATAAGCAAAACCGAAAATACTCGCGTTGCCTATCCAATAAATTTTATTGAAAATGCTGTTGAGCCTTCTATTGGGGGTTCACCAAAAAATATTTTCTTCCTAACCTGCGATGCCTTTGGTGTATTGCCTCCTATTTCAAAACTTTCTATTGGCCAAACAATGTATCATTTTATTTCGGGCTATACTGCAAAAGTAGCCGGCACCGAAATGGGTGTTACCGAGCCAACAGCAACGTTTTCTGCTTGCTTTGGCAAAGCATTTTTACCCTTGCATCCTGCTAAATATGCTGATTTGTTAGGCAAAAAACTTGCTTCGGAAGATGTAAAAGTATGGCTTGTGAATACCGGCTGGAGTGGCGGTTCGTTTGGGGTTGGTGCTCGTATGAAACTTTCTTACACACGTGGCTTGATAACAGCTGCACTTACAGGAAAGTTAGATAAAGTTGAATACGGAACAATGCCGGTTTTTGGATTACAGTATCCTAAAACTTGCGAAAACGTACCAACCGAAATTTTGAATCCGCGCGATACATGGAAACATCCACATGAATACGATGCTAAAGCAAATGACTTAGCTCAATTGTTTATCAAAAACTTTGAACAATATGCCTCTCTTGCAAATCATGAAATACTTGATGCTGCACCCAAGGCTGCTGTAACTGCATAGTTTAAATTTATTATCTATAGAAACAAAAATCCCCGACAGGTGTCGGGGATTTTTTATTTAGACCCAGCAAAAAAACTATAGAAATCGATATTGGCATTAGTTAATTGTGTGTTCAATTAAAACAAATAACAAAATATCTCTTCAACCCAATAACCCAATAACTGCTACCATATACGTACTCTAATTTTGTCTGGCATAAGCATTGGATCGCCATCCTTAATTCCAAAAGCTTTATAAAATTCGGGCATATTACTAAGTGGCCCATTAACACGGAATCGGGCCGGGGAGTGCACATCAGTCATAATCTGACGGGCAAGCGATGCATCGGTAGGCTGCATCATCCATGCAAAAGCATAGCCAAGAAAAAATCGTTGATCGGGAGATAGGCCAGCTATCTTTTCACCCGATTTGTATTGTCCAGTTTTTATAAATGCCTTATAGCCCATTATTATTCCACCTAAGTCGGCAATATTTTCGCCTTGTGTGGCTTCACCATTTACATGCAAACTATCGAGTACTACAAAATTATCAAATTGGTTCACTATTAGTTTGGTTTTTGCCTGAAACTTCTCTTTATCTTCTTTTGTCCACCAGTCATTGAGATTGCCATCGGCATCATATTGACTTCCTTGATCATCAAACCCATGTGTGATTTCATGGCCAATAGTTGATCCTCCAATAATACTGTAAAGGATAGCATCATCGGCAAGTTTGCCTTCATAACCAGGCACTATTATATTACAACCTGGAACCACTATTTCATTATTGCCTGGATCGTAATAGGCATTGTATGTTTGTGGTTGCATACTCCATTCATTTCTATCTACCGGTTTTCCATATTTTGCAAGCATATAATTGAATGCCCATTGGTTTACTCTCATTACATTCATGGCATATGAAGTTCGGTCGATATTTAAATTGCTCATGTCTTTCCACTTATCGGGGTAACCAAATTTCATATTTATTTTTGACAACTTGTATAAGGCTTTCTCTTTTGTTTTTTCAGTCATCCAATCGAGCGTCTTAATTCTTTCAGCATATATCTCTTTAATTATGTTTCCTATTTCAAACAACTTTTCTTTGGTACCTTTTGGCAAGTATTCAGCCACATATATTTGGCCAATTAACTCACCAAGCATATCATCAGTGCTTTCTACTATTGTTTTCCACCGAGGCTTTTGCTCTTTTTTCCCAGACAAAGTTCTTTCATAAAAATCGAAATTCTGCGATTCGATTTCTTTGTTCAAATAAGCAGCATAAGTATTAATTACATTCCAATGCAAATACTTCTTCCATTCGTCCAACGAATATTTTGATAACAACACATTGAGCGCTTTAAAAAATTCTGGTTGTCCTATAATTAATGTATCGACATTTTGAAGCCCCATAAACGTAGTGATTTCAACAATGCCAACATCTTTCATCATTTTACTTGCTTCTGCAACAGGCATCTTGTTATAGTTCGATTGAGGATCGCGTAAGTCTTCCAGTTTGCGACTCTCCTTAGCCATGGATTCTTCTATTTTCCAGATTGTAGCACTGTAATTAACAGCGCCTTCTTTAGCTCCACCCAACAGGACAAACATTTTTTGCAAATGTTTCTTATAGGCTTCACGAATTTTTGCAGTGCGTGTGTCACTGTTAAAGTAGTAATCGCGTTCCGGTAAACCAAGGCCTCCTTGCCACAGAAACACAGCATTTTTGCTGCTTATTTTATCATCTTTATTGATGTAAAAAGAAAACATTGGCGATACTCCTACTGTGTGCAGATAAGCAACAATTTTCATAAGTGAAGGAATAGAATTAATGGTTTCAATTCTTTTTAGAGGTGTGCTTATGGCATCTACTCCCACTTTATTTATATTATTGGTGTCCATACCGCTGGCATAAAAATCGCCAATTTTTTGCTCAGCCGTTCCGAAAGCTGCTTTTGTATATAAAGCCTTTTCACAAATATTTTTTATCGAATTATTGATGGTATCCTGTATCACTTTAAAAATCCCATAACTCGATTCGGTGCCGGGAATGGGATGTTTCTTAAACCAATTATTGTTTGCAAAAGCAAAGAAATCTTTGCCTGGCGAAATGCTCGAATCAATGTGTGACGCCATCTCATCAAAATTGTATGCCTTAATATTACTCTGGCTTTTCAATTGCTGGTTTACAGTAAATGTAAATCCCAACATCATGATCACATAAGTGTAAAAATTTTTTATTTGCATTATTTTTATCATTTTTATTTGCTGCCGAATGTAAATAATATTAGCATTGTAGCATCGAAATAAAATTTATGTTTTTAGAAATAAAAAAAAGCACGCTGGTTTTCATTTCATTTTTACTATGCAACTGCATTTTTTTCTTCTTCGGTTCCGGTTGTAAAAATGATTTAGATATTCTTGCCCCTTACAAGGATACCACTATTGTATACGGGGTATTAAATGCTGCCGATACCGCGCAATATATTCGCATTCATAAAGCATATCTTGGCGAAGGAAATGCTTATGAAATGGCACAGTACACCGATTCGTTTTATTACAAATCAAACTTAAAAGTTGTGCTCGAAGAGTATAACAAAGGCATAAAAGTGAATGAAATTATTTGTGAAAAGGATAGTAATGTAATCAAAGAACCGGGCATTTTCGCCTCCTCTCCTAACATACTTTTTAAAACAACTGGAAACGATTCGTTAAATGAAAAAAGCTCATACAAGTTAATTATTAGAAATACGGAGACGGGCAAATTAATAACAAGTACAACTAATGTACTTGGAAAATTATTGATTGAAAAACCAAATAATTCACCGGCTAATTTTTTAGATGACCCTTATGAGTTAAAATGGTTTACCATCCTGAATGCTCAAGCTTACGAAGTGGTTATTCGATTTCATTACTTTGAGCAAAGAAAAACAACCCTCTTGATATAGAAGCAAAATATTTTGATTGGAAAGCTGCATACGAAGAGCATCCCGACAACGACCCATTGCATGAAATTAAGGTTACGCTTCAAAAACTTGAATTCTTTTAGAGTGGCTGCAGCAAATATAAAAGCAGATACTTCTCTGAAAAGAATTGCCGGCAATGTAGAGTTCATTTTTATCGCGGGCTCAAAGGATTTATTGACTTATTATAAAATAAATAATTTTACGACAAATTTGGCACAAGTGATTCCTGTATATACAAATATCGATGGTGGTTTGGGTATTTTTACTTCTCGCAGAAAGCAAATTTTGCAACGTGCCATTGACACGGCTACAATTCTCGAACTCAAAAACGGAGAATTTACAAAAGATTTGGGATTTTAATTAAATTGTAAATGAATAGAAGCATTGATTATCATTCAACTTTTTCAATCGACTGTGTTATTTTCGGATTTGATGAAGGCGATTTAAAAATTCTTTTGATTCAACGAGCCGAAGAGGTGCATATAGGATCACTTGCGCTGCCGGGAAACATTGCCCGTGACGATGAAGATATTGATCAGGGCGCTGCTCGCATTTTGAATGAATTAACGGGACTTGAAGAACATCATCTCGAACAATTGTATACGTTTGGAGATGTGAACAGGCATCCATTCGGCAGAGTAATTACGGTGGCATACTTTGCGTTATTGAAAATTAGGAAAAACAAACTCAAGCCAAAATCGACATTTGCCTCCAATGCATTATGGATAGCAGTTAATCAAATTCCAAAACTTCCATTCGATCACAATAAAATTATAATTAAGGCAATGGAACGGCTAAAGAATAAAATAAGATATCAGCCTATAGGGTTCGAATTGCTGCCCGAAAAGTTCACGCTCTCACAACTTCAAAATTTGTACGAATCTATTTTGCAAGTGCCTTTAGATAAAAGAAATTTTCGGAAAAAAATTCTTGGTTTTGGTTTGCTAGTGGAGTTGAGCGAAAAACAAAAAGGCGTATCGCATCGTGCAGCAAATTTGTTCAAGTTCGATAAAAAGCGTTACGAACATCTTTGTTCATTGGGTTTTAATTTTGAATTGTAATTAATAATGTGGAACATTTTCTGCATTATAATCATACTCAGTTTATCAAAAAAGTTTTGTTATTAATTTATTTAGTTAATAGTTTGAATTATAAATCGCTTAGTGTTATCTTTACACTTTCAAAAAAATAAGTCTAATTTAAAAAACAAAAAAATTATGAAGAAAATCTACTTATCGGTTCTCACATTACTTGCAGGTGCAGCAATTGCAAATGCACAAAACACAACAATTACTTTGGCAGTCGACATGTCAGCTGCAATGCTTGGCGAAGCAGGCGGTGCTTGCGCAGTGGTTCCTTTCAATCCTACAACAGATGTTGTAGAAGCTATGGGAGGTGATTTCAATGGTTGGTCAGCACCAGAGAATGTTCCTTGCAACGATCCTTTCACTCCTGATCCTTCTGTTGATCTTAGCCCTATTAGCCCGGGTTCTTTAATTTACTCTCGCACTTATTCTATTGCTGCAATCGCGAATCCTGCAGACATGCCTTTCAAATTCAGAATTAACCACTCTTGGGATAATGATGAATTACGTGGCGTGAATGATGGAAATCGTCACATTGCAATACCTACGGTTGGCGGAACTTACACTGTTGCATGTGTATTTGATGTTGATGGTTCAGTAGTAGTAGCAAGTATTACCGAAAATACTAATAACTTCAGTATCAGCATGGCTCCAAATCCAGTAGTAGGATCTGCAAAGTTTAAATTATCGTTGGTAAAAAATGCTGATGTCAAAATTTCAATCTGTGATGTTACTGGTAAAGAAGTAAAAACAATTGCACAGAATGATGTAAATGCAGGAACTTTTACATACATTTGGAACGGTGATAACAACAATGGTGCAACTTTAAATAATGGTTCGTATTTCTATTCATTATTTATTGATGGCGTTAAAGTAAAAACAGAAAAAATATTCCTAGTGAATTAAAGATAGTTTTCATGCTTTTCATCCGCGGTGAAGGTAAGTTTCCTTTACCGCTTTTTATTTTTATAAAGGTGTCAGCAGCAAAACTTTTTAATCACTTTAAGTGTTTTCCTTAACGGAAACATATCATAAAAAGCACAGTACTTTTAATAATTAAGTACTGTGCTTTTTAGTAAAAAAAAATCCTTCAAAATCAAAAATCACTAAATACTCAAATTAATAAGCAAATGAAAAAGGCGATATTTACTTTAATCAGTTTCGTTATTATTCAAATTGGAATTTCGCAAAATAGCCCTGTAACATGGGTGCCATTTTTTGCGACTGATACCGATTCAATAACTGTTTTCTTCGATGCATCGAAAGGTAATGGGGCATTGAATAACATTGCTCCGCCTATATATGCCCATACAGGTGTGATAACTAATTTGAGTACCAGCCCTTCTGACTGGAAGTATGTGAAAAATGGTTGGACAGTAAATAATGCCAATGCGCAACTTATTCCTTTGGGAAACAATTTATACAAAATAAAATTTCATGTTCGCAATTATTATGGAGTGCCCTTGGCAGAAACCATTTTGCAGTTGGCATTTGTGTTTCGCAATGCAACTGGTACAACAGTCGGGCGCAATGCTGATGGTAGCGACATTTTTGTGCCAATTTATCCTGCCGGTTTAAATGCAAAAATTATATCGCCAACTTTCCAAACCGGAAAGCCCATCATAGTGGCTAATGGTGCTTCGTTGCAAATTGATGGCATTGCTTCATCAAATGCCGATTTATCTATTTTATTGAATGGCGCTAATATGGCCAGTGCAACAAATGAGGACAGTCTTTCACAAACAATTTCATTTAACCAAACCGGCTTGAATGAGGTGGTGTTTACGGCCGACAATGGATTGTCGACCGATGCTGATACTATCAGAGTAATGGTAAATCCGGCACAAAATATTTTGCCATTACCACCAAATACAAAGGATGGAATTACATACCTAAATGATAGTACTGTAATTCTTAATTTATTTGCTCCATTCAAAAGTTATGTTTATGTGCTGGGTGGTTTCAATCAATGGCAAACGGACACAAATTATTTTATGAATCGCACTCCTGCTGGCGATAGATACTGGATCCAGATAAATGGACTTGCCCCTATGCAGGAGTATGTTTATCAATATTATGTGGATGGTACCATTACCATTGGCGATCCTTATTGCGATAAAATAGTTGATCCGTCAAATGACGGAGGAATAAATACCTCAACTTATCCTAATCCTACGCCCTACCCTATTGGTAAAACTCAAGGAATTGCCAGTGTACTGCAAACTGCTCAACCATCGTATACATGGACAGTTACAAATTTTACGAAACCTGCAAATACCGATTTGGTAATATATGAGTTATGTATTCGTGATTTTGTTGGTCCACATAATTATGCCACATTGCTCGATACTATAGCCTATCTTCAATTGCTGGGCGTTAATGCAATCGAGCTAATGCCAGTAAACGAATTTGAAGGCAACAACAGCTGGGGCTATAACCCATCATATTATTTTGCACCCGATAAATATTATGGCACTAAAAACAAACTGAAAGAGTTTGTCGACACTTGTCACTCTCGTGGTATTGCAGTTGTTTTCGATATTGTTTTAAATCACAGTTGTGGACAAAGCCCAATGGTTCAGTTATACTGGGACAATAACCTGGGTGCCCCCGCTTTAAACAGTCCGTGGTTCAATCAATATCCAAAACATGATTTTAATGTATGTTATGACTTTAATCACGAATCACCTGCCACAAAATATTTTGTAGACAGGGTTACAGAATACTGGTTAACTGAATACAAATTTGACGGGTACCGCTTTGATTTAGCAAAAGGCTTTACACAAAAAAATACTGTTGGCAATTTAGGTGCATGGAGCGCATATGACACCAATCGTGTTGCCACGTTAAAGAACATTGCCGATCACGTTTGGTCCACATCGCCCAACGCATATATGATTTTAGAAATGTTTGCTGACAATACTGAAGAAAAGGAACTTGCCAATTATGGAATGATGGTTTGGGGAAATTCTAACAATAATTACAACGAAGCCACAATGGGTTATTTACCCAATTCAAATTTTAATTGGATATCATATAAGCAGCGTGGATTCAATAACCCGCATGTAGTTGGATATATGGAAAGCCACGATGAGCAAAGGCTGATGTTTAAAAACATAACCTATGGCAACAGTTCTAATGCAACTTATAACATAAAGGACACCGTAACGGCAGTATCGCGCATGGAATTAGCCGGAGCCTTTTTCTTTACCATACCTGGTCCAAAAATGATTTGGCAATTTGGTGAAATTGCCTACGATGTTTCTTTACTTTATGGTGGAAGTAACGTTGCTCCAAAACCATTGAAATGGAATTATTATTTCCAAGGGCCACGCAAAAAGGTTTATGATGTTTGGGGTAATTTGATAAAACTGAAAAAAAATTATCCGGCCTTTAAAACCACAAACTTTTCGTTGCAATTGACTGGTGCTATGAAACGCATACACCTTAATGATCCTACAATGAATGTAACGGTCCTTGGCAATTTTGACGTTGTAAGCGGAACTATGATTCCGAACTTTCAAAGCACAGGATGGTGGTATGAGTATTTTACCGGAGATAGCCTTTTTGTAACCAATGTTCTCGATCCTATGATTCTCGATCATGGAGAATATCGCCTTTATACTTCAGTTAAACTTCCGGCATTTGCATCCGTGTCTATTGATGAATTATCAACCACTTCAATCAATGAGATTATTGCTTATCCTAATCCGGCAAGTGAATCCACAAAAATTGGCTTCTTAAATCCTAAAGACAATTTTATCAAAATTGAAATTTTCGATGTAAAAGGACATTTGGTGACAAATTTAAGCAGTGCAAAAATTTCTAAAGGCTATGCAGAGTTTACATGGAATTTGCAGAATGATTTTGGCAATAAAGTAAACCCCGGAAATTATTTTGTGCGCTTATCTGGTGATAATTTACAGCGAGCAGTAACTGTAATAGTAAATTAATCACCATCAGTTCATGGTGCAAATAATATTTGGCATTCTATGTGAAATGGTTACTTTTGTAATTAAACCAAGCATTTAAAATCCTTCTAACGAAAGATGAGACCAATAAAAATATTTGCAATGCTGATTGTTTTTTCAATCAGTTTACAAGCACAAACAGATAAAAAAGCACAGGATATTCTAAAATCTGTAAGTGTGAAATATAAATCGTTGAAAAACATTACCGCGAAATTTAAACTAAATATTAAGGATCAGGCTAACAAGGCTATTCAAAATCAAAATGGAACCTTAGTTTTGAAAGGTCCAAAATATAAGCTCATAATGGGCACTCAGGAAATATTGAGCGATGGAAAAGTGGTATGGACATACCTCAAAGATGCTAACGAAGTGCAAATAAACGAACCTAAAAGTGATCCGGGTGCTATCACACCACAAAATA
This sequence comes from Bacteroidota bacterium, assembly GCA_016717325.1. Classification (GTDB taxonomy): domain Bacteria; phylum Bacteroidota; class Bacteroidia; order AKYH767-A; family OLB10; genus JADKFV01. The sequence continues at coordinate 38,810 of JADKFV010000011.1, read as the reverse complement.
TTTTTACTATTTACGAAAAGGGTTTCAAGTCGAAATACATTGGTGAAAAAACAGTGGGCGGTAAAGTTCTTCAGATTATTGAACTGGTGCCGGAAGATGCCAAGCGAAACTTTATAAAAATTCAACTTACTATTAATAAAAGCGAAAAGTATATTGCTCAAGCTATTGTTTATGAAAAAAGCGGGACTAACTATACCTACTCCATCGATTCATTCAGCTCCAATACAGAAGTGAACGATACCATTTTTACATTCAACAAATCTAACTATCCTAATGTTGACGTTATTGATTTAAGAAATTAATTGGTTTTTCTTGAGAACTAAATGGCTGTATAGGTTGCGCTTTTTATTGTAAAATTTTCTATTTAAAACAATCAAGTTTATTTTCTTATTTGTAGTGTCATTTTCTATAGATGCAGGTGTCTTCACTACAATAAACAATATAACATTATTCCTTTTTTTGACTGATGGTGATTTATCTGGTTCATAAAAAACTGTCAAGTTGGTATTTGTTTTGATTAGCCATCCTCTACTATTATACAGATTATTTCATATAATACTTAGAGGTGTGCCAAATTCTAAAGTAAGTTATTTGTGAATATATCCATTTCCAAAAAGCACTTTTAAAATTGCGTAAAGGATATCGGCAATATTTATTCTATGAAAACAAAGCTTTGATTTTTGTTCCTCTTTGATTGTGATAACAAAAAAAAACTATTTTCGCCCCATCAATAAAATCAAAATGGCAAATAAAAAATCACAAACAAAAGTAGTTGACAATACAAATCCATTCGAAGCAATGATACAGCGCTTTGATGTTGCAGCAAAAATTCTCAAGCTTGAACACGATGTTTACGAAATCATGAAATACCCAAGCAGGTCGATAGAAGTTAACTTGCCGGTGAAAATGGACAATGGGCAAATTGAGGTTTTCAACGGGTATCGTGTAATTCACAGTACTGCACTTGGACCTTCGAAAGGTGGTATACGCTATAGTATGGAGGTTAACGAAGACGAGGTGAAAGCACTTGCAGCCTGGATGACATGGAAATGTGCCATAGCCGATATTCCATATGGTGGAGCCAAAGGAGGAATAAAATGCGATCCTGCAAAAATGAGCGAAGGTGAACTTGAACGCCTAACCCGCGCTTATACCAGATCGATGAGTGATATTTTGGTGTTGATAAAGATATTCCTGCCCTGGATATGAATACAGGCGGACGTGAAATGGCTTGGATAGTTGACGAATACTCGCGTATCAACGGAGGTTTTACCCCTGGCATTGTTACCGGAAAGCCTTTGCATATGGGAGGTAGTCTTGGACGTGTGGAAGCCACAGGACGTGGTGTAACCACTTCAGCAATTTGTGCAATGGTGAAACTGAAAATGGATCCGGCTAAATGTACTGCAGCCGTTCAAGGATTTGGTAATGTTGGTTCTATTTCGGCTATGCATCTTGCTGCTAAAGGATTATCAATAGTTGCCATTTCGGATCATACTGCTGCATTTCATAACCCAAAAGGAATTGATATTGAAGCGGCTATAAAATACCGTTCCGAAAAAGGAGTACTCAAAGGATTTAAAGGCGGAAAATTAATTTCGAACGAAGATTTACTTGAACTTAAAGTTGATGTGCTTGCCCCATGTGCTATGGAGAATCAAATTACAGCTGCAAATGCAAACAAGATTCACGCTAAATTGATTGTTGAAGGTGCTAATGGGCCATTAACTGCAGGTGCAGATGAAATATTAAATAACAAAGGCATTATTGTGATACCTGATATTCTCGCAAATGGCGGTGGTGTTACAGTATCATACTTTGAGTGGGTGCAGAACCGAACCGGTTACTATTACAGCGAAGAAGAAATAAATAAGCGTGCCGATAAATGGATGATAAATGCATTTAACAATGTGTGGAACGAAAGTGTAAAGCATAAAATTTCTATGCGCATTGCGGCTTATGTATTTGCTTTGAATAAAGTATCGAGTGGTGTAAAATCACGCGGTAGTTATTAATTTCATTTTTAACATAAACTATACAATTTGCCACGAACATAACTTGCAATTTTCTTTTGCTTTGCAATTTATTTCGTGGCATTTTTTCAACCCTTTCAAGCACCTTAATTTTATAAAATTATGACATTACATAAAGAAGGCAAAGCTACAATCTCTATTACGTTGATAGTTTTAATTGCCATCAATATTATCAGTTTTCTTCTTCTTGATAAGTTCGACATTTTGAAGCTTGTAATAATAATATTCAGCCTAATTTTTTTGTTTATCATACTTCAATTTTTTCGTTCTCCATATCGCAAAATTGTGCGCGATGAAACTGTAATAATTGCACCATGCGATGGTAAAGTGGTTGTAATTGAAGAAACAACAGAACATGAATATTTTAAAGACAAGCGCATTCAGGTAAGTATTTTTATGTCACCCATTAATGTGCATATCAACTGGTATCCAATCAGCGGCTTGCTTAAGTATGTGAAGTATCACAAAGGCAAATATCTGGTAGCATGGGACCCAAAGGCATCTACCGAGAATGAAAGGACTACAATTGTAATTGAAAAGGAACATAAAACCGCAATTTTGGTGCGGCAAATTGCGGGTGCTTTGGCCAAAAGAATTGTTTATTATGGCACCGAGAATCATATGGTAAAGCAAGGTGCAGAATTAGGATTTATAAAATTTGGTTCGCGGGTTGATTTGTATCTTCCACTTGGCACAAAAATTAATGTGGCAATTGGTGAAAAAACAAAAGGCGGAATCACGGTAATTGCCGAATTAATGAAATAAGAAACTAATAAACTCTCTTCTCAAAATTCAATTGCTTTAGCGCCTCAAAAAACTTTTTTGCTTTATCTATCCCTCCTACTCCATTTATTTCAAAATACCAGTAATTTTCAAAGTCGCCCTGGTTCATGGCCAATTGCATAGTTCCTTGCGACTTGTGTTCTGCTATTTCCCAGTTTACAATAACCCTGTAATCTAATTTGTCTTTATAACCAAACTTTACTGTTTTGTCAAAAACAAATGGGGATACATTTTCCATAATCTTCGTTTCAGTATAATCTTTCAGTTGTTTGAATTCCACCTTTGCTGTGTCGGTTGCTGATGAACCCGTAACTCCAAGAATTATTGGTTTGTGATCATTATTCAGACTCATAACACTGCGCAAGGCTAACAGCGATGCAGCTTTATGGCCACCATGAGTTCCGGGGACAGGCAACAGGCAAAAAACAAAATCATAATTGCCATCTGCCAAAATCTCATTTAGTTTCTTTTTAACTCTGTTTACATTCCAGGAAGTATCCAATGGATCGCGTTCATCTAAACCATATTTTGAATCTAGCTCCAGTAAAAAGAATATTTTACTTATCCCAATAACTTTACAGGCTGCTTTCAATTCCTTTTTGCGAATAGCGGGTAAGTACTTCCGCCCTACTTCGGGTATTGTAAGCTCTTTTTTATCTATTGGTTCGGCAAGTGTAGAATATTTATATCCTGCCTCGCCATTTGTAATTACGCAAAGATTAGCTGTGCCTTTCAAATCATGGGTTACTTTATAAGTTGTGGCGGCCATGGCTGTTTCATCATCGGGATGGGCTGTAACTATTAAAACTCGCGGCCCTTGTTTGGTGCCTTGAGCAAAGCTTAATGTACAACTTAACAAAAGAATGATTATGCCTGAAATTTTTTGCATTTCTATATTTTTATTTGAGTTAATGTGGATAAACTAATTTTAACCTATGCGAAAATATTCGCTTATTTGCGCGCTAAAGTAAGAATTGTGGCAATGCTTAAGCACAATAAATATATAATTGAAAATAAATTAAAATAAAAATGCAAGAGGTTTATATTATGTCCGCAGCACGGACTCCTATAGGGAGCTTTGGCGGTTCGCTTTCGTCATTATCGGCAACACAACTTGGTGCCATTGCTATAAAAGCAGTTGTGGAACGTGCCGGCATAAAACCCGAAATGGTTAACGAAGTTTTTATGGGAAATGTGTTGAGTGCAGGCATAGGTCAGGCACCTGTAACACAAGCATCCATTTATGCGGGTTTGCCCAACACCACATCAGGCACCACCGTTAACAAGGTATGTGCATCGGGCATGAAAGCCATAATGCTTGCAGCTCAAACAATTATGAATGGCGATAACGAAATAGTAGTTGCCGGTGGAATGGAAAGTATGAGCAACGTTCCTTATTATCTTGAAAAGGGGCGCAATGGTTACAAATTTGGACATGGTCAGGTTACCGATGGTCTTGTTAAAGACGGACTATGGGATGTATATAAAGATTTCCACATGGGCAATGCCAGCGAAATTTGCGCAGCAGAATATAACATTACAAGAGAGCAACAAGATGCCTATGCAATAGAATCATACAAACGTAGTGAAGAAGCTCAAAAAGCCGGCAAGTTTGCCGATGAAATAGCACCTGTTACCATTTCAATAAAAGGAAAAGATACTGTAGTTGCCGAGGACGAAGAATATAAAAAGTTGATTTTGCAAAAGTGCCTACATTGAAACCTGCATTTCAAAAAGATGGTACCATTACTGCGGCCAATGCAAGCACACTAAACGATGGTGCAGCAGCAGTACTTTTAATGAGTAAAGCAAGGGCCGAGGCTTTGGGATTGAAACCAATGGCAAGGATTATATCATTTGCCGATGCACAGCAAGCTCCCGAATGGTTTACAACAGCACCTTCCAAAGCATTACCAATTGCACTTAGCAAGGCAAATATGACAACCGACAATATAGATTATTTCGAAATCAATGAAGCTTTCTCTGTTGTTTCAATTGCCAATAATCAATTGATGAAACTTGATGCCAAAAAAGTAAATGTAAATGGCGGTGCTGTGTCTTTGGGTCATCCACTTGGCGCATCGGGATGTAGAATCATAGTTACCTTGTTAAATGTGCTTAAGCAAAACAATGCCAAGAATGGTGCAGCAGCAATTTGTAATGGTGGCGGTGGTGCCAGTGCAATTGTAATTGAAAATATGTAAACTGACTTTTGCAAACCGAATAAATCTCTCAAAGCATGACACACGGAATTTGTACACAAAGTATGGCACCTATAAGGGCTGAGGCATCTCATAAAAGTGAAATGGTGTCGCAACTTTTGTTTGGAGAATTATTCGAAATTATTGAAACACAGAATGAATGGGTACGAATATGTAATGAATACGATGGTTACAAAGGATGGTTGTTGGCAGCGCAATGTCATACAACTGATATTTATGAATATGAAAAATAAAACGCGACTCTTATAACGTTTGTTACGACCTTGTTGGTGTTATTCAGCTTGATGATCCTTTTCCAATTGTGCTTGGAAGCAATTTGCCATTTTTAAATAAGGAAACTTTTAACATTGGAAATAAAATGTACGCTTACAAAGGTGCATTTCGAAACATTGCTCATTGCATTCAAAATCCAAATAAGATAATGGAAGATGCACTCATGTATCTCAACGCGCCATACTTATGGGGAGGGCGTTCTCCTTTTGGCATTGATTGCTCGGGCTTCACTCAATTGGTTTATAAACTTTCTGGAATTCGTTTAAAGCGAGATGCTTATGAGCAGGCTGAAACAGGCATACAAATTCATTTGCTTGACGAATCGCAAACGGGCGATTTAGCTTTTTTTGAAAATAGTGATGGCAAAATTTCTCATGTTGGAATTATAATGAGCCCTCACAAAATTATTCATGCAAGTGGAAAAGTGCGCATTGATAAAATTGATCATTTTGGAATTTACAATGCCGAAACAAAGAAATATTCTCATAAGTTACGTTTGATTAAAAGAATCCTTTAATCATTGGGATTTACGCTATTAATTGCCAGTCAAAAAATACCGTTTTATTTTTAATGATTGCAAACATTAAATAGTTCTTATCGTTTTCTTTGCAGGTAAAATTTCATAAATTGTAATATATAAATCATGAGCACAAAATATTTTTTTGAAAAACATTTCCTGATTGCATTTATAACTATAGCTGTATACTCAACCAATAATTGCCCGGCTCAATACTTTAACCGCACAAATTTTCCGGTTGTTGAAAATTCTGTATCACTTGCAAATGCATGGGCAGGAGGATTGGATAACTGCATTTCATCGGAAATAGATCTCGACATGGATGGCAAAAACGATTTGCTTTTTTTCGATGTGAAATCCAATAAAATGTCTCCCTTTTTGAATGTTGGAACAACCGGCAATATTGCTTACACCTATGCACCACAATTCATTACAAAGTTCCCTCATATAAAAGACTGGGTTATTTGTAAAGATTATAATTGCGATGGTAAAGCCGATTTGTTTTGCTCTTCGGATATACAAGGTTCTATGAAGGTGTATCGCAATGAATCAAACATAGCACAAGGGATTCAGTTTACTTTGGTTACTTTACAGGTGTTAACTGTTTTCAATACTTTAACCACCAATATAACCGTAAGTGAAGAACAGTTTCCGGCATTTTGGGATGTAGACTCCGACAATGATTTGGATATAATTTCATGGCCTTCGTTTCCAAACGCTAAGATGTATTTGCATAGAAATAAATCGGCACAAATGGGATATGGATGCGACTCATTAATTTTTGAACAAGACACCACCTGCTTTGGACATTTTCAATTGTGTTTTGGTAGTAATGACGTTTGTGCATTTAATGTGATGTGCAATCCCCAGTTAATAAGTGACATCGATTATATGGCCGAATATAAACCAGAAGACGCTGCAAAACGAGATGATACTTTATCGAGTATGACTGCATTTGATATTGATGGCGATGGCGATGCCGATATGTTGATAGGTGATGTAGGCTCAAATAATACACTTATGGTAACAAATGGCGGCACGAACTCTCATGCAGTAATGACTTCAAAAGACATAAATTTTCCGAGTTACGACACACCGGCAAACCCATACTCATTTGTAATACATGGCATTGCCGATGTGAATAACGATGCCAAAAAGGATTTAATTATTTGCGCGCAAAGGCAGGGAAATATGAACTCTGCATGGCTTTATACCGATACTTCAACAAGTGCAGTTCCATATTTCCATTTGACAGATTCGGCATTTTTGCAAAACCAAATGATTGAAGTTGGAAGCCATTCTTTTCCACAGTTTTTCGATTACGATAATGATGGATTGCAGGATTTATGTGTCGGAAATTTAAATTATTCGCCACCATTACCCGGATTAAAAAATGGCATTGCTGTTTATAAAAATACCGGCACTGTAACTTCACCTTCATTTCAATTGATAAATAAAAATATGTGGGACATTAACGCATTGAATCTACCAACTGGAGGTGCTGCACCGGCTTTTGGTGATATGGATGGTGATGGCGACAAGGACATGCTCATTGGTACCGAAGATGGCACCTTATATTATTTTACCAATACTGCTTCTCCCGGAAATGCTGCAGTTTTTTCGTTAACGGCACCACAATATTTTAATATTGATGTAGGCAATTTTGCTATGCCGGCTATTATTGATTTGAATCGCGATGGGTTAAACGATATGGTTATTGGCCGCAGGGCGGGCAATATGCGTTACTTTCAAAATACTGGAACAAGCACAGCTGCTATATTTTCAAACACTGCAACTGTCGATACTTTAGGAGGAATACTGGTTGGAATAAATTCTTTTTCGGGTCATGCTGCACCGGCTTTTTACGAAGTTAATAATCAATATAAACTGGCCTTAGGCAACGATCAGGGAAATGTTTGGTTGTACGACAATATTGACTTTAATATTTTTGGCAATTTTAATTTAGTACAAAGTGTGATTACAAAAACCGAAGGTATTCATGCAACACCGGCAGCTTTCGACATTGACAACGATGGTTTGATTGACCTAGCAATTGGCAATAGAAGTGGCGGGCTTGGTATGTTTATTCAATCAACTGTCAATACCTTGACAGAAAATATAGTTGCAATAAATTATAAAGTAACACCCAATCCAGCGGCTGATTTTTTAAATATTTATACAGATGAAATTACAAATAATCAATTTGACGAAGTATCAATTCTGGATATAACCGGCAAACAACTTTACAATTCTAAAATAATAAAAAGCAATTCTCAAATTAACATCAGTCATTTATCGCTCGGATTTTATTTTGTAAAATTCAATTCGGGCAATACTTACAAAATTGTAAAAATGTAATCAGCGCCATAGTTTATCATTATTGTGTGGAGATGTTTTTTCGAATGCCATGGGTAAACAACTAATAATATCGCTGGCAATCATACTCCATTGTGAGTATTTGACTGCGGCAAAATCTCCTGCCAATCCATGCATAAAAACTCCCAACATTAATGATTGGTAGGCCTCGTAACCTTGAGCCGCAAATGCACTGATTATTCCTGTAAGCACATCGCCACTGCCGCCAGTGGCCATTCCTGCATTGCCGGTGGTATTAAATACAATTTGTCCTTCGGGGTTTACTATACACGAATGATTTCCTTTTATTACACAAAAGCAATTGTATTTTTTGCAAAACGAAATTGTCATTTCAAGTTTTTCGAAATCATCATTCCATGTTCCAATCAGTCTTTGTAATTCTTTTGGGTGAGGAGTAAAAATTACATTTGGTGGAATACATTCGAGCAAAAATTTATTTGCAGAAATTAAATTTATGCCATCGGCATCAACCACTATTTGTTTTGAATAATTTTTGAAAATGTGTTCCACAATTTTTATAGTTGAATCACAAATATTTAAACCAGGGCCAATACCAATAACATCATAAGAATCAACAGTACCATCCACCACAATTTTTTCGTAACCATTTATAATACACATTGCTTCGGATATGCTCGATTGAATGGGAATGATGCATTCGGGGTCGGTAATGATTGATGTTAGCCCTACTCCACTTCTCATGCAGGCCGTTGCCGCCAGAATAATGGCACCAGCCTTTCCATAACTGCCGCCAATTAATAGCGCATGTCCATAAGTCCCTTTATGTGAAAATGGAGAACGCGGTTTAAGAAATCCGACAATATCATTTTCCTCTAAAGTAAAATAGATTGTTTCTACATTATGGTAATATTGAGGTAATAGCAATATATCAAGCACTATTACTTTCCCGCAGTAAGCTGCAGTTTGAGGCAACACAAAGGACGGCTTAAGTGATTGAAAAGTTAAAGTATAATCGGCTTTTATCTTCGATGAATCATTTGGTGTTGCCGAATCACAAAACAAACCCGAAGGAATATCGATAGAAACTATTGTTGCCGTACTTTGATTAATTTGTTCTATACATTTTGCGTAGGCATCTGTTACTTCTTTATTCAAACCGGTTCCAAAAAGGGCATCAACAACTACCGTGTTTTTATTTTTTAAATTTTCGAAGAAAAGGTTTTCGTTTATAATCAATAGTGGATTGAGGCGCTCAAAATTCCCCCTTGCATCAGCACTTAAAATGTTCAAATCAAACATTGGAAAATAAACATGTACATCATAACCTGCATGGTCAAGCAATCGGGCAATTACTAAACCATCTCCACCATTGTTGCCTGTGCCACAACAAATTAAAAAGTGGTGAGTGTGATTGAAGTTTTCTACCAACCAATCGAAACATTTACCTGCCGCACGTTCCATCAACTCAATAGAAGCTATGGGTTCATTTGCAATCGTATATGCATCCCATCCACGCATATTTACCGAAGTGAGTATTTTTTTCATTTCTATTTTATCACAGTATCAAAAATTCTAAGTCAGTTGAATCAAAATAAGTTTTCAATTGATTTCCATTGCCATGAAGGGTCACTATTTTTTTCGCATTCGAATTGTTTATCACGTAAATCAAATCGTTCCAATCGACATGGTCCGAAATAAAAATTTTAAAATCTGCATCCACTTGTAATTTATCCCATCCACTTGCAAACGCCCGCACAGTTTTTATTTTATTGTAATAATAACGATAAACTTTTGGCGGCACCAGATAAATACAATTACTGTTTTGCTTAAAATATCTTCGCGAGTATGGTATCCAGTTATTAAATTTGATATCGAACTTTTCATATACTTTATTAAACTTTACAACATCGGTATGACAAAGAACAACTTTGTTTTCAATATGCTTTTCGATTAAAGACATTAAACGTTGCGCTTTGCCCAGCACATAGGTGCCCAGCACTATATTGGATGATGTATAATTGCTGATGCGCGAAATTTCTTCAACAACATCAGGATGTACCACATCGGGAGAGCCAAAAGTGCTTTCGGTAATTAAAGTATCGCATTCAACTATCTGGTAAGGGGTGCAAGTTACATCGGGTTGCAATTTTATATCTCCGGTATAAAGTATTCTTCGCGAATCTATGTTCAATAATATTTGTGCCGAACCCAACATATGGCCCGCGCTATAAAAACAAATTTCGATATCATTGATGGTAAAATTTTGGCGATAATCTATGATATGAAAAACCGATTCGGAACATGGGCCATAACGTGCTTTCATGAATGACGCGGTGGCCTCGGTTGTATAAATATTGGCATGTCCTTTTGTAGCATGGTCGGCATGTGCGTGCGATACTACTGCATGCTGCACAGGTTTCAGCGGGTCGAGATAAAAGCCTCCAATAGTGCAATGCAAACCGATTGAAGTATAACATAAACCGTTCTCTATAAAGACTTCCTCATTCATTTCTTAAGCTTTTGTAATATAGATGTATGCACTTTTGAAACTTGCAGTATAAGCGATTCGGAATTGTCATTTACAATCACATATTCGGCAAGCTTTCTTTTTTCTTCGTCATTCATTTGTCGTGCTATAATATCAAGTATCTCCTTTTCTGTTCTGTTATCGCGTGCCATTACGCGTTGTATTCTTATTGCCTCAGGTGCGTATACCATTATGGTTGTATCACAATCCTTATATGAACCACTTTCGAATAAAATAGCTGCTTCTTTTATTACATAAGGAAACGTTGCAGTATTTACAAAATCAAAAAACACTTCTTGTACACGTGGGTGAACTATTGCATTTAATTGTTGTAAAAGGTTTTCACTATTAAACAACTGCGATGCAAGTTCTTTGCGTTTTAATATTCCGTCAATGCCATAAATATCTTTTCCAAACAACTCAATAATTTGTTGTTTTATGTCGGTGTGTGTATTCACAATATTCGCGGCTTGGGTATCAGCATAAAAAATGGGTACTCCCATTGAAGAAAATATTTTTGCCACAGTTGTTTTCCCGCTTCCTATTCCTCCTGTAAGTCCAGCAATATATGATTTTGACATTTTTTAAGTATAAAGCCCGCCTCAAATGTATTATTATTTTGATGTTCCTTTTTCAATATGACTGAGAAATGAATGTTTAACTGTAATGGTGTAATCGTATTTGACAGTAGCAGTAATTATATTAATTTTGTATCATCAAAAACAAAGCTAGTATCGAGTTGTTTTTGCAATTAACAAAGACAGTATTCAAACAGAAATGACCAAGGAAAACAAAGCCAGACTTATAGGAGCAGCATTTATTGGCGTAGTAATAATTACTCTCGTGAGTGTAGCATACAATATGACACGAAACAATATGGCTGAACCACGATTACCAAGTTATGGTCCTCGAGATGAAATGAATAATGCACATAAGATAAGTGACTTTTCATTGATTGACCAAACGGGAAGCAAAGTGAGTAAGGAAACATTCGATGGAGAAATTTTTGTAGCCAATTTTTTCTTTGCCACCTGCACGGGAATATGCCCGCGGATGAATGGCAATTTGAAAAAGGTTTACAATATTTTTGAAAAAGACAGTGGCATTATGTTTATTTCGCATACGGTTAATCCCGAAGAGGATAGTGTATCGGTGCTTAGTGATTATGCTAATAGTTTGGGAGCGAACGATAATAAATGGAAATTTGTAACCGGAGATAAAAAGCAGATTTATGAACTCGCACGCGAATCGTATTTAGCAGCTGCGGGTGAGGGCGATGGTGGTGCCGAAGATTTTTTACATACGCAAAATTTAGTGCTGGTTGATAAAGAATTCGAAATACGCGGATATTACGATGGCACCGATTCGCTGGCAGTTTTGAATTTAATTAAAGATATATATAAACTTAAAAAAGAAAAATAATCATGATAAAATTAAAACAGATTTTAGCATTTGCAACTTTGATAATGTTGTTTGCAATCGGATGTAAAAAAAGATGACGCAGTTGAAGAAGTTCCTGTGTTAGCAATAAGTGGAAACCTTGAAATAAATATTGCCAACTATGTTGATAATCAACTCTTGAAAATGGATGGCACATCATATTTAAATCCCAATGGCGACACTTTCACAGTAAACCGGTTGAAATACTATTTCACAAACATCACTCTCAAAAAGAGCGATGGCACAAGCTATAAAGTTCCTGATAGTTATTTTTTAATAGATGAAAGCAAACCATCATCGAAAATTTTAAGTTTGAGCGGTATACCCGAAGGCACTTATACAGGTATTTCATTTATACTCGGAGTTGATAGTGCGCGAAATACATCAGGTGCACAAACAGGAGCCCTTGACCCGGGTAACGATATGTTTTGGACATGGAGCAGTGGATATATATTTTTCAAACTTGAAGGAGATTCGCCACAAGCCATTTCGAATAACGGTAATATTGCATATCACGTGGAGGATATAAATTACCGTACAATAATATCAGAACGCTGAATTTGAATTTCAGTAATGTGATTGTAAAAAAGGATATGACAACAAAATTATTTTTGAATGCGAATATTAACGAGGCATTCAAAAACCCTCTTCTTATTGATTTTAAGGATAGCCCATTTTTAACAAGCGCAAAAGACGGAGGCCAAATTGCCGATAACTATGTGGATATGTTTTCGTTCGATAAGGTAATAAATCCATAAATAAAGCTTCAACTTTATTCACATGAAAAAATTTATTTTCGTTTTAATTTCAATAGCTTTTTCAGCTTGCGAGGTTGATCCATCTCTTGTTGATGATTCTGTTAATGAAATGGAACCGGTTTCTTTTGTAAAACCGCCTCATTTTCCTGATGCAATTTACAATCTACAACAAAATCCTGTAACTACCGAAGGATTTATTTTGGGCCGAAAATTATTTTACGATCCCATTCTTTCCAAAGACAATTCGATTTCGTGTGGCGAATGTCATCAGCAATATTCTGCCTTTGCACATGGCGATCATCAGTTTAGTCATGGTATTAATGGTTTAATAGGAACACGCAATTCGCCACCACTTTTCAATTTAGCTTTCCAAAAAGATTTTATGTGGGATGGCGGTGTAAATAATCTCGAAGTACAGCCTTTACTGCCTATTACAAATCCTGTAGAAATGGATGAGGACATAAATAACGTTGTTGCTAAACTTGATAAGTTACCCACTTACAGACAATTATTTAAGAGCGCTTTTGGTGACGAAACCATCAACTCGCAAAGGGTATTGCGGGCACTGTCGCAATTTATGGTAATGATGATTTCGGCAAATGCAAAATACGATAAAGTGAAACTTGGTAAAGAAACATTTTCTACGGCTGAGCAATCGGGATACAATGTGTTTGTACAAAAATGTTCAGCATGTCATCAGGAACCATTATTCACCGATTTAAGTTTTCGTAATAATGGTTTAGATTTATTTCCTAAAGATCCCGGTAGAGCAATGATTACTTTCGATCCGTCCGATTCGGGCAAAGTTAAAGTGCCTTCGTTGCGCAATCTAAAGTATACTTATCCATATATGCATGATGGACGTTTTCAAAATCTACAGGAAGTTATTATGCATTACAATTGCAGGTGTACAACCCTGTGCCACGTTGGATCCTCTGCTTTCAAATGGCATCACATTATCAAATACCGAAATTGATGATCTGCTAACTTTTCTAAAAACATTAGATGATGTTGATTTCACCAAGGACAAAAAACTATCAGAATATCAATAAATATTATGACAAAAAGCAATAACAATATTTCAACTTTCTTGTATTTAGTAATGCTGTTTATATTTGTGGGCGGGTGCAAAAAAAAGGAAGAAGAACCGCCTGCCGATGAAAAAACATACGGTAATATTGTGCTGCAATCCAAACATTTAGTTGGTGATAGTGCCTTGGTTTACTCTTCGAAAGAATATATCAATGTGCTTGGGCAACTTTATACTGTTTCGAAAATTAAGTATTATGTAAGTAATATTAAACTGGTTAAACCGGCAGGTGGAAAACAGAAGTAAGCGGTTATTATTTACTCGAACATTCCAACACATCAACTTCAAATATTTACATAGGCTCAGTAGCTACCGGAACGTATGTTGGTGTAGAATTTAATATTGGAGTGGATAGTACAACTACAGTTAGCGGTAATCATACCGGTGCCTTAAGCCATACAAATGGAATGTACTGGAACAATACGGATGGTTTTATTTTTTTGAAAATGGAAGGCTCATCAGTGGAGTCGCCAACAGGAAATTTTCAATTTGATATTGGTGGGTACAGCGCTCCGGTAAATAATTTCAAAAAAATAATTCCTGCATTCAATGGCAAAACAATTGAAGTTCAGAAAGAGCATACTTCCTATGTTAACTTCAAAACAGATGTAGCTGAAATCCTGTCAAACCCCTACTCTATCAACTTTTATTATACTTACAATATTTTGGCGCCAAATGGTGATTCTCAAAAAATTGCTAAAAATTATATGGATATGTTCTCTGTGATGTCTGTGATCAATTAGTATTTTGTTGTCACGCGGTGACTAATATTTAATTTATCCCTCCAAGTGTCTTTCTCCAGTCTCCTTCAGTCTGCGCAAGCTTTGTCATCGAAACCCGCTAAGAAGTTTGGAATCATGTTTTTCAAAATTACTTTGTAACTGAAAGGACATATTTTAAATCAGCACTCTAATTTAAACTCTCTGAAAAGTAGAATATTAAGGGTGATATTTTTTTTCGAATTATTTTGGCACTACAATTACTAAAATTATCTTCGCCCCCGGAGAGTTGGCAGAGCGGTCGATTGCGGCAGTCTTGAAAACTGTTGAGGTGTTACAGCCTCCTGGGGTTCGAATCCCTAACTCTCCGCCAAAAATTTAGCCTTGCTTTTGCAAGGCTTTTTTGTTTTCAGTGATTTGGTTGATGTTTGGAATGGATAAATAAGTAAAGCATGACCCAGCGCATTTGTTTATTACCTTTCAATATATAATAGCACCAAAGACTTTTTCACTTACATTGACAATCGGTAATATTCTTAATCTCGGGGAAAAGTTTTATTTTACTTTCTTCTTTCAAATTTTCGAATGGCAGTTTTTCCTGTTTCAAACTGCGCTTGGCAAAATCGAAAGTCTGAATGGTAAATTGCATAAGCCCATTAGGGTTAAAAGATTCGCTTTCTTCATCGGCTTCATCATCGGCTTCTTCATCAATGCTAAAATATTTTCCGCCCTGAAAGTACCATTGCGCAACCGGAGTTGGTAAAGAATCGTTCAAATATGCAGTCTTGCACAACCGCATATCGAAAACAGCGAAGCCATTTCTATCGCTATCATAAACCGAAAAAACAAAACGACTATCACGTGAAATAAAAAATCTTCCACCGGGAATGTCGTGAATCAGGGCATTGGTGTCTATCAACAATGTGCGCCCATCGTAATCGCCAAATTTTGAAACAATAAAATAATTTGCCGGTTGAGATTTCGGCCAGTATAATCCCGAACAACCACCATCGGCTGCCATATTATCGAAATACATTCTGCTAATCACCGAATCGTGCTTCAGAATAATTAACCAGGCCCGGCAATAGAGTTTCTTGTTTTCAAAATACTTTTTATTGAAAATTTCGATTATCTTAATTTCAACATTTTTGAGTGTTGACTTTGATATTTGAGTATGGTAAATATCCTCAGGATATTCTCTTTCAACATATTCCTTATATAAGGGTTGAGCGTGAAGTGTGGAGAATAAAACAAAAAATAAAGCTGAAAATACTGACTTCAAAAGCCGTTCAAATTTGCTCGGTTCAAGTATAGAATAGTTCATGGCTTCAAAAGTATTTTATTTTTATTAAGTGATTGCAATTATAAATTTCTGCATTCATTCTTCAGTGTTAAATCACTTTGTTCTTTAGTCAAGTATATCAATTCCACCTAGTCCTTGCCTTAAAACTAAAGGAGAACCATCACTACAATCTACAACTGTACTGCCTGTATTTTTTCCATAGCCACCATCAACAATCAGGTCGACTTTTTCGTCAAACTGCTCGTAAATGGTTGACGGGTCTGTAGAATATTTTATGATTTCATCTTCATCGTGAAGCGAAGCAGCAAGTAATGGAGAATCCAATTCTTTAATTAGCAACTGTACAAAATCGTTTTCGGGCACTCTTACTCCTATTGTCTTTTTTGCTGAAGAAAATACCTCACATACTGCGTGAGAGCATGGCAAAATAAATGTATAAGGACCCGGCAAAGCTTTTTTTAAGATGCGAAAGATATTGCGATCAAATTGTTTGGTGTAATGTGATATGGAAGATAAATCGCTAAGTAGCATTGAAAAAGATGCTTTGGCCGGAGCAATGTTTTTAAACTCGCATAACCGCTGGAACCCTTTTTTACTCTGCATTGAACAACAAGCCGCATAAATAGTATCGGTAGGAATAATTACAAGCCCGCCCTTTTTTAAAACATCAATTACTTGTGATATCTTTCTGTTATCGATGTTCTCTAAATTGATTTCGAGCAGCATAATTGAAAAACTGGTTGAGATATAAATTTACAAACTCGATTACATTTTATATAGCTCTACCAATTGTGTAATTGCGTAATCTACTTCGTCTTTGGTATTAAACCTTGAAAAAGAAAACCGTACCGCTGGCCGATCGGGATTAGTGCCCAATGCTGTAAGTACATGTGAACCTACTTCGCTACCCGATGAACATGCACTACCACCCGAAGCAGCAATACCACGAATATCAAGGTTGAACAACATCATCTCGGCAATAGGTGTTGGAGGTAAACTTACATTAAGCACAGTATATAAGCTGTCGTCAGATATGTCGCCATTAAACTGAACATCAGGAATATTTTTTTGCAATTGATCAATCATATAATTTTTAAGGCCCTGCACTTTTTCTTTATCTTCAGTCATGTGCGTATATGAAACTTCGAGTGCCTTCGCAAGGCCTACAATTCCGTATAGGTTTTCGGTACCGCCACGCATATTTCGCTCTTGTGCACCGCCTGTTATAAAGGGCTTTATTTTCACTTTGCTGTTGATGTAAATAAATCCTACTCCTTTGGGGCCATGAAATTTGTGTGCGGCACAATTAATAAATTGGACATTAGTTTCCCCTAAGTTATGAGGCAAATGCCCCATTGTTTGCACTGTATCTGAATGGAAAAGCGCATCATATTTTGCGCAAATGTTTCCAACTTCAACAAGAGGCAACACAGTACCAACTTCATTATTGGCGTGCATTAATGATACAAAAGTTCGAGGATTGCTTTTTAGTAATTCCTCTAAATGATTTAAATCTACAACGCCCTTGTTGTCTATTTTTACAAGACTGAGTTTAACTTTATTGTTATGGTGTAAATCTTCTAAAGTGTGTAATACAGCATGGTGTTCAATAGGAGATGAAATGGCGTGGGTGATTCCTAGTTGCTCAATGCTACAACGTATTGCCATGTTGTTGGCTTGGTTCCACCTGAAGTAAAAATATTTCACCGGGCGAACAATTCAATAAAGTAGCAATAGATTTTCGCGATTTTTCAATCAGAGATTTTGTTTCCCGTCCAAATGAATGTATAGATGATGGATTTCCAAATTGGTTTTGCATAACGGTCGTCATGCTTTCTATAACCTCAACAAGCATAGGTGTTGTAGCGGCATTATCAAAATATACTTTCATTTTGTTTTGAATAATTTGTTATTTCTTATTTTGTACAATTTCCTTGATATCACTCATGATTTTCGATGCCAGGTTATTTGACATAGTCATACTTTGGCTCTCAGCATAAATTCTAATTATGGGCTCGGTATTGGATTTACGTAAGTGTACCCATTCCATTCCAAATTCCAATTTAACACCATCGATAGTTGAAGTAGGATGTTTTTTATATTTTTCCTGAATGGCCGCAAGGATGGCATCAACATCTATACCCGGAGTTAATTCTATTTTGTTTTTCGAAATATGATAATCAGGATATTGGTGACGCAATACAGATGCTGATTTTCCAAATTTTGCCAAATGTGTGAGGAATAATGCAATACCAACCAATGCATCGCGCCCATAATGCAACTCAGGTAAAATAATACCTCCATTTCCTTCACCTCCTATCACCGCATTTTGTTGCTTCATCATTTCTACTACGTTTACTTCGCCAACTGCCGATGCAAAATATTGAAGGCCTGCCTTTTCAGTAACATCGCGCAAAGCACGTGTAGATGAAAGGTTGGAAACTGTATTGCCTTTCTTGTTTTTCAATACAAAATCGGCAACAGCAACCAAAGTATATTCTTCGCCAAACATCTCTCCATCTTCACACACAAATGCAAGTCTGTCAACATCGGGGTCAACAACAATTCCAAGGTGAGCGTCTTTGCGCTTTACCATTTGCGAAAGGTCTACAAGGTTTTCGGGCAAAGGTTCAGGATTGTGCGGGAAGTTACCCGTTGGTTCACAATACAATTCAATAATATCTTCTACACCAAGCGACTTCAAAAGCATAGGCACTGCAATGCCCCCAACAGAATTTACAGCATCTACCACAATTCGAAAATTTTTGCTGCGAATAGCTTCCACATCAACCATTGGCAATTCTAAAATACAAGCGATATGCTTTTCAATTGCTCCATTGTCCTCTTCGTACTTACCTAACTTGGTTACTTCGGCATAGTTTGTTTGACCGTCTTCAGCAAATTGTAAAACCATTTCACCATCTGCGGCCGATATAAATTCGCCTGAACTGTTTAGTAGTTTTAAAGCATTCCACTGTTTGGGGTTGTGGCTTGCGGTGATAATAATCCCACCATTTGCATTGTGCCAAACTACTGCCAACTCAACTGTAGGTGTAGTTGATAACTGAAGACAAACCACATCAATTCCTAAAGCAGAAAGTGTTGAGGTAACAATGCTCTGGACCATTTGCCCCGAGATACGCGCATCACGACCAATGACTACTTTGCACTTTGTTCCATTTGAAACTGTGGTAAGAAGCCATCTTCCATAACCTGTTGTGAATTTTACAATATCTATAGGTGTTAGGCCATCTCCGGCTTTACCACCTATTGTTCCTCGTATTCCTGATATAGATTTAATTAATGACAAAGCGATTTTAAATTAATGATTGAAAAAGTGCGCAAATATAGAATTGCAAACGTTAGTATTCGAAACTTGTTGGGATAAGTTTTCAATATAAATACGAATGGGAATTTTTAAAATGAGATGTGTTGAATATGAACAGTCGAAAGCGGAAAATTAACCCAGGCTTTTTTCCATACCGTAATGTTGAATTTCACCAAATAGAAGATAAGATGTTTTGATGTTTCTGTATCCGCATGAAACATAAAAATCAACAGCATTTTCGCGGGCATCGAGGTAAACCCTTCGAGCGCCTTTGTTCTTGGCTTTCTTTTCGAGGTAATGTAATATTTTTCGTCCTAGCCCTTGTCCTCTTACTTCTTCACTTACAGCCATATAGCGAACCTGTGCTGTAAGTACATCGCGCATTTCGATACGGCAAACTGCAATTGCTTTACCATGAGAATTCAAAATGAGACCATGCATAGATGTTGCTTCGTTAAAATCCACTTCGCTGCCGGGAGGCTGATTCCAGGGTTTACGCAATACTTTCCAACGCAATAAAAAATACTGATCAAACTCCTCTTCAGTAAGAGGCTCTATCACTTTGTATTTTTCGGAAAGTGGTAACATAGCTTTTTTTTGATTGGCTAATGTAGTTTGTAAATTTATATGTGCAAAATTATTTTAACTTTTATGATATTTTTTTTTAAGTCTAAAATAAGAATATAAAATTATAATTTAAAATACTATCATAAACAATTGTAAATAAGATACTTATATTAAATTATTAATGTTACATATTTTTTTACTATATCCTTTAGTTTGGAATCGCAACTCAGTAAACACCTTGTTTCTCCCATTCAATTTAGTCTTGCTTTTACTTAACCGAATCGATTAATCATACACAAAAATGTTTTACAACTAATCCAATCAGCGCAAGAAAAACAAGATTAGACATTTGTTATGATTTGGATTAATCAAAATCAAATGTTAAAAATCATTAAGAATCTTTGTTTATTTCCTTTTCAATAAAGCCTCCGCCTATCACATCGTCACCATCGTAAAAAACAGCACTTTGACCAGGAGCAACTGCGTGAATAGGTTTGTGAAACGTAACTTTCATTCCGGTTCCTTCCATGGCAATTGTACTATTTGTTCCAGGATCCTTGTATCTGATTTTTGTAATGGCTTCGATTGGGCTACCAAGATTGGCAAACTTTTGAATGTTTACATCCCGAACTGTCATCGATTGCTTATTGAGCTCATCAAACAAGCCCAGTGTAACTGTATTATTTTTAGGATTTATGTTGGTAACATACATAGGCTCGCCAAAAGCCACTTCCAAACCTTTGCGTTGACCGATTGTGTAAAATGGATAACCTCGATGCTTACCAAGTATTTTGCCATCGGTGGCTACAAAACTACCTCCCTCGAGTTGGTCAATAAGTTCAGGTTTTTTGTGCTTTAAAAAAGAACGATAGTCGTTGTCGGGCACAAAACAAATCTCATAACTTTCGCTTTTTTTCGATAGTTCATAAAAGCCCATTTCGAAGGCCATATCGCGAATTTCTTGTTTGCGAAATTGCCCAACCGGAAATTTAGTGCGCGCCATACTTTCCTGATTCAATCCCCACAAAACGTAGCTTTGGTCCTTGTTTTCGTCTATTCCTTTTGAAATCACATAGCGCCCATTTTCGTTACGAATATTGGCATAATGGCCTGTGGCTATAAACTCACAATTAAGCATATCGGCCCTGCGTACCAGTGCATCCCATTTGATGTACGTATTGCAAAGTACGCAAGGGTTGGGGGTTCGTCCTGCTATATACTCATCCACAAAGTTATCTATTACAAAGTCGCCAAACTCGCTGCGTATATCTAAGATATAGTGTGGAAAACCTTTATTTACAGCAATACTACGCGCATCATTTATCGAGTCGAGCGAGCAACAGCCGGTTTCCTTTTTCGAAGTACCTGCACCGGCATAGTCCCATGTTTTCATGGTAATCCCTATAACTTCGTACCCTTGCTCGTGCAATAACATTGCAGTAACACTGCTGTCGATGCCGCCACTCATTGCAACCAATATGCGCCCATTTTTACTCATGACGCAAAAATAGTGTTTTCCCTTGTAATAGCATTAAATGTTTGTGATGTCTCTCAAAAAACAAATTCCCTTGAGCCGTAAAAATCGGATGTAAAAAAAGATTAATTGATTAAAAGAATATTGAACAAAAAACCCTGTCAGATTCCTTTTTGCAGGACTCCTTCATTGCAAATACTGCAATCCTCCGGTATGAAAACAAACGATTTTTTGGCCACGTTCAAAGAATCCCTTTTTTATCAAATCAAAAATAGCAAACATCATTTTACCGGTGTAAACAGGCTCTATCTTTATAGTATATTTAAGGTAAAACGCATGGCAAAATTTTTCAAGTTCAGCAGTGGTTTTTCCATAACCTCCAAAAGTATAATCATTAGAAAATATAATTTTATCACCCCAGTTTTTCATCATTTGAAATTGCAATTGTTTCAAAAAATCTTCCACTCCTTTTTGGCCATTATGAACCATTATGCCTAATGCTTTTTGCTGGGCTAACAACTCATTAGCAATTCCGGCAAGGGTGGTTCCGGTACCTACGGGAATAATATAAGTGTCAAATTTTTGTTCAAGCATGGTAACCATTTCACTGCTTCCCTTTGCACCCATAACATTGGCTCCACCTTCGGGAATTATATAAATATTTTCGAACCTGTTTTTCAATTCATTGTTATAGGTGACATCATTTCGCCTTGAATATTCTGCCCTGTTAACAAAAATTAATTGCATGCCATGGTTTGCAGCCATGCTCAAAGTTTTGTTCGATTCAGCATTTAACTCCTGGCCTCTGATTATACCTATAGATTCTATATGTTGCTCGTGGCACATAGCAGCAGTTGCAGCAATGTGGTTTGAATAAGCACCACCAAAAGTCAAAACAGTTTTTGCTCCTGTTCGAAAAAATTCTTCGATATTATATTTAAGTTTATAAAATTTATTGCCATTAATATAAGGATGTTGTGTTACTTCGCACGCCATGAATAAATTTATTCCGCTTTCCTCAATTTCATCAGATAGCAGTGCCTTAAGTTCAAAATTAAATCTATCGTTTTGCTTCAAATCTATTAAACTTTTGTGCGGCAAATTACTCTAAAAAAAATCGAATGCATGAGTTGGTTAGAAAAATACGATAAAGAAGATTACTATCTTACCGAAGAAGGATATCTTGTATTTACAGAAATTTATCATCGAAAACGAGGTCATTGTTGCCAAAGCAATTGCCGGCATTGCCCATGGAAAATCAAAAAAAACAATTTGGCAAATAGCTCCTCGCAAATTGAAAATATTCAAAAGAGTGAGGAATAATATTTAAAACTAAAGTTATGCGCCAAGTGTTCAAAACAAATATTTAATCAATGACATATTATATTGGACAAAAAAAAATATCTTGCACTCTCATTTCACTGAAAATCATTTATTTAAATTTATAAAAACTATGCGAAAAAATTATTTCATTTTGCCATTAATCATGATGATGGCAAGTTCTGTGATCATGAAAGCACAGACGCAAAAACTTCAGTTTACTACATTCGAAATAAGCACCGAAAGGCAGACTTCACTATCGATTCCAGCCAATCAAACCTTTGATGGGCAACAATTTTTTATCATTCAGTTTACCGAAACTCCAACAATCGGTTTTCAGAATGAAATAAAAAGATTGGGTGTACAATTGTTGAACTACATTCCTAATAAGGCTTATTATGCCTCATGTCCAGTTGGTTTTGATGCTGCTTTGCTTAAGCCATTCAAAGTACACGCAATTATCCCAATGGATTCAAGGTTGAAAATCCATTCTAAGATTACTTCGGGAAATATTCCAAATTATGCTTTCCGCGGCCAAGATTTGATGGAAGTAAATATCAAATTATTCAATGTTAATCCATTTGATAAAATGATTGCAGACATCAGCGGAACCAATATGGAAATTTTGAAAACAAGCAATAATTCAAACACGCTTTCGATGTTGGTTCCTGTGAGCCAAATAAATGTATTAGCACAATTGCCATATGTTCAATTTATTGAGCCTGCTCAACCCGAGCCCCGTGGCGAAAGCTATTTATCGCGTACCAATCAGCGTAGCAATGTTATTTCTACCGATTATCTTGGTGGTCAAAATTATAATGGAAGTGGTATTAATATTGGCTTAGGTGATAATGGATTTGTTGGGCAACACATCGATTTCAAAGGCCGTTTGGATCAATCTAAGAATGCTGGCAATCAATCTAATCATGCCACTTATGTTGCCGGTTGTATAACAGGAACAGGAAATTTGGATCCGGTTGAGAAGTCAGCTGCATGGGGCGCCAATTTATACGCATATCAATTCCCTACTAATATTGATAGTGCCCTAAGTTCATTCGACAACTTAGGAGTGACCGTTACAAACAATTCAATAGGAGAAAATTGCAACGATGGATATACCATTTATGCCCAAACCTGCGATAATCAAATAATTCAGCGCTCAGCATTAATGCACATTTTTAGTGCAGGTGAAATACAGCAATTTCAAATAAACTGTGGTTTCTTAGATTATTATGGTACAATTACCGGTGGTACCAAGCAGGCAAAAAACGTCATCACTGTTGGTTCAGTTTCATATGATGATGTATATGCAAACAACAGCAGCCGTGGGCCCGCAACTGATGGCCGAATAGAACCTAAAGTAGTAGCAACTGGCGAAAATGTAATCTCTACTTTACCAAACAATACTTATAACACGCAGTCGGGAACTTCATCTGCAGCGGCTGCAGTTACTGGTGTTTATGCACAATTATCGCAAGCATACAAAGAACTTAACGCTGCCACCGAGGCTCCATCAGCTTTAATGAAGGCCGCTATTATGAATGGTGCTGATGATATAGGTGAAGTTGGTCCTGATTTTATTCATGGCTTTGGGCGTGTAAATGCAAGAAGGTCATTGGGAATGATAAAAAACAACCAATTTTTTACCAGCAACTTAACACAAGGCGACTCTATCGATTTTCCTATTACTATTCCTGCAAATGTAAAAGCTGCGAAAATAATGTTGTATTGGAATGATGTTGATGCTTTGATAAATGTAACACCAACAATTGTAAACGATTTGGATTTAAAAGTGATTGACCCTTCTGCTTTCGAAAATTTGCCATTAGGTCTTAATTCAAACCCAAATAATTTTACAATTATCCTTGCAGCAATTCCCAAGGTTGACCATTTAAACAACGAAGAACAAGTAGTAATACTTGACCCTGTAGCAGGTACGTATACTGTAAGAGTTAATGCATTTAACATTCCGGCCGGAGCGCAAGAATTTACTGTAGTTTATGATTGGTTGTTTGATGACGTTACTATCACTCATCCTGTTGGCGGAGAATCTTTCGTGCCGGGCGAGACAGAAGTAGTGCGTTGGGATGGTTTTGCCGACAACGGTATTTATGGAGTTTACTTTTCACCTGATAGTGGCATCACCTGGGATACAATTAATCAGTTTATAGGAGGAAATCAAAGGCTTATCAATTGGCCTGTTCCGAGCGTAGTTACCGGCAAGGGTTTAATGAGAATAGAAAAAGCAGGTGCAACATCGAGTTTCGTCAATGCACCTTTCAACATTATGCCTGTGCCCACTGGTGTTACTTTTAATTATCAATGCTTAGATTCGATGCAAATAGCATGGAATCCATTACCTGAAGCAACAGTAGGTTATCAGGTTTGGAAACTCGGTGCTAATTATATGGACAGTTTATCATTTACTACCGACACCTTCCTTACAATTTACAATTTAAATCCATATGACACTAATTGGTTTGCAGTTAACGCTTATGGCGCAAACGAAGCAAAAAGCAGAAGGACGATTGCAATTCAGAGCACCATAGGATTAGTAAATTGTGTTATTGCTGTGGATGCAGGAGTTTCAAATCTTTCGCCTGTAGGTGGCACTATTCAATCATGTTTAATAGCACCTCAATCCGATGTAAAAATGACTATCACCAATTTTGGTATTGACACCATTCAAACAATGGATGTGGGTTATATTTTAAATGGTGGAACTCCAGTGGTAGAAACTATAAATCAACCAATATTGCCGGGCGCAACATTGAACTTTACATTCACTACACAAATAAATATATCCGCTCCGGGTGCCTACATCTTGCAAGTTTATAATGTGCTCGCTTCGGATGGTAATGCATTTAATGATACAATTGTTTCAAACATTGCAGTGCTTAACTCACCTCCTATTACATTGCCATACAGCGAAGATTTTGAAACCTTTACTAATTGCAGTATTGCATCAGATTGCGAGGCCACAGTTTGTCCTTTAATAAATGGCATGGTGAATTTGCAAAACACTGTTGCGGACGATGCCGATTTCAGAGTTAACCAAGGCGGAACACCTACACCACAAACAGGCCCTGCTAATGACCACACTTTGAATGACCCTAATGGCCACTATATTTATTTCGAATCCTCTAATTGCTTCAATAAATCTGCATTTGTAGTTTTACCTTGTGTTGATTTAAATGCCGTTACAAGCCCTGTATTTTCTTTTTGGTATCATATGCGTGGGCAGGCCATGGGCGATTTGCATTTAGACATATTTAGTGCCGGTGCATGGATTGATGATATAATGCCTGTTCTATCAGGACCACAAGGTAATCCTCAAGGGGAATGGCTCAATGCTCAAATAGGTTTGGATAATTATATAGGCCAAAATGTTGCTTTTCGTTTCCGCGGTTTTTCTGGGCCACAATCATCGAGCGATATGGCAATTGATGATATTGGCGTAGGTAGCATTATAGGAATTAAAGATATAACTCAAGCTGCCAGCATGTTTATTCAGCCAAACCCTGCTACCAACAATATCAAAGTTACAGTAGCCAACTTAGTGAAAGGTAAATGTGTTTTCGAAATCCTTGATTTACAAGGCAGGGTAATAAACACGCTTACAACAAGCGTTAACCAATCATTGGTTTCTCAATATATGGATGTATCGAAATTGGCAAAAGGAATTTATAACCTTAGGGTTGTGAATGAGAACAAAACATACAATCAAAAACTAGTTATTCAATAATAAAAAAGTATAAAGAAGCGAGGTGTAAAGCCTCGCTTTTTTGTTTCAAAAATATAAAACTTAAAAATTCAAAAAAAAATGAAAAAAAACTTCTTATTGTTATGTATTTTAAACGTTTCTTTTTTCTTGGTGAATGCCAAAGAACTCACGCTTAAGCTCAAATCGGGAAATTTAAAAGTAAGTGAATCTGCACTTGCTATTCCTACAAATCAGGTATGGAAAGATTACAAATATTTTGTAATTCAGTTTAACCAAACACCTTCGTTGGTTGCTCAGCAACAACTTAAACAATCCGGATTGATATTGATGGACTACTTACCTGATTATGCCTATTATGCTGCTGTAAACTCTTCATTCAATGTTACATCGCTTGTGAATGCAAATGTACATGCTTTTGTTGCAATGAGTGACAGGATAAAAATGCATCCATCAATCATCAACCACGATTATCCGAGTCATGCTTTGCGCGGTAACAATAGTATTGAATTAACATTGAAATTGTATAATAACATTGATGCAGAAGAAGTGAAAAATTTTCTTGAATTAAGCAATGTTCAAGTGATTCAGGCTAACAACGACTATAAAGTTGCAAGCGTTATTGTTTCGATAAATGATATTGGAAAGATAGCCAGCTTGCCTTTTATCCAATATGTGGAACCGATTGGACCAGTTGGTGAGCCAGAAAATTATTATGAGCTTGGAAGTCATCGTACAAATGCTATTTCGACCGAATATGCCGGTGGCAGAAAATATAATGGTGCCGGAGTAACTGTTGGTATAGGTGATGATGGTTGGGTTGGTCCACACATAGATTACACAGGCCGCCTCGATATTACACAAGCAGCCTCAGCAGGTGGCGATCATGGAGATCATTGCTCAGGAATATTGATGGGAGCGGGAAATCTTGATCCTAAAGAAAAAGGTCAGGCATGGGGTTCGTTTTTATATTCATACGACTATCCGGATAACTTAAATAATGCTGATTTCGGTCACGATAATTTCAATATTCGTGTTACATCATCTTCATATAGCGATGGCTGTAATGCAGGCTATACAGCATTTTCGCAACAATGCGATATACAAACTAGAAATCACCCTGAGTTGATTCATAGTTTTAGTGCCGGAAATCAAGGTGGTAACAATTGTGGTTATTACAATGGCGGTGCATACGGTAATATTACCGGTGGCCATAAAATTGGAAAGAATGTAATTACCGCTTCGGCCTTGGATGCAAACGATGCAATAACAGGCTTTAGTAGCCGCGGCCCAACTCAGGATGGACGTACAGCACCAAAAGTGAGTGCGGTTGGTAGCGATGTTATGTCGACTTTACCTCCAAATACTTATGGTCCAAATTCAGGCACATCAATGTCTTGTCCTGCTGTTTCGGGAACGCTGGCACAATTGAATCAATGCTACAAAGACAATAATGCAAATGTGAATCCTCCATCGGCATTGATAAAAGCCATAATGATGAATTCATGCGATGACTTGGGTAACCCCGGACCTGATTTTGTATTTGGTTATGGCCGTATAAACGCGTACCGCGCAGCAATCGATATCGAAAATGCTCAATACTTTAATGGTACTTTATCGCAAGGCGACTCTACTGAGTTTACTCTTACAGTTCCTTCCAATGTTGGACAATTAAAGGTAATGCTTTATTGGCACGATTACGAAGCAGCCATTGCAGCAGCACCTGCCCTAGTAAACGATTTAGACTTAACGGTTGTATACAATTCTTTCAATACTTACCTACCGCTAGTACCTGATCCAACTCCTGTTTTAGCCAATTTGAGCGCAAATGCAGTACCCAATGTTGACCACATGAATAATGAAGAGCAAGTTTATGTAAACCTTCCTAGCCCTGGCACTTACACTTTCAAAGTTGCCGGATTTAATGTACCTCAGGGAGCACAAGAATTTTATGTTGTTTATGATTATGTATATGATGAAATTACAGTTACTTATCCGCTTGGTGGCGAAAGCATGGAGCCAAATGAATTGCAAAAGATTCGTTGGGATGCATATGGAAATGCCGGTACATTCACTGTTTCATATTCTACCGATAGTGGAGCCACTTACAATGTTATATCATCAACAGTAGCGGGTAATAGACGTTATTTAGATTGGACTACTCCATCGATACAAACTGGAAAATGTTTAGTAAAAGTGGAGCGTAACGGTTTGTTGGATGTAAGCGAGGCGCCTTTTAGTATTATGGATGTACCAACGAATTTGCAAATAGCTTTTTCTTGCCCCGATTCAATAAAACTGACTTGGAACGCGGTAGCAAATGCTGTGTTTTATGAAGCGAGTGTTTTGGGTGCTCAATATATGGATTCTATGGGTACCAATGTAAATACGGAATATGTTTATACCGGATTAAATCCATTTGCGGTAAATTGGTTTAGTGTAAAAGCGTATGGACCAAATGATGCTGTTGGCCGCAGAGCTATAGCAATAAGCAGTGTGCCGGGCATAAGTAATTGTGTTGTTGCGGTAGATGCCGGAATTTCAGCGGTATCACCATCAGGAGGAAATTTATATTCTTGTGCTTCGTCAGGAAATGTTGCGGTAACAGCTGACATTAAAAATGAGGGCTTAAGTCCAATTACAAATTTTGATGTGGCTTATATCTTAGATAATGGTTCTCCAGTAGTGGAAACATTCACCGGAACAATAAATCCAGGCGCAATGGCTACACATACTTTTACCAATTTAATAAACATTAGTGCTCCGGGTGCACATAGTATTTTGGCTTATGTGGTATTAACAAACGATGGCAACGGTTTCAACGATACATTGGCTGCTTCGGTAACAATGATAAACGCCCCGGCAGCAATTGGGCTTCCTTATATCGAAGATTTCGAAACATTTGCACCTTGCGGAACAGACTTTGATTGCGAGGTAACCATTTGTTTTCTGGGTAACGATTTAGTGAATGAGGAAAACTTGGTTTCGGACGATATAGACTGGCGTACTAACTTTGGCCCTACTCCATCTCAAGGAACCGGCCCCGATGTGGATCACACTCTTGGAACAGCCGCAGGGCAATATGTTTACACCGAGGCATCAAACGGTTGTTTTGGAAAAATTGCTAATATGGTAACTCCTTGTATTAACCTTACCGGAACTACAAACCCGGTATTGAGTTTTTACTATCATATGTTTGGCGCTGATATGGGCGATTTGCACATAGATATATTTGCAAACGATAGTTGGATAAATGATGTTGTGCCTGCAATATCGGGTAACCAACCTAACCAATGGATTTTGCAAAATGTTGGTTTGAGCAATTATATTGGCCAGATTGTAAACTTACGTTTTCGTGGAGTTACAGGTCCTGATTTTGCAAGCGATTTAGCACTTGACGATATTGGCGTTGCCGAGTTAACAGGAATTAATGATGATATTATTCAAGCAAGCAATTTTAATCTAAATCCAAATCCCACCAATGGCGAATTCCAATTATCGTTGGCCGGTGCACAGCGCGGATTGTATGATTTGAGTGTATTTGATGCAACGGGTAAACTTGTGTTTGCCCAAAGTATAAACAATCAAAATACTTTAATGGTACATCAAATAAACTTGACAAAAGTAGATAAAGGAGTATATCATTTGCGTTTGATACATAATGGAACAATATATAATGAGACTTTAGTTAAATACTAATTTCAAAATCAGTTTTTAATAAAAGACAGGGCCGCAGTTGCCCTGTTTTTTTTTACCTAAAAATTACATTTCTAAATATGTAGTTCAGACAAATTTTTATCAACTTTAAAAAAATAAAATGGATCATTTCAAACTACTAATAATACTGCTGACTTTGTCTTTATCAATCAGAGGACAAGTTCGTGTAAATCTGACGTTTGAAGATGATACAGACTCGTCATTTATATCTGATGCGTTTGTGCTTGACATTACCAATGGGAGAACCTATCAAACAAACAGCAAAGGCATGATAGATTTAATTCTTGGTGAAATGCCATCACAAATAAAATATACAATAAGGCATTTAAATTACGTTTGCGATACATTTGTTTTTACACCATCAAGTGCTGTAACCTATACCGTATACGTTAAACCCAAATTCTTTCAAATAAGCCCTGTTGATGTATCGAGTCAATCGGCAAAGGAAGTAATGCAACGTGCATTGAAGCAAATAGAAAGTTTGTACAATAAAGAAACAGCCAATTCTCATTATTTTTACAGACAATACCATTATGAAAATGGACATGAAGTGAGATGGATAGAATGTGATGTAGTATTGGAAAAATATCCTGTGATAAATAGAAGTCAAAATTTGAACTATGCAAAAATGTATGTTTCGAATTTGAAAAAAACAAAAGTAACCGAACAAAACCAAGACGAACATGGCGACCATCTTGCCGATTTACTAAATCAAATTCCTACTATTAATTCAATTGGTACTGTTTGTAATTATAAAGCCATAGATTCTTACAACTTTGTTTTTGATATTGAAAACGAAACAGCTGATTTGTATGCAATAAATTTTCAGAGTAAATCGGCTTTGGGCGATAAACTGGAAATGGGCAATATCATCATAAACAAAAGTGATTTCGCCTTTTTAAAAATCGAAACGCAACATTACCCAACCAAACAATACTATAATAACCTAATATTCGGCCATTCCAATAAATTCGTATGGTCAATGAAAAATGAAAGCACAATATTCACTTTTAGCAAATACAGAAATAGTTACTCGCTGATTTCATGCTTTAAAACATACACGCATGATTTGATTTATAGTGACACCAAACAAAAAGCATTTGTAGTGACTGAAAATTTTGAATTGTTCGTTTCAAAATCGGGTTCCATCAACACCCCTGTTTCCAAAAAGAGCTTTTCACAATTCACCAACCTTTATACGTCACATGGAGAAGATTTAATTATACCAAATGCAAATTACCCGTGCGTGTTTTGCAAATAGTGTGCTTAGGTAATTGCGATTACAATAACTTATTCCATCGAGGGTTAATACGGCACTATCATAATTGAAACTCATCGATTTCTCCTAAGGGTAATAATTTTGTGCTGAATAAAAACTAAAAAGTGATTGATAAAAAAGCTCAAAAAAAAATCCCCTGAAGTTTATTTCAGGGGATTTAAATTTATCCTTTAGCCAAACTGCTTAAAAGGTCTTTTGCTTCTTTATTTTCGGCATCGAATTCCAAAACTTTGTTTAAAAATTCTTTTGCTTTTACTTTATCATCTTTCAAGATGGCATTCTTTCCTTTATTTAGATACGCTTCGGCCAACTCCTTTTTCGATGCTTTGGTTAAATCCACAGAAACTATCTCAAGGTACTTATCGTACAATGGAATGGCTTCGTCAATATTGTTTTCCTTTTTATACAAAGTAGAACGTGCTGCCCAATAATAACCAACGCTTGAGGCAGGTTTCAATTCGATAACTTTTCGGAACAACGAATCGGAAATATCATATTGCTTGTTGAAATAATAAGATTTACCAAGTAAGAAATAATCTGCCGCACCTTGCGAATTGGCACATGCCATTTTCTTTGCATACGAAGCCTGTGCATCGGTGTAGCGCTTCAAGCGCATATAAATATCGCCCTGATCGGCATACAAATCACACTCTGTAGAATCAAGTATAACCGCTTTACCAATCATTATTTCGGCTAAAGAATCTTGCTTGCTTTCCATCAAAGCTTTTCCATAATATTTGTAATCGAGGTATATTATTTTTGATGTATCAGCTTTATCAAAAAACTTTTGCAAATTTTCTAAGGCAGCAGGATAATTTTTCTTTTCACAAAATGAATATCCGTTCAGACGGTAAAGGGTAACATTGGTCGAATCTTTCGCTAATAAAATATTGATGATACTGCTTACACTTTCATAATCCTTGGCTTGAAACGACATGTATGCGAATCGGGTAAGATTATCATTTGTGGTATCAGCTGTTTCCATGTATGTTTTGTATTCATCGCGTGCCAGAGAATATTTTTTTAAAGTATATAGCATTTCACCTTTATCGCGATTGGCAGCAATATAAGACGCATCGGCAACTAAGGCCGCATCGAAGGCAGCAGAAGAGGTTTCTAAATTACGGGCTTCACCATATAAACTTCCCAAACGTGTTTGACCGCGTGCTACCGCCTTCAATTCCACGGCCTTTTCGTATGCTGATGCCGCTTCACCCCCACCGTTTTCCATTCGCTTTTTTGCGTCACCGTAAAGCAAATACAACTCAGTATTGGTTTTATCGACAATTATTCCTTGCTGCAAAAACGTGATTGCAGCAGCACGATCGGGCATTGCACTGTTTAAATAAGCATCGCCAATAAGTGCAAATACTTTTGCATCCTTTCCTTTGGTTGATTGGATAGCAGCATCGAAATTTGCTTTTGCATCCACAGGGTTTTTGGCATTTAATGCTTCGCGACCGGCAGCTACTTTTATGTATGGATTTTGAGGTAACAGTGATGTCGCCTTATTAATTATCATTTGACCGGAATCGCTCTTGCCCGATTGATAATATGCTGAGGCTAAATAGTAATAAGCCTGACCGGATGTTTCGGGATTCGAATTAGCAACGTCATGAATATGCCTTTGCTTTATTAAATTGATCATTCTCCAGTGCCACTAATCCGCGTTCGATAGTTGGTGCCTGAGCATGTGCAAAATATCCCCCTAAAATAAGAATACTTAGAAATAACTTTTTCATCTTTTTATTGATTATTATGAAATATGAATATACAATTTTATAACCATATCATTTACACGAGTGAAGCATAAGTGAATTGGAATTTTGAGCGCGCAAAAATATAAATGTTTTGATAATGCCGGATGTGTTATCAGCAAGTTTAATTATTGTCTCTAAAGCCAACTATTCTTACCGGCATCGATGCTGGCAGCACTCCCATTTTAAGTATGATTTTTTGACCTACATCACCGGCAACAAAACTACTAAAACCTGTACCCAAACCTGTACGCGCCTCACGGCTTATAATATATACCTTTCGGGTGTAGGGATATAAACCTTGTGCAACATAGGCTTGATAAGGCTTGTAACGTGTGCCGTCTGTTTCATTTTTACGGCCACTACTTTAATGTTTTTCAAAAATGTTTTTGTTGACGGATCGTCACCATCACTTATATAACTGACCTACAACTCCCATTGCATTGGGATGCGACTTTACATATGCTATTACTTCTTCACTTTTGTTGACCGCAAAAACATTACCTTTTATCTCCTTACCCCTATTAATAATTTCTTTTGCATAACGTGCTGTACTCGAATAAACATCGTCAAATACTAATAGCATTTGTCCCGATTTATTTTGCTTCGAAATTTGATTCCAGTCAAGTATTTCTCCACTTAAAATTTGTTGCAGTTGTGTAGGTGTGAATACAGAATCGACATTGTTTTCATTCACAATAAATGCAACAGCATCGGTTGCTACATGCAACTGTTTGGGTGTAATTTTTTCGGATTTGAATTTTTCGAGCTCTTCGTTGTTCAACATTCGCGAAACAATAATAATGCGCGAACTATCGATGAGCAAACTTTTAAAGGCTTCATTCTCTGAGCAATAGGTAGGTTCTATATGTGCATATTTATAAAGCGCATGAAATGTATCGAGTTCACCATCAATGATATTATAAAAAGTTTGGTCGCAGGCTATTTTAATATTGCCCGATGTGGTGGTATCATCATACTGTTTTTGATTTGGATATGGGTTGCATGCACATAATAGTAATAGCAACAAACTGCAAACGGATAAATAAATAATCTTACTCATTTTTATTTTAATTCATTATTGGATTTGCCTCTCACCAACTGATAAGATCGTATAGAACGAAATATGCCATAAAGAATAATTGCCACACCAAAAAAAACTTTCATCGATTTGTTTACTTGAATGGCTGTGTCGAAAAAAATAATAAAAATTCCAAATGCAACATATGCAACACACATTACCAACGAGAAATAGAAGAAATATTTTTTGTTCATTTTTTATGAAAATTATTCAATTTATTTTGAATCGTCAAGTTGAGTTAGATAAGCATAATATTTCTATTTTTTTTGAAAGAGACTTATATATTTTGTGCAAAAATGTTAACCGTATTAATGCAACAAACCCAAGATACATTTAATGCTTCTTGGGTTTGCTTTAATTTAAAAAGTTGAGCTTATCCTTTCAACTGGCATTTTACAGGAAGATTAAATTGCACCGAAACTTGTTTACCATTCTGTTTTCCGGCTTTCCATTTAGGCATTGCTTTTACTAATCGGATGGCTTCTTTTTCAAGATTGGGGCCACCTGCAACTCCGCGCATCACTTTAATATCGGCAATTTCACCATCAGGTCTTACTACAAATGTAAGATACACAGTTCCTTGTATGTTGTTTTCGCGCTCCATTGCGGGATAACGGAAATTACTTTGAATAAACTTTATCAACGACTCTTCTCCTCCCGGAAATTCGGGCATTTGTTCTACAATTGTAAATATCTGTGGTGTTTCTTCAATTACTGCCGGACCTTCATCTATTAGGCTGTTATCAACACCACCGGGATCGCCTTCCTCTGTTTTCTTACCCACATCAACATCTTTAAGTTCTTCTACTGTTGGTGGTGGTTCATCTTTCACCTCTTCGTCTTTCACAATTTCGGGTGCCACAAATTTTACAGTCGACTTTAATGGTGGTGGTGGCGGTGCCTCGGGTGGTGGTGGTGGCGGTTCGGTTTTATCAATTGGCGGTGGTGCTTCGAGTGTAGTTACTTCGGTAACTTTATCTTTCATTCCATCAGCAAAATTGCCTAAGTATTTTGCAATAATAGGAGCGCCCAATCCAACAGAAAAAAGTATTACTGATATTAGAGTGCCACGCATAACATGCTTGCCTCCCAACGAGCGCAAATAATACGCGCCATAGTTTTTGTTTTTGCCGGCAAATACATTGTCGGTCCACAGTTTGTCGTACAAACTTACTTTAGTTGTAAACACATCAACCAAAATAAATGCTATTAATATGAGAATAACAATAAATAAAATCATAATTATAATATTTTAATCGGTTACAGGTAAAGTTCCACTGAGTAATTGCAAATCTTGTGGAGTAATATCAACAACTGCATAGCGGCCAATATTACAAATGCTCATTTCGTCAAGTATATCTATTAGATTAGCATAGTTGGATTCATCTTTGGCTTTTATTACCACAATTAATGCGTCCTTGTATGCTTTTATGCGCGATATATTTGCTTTTGCTTCATCCTTATCCATCAACCTGTTTACAATCATGTTTTTGTAAATGTTCACTGAATCGACCAAGGGATTTCGTTTGGCATTTTTTAGACAACAGTACCTTTCTAATTCCATCCTTTCCAAAATTGGTTGAATCCAAAGTTGGATTGTTAATTCCAAAATAATAGTATACCACATTATTTTCGCCAAGGATAACTGTCATTGTTTGCGATTCTTTGAACTTGGTGCGATCTTCCGG
Source organism: Bacteroidota bacterium (assembly GCA_016717325.1). Classification (GTDB taxonomy): domain Bacteria; phylum Bacteroidota; class Bacteroidia; order AKYH767-A; family OLB10; genus JADKFV01. The sequence goes on along the minus strand of JADKFV010000011.1, from coordinate 2,876 downwards.
AGGAACGTCTTCTTTCAAAGGCATATTTATCTCCATTGTTTTAGGCTTACTCATTGTTGTTGTAAGCATAAAAAAGTAATAAGCAAAATCCCAAGTCAACCATCGGAGTAAAATCAATTAATATTGTTTTCTTCTTAGGTTTGGCTTTGCTTTCGCCTTTCTTGTGACCGCCACCATCGCCTTCTTCTATTTGTGACATTTCTTATTTTTTTAGTTTGATAGTTTTAATTAAAAATTCCATAAAAAATTAATTACTACCACTCTCAAGATTGGTAATAAAATTGAAACGATTCACTTTTCGTTCCTGCAGCGTATCCATTATACGTTTCACCACGGGGTAATGCGTTTCGCGGTCGCCTTTAATAGCTATACGAACTTTAGGATTTGACAGTCGGCCAAACCAAATCCAATCACGCAATTCGTTTTTCACTGTATCGCATGGGATACCGGTTTGCTTTACGCTCACTCTTTGTTCAGCTTTCAAATCGAGAAACTGAGGTAACTGTGCAATTGGCAAACCAAAACTTTCTAAAAGTGCAAACTGTGTAATTTGCTTTTCGGTAAATTTTATCTGGTATTGCTCACCCATTTTTCGCAATAAATTTGCCCGTACTTCCTGACCATCCATGGTGAAAAATATTTCGCCTTCTTTTTCTACTGCTATCTGCATTATATCAGCATCGGGCAGCATTATTTCCGAAATAGAAGATGGCATATCTACAATGAATGGTTCATCGGGTTTAAACTTGGTTGTTAACATAAAGAAAGTCAACAACAAGAAAGCTACATCGGTCATGGCTGTCATGTCAATGTGTATACTTTTTCGCGCTATTTTCACTTTTGGCATTCTTTTATTGTTTCTTTAAAATCATTTAAAAATAATTTCGACTAAAAGTCAAATTCTTATTTGTGACTTTGTGCAAACGAACTTACGATGCTGAATCCTGCCTCGTCAATGCTATAAGTTAAAGAGTCAATTTTTGTAGTAAAATAATTGTAAACTATGATGGCTAATGCCGAAGTACCAATACCAAAAGCGGTATTAATCAAGGCCTCGGAAATACCTGCAGAAAGTGCTACAGAATCGGCAGCACCGGCAGTGGCCATGGCCCGGAACGATTTAATCATACCTAATACCGTTCCCAAAAGTGCAATCAGCGTACCTATAGAAGCAATTGTTGAAATGATAACAAGATTACGTTGCAACATTGGCAATTCTAATTCTGTTGCCTCTTCGATTGATTTTTGAATGGCAACTATTTTTTGCTCTTTATCTAAGGTAGCATCGCTACCTACTTCTTTATAAGTTCCCATTGCAGATTTTACTACTGCACCCAGGCTACCTTGCTGACGGTCGCACTCCTGAGATACGGCATCAACATTGCCCGTAGAAAGTAAAGAGCGAATTTTTGATAGGAAAGCATGTGAAGCGATTTTGCCCGATGCTTTGTTGATTGTCATAAATCTTTCGATTGAAAAAGTTACAACCAATATCAGTAAAGACATCAGGATAGGAACAATGACCCCGCCTTTATAAAGCAGACCAAATATGCTATCGGGTAAGGGGTGATTGGCAGAGTTGCCGCCCTCAAAATTGTTGGGATTGCCCAATACAAAGATGTAAATTAAAACGGATATCACTAATGCAATGATAATTGCCAAAGAAGCAAACATGCTGCCTGAGCCTGATTCTTGTTTTTGCTGAACTGGTTTACTCATAATTGAAAATCGATTTTTGAAATTTATTTTAGTTTAATTATTATTGATAAATGTTTGAATTTCTTTTTCTTCAAAAAGTTAAGGTTGCGAATGTATGAAATGGTTTTATTTCGCAAAATACTTTTTATTAATCCTTAAATGTAACATAACATGAAATAGTCTTTTGGTGTTTTATTTTTACCATACTATGACTTATCGCACATTGATAAAACATTCTGATTGATTGATTAAGCAAATTTTTCCATAACTTCTTTGCTTACTCCGGTATTACTAAACCCGCCATCGTGAAATAAGTTTTGCATTGTAACCATTCGTGTGTAATCCGAAAACATCATTACACAATAGTTTGCACAATCTTCGGCAGTGGCATTGCCCAGTGGCGATATGGCATCGGCATAATTGTAAAATGCGCCAAAACCTTTGATTCCTGATCCTGCTGTGGTTTTGGTGGGTGATTGCGAAATGGTATTGACACGTATTTTTTTGTTTTTACCTAAATGATAACCATAACTGCGCGCAATAGATTCTAAAAACGCTTTGGCTTCGGCCATTTCATTGTAATCGGGAAACACTCGTTGTGCAGCTATATATGTTAATGCAACTACACTGGCATGTTCGTTAAAAACATCAAGTTTTTCGGCACTTTGCAATAAACGGTGAAACGACATGGCCGAAATATCCATCGACTTGTGCATGTGATCATAATCGAGATCGTTGTATGCCTTACCTTTTCGCACATTGATACTCATACCTACACTGTAAAATAAAATCGAGTTTGCCACCTAAAGTTTCAACCGAAGTTTTAAGAAGATTTTCTAAGTCGGGCAATAATGTAACATCGGCCCCTATTACTTGGGAACCTGTTTTTTCGGCAAGTTGATTTATTGCACCCATGCGCAATGCAACAGGGGCATTGGTGAGGGTAAACTTTGCCCCTTCGGAATGAGCCTGCAAAGCCACTTTCCATGCTATAGACTGCTCATCGAGCGCGCCAAAAATAATACCGCGCTTTCCTGCTAATAATTGATGTGACATATTTAAATTGTGTGATGGTGACTAAAATTCGAGTGGCAAAGATATATTTTTAGTATTGAGATTTTTAGATTTTTTGTATTGAGGTTTTTAGATTATTTGTATTGAGATTTTTAGTATTGAGA
>JADKFV010000010.1 GCA_016717325.1 Bacteroidota bacterium | reverse complement strand
ATTAATTTCATCATCAGCTCGGCCTGGTTGCAGCACGATTGGGTGTATCAGTGCTTATGTGCAGGTGCATCGGGATATGTAAATAAATATAGCAATGCACGGCAATTGATAAATATCATTACCGAAATTTCGGCAGGGCAGGCGCAACTATCTCTGCCTGTTGCGCAATTAATTCACAGTAAGTGTTCGATACAATCCCATTCAAACTTTACTCCATTACAATCGCAAATAATAAAACTGTTTGCAGCTGGTCATTCGCATGCTCATGTTAGCAATGTTTTAGACAAAACCATTTTTGAAGTGCAATTGCAAATTGGAACTATATACAACACGTTGCATCAATCATCAGTTTCAGCATGATTTTTTTTTAAGGTTACGCCATTAACTCCAACTATCAAAATACCACAAATGCAGTATTTTTTTTAATTGATGCTAGTGCATTTTTGTACCGTTGAAATAATTCAACAACAAATAATTAAAAAACAATTTTAAAAAAAGCATTATGAAAAAAAATATTTTATCACTTCTGTTTGTTTTTCTTACGGCATCCGTTTTTGCTGTTAACTTATCCTGGAATTCCCTTTATCTTGGTTACCCCAACTGCAAAGCTGTGGATATTAAGAAAAACGCCAATGGAATTTATGTGTTAATGCAAATTGATTATCCGGGAAATAGTTTTAATAATGGCGATAGCGATCGTATTTTAATCTTGAAATATAATTTTAATGGAGGCCTTATTGGCAGTTGCAGGTACAACTACTTATTATTCGCCAAGCAAGAGCCCAAAAACATGTTGCTTGACAATTCAGGAAATGTGTATGTTCTTTTTACAAATACCGGTACAACCTTTTTTACGGAATATTTTGTACTAAAAATGAATCCGAATCTTTCCACACAATTAGGATTGTTTTCGCCTAATCTTGGTTCCAATCAGCGTAAAGCAGGCCTCATGCGTTTTGCCGAAAACAACACCTCCATTGTAATTTCTACTTATGTAAACTATCCAGGCAACTATGGAACTGAGCTTACCAAAATTGATTTGAACGGAAATCAATTGTGGAATTATGCCTACGTAACCGGATATTACAGCCGACCTTTTATTTACGATTTTAAAATTAAAAAGGGCAGGGTTATTTGTTGTGGGAGCAAACTTAAGGGTACGAATACAACAGACAGAGATATTTGGGTATTGTCAATAAATGCAACTAACGGAGTTTTTAAATTTGAGCACACTTATAATTCAACGTATGCTCAATTTTATTACGCAAGTTTTATCGAAGGAGATAATTCAAAGAACATTTACATAGGTGGCCAGTCGTTTCAAACAGTTAATAAAGCAGTTTGGTTTATGGCTAAATTGGATTCGTTGGGTAACGAAAAATGGACAAAAACCTATGAGCCAACACAAAACTATGGCGGACCATTACACGCCATGGCGATTGACAGTAAAAATAAATTATACTATTTCGGAATAGCTGATTTGAATGGCTCTAAAAGCAGGATTCTAAAATTAGATGATGCCGGCAATCAGGTTTGGGCAAAAATTATTAAGTCGAATCTAACCATAACGGAAGACCCAATAGATATGAAAGTTTCATCAACCGATAAAATTTATTGCGCTACACAAATATCAAACGGAACGCAAAATACCCACCTGTATCAGTTTGATGAAAACGGAAATAAAATAGATGAGGATACAAGTTATTTTTGGCCAAGGAAAATGGAACTTTCAGATAACAACGTATTGATAATTGGATTAACATACATTTCACCTATTTACATACCTGGCATTGCTGTATTTAATGCCACGCCAATTCGACAATCAGATTGTGAAACTTCCGGATTAAATGTTGCAGAAAAAACCATTTCATTTTATCCAAACCCTGCTTCTACAGCAATTAATTTTGAATATGATGGTGATGCCCAACAAATTGATATTAGCATTTATAACACCGATGGCAAACTCGTTAAACAATCCAAAACAACTTCTGATAAACCATTGCCTGTTTATGATTTAACCGGTGGAATATATCTCATCAACATTGCATCAAACCATTTTAAGAAATCATCTAAACTAATAGTAAAGCATTAGAGGAAATTAATGATAAACATCATATCTTTATACAATGAAATTTGCTTGATATAAATATTTATTCGAAGCAAATTAATATTAGCACCAAAACTAATTGTCCATTAAATTTAAAATAAAAGCAAAATGAAAAATTTGAAAAATTATCTCTTTAATTTAATTGCACTGATGTGCGTTATGAATTTAACCATTGGTACTTCTATTGCGCAAACAAATTATTTTGCCGCAACAGGTGCAGGTACCGGTAACACAGGAAGCTACTGTACAGGGGTGGGCTACAACTCCTTACACTCCTCAAATTCAGGCATTTTAAATTCAGCTTTTGGAGTTAATGCTCTGAGCACGAATACAACGGGGCATGATAATACATCCATTGGTTCTTACTCGCTTTCTTCAAACACTTTTGGTGAGAATAATACTGCTGTCGGTTCTTACTCTTTGGCTGCAAATACAACCGGAGCACAGAATACAGCAATGGGTGCTTCGGCTCTATCTGCTAATACTATTGGCGGCAACAATACCGCAAATGGTTTTCTCTCACTGTACGTTAATACTACAGGTTCTTCAAATACAGCAATTGGCAGCAGGGCACTTAAAAACAATACTATTGGCAACAACAATACGGCCTGCGGAAATCAGGCGCTTTATTCAAACACCAGTGGGTCATACAATACTGCTTGGGGTTATGGAGCTCTTTTATCGAACACTACTGGGAATAGTAATTCGGCAGGTGGCTACCAATCTCTTTATAGCAACTCATCGGGTATATACAATACAGCCAATGGCTATCAATCGCTACTGAACAACACTACCGGAAATTATAACACAGCGAATGGAACTTATTCGCTTTCATTGAACACTACAGGAAATAACAACACGGCATGTGGTTATTATTCTCTTGAGACCAATTCATCAGGATACAACAATTCAGCGTTAGGTGCATACTCACTTTTTACAAACAAAGGAGGTTATAACAACACCTCTATTGGCGACTCATCTTTGTATGGCAATACCACTGGTGCAGCCAATGTTGCAATTGGTAAAGATGCCGGTGCATTGAGAGCAGTGTATAACAAATGCACATTTGTTGGTGCAACAGCCGATGCCTCTGTTACCGGAAAAACAAATGCAACAGCGATAGGTTATGGCGCCAGTGTTAATGCAAGTAATAAAATACGGGTTGGTAACACAGCTGTAACGTCTATTGGTGGACAAGTAGGCTGGACTACCGTTTCGGATATACGTTTGAAAGAAAATATTAATGACAGCAAGCTTGGTTTAAATTTTATTTTGAATCTACATCCTGTTACTTATAATTATAAAGACGAAGAACAGCGCGATATTCTTTACACAGGTTTAATTGCACAAGAAGTAGATGCTGCTGCAAAAAAGGAAGGAGTTGATTTTAGTGGTGTTGATAAAAGCGGTGAGTATTGGGGAATTCGATATGGAGATTTGAGTGTGCCGTTGATTAAATCGGTACAAGAACTTTCAATGCAAAACGAAGAATTAAAAAAGGCATTGGTTGAAATGCAACAGCAGATAAATGCACTTACTGGAAACTCTGATAAAGCAAAATCTAACATTGGGACTCCGCAAATATCTATCGCTCCAAATCCAACAAGCGATATTGCAACAATAACCATTTCATCAAATGATAAAATGCAAAATCTGGTGGTGAAAATTGTTGATGCTTCAGGCAAAATTATCCGCTCTTACAATGCAACAACTGTTACATCATCGTTTGAGTTCAACACCTCAACTTTAAGCAAAGGAACTTATCTGGTTCAATTGTTTAATCAGAATGAGTTGATGAAAACAGAGAAACTTATTGTTCAATAAAAATCTAAATCAAAATTAATATGAAAATGAAATCGTATTTTAAAACTGTGTTTCAAATAGCACTATTTCTAAATTTAAATTTAACTGCATTTGCCCAGGTTGGCAGTTACTTTACCGGTTCAGGATCAGGCACCGGAAATACTGGAAACTATTGCACAGGAGTAGGTATAAATGCGCTGCACTCTTCTAATTCCGGTGCTAATAATGTTGGCATTGGCACAAATGCCTTATACTGGAACACAACAGGGTATGACAATACAGCTTTAGGCATATCGGCACTTGCTGGAAATACAATCGGTTTTCACAATATAGCAGTTGGAACTTCAACTCTTTCAGCAAATACATATGGAAGCAGGAATACTGCAATAGGATATCGGGCGCTATTATCCAATACCACGGGACCGAATAATACAGCTGTTGGAGCAAATGCTCTTGAGGCAAATTTATCAGGAAGCCTTAATACTGCTATAGGTAACTCTTCGCTGAATGATAACACCACTGGTTATGAAAATACAGCACTTGGCGTAGCATCGCTCAGTTCTAATCAAACAGGGTATTATAATACAGCAATAGGTACCTATGCACTTGCACTTAGCACAACAGGTTATAACAATACTTCAACAGGTCAAAGGTCATTGAATTTTAATAGAGTTGGCTATGAAAATTGTGCTTATGGACATTTTGCACTTCATCTGAATGACAGTGCTGAACATAATAATGCCTTTGGAGCTTATGCGCTTTACAACAACAAAGGCAACCAAAATTGTGCTTATGGTACATACTCTCTCGACAATAATTTAAAGGGTAGCGACAACTCAGCATTTGGATATAACACAATGTCCCTGAGCACAACGGGAAGCAGTAATGTGGCATTCGGAAAAGATGCCGGCACCTTGCGAACCCTTTATAATAAATGTACATTTTTAGGTGCAACTGCCGATGCTACCGCAAATAATTTTACAAATGCAACAGCAATTGGATATGGAGCAAAGGTTAGCGGCAGTAATAAAGTACGCGTTGGAAATACATCCGTTACCTCCATTGGTGGGCAAGTAGGTTGGACTACCGTTTCGGATATACGCTTGAAAGAAAATATTAATGACAGTAAACTTGGCTTGAATTTTATTTTGAATTTGCGTCCTGTTACCTACAACTACAAGGACGAAGATCAACGCGGAATTCTTTATACAGGATTGATTGCACAGGAAGTTGATGCGGCAGCAAAAAAAGAAAATGTTGATTTTAGTGGTGTAGATAAAAATGGTGAATATTGGGGAATACGTTATGGTGATTTGACGGTTCCTATTATAAGTTCTGTTCAACAACTATCAAAACAAAATGATGAACTCAAAAGGGAAAACGAGCAGATAAAATCAATGTTAGTTGAAATGAAACAACAAATCAATGCGCTTGCAGGAAACTCTGATAAAGCAAAATCTAACATTGTGGCTCCGCAAATATCTATCGCTCCAAACCCAACAAGTGATGTTGCAACCATCACCATTTCATCAAATGACAAAATGCAAAATCTTGTTGTGAAAATTGTTGATGCTTCAGGAAAATTAATCCGCACTTACAATGCAACATCAGTTTCATCATCGTTCGAATTCAATACATCATCTTTACGTAAAGGAACGTATATGGTGCAATTGTTTAATCAAAATGAATTACTGAAAACGGAGAAGCTGATAATACAGTAACAAATCTAACCTCGCGGGTTTTAAAAACCCCGCGAGGTTTCAATTTCCAATATTTCCAATTTTTAAATATAAAAGCATTATGAAAAAAATTTTTCTTTCCATTGCATTACTTTGTTTTACTGTTTTGGGTTATGCAGTAAATCTGACTTGGCAAGTTCAAAATCTTGCTTACAGCAACTTAAAAGTTGTAGACGTGAGGCAAAATACAAACGGTATTTATGCATTAATGAAAATTGATTATGCCGGAACCAACTTCAACAATGGTGATAGCGATCGTATTTATATAGTACGTTACAATACAAGCGGTGGAATTATTTCAACTTTTAAATATTCCTATTTGCAATTTGCAAAGCAAGAACCCAAAACAATTTTGCTTGGCAATTCAGGAATTCTATATGTGCTTTTTACCAATACCGGAACAACGGGATTTAAGGAATATTTTGTTCTAAAGCTAAATTCAACATTAACTACAGAATTGGGTTTGTTTTCACCTAATCTTGGTAATGTTCAACGGGAAGCAAATTTTATGCGTTTTGCTGACAACAATACATCAATTATTCTGTCAACATATAAGTACCTCACTAATCCTACAGCATACTTAGCCGAACTTACCAAAATAGATTTAAATGGAAATCAAATATGGAATTATTCAATTAATTCAGGAGGATCTCCGTCTTATATTTATGATGTGAAAGTCAAGGCGGATAGAATCTTAGCTTGCGGCATGAAATCAATCAACGGTTTAAAAAATATTTGGGCTTTTTCGATAAGCAATTTAGGTCAGCCGAATTTTGAGTTTACCACAAGTGCATCGGGTTATCCTAATAGTGCGCTTGAACTCGAAAGTGATAATTTAAATAACGTTTATCTCTGCGGATTAAAATACGATAATGCCGCCTTTCAATACCTTTGGTATATGAATAAGCTCGACTCGGCAGGCAATCTAATTTGGGCCAAAACCCATACTCCTAACCCTCCCTTTGGTGGCTTGAATTACAACATTTATCCATTGCATATGGCTATCGACAGCCAAAATAATTTGTATTACTTAGGAGGCACAGGATCTTACTCAAGTAAAACCCGTCTATTAAAACTTAACTCCGCAGGAAGTCAAATATGGGCTAGGGTGTTTAATAAAACCACTGCGTTTACCGAAGCAGCATTTGATTTGAAGGTTTCTTCCTCAAACAAAATTTATGCGGCAACATCGCAATCTAATGGTTCATCCAATATGCATCTCTATCAATTTGATACGAATGGAAACAAGTTGGATGAAGACACCTGTAATGTATACCCATCAAAAGAAATGCGCCTGGTGGGCAATAGTATTTTGGTGGCGGGAATTAGTAAGTTTGGGCCAATATATGTTGGTGCATTGGCAAAATTTGATGCAACACCAATTCGCGAGCCCAATGAAATGGAAGGCATTAATGCTGAAAGCACAATGTCCTTTTATCCTAACCCGGCATCTGCAGAAATATCAGTTGAAAGTTCTGAGAGGATTAGTTCATGGGAAATCTATAATATGATAGGGAAAACAGTTTTGAAAGGACTATCAGATAAAGATGTTAATCAAGAGCGAATAAATATTTCTGCCCTGCCAAAAGGAATTTATTTACTTAGAGTAAATAATAATTCAGCTCAAAATTTGATAATAGAATAAATACTGCTTTTGAAAAAAAACGCGATGCAAATAAAATGCATCGCGTTTTTTCATTTGGGTTCAATACCAAATTATCTTATTCACAAATTGCCATAGCACTAAAATTATTTCCACATTTGGTAATTGATTTTGGTACACTTTTTAATTATGTTTGCCATTGCAATTGCAAATTCTCAAATCAAAAAAATGTTTCTAAAAATTTAAAAATCTAAATGATGAAAAAAAATCAATTACTCGCTTTCGTTGCAGCAGCAATGTTTGTAGCAACAAGTGCTTCGGCACAATGGACTGTTACCGGCACAGTAGTGCATCCAACAGTTTTAAACAACAACGTATCGGTGGGCACCACTGTTAATGGTGCAAATTTTTATGTTGAAAAGGCCAATGCAGTAACGCTGGGCATTAGGTCGCAAACGGCCGGTGCCACCATGTTTATGGATAAAGGTATTGTTGGTGCTAATTCTGCATTTGCATATAGAACAGCGGGCGTTACTTTATGGAACAGCGGCATGCTTGGAAGTAATAATTTTAGCATACGAAATGTAGGCTTAAACACTTTCCCCATTTTAATCAATGTAGCTACCGACAACATGGCATTATGTAATGCTGCAGGAAATGTTGGTATAGGAACGTTAGCACCTACAACAAAACTACACGTAATAGGTACAGGCCGTTTTGAAGGCAACTTACAGGTTACCAACAACTCTACATTTGGAGCATCGATGAATGTGAGTGGCAATATTACTGCTACAGGTCAAGTTAATGCAACAACTCTTAATGTTTCAGGTCTTACCTCATTGGGCGATACAATTGATTTTGGCAGTGCCGAAAATTTTTATGATGCCGGTACTAATTCAATTGGAACAAATGATAATTTTATAATTCAAAGAACATTATCTGTAGGAAATACGATTGAAGGTGACAGTACATTAAATGTAACAGGTAGCGCGGCAATATCTGGCAATACTGCAATAGGAGGTAATGTAGTTGTCACAGGTAAAGCTACTTTAAACAAAGGCCTGCAAGTTTCAAATGGAGTTAATGTTGTTTCAGGTGACATAAGTTCTGGTGGTGATTTATACACATCTGCCGGCAACGGTGTTATCAATTGTGGTAACGATTCGATGAACTCGCTCATCAATATAATGTCCGATGTATTTACAACAGGAACAAGTAATTTAAATGCCAATGGCGATGAAGATTTATTTATTGGTGGCGATTTGGAAGTTGTAGGAAAAGGTTTTCAAACTGGTGGCGGTGCCTGGGGTGTACGCAGCGACCGCAGATTGAAAAAGGATATTGTTGACTATAATGATGGCCTTGAGCAACTATTAAAAATACAACCTGTAAAATTCAAATACAACGATTTATTTCCAAATCATACCGAGAAGGAATATGTTGGAATTATAGCACAGGACATGCAAAAAATTGCGCCTTATACGGTTGAAGATATTCCAATGGGTCAAGTAATAGAAGAAGATGCAAACGGAAAAGAAGTGATTGTAAACCCCGGCAAAAATTACCTTTCTTTCGATCCTAACGCATTATGGTACATGACTATAAATGCAATAAAAGAGCAGCATGCTATCATCGAAAAGCAAGCAGAGCAAATTGCTGCATTGGAAGCAAAATTGAATGCTCCAAGTGGTGCAGAAAATAGAGCAACTAATAATGCATCATCGTACCGCTTGTCGCAAAACACACCAAACCCATTTAATCAATCAACTATCATAAGCTTCAATAGTGGCGATGCTGCGCAAGCACAAATTGTTATTCGCAATTTGAATGGCAACTTAATTAAATCGTTGAACGCTGCCGGCAAAACGCAAGTGGTTATCAATGCCAACGAACTTGCACAGGGAACGTATACTTATACCTTAGAAATAAATGGCAGCAGCATCGATACAAAATTGATGGTAGTTACTAAGTAGTTATTGGTTAATCGGTTAATGGGTTATTGGTTAATGGGTTATTGAGTTATTGTGTTACTGAGTTATTGTGTTACTGAGTTATTTTGTTACTAAGTTGTTTTGATGTGAGTGTTTTGTTGACAGAAAAAAAATATGAAAGCATTATCCCACGTCAATCGCATTTTAATAACTAATAACGAAATAACCAATAACCAAATAACTAATAACCAAATAACTAATAACCAAGAACAAAAAAGCCGTGCAGAAGAAATTCTGTACGGCTTTTTTGTGTCTATATTATTCGCACTCAATTGTGACAATGTTTTGCACTTTAATGATTTTTGTCATGAAAAAATACAGGAATAAAAATTACTTTTGTCACTTATTAATATTCATAAAAACTATGCGTTGCATTTCTCTATTCATCATTTTATTTTGTACTCAAAATCTTTTAGCTCAGCAAAGTTATTTTAAAAACATCAATATACCTGTTTATCAAAACGGTGCGCCAATCGATTTAGCATGGGCCGGAGGTATAGATAAAGGTGCCATGTTCGAGTTGGATTTAAATAATGATGGTGTTGATGACTTATTTATTTTCGAAAAAAACAATGCCGGGCAACCGGGACGTGTTACTACTTTAATCAACAACAATGTACCCAACACTATTAGTTATGAGTATGCACCACAATACGCCAAAAATTTTCCTGAGATGAAAGATTGGGCAGTGCTGTTCGATTACAATTGCGATGGCAAAAAAGATTTAATGACATGGGTATCGCAAGGTGCACGTGTTTTTAAAAATGTTTCGCAACCCAATCAATCCATTCAGTTTCAACTTGAGTATCCTTACATAGTAGCCGATGGTACTGCCAATGCATATGTGGCACGTACCGACCATCCATGCGTTGCCGATTTCGATAATGATGGCGATGCCGACATGATCAGTGTTTATATTTTGGGCAGCTATTATATTTATTATAAAAATCTTGCAAAAGAATTGTTCAACCGTTGCGATACATTGATAATGGAAACACAAAACAATTGCTTTGGTCAGTTGTATTTAGGTTCGGTAAATAATTCGGCAACATTGGGTGTAAGTTGCCGTATGGCCAATCCCGATTTGGTATCGCAAGCCGAACAGGAAATGAAAATAGATACCGGTGCCATTCGCGATGGTGGTAACTGCACATATGCTTTCGATTATAATCACGATGGAAATTTCGATTTGTATGTGGGCGATAAACTTGCTTCGTCACTTATGAAATTACAAAACGGTGGTGGTAATGTAATGGTGTCGCAAGATACTTTGTACCCCAGTTACGATGTGTCGGTAGAGATGTTCGAATTTCCGGCTTCGTATTTTATCGATGTAGATAACGACACAAAAAAAGACATGATAATTTCTTCGTGTGATAAAACCGATGCTGGCGAAAATTATTTTGGTGTGCAGTATTATAAGAACATAGGAACATCGATGTTGGACTCCTTCAACTTTCAATCGAATAATTTTTTAGTTGATAAAATGATTGATGTGGGCTCGGGTGCGGCACCACGTTTTTTTGATGCCGATGCCGATGGGTTGCTCGATATTATTGTTGGCAATAAAGGGGTGTTTCAAATTTCGCCCGACTCTACTTTCGAAAGTGGATTGGCATGGTACAAAAATACCGGCACAGCCACACAACCACAATTCGATTTGCAAACCATTGATTATGCCGGATTGTTTCAGTACACTACCTGGAACGATATAAAGCCCACATTTGGCGACCTCGATGGCGATGGCGATAAGGACATGGTTGTTGGAATTGATAATGGGTCGTTAAATTATTTTGAGAATAATGCCCCTCCAGGTCAGGCTGCAAATTTTAATCTCACCGGGCCAAATTATTTCAGCATGGATGTAGGCAAGCGTGCAGCACCTTTCATTTACGATTTAAACAAAGATGGGCTTCTTGATATTGTGGCCGGCAATCAACTTGGCCAGGTATATTATTACCAAAATATTGGCACTGTCACCTCGCCTGCATATGGCACTCCGGTTATGGGAATTGGAAATATAAATGTGGTGCCCCCCTTTAGTATACAGGCCAATGCTACACCATTTTTCTTTGACGACAATGGCGTTACAAAAATGCTTGTGGGTAACGAGTATGGATACGTTTATTATTTTAATAATATTGATGGTAACTTGGGCGGTACGTTTACACTTGTCGACTCATCATACAACCATATTTACGAGCCGATACGGGCCTGTCTCGATGGTGGCGATATAAATGGCGATGGCTTTATGGATATAATTGTAGGCAATCAAGCGGGTGGATTGGCCATTTATCAATATAGTGCCAGTGCCATAAATGAAAATGGCAGCTATGAAAACATGTTTACGTTGTACCCCAATCCTGCCGAAAATTATTTTGTAATTCATACCAATGTTGCAGCAAAGCAAATGCAATTATTTTCTATCGAAGGCAAATTAATTATGGACCAAAAATTACATGAAAATTACACTATCATAAAAACTGAAACGTTACAAAAGGGTTTATACTTTTGTCGGGTAACCGATACACGCGGAAATAATTCAATGAAAAAAATAATCGTAAAATAAAAAACTATGAAAATGAAATTATTAATGTGTGCCATCATTTTGGCATCCACATCATGCAAAACAAAAAAAGATGATTGTACAGGAGGTGACGGTGGCGCAGTCACTGTAAATTTATTTCCTAAACACCATAGCAAAACTATTTACAATCAGCCCGGGTATAAAGATACAGTTTATATACTGTACGATACTCAGGAAGCGCCTCCACTTACCAGTAACTTAATACCAACACGTTACGATAAAATGTTGGTAGGCAGCGGCAACGAAGATCATGTTCATGTATCGGGTTTAAAATGTGGCGATTATTATTTTTATATGACCGGTATAGATACCACAGGCCCATACCGGGTTACGGGTGGTGTGCCATTCTCAACCGACAAAGTTTCGGGGTCTGTTGATTTTGAAGTGCCGGTTACTGAATAATAATTTTTAATAGCATGAACCGTATACGTAGTTTAATTTTCCTTTTTGTTGTTGCCGGTTTTGCATCATGCGTTAATGATAGTGGGTCGGTTCCCGCACTCGATCCATTTACCGATTCGGGTTACCCCGATAGTATAGCACAAATTATGGTTGGCAAGTGTGCTACATCCGGTTGCCACAACAGTGCAAGTGCTGCTGCAGCCAGTGGCCTCGAACTTACTACATGGAATAAAATGGTTGAAGGCAATCGTGCGGGTGCAGTCGTGATTCCTTTTAGTCCTCAGCAGTCATCATTGTTTTTAATTTGTAATACGTTTGCCGATTTGGGCGTGCAATTAACGCCAACCATGCCGGTAAATGCACCACCACTTTCTCGAGCCGAAGTAGAAACTTTAAAAAATTGGATTGCTAAAGGTGCACCCGACAAAAACAACATAGTTCCTTTCAGCAATTTGTATAATAAAAAAGCTTACATCACCAATCAAGGTTGCGATTATGTGGCAGTGTTTAGCACCGATAGAAAAGTAATCACCCGGTATGTAAAAGTAGGAAGCAACATTGCCAATACCGAAGCCCCGCATAATGTAAGACTTACCCCCGATAATAAATATTGGTTTGCAGTTTTGTATGCAAGTAATGTTATACAAAAGTTCGACTCTAATACCGATACACTTGTTGGCACCTGCACACTTCCTTCGTTTGGCGGATGGAGTGTTGTGCACTTTACACCCGATTCGAAAACCGCTATAGTGGCCGATTTACAGGGTGGCGCCATTCAAATGATAAATGTGGATGATATGTCGCTCAAAGGGCCATATTATAATGTGTTTCCAAATGCTCATGGTTTGTTTGTTCATCCTGTTACAGGCAAATTTTATGTAACAAACCAATACAGTAATTACATTTACAAAATGGATTTGAGCGATCCTGCAGGAACATCAGAAAATATTTCGTTAGCGGCAGATAAGTCAATTATAGATGGCAATTCGCTCAACCCTCACGAAATAGCATTTACGCCCGATGGCAGCAAGTATTTTGTTACCTGCGATTATTCGAACGAAGTGCGTGTAATGGATGGTAATGCCGATACACTTATTGCGGTAATTCCTGTTCCAAATAAACCGCTCGAAATATTTTGTTCAAAAAACTATCCTTACATGATTTTCGGTTGTCACGATTATCCTTCACCATTTGTTGGTAGCAAAGGTGCTGTAACCCTCATCGATTATAATACATTGCAAGTGGCAAAAATATTTGATAAAGGTTTTTACGAACCACACGGAATAGCAATAGATGACGATAAAGATTTGGTGTATGTTATTAGCAGAAACATTAGTGCAAGCGGTCCTGCCCCGCATCATATATCTGAGTGTGGTGCACGCAATGGCTTTTTAAGTATCATCGATTTAAAATCTCTTACTTTACAAAATTTCAAACACGAGCTTTCGGTCGATCCATATTCTGCAGCTTATAAACATTAATGGAAAGATTTATTTTTCAAATAAATAAATACAAAAAGCTGGTAGTGATTGCCGGCTTTTTTGTTTTTCTTTTTACAGGATTAAATATTTATAAAGATTACGGTGTTGGCTGGGACGAAGAGTACTCGAGAACTTTAACCGGCAAAGTGGTGTATGATTTTATTGCCAATGGCGATGCTGCTCCATACCTTGCCAACACCGAACGATACCATGGCCCATTATTCGAAACAATTTTATATACAGCCGAAAGAATATCAGGCTATACCGACACACAACAAATTTATTACTTAAGGCATCTTCTCACTTTTCTTTTGTTTTATGTTGCGGCCATTTGCTTTTACTTTTTGTTACAAAGATTATTTAAGAATACATGGCTCTCGCTTTTAGGAGTTGGTATGTTGATTATTTCGCCACGCATATTTGCCGATATATTTTACAATACAAAGGATATAGCATTTTTATCATTCTATATTTTTGCTTCGCTGTCGTTTTATTTTGTTATTAAAAAACGAACACTGCTATATATTTTATTACATGCTTTGTTGTGTGCGTGGGCAATAGATGTGCGCATTACCGCTATAATAATTCCTATGCTTACTGTGGCAGTAATGTTGTGGCAAGATTTAATGATAGATAAAGAAAAAAATTATAAAAAGCTATTCAGCCAAATATCTGTTTTCTCGTTGGCAACGTATATACTCATGGTTGTGTTTTGGCCTGTTATGTGGCTCAATCCTGTGGAACATTTTGCCCGGGCTTTTTTGCAAATGAGCCGCTATGGCTGGAATGAACCTGTTTTGTTCATGGGCAAAACTTTCACCGGGCAAACATTGCCGCGCTACTATGCTTTGGTGTGGATAGCCATCACTATTCCCATCACTATTTTATTACTCACAATTGCAGGATTGGTTTTGACGGTAATACAAATTGTAAAATGCCGATTACGTTTTTCTGATCAACAGTTGCAAATATTTTCGCAGGCCTTATTATTTATTGCCCCGGTGAGTGCTGTAGTAATTTTGCATTCCACCATTTATGATGGATGGCGGCATTTATATTTTACTTATCCTGCATTTATAATAGTAGCAATATATGTGTTGAATTATACTTACACTAAATTTCAAAATAGAATATTCATAACCATTCTTTCTCTTTCAATTGTGATAAATTTGTTGTGGTGCATGCATTTTATTTATACCAATCATCCTCACGAAATGGTTTACTTCAATAGAATAGCCGGAACAAATGCGGGCGAAGTAGGATTTAATTATGAGCAGGATTATTGGGGGTTGTCGTATCGCAATGGGCTTGAACATGTAGCGCAGATTGACAGCAACAATCAAACAATAGTACAGGTATCGAACTTTGCAGGTATGGCCAACTGGTTTATACTCGACAGCGTCTCTCGGCAAAAGATTATTGTTACCGAAGCAGATAGCAATGCCGATTATTTCATCAGTAATTATCGCTTTGTCAATAAAGAATACAACATTGGGAAAGAAGTACACAACGTTTATAGTGATGGTTGCAAAATACTTACCGTGCGAAAAATGAAATGATTATTGATGGGTATAATTGAATAGTGAATAAAAAACAGGTTTGAAAAATAATTAGAAAGGAATTTATTATTGGTAAGCTCAAACCATTTCTAAACAATACATGATGCCAACATCCCTACTATGAATTTGGTTTAAACAGAAACAATTTCATTTACCCTAATATCCTTCACATTAAGTTGCAAAGTTGTTTTGCCATTGAAATGATTTTCGTCAATATGATACACTACATCAAGGGGCACTTTCTTTTCTAATGTGCCTATGTGTTCGCCAAGTTGAAAAGCAATGGCATCGAAAGTGTATTTTACGGGACCATCTTGCGTGAGCGAAAGCTTGAGATGATTATTGCCCACCACCCTGCCGTAACCGCTATCGACCAAATTATTTGTTTGAAAAACCGGTGCCATATTGCCCGGGCCGAATGGCGAAAATTGCTTTAGTATCTTGTAAAACTTAGGTGTTATTTCTTTTAAATCCAAAACAGCATCTACCGTAATTTCTTTTGTAAGGCTATTGGTTTCTATTGTTTGCGCTACTATTTTTTCAAACTTTTCGATAAAAGCAGGAACATTTTCTTCCTTCATTGTTAGCCCTGCAGCATACATGTGGCCACCAAACTGATCGAGCAAATCGCTGCACGATTCTATGGCATTGTAAATATCAAAATCTTTTACACTACGGGCCGACCCGGCAACATGTCCATTAGTAAGTGTCAGTACAATAGTAGGACGGTAATAGCGATCGCTCAGGCGTGAAGCAACAATGCCAATAACACCTTTGTGCCATTCGGTGTGAAACACAACTGTAGATTTTCTATTTACAAAATCCGGATCGCTTTCAATCATTTGAAAAGCATGCTCAGTAATATTTTGATCGAGCTCTTTGCGTGTAGTGTTTTTTTCATCGATTTCGCCACCATGAAATATAGCACGTTCCACATCTTTTGCAGTTAATAATTCAACAGCCTGATTGCCACTTTCTATTCTACCCGCAGCATTAATGCGTGGTGCTATTACAAAAACAATATCGCTCACATCAAGCTGTTTCTTATCGATGTTGCCTACATGCATTATTGCCTTGAGTCCTTGCCTTGGGTTTTGATTTAAACGTTTTAAACCATAGTGCATTAAGATTCGGTTTTCGCCAAGTATTTCTACAATGTCGGCAGCAATACTTATTGCCACTAAATCGAGATACTGGTCTAGATCACTAAAAGGAATGTTATTGTTTTGTGCTATAGCTTGTGCTAATTTAAAACCAATACCACATCCTGTAAGTTCTTTATATGGATATTCACAATCGTTACGCTTAGGGTCGAGCACAGCAACAGCGGCAGGTAGTGTTGCGCTGGGCCGATGGTGGTCACAAATAATAAAATCTATTCCAAGTGAATTGGCATAATCAACTTTTTCCATTGCTTTTATACCACAATCCAGTGCTATAATCAGGGTGCACCCATTTTGCTTGGCAACATCAATGCCGGTAATGCTTACACCATATCCTTCCGAATATCGATTGGGAATATAAAATTCTACATTGGCAAACAGGCTTCGTAAAAATAAATACATCAACGATACGGCTGTGGTTCCATCTACATCATAATCGCCATATACCATTATTTTTTCTTTAGCAGCAATGGCAGTGTTTATTCGTTCAACTGCAATGTCCATATCTTTCATCAAAAAAGGATCGTGGAGCATTTCGAGCGAAGGTCGGAAGAAATTGCGTGCTTCTTCAAAGTTGGTTATGCCTCGCTGCACAAGCAACGAACACAGAACAGGGTGTATTTTCAACTCCTCGTGTAAAGAATCAATAATCGAATGATTGAGGTTTGGAAATGAAACCCAACGTTTGTCTGTCATAATTACTTTTTGCTGAACGACAAATGTAATAATTATGTTATAGGTTCAAATTTTTTGAAAAGAAAAAATATGCTGCAGTGTAAATCATACATGCAGCAGTATTATCTATCCGGGTTGTTGCGATGGATCAATTATTTCTATGCAATAAATCAGATAGAAATATTTCATAATATTATTTATCCCAATGGCTCAAATCGCGATTCAACAGCTTGCCAAGTTTCTCATTATGTGGTTTAAAATAATCAATCAGTTTTTGTCGGGTAAATGAATTGAGTGGTGGTGGTTCGAATTTAGTGCTGTTAATTTTGCGAAAGGCCCGTTTTAGTATATTTCTATATTTAGGTGTTACTATAGAGTGAATAATTTTTTTTGCTATTCCAATTTTTTCAAGATTCACATTTGACAAAGATTTAATTTTTGCCGATGCCGACTCATTGTATTTTTTTGCCAAATCAGGTTGGAAGCTCGAGTCTATACCTATGAATTCAAACAAATCGTGCATCAGTTGTTTGCCGTTTTTACTTAAATCTTCCTGCAAAATAATTTTTACATTTTTTTCTGGGAAATAATAATAAAGCCTTTGAATAAGATCAAAATAGTGACCTTGTTGGTAATACGAAACAATGCTGATATCTGCTTTGCGTAGGTATTGCTTTGGGTCTGATTTTAAAGCCTCTTCAAACGATTTATGTTTTTCAACGCCACGGTTTACAGCATACCAATATGCAGAGTAAGCCCTGTCGGCAGGGTTGCGCAACATCATTATTATTTTTACATCGGGGTTGTGTTCTTTTAATCTTATAAGGCCTTCTTCCCAAAAAACCAACCCGACATTTTTCACCAATATTAATTTGCCTTCAGCCTCATTTTTATCAAAATCATTTTCGAACCAACGATCGTAACCTTGGGCATATTCGTTATCGTTTACAAAATAAGTAAACTCAAGTCTATCGTGCGAAATTAGTTTTGGATGCTCGGCCAGGTAATTTTTTAATGATGACGTTGCAGATTTTTGAATACCAACTATCGCCACAGAAACTTTTGGCGAATGACTTACAGGTGCAGCAGTATCAAGCACTGTTTCCTTATCGGTTACTAAGGTTTTATTTTCTGTGGCCATAAAATCTATTTGTTTTATTTTTGTAAAAGGCCAATAAAAAGTTTGAATTTTGTATTTGCGATAAATAAAAACCACAGATATAATATTCCACGATGACATGAACAACATGGTGCAAATAGCGCTTCCCATAAGACCGTACCGTGGAATAAAAATAAAGCATGATACAAGATTTATTAAAGTACAAATCAACAAAATATTTTGAAATTCTTTTTGCCGGCCAGTCATATTTAAAAAACTTCCAACCGAACCACAAAAGATATTCATAAACTGCCCTGCCATGGTAAATAGTAATACTGATGCTCCTATGATAAACTCGTTTCCAAAATATCCCATTATGCGTTCACGAAAAACAATGATTAAAACGAATATCGGGATGCTGGCAAAAAAATTCACAGCCGATGTTTGCCGTGCCGCTCTTGCTAATCCTATCAAATCCTTACGGGCATAAAGTTCAGCAAATCTGGGTGCTGCAACACTATTTATCGATACTAAAATAAATGCACATACTGAGCTAACATTAAGTACCACACGATATACACCAACATCCGAATCGGATACATAACTTCCAAGTATTAATGTGTTTATCCATCCCGAAATTTGCATCATCGAGTTTGATAACATCATAGGATAAGAAGTTTTTAATATTTCTAATTTCGATAAATATGGTGATGATTCTGTAGCGTTTTGATTTATTTTCGACCGAACCGAAATGCTGCTTGTAATTGCTAAAACAGCAAGTGCTATCACAAAACTAATATTGGGAATGTATGAATTACTTTGGTGGAAAAAGTATAAAACCAACATCACAATAATCGAATACAAAAAGTACGATACATTTTGGCTGTATGCATAAAGCTTTAATTTGCGCATGCCACGGTAACACTCAGAGTTTACAAATCGCATGGCCATAGGTAAAATCCCCAGCGATATAATTTGAAAATATGATTTAAGATAAGGCTTATGAAAAACATGTTCGGCAATAAGCCCCGAACTAAAAAACAGCACCACTGTCCAAAATAATCCTAATGGTATTACAGATGAAATTACTCTGTTATAAATACCGAGTACATTATTCCATTTGTTGAAAGCTATGTTTTCGGAAAATAATTTCACTATTGCCGTGTCCATTCCCAAGCGGGTAAGGATGGTAAAAAGTAACAAAACAGTTTGTGATAAATGAAATGCCCCCACAGTAGAAGCACCATAATATTTGGCCATAACAAAAGTAAAAACTGTACCGGCCAGCATGCCAAGTACACGCATAAAAAATGTAGTGGCGCTGCCAAATACTAACTCCTTAAAATCTTTTTCGCGGAGTTGCCGTTTTAATTTTTTTTCGAGAATCTGTAGCAATGTTTCTTTTTATAAAATGAATATTTCGTTTCTATTCATTATTGTGAAACTACAAACCAAGGGTTGAGCAAATTTTCTTTGTTGTACAACACCGGTGTTTGTGTGTGGTGATTGATAACGGTGCAGCCCGCAATTTCACATACAGCTTGCCCGGCAGCGGTGTCCCATTCCATAGTAGGTGCCAGGCGGGGATATATATTGGCCTTGCCTTCGGCAACCAGGCATAACTTGAGCGAGCTTCCTTTACTCACCATGTCAAGTTCGCCATATTGTATTCTTAGTTTTGCAATTAATTCTTCGGTTTCGGGCGACATATGCGAGCGGCTTGCTACTACAGTATATTTATCAGGCTTTGTGGTATTATTTAATTTTGTTGATTGTGTTTTTAGCATCTCCAAAAATCCTTCGCTCCCCTTTACAACATTTGCTGTTAAAACATTTTCGCACTTAAATGCACCATCGCTTATTGAGGCAAAATATAATTCTCCGGTAACGGGAACATATATTACACCGGCAACAGGTTTTTGATTTTCTATCAATGCAATGTTTACAGTAAATTCTCCATTACGCTTAATAAATTCTTTTGTGCCATCAAGCGGATCTACAAGCCAAAACATGGTCCACGATGACCTTTCTTCATAGGCCATGTGCTTTCCTTCTTCGCTTAAAACAGGCAATGTTGTCGTAGATAAATATTCCATTATTTTTAGATGCGCACGCTTATCGGCCATGGTAAGTGGCGATTTGTCATCCTTGGTTTCTACTGCTATGGGTTGAGAGTAAACATCCAAAATTTCTTTGCCGGCTTCTATCGATGCCACTATTGCAGTTTCTAATAATCCAGAGTAATTCATAAATTAATATTTTAGTCCTTTTATTTTTAAAGGGTGCAAATATGTAATAAACTTGAATATTCTATGGCCTTTTGGCAACATTTGTTTAAAAACTTATAACCAGTTAAAATTAATTGGCAAGGCCTAAAAGCCTATTGCTTTATCATTTTAAATTGTACAAAATTGTTTTCATTGGTGATGGTTAAAAAATAAATACCTTTTGCAAAAGTGGAAACATCAATATTCAAACTATTGTGATTTGTAAATGTGAAGCTCTTAACCCTGCGGCCCGCAATATCCAATATTGAAACTGTTTGTTCTTTGCTATTACCGGTGTTGCAATGGAGTAAATATAAGTTTTGACCAACAGCTAAAAATGAGTAATCATTGTTCTGATTTATTTCACTCATGGTTGTTATACAAAGCAAATTAGAAGTGTTGCTGCATCCTTGCGAATTTGTAATGGTAAGTTGATAGCAACCGGGCTGCGCAGCAATAACAGCCGAAGAATCTGCATTTGGAATGGCATTGCCATTAAAAGTCCATGAGTACATATATGCAGGATTTATAACATTGCTCAAAATATAATTTCCATTTTGAGAAAGTAATGGAGCAGGCAAATATGTATAATCCATGATGATTGTATCGGAAACGGAAGTATTGCAAATGCCATAAGCTGTAAAAATTAAAAATACCAGGCCGGTATCATTTGCTCCCGGAGTGTAGATAGTTTGTGCACTTGTTGCATTGGCAAATGTGCCAGTACCTCCGCTCCACAAAACATTTAGTGATGCGCCCAACACATTTCCATTTACAGTTATGGCAGTGCCGGCACAAGCAGTAGTATCGTTACCTGCAAATGCTCCGGTGCCGGCACCCAAAGCCTGGCAACCGTAATTTACATATGTTGCCACGCCTGCATTGTCAAACAAAACAGACGAACCATTGAAGTCATACAAACCACTTTGCCCCCCGTTTTGATCCACCAGCAAATTACGATCGTAAGTAACACTATCGGTACAAGAGTTACTGTTATTTGAAATAATGAGTGTGCGTAAACCCGGGCTGGTATTGTAGTTTGCAAAGTGCCCTGCAGTATTACCAACGCATTGATACAATACCATTAACGTATCATTTAAATTTGAAAATGAATTGGCAGTGGTACTTACATTGGTGCTGGTAATAATAAGTAACTTTGTATATGGTGGTATAACTCCATTTGTAGGTTCGAGCAGCAATCCACAACCTTGAATGGATGCATTAAGTGTTGCTGTCAACTGTGCTGTAATACTCGATTGACAGAAATTTAAAAAATTATTATTCGGCCAGTCAACCGATAAATTGCTCACAGCAATTGCTGTTGCTCCAACATCCAAACGTACCATTTCGTTTTCACCTTCGGGTGTGCCACATGCATCTACCAGTATGCTTTTTATTTCGAAACAATTTTGGCCTTGGGCCTCGATGGATATAAAAACTAAATTTAGAATTAAATAAATAACACGCATTTGGTATAGGCTTTTTAGTTTAACGCAAATGAAAATAAAATAGTGACGTGAAGTATATGTTTTAAATATATTAGGTTCGTTATCAAATCAAATTCACTTTTAATAAAATGGAATGAGGAAATAAATTTAAACAAAATACTTTTTGCAAAATAAAATTGTCCATTCTTCGCTTTAATAGCATTAACTTGTCGATTAATAATTTGTTTACTAACATTGCAATCACAAAAATTGAGGGTATGAAGATTAATTTAAAAGTGTGGCGACAAAAAAGTAAAAACGCTGAAGGTTCATTTGAAAATTACGTAGTGAACGATGTTAGCCCGGATATGTCGTTTCTCGAAATGCTTGATATTACTAATGAGATGCTGCTGAAAGATGGTAAAAATCCCATTGCATTCGACCACGATTGTCGCGAAGGAATTTGTGGCACTTGCGGTGTGGTTATTAATGGCCAGGCGCATGGTCCTTTGAAGGGAGTAACTACTTGCCAGTTGCATATGCGTACTTTTAAAGATGGCGATACCATAGTGATAGAGCCTTTTCGTGCTACAGCATTCCCTGTGCTGCGCGATTTGGTAGTTGACCGTACAGCATTCGATCGTATACAACAGGCGGGAGGATTTATTTCGGTAAATACCGGTTCGGTGCCCGATGCCAATGCAATACCAATTTCAAAACAAAATTCTGATTTAGCATTTCATGCCGCAGAGTGTATAGGATGTGGAGCATGCGTAGCTGCTTGTAAAAATAGTTCGGCCATGTTATTTGTATCGGCCAAGGTATCGCAGTATGCACTTTTACCACAAGGCAAAGTAGAAGGCAAAGACCGTGTACTGAATATGGTTGCCGCTATGGATAACGAAGGATTTGGCAATTGCACCAACACAGAAGCATGCGAAGCCGAATGCCCAAAACAAATTAGTGTGTCGAATATTGCCCGCCTGAACCGTGAATATTACGCTGCTAAATTATCGTAATAATGACAATAAAAAGTTTGCTGATTTTCATAGTGATGGCATTTGCCTTCAATATTTGTGAGGCACAAACAAATCCGTTTCCTTGTAAAGATACCCTATCAACAGACGACCCATATTATGTTTGCAATTGCGAATACGAACCTGTGTGTGGCTGCGATGGTAAAACTTACCGCAATCCAAAACTTGCGCTTTATGCATATCATGTAAATTACTATGAAAACGGACCATGCCTTGGTGCCGATTTCGATATTCAGCCAACATTGTTTGCATACGATCTTACACTCGATTTGTATGTAAAAAGTAAAGCTCCGGTTCGCATTTTTATCAGCAATTTATTTGGTACTGTTGTGTACGAGCAATTTTTAAATTCTGTTGACAGGTTTCGAATAAATTTGCAAACCGAAAGCTGGCAATATGGAGTTTATGCAATAACAGTAGTAGTATTCGATGGCAACCTTACAAAAGCGGAGGCACAACAAACCAAAAAACTGGTAAAGACATACACTGAATAGTAATAGTGCTTTCTTCTTTTCAGATCAATTATTTCGCAAATTTTTGCAATCCCTTTTGTGATTCCTTACCGAAAAACAAAAACCACTTTGACTGCAAACAAATCAAAAAATCATTTTTGTATTGCCATTAGTTTTTATCTTCGCCATTCAAAATCTAAAAACAAAAAAAATGAAATTAAAATCGATGATGTGGATTTGCTTAGTTGCCTTATTCGCAATTTCCACTTACAATGTAAACGCACAATCGTGCTGCAAAAAAGGTGAAACATGCTACATGATGAAAGATGGCAAAATGTATGTTTGCAAAGGTGCCGATGTAACCGAAATGAAACAGCCGCTTGAAGTTGCAGGCAAAGGCCGCATTACTACAACCGGTATGGTGACTAACGAAAAGGGCGAAACCATTACCCTTACAAACGGACAGTGTGTAAACGAAAAAGGTGAGCTCATGAAATCATCGTGCAGCCCAACCCAAAAAAACAGCGCAAAGCAAGCAGTACCTTCCAGCAAATAATATTTAAAAAATATAATTTATGATGAAAAAAATGATTTCAAAATTTGGCTTTGTCGCTATTGCCATATTATTTTTGATGGCACACTTTGCATTTATACCCGAAGGTGAAACTGTCGGTTATAAAGTAGGCGATGTGATAAAGGATTTTAAACTCAAAGGAGTAGATGGAAAATATTTTTCTATTGCCAGCGACCTCAATGTCAAAGGATATGTGGTAGTATTCACTTGCAATCATTGTCCCTTTTCGGTGAAGTATGAAGACCGCATAATTGATATCAACCGCAGATACGGATCGCAGGGATTTCCGGTGGTGGCTATCAATAGCAACGATAAAGATATAGTGCCCGAAGACTCATATGAAAACATGATTGTACGTGCTAAGGAAAAGAAATTCTCGTTCCCTTATTTGTATGACGACACACAAAACGTTGCAAAACAATTTGGTGCTACTCGCACACCACACATTTTTATTGTGCAACGTGAAAAGAAAGACCTTGTAGTAAAATATATTGGCGCAATTGATAACAATGCCGACAATGTGGAAGAAGTGAGCGAAATGTATGTTGAAGCCGCACTTACCGAGCTTATTGCAGGGCAGCCTGTAACACAAGCAAGTACAAAAGCTATTGGTTGTACCATTAAATGGAAGAAATAAAACTTTATTTTTTTTTGATTTTTAAAGAACGCGACAATCATTTGTCGCGTTTTTTTTATTCATTATTTTAAGCAATCATAAAACAAAATGTATCATTGTATGCAATTAAGTTTTTTTTGATTTATTACATTTATAAAAAATAATGTGCGTCTGATTTTCAAAAAATATTGAGTTATTTCTTTTCGGTTCCGGTGAAAAAATATGTTTCGCCCATTAACGGAACTATAGAAATAAACATGCTTGATGGTAAGAAAACAGTTGACATATTGAATACAAACTATTCGTATGGGGTGCTGCAAAAAATATTGCATAAAGCACTGAAGCACATAAATTTTGACCGTGAAATAAAAACAGTTTTAGCACTAGGCATGGGCGCGGGTTCAATTGTTGAAACTATACGCCAACATTTTCATTCGCAAGCTTTTATCGAACTGGTAGAAATTGATGCCCAAATTATTGCCATTGCAAAGGAGGAGTTTGAAATAGAAAAATTCGCCAACATTTCGATTGTGAATGCTGATGCTTATGAATATGTGCAGCAAACAAACAAAAAATTCGACCTAATAATTATCGATGTTTTTGTAGTAGATACCATACCTGAAAAATTTACAGGTAAAACTTTTATTGATGCTATATGCTTATTGGTTAAACCCTCTGGATATATCATCTACAACACCATGCAATCTACTATGTCGCGAAAAGTATTGGACGAAATGAAACTAAATTTTGCAGCAAATAATTTTACAATAGATATGATGATGAATGTACACCAGACTAATGATGTGATAATTGCACAGAAAATATAAATCCCGTACATTTTTTGGTTAGCTACATCAGAGCTATTTGGGAAAAAAGAAAACAGCTAAATTAAAAACGTATAAATATTTAATCTACTTCCAGGCCTTCACTACCAGTCCTGTTCCGGTTACATGATTGCCATTAACATCCATCCAGTTGAGAACATAACATACAGGGTATACGATGATGTAATAAAATGGCAACAGCACAAAAAATAATTTCGAAACGCCCAAAACCTGTATAGGATATTTCATACTCAGTCGCCACGATATTTTTCCCGGTGAGCCATAATTATATCGCGCATCAACTTTCGAAAAGCCCGATGCAAGTATTTTTTGTTTTATTTCTTCGATAGGATATCCATCGCGCACATGCTCGCCTATAAACGATTCTTCGCTTCCTTCGTGCACATCGCTGCCACCCTGATCGCTTGGTGTACTTATGAGCAACATGCCTCCTTTTTTGAGCGATGCTGCATAATTGCGAAAACATGCTACGTCATCTAATATGTGTTCCATTACATCTACACATACTACCAAATCAAATGTGTCCGGTTGTTTATATTGGGTAAGATCGGCCACAATAAATTTCACTTTATCAGTACCAAGTTTTTTGAAAAATGCATTGCAATCTGCCACTTGTTCTTCCTTAACATCGGCCGAAAGTATTTCCCAGTTTTTATTCATGGTATGCATGTAATACGAATACTGCCCAAAGCCCGCACCGGCATCAAATATTTTTGCCGAATCGGTAACAGTTTTTTGCCATGCTTTTAATTCTTTGTGAATATGCCAGCAACGTAGCAACAGCAAATCGAGAAGGTTGTAAAACAGTTTTCGTAAAAAAACGCTCTTGTTGAAAACGTTGCCCAACGAACGTTTTATAGGGTCGTATTCCATTGTCTTATTTCTTTTTTTGTTTGACTTTTATTGAAGATTAAAAAAAACTGTGTTAATCTATTTCCTCCGAATAGTCTTCGGGATTGGTTTTTGTTTGGTCGGGAATAATAATATTTTTCATAATGCTGTCCATTTTTTCAACATGGTCGAGCGACTCATCGAGAAAGAATTCTAAATCAGGAATATGATGAATGGTATCTTTCAATTTCATACCAAGTCGCTTACGAATTTCGGGTTTAGCTCTGCGCAACATTTCCATAGCATTGGTACGCAAAGATTTTTGCAATATGCTCACATTCACACGAGCAAGCGACAAGTCGGGAGTAATGCGCACTTGAGTAACCGTAACAAAGGCATTGCCAAAAAAATCGCGTCCATCACGCTGAAAAATATCTCCTAAATCTTTTTGTATGCTGCGCGCAAATTTTTGTTGTCGCGTACTTTCCATTTTCTTATGTGCTATAAATTGAGGCGCAAGGTAGAAAATTTATATTCAATCGTTTTCATAACTCTGTGTTGTGCATCAAATGTGAATGGCTGCATTGTTGTAAGCCGCCAGGCAAGCCTCTTTCAGCGCTTCGGTATAGGTGGGATGAGGGTGGCATATGCGTGCAACATCTTCGGCAGTAGCTTTATATTCCATTGCAAGTACTGCTTCGGCAATTATATCGGCACAACGAGGACCTATCATATGTACACCAAGTATTTCGTCTGTAGTGGCATCGGCAAGCACCTTTACAAATCCATCGGTATCCATACTTGCACGAGCACGACCACTTGCCTTGAAAGGAAAAATTCCGGTTTTATATTTTGTGCCGGCAATTTTCAATTCTTCTTCAGTGTAGCCTACTGCGGCAACTTCGGGCCATGTGTATACCACATTAGGAATGTGCAAATACTCAATATGTGGATGTTGACCGGCAATAGTTTCGGCAACAAATACGCCTTCCTCTTCGGCTTTATGTGCCAGCATTGCACCACGCACCACATCGCCTACTGCATAAATATTTGTAATATTGGTTTGTAGTTTTTCATTCACAGCTACTCGGCCACGCTCATCAAGTTTTACTCCGGCATTTTCCAATCCCAGGTTTTGGGTATATGCTTTTCGGCCAATACTTACTAAACAATAATCACCTTTAAATTCTACCTTTTCGCCTTTATCATTTTCAGCTGTTACGGTTACGGTTTTTCCTTTCGATACCACACCAGTAACCTTGTGTTTGTAATAAAACTCGAACCCTATTTTCTTGAGACTCTTTTCAAGTTCTTTGCCCAAACCCTTGTCCATAGTGGGAATTATGCCATCCAAAAATTCTATGACTTGTACTTTTGCACCAAGCCGGGCATAAACCGACCCGAGTTCGAGGCCAATAACACCGCCACCTATCACCACCATATTTTTTGGAATTTCAGTTAAGTTCAATGCTTCTGTACTGGTTATTATTCTTTCTTTATCGATGGTAATGCCGGGCAAAGTTGCAGGCTTGCTGCCGGTGGCAATAATGGTATTTTTTGCTTCAATTATTTTTTCGCCTTCGCTATTGGTGATTTTAATTTTTGTTGTTGAAACAAAACTGCCGTATCCTGTAAAAACATCAATTTTATTTTTTTTCATCAAAAACTTTATGCCATCAACTGTTTGCGAAACAACACCGTTTTTACGTTTTACCATTTGTGCAATATCTGCTTCTATTGTTTTTATTTTTATACCATGTTCGGCAAACGTGTGAGTGGCATTATAAAAATGTTCGCTCGAATCGAGCAATGCTTTCGATGGTATACATCCCACATTGAGGCAAGTGCCGCCAAGTGCCGGATAATATTCTATGATTGCAGTTTTCATTCCCAGTTGAGCGCAACGTATAGCGGCAACATATCCCCCCGGCCCCGATCCTATTATAGCAATATCGTACATGATTATTTTTTTTGCAAATATAGGTAAGTGGAAGGAAGTTCAAAGTTTATTGGTTGCGAAGGTTTAGGAGTTCAAAAGTCCCGACACTTTGCTTGGTATTCAATTGTTCAAAAATTTTGAACGTTTGCTGATGGAATTTGCAAAAGATCAAAGGATGTGGTGTTCACCGAAGAAGAGAAAAGAATGAAACCCTTTTTCTAATTAAGCAATCATAGAAGGCTGTTGCACTCTAAATTGCAGATGACAATTTATCTATCGCAATTTTGAAACTAATTTGTGCTGAAGAATTTCGAATAAGTTTTATTGCTTTTTTTTTGACGGAGAATTGTAAGTACAGCATTTGTATAAAAATTTATTTGTGTTGCCATGTTTAATTTTGGCGCTATATTATAAAATAAAAAAAAGCAACTCCACTTTTCTGAGTGAAGTTACTTTTTGCATTTAGGAGGAATGGTTTATTTGCAATATTTTTTTTCTGTTATTATTCATCAAATCCTCTCCCTTCATTGCTATATTTATTTTCTCTTTTTATAAATATTAAACCCGAACGAAGCACCAAGTACATGGCCATCTTTA
This sequence comes from Bacteroidota bacterium, assembly GCA_016717325.1. Lineage (GTDB taxonomy): Bacteria > Bacteroidota > Bacteroidia > AKYH767-A > OLB10 > JADKFV01. The sequence continues at coordinate 145,554 of JADKFV010000010.1, read as the reverse complement.
CGTGGTGAGAAATAGACGTTTAGTGGAATATTTAAATAACCCGAGCGAAAAGTTTTTCCTACCCCAATTACTAAACTTGTAGATGCTACTGTTTTACCGCGGCTATCCAATCGCGACTGTGTAGGGAATAAATTTTGATCAAGGTATTGTGCATTGCTTGCTGCATATAATGCGCGGTCTTTTTCAAGATGCCATTCGTCACCAATATAAAATCCTGAAGCTTTTTTCACCCAACGAAAACTTGGGCCGAATGCAACTTCCCATCCACGCTTACTCATTCTAAAACCATTCAGCAAGGTTAAACTGGGAATAAAATTTCCCGATTCCAGACCTCCTACTTGCGGTATAAATTCGACAATGGCTTGAAAATTTCCAGCACTTAAATATTGAAACTCCTGTTGCCAGCCAAATAAAAATGTTGCCGGATACATATTGAATCCACCTTTGCCCTCAGCATTTGTCAAGATTGTATTTGTTAAGCCGGTGGTATAACTAAATCCCATTCGGGGGCCATTCAAATGCAATTCGTTTTTTGGGCTTTCTATTGGCAACTCATAATTTACAAGTTTATCAATAGATTCTGCATCAAGCGGTAAATCGAAAAGTTTTTCAATCGATATACGAATCATGCGTTGTAGTTCATTTTCAACATCAATAAATTCGGTGGTGTTGGCTTTTTCTACTATCTCGGTTTTTACATTTATTAGTTTAAGTGTAATCACTACTTTACTTCCAAACTGCTCTACCGAACCAGTAACCATCTTATCTACATTAAGCATTTTGCCCGCTGCCACTACGCAGCTTTTTCCATAACAGCCTTGTACTACAAAATTATTTTTTGTGATGGCTTCGTTCATGTCGTATTTGTCCATGAGCGAGTACAGGTTTGTTTTTTCTATTTCGAGGCGCACCATATAATCGATAGCAGTGCCATCGTTGCGTACCACTTTACTATCAATACCAATAACTGCCAGCGTAGGATTACTGCTTTGAGCATTTCCTAAAATTGCAAGCATTAATAAAATTGCTGTACCATAAATTTTCTTTGAGAATGCATTCATCTTTTTTTTGTTTTTAAAATTATAATTCAGTTTTGAAGAATTTGATGCGGCAAAAATGCATGGTTGTAAACGAGTTAAAAAACGGACTTTTATGTGCCAAAAAAATATTACAATAGTTTTCTGCTACAATGTTTATGGTGGTATAAAATATTATTGATTACCCATATTTAGAATAGCGAGGTGGCAGTACTAATTGAAATGTGCAATAATATTTTTTACCTTGATGGAAATTAAATAATAAAATCTTATACCGTACAATATGGATAAGAATGATTTGCAGCAACAATTTTTTAAGGCCATAAAAGCAAAATTATTGCCGCATCAATCAATGGTTGACGAAATGCAGGAATTGCTCAACATGAGTGCCGATAGCGCATACAGGCGCATCAGGGGCGAAAAGCCACTCTCCATTGACGAGGCGAAACTTTTGTGCAATGCTTATCACATTTCAATGGATCAATTTTTTGCTGAGGGAAGAAATCAAACTTTGTTTCAGGGCAAATTTCTCAATAAAGACACTTTCGACTTTGGGGCTTACTTACAAAATATTCAAGGCTTACTGCAACATGTGGATTCGTTGTCCGATAAGAAGATTTATATCGACACTAAGGATGTGCCACCATTTCACTATTATCAATTTCCTCATCTCGCAGCATTTAAATGCTATGTGTGGATGCAGTTTATGTTACAATACGATGAGCAAAATAAAATACTTTTCGACCATGACGAATTAATTTTGCCTTTGCTCGATACAGGGAAAAAAATTGCTGAACTGTATAGCCGAATTCCTTCAGTAGAGATTTGGAATTTAGAAAGTATAAACAGCACTTTAAGGCAAATTAAATTTTATTACGAGTGTGGTATTATCAAAAATAAGCAAACGGTGGATAAACTTTACGATGAACTAAGTTTGCTTATAACCCATATACAGTCACAAACACAGCGTGGCAAAAAATTTTTATACGGCAATGCTAACAGTGAGCATGATGCAGCGTATACAGTGTTTGTTAATGGTGTATTTTTGGGCGACAATACAATGATGCTAGAAACACCTACAGAAACCACAGTTTTCATTACTCATGGAGTGCTGAATTTTATGAGCACCACCGATGAAAAATTTACAAACCATTCAAAAAACACTTTTAATAATATTATGCGTAAGTCTTCGCTCATCAGTGGAGTAAATGAACTAGATCGCAGCAGGTTTTTCAATAATATGCAGCAACGAATAGTACAAAGTAAAAATTTCGAAACATTGGGTTAGTTCCTTTGTTGCACAAATATTTTTGTTTTAATGGGTAATGTTGTTTTATAAAATATTAAAAACTAATTCTCTAACAACTGTTAGAGAAATTGAAAAATAGAAATAATAAAGCAGAGTTGAAATGGAATATGAAAACAATTCTCTAACAACTGTTAGAGATGTAGAAAACAAGAATAATAAAGCAGAGTCGAAATGGAATATGAAAGCAATTCTCTAACAACTGTTAGAGAAATAGAAAACAAGAATAATAAAGCAGAGTCGAAATGGAATATGAAAGCAATTCTCTAACAACTGTTAGAGAAATAGAAAACAAGAATAATAAAGCAGAGTCGAAATGGAATATGAAAGCAATTCTCTAACAACTGTTAGAGAAATAGAAAACAAGAATTATAAAGCAGAGCTGAATTGGAATATGAAAACAATTCTCTAACAACTTTTAGAGAAATAGAAAAATGTAAAATAAACCAGGCTGAAATTTAATAAGATTAAAATAAAAGTTATGCCTAAAAAACTAATTGATAAGAGAACGTATACGCTCTTATATAAAGAAATTAAGCAAGCAATACAGCAGGCGCGATTGAATGCCGCATACACTTTAAATAAGGAGCAAGTGCTATTAAACTTCACTATAGGGAGGTGTATAGTTGAAAAGCAAATAACAGAAGAATGGGGTAAAAGCATCGTAGAAAAGTTAGCTATCGACTTGCAAAATGAGTTTGAAGGAGTGGCTGGTTTTTCGCCCCAAAACCTTTGGTTCATGCGGCAGTTTTTTTTAGAATATGAAAACGAGGCGATACTTTTACGCTTAGCCTCATTGATACCTTGGGGCCAAAACATAGTTATAATTAGTAAAATTAAAAAAAAGGATGAGCGTAAGTATTATTTAAAAGCAACCTCGCAAATGGGCTGGAGTAGAAATGTGCTGCTAAACCAAATAAAAGCAAACGCATTTATACGCCATAAGCAATTTCCCAAGCAACATAATTTCAAAAAAACATTGCCCACACACTTACAAGTGCAAGCCGATGAAATGCTAAAGGGCACTTATGATTTTGGTTTTCTCGGGGTCAACAGACCAATGCACGAAAGACAATTGGAAAATCGACTTATCGAAAAACTAAAATATTTTATTCTTGAGCTTGGTTACGGTTTCAGTTATATCGGCAGTCAGCATCGGCTTGAATTAGGTCGAAAGGAATATTTTGTTGACCTGTTATTTTTTCACCGTAAGTTACGTTGCCTTGTTGCCATTGATTTAAAAATAGCAAGTTTCGAACCTGAGTTTGCCGGTAAAATGAACTTCTACTTAAACTTGCTTGATGACATGGTACGCATGCCGGATGAAAATCCATCCATAGGAATAATTCTGTGTGCAGAAAAAAATTCGGTGGAAGTAGACTACGTACTAAAAGGAATTGAAAAGCCAATTGCTGTTGCCGAATATCAACTAAAAAAATCAATACCTAAGGCATTAAAGGGGCAACTACCATCGGTAAAGGAATTGACAGAATTAATAATGAGAGAAATTAAAAATGATAGAAAGATTTAATTTTAAAATTATGTGCATATTTTTTCAAGTAATAAGTATTTAATTTATAAGTAAGACTTTGGAGTTGGAATCATTTAAACGTATAAAAAATTTGTCAAAATGAAAAGCGCGTCAGTTATTAAAACAAAAAGCTCAAAACGAAAATTCGCTTTGAGCTTTTTTTTAGTGTACCCGGGAAGGGAATCGAACCCACACATTGTTGCCAATACTAGATTTTGAGTCTAGCGCGTCTACCAGTTCCGCCACCCGGGCAAATGGTATGTTTACAGCGGGGGCGAAAGTATTTATTTTTTTGGTTATAAAAATTATCGCGAATTTTTTGCAAATTTTAATTTAGTCTCATTATAATACACAAAGTCGGGCAAACTTTCAATAGTATACCAATTGACCTTGGCCTGCTGTTAATTCATCGAATCAATGTAACTGTTCCATTCCAGGTATGTGGCTTGTTGTAAAAGTCTATGGCATGTATGATGTAATAATAAACACCCTCCGGTGCTTCATTATTTTTGTATTAGTACCATCCCAACCTCTTATACTTAAATCATAACTTTTCATCAATTCGCCCCAACGATTATAAATTTTTGTTTCAATTTTTTTGGCACTGGGAAAATCAATATAGAAAAAATCATTTTGCCCATCACTATTAGGTGTAAATACATCGGGTAAAAAATAATTACAATCGATCCATTCTAAAAAAACAGAATCGGTAGTTGCACAAACACCGTTACTCGCAGTTAAATAAATCATACCCGAATCGGTTGCCAGGTATGTATTTTGAGTGCCGGAATTGTTCCAGTTATATGTGCCGAAAATGGGCGCGACTACAAATGTATGGCCTACATTTATACATTCCGTTACGTCATTGCCTAAGTCAAAATCAGGATAAGTATTTATAACAATATCAACACTGTCATTAGCCAGGCATCCTAAGTGATTGGCAGCTATTTGATATAAGCCGTTTTGCGCCAGTGTTGCAGAGTCAATTACAAAATAATTATTGGTGCCTATTGCTGAGTTTTGAAAATGCCAAATATAACTTGTATTGTTTTCAAGCGGTGTAAAAACGTATAAGCTATCGCCAACACAGCCACTTATGTTTGTGGGTAAAAGCAATTTTGGTAAAGCAATTACTTCAACATGCACATTATTAAAACTGCTACAGCCATCTTGAAAAACAGTGAGCATATATGTGCCACCATTATTTGCTGAGCAATTACTAACATTCAATAAAGTGTCGGAAAAAGTATTTCCAACGGGTGTTAGCCAATTATAAGTTTGGTTGTTTAATGCGGGTGTAGAAAGTAAAATGTTTTCTCCTTCACAATACACCGTGTCACCAATAATAGAAGGTGGCAAGGGTGTTTGCTTTACTATATAAGCAATGTTTATCGAATCGGATTGGCAGCCATTTTCTGTTACTATAAGTGTATACGTTCCTGAATTTATTGTTTGGGCATTGGCAATTGTAACTTTAAAAGTATTGCCATTAAAATTATTGGGGCCACTCCATGTAAATGTTGCATTGGGATTGTTGTTACAAAATATATTCAATGTGTTGCCCGAACAGACGGGAGAATTACTACTCAACGCATAGGCCGAAAAATTTTGCAACCCCATCCATACAGAATCTAAAGGGCTTGTGCATTGGCTATCGGAAACTTGTAGCGTATAATAACCAACTTGCAATGAGTCGAAATTGATAATTGCAGGATTGAAAATTGTTGAAGAAAATGCATTAGGGCCTGTCCATAAATATTGATAATTGTTTTTGAAAATAGTTGTAAGATGAGCAGTATCATGCCGGCAAACTAACGAATCAAAATTTATGTAAGAATTTACCGAAACAGGGTTAATGTTGACATGAATGGTTGCAGAAATGCTATTGCAAATACTATCGCTATTCACCACATAAAACATGGTGTCGTTATAAATCGAGCTTGTTTGAAATGTGTTTCCAATGGCAATAGCAGTGTCGAGCAAAGTGTTTGCATACCAGCTAATATAACCCTGCGCAGAAGCCGATAATAAAATGGAATCACCATTGCAAATAATGTGGTCTATAACTGTGGGCGTACCCACTAGAGGAAAAGTATCAACCAAAATAGAATCGACCGAAGTGCAACCAACCGAATCGGTAACTGTAACAGTATACGTACCCGGGAGTGTAGCTGTATAATACATAGATGGGATGTTTCCGGGTGTCCATAGATACGAGCTCATACCTGCATTGGCGGTCAAAAACAAATTCTTTCCCTGACAAATAGTAATCGAATCGCTGGGCAAAATTTGTGCTTGCAATCCTGATGGAATGATGGTTATTGATAAATTTGAAACGATGCCACACGCTGTGATTGTGCAAGTATAAGTTCCTGCTGTATCAATCACCTGTGTGAGCGAATTGCCTGATAATGGCGAATTCCAACTAATTAATGAAGAGTCGTTTGTAAAAATATGTATGGTTACTGTTTGGTTCTTACAAAGGGTAATGCCTGGTTCGGCAAAAAGATAAGGTGTTGTATACGCAATCACTTCTTTGTATTCCGAAATAAGTGAACATCCGCTACTATCAATCCAGTCATAATGATATAAGCCCGGTGTGGTGGCATAAATATTTTGAGTGCTATCGATAATATTTCCTGTAGGACCATACCAAATGTAATGAATGCCGGCTTGAGCCATTAGAAGAACGGAATCGCCCGGGCATAAAATGGCAAGCGATGGATTAGCAATTATAGAAGGGTTTTGTTTTAGAGATACATTAAAATAATTTGTTGCTTCCAAATTGCACCCATGTACAGTATCGAAAATAAAATAATTTATGGTGTAAATTCCTGCCGAATAAATAAGCAAAGTATCATGTTTGATGGATTCGAAAAATATTCCCGGCCCTGAATTGGAAATGGAATCGGCACCTGTGGTATATATCATTATTGTATAGCCCGGACAAATAGTGTGCGAACCATTTATGCTCACATTATTTGGTGGTGCTGGGTATACCCACAAATAAAAATTGCGCGATATACTATCAATTACAACTCCATTAAAAGGGCTGATAATATATGCCGTGATGGTACAATTTCCCGATGAATCGGCCTGAAATGTTTGCTTGTGATACATGAAAGTTGTTTGATACGATATGTCCCAAAAATAACTATACCCTCCTTGTATGTTCCAATCAATAAAAGTTGGAATAGTGTCTGTTAACTGATTGTAATGCCAGGAGCTGTCAACTAAAATAAGAGAGAAAAATTCCTTCGGACAAAGCCTTACAGTATCTGTCGCTTCGGAAAGCGAATCGAGAAAATAAATTTTAGGTACAAAATCAACTGGGATACATTGGCCAGGAATGCCACTATCAATTGGGTAGTAATAAACTTGAACACAACTACTTTTTGTACATGTATTTTGCGGTGAGGTATCAGTAAATTCGAACAAGCCGGATTCGAAAATCTGTACCGAATCGTTATAAACCAAACCTTGTGGAGTGCTCCAATAAAAAGAAAAGTTGGGAGGCAAGTTACTCGCAAACAGAATTGCAGTATCGGGTGCTGTAACTATTAACTTGTTGTAACATAAATATTTTGGTATTGCTTTTTTGATAACACCAATTGTTGTTTGAATAACAGGATCAACTGGGTTAGGATAAATTATCACATAAATGCTATCAGTGAATTTTTTGCAACCATCTATTGTTTGCGCATTTATATAATACATTCCGGTGCTTGCAACAGATGTGCTACATGTCATTGCGCCATTGGACCAGCTATATAAATACAATGGTCCAATGGTACCACTTAACCCTGTTTGTGAATTGAAAAATAAGATTGCAGAATCGCAAGCCGTAATGGTGTCTTCGTTATTATTGATAAATGGCGCAATAGCATCGAAGTTACAGTTGTTTTGAGCCATGTAATAATAATAGGTTGACCGAGAAGTATCGACAGGTTGCGCCAGAAAAATATCTTTATTGCCAATACTTGCAACACTTATGTAGCTGTTAAAATTAGCATCGTTGCAAAACCACATTACGCCACCTGGCCCCCATAAACTTGAATCGTAATTTTGCACATTGGGAACAAAGTTATTTCCTGCGGGCACATTAAAATTGTACTCATAACTTCCTGCAATGATAGGTTGTTGTTGTATAGAAAGCGAAATCGATTTGCAATTATCCTCTTTTGGGCCTCCATATTGCCGCGCCCACATTAGCTTTGAGGTACTATCATATTTCGAAACAAAAACATCTGCATTGCCAATGCTATTAAATGTGCCTTGGCCATATTCATTCGAATAGTCCGTAAGTTTACATTCAAATGTTCCGGCTAATAGAATCGACTGTATATTGTCAACAGCAAGTTTGTAAGCATGTATTTCATTGTCGCTTCCCGATGAAATGGATTGAATATAATTACCATCATCATCGAATTTTATTGCGAAAATATTGTTGCTGAATTTGGGTGTTATAGTATTGGATTGTTGCAAATGCTTTACCACCATTTGTCCCAAAAAATCGCCACATACATAGAGAGACGAATCTTCGAAAATAATGTCATAAGGATTTACATAGGCTGCAAAAAGTTTATTGAGCCAAATATCATTTCCAGCGCTATCCAATTTTATTATACCACCAACATTGAACCCTATAAGGTTGTACGAATTGACAAAAGTAATAGTGTCAGAATATTGAAGGCTGACAAAAATATTGTTGTTAAAATCACATGCGATTGCTAAACCTCTATCGTCATATTTTCCTCCGCCTTTTTTTGCAAAAATAACATTGCCGGCAGTGTCACATTTCAAAATAAAAATGTCGAACGAAGAAACTAATGTTGACGGATTTATGCTACTCACCAATGTTTGATTTCCAAAAAAGGATGAATCGCGAAACAGGCCTGTTATTAAGATGTTGCCAGAAAAATCAATTGTTATGTCATTGGCAATTTCAATGTCGTTGCCACCAAAAGATTTTGCCCAAATAAAATTACCGGCCGAGTCAAGTTTAGCCAAAAATATTTCTTGCGAATTGCCATGACCTGTTAATGTAAAATTGCCAAAACTTGCCTGACCCTCATACTGGCCGGCAATATAAATATTACCTACCGAATCACTTATAACAGCATTCACCCTATCCGATAAAATTCCACCTGCACGTACAGCCCATAAAAAATTACCCAAACTGTCTTGCTTAAAAATAAACGCATCGCCACTGCCGGCACTTTGCAAAGTTGTGTTACTCATTTTGCATGACAGGCTGAAGTAACCCGCTGTAACTATATTGCCCTCAAGGTCGACATTATTACAAAGAGCCTCATCATTGGAAAGGCTGCCCGCTTTTTGAAGCCAGTTAATTTGTGCATAAATAACGTTAAAAAGCAAAAGTTGTGTGAAAACGAGCAGGGGTATTTTCATCTCAATAATTTTGATGTTAAATCAAATCTATTTTATTTACACGGATGTCATAGTTGCGTAAAATGCCTTGAAATAGGAATTTTATGGCCTTCAACAAACATTTTAATTTTGTGCTTTTAACCCTTTTTCTTTTAAAAATAACTTCTACATTTGCGCTCCTTAAAAAAATGAGGTGCTAAAAACATGACAGATACCACACGAATTGGAAATGAAGTGAAAATATTTTCGGGCAGAAGCTCGAAGTATTTGGCAGAAACCATTGCTAATGCTTATGGGCAACCTTTGGGCAAGGTAACTGTTACCCCTTTTATGGATGGCGAATTTTCTCCTTGTTTTGATGAAAGCGTACGCGGTTGCGATGTTTTTATTATTCAGTCGACATTTGCCCCTACCGAAAATTTATTTGAATTACTGTTATTAATAGATGCTGCAAAGCGTGCATCGGCACATTATATTACTGCTGTAGTTCCATATTTTGGTTTTGCACGCAGCGACCGTAAAGACAAACCCCGTGTGGCTATTGCCGCTAAATTGGTAGCTAATTTATTATCGGCTGCCGGTATTACCCGCATTATGACAATGGACTTACATGCTGCACAGATTCAAGGTTTCTTCGATGTGCCGGTTGATCACCTTGACCCTACAACTATTTTCGTACCATACATAGAAAGTTTAAAACTCGATAATTTATTGATTGCCGCTCCTGATATGGGCGGTGTGCATCGCGCCCGTATGTATGCCAAAATATTTAAAGTAGATATGGCAATTTGCGATAAGCAACGCAAAAGAGCCAATGAAATAGACAGCATGCAGGTAATAGGCAATGTAAAAGGAAAAGATGTAGTATTGGTTGATGATATTGTTGATACTGCAGGCACTATGACCAAATCGGCCGAAATGCTGATGGAACAAGGCGCCAACAGCGTTCGGGCATTTTGTACCCATCCAGTTTTATCGGGCCCTGCTTATGAGCGTATTGAAGCATCGCCACTTACCGAAATAATTGTTTGCGATACCATACCCTTGAAAAATCCCATGCCGAAAATTAAAGTACTACAAACCGGAGATTTGTTTTCGCGAGCTATACAGAAAGTATATTCTTACGAATCAATAAGTCCTTTATTTATAAAAGAGTAATTCCTAATAATTAATAATTTAAAACAAAAAAAATGAAGTCAATCGCAATTACGGGTACCAAAAGGGTAAATTTGTCTAAGGCGGCCCTTAGAGAATTGAGAGCATCAGGACACGTGCCTTGCGTACTTTACGGAGGTAAAGAACAGGTACATTTCGCATCGCCAGCTCGCGATTTTAAGAAATTAGTATACACACCTGATGTGCATACTGTAAAAATTAACATGGATGGTACAGAGTACGATGCCATCATGCAAGAATTACAATTTGAGCCTCTTTTGGATCAGTTAATTCATGTGGACTTTTTGCAAATTTTTGCCGATAAGCCGGTAACCATGGAAATTCCTATTAAACTAACAGGAGCTTCAGAAGGTGTAAAACAAGGTGGAAAGTTGGTTCAAAAAATAAAAAAGGTAAAATTAAAAGCCCTTCAGGCTAACTTACCCGATTTAATCGAAGTAAATATCGATGCTTTAAAGATTGGTGATTCATTCCGTGTTTCGGATTTGAATGTTAATAATGCAACCATACTCGATTCGCCTAACAACGTAATAGTTGGTGTACGTATGACGCGTAACGTAGTAGAAACTCCAGCTGCTGCCGCTAAAGCTGCTGCTCCCGCTGCTGCTAAGGCTGCTCCCGCTGCTGCTAAAGCTGCTCCAGCCGCTGCAAAGGCTCCGGCCGCTAAGAAATAATTTCATAGTTTATAATAGTTTAACTCTCTTGTGTACTGCATTCTTTACACAAGAGAGTTTTATTTTTAATTACATATTGCCAACTCAACTACGTATACTGTAATAGTTATATCATATTTTCAATATGAAATATTTAATAGTAGCATTAGGAAATATAGGTGACGAATATGCTGACACACGTCACAATATTGGTTTTTCAATTGCTGATAACTGGGCATTGTCCGAAAATGCAATCTGGCGAACCGGAAGGCTTGCCAATGTGACGGAAATAAAATATAAAGGTCGTACGGCAATTATCATTAAACCAACCACCTACATGAACCTTAGTGGTAAAGCAGTAAATTACTGGATGCAGGCGGAAAAAATTCCCATTCAGAACATACTTGTACTTACCGATGATTTGGCGTTGCCATATGGCTCAATCCGGCTAAAAAGTAAAGGAAGCGATGGAGGACACAACGGTTTGAAAGATATACAAGCCACACTTAATACTCCTGAATACTCCCGATTGCGGTTTGGCATCGGAAGCGAATTTTCGCAAGGCAAACAAGTGAATTATGTGTTGGGAAAATGGAGTGCGGAGGAGTCAGTTGTTCTTAAAGAAAGGATTGCAATTGCAATAGAAGCAATAAAATCTTTCTTAACTTTGGGCATCGAAAAAACGATGACTGCGTTTAACAAAAAATAAAAAATAATGGAAAATAAAAATATCCCTGCACCTGCAAAAAAGAAAAGTTTTTGGAAAATAAAATTGCTGCTTACTTTGATTGTGATTTTTGCCATCGTATATTGGGTTTGTACCTTTACTTATAGCGATGGCAGCCGTTCGGGCGTGTTGATAAAAATCTCTTATAAAGGATACCTTTTTAAAACATATGAAGGCGAATTAAATGTAGGAGGAATAACGGCAGGTGAAGGAACAATAATGCCTACAAACATTTGGAAATTTTCGGTAAGGGATAAATCCACATACGATAAAATAGATTCATTCCAGGGAAAAAAAGTCATTTTACATTACGATGAGATAATATATAATTTCCCATGGCAAGGCGATACAAAATATTTTGTCACATCAGTTGAAGCAGAGTAGCATTGACACCAGGCCGCTTAACGAAAAATTAATTCGCCATGTTTGGTGTAGCCTTATTTTTGTAGTACATTTGAACTCATAAATTATATATATGAAAAAATTAATACTATTAGCATTATTAACAGTTGCAAGTTGTGCTTTTTCCAATGCACAAACGGTTTTGTTTTTCGACAACTTTAACGCTTACGACAGCACATCGGGAGCTAACTATAACGGATGGAATTTAACTTATGTAGGACCTTTCAGTTATTATACCAGTACTCAAAGTTCTGGCCCAAGTGGTCCTAATTCATATAAGTTTGGGTTCGATAGCGCTACAGCCATAAGTCCTTCATTTGCCAACGCAGACAGTATTATTTACTGGACAAAAGGTAATGGCACCGATTCAATAAGCAAGATGTATGTGTATACCACACCAGATGGTGTAAATTATACTTTACTCGATTCATATACCTATCCTAATCCTCAATCGAATTTACCTGGCTCAATAAAGAGATATGCATTGCCGGCAGGCACTACAAATGTGAAATTCTTTTATGATAAATCTGTAGGCAATATGGCCTTCGATGATTTTACTGTTATTAAAAATGCGAGTTCAATTAATTCAATAGGTGTTTATAAAGCGTTCACTTTGTTTCCAAATCCTTCAAAAGGTTCGTTGGTTCAATTAACTTTAGCAGAAGCATCTAAAAGCGAGCCCATCATTAAAGTTTTTAATATGCTTGGAGGTGAATTAAAATCCTCGTTGATTGAAAAAACAAATACAGGAAAATATACTTTGAATTTGACAAATGAACCAAGTGGTTTTTACTTTATTAAAGTGCAAACAGATAAAGGATTGTTCACTCAAAGGCTAACAGTAAATTAATAATAAGACAAGTCAAACAATAAATAAAAAGCCCTGTATAGGGCTTTTTTTATAAGAATAATAAATACAAAATAAGATAAAGAAATAGATGGATGTTTTAATAATGGCTGCACAACTTATATGCGGCCTCTCGATTTTAGTTACGGTTCACGAACTTGGGCATTTTTGGGCTGCCCGTGCTTTTGGGATAAAAGTTGAAAAATTTTATTTGTTTTTTGATGCCTGGAATGTAAAATTATTCAGTTTCAAAAAGGGAGACACCGAATACGGAATAGGTTGGTTGCCACTTGGGGGCTATGTAAAAATTGCCGGAATGATAGATGAAAGCATGGATAAGGAAGCAATGGCATTGCCACCTCAGCCATGGGAATTCCGCTCAAAGCCGGCATGGCAGCGTTTGATAGTAATGCTTGGTGGTGTTACTATGAATGTGATACTTGGCATTATCATCTTTACATGTCTGTTATTTTTTGCTAAAAAAGATTATTACTCAATTCAAACAGTAAATAAGCATCAAGGTATAGTTGCAAATAAGTATGGAAAAGAATTAGGTTTTGAAACCGGAGATAAAATTCTTTCTATTGATGGCAAGTCGTTCGAAAGGTTTGAAGATTTAATTTCAACACGAGTGTTATTTGGCGCTACTGTAGAAATTGAACGCAATGGTGTTTTAAAAAACATAGTTGTACCCGGCAATTTTTATAAAACTTTAGGCAAAAGCGATAAGTGGGATTTTATTGCGCCCGATACTACCAAATGTGTTATTGCAGAAGTATTGCCAGCAAAAAATGCGGCCAAGGCCGGATTGAAAAAAGATGATGAAATAGTGGCAATTAATGATATGCCGATTTATACTTCGCAACAAGTGGTAGAAACTATGCCAAACTATAAAAGTCAGAATGTAAAATTCACCATCAAACGTGATAACCAGATATTGCAAAAAATTATTGCAACTGATACTGCCGGAAAAATCGGAATTGCACCTTATACAGATATTATTGCAGATGGTGGAATAGAAAAAACAAAATACAGTTTTTTTACTGCTTTCACTTATGGTATGAGTGATGCTTTTCAAGCCATAACTTCAAACATTAAAGGGCTGGGCAAACTTATCAAAGGCGAGGAAAAAGCTAAAGACTCTTTACAAGGACCCGTAGGTATTGCGGTGATATATGGCGCACATTGGGATTGGCTAAAATTCTGGACCATAACCGGATTGCTTTCTATGGTGTTGGCACTGATGAATATTTTGCCTATCCCTGCTTTAGATGGTGGTCATGTTGTTTTTCTTTTGTTTGAAGCAATTACAAACAGAAAGCTTAGCGATAAATTTATGGAACGCGCGCAAATGGTAGGTATGGTAATATTATTGAGCTTGATGGCTTACTCTCTTTTCAATGATATTTTGCGCCAGTTTACAAAGTCATAACTAAATCGGTTTTACAATTGGTGGCTTTGTTTCGCTGATTTTGGATAAATAATTTTCTTGGAATACAAGAAGATTATTAACCATGTTTCCTGGAATGCAAGAAATAAGGTCAACTCAAAAAATCAACCAATTTTACTATACTTATTTTGATCGAATCTTTTATAATTTCTCTTTCCTCAAACATTGTTACTATAAGCCCTGCCTTTATGTTAAGCGCTTTGCAACATGAAACAAGTCCGGCTACTTCTCTTTCAAAAGTGAGGTGCTTACGCATATCATAACATGCCTGCACCGGCAGCCATTGTTTCTTTTTTTGATTGTAAATTACAAAATCACACTCTTTGCCGTTCTTGTAATAAAACATGGGTGTTTGTGTTCTTCTGTAATGCAAGAAAATAGCATTTTCAAACAGGCGTGTAATTTCGCTATCGAAATTAAAGGTTGTGGCACTCAGCAATCCATTATCTACACAATAAGTTTTACTGTCGCTTTTCAACGATTTCAACTCTGAATAATCAAATTTTTTGATATTCATAGTAAGATATACTGCCTTAGCGGCTTCGTTTACCTGATACAATAAATTTTTATCGAGTTTATAACCTTGTGAACGTAAATCAAGATATACTTTGTTAAGTGATAAATAGGAGCAATTGGCTGCAAGGTTACGTTTAAGAAAAAAACGCACTATATCGAGGTTCGTAAATTTATACCGCTGAATTAAATCGCGGTATAACATAACATTAAAATATTCCTGCAAAACTTTAACACGCGATGAAGGTTTACCCAATACTATTTCAGGAAATCCACCTTCATTGAGATAAGTCTTTAATGCGCGGTTTACATCAGCTTTACTCGCGGAATCTTGTTTGTTTGTCGCTATGCCTTTAAAAGTTAAATACTCCTTGAATGATAAAGTAAGCAACTCATATGTTAGCGTTCGGCCGCGGAGTGACGAAGCAATTTCTGTGCTTAATAAAGTGGCATTGGAACCGGTGATGAATACATGTTTCGAAATGCTGTCATAACATCTTCTTACAAATTTATCCCACCCGGTTATATTTTGAATTTCATCAAAGAAAAAATAACAACTACTCAAGTCAATCCCCGGATACAATTCGCGCTGCGCTTTTAATAAGTCATCCAAGTCCGAAGCTTTTATTTCTAATCTTTCATCTTCGAAATTGACATACACTATTTGTTTTTTTTGGATGCGCTTTTTCAATAACTGCTTTATGAGATATAGCAGGCAATAACTTTTACCACTCCTGCGTGGCCCTATAAGAGTTATTATTTTTCCCGAATTAACCGGCACATCTATTTCACGCTTGATGATGTCCGGCAATGTCCATTCATTAAAGTCTGACAATATTTCTTTGAATTCATCTTTCATTTCGCAAAAATAATATTTTCTTGGAATACAAGAAACAAATAAATTATATTTCTTTAAATACAAGAAATAAAGTTTTATATATTTAAAACTCTCTTTGTGGCTTTTATTCTTTCCCAAAGACCTGTGCTTACTTCTTTGCAAAAAAAATCAGTGCTCATAAATTGTTATTATTTAACCTGCACTACTTTTCAACTTTATTTTATTAATAATAAAGGGTAAATGTTTCTTAAGCATGAGAATGAAATTGTTTTCTTTACACAAGATATTTTGAAAATAAATTTTTATGCAAAAAATTCAAAAGCTATTAGTTGCCAACCGTGGCGAAATAGCAATACGCGTATTACGAGCTGCATCGGAACTGGGCATACGCACAGTAGCCATATACACTTATGAAGACAGATATAGCCTGCACAGATACAAGGCCGATGAAGCGTATCAAATTGGTAGCGAAAGCGACCCGCTAAAACCTTATCTCGATATTGATGAAATAATACATGTAGCAAAAAAATATGAGGTTGATGCTATACATCCCGGATACGGATTCCTGAGCGAAAATGTAAATTTTGTAAAACGATGTGGTGAGGAAGGCGTTATTTTCGTAGGGCCAAAAGCCGAAGTAATGGAACAGTTGGGCGATAAGGTAGCATCAAAAAACGTAGCACGAAAATGCAATGTGCCGGTAATTGAAGATAACAAAGAAAAACTTACCGATGCAAAATCGGCTTTAAAGGAATCCAAACGAATAGGCTTCCCGGTTATATTAAAAGCAAGTGCCGGAGGTGGTGGTCGAGGTATGCGCGTGATTTTATCGGAAGCCGATTTAGAAAAATCTTTTAACGAAGCTAAACGTGAGGCAGGTAACGCCTTTGGTGATGACACTATTTTTATTGAAAAATTTGTAGCCGATCCCAAGCACATCGAAGTGCAAATACTGGGTGACGAATATGGAAACATCGTTCATTTGTTTGAGCGTGATTGTAGCGTACAGCGCAGGTTTCAAAAGGTTGTGGAAATTGCTCCGGCACCTTCATTGAAGCCCGAAACAAAACAAAAACTGTGGGCACATGCACTGAATATTGCCAAATACGTAAATTATAATAATGCCGGTACTGTAGAATTTTTGGTTGATGGTGATGAAAATATCTTTTTTATAGAAGTAAATCCGCGTGTACAGGTAGAGCATACCGTTACCGAAGAAGTTACAGGAATAGATATTGTGCGCTCGCAAATTTTGATTGCCGATGGCAAGGAATTAATGAGTAAAGAAATTGATATTCCATCTCAGGAATCTCTTACTTGTACAGGTTTTGCAATTCAATGCCGCATTACAACCGAAGATCCACAAAATAATTTTAAACCTGATTTTGGTACACTCATCGCCTACCGCAATGCCGGTGGTTATGGTATTCGTATTGATGAAGGCTCATCATATCAGGGCGTAAAAATATCGCCTTTTTTCGACAGCATGCTGGCAAAGGTAACTGCAAAAGGGCGCACTCTTAAAGGTGCAAGTGCGCGAATGTTGCGCACGCTGGCCGAGTTTCGCATTCGGGGTGTAAAAACAAATATCGTGTTTTTAGAAAATGTTTTGAAGCATCAGGTTTTTCAGGATGGAATGTGCACAGTAAAATTTATTGAAAAATATCCTGAGCTTTTTAAATTTAAAACACGACAAGATAGCGGCACCAAAATTTTGCGATACCTTGCTGATGTTTGTGTGAATGGAAAAACGGATATGCCACGTAAGGACGATAGCAAAATATTTTCGCATGCAAAAATTCCTGACTACAACCGCTTTGCTCAAGCACCCGATGGCACTAAGCAATTACTTAATAAACTTGGGCCCGATAATTTTGCTCAATGGTTGCGCAACGAAAAAGAAATAAAATATACCGATACTACTTTGCGCGATGGGCACCAATCGTTGCTTGCAACACGCGTGCGCACTGCCGATATGATAAAGATTGCTGAATCGTTTGCACACAATCATCCACAGTTATTCAGTATGGAAGTATGGGGTGGTGCCACTTTCGATGTAGCATTACGATTTTTGCACGAGTGCCCATGGAAGCGGCTCAAAGCCTTGCGCGAAGCCATTCCAAATATGCTCTTGCAAATGTTGATTCGTGGCAATAATGCAATTGGCTATGCAGCTTACCCCGACAATCTGGTTGAAAAATTTATTGAACAATCATTCGCAAATGGAGTGGATGTGTTTCGCATTTTCGATTCGCTCAACTGGACCAAGAGTATGCGAATAAGCATAAATGCTGTTCGTGAACGTACAGGAGGATTGGCCGAGGCTTGTATTTGTTATACAGGTGATATTCTTGATCCCGCACGTAACAAAAAATATTCGTTGCAGTACTATATCGATCTTGCAAAAGAATTGCAGGATATGGGTGCGCACATTCTGGGTATAAAAGATATGTCGGGCTTGTTGAAACCATACAGTGCCGAAGTGCTGATAAGTAAACTCAAAGAAGAATTACAAATACCTATCCACTTGCATACGCACGATACATCGAGCATACAGGCTGCTACATATCTCAAAGCAGTAGAGGCTGGCGTTGATGTTATTGATGTGGCATTAGGGGCATTGAGTGGTTTAACATCGCAGCCAAATTTCAACTCGGTAGTAGAAATGTTGCGCAACACACCGCGCGAGCAAAAAATAAATTTGCCATCACTTAATGAATATAGTAATTATTGGGAAACCGTACGCGAGTGGTATTATGCATTTGAAAGTGGATTGATGGCCGGCACTGCGCAAGTTTACGAGCACGAAATTCCCGGTGGACAATATTCAAATTTAAAACCACAAGCGCAGTCGTTGGGATTAGGACATAGGATGGATGAAATAAAACATGCTTATCACGAAGCCAATTTATTGTTTGGTGATATTGTAAAAGTTACTCCATCGAGTAAAGTGGTTGGCGATATGGCTTTATTTATGGTGACAAATAATTTATCGACAAAAGATATTTTCGAAAAAGGAGAAAATATTTCGTTTCCCGAATCGGTAAAGAGTATGATGCGTGGCGACCTTGGGCAACCTCCCGGTGGATGGCCAAAGGAACTCCAAAAAATTGTTCTTAAAAACGAAAAGCCTTATACCGATTTACCAAATGCACATTTGCACCCTGTCGATTTCGATAAAGAGTTTGAAGCTTTCATAGCCCAATTCGATTCTTCGCTTACATTTCTCGATTTTCTTTCTTATAAATTTTATCCCAAAGTGTTTGAAGAATATTACAAGCACAATCAACAATATGGTGACGTGAGTTCATTACCTACTCCTGCATTTTTTTATGGCATGAAAAACAATGAAGAACTTCTTATAGAAATTGGAAAAGGAAAAACACTTATAGTGCGATTGTTATATGTAAGCGATTGCGATGAAAATGGTATGCGCAGTGTATATTTCAGATTGAATGGTCAAACACGCGCTTTGGAAGTTCATGATAAACATGCCAACATAACAAAGGTGTCGCATGCTAAGGCCAAAGGCGAACACCATATTGGCGCGCCTTTACAAGGTATGTTGAGCAAGCTGTTTGTGAATGAAGGCGATGCCGTAAAAAAGAATATGCCACTGTTTACCATCGAGGCAATGAAAATGGAAACTACCATTACTGCCTCGCGCGATATGAAAATTGATAAAATAATTTTGAAAGAGAAAACTTTAGTAGAGGCAGATGATCTTGTAATCGAAATAAAAAGTTAATGCATGTTATCTGTTTTTCTTAAACTTTGTTTTAATATTTTAAACTGATTAATGTTTTTAAAGATGAAAGCCACACCAATTTATTTTGCAATTATTCTGCTTTATCAAAGTTGCCAATGTGGCAATACACAACCAAACAAAATTGAAATAGGGAAGTCAATCGATGCAGATGCTTTTAATAAAAAATGGTATGCAGGCACAGCCGAAATAACAACATTCAATTTGCAACAGGCACGTTATGGCGAAGTGCATAGTGGAACTGCCACTATGATATTTGTTACCGAAGATTTCTCGAAAACCAAACAAGTAAAACTCGACAACCCACAACAAGCCGGCATGGATGCAGTGAAAGTTTTGAAGTTGAATTTTGCACGCAAATTCAATACAGGCATATATCCCTATTCAACTTTCACTTCTGTATTTACTCCCGTAAATGGTGATGCTACTATTAAAGTTACCAATAGTGTACAGGAGTGGTGCGGCCATGTTTATCAACAAATAAACAGAAACAAAACAGCAGGATTTGATGTAAAAGAATTTTCTTATTTCGAAAGCGAAGGAGATAAGGCATACATGCTCGACAATGCTATTCTCGAAGATGAGATATGGAATATGATACGACTAAACCCAACAAAGCTGCCAATTGGTAATCACAAGATTATCCCCTCCATGTTATCTTCGCGTTTTGGGCATTTTCCACTTCAAGCCGAAGATGCTACTTTAACATTAATGCAAAACATTTCAGGGAACGACACTACGTATATCTATACCGTTAGTTACAAAAATATTGAGCGCGTTTTGAAAATATTTTTTACATCAACTTTTCCATTCGAAATACAAGGATGGGAAGAAGATATTAAAGATAGTAATGGTAAGTCCATCAAAACAACCGCAACTGCTACTCACTCTATGCAGGTAGATTACTGGACAAAGAATAAAAACGAGTTCAGGCCTTTGCGCAAAAAATTAGGATTGCCCGAAGATTTTTAAACCACACCACATTTAATGTAAAGAAAATTCACCGCTTGGAGTTAATTATTTACCTTTTAAAAATAATTGAAAGAAATTTATTCAACCTCTGCCTTTTCGATTTTTGCGGAATTCTTTGCGCCCTTTGCGGTTAAAATCTTGAGCGAACAAAGAAGCGCCAGAAATTAAATACAACACATTTGGCAACTTTATGGATTTTCGAAAACGATTGATAAAAAATATTTCATGTTAATTTCCCAAACATTTCAAAGCCGTTTAGTTTCACAAAAAAAATTACTTTTGGCGGAACAACATTTTTAAGAGCATGATTGATTTATCTGTCATTATTCCAATATATAACGAGGAAAAAAATATCCCTGTATTGATGCAACGCTTGCAACAAGTTATTAATCCCATGAATCTTTCTGTTGAATATGTTTTTATTAATGATGGAAGTGGTGATAACTCTATTGTGCTTATCAAGCAATTATCATTGACGAACGAAGCAATAAAATTCATCGATTTTAGCCGCAACTTTGGTCATCAGATTGCTGTAACTGCAGGGCTGGATAAGTGCAGAGGAAATGCCGCTGTGATAATAGATGCCGACTTGCAGGATCCTCCCGAGTTGATAGCCGAATTATATGCAAAAATGAAAACCGGGTACGAAGTAGTATATGCAAAAAGACTTACACGAAGTGGCGAAAGTTTTTTCAAGAAATTTACCGCCCGTATTTTTTATCGTCTTATTGCCCGCATAACTACTATAGATATTCCGCTCGATACAGGCGATTTTAGAATTATACACCGCAAAGTAATTGATGTGTTAAAGCAAATGCCCGAGCAACAAAAATATTTACGTGGCCAAATTCCATGGATAGGTTTTCGAACCAGCTATGTAGAGTATAATCGCGACCCTCGCCTCGAAGGTGAAACGGGATACAGTTTGAAAAAAATGCTGCACCTCGCAATTGATGGCATTACATCGTTCTCCAATTTCCCTTTGCGGTTTGCAACAGTTACAGGCTTTGTTGTTTCGGCTGTGGGTTTCCTTTGGATTCTTGCTGCGCTCTATTCGCATTTTATATCAAAAAATACAGTGCAAGGATGGACATCAATGTTGATTGCTGTTTTATTTATGGGTGGCATACAACTTTTAAGTATTGGTATTATTGGCGAATACATAAGCCGTATGAGAGCCAACATATGCAACCGTCCACTTTATGTCATTGGCGAAACAAATTTGTAATAATGTTTCTCAGTAATCATTTTAAAAAATACAGCGCATACTACATCGCCCTGTTTATTTTGTTTTCAACTTTTGCTCAAGTATTATTACGTTCAACAAGAAAGTATGTATGGAGATGAGGGTCATAGTTTATTTGTATCGCAGCAACCTTTGCTACGTATACTGAAATGGTTAAAGGACGATCAAAATCCACCATTGTATTTTTTCTTGCTACACATTTGGATAAAAATATTTGGACTCAATATAGCCACCTTGAAATGTATCAGCGTATTTTTTTCTTCACTGGCAGCATCCAGTTTTTTTTTGTTTCTCAATAAAATTACTACTCGCCAGATTGCATTTTTTGGTGCCTTGCTTTTTACATTCTGCACTGCACAAATATTTTTTTCGCGCGAGGTTCGTTGTTTTGCCTTTGTTCAGTTTCTTACCATTATTTCATCATGGTTTTTTTATGAGGCTTTAATTGAATCAAAAAAAAGGCAATGGATTTTTTTAGCAATCGTTAATGCATTACTTCTATTCACACATTATTTAACTGCCTTTATTATTTTGGTTCAAGTAATTACTACGCTGAGTACATTTCGAAAAGAGGATATTCTGCTGTCATTAAAAAGCAATATTTTAACTTTGCTTTTTCTTAGTCCGTGGATTCCATTTGCTATTTCTAATATTCCTAAGAGCGGATCATTTTGGATGAAAAGCCCAACATGGAACGATTTTTTTGTTTTAACTAGTGATTTATTTGGTGGTAAAGTTCTATTGTGTTTTTTTGTTGTTGTATTTCTTATTGGTATAGTCATCAGTGCATTTTATTACAAACGTGCATCGCACAAAAGCAACTTCACTGCTTTACTTTATTTTTCTGGCCTTTTCATTTTGCCTCCTTTGTTCGACTTTTTTTAGTTATCATTTCAGCACCATATAAATTTAAGGAGTTTGCATATTATTTTGATAAAGATGCTTTTCGCGATTATAAAAAAACTGATAAAATACTGGCAAAGAAAAACGTGTTTGGTGGTCATAAACTTTTGAATGATTTAATGCAGGAAATTAAATTACAAGGAATAGAAAGAGTTATTTTAGTGCAATCGCACAACTTAGTTGTGGACCCAAATAACGATTTAGAAAAATTTGTAAACGCTAATGGTTTTGAAAAGTACGATGAGTACCAAAAAGATTCGAAGTCAATGTTTGCCGGAGTTAAAGTTTCGAGTTACATATCTTCTGCCATTGCGGAAAAAGTGATGCCGGTTGATTGCAACCAAAGCTTGAATTTTTCTTTTGAAGATTGGTCGGTACAATGTGTTTATAATCCCATAACCATGGACACAAGTTTGCAGGTGCAAAGGTTTTATATGAACAAGCAAAATGACACATTAGCCTTACCTCCAACCGAAAGTAATTGTGAATACGTTGACAACAATAAACTGTACGGAGCAAATTTTAATTTGAATGAGAAACAATTGCCATTTATAAAAACAATACGAGGCAAAGCCGAAATATGGCTTAGCGACACTTTAAATGCACCCGCAATTGTAATAAGCATTGACGATAAAAACGGAAATATTTTTTACAAAGATTTTTACATCACACAAAATAAAAAAGACTATTATAATAAATGGGGAGTAATGCCTTTTCTTGTTACACTTCCAGACAACCTTCCCAATACTGCCACATTAAAAATATATTTATATGCTGGCAATATTAAATCAAAAGCATATTTGAGAAGTTTGAAATTGGATTTGAAATTGAAAAAAAGGATATGAATAATTTTTATGGATATATACTTTTCTTATTTCTGATAGTAAAGCTTTTTATTCTTGATAATATTCCAATGTAACAATAGTTCCGCTCTACCTCTTGAATCATCCGGATTTAGAGTTTTTCCCCAATTAAGAATGGAACAATCAGTATCAATAAAAACAACTGAATCTGGGGACGCCACAAATTTCTCCAATGATTCACGTTCACACAAACTATACTTTTTGACACCAAATCCAAAATCCGCATTTATATAAATGGCACTAAATATTAATATAACAAAGGCATAAATAACTTTTTTGCTTTTTGTTTTAAGATTCATAAGGATGTAGTACGTTGAATAACCATACAAGAATACGGAAGCTAAAGTTATTGGCATTATGGTATCATATCGAATAATATTTGGACGATATGGTCTAAACCCACCCAAAGGCAGTAATAAAATATAGAAAATAGATATAGCAAAGAACCATTTCAAAAACACAAACATTTTTTTTGCTTCTCCAGATGGATTTGACATAGCTATTATTATGAAGTTGACTATAATCATTCCTATTAATAATGGTTGGCCTAATTTATATGTGTATTGATTAATGAGGCCCTCGGGGAGTCTGGCATATCTTTCGGCAAGTGGAATTGAAACATAAAAGTTTTCTGCATTGTTCCTCCCAATAAAATAAGAATACAAACATGCTAAGATTGTAAGCAGAAACATGGATGTCAAAGTCACAGGAATATTTTTTACGCTAAATATAACTCTTTTGAAAAATGGTGTTGATGTCAATTCAGCAAAATTTTTAATAAAGAAATAGAGTAATGTTGATGAACAAATTAGCAAAAGTACAGGAGAATTTAAAGGGCCACTAAAAGAATTAATTATTATTAAGATTATTAACATAATGAGTTTTAGAAAACTAAAATTGTAACTGGTTCTGGAAAAAGCAGCATTAAAAAAGGGCACCAAAAAGAGTATTACCAAAGAGAAAGAAAATGCATAAAAGAAAGAATAAGTAATAGAACTATCCATTATGCCCATATAAAGATAGTATCCATATGTTTGAAAGAGTGGAATCAACAAACAAGTAACCAATAAAATATTAGGATCCCATATTTTTCTTCTGTTGGTAATAAGAACTGCAAACAAATATATAATGAAAAAGTGTACTATCGTTTTAAAGAGGGCACATGAATAATACAAACTATCCAAAGGAGCAGAAATATTTTGTAAGACAAGCGGAGCAGTTCTAAAATATGATTTGATAAAAAATGAGTGAAAAAGCGGTTTGTTGCAGCATACACAGAATCGTTTAGTAATACAGTTAATCCAAAAGGATCTTTGAGTACAAGTTCATAGCTTTCTACTGGCAAAACTATTGCAGGCAAATCTCCGTCCAAGGGTAAATTGTAATATCTAATGAAACTTAAACAAATGAAGTAAGCGACAATTAATGGTAATGCTATTTTATAGATTAATTTCATGATTTTTAATTTTAAAAATAACTTATTTCATTGGTTTTTTCTTGTAGACCTGCACCATATAATTATATCCACCAAGTACCTCAAAAGGTTCATCGGGTTTAAATGTTTTTAATAGTTCAAAATGAGTATCGTTCAAAATTGAATCGGGATGAATACGGGCTTCGTTTGCACCAAAGTGAGTATCGTAAATTATCAATGTTGTATCAGGAACCACGCTATATCCCCATTCATGTATGTTGGGATACAAGCCCCATAACTCACGCATAATGTTTGGATCGAATGCATCGCGATCTATTTTGGATGCAAAGAAGGGATTCAAATAATAAAAGTGTCGGTTTTGCAAATTGTTTGTTTTTATCCAATTGTAAGTTTCTAAAATTACTTTCTCCTCCGCAGGCAATTCGTAAGGATAAAAATTCAATCTCAAAGGTTCGAACATAAAATAGAATGCCAACACACATGACCATGCATACTTGTATAATTTTTCCTTACGCCAATAAATCAAACTGTTGGCACCTATCACACATAAGGGCGCTATTAAAGGTACAACACCACCCATAACACGGGTGAGCCCCAGCGAATTGTATAATCCCTTCCACCAAAAAACAGAATGTGCTGTAAAATAAAGTGCAAATGATCCATAAACTAATAATAGCATTTCGGGGCTAAATATGTGGTCAACTATTTTATTTTTTATTTTATTCCAAAGCAAAACAATTGTACCAAGCACCAAAAGAACAGCGTATGGATTTCCCACAACCGATTGGTATGCTTTTACAAATGTGAACAATTCCCCATGCCCATAAATGTCTTTATTTTTTCCATCGTACGGATTTTTTGTAAACACCCATAGTATATCATTGTAATGAAAATACCCCGCAATGCTGTATATAATTGTACCCGCTGCAAGTATTGGGATAATAAAATATTTTTTACGCAATAGAAAAACAAGTGCAAAGAGCACAAGAATCAGATTGCCTTCAGATCGAACGAAAGGTAGAAACGAAATAATGAATGCACTCAACAAATATTTTTTATCGTATGCCAACCATGCACATGATGCTATCATGCAAAAAAATAATGGTTCGGTTAAGCCTGTGTTTATTACTGTAAAAAATCCAATGCACAAATAAGAGAATGGAACCACAAGCCATGCATTTTTTATTTGATGTTTATGCGTCATTAAAAATAAACACCATATTCCTATAGCACTCACTATTACATTAAACACCTGAATGCCACCATGACCAAAGTGTGCAAAGGGCGAGGCTATTATTGTAAAGAATGGCTTACCCCAATGATAAAAAAGCAAATCGGGATGTTGCCAACACCATCGCGAAACCATATAGTGACGTAAGCCGTCTCCGGTAAAATAACATGAACCCTCGAACAAATAAATATTGAACAGGAAGAATGTTGAAAATCCTAAAATTGAAATGAGGGCATACTTTTTTTCTTTAATCATAAACCCATGTTTTACTTTTTGGTAATATCAAAATCTTTTTCAAAAATCCATAAAGCATCATCTTTGACCTTACGTTCTAAACTTACATTTTCGCTTTTCGCTTTCTGCTTTAATTGCTCAAGCCATTCATTTTTATCGTACATCGTTTTAATGATTTCAGCTATTTTATCATATTTGAAATTTACTAAACTGTCTTCTAGTAATCCGGCATTCGACTCATTTAAAATAGAAGTTGAGAATTTGCTTTTGAATTGTTCAGGAAATAATAATTTAAAGTATCTCTATAATTTTTCATGCTCGCAGTTTGTTCAAGATAGTCGCCAGCAAAATCAAATCCAAGGTGGTCATAGTTTTGTTCAGTTTGGACAAAAATGACGTAATCGTAATCATGAATTTTCGAGACTATATTTAAAGTTAATACAGGTGTTGGAGTGGTTGTAGAAACAGGATATATAGATTTACTATAATACCAAAAATTGTAGTTTGCAAAAACATGCTGTATTAATTTAGTATGTTCTAAATTCCAGAAATAACTATCGCCAACAAAAAGAACATTTAGTTTTGGCTGTACCTGAATGTTACTATCATTAACTATTTTTGGTTGGAATGTTCTGTAGTGGGGTAGCCCATAAATAACATTTAGTAATTCACCCAAATCATAATCGGTATTTGGCTTTATGGCTTCAATGAAACCAGCAACATGATAGTCAGGCAAATTAATTTTTGTTTTAGCTTCAATATGTTTTATGAGCTTATCCATGCCAAGGTAAGCGCCATAATTTGTCCAATGAATCCCTTGTTGGGAGTATAATGGATATTGAGTTTTGTTTTTGAGGTTTAAAAATTCAGCATTCAAGTCCACAATATCGTATGTGTAGTTATTTTTAAGGGCAAGAATTTTTTCATAATTGTTTTTAGTTTTTTTAAAATCAAAAGATGGTAAATATTCGGGAAAAAAAGATGCTTTTCCTGGGGCAAGTACTACGACTAATTTTGTATCATGTTTTTCGATTGAATCGCTAAGTTGTTGCAAAACATTTAATTGCTGTTGCATACCATCTTCGGTTAAACTTTTCTTACCCAAATAGGCGTCAATATACCCTTGTTGAAATAGATAGCCTTTCTTGCCAATTACAACTTCATTGCTATTGCTTTTTCTGAATATGCTATAATCCAATTGATTATTCAATCGCACTAAATCATTGCGGAATCCAAAATTTTCTTCAAGATTTTTTTCGTAATTAGTCTGATAATAACTTGAACTCCAATCTTCTATTTTGAATTTCGGCTTATCGGTATAAACAGATGCACCGTATAAATGAGGAACACTAAAAATATGAAACGCTTTTTGAATAGCTGACGCACACACCACCACCATCATCAAACCGAAGCAAAAATATTTTATGTTTTTCGTTTTCATTAAAATCGGAAATATATAAATGGATTATAAGCAGATGTGGCAAGCGAGCCAAGGCACAATATAAACAAAACAATGCATGTAAGCGTGAGCGATATAGTTTTAGGTGTGCTCAGTTTTTCGAACAGTATATTGTTTTGCAAACGGATTATTTTGTTGAAAGCTGCAAGCGTGCAAATGATAATGCTAAGTACAAGCATGGCATAAACCTTATTGTCAATAAAAGTATCGAACGAGGCATCGCCACTACCAAACATACTTTTAGCATATTGAATAGCATGTGTTAAATCTTTGGCGCGGAATAAAACCCAACCAAACATAACAATGATGAAGTTGATGGCAATGCGCAGTGGTTTGCCAATTCGCGAAAACAATTTTATAAGAAACAATCTGTCACAAATTAAAAACAAACCATGGTATGCACCCCATGCAATAAAATTCCACGATGCACCATGCCAAAAACCTGAAATGATAAATACAATCCATAGGTTGAAATATAATCGCCATGCGGTGTCAACTTTATTTCCTCCCAGTGGAATGTAAAGATAATCGCGCATCCACCTACCCAGCGACATGTGCCACCTGCGCCAAAACTCAGTAATGTTTTGTGCTATATATGGGTTGTCGAAATTTTCGGGAAACTTAAATCCCATCATCAATGCAAGTCCAATAGCCATGTCGGAGTAGCCACTAAAGTCGAAATAAATTTGAAACGTGTACGCCAATATTCCTATCCAAGCTTGCCATGTCGAAAGTTCGTTTGAAGGCACAGCAAATAAAAGATCGGCTTGTGCTGCAAGCACGTTGGCTATCAAAACTTTTTTCGCGAGGCCAATAATAAACCGGATAAGGCCCAACAACTTATTGTCGATAGTATCCTGATGTGTGCGGTCAAGTATTTGATGCGAAATTTCTTTGTAACGAATAATTGGTCCGGCAATTAATTGTGGAAATAATAAAATGTAAACTGCATAGTCGCTAATTTTTTTCATAGGTTTATTAACACCACGATACACATCAATAATGTAACTCAACTCGTGAAAAGTAAAAAACGATATACCAATAGGCAATGCCACATTGGTCCATTTAATATGCGAAGTAGAACCAAGATTACTTAGCATTGCATTTACATTCTCGACAAAAAAATTGGAGTATTTAAAATACAATAAAATAGATACGTTGATAAGAATAGAAATTACCAGCCAACGTTTTTTGCGGTCGGGGTGCGAGCTGTAAATGAGATGGCTTAAATAATAATCGAGTATAATGCTTGCAACAATTACCAAAACAAATTTTGGTGCACCCCACATATAAAAGAAAATACTACCTGCCACTATTAAGTAATTCTTGTATTTGGGATCGGCAAAAAAGTATAGCAGCATAAATGCCGGTAAAAAATAAAGAAGAAATAATATGCTGCTAAAAACCATTTTTCTTTTTTTGTGCTTTATGGGCAGTTCTAAAAATTCTGTCTTTTATCCTCATTCTTTATTCTCCAAAGGAGAAATGAACTAAAGGTTGAATTTTTATAACTGCCATTACTCTATTACTAATTCAAAAAATTCGCCTACTAAATCTTTTGCCGGAAATGGAATATTGCCTTGATCGAATGGCGTGCCGGGCCACCATTTTGTATTGTGCCACTCTTGCGTAATAATTGGCAACATTTGGTTGTTGGCAATCATTGTAACCTTATCATTCATGTAACCCACAATCCGCATTTTATCGGGCGAAGGGCCAATGCGCCAAA
Source organism: Bacteroidota bacterium (assembly GCA_016717325.1). GTDB lineage: Bacteria > Bacteroidota > Bacteroidia > AKYH767-A > OLB10 > JADKFV01. The sequence goes on along the minus strand of JADKFV010000010.1, from coordinate 115,845 downwards.
TTATTTGTGTAGGCTGCCAGTCGATTTCAAAATAATAAAATGGCGAGCCAAAAAGTTCGTCATCGCTTTGATAGCTTTTTTGCGTAAGCGCGCGATAATTTTTTTGCCACCGGTGCGATAAAAATTCCTGACCATTGTATGTTATGGATTTGCATCCATCCCCATAGTTTTCGGGCTCGGGGCATGCCATATCCCAATTGGTACAGGCAACAGTTATATCACCACGGTGTTTGGTTATATCATCGGGGAAGCCAACATTCCAATCGTTCATACTACGTATATCGTATACGTTATTTTTATACGTAGGTGGAAAATCGCAATCGGGGCAATATGGTACGGTTTTCAAAATTTCGAAATCTATTTCGCTGTAACCAGAGTAAGGAATTTTTTTATCATCGTACCCGCCCCAATATGTAGCCATGTATCCTTCTTTATTACATATTCTACGGTCGTTCCACTCGGTAGCACCGGCAGGAAAAATCATCCATATTGCATTGGTCATTCCATTCCATACTCCATCTTTACTCAGCAGTTCGGTAAGCTTACATTTGAAACGGTACTTACCATATGTCATTCCATGCCTACCAATAATGCCAACACGTTCTTTGCGCCACTTGCCATATTCACAAGCAGGATTACGAATAACAATCTTGTGATTTGTAGTATCGCTAACAACAGTTTTGCATGGCTCGTGTGCCGACTCGATGTAAATTTTTATCATTTCTTCTTGAGTGTAAAAGCTGCGATTCCAGTTATAATCCATCATGGTATAATTATCGCCTACCACATCCATCACCACCGGAATATTTTCGAAACCTGTTGATGTTTCTACTGCTTGCGACATTTGCCTGAAAGGTGCATTTAAATATAATGAAGTATCGTAGCCGCAATTAGGGCAATAAAAATTTTTCTTTTCTACGCCTTTAAAATCGTTTTCGTTTAAATACATGCCTGCGCCTAAATCGGGCTTACCAACAATTTTTAAAGTTTGAGGGGCAATGCACACCGAAGTATTTTTAAGTTTTGTGCCTTCGCCATTTATAAAATAGTAAAATGGGTTTTTAAAAACATCGCCATCTTTCTTCGAAATATTTTTTATGTTTTCGGGAATAATTTTTTCATCCTCATTTTCTGTCACCACCAAAACAAAACTATAAACACCTACGCGGGGGTTTCGTTTCCAGCGGTCGTTATTGCCTTTTTCAAAATAGCGTTGTTCGTTGCGTGGGTTGCCATTTATGTGTAACGAGTCGGTTATAAAACCACTTTCGCTGTTTGCAGTTATAGTTGGTGTTGTTTTAAAAGTGATGTCGGTATTCTCATAGCTGCCATAAAAATTTTCGGTAGCATATTGATGTTCTTTATTTGTAAGCGAGTCGAGTTCGGGATACTTGTAACTATCGTTGCGATAATATACTTTGTATAAATAGGATTTGTTTTGGCTCGTTTTGTTTTTAATCTTGAATGTGAAGGTAAAATTTCCATTATCAATCTGCCTAACGGATGGAATGATGAATCCCGTATTTATTGCATTGTAGTAATCAAGATAAATTAATTTTTGGTCTTTATTTTCGGGCGAAAAATTGTTCCAGTTAGCCAGGGCATTAAACTGTGTAACTTCGAAATTTTCTGCAGTCGGTAGCTTCGTTTGTGTTTCATTTGAATTGCAACTGCATATAAATAGGATGCCACAGCAAAACATAAACCAACGTATATGAACATAGTTAACGAGCAAATATGTTTTGGCCTGCTGCATTATTTTACAAATTGAAAAATTAAAGTTTGGTTTGGCATATTGTTTATATTTTCATATTGATTGCAATGTGTGTTTGTGCTATTCCACTTGCTGCAATTTGCCATGCTTATCAAATAAGTATCTGTTAATCCTGAAATTTTTAATGGCCACATTTTTACACATTCATAGTATTTTGGATTTTGATTTATACTATATCCCTTAAATTCAATTTGATGCGTAAGGTCGAAAGTATTATTGTTTATTTCTGCCACTTTAAAATCGTTACGGAAAGTAGAACTAAAAAAAGCAAAACTATTTGAATTGTCATTGGCTATAAAATAAGATTGGGGATTTATGAATTTTGAAATTACACTATTTGATATGAATGAACAATTCAGTTTGCCTGATGAATTAATTGCAGTGAGGTAATTTTTTTGTCCTCCATTTTTGTATTTACAGTTTATAACAAAACTGTTGGTCATATTATTGGTAACAATCGGAATGCTATTTAAAGAAACGATGTCTTTGGTTTCAATATTTAATTTGGCACTTTCAATTATTGATGCTGAATTTTTGTTGAAAGATATGAGTTGATACACGCCTGTTGTTTTGTTGATGCATGCGACTATATTGATATTGTTATTACTTTTTACAGTTTGCAAAACCGAGTTGACCAATTTTGTTTCACCGGAAAATGGAATTAAATTTATTGCAACATTGGATAAGAATGTGTTGATGCAACTTACTGTATTGCTTGATAAATCAATAATTTGATACCCGTTTTTTATTGTGTCAATAATTAAAATTTGCTGATAGTCGTTTGCAATAAAATTTCCGGCAAGCATCACTTTGTTTGAAGTGGAATTGTTGAGGCTTACTTTTCCTGTAAGTTTATATTCGGTATTGCAAAAAGCAAAAAGCAAAATTTCGTTACCTGTAATTTTTACTATTTCGTCATAGGCTTTATTGTTACGTGTAAAGCAACCGGTAAAAACTTTGTCGCCCGGCATAATAATTTGTGGTAATATATTTTCATTCGAATCGGAACTATTAATTTTTGTTTGAATTAAATATCGTAACGGCAATGGAAATTTGTTTTTCTCAAATGCAACAGGTGCAAGGTTTGTAGCATCATATGCAATCCCTGTTTGCAGGCGTTTCTTTTCGCCACCAAAAGTTATATTCACATCGTCCACAAAAAAATCGTGTTTGCCTTTGTTCCAAACATACGCTGTAACTTCATCGTTATTAATGGGGCGTTTTTTTTCGTTCAGGTTAAAGCGGGCGTTTATTTTTTTCCATTCTCCTTTTTTCCATCCATCATCTTTGGTGCTTTTTCCTATCCATTCAAGTTTATCGCCATCCACATCTTTTGTATTTGCAACAATTACAATTTCGGGATTGTCTTCATCACATTTTATCCATGCACTCATTTGTACACAGTTTAGCGAGTCGTCCCATACATCTTTTATTTTTTTTGTTACCGATGGTCCATACTCAATATCTTTAGTCATGTGAAAGGCTTGCTTACCGCTGTAATGTTCTTTGTTTGTAATGGATGCCGAAGGGGCATCGCTTTCGAAATCGAGCGTAAAGCTGCTCACTTTTTGTGCTGGCAATTCAATATTTACAACATTGGTTTTTACAATTCCTTTAAAAGAGAAACTTAAATCATCCACAAAAAAAGTTTGCTTTTGTTGGTTCCATACATACATTTTTATGCGGTTGGTAGGGTCAACTTTGTTTTTCGAAAATGCAAAATCGAATTGTTGTTCATTCCATTTTCCGGCTTCGAATGTCAAGGGAAAACTTTTCCAAAATATATTTTTTCCTTCGGCATCGTCTATAGTAAAGACAAAAGATGCGCCTTCAATTTTATTAGACGAAAACGTTTTTAATGTAACACCAACTTCGCGAATAGTATTGAATGATTTCAAATCACTGAAAGTTTTTTCGAGTCCAATTCCATATTCATTTTTATCAGTCATTTTTGCCGACCACTTTCCCCCCGATGATTTTTCGTTGTTGCGCGTAATCTCATTCATCAGGTTTTTGGAATCTTCCATGTCGAATGAAAAGGATTGCATTTCTGTCAGGGCAAAAGCGCCTTCATCCTCTGTTTCGCTTGATTCTTCTGCAACGGTGACGGTTGATTTATGTGCAAACATTTTGTCCTTGTAGTATTTTTTCGACATGATGACTGCCATCACAATGAGTGCTAATAATAAAACGGCCGGAATATATTTGCGAATAATGTTTAACAAAACTCATGGAAATTTGTGCCACAATATTAAAATTAAATATTGCCAAACCAAAATAGCAGCTGCAGGTTTATAACATTCGGGCATTGATAAGTATTGAAGAGCAATGTGAATGATTATGCGCATTTGTATATTTATGCATCATAAATTTTAATGTCTATGTTTTCGAAATCATTCGTTTTTATTTGTCATGTAATTATAAGCGCGCATATATGTAATGGCCAAAATAATGCTGCAGGCGCTACCAAAAATGTGCTCATATTGCCTTATAATCCTTTGTATTATATGAGCGATGCCGATAGAGACATTGCTGCTACTACCGATATGCCGATGACAAAAGTGCGCGAAATGTTTAATATGGAATCGGAGCGGAAACTTTATATGGCACTCCGCCCAGTTTACAATTGTATTTCTTTGTTGCAAGATACTACTGACGGTGGTCGCAAAGATTTATTTTCGTTAATGGGGATTTTGGGTTACGAGTATGCTAAACCTACAGTGAGTGAGCGCAAACCAAACATTGCAAAAGTAATCACGCTAAAAACCACGGCTGCTAATAACGATTCGCGCACGGCAGCAACATACATGAACGAAAGCGAGGATACACGATATATGAAAGCAACGTTTACTAACGAAGAAAAATTTGTGAGCATTGCAAAAAAATATGAGGCAGATTATGTGGTTATTTTAACTCAAATGGAAATAAAAACAAATATGAAAGTATGCGTTGATCCTAGTAAAAGGCTTTTCGACCGTGAGCTTATTTTACACTTTTGCGTGTACGATAAAACAGGGAAATTGAAATTGGGAAATTTTGGTCACACATTTTTTTCGAATGAAAATTCTACACCGGGAAAAATAATTGGTGATTTGTTTCCCTTCCTCTCAGATGTAATTAAAACAAGTATACAGCAATTGTAAAATTTATTCTATTTGGTCATTGCAATGCAATTTTTTATTTGGATTGCATCGTTTTCCAAAGAAAACATTTTACTTTTGGCAATTATACTATGAAAACAAAATTGATTTTAATAACACTGCTAGCGCTTGGTGTGGCGGGTGTTTTTTTTACTTCATGCAATAACGATTTAGATATTGTTGCACCCTATAAAGATACCACAGTGGTATACTGCCTAATCGACTTGAACGACACTGTTCACTATGTGCGCATTCACAAAGCTTTTTTGGGCGCTGATAATGCTTATGAAATGGCGCAGTATACCGATTCGTTTTATCATAAAAATGTGCTGACGGTAAAACTCGAACGATGGAAAAACAATCAACTATATGGGGTGATTAATTTTACACGCGATAGCAGTATTGCAAAAGATACAGGAGTGTTTGCCAATACGCCTAACATTATTTACAAATCCGAATCGTGTAATTTATTATCTGCCGATAGCAAATACAGGTTAGTTGTTCGCAATAGTGAAACCGGATCGGTGGTAACTAGTGTAACACAAATGATTCAACCTACATTGATTGCAAATCCCAGTTCGGGCACTATCAATCTTTATCCGGGCCCTTTTGTTATTCGTATTGCTTCGGGTAAGCATGGCAAAATCTATGATATTAAAGCACGGTTCAATTATATAGAGCAACAAAAAAATAATCCCAACATTACCGAAAACAAAAGTGTGGTATGGAATATTACACAAGTAACAACGGTTAGCGATGCCGGTTCCGAGTTGATAAATTACGCTGTAGGCAAAGATGACTTTTACCAGTTTTGTAAATCATCAATCAAAGTAGACAATAACGTAGTTCGGTATAGTGGCAAACTCGATTTTTATTTTACCGCAGGTGACCAGGCCATGTATGAGTATTTGCGAATCAATAATGCCAGTGGCGTAAATGCAAGTAATGGATTGCTATTTACAAATATCGAAAATGGACTAGGCATATTTGCCAGCAGACGTACAGAAATTTCTTTAGGAAAATCGATGGCAGGAAATTCGATTGGTTACCTCATAAGCGGACCACTAACATCGCAACTTGGCTTCATACAATAATTATCATGAAAAAAATATTTTGCATAGGAGCCTTCGTTTTATTCCTTTTTACTCTAATTAATAGTTGTAAAAAAGATGTACCGGCCGATTCAACCAAAACTGTTACTTCCAATGATTTCCCCAATGATGGTGCAATAGTTTTGAGTGATGATATTACCCACGATACCATTTTAATAAATCATAAGCAAGGTGTTGATTATCGCATTGCTATTTGCATGAAAGTAACTAATGGTGCACGATTGATAATACAACCGGGAGTAACAATAGAAATGACCCCGGGTTCGGGCATTGAAATTTCAGATGCTGCATCAATTGATTGGCAAGGAAATGCAAACGAGAAAATAAATATTCTGGGATTGGAAAAAACGCGTGGCTCGTGGCGTGGCATTTATTTATACTCGAAAGGTGTAACACAAATAATGAAACATTGCATCATACAACATGCAGGTTCCGATATTTATAAAATTGAAAAACGCTCATGCATAAATGTGTTAGGGGCTTCGGTGTCGATGGAAAATTGTACCATTAAAGATAATTTTGCTAATGGATTATACCTCGATAGTGCGGCTGTAAATATTGGCATACACAACAACACATTTACCGGCAACTATGCCGAACCGGTGATGATAGACCATGTAAATTGCGATATACTTACCAGTGATAATTTATACACCGGTAACACCTTCGACAGAATTTATATTCGCACAATACGTAACCTGCAAACTTACCGCACCCTGAACATTCCAAAGTTAGATGTGCCTTATACAGTAGACTCTACATTTAATATTGGCACATCGGTAATAATACAACCCGGCACAAAATTTATAATGCAAAAGCTTTCACTTTTTTATGCAAATGATAGCTTGCAAAATGGTGCAAGTTTTACGGCAATTGGAACAACTAACAATCGTATTGAGTTTGTTGGTCAGCTAGGCAAAAAGGGCTATTGGCAAGGGATTGGGCTCGACATAGGTGCCACATGTCATTTCGAAAATTGCGATATTAAATATTGTGGCTTTGCAAATAATTACAGCTCATCGAATCCGGAAGCAATGATTATTATTGGTGGTAATACAAATACAAACTGCGAAATACGAAATTGTATTTTTTCTTATAGTGCTGCAAATGGAATTGCCATCGATTCGCCTTCTGTAAATTTCAATGCTGATATTTATACTGTCAATTCGTTCGACTCTATTGACTTTGCTAATGTTTTAATTTATTAGCAAAAAAAATCAGCGCTTAAATATTGAGTGCATCAATCAAATCAAACTCTACCAAATCGTAAAAGTCGTTTACACGTGCAGTTATTTCTTTATCGGTAAGCGATAACAATCTTTCGGGACCAAATTTTTCAACACAAAAAGAAGCCATAGCAGAACCGAAAATAATTGCGCGTTTCATGTTGTCGAATGAAATGTCGCCTGTTTTTGCAAGGTAACCGATGAAACCACCGGCAAATGTATCGCCTGCACCTGTAGGGTCAAACACCTCTTCTAACGGAAGTGCGGGAGCGAAGAAAACATTGTTTCCATTAAATAATAGTGCTCCGTGTTCGCCTTTTTTTATTATTAGGGTTTTGGGGCCCATAGCCATAATAATTTTTGCTGCTTTACGCAACGAATATTCTTTTGATAATAAACGTGCTTCTTCGTCATTTATACTCAACACATCGGTAAGAGGAATCATTTTCATCAATGCATCGTACTGAGTGTCAATCCAAAAATTCATAGTATCCATTACTACAAGTTTGGGACGCTTGGCCATGCGCTCTAATACTGTCATCTGCACCTGAGGTAATAAATTGCCAAGTAACAAAAACTCGCATGTTGCCATACCTTCAGGAATAATTGGATCGAAGTTCAGTAATACATTTAACTGCGTATCCAGTGTATCGCGGGTATTCATGTCAGCATGGTATTTTCCACTCCAGAAAAAAGATTTTTCGCCTTGCTTTATTTGTAATCCTTCGGTGTTAATACCTCGCTTGTTAAACTCTGCAATCATGTCGGCCGGAAAATCATCGCCCACAACACTTACAATGTTTATTGGTTTGGTAAAATAAGAAGCCGATAGCGAAGCATAAGTTGCCGCTCCTCCTACTATTTTATCGATTTTGCCAAAGGGTGTTTCTATGGCATCAAAGGCAACAGAACCTACAGTTAATAAAGTACTCATACAATTATATTTTTGGGAATTAAAAAAATTTGCGGCTGCAATAATAAATAAAAAAACCCGTGCTGCGTAGCACGGGTTTCTTAGAATGGGCAATTATTTCCGAATTATTTTTTTACAAATGTTCCGGTAGCAACACCTAAATCATTTTTCAATTTGTAAGTATATGTTCCTGCTGATAAAGTATTCACATTTACTTTCAATGTTTGATTTCCGGTATTTACATTTTCGAAGTTTGTAGTTGAAACTAATTTACCTACAATGTTGTAAACTTCGATGCTTACGTTGATATTGCTTTTCAACTCTAAACTAAAGTTAGCAATATCCTCTACCGGATTTGGGAATAAGCTTATCTGTTGTGCAACAGCAGCTTTGTTTTCACTTACACCTAAAGCAATTACAGGTATTTTTGCATAAACAATTTTCGAATTTTCGGCAGCATTATTAGCGGCTTGTGTAGTATTGTTGCTTAATGAATGTCCTGCAGCAGGGTCACGCTGATAAACGATATGTACATCCGTATCAACCAGTCGAGCCATTGAGCCGTAAACTCCTTCTTGATATTCGCCATCGCCACCTTGCGCTGCTGATGGAACAATGTCTAAAGGATAAGACCAAGTAGCACCTCCATCTGTTGAACTAATAAGATAAACATGACGGTGAATTTCGTTGAAGATACTTGTATCGCAAGTTTCGTTAGCGTTTGAGAATGACATGTAAATATTATTTGCAGCATCAAATCCAATTGAAGGTTGGCAAGTCAAGCCAGTGTTGTACAAGCCCGCAGGTTGTCCTGAAATACTTCCTTCAGGTAAATCTAAAACACCATTTTGATTATAATCGATAGTAGGATCGAAATAAACAGGATTGCCGGCACCCAAGCCCTCGTTCCAGTAATACATGCCCGTTACAGTTGGAAAGTAAGATGCATTTGCTGCCGGATCATCATCAAGTGTGAGTGCATAGCCATAAGCAACATGACACATTCCATTGTTATCAATAGATACGGTAATGTCACCGGCACAAGTTTCTACTGTATCAGCAACCTGATCATTATCAATATCGGTAATCATTGTTGTTTGATCATACAAAGGAATTGGGAAAGCCTTAATCACTGTCTTTGTCCAAGTATCGCCATTGTCTGTCGATTTCAATAAAATTACATCATATAACCAACTTCCCAATACAATGGCAACAGTATTGCCACGTGCATCTATACTGTATTCTTCGGCACCAAAACCAACATATTGTGTTGCATCAATTAATGCAGGAACAACGTGATCTACGCCCCATGTTGCACCGCCATCATTAGAACGGGTATAAGTGATTGGGCCGCTTTGTCCAAGTACAGGACTAGTGCCAGTACCTTGTGAATTAACAATTGCATGAATGTAGCTTCCGCTCACAGCCAAGCGTGACCATACATCTGCTTGATTAGGAAACAAATTGAATGTGCCAACAGGATTTGTAAACGCCCATGTTCCTGTACCGGTTGTGCGCTTATCCATAATCATTCCATTGGCTCCTGTGTGCGACAAAATGTATTCATTGCCACCATCAACAAAAATATTAGTAAAACCACATCTGATGGCTTCGAGGCGTGCAGTTGGAAATGCTTGCCATTGTGTACCATCGTAATAATTGTAACCGGTACCACGGTCGGTATAGTTTGGGCCACTTGTAAGGCTCATAGTCCAAACAGCTGATAATGTACCATTTCCATTATTGCTTACACGTCTTGCTGTACTGCGGTTTGTTTGCAAATCGTAAATCGATTCGCCAATTTCTGTTTCGGTAACAGGGCCTGCAACTTTTGTAGCAGAGTTATATCCCGGAACATTTAACATGCTTTCTGCTTTAAACGGAGTTTGGCATTCGTCTACAGCTAATGCTTTATCAGCCTTAATTGTATGCGTTAAATCCTTGCAAAAAGGATTTGCTTTTTTTGTGGTTTTTAATGTTTGTGCATTGACAGTAAAACCAATTGAAACTGCCAATAATAAGAGTCCTGTTTTTCTCATTTTTTTTTATTTAAGTTATTATGAAATTTATTTCGATTATTAGTTAAAGGATTTTTAAAATTTGATTGGCAAAAGTAATTTTTTCTCGAAAACAAAAAACATTTTTTTGCTGAGATATTCACACATTAAATTGTAGTTGATGTTCATGATTTTGATAATGATTTCAGAATACAATGATATGCAAATCGCATCAAATCGAATAGTTAAATTTTGTCACCAAAAGGTCAAAAAAAAACCGTGCTCAACGAGCACGGTTTTTTAATTATTTCAAAAAATGATTATTGAACAATCATTTTACGAGTTACTTTATTGTCACCTACTTTTACTGTGTAGTAGTATGAACCTGCACCTAATTTTGAACCATCAATTGTGATAGTATTTGCACCAGTATTCAAGTTAGTATATGTGTTTGTACTTACAACCTGACCTACCAGATTTGAAACTTCAACAGTTACATCCGAAGTATTTTTTAACGTTACTACAAATTGAGTGTTTCCCGTGAAAGGGTTTGGAACGTTTTGTCCAACACTGAAGTTTGCAGAACCTGCAACTTCGTTTAAGCCAATAGTAAACGCACATGTTGTTAAAGTCACCGCGCTGCTTGCAGCAGTAAATTCTGCATCAGTTACTTCAATACCTGATACATAATTATGTATTGCAGCCTTTGTATCATCAGCAGGGTCTGTCATTTCAAGGTAAGAAACAGGAACTGTATAAGTACCAGAAGAACCTAAAACATAATTTCCCATATTTCCGAATATTAAAATTCCTTCTGCACTTGAACCGACAGTTTTGTTAGGTTCAGCAGCCCACAATCCAGTGTTTACATCCAATGCAGCACAATGAAAATCAGGAAAAATATTATCACCCCCAGCAGTTGGGAAAGTTATAGTATCGGTATCGAACCAGCCAAAAAATACTTTATCACCAGCCCATGTTGTAGCAGCCTGAGGACGGCTGTCTTCTGTTAAAGGTGTAGCGCCAAAGTTTCCGCGGAAGGTAGATGGTTTGCCTAACAATTGAGCTTTCCAAGTTGTTCCGCCATCGGTAGTGTATATATCAGACATTCCCCATGTACCTGGATTATTGCCTATTGACCATGAGTTAGTAGAAGGGCCAATACCTACAATGATATGTGCATTACCATTAATATCTACAACCATATCTTGCTCAAATGCGGTTGTATATTGAGTAGTGCCATTGTTTAATATTTGGTCGATGTTGTCCAACAATATGTTTGTAGTTGGAACCCATGTAGCACCGCCATCGGTAGTTTTCAAAATCGATGGAAAATTTGCTGAATCAGCAACACATGTGAAAGATTGGTGGCCAGTAACACTAATATAACCTGTTAAACCATTTGGAGCAAAACCTGTGCGCGCTTCAATTACTCTTTTTCCACCATCAGCATCAACTGCCATTGGAGCATCAACTGTGGAGATAGTGTAGGCATAATCATTGGTACCATTCCATACACCTTTTGCAAGCACAATTTGATCAATGTAATCAAGAACAGTAACTGCATCAACAGCTATATCAATACCAAAAATATTGCCGGTTTGTGTCATTACAAAATCAACCGGTACTTGGGTAATTGCGGTAGTTACTTCGTTCGAAGTTGAAGTTGTACCGCCTTGCATTTTCGAACCAAATGGCAATCCACCCCAATTTGCGCCATTTGTTCCGGCAAGTGTAGCGCCAAAATAAGTTGCATAAGCATTATTTGGGTCAGTATTTCCTTGCGGATTGTAAATGTTCATTTGAGGGTAACGGCCGCTTGCAGTACCGGCAGCTGTTGGATCATAAATTGGACCTTGGTTGATTGCCCATGTGTTACCGCCATCTACAGATGAACCATAGTTGAAATGTCCTGAACCACCACCATAAGTAGTAACCGCAGGGTCGTTACGGTAAATCATTGTTACCATGTTCAATTGAGGCTGCACAGCTAAAGCTGTTTTGGCGCCAAAGGCAGAACCATAGCAGTTTGATGAATTACCAATTACAGCGGTAGAAATTGCAAAATTGGTAATTGGTGTTTGTTTTTTAAATGGCACAAATTTGGCCGTTGTAGCCTTTTCTGCACTTACTTGCTCTCCTTGAGCATTAATTGTTTTCTTTACTTGTTTTGCACTTGATGTTACTTTGAATTTCCCGTTTTGGGCATTCATTCCTACACCAACACTAACAGCTAAAGCTAATAGTAAAATTTTCTTCATAGCGTTACTTTTTTAAAATGTTATTTGTTTGAGATTTTTTTATTGGCGGTAAAAGTATCAATTTGTTTTGCTTAAACAAAATTTTAACAAGTGTTTTTTTTAAGTAATATTTGTTGAAAGGTTTATTAATGCTTAGTCTTAAGCATAAGGATGAGCATTGAAATTCTACTTCATACTTATTTCACAACGGAAAAAAACTGATAGAATTAGTAGAATAATGCTTTTTTTGAATGATGCTGGCGATTGGAAATGTTATTAATTAAATATTTCGATAGAGTTGAAAATGGATTCAAAAATTAAAAGACCATCGGTATTGCCTAGTAAAGTATCGGCAGCACGCTCCGGATGCGGCATCATTCCGAATACATTTTTTCTGCGATTGCTTATTCCTGCAATGCAATCTAAACTGCCATTGGGGTTTGCGTCAAAGGTTACAACAGCTTTCTCATCGCAGTATTTAAACACAATCTGGTTGTATTGATATATTTCGCGCATGGCTTCATCGGGGGCAAAAAACTTCCCTTCACCATGTGCAATAGGTATTTTCAAAGCTTTGTGAGTGTTAAGTTTCGAGGAGATTAAGAATTCATCGCTTACCGCTTTGATGTATACATTTTTGCAAATAAATTTTCTGGTATTGTTATGTAGCAGTGTGCCGGGTAATAAGTTGGCTTCACACAAAATTTGAAATCCATTGCAAACGCCAAGCACAAATCCACCCTTGTCGGCAAACTCGCTTACTTGCTGCATGATTGGTGAAAATCGTGCAATGGCGCCCGAACGCAAATAATCGCCATACGAAAACCCACCGGGAAGAATAATAAAATCACAACCTTGTAAGTCATGGTCTTTGTGCCATAGTTTAACAACTTCGTTTTTATGTCTGGCTTTCATGTTCTCAAGCACATCAACCATATCCTGATCGCAATTACTACCCGGAAATACTACTACACCAAATTTCATATCTTTTAGTTTAAGGTTTGCAAAAGTAGGGCTTTATAAATTTCTAACAGTGGTTGTTACAAAAAATATTTTTTCGCCTTTTTTATTGCGGGTAAAAAACAAATATAAATCGCCTCCATCTATTAGTTTATTTTTCTTAAGAATTTCAACTGGCGTCAACACAAAGTCGCGACATGTTATATTACATTTTTCAATTTTATATTTTGCAATTGCCAATGAAAGAAGCTTTTGACTAAATATGCTTTGTTCTAAAATCAAAAATTTTCTGCCGATAAATCCGCTATTAAAATGATTGGCGGTGCCGAAAGTGGCATTTATATTTTGTGGTTCTATATCCAAATGGTTAAAATAAGAATCACATAAATTGGCTTTAATAATTGCATTACCGCATTCGTAAAAGTATTTTTCACTTGTATTATTTCTTTCAATTTTTAATGCCGTATGAATATACGTTGTGTTGTATTCCTTTTCAATATTAACTGCACTTATTGAAGTTTCTTCCCCTCTTTTGATTTATTGATAACAACCAGAATTTCTTTCATCTCATTGTGTTCTGCTATGCAAATAATTTGAGTGGGTTGTAATTTTTTAATGATGTATTGTATGTCAAGCAAAGGCGATAACTTGACAGCAACACTGGCTATAGAAAAATTCAGTATATCAACTATCTTCATCAAATCGGGCGAACACAATTCAAAAAGGATATTCCGATTTTTATTTTCATCGCGCCTATCGGGATCAATGTATATCAAATCGTAATCGTTGTTGGAGTGCAGCCAGCTTTCAGCATCAGTATTTTTAATATTATATTTAAATGGTGGCTTGAGTTTTTTAAAATTATATTCTAAGAATTTCACTTTTGAATAATCGGTTTCGAGCATTGTTACATCTTTGAAATTTTTACCAATGAAAAATGCATCAACTCCACTACCTGCTGTTGCATCTAAAAGTTTTTTTCCGCTAAATAATGTTGATTTGTATTGCGCAACTTTTTCCGATGTGCACTGCTCATACATCAGTTTTGTAAACAATGCATTTGCTGCGCACCAGGTTGGCAATTTCTTTTTTGCATGTTGCCATAGTTCAATTTGTGATGATACAATATTGATATCGAAACTCACTTTGCCTCGAAACTTTAATGCAAGTTCTTTTGCATTATCATTTATATGGGCCTCAATAAAATGTTTTACTTCTTGCGTTTCGAATTGCTCAATAACATTCGCCATCATATCACATATTTAACTAACCAAAAAGCAATGAAAACACTTCGTCCATTTTCGAAACAGCTACTATTTTCATGTTGGTAGCATTTTGAAGATCTTCAATTTTTTTGTGATAACTGGAAAGGTAAAATTTTTCGAAACCCATTTTCTCCGCTTCTTTTATTCGTTGTTCTATTCTATTCACAGGCCTTAACTCGCCCGATAATCCAACCTCTGCAGCAAAACATATTTTATTGTTTAGAGGGATATCTTCGCTGCTCGATAACACCGAACACATAACGGCCAAATCTATTGCCGGGTCTTCAACTTTTATACCACCTGCAAGATTTAAAAAAACATCCTTGGCTCCCAATCGAAAGCCACATCTTTTTTCTAATACTGCAAGCAACATCGACAGTCTGCGCAAATCGAAACCGGTAGCACTGCGCTGAGGTGTGCCATACACTGCTGTAGAAACAAGCGCTTGCACTTCTATCAGCATTGGCCTTAAGCCTTCCATTGTGCATGCTATTGCTATGCCACTGAAAGCTTCATCGCGATGAGTGAGTAATATCTCTGAAGGATTGCTCACTTCGCGAAGACCGTCTCCGGCCATTTCATAAATGCCCAATTCCGATGCAGAGCCAAACCTGTTTTTTAGTGTGCGCAGTACACGATAAACATGATTACGATCGCCTTCAAATTGCAAAACAGTATCAACCATATGTTCCAAAACTTTAGGCCCGGCTATGGCGCCATCTTTTGTAATATGTCCAATTATAAAAACCGGTGTGGATGTTTCTTTTGCAAAGCGCATAAGTTCGGCTGTGCACCCACGAATTTGTGATACGCTACCAGGCGATGACTCTATAGTATTACCATACAATGTTTGTATAGAATCGATAATGAGGAGTTGCGGTTGCAGTTGTTGTATTTGTTGAAAAATACTTTCAGTAGAAGTTTCGGAAAGAATAAAACACTGATCATTTTTTATTCCTATTCGCTCGGCCCGCATTTTTATTTGCTGTTCACTTTCTTCGCCCGATACGTATAAGGCACGCAATCCCTGAGTATGTAAAACAAGTTGTAAAAGTATTGTCGATTTTCCAATTCCCGGTTCACCACCCAGCAATACCAAAGAGCCAGGTACAATACCACCGCCCAATACCCTCTTCAATTCATTGTCGCTTATATCAATTCTGAAGTCATTGGAGTTAGTAATTTCATTTATGTTTTGAGGCTTGTTTGCACGTCCGGTTTTTTCACTTGGCGGTGTCCATGGCGAAGGCTTATCATCTTTGTTCACCGCCTCTTCTACATAAGTGTTCCACTCATTGCACGATGGGCATTTGCCAATCCACCTTGCCGATTGTGCGCCACAACTCTGGCAGTAAAATGTTGATTTTGATTTAGACATTTATCGGTATAAGATTTCGAAACAAAGTAAGCTAATTTATTTGGCGAATTTGAAAAATGTTTGTGCCATAAGGACAAAAAAAAACCGCCACTTGGGCGGTTTTTACAAATTATATATCTAAATTATTTCACTATCGAAACTTTTTTGGTGGTGGTTGCACCATCGGTAGTAACGGTAATCATATACGCACCTGCACTTTCGTTTTGAAGATTTATTTCCAAAGAGCCATTTATTAGCTTTGTCATTTCAAACCCTTTTACTTCTCTGCCTATGGCATCAGTAATTGTGATTTGTAAATTTTTCGCTTTATCTAAATTTACATTCAAATTGAAAATGCCATTTGTAGATGGATTGGGCGATATTGTAATGCCTGATGAAAGTTCGTTCTCATTAATACCCACAAATCCATTGAACAAATTAAAATTGTCGACATAGCAATTATTTCCTGCTCCACTTTGAGCAACAAACAATACAAACACATTAGAGTTGCCTGCATAGGCGTCCATATTGATTACTTGATTTTGCCAATCGGGAACAAGAGGTGTATACGTTGTAGTAGCATAGCCGGTGGTGGTAGCCAAAGCCGCACCGGATTTTTGCCATACCTGATTCCAGGTAGTGCCGCAATCGCCCGATGCCATAACCGTTAACTGGTCAATAGTAGTAGCTGATCTGCGTTTGTGGGCTAAGTCAAAAGTAAGGTTAATAGGTGCACTCAAAGTAGAAAAATCCATTTTAGGTGCGGCCAAATTATCAATCTTACCATCTTCAATATCAAAGAAAGGAATTTTTGCCGAGCCTGTTCCACCACCCAGACCTTGGAGACCACGAATCCATTTATTGGGGTCGTTGCCCGGATTGTCAACTACCCAATCTGTTGGGGGAAATACAACTGGCGAAAAGTTTTGCGCCACCGGCAACACAGCACCGGCATTTAAGTAAACATAAACATTTTCAGTGGCTTTGTTTCCGGTAGCATTCACATCTGGTGTGCCATTAATATTAATTATTGTTGCTTCTAAAGTGTTTTTTCCACTGGCAACAGTTTGAGCGGGAAGAGCAATTGAAGCTGTTCCTCCGGGTGCAATAGTTCCAGTCCAGCCCAAAGGAGTTACAGCACCATTATTCATTTTGTAAGTAATGTCGCACGATGTTATTGGTGTTACACCTGTATTTTCAACAACTACGGATGGGTTTATAGTGGTATTGCATGTGAAGCCAAGTCCACTTAGTGATGGTACTTTAGCATCTAAAGCCAACGGCTGAGGCTCACTTATTTCGGAGTTATAAACTTCTTTTGTGGTATTATTTTGAGCAAATGCTACAACAGCAATTTCTGCTACATTGTATACATTGGCCATTGTCCATGTAGCATCTACAACAACCGAATCGCCTATAGCCATTACCGTAGGAAATGTAGTGCCTTGGTCTGTCGGCAACATTTTTTTCATTACACCAGAGAATTCTTTTTCGCCATTTGAACCGGGAGGTGTTTGAAAAATAATTTCCCGCTCTGTAATTACTACATGTCCTCTTACATTGCCACTTATGGCAGCAGTTGCAGTAAATACTGCATGCACATTAACATCGTTGCCTACAATAGCATGTGTTACTGTAACTTGCATTGGTGATGTCATTGCCCAACGGGTGTTGATATTCGCTGCAGAAATTTGTGCCGGTCCGGCTTTCTTATAATTACCATCTACAACGCCTGTAGGCACACCCGTAATTGAATAATATGTAACCCGGGTTTGAACTTGGGCAGGGTTATGTTGATTCATGGGATCGAACCCCGGCCAGTCAGTTTGATATTTTATCTGGCAAACTTTTGAAGCATTGGCGCTTAGCATGGCATTAAAAGCCGGATTATACAATGCGCAAGGAGGGCATGAAGCCTGAGTAAATTCTTCTACTAAAACTCTGCGTTGAGTTTGAGCAAAACTTATCGACAAAAATGCCGATGTTGCAAATAATGCAGTAAAGATTTTTTTCATTTTATTTAAATTAATTTTGGAATTATTATTTGTGAGAAACTATTAATTTCGATGTTGAAGTAGGTATTTCATTTGCAATAGAGCGAACAAAATAAATACCATTTTGCAGATTATCTGTCTGTATTGTTAAAAGCCCTGATTTGTTTTCAAGTATTTTGGTAAAATAAATCTTGCCTAATAAATCTACAATTTGAATTTTTACATTATCCTTTTCATTATTATTTGTGTAGCCAATGTAAGTGAATACATCAGCAGGATTTGGATACGGAGGGGTGATTTGAATATTTTGTGTTAATTCGTTTATGGCAGTAGCACCAATAATGTACATAATAGATATTGTGGTAAAGTCACTCGGGTTTTGTTCGTCAAAAAATTTATAATCTACAATTGAAGTTCCAGTGGTGCCATAAGGGAACAAGTCGCCTTTGAATGCCTGAGTAAAATTATTTGCCGAAACGAATAATGGTGTGTCGCAAATAGAAGTATTTGGCCCGTAGCATACATCCCAGCAAAACGAACTTTTATGCGAACCAGCAAGGTTATTGGCAATTCGTTCACACATTACATTCTTATCTGAATTTGAGATATTATTTACCGTTGCATCGGCACCAATAAATGGATCGGTAGAAAGTCCATAAATAACGGGCTGAAAGTTGGTTACAGTTAAACTTTGTGAATTGACAAAGGCTAAAAATAAAAAAATTGAAAAGAATAAAGTGAGAAGTGCTTTTTTCATTTTGTGTCTGGATTAATTAGGAGTAAAGGTATACTATTTTTAAATTCAAATGTCTTTTTATTCAAATTATTTTATGTTGGATTTTGCCAATGAAACCTGAGTATTCTATTTCTGAATTTCCCAATTTGTAGAGGAAAATAACAGGCAAAAAAAAACCGCCCAAAGGCGGTTTTTCTATGAGGAGAAACCCGTTTTTATTTTACAATCGAAACTTGCTTGGTAGTAGTTGCACCATCTGTAGTAACGGTAATCATATACGCACCTGCACTTTGATTTTGTAAGTTGATGTTAAATGTTCCATTCATCATTTTGGTAAGTTCAAAACCTGTTATTTCCTGACCAATAGCGTTTGTTACTTTTATCTCAACATTTTTTGCACTTTCTAAATTTACATTCATGTTGAAAATGCCATTTGTAGAAGGGTTTGGAGATATAGTTATTCCGGCATTCAATTGGTTTTCATTAATACCAACTGAGCCATTGAATAAATTGAAATTGTCGAAATAAAGATTGTTACCAAATCCGCTTTCAGCTTTTATAAGTACCAATACATTGGCATTGCCGGCATATGCATCCAAATTTGCAGACTGTGCTTGCCAGTCAGCCGCAACAGGAGTGTATGCTGTGGTTACAAAACCTGTTGCTGTAGCAAGCGCAGCACCAGATTTTTGCCATATTTGATTCCATGTAGTACCGCAATCGGTAGAAGCTAATATTGTAAGTTGATCAATGTAAGCAGCAGAATAACGCTTATGTGCCATATCAAAAGTCAAGTTAATAGGAGCAGTCATAGAAGATAAGTCCATTTTTGGAGCAACTAAATTGTCAACACCACCTGCAGCGATATCGTAAAAAGGAATTTTTGCTGAGCCTGTTCCACCACCATTGCTTTGTGCAGCGCGTATCCATTTGTAATTATCATCGCCAGGATTGTCTACTATCCAATCGGTTGGAGGAAATACAACTGCTGAATAATTTTGTGCTACAGGTAAAACGGCACCAGCATTGATATATGCATATACATTACCTTTTGCAGTGTTGCCATAAGTATTAATATCGGGAGTTCCGTTAATATTTACGATAGAAGCTTCCAATGTATTTTTCCCATTAACAACTGTTTGAGCAGGAATTGAAATATTAGCTGTTGCTCCGGATGCGATGTTACCGGTCCAATTCAAAGGAGTGGCACTACCATTATTCAATTTGTAAGTAATGTCGACAGAAGTAAGTGGAGTAGCACCGGTATTTTCTACAACGATGTCTGAATTTACAGAATTAGTGCAAACAAATCCTAAACCGCTCAACGATAAAACCTTAGCATCTAATGCTAAAGGAATGGGTTCGCTTATTTCTGAGTTATAAACCTCTTTGGTATTGTTATCCTGAGCAAATGCTACTACAGCAATTTCGCTAATGTTGTATACGTTTGCCATAGTCCATGTTAAATCTACAACAATAGAATCGCCCGCGGCCATAGAGTTTGGCAATTGTGTTCCTTGATCAGTAGGTAGCATTTGCTTCATTACACCATAGAAATCTAATTCGCCATTGCTACCCGGAGGTGTTAAAAAATGTATTTCGCGCTCTGTTATAACTACATGACCACGTATGTCTCCTGATATTGCAGCAGTTGCACGGAATACAGCATGTACATTAACATCACCGCCATTTATTACGTGTGATACTGTAATTTCCATTGGCGATGTTACTCCCCAGCGGGTGGTTATATCTGCTGCAGTTATACTAGCAGGATGATCGTTTTTGAAATTGCCATCCACCTCGGCATTAGGAACTCCGCTTACTGTATAATAAGTTACACGCGTTTGCACTTGAGCTGGGTTATGTGCATTCATCGGATCGAAACCAGGCCAGTCTGTTTGGTACTTTATAGAAGTAACTTTAGATGCATTGGCAGTTAACATAGCATTGAATGCCGGATTAGCTGCCGCGCAAGGGCCGCAAGAGGCTTGAGTGAATTCTTCTACTAAAACTCTGCGTTGAGTTTGAGCAAAACTTACCGACAATAATGCCGATGCTACAAATAATGTAGTAAAGATTTTCTTCATTTTATTTAAATTATTTTAAGGATTTTTATTTGTGAGAAACTACTAATTTCGATGTAGATGTTACTTTTCCATTGGTAATGGCACGAACAAAGTAAATGCCGCTTTGTAAATCTTCGGTTGAAAGTATAACTACTCCAGCCTTTTCTTGTAATGGCTCTGTAACATATACTTTACCCAACAAATCAACAATCTGAATTTTCACTTCATCACTTGCATTTTTTACTGTATACCCAACATAAGTAAAGGCATCGGCAGGGTTAGGGCGAGGAGTGCTGATTTGTACATTTGGCGTAATATCGTTAATTCCGGTGGCACCAATAACAAAAGTTATTGAAATATTGGAAAAGTCAGTTGCGTTTTGTTGATCGTAAAATTTGAAATCAACAATCGATGTGCCTGTTGTATTGTTTGGACGTAAGTCGCCAACAAATTGGTCTGTATAAGAATTTGCAGCAATCATTACAGGTAAAGAAGAAATAGATGTATTGGCACCATAACATTGATCCCAGCAAAAGGTGCTTTGGTGGCCTGCTGACAAATTATTTACTGTTCTTTCGCACATTACATTTTTATCAGTATTGGTGGCATTGGTAACTCTGCAAGTACTAGCAACAGTAAAGTCAGTTGATAATCCGTAAACTGTTGCTTGTAGGTTCGATACAACAAGGCTTTGAGCATTAATTGCTATGCTGCAAAATAAAATTGCGCATACACAAAGTAAATTTCTTTTCATTTTTAACGTTTTTAAGTTTTTATTAGGGAGCAAATATAGTTTTTATTACTATATTCCAAGGAAAAGTGGATAAATATTTTTAAGGTACAGCCACAGTCATGTTTAAGATGACCAAAATATGACAAATAAACCTGTTCGCGCCCTTATTTCGCTTGTCTCATAATGGTTAAGGAGCTGTTTATTGGTTTTGCTCCGGCTAAATTTAGGATGTAATAATAAACACCCTCGCGCATATTTCCGCCATCCCAATCGTTTTTATAATCTGCACTTTTATACACTTCATTTCCCCAGCGATTCCATACATTTAACCGACTTCCGGGAAATCCTTCAAGGCCTTCAAAAACAAGCACATCGTTTCTGCCATCATTGTTTGGAGTAATAATATTGGGAGCCGAAACATCGCAGTCATCAATTTCAACGGTAGCTGTGTCAATTATGATGCACGGTCCGTCAATGATTATTGCCAGCAAATTGTAAGTTCCTCCTTTTGGATACTGAATTTGATAAGGCCCGTTATTATTTCCACTCAAAACCAAAGCACCATCAAAATTCCAGGTATACAACGCATTCAGTGAACCTGTTCCTAAAAGCGAAATGGTTACAGGTAAATTATTGCAAGAAACAGGCGGAGTAACAATTTGAAAATTCGACTTTTGTAAAAGTGACACTGTAATGGTATCGTTTGTGGTTTGCTGGCAACCATCCTTAACTGTTACAACATATGTTTGAACTCCAATGCCGGGAGCAACTATTGCAGCCTGTGTAGTACCATTGTTCCATAAATAAGAATACGAACCATGCCCGCCATTCACTAAGGGGAACAAAGTAATTGGATTTCCTTCACAAGTAAAAGTATCTGTTGGGAGAATAATATTTATGGGAATCAAATCTTTAATAAAAACCGTTGCACTTATGGTATCGGAAACGCAGGCATTATTTAATATAAGTGTAAGCACCACTGTTTCGTCATTTTCAATTATTAAATCATAAATAGGAGTAATGTTCAATATAGCTGATGTTTGGCCGGCCTGAATAATAATACTATCGGGAATAAGAGTATAATCAACCCCATTGATAGCAGTGCCATTAATCGAATAGTGAATTACATAATCGTTTGGTAATGTATCGGTAATTGAGAAAATAAATTTCTGCCCGGTACAACCTTCAATTGCTGTGGTGTCAATAGGATTATTTATTACATCAAGATCTAAAAAAGTATTACCCGAAAAGCTACCCGCTTCAAGCAAAACGCCCGAGTCTAATAGCCCATCGCCCCCATCGGCAATTGCTAATTCCAGATGATATGTTTCGCAAGGGATAACATTTGCAACTGCTTCGAGCACAACAGTAAAGCCATCGTATTGCACGGTAGTGTTTACAAAAATGGTATTGTCAATAAAGTAGTTTGAGTTGCCCAAATAACAATAAGGATCATTACCGGCCGGTGTGCCGTTGTTTATGGTATTAATAGATACCGGTAAATTTGTGTTGGGCACTATGGCAAGATTTTTTTTCCCAACTATGCCCGGGCCCGATATAAAAAAACCAAAAACATCGTTTACTCCCGAGCATACAAACTCATTATATTCTTCGCTGCCAAAAACATAACGGAATTTTACCCGTGAGCCTACAGGTGTAAAATCGAACGCTAAAATGGAGGCATCGAATGTTTGTAAACTGACAAGATTGGTTAAAAAAGTATCGCCCGGAAAGCTGTTATCAACTCCCGCATTCGATGATGTATTTGCTCCGGCCGCAACTTGAACATCGCCCGAAGTGATAATTATTCCACTGTCTAAACCAATGTTCGAATTAGTTCCATTAAAAAGACCTATGGCATTGGGAGCCCCGGTGTATGTGATATTGGATACCGTAATATTTTTTCCGGCAAGGTAATTTTGCACCAGCGTTTGTGCGGAGTAGCCCGATGATGTTGTTAATTGAGCATATGAAAAACTGCTGTAACAAATGCAAAACAGTGTCAGCAAAAATAATTTAGAACAAGAATTAAACTTGTAAAATTTACTCATATGGTTTCGATTAATGAATATTCAAAATTAGATTTCATTTACCGAAGCTTTGAGTGACTATATTTAACTTATAAACAACCGGTGGCTAATAATTTGTTGAATGAAATTTTTGAATCAAGTGTATTTAGAAATTCGAAAATATTCATTCGCAAACTGTACTTTTGCAGTTCTATTTTTCTCTTACTCAATAACAGTCATTTTTATGGACATCAAAGCAAATGAAATTCTTAAGCAGAAGGTTGAGCTGGTTGTCGATCATAAAAACAATGCCGGCCGGTTGCGGCAAATGGCTAATACTCTGGTCAACAATTTGTCGAAACAATTTTTGGAAATGGAGGATTTTCCAACCACTGTGGATCAAATAGCTTCCATTCGAATGAAAGCAATTGAAGGACTGGAACAGAATTTATTAACCTTTGAAGCCAATGTAGCAAAGCAGAATATAAAAGTTGAATACATAAATAATGAAGCTGATGCCAAAGAGCTTTTGAAAAACGCGCTACAAAATGTCACGACTGTATACGTTCAAAAAAATGAATTGAACGAAGAGCTAAATGTTTTAGAAGCAGTGAATGGGCTCAAAAAAAATATTTCGCGTGAGGGAACCGGGCAACAGCTAACTTCAATTGTGAAAGCAAAATTTGTTGCTGCCGATCCCGGAGCAATAATTTCGGAAATCAAAACCCTTGCTGATAATACCGCTTTTGCACGCAGTAAACGATTAATATTTGTTGTGTCAATGTTCGATGTGTTGCAGCATGTAAATCACTTTCAAGTTTTGTTGCCTTTATTACAGCAATTGAATGTGACTTTTAACCGTGCGTTCTCATATCTTCTTTTTCAAAACACCATTTTCAAAACACCTCAAGCTGAAATTGAAAGCGTAAGTGTATGGATAGTTGATAATGGCCGCAGCAAAATATTGAATGATGTAAAAGTAAGGCAGCTTGCAAGTTGCCTGCATTGCGGTGTGTGCAGCAAGGTTTGTACTGTGTCGAAGGCCATTGGCAATAAAGTTAATTATAGTGCTATACACAATCCGCAGTCAACCTTGTACAACTTTTTTACTAACAATATTCATGACGCTCACACCCTGCTATACATAAATACATTATCGAGAGCCATGAATGTGATGTGTCCTGCCGGTATCGATTTACAGGGATTGTTTTTATATGGACGCCAGTTATCAAGCAAGCAAAATGCGGGAAGCATTCACAAGAAATGGTTTCACTTTTTTTGGAAAAAATCAATGCTCGATCGTTCCAGTTTTAAATTGCTTAAAAACGAGTCGCGCAAACTTGTCATGAATCATTTATACGAAATACAATGGTCTGCAAAAGGACAGGTGCCGCCACATGCTAAACTTACCTTTAATGAATATTGGCGGCAAAATAAAAAATGAATTCCGCTTTAGTTTTTTATAATCTTTTTATATAGCACTTCGCCATTCTGTATTGTTAATTTGAAAAAATAAATGCCGGGTTTATAATTTGACAAATCTATCTTAGCAATGGCATCGTTAAAGTTAAAAGGTATAGAATCAATTTGGTTCCCATCGATGTTCGTTATGCTGATATTTTGAATTGCCAATTTACTGTTTATGTATACGTAGTTGTGTGCAGGATTTGGAAACAACTTTATGGTTTCCTTTTGGGCATCTTCTTTCAGTGTGAGGGCAAGCGGATTAACTTTTATCAACCCTGCCGAAGCACTGCAAAGCCATAAATTTCCTGTGGAATCTAATGTAATATCATTTATATAATTATCACCAATAGCCGAGTTAGAAATATTGTATTCTGTGAATTGAATACCTTGCTTCAATATTATTCCATCACCTCCGGTGGCAATCCAAAGTTTACCAGCTTTGTCAAATTGCAAGCCCGATAATCCATCAAAAGGAATTGCTGAAGTTGTAGAATTGTAAGTAGTCCAGCTGTTGACGCCAAAATAAGCAATGAGTCCTCCGTACACTGCGGCCATCCAATATATACCATTTTGATCGCGAACAATATCAAGTTGTGAATTATCGGGAAAATTATTGAAAAAGGATGTGTACACTTCAAATGTTGTATCGGTCATTGTTACCAATCCGCCATTGATAGTGCAAAGTATTTTTGAATCATCGGGGTTCACATATATTTTCGAAAAGTGGTCGGTAAGAAACGGGTAATTCCCTTTTTGGTAATTTATAAATGTATTGTTTTTGAAATGCGATAAACCATTGAGTGTAGCCAGCCACAAATCGCCCGCGGTGTCGGGTTTTATATCATTTATTAAGTCGTTACAAATATTCGAATTAAAAGTGTTGTATGATTGCCAGTTTGTTCCATCGAAGCGGGTGAGGCCGCCATCAAGCGTTCCAATCCATTTCACATTATTGGAGTCGATATAAATGCAACGCACAGAGTTGTTTGGTAATCCCGAATTAAATGTTGAATAAACAGTCCATGTAACATCATCAAATGTTGCCAAACCGAAATCGGTGCCTACCCATTTAGCACCATTGTTGTCAATGGTAATACAATGCACCAGGTTTTCGGGTATGCCCGAATTTGAAGTGTTGAAATGTGTGAAAGCCTGAGCGTTTGACTTTGGCAGTGAAAAAACCAAGAACAAAAATATAAGTGCCGAATAAATACTATGGCTGTATACGTAGCTTGATTTTTTATTAAGTATAGAATTTACAATCATGATTACTATCTGGAAAACGAAACCGCTACTCTTTCAATAGCATTTGTAAAAAATGCTCAAACTCAGAGGTGAAAGCATCATAATATTTCCCTGTTGCAGGACCCATAAACCCGGTATGAATTTTACGCACTTTGCCATGTTTATCTATGATGAGGGTGGTAGGGTATCCTGTAATTTTGTTCAGCATTGGCAACGCTTTTGATGCTTCGTCTTTCGCTGCTTTGCCTGCAATCAATATGGGATATTCTACTTCAAAGCGAGCCTTTAGTCTGTTAATATTTGACGCGTTTTTTTCTACTTCATTACTTTTTCAAAAGCCAGACCCACTATTGCAACTTCACTCTTGTTTAGTTTTTTGTACAACTCCGCAAGGTACTTTGTTTCGTCCATACAATTAGGGCACCACGTTCCCATAATTTGAATGATGCAGATTTTATTATGAAAATACTTATCACTCATCTTCACCATTTCACCTTCGGTATTGGGGAACGCAAATTCCACTTTGTTGTAGCCGGGTTTCATATAAGTAATAGCATAAGCATCAGGCAATTCTATTGTGTCATTTCTTACAGCGTTCCATGGTTCTGCCCAGTGAATTCCGGACAAAAATTTCCCTTCAATTATATTTCCATCATATTTTGCTAAAAACAAAAAAGCATGACTACCATCGAAGCACGAAAGTTTTATGCTGTCGCCATCAACTACACCATCAAGGTATCGATAGTCGCCAGTGGAAGTAAGAAATGTAGCGTGGAGTTTATTTTTATTTTGTTCAAATATTGCAATCGCATCCGAAGAATCTGCGGTGCCTTCGCTAAATATTGTTTGCCATCGTCCGTTAATATTCACAGGTGTTTTTGTGTTTGCAACATCAAACCTGTCATACACATTATACTTTGCCGAAAAGGGAATAACATTTAAGGTGCTTCTCGAATGATTGATAAAACTTCCTGACATATTACCGCTGGTGATTTGTGCACGAATTTCGGAATCGAACACGGGC
The DNA here is from genome assembly GCA_016717325.1 of Bacteroidota bacterium. Lineage (GTDB taxonomy): Bacteria > Bacteroidota > Bacteroidia > AKYH767-A > OLB10 > JADKFV01. Next base: position 88,587 of record JADKFV010000010.1, on the reverse strand, counting down.
ATTTTTATGAAAAGTGAATCGCCTTCAATGGTATATTCATCTACCAAAATTCTTTCGCTTGCGTTAATTATTTCAATAGTGGTTGTGGTTCCTTTTTCCTTAGCTTCTATCATAAATGGCAATTGATTGCCATCGGGCAAATTTAATATTGCACGCCAAAAGCCAATAAGAATATGTGTTTTCAAGCCGGTTACATTTTATAAATTTTAATTGCCCATCATTTGTCGTGCCTTTTCAACATACTGTCTGCCGGTAACACTATCGCCAAGAAGCATATAAGTAATGCCAAGGTTGTTTGTGGCATTCGCATTATTCGGGCTTAGTTCCAATAGTTTTTTATACGCTTCCATTGCCTTTTGATATTCTTTCAACATGCCATAACAATTACCGGTATTGTTCCATGCATCGGCATAGGTAGGTTTCATGGCTATTGCTTTTGTATAATACTCAATAGCTTTGCGAAAATCGCCCGCAATACGATACACATTTCCAATATTGTAAACGGCATTTCATTATCCTTTTTTAACTCCACAGATTTGTTCAAACTCACAAGCGCCTCATTTAACTTCCCTGCATCAGTAAGGTAAATTCCCATATTGTTATATGCCTCCGATGATTTTGGATTGATGGCAATGGCAGCGTTAAAATTTTCGAATGCCTTGTCAAACATTTTTGCCTCGCCCATTGACACACCTTGCGCCACAAGAAATTCGGCATCTTTCGAATATTTTTCGTTACGTGCTTTTTCAAAACAGCGCAATGCATTCGGGTTGTCTTTCAATTCCTTATAGGCTATGGCCATATGATACCATGCATCGTTATATGTAGGAACAAGTTCTACTCCTTTTTGCAATTGCTCTATTCCGTCTTGTAAGTATTTATTTTTTGCAGGTATGTCTGTTTCTTCTTTTAATCCCTTTTCAATAATCAAAGCACTACCATAAGCATAATGTATACGTGCACTTTCGGGACAAGTTTGTACATCTTTGGCAAGCAGTTTTAAGTTGTATTCCCAATCCATATTGCGCGAAATAGTTTTTATGGAAAAGAGTGACAACACTACAATCATTACCAGGGTGAGTTTATTATTGTCCTTCAACAATCCCATTAAACTGGTTGTGTTTTTACCAATGTTGGGTTGCATATATTTTGTAAGCAAGAGGATGATAGCAATACAAAAACCAAGCGAAGGCATGTAAGCAAAACGCTCGGCCATGGTTGCTTCTATAAGGAACGCAACATTTGAAACAAGTGAAATTGTTAACGCAAAAAATATAATCCCAAAAGCAATGCTGTCTTTCTTTTTAAAGTTCATGACCACGTATACTGCCAGTGCAATAATTACAAGCGTTGCTAATAAAGCCTTGGCATTGCCAAATGTTACAAGCGGAAAAGTGTTGTACGAATAATCGAAACTCAGCGGATGAGGGAAAAACAAAAGCAAGAAATATTTTCCCATTATCATGAATGAAGATGCCAGCCTTGTTCCAATATCATCTTTAGCACCTACGAGTGAATTGTTTATTATTTCGATTTCGTTAAAATTAGATACACTGCCAATAGCATTAATACGCATGGCAAAATAAATAGCCGCAGCAATACCAGCCGCACCCAAAGCACTCAACAATTGATTGCGAGATGCATTACTAAAAAACCAAACGGTAAGTGGTGCAACCACCACCATGGTAAGCGCATTTTCTTTCGAAAGGTTTGCAAACAAAAAACATAAACCAGCAAAAACTATATTTTGCATTTTGTTGACGGACATGTTTTTCAATAAAAAATAGAGCCCGCTTACACAAAACAAAAAACACAAAATTTCATCGCGGCTTTTAATATTTGCTACTACCTCGGTATGAATAGGATGTGCAACAAAAAGTAAGGTCATGAAAAATGGAATGAGCGGGTGCCTGTCGGCAAACATTAATTGTAATAATAGAAATAGCATAACTCCTGTAAGGCAATAAAGCAGTATGTTCATTATGTGCCCCGGCATTGGGTTTTCGGGTGCTATTCCCCATTCAATGGCAAACATGGCCACCGATAAGGGGCGGTACAAACTTTCGTTGCGGTCCCAAAATCCTTTACGATACGATGTAGTAAATATTTCGCCAATGGCCGAGGGACCTTTTTTTACAATTTTATTGTTTTGCATCACTGTGCCATCGTCCACAGTGTAATCATGTGTTACGGTATTTGCATATAACAACAAAGCTAAAGCACCGCAAATTATCATCATCACTTTGCGCAACAATGCCATGTCAATTTTGTTGGCAGCGTTCGATGGCTTTGTAATTGTTTTTTCTTTTGATGAGGCTATCTTCATAAAATCAATAAAGGCTTTTTGTGTTCAACTATTTAAGTTGCAAATGTATAAATCAACCTGTTTTTTTAATTTTTCGGTAAAAAAATGTCCTGGTTAGCAACATGTGTAAAATATAAAACCTGCCCAAATCTATCGGGCAGGTTTTATATTTGAAGGCTTCATGCCTTTTTATTTTTTGGTGTCTTCATCACTTTCTTCAGTAGTTTTTCCGGCCGAGGCATCTTTAAACTCGCGAATGCCGCGCCCTAAGCCACGTGCAAGTTCCGGTAGCTTGCGCCCTCCGAAAAATAATAATATGACTACCAAGATTATGGTGATTTCCTGAGCACCCATTCCTAAAATTAAAAAAATTGAATTCAACATGTTAGTTTGTTTTTGAGGTGGCAAATATAATGCTTTTAAGTTAAGGTTTGATGGTTTTATTATTGATCAATTTAAGTTTTGCAAAAACATGTTTTTGGAGTTTACAACTTTTCTGGAAAGTTAATAGAATAAATATATTTTTTTATAGAAAAAAGATTTAATTGTCAGTACTACCACTCTATTCAGAGTTTCACATATGCAGTTCTTTTTTAGTGGATAACAATGTTGGCAAAGAGACCAATTACAGCAAAAATGGAGCGTATGCAATGCGTCCAAGTGCCGCATGGGGTTGTGATAGTACTACCTTAATTTTTTTTGAAGAAAGTAAACCGCCAATTGCAAAATAAAAGATGAATTGAATGAGCCTGGAATAATAGTGGGAGCTCAAAGCAACGAAGCGATACTGCGATTTTAGAATAAAGTAAAATTATAAAGTGCTGTTTCGCCCTTTAGATTGATTAATCTGCTAACAGAATTTGAGATATGTTTCTAAAAATTATATCCATTTTCGGAATAGTTGTGTATATATTGCAGCGTTTTAAATAATACTTCGTTCGTAAGAATTGGAATTATTAACCTTTTGTGTGTATGAAAATACTCATGATTCATCTTTATAAAAACGAACTCCTGTTGAAGGTAATCTTAATCAGGTAAAATAAAGATTGTAAAAAGAATGCTAACTATATTTTGTTTCTTGGTAAAAAGGATGCATGTTTTTAAGAACTGTAAAATGAAAGGCATTAATTGCAGGTCCATTACAATTTTCCAAAGACCATTTATCCAGCATGTAAATCTGGAAAATATGCCAGCGTATTTTGGTTTTAAAAAAATTGCTATCAGCATTTTATTCATTTCGTTTTTTATCACAAATCCATTTTGTGGTATCTGTCAATCAGGTAACAATCTTGATAGCTTACTAAATCAATTGCAAAATACAAACAATCCTTATGAGAGAATCCTATTGTTGAATTCCATTGCCAATAAGCTAAGTGCAACAAATAATGATACTGCTGTTCACCTATGTTACGAAGGATTGAATCTTTCACAAAAAACCGGCAACGATTCGCTTATTGCAGTATGCTATACATGTTTGATTAATGCATACTTCCAAAAAGCTTATCACGTAGATTCTGCAATTCATTTTATTCCATTTTTTAAAAAACACATTGAAGGTAAAAATTGGTACAAGCTTGAATATTCAGGGTACTTAGCTATTGCTGAAGTATATTTAAAAAAACACGATTGGCCGCAGTCAACTATTTACTTTCAAATTGGCATGGAAGCAGCCTTAAAAACAAACGACCCCGAAGTTATTGGATATGCAAAATTTATACTGGCCGAAATGTATCGTAAGTCGGGTAGTTGTACCGATGCTATGTCTTTAAATTTCGAGCTCGTTGAAGAAGGAAAAAAATCCGGAAATGCCGTTAATATGTATTACGGCTACAGAGGCATTGCCATTTGCTACGACATAAAACAGGAATATGACAGTGCCGAAAAATATTTTTCGCTGGCACTTGAAGCTGCCCGCCAAACCAGATCGCAGAAACGCATTGCAATTGCTTTATCAAATGTTGGTGTGGTTACATGGCATGTGAAAAAATACGATAAGTCAATTGTGGTATCGAAAAATGCCGTTGAAATTCTTGCCGGGTTAAACGATGAACAAATAATTCCTGCTTATCAGAATCTGTGTTGTGTTTATCGTGACATGGGAATGCTCGACAGTGCAGAATATTTTTGTAAGTTGGGTTTAGATGAAGTTACCCGCAGAAATCAAGTGTTTTCTGTATCGATACTCAATGGCATTACATCTGATGTTTTCAAAAGAAAGGGCGATTACAAATTGGCCATGGAATATTAAAAAGGAATTTTATTTTCGGTTAATGACAATGAATCAAACATATGGCAATAAAAATGAAAACGTGTAGTCTGTGAACTGTTTGCATTATCACTGTTATAATACCTGTTCTTGACAGTTTGACTTGCACCAAAATGCTTAAACTAGTCTTCGTTGTCATCGTCATTGCTGATATTGTCTCTCCAAAAAGTAAAGGATGAACTGTTATCTTCATCTTTAGGGAGTATTCCCCAATATAATGAATGCAGTTTTAAATTGCTTAATACTTTCTCAAGATAATTATCATCTATTGCTTTTAAGGCTGGGCTAATCGATAACAAAGCAGCGGTTTCCATATCAAGTTCTATAGCTTGCATATGCGCTTGGTATTCTTCGCTATTAAAAAAGTTTTGAGCACCTGCAGCTGATCCTTGCCATTCTATTCCCTTTGCTGCGCTAAATGGGATAGGAATTAGTTGGATTAGGAAATAACCTGATGTTGGTTGTCCAACCAATGTAATGGGCGCCCCTCCTGTAGAAGTTGCCACACTACCCCCACTGGTGTGAGGTGGTATAGGTAAAAATTCCATGTTTTCTAAATGTGTACCATTCGAGTCTACTTTGAAACTATCGTTAAAAATATATTTAACCATATAATTACCGTCATACCATTGAGACGGCAAAGTGGGTTTTTTGTTCGTTGGAATGAACATGATTTGTACTTCAGGGGTCATAGGAAGTGGATCGACCCAATAACTATTTGCACTTGAATAAGATTTATTGGCAGATACAAGTGTACGCTTCAAATATGTCAAAATACCTTCATTACAAAATGCCTTAATCGTGCCATCCGGGAAAATAATAGGCAAAACCTTTTTATTACAGGCAAAAACACTTGCAGTACGTCCGGGTTGAAATTCCTTTGATTGCCATATTATTTTGTCATCATTTGTTGGAGAATATCGTTTCTTATCTTGATTCTCAAACATTATTCCCAGCCCCAGCTCAGCGTTTCTAAGTAAACCAACCTCACACCATTTATCGTAAATTTTTTGTGCATTCTCCTGTAAACCATTATATGCTTTACTCATTGCTTTCAATATGCTTGGCTGATCCAAATTTGTTTTATACAAAGTGTCGATTGAAGTCGCGAATTGGTCAGCAATTTCTTTCGCTTGATTTTTATTGTCATCGGTAAAAGTTATGTTAGCTGCTTGCGCCATATTATAAATAATATTGAGCGTTTTGAAATCCTGAATCATAGTGCGCCACGTAGCCTTAGTCTGTACACGTGTTAATGAAGCATCTGGTATACCGTTATAATTCATTTCTGCAAGCCATGGAAACAAATCGGCCCAATTTACAAGCCACAAACCCAAAGGAGTATAATTTGGAGCCATTGCTGTTCTGGTAACTGCTGTTTTTTCTGTTTCGGTTCGATCTTCTGATTGACGTGAATTTGACTGGTCAATAAATTTTGAGGAATCACTAAAATTAGCTGTTCTACTTGATAACATAGCTTTTTTGAAAAGTGAGGATGAGAACTCTGTTGCTTTTTTAACCAAGGGATTTACGTTGGCAAGTCGGCTTTTAGTAGGATCTAATATGTCAGCAAGTTTTTTGTAATTTTCGTTTCCCTTTATTTGCGGTAAAACGGTCTTATTTTTCAATGAAGCAACTCCCATCTTAAGATACAATTGCTTCAATTTTTCTTTATCCACAGATTTTTTTAATTCTTCGGTGGCAGTTTTTTCATTAGGCTTTTTTGCTTCTTCTTTTTCTTTTTCCTTAGTCCAGTCCGGAGCCTTTGGAACTACAGGATCTATTTTGAGATTAGGGAAATCAATCACCCCTGTAAACGTTTGTTTGGCACTGGATAATAACTGTTCTCTCAACGCTTTTGCCATATCAATTACACTTTGTTTTATTGCATCGCCAAGAATTATTTCATTCACGCTACCTGTTAAATTGCTATTTCCTGTAGCCTTGCTGCCATCATAAGCCGCTTGAACATTGACTGAAGTCGCTAAAGTAGAATACTTAAAATCAGTTTTCGCCCCATATTTCCAATTGCTGGTTTCTGTTTCGCTTATGATTTCTAATGTAGCTCCTCCAACCGCACCCCATTTTATTGCCGCCACAAAACTCTCCCCATAAGAATCAACAAAGTCTTTTTTTGCTTTTGCCCAATTTTTATATAATTCATCATTTTTAGTATCTGCTACTAGCTTTTCAATAGTGTCCTCACCACTACTATCGGGCAAAGAATTGTATGCCTTAATTACATTTATCAAGCTTTGTTTTGCACCCAAGCACAATTTCTCTATTAGGTCGTTTACAGTAAGGTTGTTAATATCTAATGTTTCCAAACCTGCAATTACCATTGAAAAATAATCTATATTCATCTTATTCTTATCTACACTGGCTGCATTACCAACATATCCGGACACGCTGACATCAACTTTTTCATACAGTTCAAATCCAAAAGAACCTGAAAATCCAAAAGACCCCTGATTCATGGTCTCGCTATGCGAATGACCAGATTTAACTGTCAGCTTATTATGAGTTTGCGATACGAGATTAAGATAAGTCAGGAAATCAGATTCGAAAACTGGGCTGCCGATACCAACTATCCCTTTTTTAATCGGAGATCCGATAACTGCAGCTGAAAGAGGATTATTAAATGTACTCATAATTTATAAATTTTAATAACGGTTTAGAATATGTCAAAAGTATTTAAACAAATCTAATAGTCAAGTTATTTTCTTATTCTTATTGAAACAGATAGGGAAAGGTATTTCGGTAAAAACAAGTTATTCATTTGGTAATTCAAATGGCTTGTTGATGTTTTCAGCCGTTGCGAATCCCATTCCAACAAAAGGGAGTAAAAAAATATATTGATTTAAAGCACCCCTCACATTTAACAACACTGATAAAAAACATGTGGTTAATTAAATTCATCAATGCGTGATTCACAAAAAACATGCTGAGCATTAAAAATGTGCTTGAGTCGTTGCTTCAACTTTCCATTTTTTAGGACATGGAATATTATAAAAGGAATTTTATTTTCGGTTCGATGGAAGTGATCCCGGCAACAGACAAAAATGGCAATAAAACAAAAAAGAAAAATTTAACTTTTAGAGGATCACTACTTTTTTTACCAGAGCATTTCCATTTTGTGTTAGTACAAATGAATACAAACCACGCGGCCATGATGATGTAATTAGGTCTAAGGAACCTATTCCACTCATGTCAACTAATTTTAAAGCAGTGTTATTATAGACTTCCAGCGTAAAGGGTTTGGAAGAATTCGAAAAGGTGATACTGATTTTATCGCTGGCCGGATTAGGATGCACATTGAAAAAGTCATTTTCATTCTCTACTGCAAAACCAATATTTGTACTAAAGTTAATCTTAATAGTATCAGCACCAATACAACTAAAGGTATTGGTTGCTAAAACCCAATAGAAACCAAAACCGGTACCAATTCCTGATGAGTCAACAACAATAGTTTGTGTGGTTGCCCCTTTTGACCATAATTAAGAATTAAATCCTGAGCCGGCATCTAAAGTAATTTTTTGAATTACATTTAGAATAGTATCGGAGCCAAGATTCACAACCGGGCTTTGTATGGCAAAAATGTTATTGTATGCTGATGTATCATTTGCAGTCATCGTATCCGGAATTCCATTTGGATTGATTGTGTATGCATTGAGATTATAAGTAGTACCTCCTGCAAAATTATAGTTGCCAATATTTACTGCTATTGAATCTCCAAAATTCCCCACGCCTGTAATTAGTGGGCTCAATTATGCTTGTCCTTACCAACAAGGTTTAACTTATACGTGCACTCCAGTAACGGGAGCTTCAGGTTATCTATGGACAGTAGTGCAAGGTAGCACAATAGTGAATGGTGCAGGTACCACAAGTATAGTGGTTAACTGGGGTGGGATTAATGGCATGATTAAGGTGAAAGCTATAGGTGGAAATAGTTGTGCATCAAGCGAACAGGCTCTGTTCGCAGTATCATTCACCTGTCGCGATGAATATGAATCAGAAGACAATTCAAACATTCAAATCTTTCCAAATCCTACTGATGGTAAATCAGCAATAATATTTGATGCTGAAACTGAAAGCGAAGTAACAATAAATATTTACGATGCTGTAGGAAAATTAGTGCTCTCGCAATCACACACAACTCACGTAGGTAAAAACGAAACCGAAATAGATTTGAAGGAGTTTGTAGGTGGTTATTATATGCTTCGTATGGTGGGAGAAAACAGTATAAAAATAGCTAAGTTGGTAAAGAATTGATTACAGCGAAAGTCAGCATCTTTCTTAAAAGGTAGTTGCGATTATTTTTAGTCGCTTAGATAAATTCCCCGGGAATTTATGTAGTTTCTGGTTGAAAGGTGCTATATTAAAAAGGTTTGTGTCCATATGTGTGTTGAAGTTCTTGTCGAATTTCAATAACACGATATGGACACATTTTTTTTTGGTGCAAGCTCATTTCAAATAAGAAATGTTGCCTTGCATCATACTTGCTTTGCTTTCAAAAGTCCATTTATGGTAAGAAACTATAGGATTTTTTGGGGAAGAATTGATGAGCAAATTAAAAAAAAATTAAAAGCAAAATAGTATTGAACGAAAACCAACACCCCACAGATAAGTAAAAAATAAAAAAGGCTAATTCAATAATCAGCTCACTATCCTTTGTTTAAAATGAATGGTAGAATATACTCTTTTATTATTTTCAAAAATTTCGCTTGCTTTCGGCACTTTTGTGTATATATTGCATCGCTTTTTGAGGTTTAAAATGTCAATGTAGTCTTGCTTAATTGTGGTAATTTTTTCTGCATAATGATCCACATCTAAATTTGGAATTGACATGGAGGGTTTATTCTCTGAATTGCTTTGGTTGGCCTGAAAGCATTTTGTTTATGTTTTAAAAATTAACCATAAAAACAATAAAAGACCCTGCATACTATCTCATAACAAAAATATTCAAATTAAAAATCCCTACAATTAGGGATTTTTTTAAATTATTTTGTAAATATATTTGCGCAGATATTTATAGATATAAATTAAAATCAGGCAAGTAGATTTACCCCACATATTAAAAAAATAATAATTAAATAAAACCATTCGCTGAATATGAAAAAGTTGATTTACATCTTGTTATTTATAACTGTTATTACAGTTAATGTAAATGCCCAAAGTTTGGGCGATTACCGTACTATTGAATCAGGTGCCTGGGAAGTGCCCGCCAACTGGCAACGATATGATGGCGCAGCATGGGTATCTGCCATTGTTCCTCCTGATGGCACTAATAGCAATGTGATAACCATACGCAATGGTGATAACATTAATAATAACTCGTTTAGCGTGCAGGCAGACCAGTTAATTGTAGAAGCGGGAGGTGGCTTAAGCATAGCTGAAGCCGATTTAATTATACTTGATGGAGCTGGTAATGATCTAGAAGTATATGGTTCGTTAACGTATGCCGGTGGTGGTTTAATTGTGAATGGCAACGTTGTAATAGAATCAGGTGCTCAACTCAATTGTGGCACCCTGGACGTATTTAACGGCCCCGGTAGTATTGATATTTTATTAGGGGGAAGTATGTTGATTTCTACCGCAGAAGATTTTATGTTAGGAGGCGGATTAATTATCAACAATGCAGGTACAATTACCTGGGGTAGTGGATCGAGCGCAATTATTTTTCAAGGTATCAATACCAAAATTGAGAGCACAGGCACTATTATTTTTGCAGGAACAGGTAATATAGATTTTACCGGAACTAACAATGCAATAAATAATGGTGGTAGTTTATCCTTTAATAGCTCCATGAATATTAATGTTACAGGAGGCACAAATCCGGCCATAAACAATAGCATAATAGGAACTATCACAATTGGCAATAATAGTTTGATCACCTTAACCGCTGATGTAATATTCAACAACCATGGATCAGTTACGGTGCAACCGTCTGCTGAATTATCTGTAAACAATAGCACCGGAATTCATGATGGTACTTATACCATAGATGGAGACTTAAATGGCACAGCCTATTTAGAGTTTAGCGGACCGGTATTTAACGTTAGCGGTTCGGTTGGATTAGATTCATTAAAATTTACCGGCAGCAGCAATCAAACTTTAACAGGAGGTGGAACAATTACGAATTTTACTATGCTTAACTCAAATGGTATCACGCTCAATAGTGATATAACCGTTACAGGCGCAATGGTTTATACCGATGGAATTATTACATCCGGAATACATAAATTAAAATTAGGGCCGAATGTTTCAATAGGTGTAAATGGTATTAGCTGGGTAAATGGAAATTTGGAACGCGAAGTTGTAAATACCGGATTTTATTCTTTTGATATAGGCGATGCCACTCACAGGAATGTCTTTGACATTGAGATGGATAATATTTTCACACCCGGTTTCATTACCGCCAGGGTAGATAGTACCGATCATCCTGATGTAGCCAACTCAGGTATTAATCCGGCAAAAAGTGTAAATAAGCATTGGAAAATAAATAATAATGGAGTTGGCTTCACTTCGCTAACTTCAAATTTTATTTGGGAAACTGGCGAAATAGATGGAGGCGCTAACCCGGCAAACTTTATAGTTTCTAATTTTGCTAATTCGATTTGGAGTACCCTTTCTGTTACCAATAATGGCAGTAACTCTATTTCAGTTGCAGGCATAACCTCTTTTGGCGATTTTCAAATTGGCGAACCTGCCATCCCTCCTACAAATGAGTATCGAACGGTAGCAAGTGGCCTTTGGATTAACGAAGCCATCTGGGAAACATATAATGGTTTTACTTGGGTGCCGGCAACCGGACCGCCCAATTCTTTTGATAGTACCATTACTATTCGCAACGGACATACTGTTACTGCAGATAGCAATGTTGATATGGACCAGGTTACAATTGAAAATGGTGGCGCCCTCGACTTGACCAATGCTAGTTGCAGCATAAATAATGGTGGCGGAATAGATTTAGATGTTTTTGGAATATTGGTATTAGCAAATGGTCAATATGATTTGATGTCAAACGCAAATATAGTTTTCAATAACGGTTCAACTCTTAATTGGGGTGTAGATGCAATTTTTTCGGGCGGTGTAATCGATATGCTTGAAGGTGCTGGAATTAATTTGCCTACCAATGGAAATAGAAGCCTAATTGGTAACGTTACAATTAATAATTATACTACCTGGAATATTTCTCTTGACAATACTATTACAGCCTCTGGCACCGGTAATGTGATTAATAATTTCGACACACTTAACTTTATTCATCAACAAATTTTCGTTGCTCAACCCAATGCGCATTGCAGTTTCATTAACAGCGGAACTATAAATTTTGATGGCAGTAGTCAAACAACCTTTAACGAAAATTTCGAATTAATTAATTTAGGAAATGTAAATATAGTTAATGGGAGCACTTTGACTTTGGGGCCAAATAATTCGCCATTGGCTGGCAATATCGATATTGATTTGGGTTGCAATTTAACCATAGATAATTTAACATTTATTGGCGACAATATTGCCAATGATGGAAACATAAATGGCGATATCACTTTTGCAGGAAATGCATTGCAACAATTGTCGGGTGATGGAAATATTTTCGCGTTGCATATTAACAATGCCAATGGGGTAAATGTAATTTCCGGCACAAATTTCATAAGCGATTTTTTAGAAATTATTAATGGGAAATTGTACACATGGAGTGGCTTTATTAAAATGGGTTTTGAATCATCTTCGCAATCCTTAAACGATAGTAGTTATGTATGTGGTACATTATTGCACAATGCCGAACCAGCTATTACGAATTATAATTTAATTATTGGTGATTCGGTACACTATGCTCCGGTAATGTTAGGATTCTCAAACCTTAGCGACCCTATTACAATCACAGCACATACCACCAACCACGATCATTTTGAAATACCTACTTCGGGCATTGATGCCAATAAAAGTGTGAACCGTATTTGGGAAATAAATTCCACAGGTAATACTTTCGATTCGGTTCAGGTTGATTTATTTTGGAATTTCGATGATATGGACCCGGGTATTAATTTCGGCCAATTGGAATGTGCTAAATATAATAATCCTACTTGGACAGGAGTTAGCAAATTATCTAGTACTGCCATTTCAATACAGTTGAGCACAACATCATTTGGCGAATTTCAGGTGGGCGAACCCTCCATTCCTCCCACAAATGAGTACCGCACGGTTGCCACAGGTATCTGGCCCGACATTGCGAACTGGGAAACATTTAATGGAACTGCATGGGTGCCTGCAGCGCAACCTCCTTCGGTGTTGGATAGCACCATTACCATCAGAAGCGGCCACACCATATTTGTACTTAGCAACCTTACTATAGATGAATTGGTAGTAGAAAATGGTGGCTCTCTCAGCACCAACAATGTAACGGTAACTGTAAACGATGGCCCCGGTGTTGATGTTACCTTTATGGGTGGTGCCGGTTTATTAGGCACCTGGCATGTAAATACCGGAGCCTCCATAGATGGTAGTGGTCAGGTAAATTACTATGGACCAGAGGTAATTAACAATGGTTATATAGGATTGGGATTTTGGGATATGGATGATAACGCCAATCAAACATTATCGGGTACAGGTAAATTCAAGCATCTTTTATTGAACACCCTTTCGGGCACTACGCTTACAAGCGATATGCATGTGGAGCAACTGTTCAATATCAATAATGGCATTTTACATACGGGCAACTTCACATTGATATTAGACTCGGGTGCAACGGCTCAAAATAATGGTAATGGCGATGACTGGATTGATGGCAATATGCAACAGTATTATGTTGCCGGAAATTCTTCGGCTTTGTTTCTTATTGGTGATAATGTTGATTACTATCCAATATCATTAACTGTGGATGCCACTGTTGGCGGTGGTGTAAGAGCCAGCGCAATAGCCGGTGATGATGCCAATATTAGTAGTTCGAATATTGATGCTGCCAAAAGTGTCAACCGTCATTGGAAAATAGATTCGGCAGGTGTGGAATTAAGCGGATTATCCGTAACATTAAATTGGCAACCTGCCGATATTGATGCCGGTGCCGACTGGAATTTATTTGAAGTATCAAAACTGCACGATGGTATATGGACACCGCTTACAGTTACTAACCGCACAGCAACCTCAATTACAGCAAGTTATACAGGTAATCAATTAAGTACTTTTCAAGTAGGTCAACCTGTATGCATTATAAATATTCCCGATGCTAACTTTAAGAATGCATTGTTGGCAAATGCATTAATAAATACAAATAGTGATTTAGAAATTCAATGTGCTGAGGCCGCTGCATTTGGCGGAACAATTAACGTAAGTGGATTAAATATAAATGACCTCACAGGTATCGAATCGTTTAGCAATCTTACCGGTTTAGATTGTTCTAATAATAATCTTACAGCAATAGATATTTCTGACAATAGCAATTTGCAAACTATTAATTGTGCGGTAAACGCAATTGTCAATCTTGCTTTTGTTGGTAATGCAAATGTTCAACAATTAATTATTGGGAATAATTTAATTCCTGGAAGCATTAATCTTACTGGTTGTACCAATATGTTTAACCTTAATTGTGCTAATAATTTATTCACTAGTTTAACATTGCCTTCATCTATTAATTTATCAATGCTGCAATGTCAAGGGAATGCACTTACATCATTGGATGTTAGCAATAATACAGGGTTGCAATTTTTTGATTGTAATAGCAACGCCATTACAAGTTTAGATTTAAGCACTAACACCGCATTGACAACTATCCTCTGTGCCGACAATCAACTCAGTTCTCTTAATATACAAAATGGCTTCAACAGCAACTTGGTAATATTCGATGCTACCACCAATCCATTGCTCACATGCATACAAGCAGACGATATTGCATACATGAACACTAATTGGAGTGGTGGCAAAGATGCTGGTGCTATCTATAGTACAAACTGCGCATGTATTGTAAATATTCCTAATGTTAATTTTAAAACTGCCTTGCTTGCAGATACTTTAATCAATACAAATCAAGATGGCGAAATACATTGTTCAGAAGCTGCGGCATTTACCGGTACAATACAAGTAAATGGTTTGGGCATTACAGATTTAACAGGTATTGAGGCATTCGTTAACATCACTGAGTTGAATTGCAACAACAATTCATTAACCACCATTGACATCTCAAATAACACAGCATTAACAATGCTAAATTTGGGCTATAACCAATTAACACAATTGAACACTACTAACAATACTGCCCTTCTCAATTTGCAATGTACCAATAATCAACTTACCAGCTTAGATGTCTCAACACTGACTAACTTAAACATCTTAGTCGTCTATCAAAATAATCTTAGCTCAGTTAACGTTACCGGACTAAATCTGCTGGGCGTACTTAATGTTTCTATAAATAATTTATCGTCACTCGACTTATCTACAAATAATAGCCTCGCTTATTTTTCTTGCGACAACAATGTGTTAACCACGCTTGACTTAAGCAACCAAGGCCAGTTAATTTCATTGAATTGTTATAACAATCCGCTCACATCATTAGATGTTTCGGCAGCAAGTACAAATCTTCAAGTTATCGCATGTTTTGGCACAAATATTACCAGCCTCGATTTATCAAACAATAGCTTGCTGACCAATATTGATGTTTACAACAACAGCCTTTTAACATCATTGAATATTCAAAATGGAAATAACCTAAACCTCGTAAATTTCAATGCTACTAATCAACCATTGTTAAGTTGTATACAAGTAGATGATCCTAGTTACATGAACGCTAATTGGAGTGCGGGCAAAGATCCAGGTGCAACTTATAGTACAGTGTGTCCTTTGCCTTGTATTGTAAACATTCCTGATACCAATTTTAAGGCTGCATTGGTTGGTAATTTTGTAATTAACTCAAATGAAGATAGCGAAATTCAGTGTGCAGAAGCAAGTGCTTATAGTGGAGCCATTAATGTTTCTGCTTTGGGAATAAGTGATTTAACAGGTATTGAAGCTTTTGTTAACATTACTCAATTAAATTGCAATACAAATTCGCTCACCTCATTAAATATCTCATCAAACACCAGTTTGATTAATTTAAGTGTTCACGATAACCAACTTTCAAGTTTAGATGTATCAGCTAACACCGCATTAAACATATTAAATTGCAATGGGAATTTGCTGAATGCACTTGATATTTCATCAAATACTTTTCTTGTTACCTTATCATGTGCATTTAATACTATTTCGAATTTGAATTTTATGGCTAATGCAAACATGATAGATTTTGTAATAAACAACAATCAGTTAACAGGAAATTTGAATCTCGTTAACATGACTAGTTTAAGTCAGTTCAACTGCGCAAATAACCAATTGACTAGCTTATCACTTCCTTCTTCTAATTCCTTGCAATTATTCCAATGTCAATTAAATAATATAACATCGCTTGACCTCTCAAGTTATAATTTGTTGCAATGGATTGTATGTAGTTCAAATGCTTTAACTTCGTTAAATATTCAGAATGGTAATAATTTAGGACTCTCAATTTTTATTGCAACAAGTAATCCTTCCTTAGCTTGCATTCAAGTTGATGATACTACATTCATGAACGCCAACTGGAGCGGAGGTAAAGATACAGTGGCTACGTTTAGCACAAACTGTTCGTCTCTCAACATTACATGTGCTCCCGCCTTTACCGTATGTCAGGATAACGTGAGTGGTGCTTGCAGTGTAGCACTTCTACCTCCTATGCCTATTCAGGTGGGTCCTTCTTTCACCGATAGAAATGTAACATATACAGGAGTGAGTATCAATGGTGGTGGAAATGCCGCAGTGGTAGCACCCGGCTCATCGGTTTCATTAAGCTATTCAGTTGCAGCAAATTTTAATATCAATAATGTGTATTGCCCTGGCTGTATTTATCAAGGGTATATTGGAATAGGTGGTACTTTTCAAACGCTTCAATGCGAGCCATCAATCAATGTTGGATATACTAATACATATAACGGAGGAAATTTTGTAGCACCCACAGCCCCAGGAGTTTACTATTTGACTTACGATTACACATTAGATTATACCTGTCAACCCAGGTTCTTTAGTAACAACCCGGCCAATGCTATCGGTGTATTGGTGGTGGGGCCTCCCTTCCCTGTTGTTGTTGGAGGTTCCGGACCAGTAACGGTTACCAATGATGCTCCATCATGTTTCCCACTTGGAACAACAACTGTAACATGGACTGCCACCGATTCCTTAAACAACACTGCTACTTGCACACAAGATGTAACGGTAACACCAGCAACTGTTTATTATCGTGACAGGGATAACGATGGCTTTGGTAACGCTGGCTATGCTATTTACAATTGCTCGCAGCCCTCAGGATTTATTTTAAACAATACCGATTGCAACGATGATAATGCAAATATTACCAATTTGGGATGTACGGCATCGGCATTAAATTTTGATGGAGTGAACGATTATGCATTTGTTCCCGGTGTTGCTACAAACTCATTCACAATAGAAACATGGATTAAGGCAGATGCCAGCCAAAGTGCATTTGTGTGGGAAAGTGCCGTTTCTGCATCGGACCCAAGCCTTGAAGGCTCAACCGAAAATCTTCAGTTTTGGGTAAGAGATAATACATCTGTCTCGACAGGACCTCTGACTCTGGGCACCTGGAATCATATTGCCTGTACTTTTGACGAGCAAACAAACCTACAATCTATATTTGTTAATGGACTATTTGTCGATTCGATAACTGCAATAGGAGCAGGCATAATTACGAGTGGTTTATTTGTTGGTTCAAGAGCAGGAAGTGTTGGATTCTACCCCGGGTCAATGGATGAAATGCGGATTTGGAATCGTGCTTTAACTGCACAGGAAATTTTTGATCATTACACTTGTGAAATTCAAACACCTCAAAATGGTTTGGCCCGTAACTATCACTTCAATCAGGGAATTGCTTCGGCCAATAATTCTTCTGATAGCATTTTAATAGATGCAAGTGGCAATGGTATAAATGGTGATTTAAATAACTTTGCTTTGAACGGACCAACATCGAACTGGGTTGCTCCAGGTGGCGTAGTTAGTGGTAATGCATGTCCACTTCCATGTATTGTAAATATTCCTGACACAGCATTCAAAAATGCTTTGTTGGCTGATACATTGATCAATACAAATCAAGATGGTGAAATACAGTGTGCAGAAGCAGCAGCTTATACTGGAACTATTAATATTGCTAATTTGGGTATTTCAGATTTAACAGGTATTGAGGCTTTTGTAAATCTTACAAATTTAGATTGTTCAAATAATTTATTAACCAGTTTTGATATAAGCAACAACATTGCTTTAACGAGTTTGTATTGCAGCGGCAACCAATTGGCAACCATTAATATAAGTAGCAATTTAAACTTGCTTGACTTAAGATGTGGAGCAAATTTACTTACCACTTTAAATGTATCGGCAAACACAGCATTAACTGATTTGTTTTGTCATAACAACCAATTGACTTCATTGGATATTTCCACAAATATTGCCTTAACAGCTCTTTTTTGTCATGATAATCTTATTACTAATTTGTCTGTTTCAACTAATTCGGCATTGCAATATGTTGACTGTTACAACAATTTGTTAGGGAGTCTGAATTTTTCTTCAAATGCTGCTCTTTACTTTTTAAATTGCAATAACAATCAATTAACTGAACTGAACGTACAGAATGGCAATAACAATAATTTTACAGGATTTCTTGCCCTCAATAATCCACCTTTAACATGTATTCAGGTAGATGATACAGCATATTCTAATACCAACTGGAGTGCTGGTAAAGATTCGGGTGCTGTCTTTAGCACAAACTGCACATGCCTTAATTTTGCAATCACAGCTATAGATGGTGACAGTCTTATAATTTGTGCTGAGTCAAACGATTCTTTGGGAACCAAATCTTTTGAAATACTTGGATCAACAGCCCAATATGATTATGTGTTTACTGATGGGTTATCTGTTACTTATACCGCTTCGGGCTTATCAGGAAATATTGTCACTATTACAGATATTCCTGCTGGTACGTATACACTCTCTGTTAGTGACTATAATGGATGTGGAGCAACAACTACTTTAACAGCCTTTATTACCAATTGCATTATTCCATATTATGAACCACCAACAAACGATACCATAGGAAATATCATAGGCTCTGAGTTAACGCAACTTTACAATTATCCCGATTCGCTTGCCGATACCACAGCATCAAATAATATTTTTCTTATCGATGATCTGCAAGGCGAAGTATTGATAGAGGTAATTTGTAATGTTAATGAATATGATACTGTATTGGCTTTAATACAAACAAGCCCTTATGGTATGACAGACATTATAGACAACGGTGATACAACATTGATTATCACCGGAATGTTCCCAATTGCCAATCTTACCAAATTAGATTCGTTGCCCGATCTGATAAATTATGTAAGGCCATATTACAAACCTCTATTAGGAGCTTTTGCTGCAACAGGCAACTGTATGACACAGGGCGATACAGCACAATACAGCAACAAAGCCCGCGAAGGGTGGAGCATGAGTGGTAGCGGTGTAAAAATTGGTGTTATATCCGATAGCTATAATACCAGATTCAACAACCCTGCAGGTAACGATGTATCCAACGGTGATTTACCGGGAACAACAAATCCCAATTATACCACACCGGTAAACGTATTGGAGGAGTATGATTATGGCCGTGCAACAGACGAAGGCCGCGCCATGTTACAAATCATTCACGATGTGGCGCCAAATGCACAGTTAATGTTTCGCTCTGGTTTTATAAGTGCAGGTAATTTTGCCGATGCTATTACCGAACTTGCCGATGCCGGTTGCGATATTATTGTGGATGATGTAACTTACATTACGGAGCCATTTTTTCAGGATGGATTGGTAGCACAAAAAGTAAATGAAGTGGCACAAAATGGAATAACGTATTTAACATCGGCAGGCAACTTTGGAGTAAAATCATACGAAGGCACTTTTAACCCAACGCCCGCACCAGCCGGATATGCAGGTATGGCCCACAATTTTGGCGGGGGTGATATTTTTCAAAGCGTTACCTTGCCGAAGGGAACATATACAATAGCCATGCAATGGGACGATAATTTTTATTCTTTAGGGCAGGTGCCGGGTGCATTAAATGATTTTGACTTATATCTTGTTGACCAATTTGGCAATAAATTATTTGGTTTCAACCGCGATAATATTTGGGGCGACCCTATCGAAATATTGCCATTTGTGGTACGCAACACGGTGAATGCAAATCTGATTGTCACTCGCAAGTGGGGAACATCTCCTATTAAGTTTAAGTATATAATTTTCCGTGGCGAAGGTGTAATTAATGAGCACAATTTAGGCTCATCCACAATCATTGGCCAATCGAATGCTGCAGGTGCTATTACGGTGGGTGCAGCCTTGTACCTCAATACTCCTGCATTTGGAGTGGACCCTGCCACAGCAGCCACTTTCTCATCACGAGGTGGAATGTTGATTGATGGCCAATCGCGCAACAAGCCTGATATTATTGCTCCCAACGGTGTAAATACTACTGTCTCGTTAGGCGGAAAAAATATAGATGGCGATTTGTTTCCAAACTTTTTTGGCACATCGGCCTCAGCACCGCATGCGGCTGCCGTGGCAGCATTGATGATAGAAGCAAAGCGGAAATTTTACAATCAGGAATATACTCCTGCCGATGTAAAATCCGATATGCAAACAACAGCGTTGGATATGGGAAGTACCGGTTACGATGATTCTACCGGATATGGATTGCTAAAAGCCGATGCTGCTTTACAATTATTAGGTAATCCGATACCACAACTAAATTCTTATTCCCTTGCCGATACCTCTCTGACACCCGGCACCGATTCGGTTGTGGTTAATTTATTTGGAGAATATTTTGCTAATAATGCCATGGTAATTTTTCAATACGATACTTTCCCTGTTACCTATTTAAATAATGGACATGTAAATGTTATCATTCCTCCATTCACCGGTAATCCTCCAATCACTGTTTGCAACCCTTCTTTATCAACAACAGGTTTGGATGGCGGTGTTTCTGATAGCTTGTATTTTGGTTCTGTTCCTCCGCAAAATGTGTTGGTAAGGTGCAATGACATTGTGAAAAAGTATGGTGAAAAAATTACTCCTTTTTCAGTAAGCATTACCATCAATGGAGTGAATATCGATTCGCTAGGGATTGATGCAACCGATTTGGGCTTAACCGATATTGTTTTCAACTCGAACGCAACATCACAAAGCAGTGTAGGATTTTATTTTATTTCGGCCTCGTCCAATGTTACTAATTTGAATGACTCTGCATCGCTTGCTTTCTCGGAGTTGTACAATTATCATTTTGCAAATGGAACTTTGTTGATTAATAGAATGCCTTTGCATGTTACGCCCAAAGATACTGCGCTCGTTTTCGGGGCTTCTATCAAAGGCAAATCATTTGGGTTTAATTATGTTTATGACGATACTAATATTGAAATAGCGGATAGAGCTAATTTTTTAGATTCGTTAGAAACAGAACATTTTTCAACCTTATCTAATGCTATACTTTTAATAGATGGAAAGCAAGCAGTTAATGGCTTTACACTTAATGACTCTGATTTTGTAGATTTAAGTTTTCTGGTAAGTGGTAAAGCTGCCGTAAATGGAAAGCAAGCCGTAAATGGAAAGCAAGCTGTAAACTCAATTGTATATGATACTACGTATTATATTCCTGTTTCGCCTGCAGCTATTTTCGATTATAAAATAGATTCGGCAAATGCCTTTTTACATAATGGTAAGCAAGCAGTAAATGGTAAAGCGGCAGTAAACATTAATGGCAAAGCAGCAGTTAATGGCAAAGCAGCAGTAAATGGCAAGGCAGCAGTAAACGGTAAAGCGGCAGTTAATGGTAAAGCAGCAGTTAATGGCAAGGCAGCAGTAAACAGCAGCACATTTAATGATGAAAGTAATGAAAATGCTGTACTGATTTTAGACTCGCTCGATGTTTACGGAGATCCTAACGATTCAATTATTGGATATACATCTATGAATATGATTACCGGTGTAACTGTAGGAACATGGCTGATTGCCCCGGGTGTGTTAATGTCCGAAAATTTTGATATTACTTATGGTCTTGGACACTTGACTATTACACCCGAAACACTTACAGTAAAAGCGAATGATACTGCTATTTATTGTTTTGGTGATAGTGCGTTCTTTAATGCCACTATGGGTATTTTTCAATATGAAACAGGCGATACCGATGTGTTTATCAATACGGCAACTTATGCATTGCTTGATGATTCAAATAATGTGGCAACTAATGGTTCGCTTTCTCCGGGTGTATATCAAATAATTCCTTCAGGCTTGATTCAAAAAGATTCTGTAGCAAATTACATTATCGATTACAAACCTGGAATTCTAACAGTTGATACTCCGGTTTCGGCAACTGTTACTACTGGCACTATAGCATGTAATGGTGAAACTACCACATTACAGATCAATGCATCGAATGGATTTCCGCCATATGCTGGCGATAGCACATACACTGTATCAGCAGGGCCATATTCTTTTGTAGTTTCCGATTCCAGAGGATGTTCTGCTACGGTAAGTGGCATAGTTACTGAACCAACACTACTCGAAGCCACACCTGCTCCATCTGCCATACCTTGTAACGGAGGCACATCAACTGTAACCATTACAGCCAGCGGAGGTACCCCACCCTACACTGGTGATGGAGTTAAAACAGTTTCGGCTGGTCCGTATACATTTACCGTTACCGATGCCAACGGTTGCACAGCTGTTGTGAGTGGCACAGTTACAGAACCAACTCTATTATCAGCATCAAAAACCGAAGGCACCATTCCATGCTTTGGCGGTACAACAACAGTAACAATAGTCGGTAATGGAGGCACAGCACCTTACACCGGTGATGGAGTTAAAACAGTTTCGGCTGGGCCGTATACATTTACCGTTACCGATGCCAACGGTTGCACAACTGTTGTGAGTGGCACAATTAGTCAGCCTTCATTATTCACAGCAACAAAAACCGAAGGCACAATTCCATGTAATGGCGGCACAACAACAGTTACAATAACAGGAAATGGTGGAACAGCACCTTACACAGGTGCCGGAATTAAAACCGTTTCGGCAGGACCGTATTCATTCACCGTTACCGATGCCAACGGTTGCACAACTGTTGTGAGTGGCACAGTTACAGAACCAACTCTATTATCAGCAACAAAAACCGAAGGCACCATTCCATGCTTTGGCGGCACAACAACCGTAACAATATTAGGTAATGGCGGCACAGCACCTTACACGGGTGCCGGAATTAAAACCGTTTCGGCAGGACCGTATTCATTCACCGTTACCGATGCCAATGGTTGCACAACACTTGTTAGCGGTGCAATTAGTCAGCCTTCATTATTCACAGCAACAAAAACCGAAGGCACCATTCCATGCAATGGCGGTACAACAACAGTTACAATAACAGGAAATGGTGGAACAGCACCTTACACAGGCGATGGAGTTAAAACTGTTTCGGCAGGGCCGTATACATTCACCGTTACCGATGCCAATGGTTGTACAACAATTGTAAGTGGTACAATTAGTCAGCCTGCTGTTTTGATGAACACTGCTATCCCTGCTACAGTTGCATGTAATGCCACCACTACAAGCGTTACGGTTACAGCTGCGGGCGGTACCTCTCCATATACCGGAGTAGGAATATTTACAAATCAAACTGCAGGTATGAAGACTTATTTTGTAACAGATGCAAATGGATGTATTTCATCAGCTGCAATTAATATTGTGATACCGGCAATAATGAATGTAACAACTATTGTTGTGAATCCGGCATGTGGATTAAGTAACGGAACCATTACAGCAAATGCATCGGGTGGAGTGGGACCCTATACCTATTTATGGGCCGGTGGACAAACCACACAAATAAGAACCGGGGCAGGCAGTGGAACGTATACTGTTACAGTTATGGATTCACGAGGTTGTACCAAAACGGCTTCTACTTCCATAAGCGTTAGTGGGAATACTCCCCCTATGCCGGGAAATATAAACGGGCCTGTAAGCATTTGCAAAAACCAAACGAACGTAATTTATTCTATAGCACCAGTGGCTGGCGCAAATTCTTATAGCTGGATTGTACCAGCAGGTGCAGCTATCACTGCAGGCCAAGGCACCACTCAAATAACTGTTAATTACACAAACTTTGTTAACAATGGGGCAGTAAAAGTGCTTGCCTCCAATGCCTGTGGTTTTAGTGCTTACAAAACTAAAACTGTTTTTGCTATGATGGGCTCCCCTGTTATCAATGGTTTGAATTACGCTTGTAAATTTCAAAAAGGATTAGTTTATTCTGTGACACCAATACCTGGAGCTATTTCGTATACATGGACAGTTGTAACCGGAAGCACTATTGTAAGCGGATTAAATACAAATTCGATAACTGTAAATTGGGGTAGTATAAATGGCACCATTTCGGTAAAAGTAAATAGTGCATGTGGTGTTAGCAGTCCGGGTACTCTGGGCGTAGCATTCACTTGTAAGGAAGGAAACAATAATGAGTTGAGTAACACCATTTCTCCATATCCGGTTCCAACCGACAGGTATACAAGTATCGATTTATTGAGTGAGACCGATGGCTTACAAACTGAAATTTATGTTTACAATTTACTGGGAGAAAAAGTGCTTTTCGAAACTGCTATATTGCGATCGGGCGAAAACAAGATTACCATTGATTGTAAAAATTTAGACAATGGAACTTATATAATGAAAGTGCATAACAAAGAGATTAATAAACAAGGACGTATTTTAATCGAAAAGTAAATCGCCCACATTATCAAAACGCCCCGGGTCTTGGAAACTTGATTCGGGGTTTTTATTTATTCTAAGCCATAAGCAATTATCCTGCATCGAAAATAATTGCTATACAATAACTGCTTTTTTCATACTTTGGCACAGCCAATTTTTATCAGATTGAACAGAAAATATTTTAAGCTTTTTTTTATTGCCGTAGTTTTTATTGGCAGTGAATCTTTATTGGCTCAAAATAATACAGTTGATAGTCTCAAGCAATTTATACAAACCAGCAAAGACGATTCAATTAAAGTTAATGCACTCATTTTATTAAGCAAACAGTATAATAACGATAATCCTCAGTTAGCCATTCAAACTGCCGAAGAGGCAAAAAAACTCGCTTCAAAAATAGCATACAAAAAGGGCTTTGCCTTTGCAGCTAAAAATATTGGTCTTGTTTTTTACAATCAAGGCAACTATGTGGAGGCAATTAATAATTGGCAGGAGGCATTAAAAGTTTTTGATTCTATTGGCGATAAAACTGGCGTTGCCAACATGCTGAGTAATCAGGGTGCGGTTTATTTTAATCAAGGTGATGATGCAAAATCTCTCGAGTTGCACTTGCAGTCGTTAAAATTATCGGAGGAAGTAAACGACACACTCCGAATATTGACTTCCTATACAAACATTGGTGCTGTATATTTAAATAAGAAAGCCACTTACGATAAAGCACTAAAGTCGTTTTTAGAATCTTACAAACTAAGTGTTGCAATCAACGATAATTACTCAATTGGTACTGCGGCAGTAAATTTAGGAGAGGTGTATTTTAAGATGGGAGATGACTCTACTGCATTATTTTACTTAAAAAGGTCGTTAGAAGTTTATGAAGACTTAGAAGACAAACCATATTCTCTAAACTATGTAGGAAGAGTTTATACTAAGCAAAGAGATTATTTGCTGGCAATACAAAACCACAAGGAAGCTTATGAAATTTCAAAAAAACTAGATGCCAAATTAAATTTAGCTCAATCATCGCTGGGTATGGCGCAAGCTTATTTAGGTAATGAAGAAATAAAATCCGCCATCCCAAAATTTGAAGAAGCAGTACTAATAGCGCAGCCATTAAATGCAAATATGGAAATAAAAGAAGCATACGAAGGGTTGGTAATGTGTTACACAAAATTGTCGGATTTTTCAAATGCTTCAAAGTACCAAACATTATTGCTCAACATAAAAGATACCATATATAACATTAATACAGATAAGAAATTAGGAACGCTACAATTCACTTTCGACCTGGATAAAAAACAAGGCGAAATAAATTTGCTTACCAAAGATCAGGAAATAAAAGATCAGGAAATAAAGCGACAAAAATTAGTGCGAAACGGATTTATTGGAGGTTTTGCAATTGTAGCGTTGTTTGCAGGAATATTTTTAAAACAACGTAATCGTATCAGCAAAGAAAAAAAACGTAGCGATGAGTTGTTGTTAAACATCTTGCCTGCAGAAACTGCCGAAGAACTTAAAGCAACCGGTACCGCCAAGGCAAAAAGTTTTGATATGGTTACCGTATTATTTACCGATTTTAAAAATTTTACGCAAGCCAGCGAACTCCTTAGTGCCGAGGATTTGGTTAAAGAAATTAATTATTGCTATAGTGCTTTCGACAAAATAATTACAAAGCATAATATCGAAAAAATAAAAACCATTGGCGATGCTTATATGTGTGCCGGTGGATTGCCTGCAACAAACTCAACCCATCCCACTGATGTTGTAAAAGCCGGATTAGAAATGCAAGAATTTATTGCCCGAAATAAAAAACAACGCCAGGAAATAAATATGCCATTTTTTGAACTTCGACTAGGTATACATACCGGACCTGTAGTGGCAGGTATTGTAGGTATAAAAAAATTCGCCTACGATATTTGGGGCGATACTGTAAACACAGCCTCACGTATGGAAAGCAGTGGAGAAGTTGGTAAAGTAAACATTAGCGGTACTACCTACGAAATTATTAAAGACCAATTTGTATGCACCCACCGCGGAAAAATACAAGCAAAAAATAAAGGCGAAATTGATATGTATTTTGTGGAAAAGGTTTTGTGAGATGAGTTCTAAAATTAAAATGGTTTGAATTATCAAAAATTCGTTGCATTTTATTATTAATCCGGATGATTGAAATTGGAACATTATAAATAAAATTTTTCGAACAAATATTTTAATCTTGTAAAAAAATAAGTTTCATATTGAAAGGGAAAAATTGTTTTTTCAATAAAGTTGCGCGTTTCACTTTTGTTATAGTGCTGTTTCTTTTGAACTACGCAGCAAAGGGACAAAGTAATTCTGCTGTTGATTCGCTTAAAAAAGTGCTGTTGAATTCACCTGACGATACTGCTAAAGTGAGAAATTACAACACATTATTTTCCTTGACATGGAAAACCGGAAACTATAGAGAAGGACTAACCATTGCTCAGCAAAATCTGGCGCTTTCGCAAAAATTAAAATTTCAAAAAGGCATTGCCGATGCTTATAATAACATTGGGCTGATGTATGAAAATATGGACTCGAGGGATACTGCTCTCAGCTATTATTTCAAGTCCTTAGCAGCGCGGGATACAATAAAAAACAAAAAACAAATGTCTGCTACCTATGGTAACATTGCAAACTTATACCAAGCCAGAGGCGACTATGTAGAAGCAATAAAATACAATATTACTGCACTAAAACTAAAGGAGGAAATTGGCGATTCAGCCGGTATGGGCATAACTTACAATAATGTCGGATTAGTTTACTTTAATCAGAATAATTACAAGGAAGCCATTGCTAATTATGAAAAATCTATGTCCATCTCAAGCCTATTAAAAAATAAAAGAAACATGGCAATGACCGCGAACAATTTTGGCACTGTTTATCAAAGCATGAATCAAAATGACGATGCTATTATTTGGTTGAATAAAGCGATTGAATTAAACAATGCACTAGGAAACAAAAGTTGGTTAAGTAAAAACTATACAAACCTTGGCAACTCTTATAACTCAAAAGCTGCCGAATTAAAAAAGGCAGGCAATCTCGAGGGCTTTACTACCTATAATCAAAAAGCAATGGTGGCTTTTGAAGAATCTCTTAAAAGACTGACGTCTGATGAAAACAAAGATGATTACATGGCAGCTTGTAATAGCATTGGCCTTTTATGCATAA
This sequence comes from Bacteroidota bacterium, assembly GCA_016717325.1. GTDB lineage: Bacteria > Bacteroidota > Bacteroidia > AKYH767-A > OLB10 > JADKFV01. The sequence goes on along the minus strand of JADKFV010000010.1, from coordinate 60,991 downwards.
ATTTAGGAAAGCTAATAGAGGCCGAAAGTTATTGTAAAAAATCGTTAGCACTGACAACTGAAAACGACAACAAAAAAATAAAACAGGAAACATTTGAGTTTTCAGGATTATTGTACAACGAACTTGCAAGGCAAAGCAATATCAGCGACTCTTTAAGAGTAATTTATTTAAAAGCATCAATTGATTATTATGAAAAGGCGAATGAATTAAAGGGCCAAAGACTCAATGAAGACAACACGAAACAAATTGCAGAAATTAAAACCAAATACGAAACCGAAAAAAAAGACAATGAAATTAAATTATTGGGTAAGGACAATGAATTAAAATCGGCCAGTCTGAGGCAACAGGATTTTGCCTTGCAATTGGCTTTTCTTGAAAAGGAGAAAAATAAGGATGAAATTGCATTGCTTAATAAAGATAAAGACTTTCAGGCATTGCAATTAAACAAGACACAACAAGAGCTTAAAAACCGTGAGTTGGAAACCAAAGCCAATGCTGCAGAGTTGGAATTGACTAAAAAAGATAAAACGATAAAAGAAAAACAATTAAGCGAACAAACGCTCTATCGAAATTTATTAGTAGTTGGTTCAATTCTTTTACTTGCTTTTGGATTGTTGTTGTTTAATCGTTTCAGGTTAAGCAAGCAATTAGAAAGTCAACGTGCATTGCTTAACGAACGCAAGCGAATCAGCAATGAATTACATGACGACCTGGGCGCACAACTTTCAACAGCACGTATGTTTTTAAGTAGCTTAAAGAACAATGCTGAAGGAGAAAAAACAAAACACTGGTCGAAAATTCCATTCAATTAATAGATGGTTCTATAAATGATTTGCGAAAAATAATGGACGACTTGCAAGTTTCTACACTTCAGGAAAAAGGATATTTAATAGCTACCGAAGAGCTGGTAAATAAAATCAATTTGCTACAGCAAATAAATTTTTCTTTATCTCATGTAGGTTTAGAAAAACGACTGGAACAAAAAACCGAACATCAACTTTTCCGTATTACCCAAGAGCTCATTAACAACTCGATGAAGTATGCAAAAGCTAAAAATGTTTATATTGATTTGGTCAATCGAGATGGAAAAATAATTTTGCTTTACGAAGATGATGGCATTGGTTACGATATAAAAGACAACAAACGCGGTTATGGTTTAACCAATATTGAAACGCGAACAAAAAGTGTAAACGGTGTTGTTGAATTTGACTCGGCACCAGGCAAAGGAGCTCGCACTATTATTGAAATACCATTTGTTTATGCTGGATAAAAAAATGAAATTATTAATTGCCGATGACCACAGGCTTTTTGTTGAAGGACTTCGATTTATTTTGCTAGAAGAATTGCATATTGAAATTGCGGGCTTTGCAATAAATGGAAAAGAAGCTATTGAAAAATGTAATAAAGAAAATTATGATGTGGTGTTGATGGATATTAATATGCCTTTGATTGATGGCATACAAGCTACTTTGCAAATAAAAACACTGCATCCACAAATCAAAATAATGATGGTAAGTATGCTGAGCGATTTGCCAACCATTAATAAAGCATTAAATGCCGGTGCCGATGCTTTCATTTTAAAAAACACCGACAGTGGTGATTTATTAAAAGCGTTTAAAGCCCTGAGTAAAAATGAAATTTTTATTTCTGAATCTCTTGCACATTTTTTTACACGCGATGCAGACAACTCCCTGAAAACAAAAAAAGAATACATTCAATTTTCCGAAAACATTATCACACCACGCGAGCAATCGGTGTTAAAATTAATTGTTGAAGGTTATACCAATCAGCATATTGCCGATACGCTTTTTATCTCGGTAAAAACTGCCGACACACATCGCAAAAACATGCTGGCTAAATTGAACCTTTCCAACACTGCATCATTAGTAAAGTTTGCTATCGAGAATAAGTTGGTTTGATGACAACTTGCTTTTAATCATTCTTATAAACTAATGAACCCATAAACTATTTAACTTATAAACTCTCAAATAAAATATACACCTTTTAGTGTATTGCATGGTCATTAAGCAGCAATCATTTTTGCACAAAAAAAAATATGAAAGTGCACGAAATTTTATCCCCGCGCGAAATCGAAATTATACAACAAATTGCCAATGGACTTACCGACCGCGAAGTGGGTGCATTGTTAGAGATAAGTGATAAAACTGCCAGCACCCATCGAAAAAACATTTTACACAAACTTCAAATTAAAAACACAGCGTTGCTAATTAGATATGCATTGGAAAACAAATGGGTGAAGTAGCTTCTCGTTTTGAGTATTTATGCAACTAACATTAAATTACAAGCTTAAAAAAAATATTTAAGTGAAGCTCAACAGGATTTTGTTTTTAAAAGAATTTCAACAACGATAAAAGTTCATATTTCTTGCATCCGAGTCATCCTTCTAATTAAAAAACATAACAACAATTATGATTGCAGTTTGGCACTTCAAAGAATGTTCCATTTACCTTTGTCGTGATTAAACAATTAATGGGAGCAAAATAATTTGAATATACACCTTTTGGTGTATTGATATCAGTTTCACATGCAACCATCTTTGCTATAAATTATCTTACTAATTAAAAGTTTTTAAAAAAAAATTATGAAAAAAAAATCACTACTAAACACATTAATTCTTGCAGCTTTATTTGCAACTCAACTAAATGCACAATCACTCCTAACCGATTCTCTTTACGGCAACAACGGCATTATACAGGTACCCGTTTTTAACGGACAGGGTGGCGCAAAAAATATTTTTCGGCAAACAGATGATAAAATTCTGCTTTGCGGAACAATGTACGAATCCAACTGCAATTGCAATCATAACTTTATGTTCAGAGCCGATGCCTGCGGACAAGTGGATAGCAGTTTTGGTGTAAACGGATTGGTAAGACATAAATTTGAATTTACCAATATAGGTAATGATTATACATTACAACCCGATGGTAAAATATTAGTTGCCGGTACGCAAGCTGCGGGCAATGGCAGTAGTCAATTTCGTCCCTCTATATCGAGATATAATTATGATGGGAATCCTGATACCACTTTTGGAGTAATGGGTAGTACTTCAACCAGTTTTCAAAATGGAGAATTTACTTTTCTATATCTGTTGCCTGATGGTAAAATACTTTGTTCAGGTAGCCAATATACCAGCAATCATTTAATAATGCGCTTTGATTCAACAGGAGCAGTTGACAATACTTTTGGAACTAACGGAGTAGTTCAACATCCTACACCATTAGGGTTGAGTTTGTTAAGGAGTTTTATCAGTGCAATGCGCAGCGATGGAAAAATCATTTCTGTTTCTTCAGATTTTTTTAACGGCCAGTTGATACTCAGTTGTTATGATACATTAGGAATTGAAGACACTACCTTTGGTGTAAACGGATACATTGTTGATCCAAACTTCTTATCAAGCAACATCCCTAAAATTTTAATTCAAAATGATGATAAACTCATTGTTGCCAGTCGTAATCTGACGCAAACAGCAGCAACCATTGCCCGATACAATACCAACGGAAGCATTGACACCACTTTTGGAACTTTGGGGTATATAACCGTAAGCGGAGCCGGGTGGCTGCATTTCGTTACCAAGTTAAATGACGATTCCTTTATTATTGGATATGACAATGGTTTTTCATGTTTAAATTGTTCTCAGTTTTATAAGTATAGTGCCGATGGCATTCCTGACCCTTCATTTTCATTGGATGGTGGCAATGTTTTTACATTTCCAGGGCCTGCATTTGAAATTGCCGATATTGGAATAACCTCTTCAAACAATGAAATGATATTTGGCTCGTCCCATGGTTTTAACAATGGCAAAATGAGCTTAAAAAAATATTATAAAGCACCATCACTTCCCAATATTACACAAACAGGTTTTACTTTAAGTTCAAATGTAAATAATGATGGTGCCACTTTTCAATGGTTCTTAAACGGAACAGCCATAAGCAATGCAACCGACAGTATTTATACAGCAACGCAACCCGGTACCTACACCGTTGAGGTAACCAACATTTGGGGATGTACTTTAAGCGATGCAATTGTTTTAACCAATACCGGGATTGAAACTTCAAACAGTTTGGCTGGAATTTCTTTTTATCCAAACCCTGTAAATGAAATGCTTACTATTGAGATGCAATCAGCAACCATTAATGCAGATTATTTCATTTTAGATGCTGTAGGAAGAATTGTATTAACCGGAAAAACGCATAGCGAAAAAACAACTGTTGATATGCATTCGCTATCGCCCGGAATTTATTTTCTAAAAATAAATTCTTCGCAAGGCAACAGCATTGTTAATGTGACGAAGGACTAACTTATCTTCTACTAAACCCGCGAGGTTTTAAAAACTTCGCGGGTTTTAAAAAAACAAAAAAACTTTAAAAAACAAATATCATTATGAAAAAGAAATTCAAATTAAAGGCACTATTAATTGTAGCTATTGTAGCTATGCAGGTTTGTAGTTTAAATGCACAAACTTACAATGCCGGCTTAGGTTCAGGCACATTGGGCATTAACAATACTTTTGTTGGATCTGGTGCGGGCTCTTCTGCCAAGTCAGCAATGGAAAATAATGCGTATTTTGGTTATCGGAGCGGTTTTCGAGATACAATTGGGGAATTCAATGCTTTTTTCGGGAGTTCGGCTGGAGAAGACAATAGAGGCAGTTACAATACATTTATTGGAAGAGGGGCGGGATTTAATAACACAACAGGATTTGAAAATACTTTTCTGGGTTGGAGAGCAGGCAATGAACAAACAACCGCAAGTAGAAATGTTTTTTTGGGGTATGCAGCCGGCTATTATAATACAACCGCTTCTGAAAATGTTGCAATTGGCTACAAAGCACTATATGAAAACCAAACGGGAACAAGAAATGTAGTAGTGGGTTTTAGGGCAGACTCCTTAAGTACCTTTACAGACGATGTTACTGCAGTGGGGTATGAAGCAGCTAAAGGGAACACGGCAGATGGGACTACTACTTTCGGAAGCAGGGCGTTAACGTCAAATACAAATGGTGCAAATAATTCGGCATTCGGATTTGATGCACTTAGAAGTAATACTACTGGTGCTAATAATTCGGCATTTGGAAATCAAGCATTAAAAAACAATACCACTGCCAGCTTTAACACTGCCATAGGCGCAAGAGCATTGAACGCAAATATAACGGGCAGCAGAAATACAGCGATTGGTAATTTAACCCTGTCATTAAACACCACAGGAAATAACAATACAGCAATTGGAGATTCTGCCCTTCGAGCAAACACCACTGGAAATGACAATGCAGCTATTGGTAGGTCGGCAATGCGGTTAAACACGACCGGAGGTTCAAATACAGCAATGGGTTCGTTTGCTTTATTCGCAAATACTATTGACAGTAATAACACTGCATTCGGATTTGAAGCCGCAAATAAAAATACCAGTTCTGGCATAGCGGCATTTGGTTCGCGTGCGTTGCGCAATAACACAACAGGATTAGCAAATTCAGGTTTTGGTAATGCTGTGTTGTTTGCAAATACAACTGGACAATCCAATTCAGCAATGGGTTCATTTGCCATGTCATCAAACACAACCGGCAATAGCAATACTGCAATGGGAGATTCTGCTTTGCAAAAAAATACAACAGGTAACAGCAATGCTGCAATTGGTAAATCAGCAATGTCATCAAATACAACAGGAGCATTTAATACAGCAATGGGCTCGGCTGCTCTGGCAACCAATACAACAGAAAACAACAACACTGCATTTGGTTTTGAAGCCGCAAATAAAAATACCAGTTCTGGCATAGCGGCTTTTGGTTCGGGCGCATTGCGCAATAACACAACAGGTGTTTCAAATTCAGGTTTTGGTAATTCGGTATTGTTTGCAAATACAACGGGACAATCCAATTCAGCAATGGGTTCATTTGCCATGTCATCAAACACAACCGGAAATAACAATACTGCAATGGGTGATTCTGCTTTGCAAAAAAATACCACGGGCAATAGCAATTCAGGAATTGGAAAATCAGCAATGTCATCAAATACAACAGGAGCATTTAATACAGCAATGGGTTCGGCTGCTCTGGCTGCCAATACAACAGAAAATAACAACACTGCATTTGGTTTTGAAGCCGCAAATAAAAATACCAGTTCTGGCATTTCAGCTTTTGGTTCAGGTGCATTGCGTAATAACACAACAGGTGTTTCAAATTCAGCTTTTGGTAATGCTGCATTAATTGCCAATACTACCGGTGGATTTAATACCGCTTTAGGTTCTTTTGCTATGTCTGCAAATACTAACGGTAGCAGTAATACAGCTGTAGGCGATTCTGCCTTGTTAAAAAACACTTCGGGCAGCAGTAATTCAGCATTAGGAAATAACTCATTATATAACAACACAACAGGAACCGGTAATGTTGCAATTGGATTTGAAAGTTTATTCAAAGTTTCAACAAGTGGAAATAACTCTGCATTCGGTTTTGAAGCAGCACATGAAAACAGCAGTGCCGGTATATCTGCATTCGGATTCAAGGCACTCAGGCAAAATACTTTCGGTGTTTCGAATTCTGCTTTTGGTAATTCTGCTATGATTGCAAATACAACCGGAAATTTTAATACCGCCATAGGCTCATTTGCTTTAACAGCAAATACAAGCGGCAACAGTAATTCGGCAATTGGCGATTCTGCCCTTATCAGAAATACAATAGGTAGCCGTAATACAAGTATTGGAAATAATTCATTAGTTGCCAACACAATTGGAAACTCGAATTCTGCTATTGGATTCTATGCATTAGCTGCAAATTCTTCAGGAAGTTTTAATTCAGCTGTTGGAGATTCAGCACTCTACTTAAACACTTCCGGAACTAGCAATGTTGCATTTGGAACAAGCGCTTTGTTCAACAATACAACAGGATTAAGAAACGTATCAATTGGAAACAATTCAGGCACTTCGAAAAGCAACAACCAACGATGCACATTTGTAGGTAGCACAGCCGATGCATCAGGAACCGGATTAGGTCGCACTAATGCCACAGCGCTTGGTTTTGGTGCAGCAGTTAATGCAAATAATAAAATGAGATTTGGTAATAATGCTGTTACAGTAATTGAAGGACAGGTGGCATATACTATTCCAAGTGATGGCCGTTTTAAAAATAATGTAAAAGAAGATGTTCCGGGATTAGCGTTTATTAACAAACTGCGTCCTGTTACTTACAATTTCGACCGTGCTAAATTCAGCAAACACGTAGGCGAAAATCAGGATGAAGCATCTTACTTAAAACAACTAAACGAACAAAGTAAAGAACTCAGTACTGGTTTTATTGCTCAGGAAGTGGAGCGTGCTGCAAATGACTTAGGATATCACTTTGATGGTTTGCATATTGCAGATAAAGATAATGCGAATGATAATTATTCATTAGCATACAGTCAGTTTGTTGTTCCATTAGTAAAGGCAGTTCAGGAGTTAGATGAAAAACAAAACGCAGCAGTGAAGCAATCCGATTTTCAAAAATTAAAAGAAGAAAATGCGCAATTGAAAAACGAAATCGAAACCATGAAATCATGCCTTGAAACACTTTGTAACAATAGTGAAATAACAAACACTTCTAACCTCGAACTTCAAACTTCAAACTATCTTCTCCAAAACAATCCCAACCCATTTAAAGAAAACACAACAATCGGTTTTTACATTTCATCAAATTCAAGCAAAGGATTGCTTAAAATATTTTCGATGAATGGTGAAGAGATAAAGTCGTTTGTGATTTCTACAAAAGGAAAAAGTCAAATTGAAATTTCAGGCAATACACTTGCACCGGGTGTTTATACTTATGTGTTGATTGTAGATGATAAAACGGTTGATACCAAGCAGATGGTGGTAACTAAATAATCCACTCACCCCTTCAAGGGTTTTAAACCCTTGAAGGGGTTTATTATAAAAAGGAATATTTAATTTTAATTAAACGCTTTAAACAAAAAAAAATCATTATGAAAAAATTAATCATCTTATCCGTTGCAATAATGTTTGCAACCACCATGCAATCAATTTCACAAAACACATTCCCTGCATCAGGCAGTGCCGGAGTTTACACAACAACACCCAATAGCTCGGCAGCATTGGATATTGATACCATTGGCAAAGGTCTGCTTATTCCACGCATGACTCTTGTGCAGCGCAATGCAATTGCAACACCTGCAACAGGCTTGTTGATTTATCAAACCAACAGCACACCGGGTTTTTATTATTTCTCCGGATTCACGTGGACAGCTGTTACACCAACCGCAGGTGCGACCAAAACATTAAACAATTTAACTGCGCCAACAGCAGTAAGTCAGTCATTACTTCCATCAACTGATAATACAAAAGACTTAGGCAGCAGCACGCTAGCATGGAAAAATATTTTTGCAAAGGGAACTATTAATACCGATTCGATTTACACCATTAATGGAAAGCCAGTTTTAAGTATTAAAGGAAACTTTAATTTGTTTGTGGGTGATAGTGCAGGTTTAGGGATTACTTCTGGTGTTAATAATACGGCCATTGGTAGCCGCGCACTTCGCAATAATACTACTGGAAGTGGTAACACAGCAAATGGTAGCCATGCTCTTTTTTTTAATACAACTGGTTTTGACAACACTGCTAATGGTAGAAATGCACTGGTATCAAACACCTCAGGATTTTTCAACACAGCTATTGGTTTGGGTGCGCTTTCTGATAACACAACAGGAAGTAGCAACTCAGCGAACGGACATGGTGCACTTTCAGCAAACACCACCGGGATTAGTAATACAACGAATGGTAGGAATTCACTTTTCTCAAACACTACAGGAAATAGTAACACTGCCAATGGTAGAGACGCAGGTTTTAGTAACACAACTGGTTCAAACAACACATACATTGGAACAAATGCCAATGCCTCACTTAATAATCTAAACAATGCTACAGCCATTGGCTCAGATGCATTTGTTGGTGCAAGCAATAGCTTGGTGCTTGGCAGTATTGCAGGAGTTAATGGAGCAGCAAATAGCGTAAATGTTGGTATTGGAACAACTACACCTGCATTTAAATTAGATGTAAAAGAGGGTAGCATCAATACCGATTCGATTTATCGAATAAATGGAAAGCAAGTGCTAAGTATAAAAGGAATCAATAATTTGTTTGTGGGCGCCAATGCAGGTATACTTAATACCACAGGTGATAATAATACTGCCAATGGAAGTGGCGCTCTTGGCAATAACACCACTGGTTCTGAAAACACTGCCAATGGCCATAGCGCGCTTGCCCTAAATACTACTGGCGAATATAATACAGCAAGTGGTTGGAGTGCACTTGAATCAAACACCAATGGATTTTATAATACAGCAATTGGTCATGAGGCGCTTGAATCAAACACTACAGGTGATTTTAACACAGCAAATGGTAGAGGGGCGCTTATCTCAAACACTACAGGAGATGATAACACAGCAAATGGCAGTGGTACGCTTTTCTCAAGCACCATAGGAGAGAATAATACTGCGAATGGCAAGAACGCACTTTTCTTTAATACTACGGGTAGCAATAACACAGCAAGCGGTAGTAGTGCTGGTCGTAATAACGTAAGTGGCTCACACAACACTTTCGTTGGTGATAGTTCCACCGCATCGCTAAATAACTTAATTAATGCTACTGCAATAGGCTCCCATGCTACAGTTGGAGCAAGCAACTGTATGGTATTGGGCAGTATTGCAGGATTAAATGGGGCAACAAGTAGTGTGAATGTAGGTATAGGAACAACTGTACCTGCCTTTAGGTTACAAATATCAACCAATTCAGCAGCAAAACCAACTTCAAATACATGGACCATTGCAAGCGATGCACGTTTAAAAACAAATGTGCACGATTACAAAGAAGGATTGAATGAATTGAAAAAAATACACCCTGTTTGGTTTACCTACACCGGTGAAGCAGGCATGCCAAAAGAAACAGGCGTGGGAGTTCTTGCACAGGAGTTGAAAGAAGTTGCACCTTACATGGTAGGTACATGGAATTACCGCGATGACAATAATAAATCAACAGATTATTTAAGTGTTGACAATGGGGCTATGACTTACATGCTGATTAACAGTGTGAAGGAGTTGGATAAAAAGAATGAGCAATTGGTAAAGGAAAATGGAAGTCAGCAATTGGCAATTACTAGTTTGCAGTCAACAGTTGGCAATTTGCAAAATGAAAATCAGGTTTTGAAAAATGAAATTACTGAAATGAAATCATGCCTTGAAACACTATGCAATAGTTCCGAGCAAACAAAAACAAACTGCCAACAGCTTGAAGCTAACAGCTATCTGCAACAGAATCAACCCAATCCTTTCAACACAAAAACGGCAATAAATTATTTCGTTGCAGAACAAAACGCAAAGGCAATTTTAATTATCCGCGATTTAAATGGAAGCGCTTTAAAAGAGTTTACACTTGTGCAATCAGGAAAAGGAAGTGTAACAGTAAATGCAAATGAACTGGCAGCAGGTACTTACACCTATTCACTTTTTGTAAATGATACATGTATTGACACTAAGTTGATGGTGGTAACTAAATAAAAGCCTACCCAAACCCTCCCGAAAATGAAGACATAAATACAAGCAGCGGGTTTCATAAAAGATTCCCGCTGCTTAACTTTTAAAATCAAATTAATCCGAATTACAAAAAAGCCATTCAATTGAGCGTCAACCAAAGTATTTGAAAATAAAGCCATTATTCGCAATGTAGATGGCTGCAAACACAAAAAAAATTTTTCCTTTGCACGCCTACTGCTAAAAGTGCTGAATACCTGATGGCTATTTTTTATTTCATTGCTGTAAAATGTTATGGCTTATTCATTGCCGTTGGATCTATATTCAACGACAAGGCCAGGCAGTGGATGCGCGGCCGTAAAGGATTGTTCAGTCTTATGCGCACAACGCTGAAGCCCGATGAACAGCGTATTTGGATACACTGTTCATCCTTGGGTGAGTTTGAACAAGGCAGGCCTGTAATGGAGCGCATGCGGCAAGAATTTCCTCAATTTAAACTGGTAGTTACATTTTTTTCTCCTTCTGGTTATAAAGCCAAAAAACTAGATACCATTGCCGATTACGTTTTTTATTTGCCTCTTGATGGACCGCATAATGCAAAAAGGTTTTTAGATTTGGTAAAACCTCATGCAGCATTTTTTGTAAAGTATGAGTTTTGGCATTTTTATATTTATGAGTGCAAGAGAAGAAAAATTCCTTCCTATGCATTTTCATGCAACTTTCGTCCATCACAAGTTTATTTTCAATGGTATGGATTTTTCTTCGATAAAATTTTGCGCAGAATTTCACACATATTTGTGCAAAATCAACGCTCGCTCGAACTGTTATACAAACGCAGCATACCACATGTTACGGTAAGTGGCGATACACGTTTCGATAGGGTGGTGGCCACACGCGACAATAATCGCTCGCTCGAGATAGTAGAGATTTTTCATCAAAATAAAAAAGTGTTTATTGCCGGCAGCACATGGCCTGCCGATGATGATATTATTTGCAAACTTATAAATGATTGTACCGATGATTATAAATTTATAATTGCTCCACATGAAATAAGTGAAGCCAAACTGAGTGAGTTATTACAAAAGATAAAAAAATCTGTAGTGAGGTATTCGCAGTTTACCATCGACAAAAAAGAATGCGATGTAATGATAATAGATAATATTGGTTTGCTTTCAACTTTGTATCGCTATGGCACTATCACTTATGTTGGTGGCGGCTTTGGCACAGGCATACATAACATACTGGAACCTGCAGTGTATGGTCTGCCGGTAATAGTGGCTCCGCAATACTCAAAATTCAACGAAGCTTTAGCATTACTAAAAATAAGAGGAATGTTTGTAGTGAAAAATCATCAAACCCTCAAAACGGTTTTTGATGATTTGAAATATAACTTCGAAAAGTTGCAGGCGATAAAAACAGCAAATTTGAAATACATCGATCAACAAAAAGGTGCAACCGATATTATTATAAATTATCTGAAATTGAATTGGGAGGAATAGGGTTGTTAGTTTAAAGTTTTTAGTTTAAAGTTTGAAGTTGAGAGTTTAAAGAGGAGAGTTTAAAGTTTGAAGTTGAGAGTTTAAAGTTTAAAGTTTTTTTGCAGCATTTAGACATTCCGATTACTATCATTACAAGAAATATGCTGTTGTTTGGATTGCAATGAATAGTATTTTTATACAGCACATTTTAAAAATCACAATAAGCATTTACAACCTAAAAACTTAACAACCCAATAACTCAACAACCAATAACTGAACAACCCAACAACTAATAACCCAATAACATTATAACCGCTTCCTCGAGGTAAGTTGCTCTATACGCTTCTCATAATTTGCTCCTTGAAAAATGCGATGCACATATATTCCCGGCACATGTATTTCGTTGGGGTCGAGTTCGCCAGGTTGCACAAGATGTTCTACTTCGGCAATAGTAATTTTTCCGGCCATAGCCATCAAAGGATTAAAATTACGCGCTGTAGCACGAAAAATTAAATTGCCGGTGGTGTCACCTTTCCATGCTTTTACTATTGCAAAATCAGCATCGAATGCTTCCTCCATCAAGTAATCGCGGCCCTTCCAGTTTATAATTTGTTTGCCCTCGGCAACTTCGGTACCAACGCCAGCAGGTGTGGGAAAAAACGGAATGCCATATCCACTCATCATACAACGCGTAGCAAGTGTGCCTTGAGGTATTAAATCTACTTGCAATTCTCCACTCAACATTTGTCGCTCGAACTCGGCATTTTCGCCCACATAGCTCGATATCATTTTTTTCACTTGCTTATTTTGCAGCAACAAACCCAAGCCAAAATCGTCAATTCCTGCATTGTTCGAAACGCAAGTCAAATTATTGATGCCCATTGCAACCATTGCATTGATGCAATTTTCGGGAATGCCACACAATCCAAACCCTCCTACTAAAAGTGTCATCCCACTTTTTATATCCGCTGTGGCTGTGGCTGCGTCCTTCACTGTTTTGATTATCATTTTATTCTTAATTACTTGAGGAAATGATTTATTTTTCTCTGCAGCAAATTTGTAAAAAATCGCTGATAATTTTTAATTTATTTTAGAAATTGAAAAAAGTAAAATGTGAAAAATATTTGCAACAATTGGTTTCTGTTTTTAGCCATTTTATTAAAACCAATTCATTTTGCGGTTCACAACTTTAATTCTCCCTTTTGTATTTCGTATTATTTTTTTGTTTTATTTTAGAGAATTAATTTTAAAAACTTATTATTATGAAGACACAAGACACAAGACACAAGACACAAGACACAGTTAGCAATTCTAATTTGTGCAATTATTTTTGTAGCAACAATGCATAGCAGAATTATGCAAGCACAAGTACCACCGCCCGGTATAGAATGGACCACAGAAGATTTCTATCCTTTTAACCCGCCATTTCCCGCACAGGCACAAGTACCACAAACAAAAGATGAAAGCAACGAAGATTGGTGGTATAATCACAAAAATGTATATATAGGTGGCCAACATGTAGGCTATATTGCAGTTGGCTATACATCATTTTCCAATTATTTTTATAACGAAGATGCTACTGGATGTGCTCTTACATTGCCATTTCCCTTGAATCAAACTAGTGATTGCATATCCGATGATTACCCTATAACAGGAATTTCCCCGGCATATACAGGTAGGAGTGCTTTTCAATACATATCGCACAAAGATTTATTTGGCCACAATATTTGGACAAAAGTGGTAAATCAAAATTGGTTTCAAAATGTAATACAAACATCCGATGGCGGTTTCCTTGCAGTGGGAATTACGGGTAGTTCGCGCGAGCCATATTATGATAGTGGATCACAGCCGGCCGCGCTGGTAGTTAATCCCGGAATTAGTCAATTCGATTTAAATTGTAGTAGCCCTACCGACAAATCCATTTGGCATATAAATGCTGTAAAATTTGATATTAATGGCAACATTGTATGGAACAGATTGTATGCTACCGATTTAAATAAATTTTATGGTGCTTATGATATATGCGAATATGTTGATGCAAATTCGCAACCCGCCTATAGAATTGTAGGCGCTATTGCTCAACTACCACAAGTGATAGGTATCAGCGATAATAAATATCCTTTAAATGCTTTTGTAGTTGATATTCACGAAAATGGTGATGTAAATTGGATGCAAGAGTATGCGGCAACAAACCAAGGCGCACCTTATGGCCGCGACTTGTATGGCATTGAGGCAATAGGCACTGGTGCCAATCAAGTAATTGTTGCAGTGGGGCGCGATGCAGGAATTGGTTCTGGTACCGATGTAAATATGATGGCTTGGTTAGGGGCTTCTTTAACTTATACAACACCTATACAATTAACCGAAAATTTAACATCTATTAATGATGCAGCATACGATGTAGTATTTAGAAATGATGGAACTTTTTTAGTGGGTGTAACATCCAATAGCAATGATTTTGGATTGGCAGGAGGCTTTATCGGTGACGGAAATAAAGCAGAAGGTGCTGTGAGATCTTATACTGTGATTGGAACAACCATTACCAATATGAATGATTATGCTCTTACAGATAATACCCCAGCCAATCAACTTTATGCCTACGACCTTAAAGTAGGTATATGCAATACGGCCGATGGTGGTTTTGCTGCAGTTTCTACAAAAAGGCCTGTTCATTATAATAACATGCCGTGGGGTGTGCAAAGTTGGTCGTGCAATGGTGGTTCAACTATTACTTCTGCCTATCTTTATGGCGACTATTGGAACACTGATGCCTTCGTAAAAAAATTTGACATTAATGGTACACCACAATGGGAAAAAACATTTGATGAAAACAGTACCGAACAACCGGAGTTTTATCCCGGCAATTTAAAAAACAAGAATGTATGTATGGAATAACTGAAGCAGAGGATGGTGGTTTTGTGATAAGCGGAAATTATAGTTCCAATATGGACGATGCCTATTTGGCTAAACTATACCCCAACTGCCAAAACAACTTGGTGTATGATATTGATGGGTATGATGGTATTCCCAACAGTTGGAATTTAATTGATGCCAGCACATTGCCTAATCCATTGACCGGTGCGCATAATATTAGAGGTGTGATTGCTGTAGGCCCAGGCCTTAATTTTACAATTGGTAATGCTGCAAGCACAAGTTTAAAATTTGCCGACTCGCGCCAAACAGGCATACCTACATACATAGTTGTATTGCCTGGCGGACAACTAAATATTGAAGGCACACAAACTACGCTCGATGTAGAACAAGGGTGCAATGATTATACAATGTGGGATGGCATTGAAGTATGGGGACAACCTACTCTTTCAAACTCGTTTGCAAACCAAGGTGTATGCTATATTAAAGATGGAGCCACAATAAAAAATGCCCGCATGGCAGCTATGGCTTGTAGTGGTTTGCGCGATGGTTTGTTGCGGTTAAATCCTAACTTTATTAATGGTGGTGGTTACATTAGGGCCTCGAATGCAAAATTTGAAAACTGGCGTAGAAGTATACATTATGGACCATACTATGCCAGTAGTGCTTTTAATTTTATAGCCGATTGTGATTTTGAAACCAATGCGCCCATGCGCGATAAATATTACCAAAATTTTGTAGACCCCTATTTTAGACCGGTTGGCAACAATGCCTTTGTTACTGATTATCGTAGTAATGGATTACTTGTAACACGAAATAACTTTAAAGTATTTTATAATTTTGACGAAGATATACGAGGCACAGCAGTTGGCAGTTATGATGCACGTATTAATATTGATAATAACGTAATTTGGCGACTTACTACCGGTATCGAAACTGTGAATGGTAGCGCAGTGCTTACCCCCGTTACAGCAACAGATAATACCATTACTGCACAGTATGGGTTTACAGGTTTATCAGGTGCTTTTCATAGTATAAAAAACAATCAATTTAATGTTCCTACAGGCGGCTTGGGTTTTACTACTCCTTATGGTATTGCTATGATAAGCAGCCCAGCATTTACCATTGAAGGCAATACTTTTGATGGCGCAAGCAAATCCGAAAACTTTGGAGTAATAGTGCACAATAGCAACCAAATGGGCGGTGTAGTTGGCAAAACAAATACCTTTAATAATATTAATGTTGCCACACAAACAGAATACAACAACGATTTCCTACAAATAAGCTGCAACACCTATAACGATAACACCTTCGACTGGGCCATTAGCCCCGAATTTCCTTCACTCGGCACATTAGCAACTCAAGGAACAGGGTGTGACCCAGTAAATAAAATACGTGCCGGCAATACATTTAACGTAAATACCAATGGTGCGTTTAGCCATATTTTTACACCCGGAGTGCAGTTTAAATATTATGCGAATGGTACACCGGGAGAAACAGTGCCTACATTAATTAGCCCAATACTTGCAAATGGGAATTTTGAGGATGTTGAGAATTGTTTTAATGGACCAGATGCTGTGTCATGTACAAAACCTAACCCATGCCCTACTTTACCCTGCGATGATCTAAAAATGGCGTACCAAAAAGAAAATAATGCGCAACTTAAAAAGCAATTTTTCAATGAATGGATTAGCATTAATTCATTAAACGATTCTATTAATAACGATTCAATATTAGTTGATTTTATTTCCAAATCAAATGATGAAAACAAAGATGTGCTTTTGTTAAAGCATTTTTTCGACAAACAACAATTCTCATTTGCCTCAACTTATTTAGCAAATATAAAAGGAAAGCCTCAACATGTTTCGGAATTTAATATTTACACTTATTTGCTGAGTAAAGTTGTAAATGGGCAATTGAAGCTAAACAAAAAAGATAAGCAAGAATTAAAGAGTTATTCCGAGCAAAGTGGCGCAGGTGCTTATGTTGCTCAGGCATATTTAAAAAACATTTTTAATGTGAATTCAAAATTTACGCCTGAGTTAATTGGAAATAAAACTCCTAGGTTGGCAGTAAATAACAATTCAATCCGAGAAAATACAATAAAACTATTCCCACAGCCTGCGTCTGAAACTGTTGTTGTTCATTGCATTACAAATGATATAGGTAGCGGATTTTTAACCATAAATGAAATTACCGGAAAGCACATAGAAACAATTGCATTAAGCAATATTAACGCAGAAATAATTTTACAAGTAGCTGACTTATTTAGTGGAGTTTATGTTCTACAATTACACAATGTAAGTGGTGAAACTTTAGGCTATCATAAATTAGTAATAGCAAAATAATGATATGCAACATACTTAACTCAAAAGCCATTTTATGGCTTTTGAGTTTTTGCTTTGTTTGTAATTTCGCGTTTGCTCAAACATTTAATTTTACTATTCATAACGGTGTTGACGGTTTATTCAATGTTGTAGAAAATGATAAAATTATTATTCAGTTATAATTTCTGGGCACCCATTTTGGCCATATTCTATAAGTGTTGCAAAAGTAACACAAAGTGGTGTGTCAGTAATTAAGGAATTTGGTTATGGTTCAAGTTTCTATGCACCCTATGGATTAATAAATTTGAATCATGATACTTTAGTTGCAGGTTCTTGGGGTTACATTAACAATTCGAATCAATAATCAAACTATTTATTTTTTTTCAATAGAAATATGGATAGTCTAAATACCGTTTTTTATCCATCACCCATTGGATACTTAGTCTTTGGAGATTATATTTGCAAGACTGGTGATGGTGGAATCCTTCTAAGTGGTCAAATTGCAGATACAGATTATGTTGCGTCTGATATGCATTTAACAAGGGTTGATAAATTAGGGGTCAAGCAATGGTCAAGTGCTTTTGGCGGCTCCAATTGGGAATGCGCCTACTCCTCCATCGAACTCCCCGATGCATCAATCCTCACATTAGGGTGGACCCGCTCCTTTGGATTTGGCAACAACAGCAACTGCGATGTATTGCTTGTAAAGTGGGATTCGCTTGGCAATAAGCTGTGGCACAAAACTTTTGGCTCTACTAAAGAAGAAATTGGTATTGGAATTTCCTCAACTAAAGATGGAAATTATTTGTTGGCATGCACCCAGTATGACCCTAACACCTTTATAGAAAACCCGTGGATTATAAAAGTAGATACAGGAGGCAACATTATATGGCAAACAAAAGTTCAAATAACAGGAATGTGCAACCCTTGGTGGGCCAAGGAAACCAGCAAAGGAGATATAGTAAGTGCCGGCAGTTGCCAAAACCCAAATACACAAATAGATGAAGGTTCAATTTTTTTATTGGATAGCGTAGGCAACTTAAAATGGGAGCGGTCATTTGCACAAGGCAACGACCACGCATATTTTCGTGATGTAATAGAAACAAGCGATAGCGGATTTATATGTGCAGGTTTTTGCTTTGAGGGTGCAAGCGGAGGGCAAGATGCCTGGCTCGTAAAACTTGATAGCGCAGGCTGCGATAGCGCAGGGTGCGCCATCTACACAGGCTTGCCTGGTGTTGCTCCCCTCTCCAATGGAGAGGGGCCGGGGGTGAGGTTATTCCCCAACCCCACAAAAGAAATTTTCTACATAAAATTTCCCCACCAGTTTTTTGCCGATACGTATACCGTTACGGTTACAAATATGCAAGGGCAAGTTTTGCACCACCAAAAATATGTGTACAACCTCCGCCAAGACATGCCTATATTTGTAAATAATTTAGCCAGCGGTATGTACTTGGTAACAATAAAAGTAGAAGATAAAACGTATGTGAAAAAGTTATTGATTGAGCGGTGATACAATATTAAAAATGCAAGTACAATTTTTTTTTAAGTGAATTAAATTTTGAATATTATTTCCATGATTCAATATCAAAGATTGTGGCACATGATAAATATTATTTTTTTTAGTTGTTTGCTTTTTTGTTTTGAAAGTTGTTTTTTTATATTGCAGCTGTTAATTTTCTAACACTAAATTTTGAAAATAAAACCATTTGTTATTTCATCATTAATTTTTTTTTGCATCGCAATTATTTCGTGCGGAGGTAAATTTGAATTTGAAAAGCAAGGCCGCAAGCCAATCTATTTGAGCTACGATAATCTTTTTCAATACAGCCAAACAGTGCCACAACCTATACAGAACAGTGGAAAAATATTGCTTTATGGCAATTATCTTTTTATGATAGAAGTAAACAAAGGTGTGCATGTAATTGACATTAGCGACACTGCCAATCCACAAAAAATGTCGTTTCTCAATATCCCCGGCAATAAGGACATTACTTCGCAAAATAATTTTTTGTATGCCGATAATGGTCCCGATTTATTGGTGCTTGATTTGACAGACATCAACAATATAAAATTGATAACCCGGCAAAAGAGTATTTTTAAACCCAGCGAGTTTTATCCTTCGGGTTTCATAGGCTTTTTTGAATGTGCCGATTATGCAAAAGGATGGGTAGTTGCCTGGGAAACGGCATTGCTGCAAAATCCTGAATGCAGGCGCGAATAAATGTTAAAAATGTTTGCAATTATAAATTGTTTTTATTCCTTTACTCAAAATAAATAATCATCGATATGAAAAACATTCTCAAAGCAGTTCTTATTTGCAGTATTATTTTTTCTGCATGTACAAAAGAAAACCAATCAGTTACTGCTGATCGTACTGCACAGGGCACAAACGGATCGCTTACGCGTTTTGCTATAAAAGATAATTTTATGTACGCACTCGATGTCAACTACATGAAAGTATTTGACATTTCTACGGGCAGCGATCCTATATTAGTTAACTCCGTTAATATTAACTATGGTTTAGAAACTATTACCATATACGGAGAATATGTATACATAGGTGCACACGATAGAATTTACATGGTAGGCATTAATGATCCTTCGCAGCCATTGGAATACGATGAAATGCAGCACAACATTAGTTGCGACCCGGTAGTAGTGCAAGGCAATTATGCATACTCCACACAAAATAGTTTTGAAGTAGGTTGTGGTCATGCAACATCGCAAAGTATTTTGGCGGTGTACAATGTTTCTAATCCACAACAAACCAATTTACTAAAAAGCATTACAATGACTTCACCTTATGGATTGGCAGTTGAAAGCAAAAATCTTTATGTGTGCGATAGCGAAGAAGGAGTTCTTGTTTACAACATATCAAATCCCGAATCGCCACAAGCCATGAGTACCATACCTGTTGCAAATTCGCGCGATATAATTTTGAATTTTCCTTACATGATAATTTCTACTCAAACAAGTTTCGAAATGTATAATTATCAGGATGTAAACAACATTTACCATGTTAGCACATTTCAACTAAAGTAAATGCGCCAAGCGTTTTTTGTTGTAATTCTTCTTTTTTGTTTTCACAAATTATTTAGTCAGGATACACCTTCGTATTCTAAGTTCAGTTTAGTTACTCGCCCTTTGGCGTGGGTCGATCCTGTAAATCAAAGTTTTTCTGTAGGCCTTCAATATCGTGTATCGCAAAAGTGCATTGTCGAATTGCAACCCGGTATTATCCATTCTGCATATCAAAATTTAATTGTCGATTCCTTTAATGTTCATTCTGCAGGGTTTCGTGGTTCGGCCGAGGCGATGTTTTTTATTGAAGAAAGTCCTTATTATGTTTCGTGCGAGTATTTGTATAAAAATTTTACCCGCAGTAAAGATGAATGGATGTTGCGCATGGGCTCAACCTATCAGCAAAAATTTCGGGTCGATAAATATTATCGTGTTAGTTCTTACAGGTTCAAAGCCGGTGTTACCACCAATAGAAATGGAAGCAGAGTACATTTAGATTTAGCAGCAGGCATAGGCCTTAGAACAAAAAATGTTTCCTTTTCGCCTTTGCCCGAAGATGCCGAATTTCTTGAGCAAAGTAATTTCGAAAATGAAACTGTTGCCGGCCGTTCGTTTGTGCCCGAATTATTTTTTACAATAAGCATGGTTTATAAATTTCGGTAGTTGCTTTCTTTTTTATCTATTCTAAAAATTTATCTTAAAAAAAACCACGATAGATTTTTGTGTGCCAATTGCAATTTCTTTTTTCTCTAAACTCAAACTTCTTTGGTATAAACTTAATTGTTTTTATTTCGATGCCAATCAGTAACAAAGAAAAATGACATTTTGAAAAGTGAACGATTAACGTTGATAGCGTTTATTGAAATGCAATGGTTTTCACACATTTTAAATTTTTTTTCATTGCAAAAAAAAGGTGCAAAATGATTGCACCTTTTTAAAAATATTGCTGAGAGAAATTGCTTATTCGTGTATTACTTGAAATTTGGAAACAATTGTTTTTCCATTTTGGTCATTACATTGAATAATGTAAAAGCCGCTTTTCATTTCTGCAGTGTTTAATTCGTACGTACCATTTTCAAAATCTACTGGCAATATTTCCAGTTGCATTATTTGTCCTGTACTATTTAAAACTTTGAAAGTGGAAATATCCAAATTGCCAATTTCGATTGTAATTCGATTATCAGCAGGATTGGGGTAAAGTGATATGCCTTGTTCAATATTATTAAAAGCATTTGCCTCACGGCAGTTAATAGTTATAGCGACAGTATTTGATACTTTGGTGCATCCATTAATGTTTGTTACTATTACTTTGTAGTTGCCACTTTGCCTGGCATAATAATTTAGTGCCGTTGCATTTGAAACATTTATATTGTTGCGTTTCCACTGATATGTATGGTTTGCATTATTACTGGCAGTAAGCAACATACTATCACCTGCGCACATTGTTAGCGGCCCGGCCGGAATGACATTCACACTGCTTGCACTTGTAACTTTGGCATCAACCACAGCTGAAGTACTTACACAACCAAACTCGTTTGTAGCGCGTGCTTTATATTTACCAGTGGTGGTGATGGTATAATTTGTTGCTGTGGCAAGTGGAATAGTGATGTTGTTTTTTAACCATGAGTATGAATTTGTTCCTATAGGATTTGTAACGGTTACATTTAAACTCTTGCCGCTGCAAATATTTACAATGCCGGTTTGCGAAAGTGTAACTGCAGATGGTATGGGATTAACAGTAACTTTTGATTTTGTTGAATAAGCCGTACAAGAACCATTCGATATTTCCACGGTGTAATCACCTGAAACAGTAGTACTGTAATTTGCACTAATTGCATTAGGAATAACCACTCCGCTTTTTTCCCAAACATAGGTATTTCCATTTCCGGCATTGGTTTGTATTGTTGCAGTGCTTCCTTGGCAAATGGCAATTGATGTTGAAGATAAAACAGAATTTATTTGACAGTCGTACGATGCACCACTGTTCATTACTTCCTTGCTTGCAGTATTTTGCACATAAGCAATCTCTTCTATTTGCGATGCTACCCATGTATTATTAAGTGTGTAAGTAAATGTGTATGTGCTGGTCATACCTGGCGCAGGCAACGTTATTACCTGACCCGTGTATCCATTGTTGGCCGGAAACTGTGCACGCAACACATCAGGAAAAACCTTTTCGCCATTACCTCCGGGAGCAACTAAATATGTTATTACTCTTTCTACTACTGCAAGTTGTAATACATAGCCTGTTGCCAAAGTAGCAGTAGATACATTTTTGATTTCTACATTTACGGTTCGTGTTTGGCCACTTGTGGTATGACTCACCAAAACAGTAACAGGACTGCTTTGCAAATTAATAGTGTTCACATCGCTTTGAGTAACCGATGATAAAACCGATTTTTTGAAATTGCCATTTTGCACCGCAGTGGGTACACTCGTAATTTTATAATAGTTCATGAGGCTATCGCAAAGTACAGGAATTGCGGCATACATTGGATCGAAATATGGAAAACTTGTAGGTACTTTAATATGGTGTATTTTACCTGTATTGGGATTTAAAATTGTTGATTTAAAAACCGGATTTTGAGTGGCGCAAATTCCACAACCGGCATTTCCAAAATGATGTATCAGATCATACTTAAACGCTTGTGCATTCGATATTAATGGCATTGCTATGATGCACATGATAGCTAGAATTAAATTTTGTTTTTTCATATCCAGATAATTTTTAATGATTTTTAATGATGTAAAGAAAACATTTTTAGGGATATTGAACTGTCGTACAGCAGACATCTTAACAAAAGGAAACCTTTTTTTATATATTCGCGTCCTCAAAAAAATCAACATGAAAAAATATTTTTCCGCACTTATTTTATTTGTCAGTATAATTTCAGGCTTATGTGCACAATCTATAAAAGATGAAACCATTGTATATAATTATATAAAATTGCCTTCAAATCCGTTGGATAGAAACATAAAAAACTATCAGGCAAGTATAGTAGCGAATTATGCAAATGATAATGCCGAAAAAAAAACACAGTACGATGCAGAATATAAAATAGCACTTGCCGATTTCGAGAAGGATAAAAAGGAATACCCTGCAAAAGTGAAAGCTGCCGAGGATAGTTATGTCAAAGAAATGGAGGAATGGAATAAGAAATCGCTTGGCGAAAAATTGATAGAGAAACAAGTGCTTAATCAAAATAATAAACCTGTAAAACAACTGCCACCAGTACCTTCTATGCGTTATGTGGCTGAGCCCGATTTGAAAACCACATATGATTTTCCGGCATTGTGCAATACATATTTTAATTTGGAAGGTTTCAATAATAGTCCTGATAATGCAATTAATATTGTGATTACTTTTTATGGTTATGATTATACACAGCCACACCAACTATCGAACACAAAAGATATGACACGCTATGCCAATGGACAAACAACAAACTACAAAGCCACTTATTATTATACAGAGTTTACATACCGGCATGCCATGTCAGTAAAAGTAAGTGATGCATCGGGCCACGAAATTCTGAATGTTACTCCACAAGAATTGAATAATTATAAAACCTATAAAAGCACAGAATCCGAAATTCCGCCACAAATAAATTCGCAGCAACTGGTTAAGTCATTCGAAGAAAAAATATTGCAGGAAAATTTGAAATTCATCAATAACCTCCTCAACGATCAATTTGGATATAAACGCACAGAGCGCAAAACGGAATTGTATTATGTAAAATCGAAAGGTGATGAATACAAAGATTTATTAGTGGCTTTTAACGAGGCTTCATCGGGCTTGAAAACACTCATAGATGATGCACAACCCGCACGTACAAAAATAACAAGTGCTTTACAAGCATGGAATGCTGCACTGCAACAATCGGATGTGAAAGATAAAAAAGCCCGAATAGATAAAGATGTAACAATAGCCTTATGCTTCAATTTGCTTGAAGCTTTTTTTGCTATGGGCAATGCAGAGAATGCCGACAAAATATTCACTATGTTAAATGGAATTGAAATATCAAACAGTGATAGAAAAATAAAAGAAAGTTACGAAGCGTTGTTCAACGATTTTAAAAAACGCGTTAAGTCGAATAACTAGTTTTTGGTTATTCTGTTACATGGTTATTAGGTTATTGGTTATTCTGTTACTGGTTATTCTGTTATTAGTTATTAAGTTATTTGGTTATTGGTTATTAATGCGAATCAAAGGTTGAAAAAATTCAATGCCAGCAAGGCTGAAAGCAATGTAAAATTCAAAGTAAAAAAGTTAAACGAAAATGTTTCTTAGTAAAACTTAGTGCCTTCGTGCCATTGTGGCCAATAAGCATTTTAGTTTCAAAACGTTACTCTTGGCTTGCATTATTAGTTTATAGTTATAATCTCTGTTATGAAATATTAAATAGACTTATTGGATTCTGCAAAACCAAATAAATAAACCATACATTTAGATCAAAACACATCTTAGAAAAATATAATTAAACAAAAACGAACATTAAAAAATAAATAAAAATGAAATTTTCAAAAACTATTTTAATCATTTTAGTATGCTGTTTTGCCATTAAATTATCGATGGCACAAAAAATAAAAGTTGCGCAAGGAACATCAATATCCACAGCAGCAATAAAGCAAGGCGAGGCATTTAATTTTATGGCCGGTGGCGATGCATACCTTATAGAAAAGCATTTTAAAGATGCCGAAATGCATTTTTATCTTACTTGTGTTACTCCAAATCTGGGAGTAAATTTCAATAATTACTTAAATATTCCCGGTGGTGTTTTTGGCAATACTTATGGTATTGATGATGTATTTGCACTTGGCGATAAAGCATATGTAACAGTTGAACATCTCGATAAAAAAGCCGGTATGAATTCACTCACCATTCGTAGTTTAGGTTTCGATGGAAATATAGCCACTGAAGAAACTCCGGCCATGAATATCACCTTCGAAAAAATTATGAATTCCGGCTTCAATCATGCATCCGTATCGCCCGATAAAAGCTTGTTGGCCATAGTTGGCGAAACACCTTTTGTAAAAGAACAACCCGCTAAATTTAAGATTGCTATGTTTGATAAAACACTAAAGAAAACAAGTGAAGCCGAAATATCTATGCCGGGAGAAAACACGAAAAATAAAGATATGAAAGTGCTTGTGGCAAATGATGGCACTGTGTATCTCATAAAAAAAACAACTACAAACAAAGGCGAAACAGCATTAACCATTTATCAGTGCAGTACCAGTAATGCCACCGATGTGAAAGAATATAAAATAGAAATGCCGGCACCAAATAATGTTTCCAGCTATACTTTCACTATGAATACCAATAACGAAATAATAGTAAGCGGAACCTATTATGAACGCAGAACCCTCACTGTGGGCGACCCAAAAGCGATGGGCATTTTTTACTTTACCAACACTGGTAAATCAACACCAACTTTTAAAATGTCGACACTCGATACACCTGTCGAAAATCTTAAAGCCCGAAAAATAATTGTGAATGGCAATACTGTTTTTCTTGCCACAGAACAGTACAAAGAAAATCGTGAAACCCCGCAACCCGGAGCACCGGCATTTGAATACAACTATAACTACGAGCACAAAAACGAATATGTTATTGGAAT
The DNA here is from genome assembly GCA_016717325.1 of Bacteroidota bacterium. GTDB lineage: Bacteria > Bacteroidota > Bacteroidia > AKYH767-A > OLB10 > JADKFV01. The sequence goes on along the minus strand of JADKFV010000010.1, from coordinate 35,141 downwards.
GGATGCAGCAGGCACAAAGAAATTTCAATTGCAACTTGCCCGTGATTTAACAGCGCGTAATTTCGATACACATCTTTATTCGGGTTATTATTTGTGTAATGGAAAACTTACTGTAGTGTATAACGACAATACAAAAAAATACATCCTCAACGATACATATTTTGGAATGCAATTGCCGGTGTTAGTACAAATTACCAATGATGGATTAATGCAGGCACCTGTAGTAATAAAAGACGAGAGCAAACTTGAATCGGGCTTTATGCTTTTCGCAAATTCAGGCATGCAGGTTTCCGAAAACACCATCATCATGCTTGCCGGCAATACCCGCGAAATGAAACCTGTAAGCTTTGTTGTAGAATAATTTACATCAAAGGTTTTTGCACTCATGGTGTAGCCAAGTTGTGTGTGTAGCCAAGGTTTGTGTCCCCAATTAGCCAAGGTTTGTGTCCCCACAAACCTTCTATCCGCATTGCGCAGCCAAGGTGTACACGCAGCCAAGGTGTACGCTTAGCCAAGGTTTGTGTCCCCACAAACCTTCCCGCCACTGCGTAGCCAATGTTTGTGTCCCCACTGCGCAGCCAAGGTTTGTGTCCCCACAAACCTTCCAGCAGCGCAGCCATCAATTATGTTCCATAAAACCAATTGGGATATCAATATTTGTTGTCCTATCAAAAACACAACAACCTTTGTTTTACTGCCATTCCGAAAAGTGCCGTAAAAATCCAAAGTTATCTTTTCCATTTTCATAAAACCCGGCCGATGAATATTTATAATCCCATGGTTCCTGAGACAAGCGCCATTTTTCTTGTAAAGGATTATTGTGGATATAATTTAATTTTTGCAAAAAAACTTTGTCGGTATACAGTACAATTGGTAATGCATCGCGTTGCCAAAACTGATGGTTGCGTGTCAAACTCTCAACTTTGTATTCCGATAATTTTTGTGAAGCATCTTTTCTCAACATTTCTAAAAAAATATGTGAGGTATGTTTCATAAACGATGCATGTGGCATTTCCTTACCATTCATCTGCAATAGTTCCCAAATCAAATGAATATGATTTGGCATGATCACAAAGGCATAAACATTTATTAATTTTTTCTCATAAAGATACCGCAGCGATGAAACAATCACCTCCTTATAGTTGTCATTGAGCAATAGATGTTTCCAATAAATAATTGAAGCTGTATAAAAATAAGTTTTGTTCAGTTCCATATAAGATTAATTTTTGCCATTGTTTGTGTCCCCACAAACAATGCACCATATGTAGTTCTCGTTTGTGGGGACACAAACGAGGGCTTACGCATACTCCCAATTGCTATTGTTTGTGTCCTCTTTTGCCATTGTTTGTGTCCTCACAAACAATGCTCCCTATCTATTCCTCGTTTGTGGGGACACAAACGAGGGCTTACGCATGCTCCTCTATTCCTCGTTTGTGGGGACACAAACGAGGGCATACGCGCAACCACCAACTACCGCACTCTCCTCGATTGTGGTTTGCGGAAATTTTTATTGCGGCCGCTAAATGTTTTTGGTCTTCTTAATAAAGGTTCATAAGCAGGGGCATCGCCAAGGTGTGGTGGCATGGGCAATTTTGTAACCTCGTAGCCTATAAGATTTTCGATGCGCGAAAATTTACCCTGGTCCATTTCGCTGATAAAAGTTATGGCCTCACCTTTCGAAGCCGCGCGGGCTGTGCGTCCTATGCGGTGTATATAATCTTCGGCATCGCCCGGCACATCGTAATTTATTACCAGCGATATATCTTCAATATCAATTCCACGCGAAAGAATATCGGTAGCCACCAATATTTGCACATTGCGACTACGAAAATCATTCAACGCTTTTTCGCGTTCATTCTGCATCAAATCCGAGTGTATAGCCTTTACATTCAATCCACCTTTTATTAAGTCGCGCTCAAGGTCTTTCACTTTTATTTTTGTCGATAGAAAAATCAATACACTTCTATACACATCTTCTTTACCTTTCAATAAAAATTTTGCCAGTTCGTTTTTTTGCTTTTCGTACAACACATAAGCAGTTTGTGTAACCCCTTCGGCAGGCTTCGATAGCGAAATGTTTATTTGTTCGGGATGGTGCAATAATTTTACAGCAAGTGTTCTAATTTTTGGCGGCATAGTTGCCGAAAACATAAGCGTTTGCCGCTGCTTTGGAAGAAAAGTAGATATTTTCATAATATCGTCAACAAAACCCATATCGAGCATACGGTCGGCTTCGTCAAGTATTAAGTGTTGTAGACTTTGCAGCTTTACATAACCCAAATTTAAATGTGCCATCAACCGACCCGGAGTGGCAATAATAATATTTGCACCCTGGCTTAGCGCCCGCCTTTCGGTTTCGAAGGCTGTGCCATCGTTACCACCATATATGGCCATACTGCTTGTACCTGTAAAATACGAAAACCCCTGCAAGGCCTGGTCTATTTGTATGGCAAGTTCGCGCGTGGGCACTATGATAAGTGTATTGGTAACATTGCTTGGTTCGAGCGAAAGTTTATGCAAAATAGGTAACAAGAATGCAGCAGTTTTTCCTGTTCCTGTTTGTGCACATGCTATTAAATCTTTACCTTCAAGTATAAATGGTATGGCCTGCGATTGTATTGGTGTTGCATCTTCAAATCCCATGGAATCTAATCCATCCTGCAAGTGATAATCAAAATTAAAATCTACGAATTTCAAACTGTTATTTTTTTACGAAGATAGAAAATGTTTTGTAACGATTGATTTCGATAAGATTTCAAGCCATTTCACATCATTATTTTTTTGAAATATTTCATGCCTCAAACTTAAACATGCTACAATTGTTAACTGTATTAAACTAAGAAGAATGCTTCATAAATCTGGAAAAAAAATATGGATGTCTGTATAGTAAAATTGTTTCCCTTACATTTGCCAAATGAAAACTGACGAATTACTCAAGCGCGCATTGAATTTCGAATTTCTTTCGATTGAAGAGGGCGTATATCTTTTTGAACATGCACCTACAAGTGCACTGAGTTTTGTAGCAAATGAATTGCGCAAAATACAAGTGCCCGGCAATAAGGTTACATGGATTATAGACCGTAATGTAAACACCACCAATGTATGTATTGCCAACTGCAAGTTTTGCAATTTCTTTCGCATACCCGGCCATGCTGAATCATACATAACTGATATAGAAACTTACAAACGAAAGATAGATGAAACGTTTCGATATGGTGGCGACCAATTGTTATTGCAGGGAGGTCATCATCCCGATTTAGGTTTGAGTTTTTATACAAATATTTTTCGCGAGTTAAAAAGTTTGTACCCAACATTAAAATTGCATTCACTGGGCCCGCCCGAAATAGCACACATAAGTAAACTCGAAAATAAAACCCACACCGAAGTACTCACCGCATTGAAAGAAGCCGGTCTCGACTCGTTGCCCGGTGCAGGTGCCGAAATACTGAACGACCGTGTACGCAGAATGATAAGCAAAGGAAAATGCACCGGCCGCGAGTGGCTCAATGTAATGCGGGCGGCACATCAGTTAAATATTACCACATCGGCCACCATGATGTTTGGCCATATAGAAACAATATACGAGCGCTTCGAACATTTGGTATGGCTGCGCGAAGTGCAAGCCGAAAAACCTGCACATGCCAAAGGTTTCATCGCTTTTATTCCATGGCCTTTTCAAGATGAGGACACCATACTGCGCAATGTAAAAGGCATACGCAACCATGTAACTGCCGATGAATATGTGCGTATGGTTGCAATGTGCAGAATAATGTTGCCTAACATTAAAAATATTCAGGCATCGTGGCTTACGGTTGGTAAGGATGTTGCCGAGTTGTGCTTGCATTCAGGTGCAAATGATTTTGGCAGCATTATGATAGAAGAAAATGTAGTGAGTGCTGCAGGTGCACCACACAGGTTTACATCGCAAGGCATACAAGATGCAATAACCGAAGCAGGTTTTACACCACAACTACGTACACAACAATACGAATACCGCGACTTGCCAAAAGTAATGGAACAGCAAGTGATTGATTATTGATTTTATTGATTTCTATTCGGACGAGAAAAAAATTAATGGTATGTACTTGTAAGAATTGAATAGTGAACTAATGTAATTGTATACGATGTTTTTGTTTAGCCCATTTTCTTAAAAAGATTATTCGAAAATTCTATGCCTGTTGAAAAAATAAACGATGAGTTGTTGGTGGTGATATAATCAGTTGTATACGAATAGGCTTTATAATCATCGTAATATACATAAGTTCTTGCTTGTGTGTGACCTTCAAAAAAACTTGTTTCGAACTGTACCCCAAAACACAAAATCAAATTGCTTTTTAAAGCATAGTTATAACCCAAGTATGCCACCAATGTAGGAACAAGTTCTATCGTTTGTATGTCGGAAATAAGGTAATGAGATGAGTCTATATCCTTATCCATGATTGGGTACCTATAATCATAAGTGATACCGGTGGTTGTCTTATTCAAAATATTATTCAAAGAATATAATGCACCAATACCACAACCGTATAGAAAATGTGATTTATTTTTTATGCGAAATTCATTACCTATTTCTAATGAAAAACCTGCAAGCGGCCTGTTCACATTCAAATGACAAATCTTATTTTCGTTTACAGCCGATGTCCAGTTATAATATCTTAAAACATTATTTCTATAGGATAACGAAGCGGTGAAATTTGCATTTGCTTTTTTAGGTTTGAAACTAAATTTGTAATCAAAATATGAACTTACACTTTTGTAGGAGCCCGCGCCATAAGGCCTGGCATGGATTCTAATAGATTTTTGAATATGCATATTTATTCCAGCATTTATGGAATGCGAAAAGGATTGGCCGTTACAAATTTTACTGATTAAAAAAAAAGAAATCAATACTATTGAAGTAAATATTTTTTGCATCATTGCGGTAAAGCGGTTTTGTTAAATTGAAATTTTTGGAGTTGATTTAAGAACAATAATTTGAGATTATTATTGTGCAGCGAAACTAGTTTTGAGCGTATAAATGCTTATTCAAAACCAAATATTGGTAAGTCAATCATTATTTTTATATTTCAATTATATAGCTAGAAAATTCATACTTTTGTGTCATGCCTGAGATTAGTAGATTTTTAGGAATAATTATTAGGATGTTTTATAATGAACACAATCCTCCTCACTTTCATGCTTATTACAATGAGTTTCAGGTCGAAATTCGAATAGATACTTTGGAAGTATTAAAAGGCAGTTTGCCAAAAAGAGTGTTGAATCTTGTTATAGAATGGGCAATAGATAATCGTGCAGAGTTGCTAAACGATTGGGAATTAATGAGAAATGATAAAGCGCCTTTACCAATTAAGCCACTAATCTAATGAGTACAATTCCCAACATTATAAATGTATTGGCTAAAGATAATTACTTGCTCGAAATTTATTTTGATGATGGTAAATACAAAGAAATAGACGTAAAGCAATTTATTAAAAATGGCGTCTCTTCCCGATTGCTTGATATAGAATATTTCAAAAAAGTTAAAGTGCAAGAGGGTTTTATTTGCTGGGATAATGGTTATGATTTTTGCCCGGAGTTTTTATATAATTTGTGAGTTCGCAATTCAATTGACCTTTATTTTAATATTGAATACAGTTATAGTTGATGGTCGGTAAAAATTATGACAAAGCAATCCAAAAAGAAATAAATGTTTTTTGCATCATTACGGTGAATCGGTTTTGTTAATTTATCATTGCCAGGATTAGATATACGAAAAGCATATTGAAACTATTATTGCGGAAGCGAAAAATACTGAAGATTGAAAAAAAGCGCAATAAAATCAATTTCTACTTTTTTATTTCAAGCATATACCCAAAAAACCCTTCTCCAGTTTTAAAATTATTATACAGTTGCACAGGAGTGCCATCACCGAAACTGAAACCTGAAATGCTGTTTTCATTTTGTGAAATGATAAAATTGTATGTTTCCTCATTAAGAATGAACAATTGATAATCCAATTCAAAACCAGGTATTGATTGTAGGCCTGTAAAGTATTTTGGCATGGCAAAATTTGTAAGTGTGTAATTCGCATTACCCAAAGTATCACATTTTATATTCTGTTTTGAAGCCCTGATAAACTGTATCTACATGATTCACAGGATGGATAAGTTGAATGTGGCTGGAAAATTTACAGTTTGTAAATATAGTTTTTGAGATTGAAAATTGCAAACATGAACTGAAACGGAATCAGGCTCTGCTGAGGAGTAACCTGCCAGGGATAAGTTCATGCTGATGTAATATTTGCAATCACTTTTCGAAATAAAATTTAGCGACTCACCTTCAACTTCAATTTGTGGCAAGCTATAGAATGTCATACTAATTTTAAAAAAAGTATCGGTAGTGATGGGTAAATTAAATTCTTGATACTTATAACCTTCTTTCGAAACAAAAAATTTAATTGTATCGGGTTGTAAAATTTTAAACTTAAAATATCCGTTATTATCTGCAATTAATTCTTGGTAAGGCTTCACAACAACAATCTTTGCTTCGCGAATTGACTGGTCTGAATTGCCATCGGTTACAACCCCTGTAATTATTATTTCTTTTTGTGCTAAATTAAATTTTGGTGCCAACACAAATATTATTTCGAAAAAAAGAATTAGAAATTTATTCACACTGAATCGTAACCCACCGACCAACCCACTTCCTGAGTTAAAAAAAATTATACTGGCAACAGGTCATTAAGTTGCGATAGTTTGGTATCGTTGATGAGTGGGAGTGTTTGCTCGAGCCATTGGTAAGGATTGATATTGTTTATTTTGCAAGTACCCATGATTGAATAGATTGCAGCGGCTCTTGCAGCGGCATCGTGTGAACCGGCAAACAAATAATTTTTTCTACCTATTGCCAGTGGCCTTATGCTGTTTTCTACCAGGTTGTTGTCTATTTGGATTTTTCCATTGGTAGTATATAGGCATAGTTTATCCCATCGTGCAAGGGTGTAGGTTATGGCTTTGCCAATGGAGCTTTGCGGAGTTACGTGCATGATGTTGTCTTGCATCCATTGCTTTAGTTGCGCAAGTATGCTCACACTTTTTTCTTGACGCAGTTGCATGCATTGGTCATGAGTATAGTCTTGTTCACGGGCGATTTTTTCTACTGCATATAGTTGAGCAAAAAAGTTAAGCGCCTGGTTAGCACGCGCATTATCGTTTTGCAGGGCTTGGTCAAAATACCTTCGTGCATGGGCCATGCAGCCTACGAGTTGGATGTTTTTGTTTTTTTCAAATTGTTCATACACTTGGTAGCCGTCTGTTTGCAGGTGTCCTGTAAAACCTTCGAGCATAGTAGTTGGCCCATCGCGCCCGCGCCCTTTTTGATAATCAAAAAGTATAAGATTTTTTTCTGTAGAGCGATATACCCAATAGTAGCCCTGGTGTGTGCCGTTTGGTTTGTCGCGATCCAACACACGTATGGGCGATTCATCAACCATCAGATATTGCGAGGTGATTATTTCTTTTCGCAACACATCCGCCAAGGGTACAAGTAGTTGTGCGCTTTGGCGCGTCCAGTCGGTAATGGTGGACGATGGTATATGCATACCGTTACGTTCAAAGCGTTGCATCTGTCGGTAAAGCGGCAAGTGGTCTACATATTTATCTACAATGATGGTTGCGAGCAAACTGGCTCCGGCCATGCATTTGTCAATAGGGCGTGGTGGTAGCGATGCCGTTATCACGCCTTCGTTATTTGGCTTGGCATATTTGGACCGCACATATTTTTTACAAATAAATGGCCGGGCTTTATGTGCAATTCTTCGGTTACTTCTTCGCCTATTTTTTTTAATCCACTAATATCTTCTTGTGGCTCTAGCAAAATAATTTCGCGCGGTATGTGTGCCGGTATAGGAATACGGCCTTGATGTGTTGTTTCTTTTTTTGCAACTGTACGTGTATACGTTATCTGTTGGGTTGTAGGTTCTTGTGTGGGTGTGGTTGGTTGATGATTAATATCTATTGCCAATTGCAATTGATTCTTATTGGCAGCCACAAAACGCTCGCTCTTGATTCCAAATATCATACGTTTGAGTTGGGCTAACTCAAAGGATAGTTTTTCATAATTGGAGGAAAGTGTTTCGTAGTTGGAGGAAAGAGTATTGTTTTCTGATGTAAGGATTTCAATAATCTGTTTCTGCTGAATACTTTGTTGTAATAACTCTTGATAAGAAGGAGTTGCAGTTGCTTCAATCATGCGTGCAAATATACAACACACGTTGGCTTGAGAGTATTGATTTTGTTAACTTTTATCAACAATCGCATGCTCATATCGCTTGCGTTTTTTTATGCTCGATAGCATGATGCCTTCGAGTATAAACTGCAGTTGTTGCGCTGATAAATTTATGGCCGTTGTTTGCGAGTTGTGTACAGGAACTTCATAAGTGCCACGCTCCAATCGTTTTTGATAAATGGCATATCCATCGTGCTGCCATTGCAAAAGTTTGATGCGGTTGCGCGGGCGATTGATAAATATAAATACATCGCCACTCAATACCGTGCTGTGAAAATGCATTTGCACCAAGCCGCACAAACTGTTGTATCCTTTGCGCATATCGGTCGCACCTGCATACAGGTGATAGCGTGTGGTGGCCGGAAATGTTATTTGCATACAATAAGTTGTTGCAGGTAGGTAGCTTGTACGTGCTCATGTATCTCCACCGTAATGTTATGCGCAAAGTGCAAGGTGGCAAATGGCGAGGCTGTTGCTTTCGAAATTTCGATGGGCACAAATTGCTTGGGTGCAGAAACTTGCAGCTGCTTCCAGGAGCAAAATGTGTAGTATGGAATGTTGTGTTCCAGGCAATATGCACGTTTGCTCTTTCCCGATTCTTTCCAATCATTAATATGGACTTGCTTTTGATCTTTGCTAAATCGCGATTTGTTTGTTTGCATTTTTTCTCTTTATTTTACTGCAAACTAACAGACTATGAAAAATATACACAATATGGGTTGGTCGGTGGGTTACACTGAATCTAGTTGAAAAATTTAGTAGTTTGTAAATATAGTTTTTAGAGTGAAAATTGTAAACATGAACTGAAACGGAATCAGGCTCTGCCGAGGAGTAACCTGCAAAAAATATGTAAATAGCTTAACTCCTCTACTTTTTTGTTTTCTTAAAAATATTGTTCGAAAATTTTATACCTGTTGTAAAAATAATGGAGGTATTGCTAGTTGAAGCGAACTCCAAAATTGTTGAGTAATTGCCGTAAAATATATAAGAATTATAAAGCAACAATTGCGATTGAGAGTCTATAAAACCTGTTTCACATTTTATTCCCATACAAAGTACAATGTTTGCATTAAGGTAATAATTTATATCAAGAGCACATGTAACTGTCGGACAAATGGTGTTTTGATGTATTGTGCTTAAGTAATAATATACTGAATCAATGTTGTTTTTAGGATAAATAGTTGCCACCTTTTCGCCATCATTGGCATTTCGTATTATCTCATTAGTTGAAACTAGCATACCAAGACCACAACCCAATTGTAAGAATATTTTGTTAGTAAATTTAAACTTATTGACGAACATCAAGGAAATTCCAAGTTGAGGACGACCATAATTAAAAAAATGTACTACATCGGCATATCGGGTTGGGTTATCATAATCGTATTTAAACTTATTGTTACGATAACTGAAATCCATTTTGAAAAAAGTGTTATATTTTGAATTATGGTATTCAAGCCCATAATTAATAAAGGTACTTTTAGTATATTTATTGGTTGGGCGACTTTGGCCATAGTTTAATCTTTTGTATATGTGATTATTTAAACCAAAATCAAAATTGTGTATAAAATTTTGACTATGACAAATTGAGCAAATTAAAGCGAAAACAATTGTGATGCTAATTTTTTTATTTTTCATTTAAATAATTTAAAAGAGTGAGTTTAAAGCAAACTCACTCTTATTCAAATCGAATTAATAGTTTTTTGAACTTGCATGGAAATCCGCTCCATTAGACGGTCTGTTTTCGGGGCCTAGCAGTTGTGTAGGCAAAACAAACGTCACCCAACTCGAAGAACTACCGAACGTTCTTTCGAGCCTTGCAGTATAATACGGATCTTGTTTGGAGGTTATGATATATCCATAACATGGGGAATCAAAGTTGATTTTAATATCAAATGTACGCTTCTTATCCAATTCATAGAAAATTATACCCAAAAATTCGTTACCCCTCCAAACATCATTGAAGCCCGGCTCATAATTGGCAAAATATTTTTCCCAAACAAAATTTTTATTTAAATCATTTTTGCAAATTCTGAATGCATTAATTCCAGTAAATTCTACATGGTGATTTGGATCATCTGAACAACTTAAATATTTAGTTACTTGATAAGAAAACTCTCCACGACCATTTCCCCAATTTTCCTTTTTATCCCAAAAATAAATATAATCATTACGAAACAACATATCGTCAGCTGTAGGTGGAGCTGGAAAATAACTTCCAAAATTTATTTCTTCGCCACCAAATTTGATCCCCGTGGTTTCATTAACAGAAACCACCCAAACTAAATGTGTTTCGGCATATTCTTCGTCTACTTCATCTATTACTTGTAATACTCCACTCGCATCAATGTAATAACCAGGTAAAACCTCATCGTCATCTGTGTTGATACATATTATAGGAGTAGAATTTAAATCAACAATATCTGCATTAGGAATATAAATTTGTATGTATGCTGAATCATCAAAATATTCGAAGCCATTAATTGCTTCACCTATGTGAGGTAAATCTGTATAACAATTCAAACCAGTCCCATGCAAATTGATTGATGTTTGGAAGTTTGTAGGCATATTTGCATAAGCCGCTCCTAATTCTCTCATTAGTACATTATCGTCACCATCAAATTGCTTTGCGACTCCGGCATTAACTGTCGCCCTAAAAGCAACATCGTTTTGATAATACAATAAGCCAATTGCCGCTGTTCTTAACATTGCATCATAAATTGCTTCATCATCAATTTTTGCATTAGAATTTGTTGATGTGATTGTTTTACTTTCAATAGCTTCGTTTTGTTTTTTACAAGACCCATAAAAAACCAAAAGCAAAGTAATCCATAAATAATTGAGTTTTTTCATTTTCGTATAATTTTTTTTTTTGTATGCCTACTCTATAAAGTTTTCAGCTACCCTTTTTGTTTTATCAAATTAGCAACAAAGGTTTTGCATTAAAAATATCGGTTTGGTTATAACTTATATCAAATCTGATATAATTTATGTTAGTTTTGTGCGAAACAAAAAATTATTATGAATTACATAGGTTACAAAATAAAAAAGATACGCGAATTGAAAGGGCTAAGTCAAGGCTATATGGCTAAGCAAATGAATATAGAGCAGCCGCAATACAGCCGCATAGAACAATCGGACGATAAAATAAGTGCAAAATATCTAGAAGCTATAGCAGCTATATTCGAAATGAAAATGGACGACATAATTCACTTCGATGAAAAAGTAATTTTTAATATCAGCAACCATAACAATCATCTTGAAAAAGGTGTTGTATATCAAAATGGAATGGAACACGAAATTTTATTGAAGCAAATACAAGATAAGGACAAAAAAATTCAAGATTTAATGCTTGAAAATTACAAACTAAAAGAGAAGTTGAAAAAGAAAAGCGCATTGCCCTTGCGTAATTCAAAATAAAAAATCATTGGAAGCAACAATAAAAAATATCGACACAAAATTAAAAACACCGGCACAGTCGCGTGCCGATTTTCCTATACTGCAAGAAGTGATTTATAAAAATAAGTCGTTGGTTTATTTAGATAATGCAGCTACATCGCAAAAGCCACAAGTGGTTATCGATAGCATAAAAAATTACTACGAGCATTACAATGCTAACATACACCGTGGTGTACATTATTTGAGTCAACGGGCATCTGCAGCTTATGATGCTGTGCGTGGTAAGGTAGCCACTTTTATTAATGCGGCAAGCGAAAAAGAAATTGTGTTTGTACGTGGCACTACCGAAGCCATAAATCTTGTGGCATCTACATGGGGTAGAAAAAATATTTTGCCGGGCGATGAAATTATTATCAGCACTATGGAACACCATAGTAATATAGTGCCATGGCAAATGCTGTGCGAAGAAAAAAATGCTGTGCTCAAAATTATTCCCATGAACGATGCAGGCGAATTGTTGATGGATGAATATGAAAAACTTTTATCACCAAAAACTAAATTAGTATCGGTAGTGCATACATCAAATTCGTTGGGCACCATTAATCCAGTAGAAAAAATAATTGCACTCGCGCATAAATGTGGTGCTGTGGTGATGATAGATGGAGCGCAAGCCATAGTGCACGATGTGATAGATGTACAAAAAATGGATTGCGATTTTTTTGCTTTCAGCGCACATAAAATGTGTGGCCCTACAGGGGTAGGTATGTTGTATGGCAAGCAAAATATTTTAGAACAAATGCCTCCATACCAAGGTGGTGGCGATATGATAAAATCGGTATCGTTTGCAAAAACCACTTACAACGATATACCCTTCCGGTTTGAGGCCGGCACACAAAATATTGCCGATGTGATTGCACTTGGTGTAGCGGTTGACTATTACAACAGTTTGGATCGTACTCAATGCCTTGCACATGAAATAGCTTTGATGGAATATACAATGCAACAATTAAAACAAATTGAAAAAGTTAAACTCATAGGTACTGCAACTAATAAAGCCAGTGTAGTATCATTTGTAATAGATGGAGTTAATGCCATGGATGCCGGCATGTATCTCGATACTATGGGCATAGCAGTTCGTACAGGGCAACATTGTACACAACCCGTTATGGATCAACTTTGCATTGCCGGAACAGTGCGCGCATCGTATATGTTTTATAATACAATGGAAGAAGTTGATAAGTTGGTCGAGGGAGTGAAAAAAGTGGTGAGTGCTTTTTAAAATTATTGCGACAAGATTTTCATTTTTTTTTGTTCACCAAAATGTGTCAATATCTTGTAAAAAATATTTGCCAATACATCCAAACCGAGTTATTTATCGTTTATAATTGCAAAGGTGTATAAGATGGAATGCTATTTGAGAGACAACAAGTAATTTAAAAACAAAAACATGAACCTGCAGCAATTAATAAATAAAGAACTACCACCACTTAAAACAACAGATACTGTTGCCAAGGCGCTCAATTGGATGCAGGTTTTCAAAGTGCGTCAGCTTCCGGTACTTAAAGAAAAAACTTTTATTGGCGTAATTGAAGAAGAACACTTGAAAAAAATAAGCGATGTAAATCTTCCCTTAGCCGCTACCGATGTAAAAATAGTTCGCTCATTTATGTACAACGATCAGCATTATTATGGCGCTTTTACATTTTGTACCAATAACCAACTCGAAATTATTCCGGTATTGAATCGTGAGGGCCATTATCTGGGCTTAATAACTGCTGCCAGCCTCATCGACTGTTTTGCCCAAATAAAATGGGCATCGGACGATTGCAGTATCATTGTGCTTGAGTGCCCCATGCGCGATTATTTATTGTCGAAAATTATAAACATTGCCGAATCCAACGGTGCCAATGTGCTTAGTGTAGATGTAAACCTGATGGCCGATGGCAATACAAATGAAGTTACCATGCGCCTCAACAACATCGATTTGGCACGGATCGAAGCAGGGTTTTTCCGCCATGATTATAAAATTACAGCATCGTATTCCACAGCTTTGGTCAATCCCGATTTTCAGGATCGTTATGATTCACTTATGAAATATTTGGGCATTTAATCTTCAAAGCACCTTCCTGTTACCGTTTATTACCAAACTTATGATTGGCGCTATTTCCTATTTATAACAATTATAATAAATTTGCATTTTTGAAGTTTATAATTGTTCAAATTAAGCAGTTCGAAAAAGTGAAAACTATACACACACCGGCATTGAAGTCGTTGATTCTTTTAGCATTTATTGCAACCATTATATTTACTGGTTCATGTTCGCGTAAACGCAATACCATGGTGAGCAGGGCATGGCACAACACTACATCGCATTACAACGGATATTTTAATGCCCGCGAAAAAGTACAGGAAGTAGCAAAAAAACTAGCAACAGCACAACCCGATAAATTTGAACGCACATTAAGTATTTTTAAGCTTGGTGACGACAATCAAGCCAAAGCAAACTATCCCGATTTGGATGAGGCCATAAAGAAATCTTCCATTGTTATTCAAAAGCACTCTATCAAAATAAAAGGCAAAGAATATTGTAAGTGGATTGATGAAAATTATCTAATGGTAGGTCTGGCGCAATTTTACAAACACGATTACTGGACTGCCATAGAGGCATTTCAATTCACTGCTTCGGAGTATAAAGAAAGCAATTCGCGCTACGATGCCATGATATGGCTTACGCTTACTTACATGCAGCTTGGCAAAATGGTAGATGCCGAATATGTTATCGATTTTTTGAACAACCAAAGTAAAATGACGCCTAAGCAAAAGCAGTTGTTCAGTTTGGTAAAGGCCGATTATTACAGTAAAAAAGATGATATACCCAATGAGATAAAGGCATTGGAAGAGGCAGTAGCCAATTCACGAAAAAAAGATGATAAAGTTCGATACCGTTTTATTTTGGCACAGTTGTATCAAAAATTGGGCGACTCGCGAAAGGCATATGGCCTGTATGAAAAGGTTATAAAAATGAACCCATATTATGAGTTAGCTTTTAATGCAAAAATAAATCGTGCCCGGGTATTCGATGCCGAAAGTGCCAGCGGGGGAACAGTAAAGAAGCAGCTGAACAAAATGTTGCGTGATGATAAAAATAAAGAATACCGCGATCAAATTTATTATGCCCTGGCAGGTATTGCGAAAAAAGAAAGCAAAGAAGAAGAAGAGGTTGACTTGTTGAAAAAATCTGTTGCATCCAGCATTAGTAATAATAATCAAAAAGCAATATCATACCTCGACCTTGGCGAAATATCATTCAGTAAAAAGAATTACCGTGCAGCACAGGCTTACTATGACAGCACCATGCAATTTCTTACAAAAGACTATCCCACTTACGACCAAATAAGTAATAAGAAATCGACCCTCACACGCCTGGTTGAAAACATGATGGTGATAGAAAATGAGGATAGTTTACAAGCAATAGCTAAGTTAAGTGAAAAGGAAAGGGAAGATTACATAGCTGGCATTATTAAAAAAGAAAACGAAGAAAAAGAGCGACAAAAATTAGAAGCCGAGAAAAAAAAGCAGGAGGAAATACAAAACGAAAATCAGGTAAATCAAACCCTGAATGAAGAGAATATCCGTAAAAATACAAACCAGCAAATTCCAGGTGCAGGTAATGGAGCATGGTATTTTTATAATACAGCAACATTATCTTTTGGCTTCAATGAGTTTATAAAAAAATGGGGTAACCGGCCGCTCGAAGATAACTGGCGCAGAAAAGAAAAGGAATCGCAAGCACAGGCAAATAGTGAACAAGGCGAAGATAAAATAGATATGACTGCGTATAACGATTCCATTTCGAAACTTGCCGATGCCAAACGCAAAGAAATCTATTTGAAAAAATTACCGGTAACGTCCGAAGCACTCGTTGCATCGAATGCCAAGATTGATGAAGCGTATTACAACATTGGAATTATTTATCGCGAGCAATTGAAAGAGTATCCCCAATCGCGCGATAATTTTGAAGGCTTACTCGAACGTTTTCCCGATTCGAAATTTAAATTGCCTTCTTACTATAACCTGTACCGGTTATACTCTGAATTGGGTAATGCCGAGAAAGCAGAATACTATAAAAATCTTTTGCTGACAAAATATGCTGATAGCGACTATGCAAAGTTGATTCTTAATCCCGAATATTTTAACAACAAACAACAACGTGCCGACATTATTCAAACATATTATGAGAACACTTACAAGGCATATCAGAATCAGCAGTTTCTTGCTGTAATAGAAAGAAAAAATGAGGCCGATTCGTTGTTTCCACCTAATTCGCTCACGCCTAAATTCGAATTGCTAAAGTCGTTGGCCATTGGCAAAACCAGGCCTATCAGCGATTTTGAACTTTCACTTCGCGATGTGATTGCGCATTATCCCAAAGACAGTGTAAGCATCACGGCAAAAAACATATTGGATTATATCACAAAGAATAATTTGAATGGAGGCAAAAAAGCCGTAAACCAAGAGGTGACAGATAGCTCAAAAACGGAAAATATCAATCAGTCAGATTCAACACAAGCCAATAATGAGTTGCCAAAAACACCTTTCGCTTTTAACCCGGATACTATTCACTATTTTGTAATGGTGTTTGAAAATAAAACCATCAATTTAAATGAATTGAAAATAAAAATATCAAACTTCAACACAAAATTTTATAGTGTTGCTGGATATCAAATTAACAATGCATTTATAGGTTCCGAAAAACAATACCTTGCTGTAAAACAATTTACGAACCGCGAAGAGGCATCGTCCTATATGGAAACACTGCTGTCGGACGAGGAAGTATTTGATGATAAAAGCAATTACGAGTATCAGGTGTTTTTAATATCGCCTTCAAACTTCGGTAAGTTGATGGTGACCAAAGATATTGAAGGTTATCTCAATTTTTATGATGAGCAATACTCGCAGTAATTTTTGGTCTTGAGTATTTGGTATTGGGTATGCTGGTATTGGGAATTGAGTATTTTTGTATTGAGTATTGGGTATGCTGGTATTGGGTTTTGAGTAATTGGTATTGGGTTCTGAGTATTTTTGTATTGGGGATGCTGGTATTGAGTAATGAGTATTTTGGATTTGTTTGTGGAGCATTTTTTTTGACTTCAAACTTTAAACTTCAAACTTTAAACTTCAAACCTCAAACTTCAAACTTCAAACCTCAAACTTTTCTTCCTTTCCCTTTTAAATCAAATTATTATCTTCGCAGCCTGTTAAATTAAATTACTGATAGCAAAATGTTTAGTAACAAACCAAAAACAAATAACACGAGTAGTGAAGCAACTTCATCGTCAATAAACCTTATAGGTGCCGGAACTGTAATAGATGGGGAAATAAAATCGAATGGCGATATTCGCATTGATGGTACTGTAAATGGTGCAGTGCATAGTAAAGCCAAAGTAGTAGTAGGGCCAACAGGAGTTGTTGAAGGCGATGTTCATTGTCAAAATGCCGATATATCGGGCGCTGTAAAAGGGACAACACATGTATCGGACACATGCTTTCTTAAAGCTACGTCACGCATTGTAGGTGACATTGTTACCGGAAAATTTGTGGTAGAAGTAGGCGCCAACTTCACAGGCAATTGCAATATGGGTCAAGTAAAAGAAATAAATTATGCCGACCGACAAAAAGAGCAACCAGCCATCCGACAAAAAACCGGTTGATAATTATATTCGCTTTTCAACTATGGGGCTCCAAATGGGCGCTACCATTTTCCTGTTTACATATGCCGGAATAAAACTCGATGAGTGGCTTAAATTTTCCTTTCCAGCTTTTACAATTTCACTAGCATTATTTTCAGTTATAGCTTCTATTTATGTGGTAGCAAAGCAAGCCATGAAAGGCTAATGCTTTATAGTTTTGCTGCGCCTGAAAGGTTCCAATATTTGTTTGAAAAATGAATGCGGGTATTGCTCCACATTTTCGAAACCCAACTTAATATCACGACCCGTGTGAGGTATGTATGCTGTACCAAAAATGTAGTCCCATACACTAAGCGATAGTCCATAATTTACACCATACTTACCGTCAGGTAATTCTTTTGCATGATGCCATATATGCATTGCCGGATTATTGAAAACGTATTTCAATGGACCATAATTCAAAGGAATGTTACTGTGGTTGAGATGTCCTAAAGCAACAGCAATAATATGAATGATGAAAAAATCGGAAATGCCAAAGCCAATCATTGCCAACGGAATGTATTGCAAAGTTTTATAAACAATGGTTTCCATCCAATGAAAACGCAGGTGTGCAGCAAAACCCATTTCCTCTACAGAGTGATGCACTTTGTGAAACTCCCACAACCTCGGAACCCTGTGCAATAGCCTGTGAATGTTCCATTGAATAAAATCGGCAATTACAAACATCAATAAAAACTGAAGAAAAACCGGCCATGATTTTATATTGATGGCAACCAAATTTTCGATGCCTATGCGCGATAGAAAATTATTGAAAACATCAACAGCTATATTTGAAATGGCATTATATCCAATTAACGAAAAGAGAAAAAAATTAAAGAACATATAAAAGCCATCGAGCCAAAAATCTTTACGCACTACTGCCTGTGCGGTTCGCCAGGGAAAAACAATTTCGAGTAGCCATACTAACAGCGACAAAGCCAACAACCAATAAAAATAATTGTGCCAGCCGGGATACAATATTTCTTTAAGCAGATAATTATAATAGCCGCTATACGATTGCGCAATAATGTCGGAATAATGTTGCCACATAATAATTATTGTTGTGAGCGCGATTTTCTTTCGCGCGCTTTTATTTCAAACTCTTTGATGATATTTTCATTCTTTGGCCCCGTGAATACCAGTGTGAATTTACCCGGTTGCAGATAATAATTTCCATCGTAAGCTTTTTTCAATATTATTTTTTCATCGCCTGTTTTGTTTTTTATTAACCATAAGGGTATACGCAGCTACGTTTGTAGAATCGAAAGTAAAATGATAGTCAATAAAATTTATGCCTTGCTCACAAGTGTCGGTAACGGTGCTTAATAATAAATCATCGGCTTTTATTTGCAACTTAACAATACCGGGTTTGCCGGCATAGTAAGCAAATGACTGTGAGGGTTTTATAACCGGCTCATATTCGCCTTGCTTTTGTCCCCATCGCGAAGAGTATTTTTATTCTCAATATCGAAAACATAAAAGGGCTTGTTTATTAATGTATCATAAAGTTGTTGTATTAAACTTACATCGCCAATAAATGCACTGCGGCCATGCGTGCCTAATAATATTTTTTTATCGCGGGGGTGAATTGCCAAATCGTGAATAGGTACTGCGGGCATATCGCTTTTCCATTGCATAAATGTTTTGCCCGCGTTGAGCGAAACATATAAACCATGATCGGTGCCGGCATAGATAATATTTTCGTTTGCGGGATCTTCCTTGATTACATTCACCGGTTCAGCAGGTAAGTCCTTACCTATTTGCTGCCATGTATTTCCATAATCGTTGCTCACAAATATGAATGCCGAAAAATTATCGAAACGGTAACCATTGAGTGAAACATATACGCGTCCTTCAACATGCGATGATGCTACTACCCTCGATACCCAGTATTTTTGTGGCAATGCATCTGATATTTTTTTCCATGTATTGCCGCCATCTTTCGATACGTGTATTAAGCCATCATCGCTGCCGGTATACAGTAATCCAAACCGCAATGATGATTCATCGATACAGGTAATTGTACCAAAAGGCACATCGCCCTTTATACCACCCAAAGTGAGATCGTTACTTATGGCTTTCCATGTATCGCCTTTGTTCATTGACCGGTACAATTTATTTGCGCCCATATAAATTATATCGCCCTGATGTTTGCTTATTAGTATAGGCGTTTGCCAGTTCCAACGCAAAGGCCTTTCGCCAAGTTCAACTTGAGGTGTACTATATTTTTGATCGCCCGTTGAAATATTTATACGATAATAATTTCCAAATTGATAACCTGTGTAAGCAATATTATCATCGCGGGTATCAATCTGAATTTGCATTCCATCGCCACCCATCAGTGCCTTATAAGCCTGACCATTATTATCGGTATAACCGAAGTCGGCTTTATTTTGTTGCCACTGCCATACACCATTATCCTGCAGGCCTCCATATAAATTAAATGGAGTTTGATTGTCGAAATTGATGCTATAAAATTGCCCCACCGGAGGCGTATTGCATTTAACATAAGTTGCGCCACTATCATACGAAACATTTAACCCGCCATCGTTTGCAAGTATTATGTGGCCCGCTCTGTTTGGATTAATATAAATGCTGTGAAAATCTACATGCACATTATCGGCAAGAATAGAAGAGAACGTTTTGCCGCCATTTGTCGATTTTAATATTTGAAAACCGGGCAAATAAATTTCGTCATCATTGAAAGGCGAAATTTTTATTTGTCCAAAATAATATCCGTAAGTATTGAACAACTCTTCTATATATTTTTCGTTTTGTTTTTTCCACGTTGTACCTGCATCGTCACTCCTGTATACTTCACCGCCTGTAACATCAGTATCAAATAACAATGAGTTTGCATCTTCTAAATATTCCACCAAAGCCGATGGAGTAATTTTATTTTCGCGCACCATTTTTTTTACTGAGGCAGCATTATATTTTTCGGGAAAATTATTTTCATCGAGATAGTCATCAATTTGTTTATCGCTAAGTTGTAAGAAATTTTCTTTCGAAATTTGACGCAATGTATCGCGCGATAAAATTTTATTTTGCGATAAAACTTCTTCCGGTTTTTTTGGCCTGCGGGTTTGATTATCTAATACAGCATAAACTATATTTGAATGCGTTGCAGAAATGGCCAACCCAATTCTTCCAATACCCTCTCCCTGCGGAAACCCTGATTGTGCGACCGATACAAGCTTCCATATATTGCCACCATCAATCGATTTGTATATACCCGATGATGAACCGGACTCGGTAAAATTCCATGCCCTGCGCTCGCGGTGCCACATAGAAGTGTACAATATATTTTCATTCTTAGCATCAATTATCAAATCAATTGCACCGGTGTTGTCATTTACAAACAAAGTGTGTTTCCATGTAGCACCACCATCTGTAGATTTAAAAATTCCTCTTTCGTCATTAGCAGTATATAAATGTCCTAATGCTGCCACCCAAATTGTGTTTGGTTGCGTTGGATGTATAATTATTCGGCCAATATGTTGTGTATTGGGTAAGCCGTTATGTTGCCATGTTTTTCCTTTATCAATACTTTTATAAACACCAACACCGGAGTAAGATGAGCGCGAAGAATTATTTTCGCCTGTACCAACATATAATATTTCGCCATGCTGCCAATCAACGGCAATGTCACCTATTGTCATCACCGCCTCGTTGTCGAACAACGGAGTAAATGTATTGCCGTTATTGGTTGTTTTCCACAAACCACCCGAAGCAAAAGCTACATAAAACTGAGTAGCATCGTATGGAGAAACATCAATATCTACCACACGGCCAGCCATTAATGTAGGTCCAACATTTTTCAATTTCACGTTATTCAACAACGATGTGCTGTTCAACTTTTTGCGCTGTTCAAAAGCATCTTCCCGCGTTTGCGATGTTGTAGGCAATGGGAAATCGCTCACTCCTTTCTTCTTTTGTGCTTTTGAAGTTGAAGCAAAAAGCAATGTGGCACCTATCAATGCTGTGTAGAAAATATTTTTTACCATATAACAGTACAATATGTATATTTGTGGAAATGGAGTTGTAAAGAAAACAAAAGATGAACAAACAATGTTGAAATGATTTTTGCTGCAATCAATATTTTGCAAATGCGTTTGAGAAACAATGGCATAATAGTTTTGCTAAAATGCCTCAAACACTGACAAATTCAAAAAGTGAAGTTGCTTATTCGACAAGCAAAAAAGTGGCTTTGATATTAAAATATCCCACTTCATTAATATTACCGCCTTCTTGGATTGTATTATTGAAAAAAGTGCAACATATTTGCATCATAAGAAAAAAAACAGAAAATGAATAGCAGATTGAAAATATTTTTAGCCTTCTTAGCCATCGGATTTCTTGGTTCGTGTGTAAATGATAAAGCAGATGAAATTGTACCTAATACTTTGGTCGACTGTGATACTACCTATTACAAAACCACAATAAGACCCATCATAATTGCTAACTGTGCCATTCAGGGTTGCCATGTTACTGGAGGCCAATCGCCACATTTGAATTCTTACACAACTATTTACGGTGGTAGAAATGACATAAAGTTCAGAATAAATTTACCATCAAACGATAATAATATTATGCCTCCATCCGGCCCGCTTAGTGCTGCCGACCTTACTAAAATAAATAACTGGATAAACAGCGGTGCAGCCGGCTGCGACTAATAAATTGAATTTTAAAATTTTAAAAAAATGAAAAAATATTTTTTGGTTTTTATTGCTTGTATTTCGGTTTTTGCCATGAAGGGTCAAAACATTTATATGACAAGTGGCGGCAAAGCTTCTTTCTTTTCGGCAACGCCTGTCGAGGATATTGATGCACATTCCTCATCTTTAAATTGTATACTTAATACTGCAACCAACGATGTTGTATATTCTGTGTTGATGACTTCTTTTAAATTTGTAAAGCCGCTGATGCAGGAACACTTCAACGAAAAATATGTGGAGAGTGATAAATATCCCAAAGCAGTTTTCAAGGGAAAAATAAACGAGAAAATAGATTATACCAAAGATGGAACTTATGACATCACTGCTACTGGAAATCTCGAGGTGCATGGTGTTGCCAAGCCTTATACCGAAAAGGGTAAGCTCACAATAAAAGATGGCGTTATTTCTATCGAAGGTTCGTTTGATGTAAAACTTGTTGACCACAAAATAGAAGTACCTACATTGGTTGCCACAAACATTGCCGAAACAATAAACATTAAGCATGCTGCTACCCTTGCAGTGTTTAAGAAAAAATAAAATTAACTATCACATTTTTAATACCCCTAATCGATATGAAAAATTTAATAAAAGCATTTTGTGTTGGCTCATTACTCATCACCACATTTCAGGTTCATGCACAGGACGATCTTACTAAAATGCTCGATGAACAACCTCAGGAAAAACAAAAAGTGCTTGCTACTTTTAAAACCACAAAACTTATAAACTCGCAAACCAACGAAACTGTGCATAAGCGCGTACTCGATTTTCGCGTTGGACACAGGTTTGGCAATATAGGTGGCAATAGTGGAGGTGGAGTTCATACATTGTATGGTTTGGACCAAAGTGCCGACATACGCATAGCTTTTGATTACGGTATTACCGAGCGACTCACAGTTGGTTTCTCTCGCTCCAAGGTAAAAGAGAATCTTGAAGGGTCGGCAAAGTTTCGCATCCTTGAACAAACTACAAATAACAAAATGCCAATTGCACTCACCTGGTTTTCGAACATGGCATTTACTCCCGAAAGCAACGATGATATTTACCTTGTTTCCGAAAATGGCTCACTAAAAAATCGAGATGTTCGCAGACTTGCATATACCCATCAATTAATTATTGCACGAAAGTTTTCCAGTGCATTTTCATTTCAATTAGTACCAACATTGATGCATCGCAATTATTCGCCCGATTATAAGGACGACAACAACATTATGGCGTTGGGTGGTGCAGCGCGCATAAAGGTTACACGCAGTATGACTGTAATTGCCGACTATTTTTATGTGATGAATAAATATCATCGCACGGTGAAAAACGCAGACGGAAATTTGATGTATAATGATCCACTTGGAATTGGCATTGAACTCGAAACGGGCGGACATGTTTTTAGCCTGATGTTTACCAATGCCTCGTCCATTATCGAAACCGAAATGCTTGCCAATACAACCGACAGTTGGGGCAAAGGAGGCTTTAAATTCAGCTTCAATATTTCGCGCAATTTTAGTTTGTAAAAATTGCTTATTGGGAAATCACACTTGCCTGTAAAAATAAATTCCCATTAAATTCTCCATGGAGGATTTTTTCTATTCACTCCGGCATAATATAAAATGAGGTGATTGCCATCCAAATCGTTTAAATGTGCTTCGCGCCATAGCCAGGTTTTATCATTTGGCAATTCAATAAATTTTATTCCTTTTTTTGTTAATTCAACAACGCGATTATCGAGATCATCACATTCGAAATAGATATGTGTTGTGTTTTCCTTTGTAATATTTTCATTTTGTATAATCGAAAATGTAGCATCGCCTTTAGGACATTCGAAACGGGCGTAGTGAGGCGATTTTACTATAAGTGTTAGTCCAAGTTTTTGATAAAAATTAATAGATTGTTCTATATTGTTTACAGCAACAGTTACTTGATTGAGATTCATTTTTTAATTTTAAACAGCAATGCTAATGAAATGATTGGTTTGGGAAAAATGATTTGCCTTATGTACTTTTTTTTAGTCTTTTTTGTATGCAGCATTATCCAAAAAAAAATCATAAGCAGTAAAATGACACCTTAACTCTATAAATGTATATGGCACGAAAAAACAAAAACAATGTTAAGCTTTGCATTTTGATAATTTAAAAAAAAACACCCGCAACCTACATTGTTTAAAAATCGTATAACACATAAGGATAAATGGCATAGTGGCAAAGATTAAATTGTTTATTATTGCAAAAATATTGTATGCAAAGGATAAAAAAAATAATAAAGAAGGCGCTTAAGATAGACCACACATCGTATCTTAAGCCATTGAAGAAAGTGCAATACATAGGTTCGCATTATCACGGTTATTATATCCCTGAAAATTTATTAAACGAAAATTCTGTTTGCTATTGCGTAGGTGCTGGCGAAGATGTTACTTTCGATACCGAGTTGGTGGTAAATTACAACGCCAAAGTGTTTATTTTTGATCCTGCGCCCGAAGGAATAAATCATTTTGCAAAACTCAATACTATGGTAAAAAACGGAGAAACGCTCTCCGTAGGATCTACACCTTTCACTTACAGAATATCGGCACCACAGCTCGATAAAATTACTTACATTGAAACAGGAGTATGGAGCGAAAAAACATTGATTAAATTTTACAAACCTACTGTAGAAAATTATGCTTCGCATTCCATAGAATTATTTAATGCATCGCAAGAATATATAGAAGTACCGGTTGACAGGCTTTCGAATTTGATGAAAGATTTAAAACATAAATCTATTGATTTGTTTAAGATGGAAATTGAAGGTGCAGAGTATACTGTGATAAAAACGATAGTAGAAGATAAGCCGGATATAAAAATAATATTGGTGGAGTTTGACGAGGTGTATCATCCTAAAGATTCGAGGTATGTTTTCAGAATTAAAGAAGCAACAAAAAGTTTGATAGAGGCCGGTTACACACTTGCACACTCAACACCGCATTACAAAAAATTATTTGTTCGCAACGATGTGTTCGAAGCATTGAAGGCAAAGAAAATTAATAACCATTTTAAACTTTATAAAATATGATGGCAACAGCAGAAAAATAAATACCATGCTACCGGGTGCAACCGTAGACAGGAGAGAAAATATAACACGAAAGGAATTAATAAATGAATACATAATTCCTTCAAAACCTGTAATATTGGTTGGTGCCACAAAGAACTGGGCAGCCATGGGAAAATTCACACCGGAGTTTTTTAAAAAGAATTACGGTCACCTTAAAAAGGAAGTAAAAGGAGTAACATATACCATAGCTGAATTTATCGATTTGATGCTTGCTTCTACTCCCGAAAAAACAGCACCTTATCCTTTCAACTTAAATATGGAAACATATTTCCCCGATTTGATGCCCGATATAATGCCCGATGTAATTTATGGTAAATCGGATAGGATTCATCATCCACTGATGCCAAAATTAATGCTCAAGGGTACAGAAGTATATGAATTATTTTTGGGTGGTAATGGTTCTTTTTTCCCTTTTCTTCATTGGGACGCACTTTTTCTCCACACACAAATTACACAATTGTATGGCAGCAAAGAATTTATTCTCTATGGTCCCGATCAAACTGAATACATGTATCCCCGTGCCGATAACACAAAAATATCATCGGTAAATATTTTCGATCCCGATTACGAAAAATATCCCTTGTTTAGAAAAGCTAAGCCTATTCGTGTAATGGTGAATGAAGGCGAAACAATTTTGTTTCCTACAAAATGGTGGCATGCTACACAAATGTATGGCCCTTGTATTTCGCTTGGCAGAGTGCAACTTAATGCATCTAACTGGGACGATTTTGTGAGCGACAATTACAAGTTATGGCAAAAGTATCACCCCAAAATGGCTCCCTTAATGAATGGCTATGCAAAATTTGTAGGTGGAATAATGAGCCTTCAGGAAAAATTCGTTTAGTGATTTTTCTTCCGGATTTTCACTTTTGATTTTTCTATTTTAGTTGATCGTCTTTATTGCCGGTTAAGTTTTTTACATTGCTTATATTCTTGCACATTAAATTTTCATAACCGCAAAATTCAAAGGCGCTGTAATTTTCAATATCTTTGTAGTATGAACAGCAAGCCAAAACCAATTTTTGATAAGCGTATTTTTTGGGATGTAAATTTCGAAAACATCGACTACGATGCCAAAGCAATATTTGTAATCGAACGCGTATTTGAACGTGGCGATGTGGATGATATAAGGCAATGCAGGAGGTATTATGGCGATGAAATAATTTCTACAACCTTATTAAATACGAAATATTTGCCGCTCGAAAAAATATATTTAGCCAGTGTTGTTATTGATAAACCAATAGAAGAATTTAGATGTTACAAACTGCGACAATTGAACCCAACACTTTATCCTTACTAAAGCGTTTAATGGCTTTACCCCAACTTGCAAACTTTGCACTTGTAGGTGGTACAGCCCTTGCTTTAAAATACGGCCATAGGGTTTCGATAGATTTAGATTTGTTTTCAAATGTAAAATTTGACAACAATGGAATTTCGGAATATTTGCAAAATGAATTTGGTGATGATTTTAAATTCGAAAAATCTTTTTCCAGAATTGGAATTTTTTGTTTTATTAAAGGAATCAAAACGGATATAGTTTATTATCCACACCCCATTATTGCGAACTTAGAAGAAGATGAAGATATAAGAATGTATAGCAGCGATGACATTGCAGCCATGAAAATACAAGCTATTTTGGGGCGGGGAAAAAAGAAAGACTTTTTTGATCTGGCTGAATTGCTCAATCATTATTCATTGCGTGAAATTGTTGATTTTCACAAAAGAAAATATCCGTCACAAATGATTTTAATTTCTGTACCCCAAGCCCTCATTTACTTCGATGAAGCCGAAGAGAGTGAAGACCCTGTAAGTTTAAAAAATCAAACGTGGCCCGAAGTGAAAAAATTTATACGTAAAAAAGTGAACGAGTATTTAATGTGACAATTTCAATTTAATACCGGCTTTTTACATTTGATTTTAATTTGGTTACTAAAAAGTGATTTTTGCAAAACGCCTTGTACTTATATTAAATGTTTATATATTTACATCAGCAATGAAAAAACTCAAAGCCATTATTTTACTTGTACTGTTCCTGACCACCAACTCGGGAATGGCAATCAGTGTGCATTGGTGCTGTGGTAAACTTGCTTCGGTTCATTTTACCGCTAATAAAACAAGTAAGTGCCAGTGTGGCAAAAAAGTTATGAAGGCAAATTGCTGCAAAGACAAAACCATTGTTTTTAAGGCAAAAGGTGACTTTGCTAAGACACAAATAATAGTTGTAAAACTACATCGCCAACAATTATTTTTACTCCAATTACACCATTTCAAATTGCAGAGACAAAACAAGCGTTATCAACTTTAGCTAGTCCTTTTCATCCACCGCCTGTCAAACCAAGAACTGTCATTTATTTATTGGGTAACAGTTTCCTTATTTAATTGCTGTATATTTATTGCCTTCTTTAATGTGAGGCGATTGCTGTTTGGGTTGTAGCTCAAACAATTTCTTGAGTATATAATTTCTCAACAATAAATTTCTTTAATTAATAAAAGTCTTTAAAATGAAAAAAACACTTTTACTTTCTTTCGCTTTGATAAGCATTATTAGTTTATCAAAAGCACAATCGATTCCTAATGCAGGATTCGAAACATGGACAAACATGGGTAATTACAGCAACCCTGATGGATGGAGTAATTTAAACAGCATGACTAACTCTGCAGGAACATATACTTGCATGAAGGGTACACCGGGGAGCCCAGGTGCTTCTTACGTAATGCTTGAAAGCAAAAATGTAAACGGCTTGGGTGTGGTACCGGGCATTTGCACAAGTGGAATTCTTAACGAAAATACATATCAGCCTCTTTCAGGTTTTCCTTTTAGTACGCGCCCCGCAAATCTTACCGGTAAATGGCAGCATATGATTTTTGGCAATACTCAGGGTTATGTAGATGTACAACTCACCCGTTGGAATAATTCATTGAACTCGAGAATGCCGGTAGCAACGGGTCATGTAAATTTATCGGGCATGGCAATGAATTGGGCTAACTTCACTGTGCCACTTACTTACGTTGACGGAAATAACCCCGACAGCTGCATGATAACTTTTTCGGCAAGTGGAAACCCGCCTGCTGTTAACGATTTCCTTTATATAGACAATCTTGCTTTTACCGGAACTGTTTTGGGTATATCATCGAACAATGCAGCAGCAAACATTTCTGTTTCCCCAAATCCTGCATCTGATAATTTACTTGTAGACCTTACTGCATTAAATGACAAAAATGTTTCGCTTCAAATTTTTGATGCACAGGGAAAACAAATGAAGTCTTTAGAAAATATAAATGTTACAGTAAAAACATCGGTCGACATTTCTGAATTACCTAAAGGAAATTATACCATGAATGTAATTACAAAAGAAGGAACAATTACCAGAAATTTTATAAAACAATAGCAGAAAAAATTTATTCAGCACAAGCAACTTCAAACTTGAAACTGTAAACTTCAAACTTCCCAAATGGACTTTACTTAGTTCAAATTAATTCTCAAAACAAATTCTACACACAAAAATTTATTAAGCAATGAGAAATTTATTAATCACATCAATGTTTGTAGCAGTTGTTTGTATTTCTTGCAACAACAGCAGCAACACAAACACCACAAGTGCAAAACCATTGGTAGTTGCAACAGCCGATGCAAAAGAGAAATACCAATGTCCTATGAATTGCCAGGGCGATACAGCCTACACCACAGCGGGGCAATGTCCTGTTTGTGAAATGGATTTAGAGAAGAAATAAAAAGAGGTGTGTTACAAGTCCTTTTACTCTGTTGTATTATTCGCTTGAAAATTGTGTCAAATGGATTCTGCTATTTCTGTATTTTATTTATGTACAAATGAATATAAATATTTGAAATTGCAAAATTTTACTTCCCAAAGTATTTTTTGTCTTTTCAATACCACCAATTTTATTTCTCCATATCGTGATTTATTTCTGTGGCAAAGTATACTGCACATCGAAAAGTATACAGCATGCATATATCATGTGTTAGGCCTGAAACTTTATTTAGCTTTTGGTAAAGCAAATTTGGATTCTGTCCTTCAAGGTCTTTTATCCTCCTCAATCCAATATTCCAAAAGTAGAGTACACAAGCCTTGCCAAGGCTTGGTATTTTTTTTGAAATTGCTTCAGCACTTTGGCTTTTTCATCAACAGCAGCATTCATTATTGAACTGGTTTTTTCGAAACACAAAATAAAAAAACTTAGTTGACTTTAATTATTTTCTCCCTATATAAGTTGTTCCCATCGCAGTCTAATAAATTTAAAAAGTAAACTCCCGGCTTCAAATGCTCTAGATTTATTTGGTTCGAAAATTCTTGCTCGAAAATTATGCGGCCCGAAAAATCAACTACACTTAATTTTTCGCAAGTAACATTGCTTTCTATATTAATTAAATCTGAGTATGGGTTAGGATAAATGTGGAATAATGAATTATCCTCAGCATTTAACATCGAAGGCAACTTGCATGGTACTGTAATTTGAACTGCCGCAGAAGT
Organism: Bacteroidota bacterium; assembly: GCA_016717325.1. Classification (GTDB taxonomy): domain Bacteria; phylum Bacteroidota; class Bacteroidia; order AKYH767-A; family OLB10; genus JADKFV01. The sequence goes on along the minus strand of JADKFV010000010.1, from coordinate 5,465 downwards.
GCGACTACAACCATTTGTTTTTGTAACTCTTACTGTATACGCACCTGCGGTTTTGGCGGAATAGGTTTGTGCGGTCGCATTTGCAATTGTATTATTATTCTTACGCCACTGATAAGTGCCCACTCCGTTTGTTTGCAATTTCACACTATCGCCATTGCAAAATGTGGTATTTCCCAATGGTGTAATAGTTATAGCCGGATTGGTTTTTACAACTACGGCTTTTTGTGATGATACCACACTGCAACCATCGGAATTGGTAACTTTTACTGAGTAGGTTCCTGCAACCTTAGCTGTATACGAACTGGTTACAGCTCCATTTATTAATGCATTGCCGTTGTACCATTGATAAGTGTATGCACCTGTATTGGTAGTAAACTTTACACTATCGCCATTGCAAAATGTGGTGGCAGCACTGGTGTCAATTTTTGCATAAGCATATTGCAATACTAATTTAGGTCTGCGCGATGCAACGCTATAATCACCAGATGCAAAGTGTACGAATCCTACAGGGTTGCCCGCTTCGGTTTGGCGTGCAAGCATCCACCCGTTATTGTCAGTTGGGTGTTGCGACCATTGTTTTACAGAATTTTGTACAGCAATATTGGTAATATCTTGAAAAGGTGAAACGCCATCTGCAATGGCAATTCTGTTTAATTCGGTAAAGGTGGGTTGTGTATTCCACGTTACTGTTTGTTCGTTCCAGGGTTGCGTTATTTGTCTTATGTAAAATGATTTATGTGTGGTGCCATAAGTAGAAGCGCTGTCACTATACAAACTAAGCTTGGCACTTATTATTGGTGCATTTGACGGTATGGAATTTAAATCAAATTTTAACATTGCCCGATACAATGGATTGCCAGTAACATAATTTAATGCAATGAGTGCGGTTGTATTTCCATAGTTTGTATTGGGTTGCGATTTTTCAACATAAGCATCAAAGCCGGTAGAATTTGGTTGCAACGCTTTTGTAATAATAGGTAGGGTTGCCGAAGACTTAGCAACCAAAACTGTAGTGTTCGATTTTGCGGTACAACCTTTGTTGCTTGTTGCAATGCAATAATAAGTTCCACTCACAGGAACAAATAATGTATTGGATGATGAAGTACCATACAACACGTTGCCTTTATACCAATTGTAACTCACTGCGTTTGTTGCGTTGGCAGTAAAATCTAATCCATTGCCACTACATAAATTTACTGTGCCCGCTGGCGAAATTGCAATTGTTGGATTTGCAAAATAATTTATCGTTACAGGTTTGCTCACACTGCATTGTAAACCACTCGTAACCACCGTATAGTTGCCTGCACTTTTCACATAAATATTTTGTTCGGTGGCATTTGCAATGTTCACATTGTTTTTTCCATTGATAACTTGTAGCCGTATTGCACGATAATAAAATAGAATCGCCCGTGCAACCAATTGTATCAAGCGCTGTAATCTTTGGTCCGGTTTGCACTGTTACCACAATACTATTAGACGAAGTAACATGGCATCCACTTGCGTTTAAATATTGCATTGTATAGGTGCCGGCTAATGTTGCATTATATATATTTTGATTTGCATTTGCAATGAGAGCCCCATTGCGCAACCAGGCATAATTTGGCCATGTGCCGTTTACCGTAAGTTTTGCAGTATCGCCATTGCAAATAGTGGTGCTGCCAATTGCCGATACAACAGGTGCGGCAGGAAGTGTTGTTGTAATATTTATAGTATCGGTGGTTAATATTGTGCCACAAGCCAATGTGAGTTTGTAATAATATTTTCCTTTATCGGGATTAGATAATTCATTGAACATGGTTGGGTATACAACACCATCTTTATACCAATTACCTGTACGACCCGGAACATTGTATATGTTGCTGAAAAAAAGAAGTGGAATTAAAAATCTTCTACAACCAAAATTGTCTTCGTAGTATGGAATTTTATTCCCTGGCAATAATGTTTGATTTGTGCCAACCACATGATAATCAAAAGCATATTGAAAGCCTGTATTAATTTCAGTGGCCACAATGTTTACTCTATTACAATACTGTGTTCCATAATTAATAGAAGTTACACCTGAGGCAATCGGTACGTGTATTTCGTACCCAATTTGGTTGTAACTTGAATAGTCTTCTTCAAACCAATCATAAGTGTAATTTGGATCGGGGTTGTTTATAGTAATGGTAACAAAAGCACTTCCTGTGCAAAAGTCATTTTGTGAAGGAACAACGGTGATTAATCCTTGCGCGCTAATGCTACTATAGATAGTGCTTGAAAATAATATAAGTAAACAAAATAATTTGGTGTTTTTCATACTCTTAATAATTAGGTATTTTTAAATGAAAGTTTGGAAGTGATTTATGTTCAACAAATATCATGCAGAAAACCATTCTTTATGAAGTGGAAAATGTTAACGCTAAATTCTGTCCATGTACTTTCGGAAATACAGAATGCAAAAAAAAACGAAATACACTAATTTATAAATCTCAAAAATATTTTATCGAATCCTACTCATTGCTTTAATACTGACGTATATACTCACTGTTAGATTAAGTAACTACATTATTATTTGTCTTGCTAATGGGAAAAATAAATTGAGGTCTAGCTCAGATTGATTGTAATTACAACCGCATAAATTTATTCGGTCGTTAAATCAATTCTACTTATTACTTCAATTGTGCACCCTGCTCAATCCACACTCCAATTGTTTCGCGTTCGGCTTCGGTAATATTTGTTTTGTTTCCCTGGGGCATGGTTGCGGTTTGCACTACACGTATCATTATGCGTGCAGCATACTTTTGTATTTCTTCGGCATTATCAAACTTAATTCCATTTGGTGCAATTACGTTTAATCATTGTTGAGTTGGCTGGTAGCCAACAACGCTTTTAAAAATAGTTTTTATTTCAAAATTTTACCGGGCAAATTTTTTGCAGAAATTATTCCGCTTGCTGAACTTGAATTTTTCGATAATTTCCGTGGCTTGGGCGCGGTAACAATTACAAGCGATAAAATAATTACTGTTGCAAATGGTATCATCCACTTGGCATAAATTCCTTTTTCGTAGAGATTAATATAGTGCCGCACGGCCACACTGGCAAGTGTAAGTGCAGCAAGTATTATCCAGTTAAAACTGTTGCCAAATGTTGTTGGAAAATGATTGCTTATCATAATAAAAATTACCGGCAGTGTGATGTAATTATTATGCAAGCGAACGCAATGGCAATTTTTCCAAGTTCAGGGTTTACCGGTTGATTGGCTTTTGCCGCCACCAAAGCCTTTTGCGAGGGTATGATGCAAAAGAAAACATTGCCCGCCATAATGGTGCCCAACAATGCACCAACTAGAATAAATGCGGCACGCCCATTCAAAAATTGGCATAGTATGTAGGAGACAAGAACTACAATTGCAAAACCGATAATGCCAAATAGTTTTTTCTTCTGTAATAAAGCGGTGTGGCACATTACATCATAAATCAACCAACCAACTACCAAACTTCCTAAGCCAATAAACACTGCCGTAGTTTCATCAATATTACTTATCGATGAATCGAGCATCATGGCTTTGGCATTCATAAAATAAACAAGGGTCAGTAACAAGAACCCCGATAGCCATGTGAAGTATGCTTCGTACTTAAACCAGTGTAAGTGCTTTGGTAAAATGGGTGGAGCCGATTTGTATTTTTCTACATAATAGAATCCACCTCCGTGTATAGCCCATAAATTTCCGGCAAGTTCATCGCGCAGGTTTTCGGTACGGTTCAAACTGTTTTCGAGAAATATAAAATAAAACGAAGCACCAATCCATGCAATGCCGAATACTACGTGTGTCCACCGCAATATAAGGTTGAGCCATTCCATTACATGTGGCTCATTTGAAATTTTTCAGTAACAATATATGCTGCGTATATGGGTACAGTTAGCAAAGCAAAAAATAAACACGTTGGCATAAGTTTTCAGTTCTGCATGCATTTCCAAATGGGATTCGTGATTTTGAATACTGCTATTCCTGTTTACAAATACATATACTCTTCGAAGAACAAGCGATGCCACAGCCATGATAATAAAAATGGAGAAAAAGAAAATATCTGTATTGTGTGGCATGGATAAAATGAAAAAGGTGGACTATTTTTTTCTGCGGTTTGTTAGTATAGTATAAAACGAACGGCTGCGTATTTCGGCCACGGTCAACCCAGTTGCCAGTGCTTCGGTTTCGCTTATGGCACCGCAGTTAAGCGCCTTGAGAAAATAATTTAGCAACCCTTGGCCGGTGGCAGCATCGTCAAATACATCGCCACTCAAAGTTGCCTGTGCCGATTTTTCTACGAAATGTTTTAAACGCAATGCGGCATCCTCATAGCTTTGTAAAAAGAAAACATAAGTAGCTGCATATCGCATGGGCAATTGTGCAGGATTCAAATCCCAACCCTGATAGAAACCGTTTATAAGTGAATGCATAGTATGGTTGTATGCCATTTTCCATGCACGATGTACTACTTCACGATTTTCGTGCAGTTGCTTTTTAGTAAGTTTATCGCCACGGTGCGGACCTACGGGCATAACATTGGTAGCGCCATCGCTGAGCATAATGCCTGTGCCACCAAGTGCTACCCGTGTCATGTGATGTGCAAAATCGCAAACCGGATGCGCCATTGTTTGATACTTAGCGGTGATGTTGCACGATGCCGTATAATCGTAGGTGCCAAAATGTGCTGCAATGCAACGCCCTTTTGATGCTTGTATCAATCGCAATAATGGATTTTTTCCTTCGGCATCCATCACAGCTTGTGTTGCTTCAACCATCATTTCCATTTTGAGTGTGCCCGGTGCGAGTTTGTGTTTCTTCTCTATTATTTCGAAAAATTTTACCAGTGCTTGCATCTGTGCGGTGATAGTTACTTTGGGCAACATCACTACAAAATTATTTGGCAAATTATTTTTTGTCAGTGGCAATAATGTAGAAAGGAAAATATCGAGCGTGCGTACACCACGATGTTTTAAATCTTCGGTAAAAGGTTTTATGCGAATCCCTATGAAGGGCGAAATAGTTTTGTCGTGCATTCCTTTTGCCAGTGCGGTTGCTGCGGCCACAGCAGTTGCATCTTCTTCGGCATCGGATCTGTTGCCAAATCCATCTTGAAAATCGATGCGGAAATCTTCAACTGCCTCTATGCGAAGTTTGGTGATAATTTTATTGTACACCGTATACGGCAACCATGCAGGATGCTTTTTGCGGCTGACTTCATTCATTTTATCTAACTTCGTTATAAGCTTTTTTATTTCGGCATCTTTTTTTGGCAGCAGCATATATCCATCTGTTTCTAAAAGATTGGCAAGCACCACAAAATTTTCTGCATTGCTTGTAAAGCTTTTCAATGCAGATAATCCCAACTTAATAATGCTGTCGCTTTTAAATAAATTTGCCCCGCCATATACTGTATGAACCGGCTGCCTGTCGGGTTTATCGCCACTATATATGTTTTGAA
>JADKFV010000009.1 GCA_016717325.1 Bacteroidota bacterium | reverse complement strand
CGCCATCAATGCAGTAAAGCATGGCAATGGTCGCGATTGGTGGGTTTTTACATTTCGAAGCAATTCGAACACCATCTATGGTTTGCTTGTTACTCCAAGCGGCATTCAAGGGCCATACACTCAAAATTTTGGTGATTCAATTATTGGTGCGGTTGGCCAAGGTTGCTTTTCGCCCGATGGTAGTAAATTTGCCCGTTATAATAAATATTTTCCTTATAACGATTTGGATGTTTACGATTTCGATAGATGTACCGGTCTGTTTATAATTGGCGAAATGTAAAATTAATTGATTCAATGAACGATGGAGGAGTGGCATTTTCATCAAATGGTAAGTATATTTATGTATCGTCTTTGGTTTGGGAATACCAATTTTGCACAGACTCGGCTAACTTGGCCAATTCGATTGATACAATTGCAAAATACGATGGTTTTCTTGCTCAAATTGGTAGCCCCGTGCCTACAACTTTTTTTTTATCACACTTAGCGCCTGACGGCAAAATATACATTAATACCGGTTACAGTTCTACTTACTTTCATGTAATAAATAATCCGGATACCATAGGTAAATATTGTGATATGAAGCAACATGGTATTGATGTTCCAACACTTGTTCCATATACCATCCCCAACCTACCCAACTACCACCTCGGGCCAAAGTATGGCAGCGTGTGCGATAGCTTGTCAACAGACCTCACCCCTAACCCCTCTCCATTTGGAGAGGGGAATAGCTTGCGCATCAATCCTAACCCAAGTGCGGGCAATTTTTATGTGAACTATACTTTACCACCAAATACAAATGGCGTATTGCATATTTACGATTTGGTTGGAAACGAGGTAATGCAAAAAAATGTATACTGGTATTTTGGCTATTTACAAATAAATGCCACCACCTTACAAAACGGAATGTACATTGTTTCTTTAGAAATAGGTGGTAGGCATTGGGCTGGGGGTAAGGTGGTTATTAGTAAATAATTGTCATTGGGGATTACTTGCCATTGGGCATAGGGGCATTAAGTTTGTAGTTGGCTGGCGCAAACAGAATTGAAAACTGCATTTTAAATTCGTAACATTGAATCGCAAAATAATTTTTTAAACAGAAATCAATGGGGCACATTTTTTTATTTTTGATGATGGTTGCCTCAATGCCCGCATAGTGGTGGCAAAGCCGTTATAAGAGCAAGAGGTATGATAAACACGGTTTGCGATTCTATTTTTTGGAACGATGGCCCATCCTGTGCTTTGGAGGGATATTATCGCAAAATGAAAAAACAAAACAATGAACAAAGTTTGTTTTTATTAAGCCCAAATCCTGCAAAGGATATTGTAACACTCAATTATAAATTGGAGGCGGATAAAAGCGCAGAATTTATTTTATATAATAATTTGAGCAAACCCATTTCAACTTTCCAATTAAGTGCAGATGCAGTAGAACTAAGAATAAATGTGTCGCAGTTGAGCGCAGGATGTTATTTTTATAAAATACAAAATGCCAATCAATCAATAGGTAATGGCAAATTCATCATTATAAAATAAACCTATGATGATGTATAAAATTAGATTAACAATTTTGTTGTGCGTAATGACAATTTATGCGAATGCGCAAAGTTACAATAACCTATGGTTAATGGGCTATGGCAGCGGTGGCAATTATGGGTTTGGTGGCACCGACATGAAATTTACAAGCAGTGCTATGGATACCTCGTACCATTTTCGTGAAATGAATTTTCATGAAACCAATGGAGTAATTACTGATAAAAATGGTAAACTTTTGTTTTATAGTAATGGTGAATATGTAGCAAATGCCTTGGACGATACTATGAAAAATGGCCAAGGCTTGAACCCCGGATGGTATGTGGATGCAGTAACGCCATGGGGCTTAAGAATAACGCAGGGTAATTTAGTTATTCCATTTGCAATGGATAGCAATAAATTTTATCTATTTCATAATTCGGCCATTTACAATACCAATTTTGGTGGTGCGGTTGGAACTGATTTAATGGTAAGTATCATAGACATGCAAAAAGATAGTGGCCGAGGTAAGGTAGTTAGCAAAAATCAAATTTTAGTGAATGATACTTTAGGCGGAACTATTGCCGGGGTTAAACACGGCAACGGTCGCGATTGGTGGGTGGTGTTTTTTAAATGCAATTCAAACTTAATCTATACCTTACTCATTACTCCTCAAGGCATTCAAGGCCCATACACACAATCGTTTGGCGATTCAATTTATGCCGCCAATGGGCAATGTGTTTTTTCGCCCGATGGTAGTCGATTTGCGAGGCATAATCGATTTTACCCGCATCAAGATATTTCAATTTATGATTTTGACCGTTGCACAGGTTTGTTTAGCAATCCAATAAATATTGTAACACCTGATACTAACTATGTTGTTTCAGGTGTTGCCTTTTCTTCAAATGGTAAATTCCTATATGCATCATCAAAGGATTATCTTTATCAATATAATGTTGACACACCAAACATTGCATCAACACAAATAATTGTTGCAGTTTGGGATAGTTTTTATTCTCCTGCTCCCCCTTTTGCTTGCAAATTCTATTTGGCAGCATTGGCACCCAATAATAAAATATATATTACCTCATCGAGTAGTACAAAGCATTTGCACGTTATAAATAATCCTGATACAGTGGCTGCCTATTGCGATTTTCAACAACATGCTATAGAATTACCAACGCGCAATGCCTGACAATCCCCAACCACCCCAACTACCACCTGGGCCAAAGTATGGGAGCGTGTGCGATAGTTTGTCAACGAACTCCTCCCTAACCCTCTCCATTTGGAGAGGGGAACAGCTTGCGCATCAATCCTAATCCTAATGCAGGAAGCTTTTATGTGAACTATACTTTACCACCAAATACAAATGGCGAATTGCATATTTACGATTTGGTTGGTAATGAGGTGATGCACAAAAATGTGTACTGGTATTTTGGCTATTTACAAATAGATGCCACCTCACTACAAAACGGGATGTACATTGCCTCTTTAGAAATAGGTGGTAGGCATTGGGCTGGGGGGAAGGTTGTTATTTTTAAGTAGTATTGAGTATTGAGATTTTTTGTATTGGGTAAGAGTGTAATTTGTAAAATTTGAATTTTGTGTGATGGCACCCTTTAGGCAAAGTGCCGACCAAAGTGTCGATTGTTACGGGTGAGCGCCAGCCGAATTTTCGCTTGCCAAATTATTTTTCTTTTAGAGATTTATCGTTGCCTGAAATAATTTTTTGACTCTAAGCTATTTTATAAAATAAATTTCATCACACATTAGACTATCTAATGCAACATCCTGTGCATTCAAAATCCATTATCAAATAAAAAATGCTTTTTTTGTAGCATGAAACGATATGCTGTAATAGTTGCCGGTGGTACAGGAAGCAGAATGAATGCTGAGGTGCCAAAACAATTTATTTTGTTGAATGGCATACCGGTTATTTTTTATTCCATTCAAAAATTTGCTGCGGCACAAGCCGAAATTGTTGTTGTGATGAACACACAGTATGCTGATGACTGGAAAAAACTGTGTGAAATACACAAACTAGACATTCCACATACAATGGTTAACGGTGGCAGTATACGTAGTCAATCTGTTTTCAATGGATTGCAAAATATTGTTGACAATAACTCGATAGTTGCTGTACACGATGCTGCACGCCCTATATTAACTCTCAAATTGATTGAACAATGTTTCGCTGCTGCAAAACAATATGGTAGTGCCATTCCTGTTGTTGATATTAATGAATCCATTCGTAACATCACATCCAATATTAATATTGCCGTTAACCGCGATGAATTTAAAATTGTTCAAACCCCGCAATGCTTCAATACTATGCTATTAAAAAATGCTTTTGCAACATGTGAAGGGCAACAATTTACCGATGAGGCATCGATGTTTGAAAAAGCCGGAAATACAATACACACAATTGAAGGGGAGCCAAACAATATAAAAATAACACGCCCTGCCGATTTATTAATTGCCTCGCAAATACTTTTACAACATGATTGAGGCATTAAATATTCCAAACAACGAATTTTATTTTCGCACATCGCGCTCCGGAGGAAAAGGCGGACAAAATGTAAATAAAGTAGAAACCAAAGTGGAACTGGTTTTCAGCATACCCCAATCGAACACACTTACCGAAGAACAAAAAGAAACATTGCTATCGAAGCTGCAACATAAACTAAATACCGAAATGGAAATTACTATTGTTGCTCAAAGCGAACGTGGTCAGTTAGGCAATAAAAAAGTAGCTTATGATAAATTGATAAAACTTTTGCAGCGTTCATTAAAAACCACTACCCTCGAAAACCCACTAAAATTAGTCAGGCACAAAAGCTCAAACGCAAAGAAGCAAAACAACACCAATCGAAAATAAAAGAGTTACGCAAAAAGAATGAGGAGGACGAGTAAAAATTAAAGGCAAAGATTGGCGATAAATTACTGCGACTATAAATACAACCGGCTTTGAATTATATGCAAGCCAATTGCATTGAAACTAAAAACCATATTCACTCATCAAATAAACCAAACCTGTCATAGCAGCCGCACCAAGATGCAACTCACGTTTATTTACTTTATCGAATGTATCGGCTGCCGTGTGGTGTATATCAAAATAACGTTGCGAATCGGGCACCAGGCCTATGAGCAGAGTACCTTGATTGCGCAAGTGATTTATATCGGCACCACCACCACTGTAGTTCCAACTAAAAAGTTGATAGGGTTCAAACAAATTTTTGTATGAACGAACTTTAAAGGCTCGCAGCGAATCGTTTTCAAACGAAAATCCTTGGGGCGAAAATCCTCCGGCATCGGTTTCAATAGCAGCAATTGTGTTTTCTTTGTTGGCTGCAGCAAGTTCTGCATACTTTGTTCCGCCACGGCCACCGTTTTCTTCGTTCATAAATAATACTGCACGAATAGTACGTTTGGGTTTTATGCCCAAGGCCTTAAATGATTGCAACACCTGCATTGATTGAACAACACCGGCACCATCATCGTGTGCACCGTGCCCAACATCCCACGAGTCGAGGTGGCCACCCACAATTATTATTTCGTTTGGAAACTGTGAACCGCGTATTTCGCCAACCACATTATACGATTGTTTTTCTTCAAGCATTTTGCATTGTTGGTTGAAATAAAAACGAACGGCACCATCATCACCTTTATGTTTTTTTAATTGAGCCTCCAACATATCAGCATGAATGGTACTAATGGCACATGCAGGAATTTGAGCTATGTTTTCTTCGTAACCCATACTGCCGGTATGTGGAAATTCGTCTGTAGATGTTCCTACACTTCGCACAACCACGGCAATAGCGCCTTTCTTTGCAGCTGCCGAAGCACCTGCCCAACGTTGCCTTACACAATGACCGTAGCTCTGAAAAGTGCGGATATTTTTTTGATTCATTTTCCCATTGATGAACAATATTTTTCCGCGGCATGCTTCTACCATCATCGAATCGATATCGTCAAAAGTATCAATCATAACAATGGCGGCATCCATCCCTTCTTTTGGTGTTGCAATGCTTCCTCCCAATGCAAGAATATTTACATCAACCTTTTTTTTGCCCACCATAAAATGGGCTTTTTCTTTTGGCCCACGCCACCATTGAGGAACCATACATGGTTGTAAAAAAACACTATCATAGCCAAGTGTGCGCATAAGGCTATCGCCCCATTTTACTGCTTTGTCGGCCTGTGGCGAGCCACTCACACGATTGCCAATTTTAAAACACAACTCATGCAACCAATCATAAGCTTTTCCATTTTCGAGTGCTTGATCATATATTTTTCGAAGCATGATGGAGTCGTTCATCTGCGCATTGCATAAGTTTGAATAGATAACCAAAACGAAAGATAGTAGTAAGATTTTTCGAAACATATGTTTGAATTTTTTATAGAAAGAAATGTAAAGGAATTAATTTTTTTAAAGAATAATGTAACAATGTTTGCAGACACATTTGTGAATAAGAAAATGGCCGGGCATAATCAAACAAAAAATAAATGTTGATTTTTGCCGCATAAAATAAAGATGGATAAAGCAGAACAAATATTTGTAGTAGGATATAGCCGAAGCGGTACCACTATGATGGGCCGAGTGATGGGGCGCAATGCAGAAGTGTTTACATTGCACGAAATACATTCTTTCGAACAATTATATTTTCCGGGTGCCGATGTTACCGGGTTCGACACGAATGCAGCAATAAAATTATTGTGTACGCTCATGAGTATCGAACGACAAGGGTACTTGCAGGAGCGAAATCCGTTGGTATTCGAAGCCGAAGCCACTACAGCCATTCAACATATGAAAGATGAAATGCATCCTGTTTCGGTTTTCAAATATTTTTTGAAATATGAAAGCGAGCGCAACGGAAAAAAAATATCGTGCGACCAAACTCCCCGCAACGCATTGTTCATTGAAGAAATTTTGAAAATGTATCCGCGCGCATTTATCATTGCCATGATTCGCGACCCGCGCGATGTGCTGTTATCGCAAAAAGGAAAATGGAAACGCAGGTTTCTTGGTGCTAAAACTATTCCACTCAAAGAGAGTTTACGCTCGTGGTTAAATTATCATCCTATTACCATTACAAAGTTGTGGAGTGCATCTACCCGCACCATTCTAAAATACAATAATCATGAACGCGTGCGTATTGTGCGTTTCGAAGACTTGATAGAAAATCCCGAAAAAACTGTACAGCAATTGTGTGCTTTTACCGGGCTTACATATTCTGCCGATATGCTAAAAGTGCCCAAAGTTGGTTCCTCGAATGCCGGTGATAGTCCTGCAAAAATTGGTATTAGCAGCGACAATAAAGGTAATTTTATGAAAGGCCTGAGCCATAGCGAAATATATTTGTGTGAAAAAAATACCGAGCAACTGCGTCAACAATTAAATTATCCTTCCGCAAAAATATCTGTAAATCCACTGATGGTTTTATTTCATTATTGCACTTTTCCTGTAAAATTATTTTTGCGCTTCTCTTCAATCTTGGTCGTACAAAAAATTTGTGGGCAACTATTAAAAGACGATTGAAGTAAGCGTATTAACATAACAATGTTTGTTATTGAAAAAATGCTGCAATTCCGATTTGCGGAATACTGTATATTTACCCGCGTATGAATTTCGTTTTATTTATAGCACGCAGATATTTACTGGCAAAAAAATCGCACAATGTGATCAATGTAATTACATGGATCAGTATTGCCGGTATTGCTGTGGGTACTGCCGGTTTTATTATTGTACTCAGCGTATTCAATGGCTTTGGCAATTTAGTGTTGTCGCTTTACGATTCGTTCGATTCCGATATTAAGATAACACCCACAAATGGTAAATACATGACTATTGATAATGTAAAAATGCAAGCCATAAAAAACATGAGTGGGGTAAATGCCGTATGGCCCATAGTGGAAGATAATGCCTTATTGCGCAATGGCGACAAGCAAATGATAGCACGTGTAAAAGGCATAACAAAGGAAAATGAAATGCATTCCGAAATGCGAAATCATTTGTTGGATGGAGTATTTGTATTGCAAGAAAAAGACAAAAATTTTATGGTGCTTGGTGAAGGCGTTGCTTATGGGCTGGCAATGAGTTTACGCAATCCCAACAATACACTAGGTGTTTTTTATCCCAATGCTGCTGCCGATTTAAGCGACCTCACCAATGTTGAAGCATTCAAACAATTGAATATTATACCTTCGGGTGTGTTTGGTTTACAGCAGGATTTCGATAATAAATATGTTTTTGTTCCAATTGAATTTGCCCGTGAATTGTTCGATAAAAAACAGAGGTGTCGGCTTTAGAAATTATGTTGAATGCAAACACAAATAGCAATGAGGTTAGCGATGAACTAAAAACTATTTTACCTCAATGCGAAATAAAAACACGTATACAACAACACGGTTTTTTATACAACATTTTGATGACTGAAAAATTTGTCGCATTTCTCATCCTTGGTTTAATTTTGTTGATAGCAACATTCAGTATATTAGGATCGCTCACCATGCTGATAATAGAAAAGAAAAAAGACATCAATGTTTTGTATAGCATGGGTTGCGAATTGGCAACAATAAAAAAAATATTTTTTGCCGAAGGAGTTTTAATAACGCTTACAGGTGCCACATTGGGGTTAATATCGGGATTTACTATTTGCTTTTTGCAACAACAATTTGGAATTATAAAACTCGGTGCCGCTGATAGCTTTGTAACCGATGCCTATCCTGTAGCAATGGAATCCCTTGATTTTATTATCACTCTTTCCATTGTTTGTGTTATTGGTTTATCGGCTTCAGCTTATATTTCGCTAAAATTATTGCGCAGCGATGCCATTGAAGTTCATTACCTTAATACAGCAAAAGCATGATGAAAAATTTTTAGCATTGTATTTTTACGAAAAACATGTTTTGAAATTTTGGACAAAATTTTTTCTGCTCGAACATTATGAAATATAAAATAGAAGATATTGCCTCTATTGTAAACGGTGAGTTAATATTACATGATAATGCAAATAACACTATCGATGAAATAGCTTACGACAGTCGCAATGTAAGTAACGCCACGCACGCATTATTTGTGTGTATTGTTACAGTGCGTAATGATGGCCATAAGTATATTGAAGATTTATTTTCAAGAGGAGTAAAAAACTTTTTGGTAAGCAATAAAAATTATACTGCCAATATTAAAGCCAATTTTATTGTTGTTGAAAATACTGTTGCAGCATTACAATTGCTTGCAGCGTTCCACCGTAAACAATATGATATTCCGGTGCTTGGCATTACCGGCAGCAACGGAAAAACTGTTGTGAAAGAATGGCTGTATCAATTATTGCACAACGATTATAATATTGTACGAAGTCCAAAAAGTTTTAACTCGCAAATTGGAGTTCCGCTTTCCATTTTGCAAATGAACGGGCAACACACATTGGCCGTTATTGAAGCAGGAATTTCGCAGCCGAACGAAATGGAAAAACTTGCAAAAGTTATTGCGCCAACTATTGGTATTCTTACTCATATCGGAGAGGCACACAGCGAAAATTTCGAATCTACAAAAGAGAAGTTAAACGAAAAGTTGAAATTATTTTCTTCGTGCAACACATTGGTGTATAATGCGAATGACGCTGCTATTGCTGAAGCAGTGAATAAGTGGCATACACAAAACAACAAGGTGGGTTTATTGTCGTGGTCACATAATTCTGACGCAACCTTGCATCATGTGGTGGTAACCAAATTAAATAATCAGACTGAGATAAGTGGAAATTTTCAATCGCAAACTTTAAGTGTTCGTATTCCTTTTACCGATGAGGCTTCAATCGAAAACGCCATTTCGTGTTGGTGTATTTTGCTTATGCTCAAAGTGCCGATTGATATTATTGCACAACGAATGCTTATGCTGCACAGCATTGCTATGCGCCTCGAAATGTTGCATGGTATAAATAATTGTGTACTTGTAAATGACAGCTATAACAGCGATGTAAGTTCGTTGCGCATTGCACTCGACTATATAAATCAACTTCAAAACCACTTCAAAAAACTATTATCCTTTCCGATATTTTACAAAGTGGTATTCCGCCCGCAAAATTGTATGCCGATATTGCTACAATGCTTGAGCAAAAAGGTATTACAAAAATTATTGGCATTGGAACCGAGTTGCCAATGCAAGCAGAACAGTTTAAGATAAAAAAAATGTTTTATCAAACTACGGCCGATTTTCTGCAACACGAAAGCGCCAACTCTTTCAACAATGAAATGATTCTTATTAAAGGTGCACGTGCTTTTGAATTCGAAAAGATAAGTGCTATGCTGCAAGAAAAATCGCATGCCACTATTTTAGAAATTAACCTCGATGCATTGGTGCACAACTTTAATTTTTACAAATCGAAACTTGCACCACAAGTTAAAACCATGTGTATGGTAAAAGCATTTGCCTATGGCGGTGGTAGTTTCGAAATTGCAAACACGCTGCAGTTTCACCGTGCCGATTACCTTGCTGTAGCCTATACCGATGAGGGTGTTGACTTGCGCAAAGCCGGTATCACACTGCCCATAATGGTGATGAATGTTGAAGTTCAATCGTTCGATAATATTATAGAATATAATTTGCAACCCGAGTTATATAGTATGCGAATCATCCATGCATTTTTAAATTTTATTGCAACAAAAAAAAGCCAGCAACAATATAGTGTGCATATAAAACTTGATACCGGAATGCACCGGCTTGGTTTTGTAAAAGAGGAAATTGCCGAATTGTGTATACTCATAAAATCGAATGGCAAACTGAAAGTGGAAAGTGTTTTTTCGCATTTGGCAGCAAGTGACGAAAGTGCGCATCGCGAATTTACATTACAGCAAATAAATAATTTCAACGCCATTTGCAATGAAATGGAAGAAAAGCTTGGCACCACCTTTTTAAAACACATTGCCAACTCATCGGCCATAGTGCAGTACCCATCATCGCATTTTAATATGGTGCGTCTTGGAATTGGCTTGCATGGCATAGGAAATACTGCCGAAGAAAACGATGGACTGCAAATGGTGTCGCGATTGAAAACTACTATCACTCAAATTAAAAAAGTTGCGGCAGGCGAAACTGTAGGCTACAGCCGTAAAGCAAAACTAAACCGTGAAAGTGATATTGCAACCATAGCCATTGGTTATGCCGATGGGTTGAGCCGTAGAGCCGGCAACGGGGCGTATACTGTTACCGTTAATGGACATGAAGTACAAACAGTAGGGAATGTATGTATGGATATGCTTATGGTTGATGTTACAGGTATCGCTTGCAATGAAGGCGATGAGGTAATTATTTTCGATAGCCGACCTTCTATTTTAAAATTGGCAAATGCAATGCAATCTATAGCGTACGAAGTGCTCACAGGAATATCGCAACGGGTGAAGCGGGTGTATGTGAATGAATGAAATTGGGTTGCAACGCTTTTTAAAAATAAGGTTATGCGAAGCTATTTTACTACATCGCATTACTAATGCTGAATTGAGCGCTAAAATTCTACATTTTTGTTCCCCCTCACTCCACCACAAACTTCACACTCAATTGTTCTGCCTCTGTTATGAGGTTGACAATGTATACACCTGTGGCAAGTTGTGGCAAGCGAATATCTTTTGTATAATAACCACCGTTTGTATTTTCGCTACCCGAAGAAAACAACTCAACACCTAACGATGAGTATATACGTACGTGAGCTTTTTGCCTCGCAAGTGTTGTGCATTTACAAATAGGGTATTCCAAACTGAAATAAATGTTGCGCTAAGTGTACCTAAAGCCCCTCCTACAGAAGGGTTAGGGAGGCCTAATGTATCGCACGCACTACCAACCATTGGGCCTAACTCGTAATTAGGATTATTGGGTAACCCCCAATAAGTACGATAACCACCAAGATAAAATGAGAAAGGTTGAAAGTTACACGCTGTGCCAAGTTTATTTGGTTCATTTATTACGCCTAAGTATGTATTGTACATATTATACAAAGTATCGGGGTATGGGTAATTCCAATTTACTCCATCCCAATATGCATGTGTGTAATAAATTTTACCGTCCGGGGCAAGCTTTATTTCACCACCACAATCAACACAGAAAGAAGAGGTATCTAAAACAACTTGACTAGAATATATATTGGGGGCAAATAAATCAAATTGATACAAATAAGATGCATTGCCTGCAGTGCCAACATAAAATACACTATCGTTGGGTGAAAAGGCACTCCAAAGAAATCTTAATTCGTCTTGATAGGGAAAACCAAGTGAATCATTTCTTATGGTTTGTGCATTACTCATAGTACCTGTGCACCTGTCAAAATCATACATTTCTAACAAACCAGTAATATGAGTCCTCAAAAGCTTGTTGCCTTGGTTATTGAATTTTAAATTGCAAAATCCAGGCGATAACAATGTACCAATATTTGTAATAGCCGGTGTAGAAACTCCTGAAGGGTCTACTTTTACAATATAAAATTCATTATTTTGAGTATTCGACCATTGCCTGTATGTCACCCACCAATCACGTCCATTGCCATGTTTTATTGCAGTGATGCCATCACAAATTTTTAATTTAGTTATTAAGTTATTCTTACTCAACATCACATACCCATTCGAAGTCCTTTGAACAATAGAGTAAAAAAGGCCCTCATTAATTGAAACCACACCACTTGAAAATAGAATGAATAAATTAGTATCATCTGGAAAGGGGAGCAAAATAAGTTCATGATACCAACCTTGACCAATGATATTGGAACCATTTAGAACCAAGCTATCTTGACCATCGAACAATAGGGTTGTAAAATCACCCAGACCAGCTCTTGTAAAAGCGTACAACAACAAATTGTCATGCGAATCACTTATAGAAACACAACTACCTCTTGATACACAATTTGTAGGATAAAATTGGGAAGTGGAGAAATTAAAACCCACTGAATCACCAAAAACCCAATTGCTATTTTTAAATTGCGAATATGAGCCAAAGCAAATAGCATTTAGCGAACAAAGAAAAAATAATTTTTTTATCATACAGAATAAATTAAATTGGAATGCAAAGTTTTTACTTTGCATTCTTAATTTTGAAAAGTTATTCTTGAATAAATTTAATTCTCATATTCATGCCTTTGTTGTCAATTCCAATTAACTGATATAATCCTTTGGCTAAGAAATTAAGATTAGAATTAACGTCAACATTTATTTGTTTGCCTAATGCATCTAATAATATGAAATGAGCATAACCCAATTGTTTTAGTTGCATTATTTTCTCATTCAATAAAGTGGTAGAAAATATGTTTTGTGTGATGAATTGTTCATCATTTGTAATTAAACCTCCGCAAGCCGGCATTCATATCATCTACTTCCATATTTAGTATAATTCTTGCAGAAATTACAGCTTCGCCACCTTCCCATATAGTTTGCGAAGCCATGTTTGTTAAATCATTCATTGCCTTAATTTTTTTTAAATAAAACATAAGAACATTATTGCCAAAGATTAGCAATGAAATTGGATTGTGCAACAGTAATTTTGTTTAGTATTTTTAAATGTATCATGCTCAGTTCGAAACTGTATAATTCAATCATTCTATTTTCAACAGCCACTCACAAAATAATGAAGTAAACATTCGCATAGTGGCTTGGATTGTAAAGATTACCAAACGACATATTGTGGCCAGGAATTTTTCAATTTTCGAGTATACTTTCTGTGATGCTCACTGTTACAAATCGTAATGACGATAATGGCCAATGAGTGGCAGAGATGCTTCGTACCTCAGCATTTCACAGTCAACAACTCAACAACAAAATAATTCAACAACATAACAACCCAATAACCAAATAACCTATTACTGCCTCAACCAATTCTTATACACCTCCTGTTGCTTTGGTCTGTCTGCTGGAATGGTTCGTAAGGGTTCGCATTGTTGCAATGTGTTGTATAATTCGTTTGGTAGTTGTTGGTATAATTCGGTGCCTTTTGTTTTCCATGCTATCATTTCATCGCTTACATCTTTGATAATTTTTGCCGGATTGCCCACTACAATTTTGCGTTTGGGAATGTGCATTCCTTCTTTAATAAACGTGAGTGCGCCAATAATACACTCATCCTCAATAATCACATTATCCATCACTACGGCATTCATGCCAATTAAGCAATTTTTACCAATGGTGGCGCCATGTATAATTGCGCCATGGCCAATGTGTGCCCCTTCGTATAGCGTAACCGTTATTCCCGGAAACATGTGTATGGTACAATTTTCCTGCACGTTGCATCCATCGTGAATAACGATTTGGCCCCAGTCGCCACGCAATGCAGCACCGGGTCCTACATACACATTTTTTCCTATTACCACGTTGCCTGTAACACAAGCCTGCGGATGCACAAATGCACTTTCGTGTATAACAGGAATATATCCGTTGAAACTATAAATCATATTTGAATTTTTTATTGGAATACGAAAGTAAAATTAATTTTCAACCTGGAATATTCAGGACTTTATACGAAAGGATTTTTTTTCAAAAGACGAAATAATTTTGCCACCAAAACACAAAGGCACTAAATTTCACATAAGCAAAACCGAACATTTTAATACTTTAGTGATGCTACAAATTGGTGTTATTTATCCTTTCAGTTTAAATTATCAAATAAATTTGTCTGCTTGCAGTAGAAAAAATATTGGATCCCCAGAAGTCAATCTATTGCTTAAGAAACTTGAGCCGGGTGATATTTTTGTTGGTTTGCAACGAAAGAAAATAAAGCCCGTTGTCGAAGTTCGATATATCGAAATAAAACTGATTGAAACCCGAAAGTATTTTTACATCTTCGTTATAGATAGCAATTCCGTTATTATCAAATACTGTAACAAGTGCACTTTCATCACAACCGGAATTTAGTGTTAGGGTTAAAGTATTCTTTGCAGGATTTGGTTGAAGATCTACCTGAGAATACTTATTGGCTTTATAAATTGTTCTTGTTTGTGAATATTGATGTGAGCCATTTTTTTCAACACTCTTTATCCTATAGAAAAGCGTTCCTTCTAAAAAGTTTTTATCCAATGCCTGGTATTCTTGTTCCATAATACTATTCCCAATGGAGTTTACGCGTACTATAGGTTCAAAGTCAATGCCATTTGCCGAGCGTTCCACATCAAAATACATTACATCATATTCATTTGCTGTGCCCCATTTAATATTGCTTATGCCATTCGTTAAAGTGACATCGAAATAAGAAAACTCGGTACCTAATGGAACGCAATTCATACTTGCGCCACCACCAAATTGCCAATCGAGTGTAAAACCATTTCCGCCCGGAGTCCAGTTATTAACTAAGAGTATATACGTTTGTCCGGCAACAACATTTATTTGTTGTACCCATGCATCGCCAAGTACATCTTCCGAAAAATCGGTAGCCACATTATTCATTCCTGTATTACCGGTATTTTCGGCATAGGAACAACGCAGAGGAGCACCAAGATGGTTGCAAAGTTTATTGGGTCCCCATAACGAAAAATCGTAATCGTCAGTGGCAAGAGTTGGTGTAATTATTAAGCCCAACGTTCCACTCGAAAGAATGGTAAATCTATACCATGAGGCAAAATTTTCGGACAGTGCACAATTTGGATTTCCTGTTTCTGACAATAAGCCCGGCCCGGTGCTGGCATCGGAAAAGGGAGCATCGGCACATATCAAAGTTGACCGTGCGCAATCGTTATTATCTGTTCCATTAGGGCCGCTGCATGGCACGCAATCTAATGTTACTACCCAACCAGGGTAATTGTAAAATACATCGGACCAAAACGAAAATGAAAGACAACCACTTTGATCGGTTGATGTATAAGGCCCCACTCCAATGCCTGCAAGGCCTGTGTAAGTATTATTTGTAGGTGTACCCCACCACGATGAACCTGTACCAAATTCAGGACTAAACTGTGTAGGTCCGTTACGAATGCTAAGCCAATCATAACCACCCTCTGTAGAGAATGAATGGAATGATGCACGTACACATTTATTTGCTGCATTGGGGCAAAATGTTCTATAAAAACCCTCTTCGGTAAACAGCCCTAAATATCCGCCTATGTTATCAGCATAATTGGCACCAATTCCACCGTTATCGGTAAAAGTTCCGCTGCAGGTATTAACCATTTGGTTTGCTAAAAAAGTATTTTGTTGTCCAACAGTACCAAGTGTATAAGTAGCAACACCTGCAGGTGCACTGGGGCAAACTTCGCAACTTATAATACAAGTCCACCCGGCATTTTGGTTACTATTGTTAGAAGTAAAATTAAATGTAATGCAACCGGTTTGCGATAACAATGCGGTTGGTGGCGGTGTAGTATTATCGTATAAACCAAATTGAGGCGAAGCCGTGTTAGGGCCATTATAAATTCTAAGCACATCGCCCGAAGCCACATCAAAATTTAGAAACTCCGCCTTGATGCACATTCCCACAATATTGGAGCAAAACGATAAAGTACGATTTTCATTTGCTGAATAGTTTGATAATAACCCTCCGCTATCATAAAAAACAAAACTGCATCCATTCATGGTATTTGTACCGGCAGGAAAATTTATAGCTGATGCGCAAGCCACACATGTTATAGTGGCCTCCCAACCGGCACGTGTGGTGGCTGCATTAGAAGTAAAAACAAAAGTGAGGCTTCATGTTGAAGAAGTAATTGCCCCGGTTAGATTATTGTTGCCCGAATACGTTCCTATATTAGGCGCAAGGGTATTTGCTCCGTCATAAATATATAAAAAATCGTTACCTCCCTGCGTATTAAATGAGGTGAAATTGAAACGTATACACTGACCGTTATTGCTTGAAAAAGTTTGTGTGACATTTGCGTTGTTGGCATAATTGGCCGCACCACCAGGGTCGCGAAAAATAAGGCTCCCAACAACAGGGCATGTTATTGTTTGTGGTGTGACCGACATGTTAATATAAACCTGTGCTTTTAAAACCGTAGTAATTATGGTAAGCCAAAATAAAATCAAAAATATCAGCTTGATTTTTTGTAAAAAATAAAAGTTGTTTTGAGTCATCGTTTTAATATTTAAGCATGACTTATTTTGCACTTTCAAAGATAATGAATAAATCGATATATAATAACAAAGTACCACAAAACAGAAAAGAATTCATGCCCTAAAAAATCATTCGCGTTTTTATACTTAAAATTATTTTAGGAGGACAGTAACTGTTTTTGGAAAAATGTATTGGCAAAACTATTCTCTTTTCTGATTATAAAAAATGATATTGAGCCTTTATAAATAATTAGAAACAATCAAATCTTTTTTGCAATCACAAACCATTTTATACATTTGAAGCCTGTTCCTCTCAGAAAAAGAAAAATAATTTTTAAACTTAATAAAAAATCGATGACAAAAATTAAAATGTTACTATGCATGGCATTGTTGCCTGCATTGTGCTTTGGCGGTGGGTTTCAAATAAACACTCAAGGAGTAAAAGCGCTGGGTATGGGTAGTACCTTTAGTGGAATTTGCAGCGATGCTTCTACCGTATTTTATAATCCCGGTGGCATGTCACTTCTAAAGAAAAACATGTTTACACTAGGTACAACTATTATTATGCCTAAGGCTTCTTTCTTAAGTCCCGTAAATGGAAATGTAAATATGGAGTCGCAAACGTTTACCCCTATTCAACTTTACGGAGTGTATAAAATTAAAAATTTATCGGTAGGGTTAAGTGTAAATAATCCTTTTGGCCTTGGTGCTAAGTGGGACGATAAATGGGAAGGGCGTTATGTATCGCAGGAAGTAGAACTTCAAACTTTTTATATACAGCCAACAGTGGCATACCAAATTAATGACAAATTTGGCTTTGGTGCCGGCTTTGTATATTGTACAGGCAACGCAGTTGTTCGTAAAGCAGCGCAAGCCATCAACAATGATGTGAACGTAACATTAGAAGGTAAGGGCTCCGGCTATGGATTCAACCTTGGTGTATTTGTAAAGCCTATGGAAAAATTAGGAATAGGACTTAGTTATCGCTCAGGTGTAAAAGTAGACCTTAAAGATGGTGATGCAACCCTTACAGGTATTCCTTCTTCTCTTTCATCACAGTTGCCGGCTACTGCAAAATTCAACAGCAATCTTAATTTGCCTGATGTAATTTCTTTTTGGTGCTTCGTATAAAGTTACTGCAAAATTATTGGTAAGTGCCGGTTACGATTTTACAGGATGGAAATCGTACGACTCACTTAATTTTATTTTTCCTGATAATGCTTCCCTCGATTCGCGCAACGAAAGAAATTATAAAAGCACTTGTGCTATACGTTTTGGTGCACAATATACCTTAAAGGAAAAAATTGATTTGCGTATTGGTTTCTCCAGCGATAAATCGCCCGTACAGGATGGTTACCTCAGCCCTGAATTGCCCGATGCCGATAAGTCTGCTTTATCGATTGGTGGGTCGTACAAAATTTCTGATAAACTGAGTGTTGATTTATCATACGTTTATGAAAGCTTAAAAGAACGTAAAGGCGAGTATAAAGAGGCACAATTTGGTGGCACATATAAAACAATTATAAACGCTGTGGGCTTTGGAATAAATTATTCATTCTAATAATTTTATAACACTATTAAACATAAAAAACATCATGGTAAAAAAATCAATATACATTTTGGCTGCTTTTGCAGCAATCACATTCAATAGTTGCAAGTCGGATTTTGATGAGCCTGCTTATAGTGCAGGCACTGCAAATTTTACAACCTATGTTGCAGTGGGTAATTCACTTACAGCCGGCTATCAGGATAATGCGTTATCATTGGCAGGGCAACAAAATGCTTATCCTGCTATTCTAAGTTCGGTGTTTAGTAAAGTGGGAGGTGCAACAGAATTTAATACACCCTATCTTACAGGTGTTGATGCAAGCAATGGAGTAAATCCTGCACCTTCCGGTCCAAATTTTTTCCGCACTTTATCGAAACTTATTTTGAAAAAAGATGTGATGGATTGTCTTGGAAACAAATCTTTAGCCCCTTCATTATTTGCTGCCCCAATTGACAATAATCAGGCATTTTATTTTACACGTGTTGATTCAACAGGCAAAAAACATTTTCACAATATGGGTGTACCCGGTGCAAAGGTTCGCGATGTAATTAATACATTATATGGCAATGCATTGTTAGGTGGTAATCCTTTCTATGGAAGGTTTGCAACCAATCCCGGCACTTCATCTATGTTATCGGATGCAGCATCTGCCAACCCCACATTTTTTACTTTATGGATTGGCAATAACGATGTGCTTGGTTATGCCACTGCAGGTGGTACAGGTGCCATTGGTGGACTTTTACCAAGCGATATAACACCTGTAGATTCCTTCGAAAGTGCTTATGCTAATATTGTAAATGTGTTAACATCTAATGGTGCTAAAGGTGCCTGTGCAAATATTCCCGATGTAGCCTCGGTGCCATTTTTTACAACTGTACCTTACAATGCAATTACGCTTACAAGTCAGGCACAGGTGGATGGTCTTACAGCAGCATGGGCAGGTTATAATCAGGCTGCGACTGGTGCGGGTCTTCCTTTAATTACATGGAAGTTAGGACCAAACCCAATGGTGATAAAAGATGCGAGTTTCCCTATATCGGGAATACGCCAAATAAAACCAACGGAATTGGTTTGCTTAACTATACCACAAGACTCGCTTAAATGCGCCAATTGGGGAACTGCCGTACCCATAGAAAGTTTTTATGTTTTGACAGATGCCGAAATAGCAAACATCAATACTTACACAAATCAATACAACACCATCATAAAAAAATATGCTGATATGAAAGGATTGGCTTATGTTGATATGCGAAATTATTTCAAAACTTTTGTGGATGGTAATATTATTTTCAATGGCGTAACTTATACTACAGAGTTTGTAAAAGGTGGTGTTTTTTCGCTCGATGGTGTTCATCCAAATCAACGCGGTTATGCGCTTATTGCCAATGAATGGATACGTAATATAAATTCCAAATTTGGTTCTAACTTACCGGGTGTAGATGTAAATAACTATGCAGGTGTTTTGTTCCCATAATATATATTGAGAAAATTTTATAGCCATGCCGGTTTTCGGTATGGCTTTTTTTTTGAATGAATATTGACATAAATAACAGCACCGTAATAGTTGCTCCACTCAACTGGGGTCTTGGTCATGCTGCGCGGTGTGTGCCCGTTATAAATAAATTGCTGGCAAATAATTGCACCGTCATTATTGCTTCGGACGGTAATGCATTACAATTTCTGAAAACTGCGTTCCCGCTTTTACAGTATTACGAATTGCCGGGTTACAACATACAGTATCCTGCAAATAAAAAAATGACGACCTCTCTTTTATGGCAATTTTTGTTTGTGCCAATTACAATTAAAAAAGAGCACAATGCCATTACAAAAATTGTTGCAATTGAAAAACCGCAATACATTATTTCGGATAACCGGTATGGAGTGTTTCATACAGATTGTACCAATATCATTATCACACATCAATTAAGTTTCAAGTTTGAAGGTATCGGAAAGACTTTCGAAACACTTGCCAATAATACAGTGCAGCATTATGTAAATAAATTCAACGAGTGTTGGATTCCGGATTTTGAGAACGAAAAACAAAATTTTACAGGATTACTTTCGTCACCAAAATTAAAAATCACCAAAAAATATATTGGCGTGCTTTCATCTTTATACGATGCAAGTTTTGATGAAAATACAATTCCGCTTTACGATTTCTGCATCATAATTACAGGCCCCGAAAAGCAACGAACATTGTTCGAAAATATGATTCTCGAAAAATTGATTTCTACTACGTATACAGCTATTGTTGTTCGAAGCAGCGATTTGCCTTTGTTGCCAAAATATAAAACCAAAAAAATTCAATACATAAACTTTGCAAATTCGAATGAGGTTGCCCAATGCATGCAGCAGTCGCAATTTGTGGTTAGCCGTGCGGGCTATACCACCATTATGGATTTGTGTTTTGTAAATAAAAAATGTTTGCTCATACCTACACCCAATCAACCCGAGCAAGAATATTTATCAAGCCGACTGAAAAAATTTCAATTTGGCTTTAATTCAAAATCAAAATGAAATCTCGTTTGAAAACATTGAAAATAAAATGAGTGCCGTAAATTCAATATACAACTATCAACAATCCATCAAAAAGTAGTGACAACTATTTCTTTGGTTTTAAGCACATTGCTTTTATGCCCTGCCCTGTCTTGTATATACACTTCGTAATATAAAGTATCGTTGTTTACCTGCAGCGGTAGTTGCAATAAATATTCAATTTCGCCTTCAATGGATTTGTTTGATGCTGTAGGTGTAAGATTGGGCATGGTAGCATTTTGGTCGATGAGAAAACTGAATACTCCGTTTTTCTTTTCATAGGCACGCACAAAAACATTTTCCTTTTGAGCGGTATTATCATTTAAGCTACCCAAGTCGCCATCGCCATCGCGATAAAATATTTTTACCGATGCCGAAGTATCAATAAAGCCATTATTATTTACTTGTATAAACTCCAACTCGATAGAAGGAATCGGGCTCACTTCTTCTGTCTTTTTGCAAGACTGAATTGCAATCAAAATAATAATTCCTGTTATGCCGAAAACACTTTTCATATTTTTAAAACAAAAATCCATGGTATTTAGTTTAAGTTTCAAAATTAACGATTATACACGTACGTTTGTTGCCTGAATGTAATTTTACAAAAAAAATATATTTCTCCTGTTTTTAAAAAAATAAAATGGCACTAATAAAATCTGTAAATGGCATTACTCCTGTGTTTGGCAACAATTGCTATCTGGCCGAAAATGCTACAGTTGTAGGGCAAGTAACCATGGGCGATAATTGTAGTGTGTGGTTTAATACCGTGGTTCGTGGCGATGTAAATAAAATTAGCATAGGTAATAATGTAAATATTCAGGATGGCGCTGTTGTACATTGCACTTACGAAAAGGCCGAAACTGTAATTGGCAATAATGTTTCGATTGGGCATAATGCCATAGTGCACGGTTGTACGGTAATGGATAATGCATTGATTGGCATGGGTGCAATAGTGATGGATAATGCGGTGGTACATCCTAATTCGATAGTAGCTGCCGGTGCTGTTGTATTAGAAAACACCATTGTAGAAGAAGGAAGCATTTATGCCGGAGTACCGGCAAAAAAAGTGAAACAGATTTCGCCCGAATTATTTAAGGAAATGAATATGCGCATTGCCAATAATTACTTAATGTACAAAGAGTGGTTTGCAAGCAATGAATAATAATGTAACAAAAGAAAAATATTTTATCTAAACTTAAAACAAATACAAAATGAGACAATTTTTTAAATTCTTTTTCGCATCCATGCTAGGGTTCATTGTAGGATCGGTGGTGCTATTCTTTTTATTGATATTGATGATAGCCGGTGTGGTATCAACTATGTCGGGGCCAAAAACAATGGCCATACATGGGTCGCATGTTTTAAAAATAAACCTGGAGCAACCGCTCACCGAGCGAACGCCCAACAATCCTTTCCGCAACTTTAGAGCGGGCGAAATAAAATCGCAAATGCAGCCGGGTGTATATGATATTGTTGAAGATTTGGACAAAGCTGCCAACGATAAAAATATAAAAGGCATCTACTTAAATATTACTGATATTGATGGTGGTATATCATCGGTAGAAGAAATTCGCAATGCGATATTGAAATTTAAAAAGTCGAAAAAATTTGTAATTGCCTATAGCGAATATTATTCCAACAAAGGATATTATCTGGCTTCGGCAGCCGATAAAGTTTATTTAAATCCCGAAGGAGAACTGGATTTTAGAGGCTATGCAACGCAGCTGATGTTTCTTAAAGGTATGCTCGAAAAGGTTGGCGTAGAGCCACAAATAATTCGCCATGGCAAATTTAAAAGCGCAGTAGAACCACTCACCGAAGAAAAATGAGCGATGCCAATCGTGAACAAATGAAGGCATTGATAGATGACTTGTGGAAACATACTTTGGCCGGCATTGGCAAAGCCGCAATAAAACATACGATCAACTTGAACTGAGGGCTGATAGCCTGTTGAGAGAATCGCCTGCCGATGCTGTGAAATCTGGTTTGATAGACGGAACAAAATACGAAGATGAAATAATGAAAATGCTCAGTGAAAAAAGTGAAACAAAAGACGATAAAGTAGATTTTGTTTCGCTCGAAAAATATAATAATGTTCCTTCTGGAAAAAAATTCCATGCGCAAAAAATTGCATTGATATTTGCTACCGGAAGTATAGGAAGTGGCAAGGGCGATGACGAATCAATTGGCAGCGAAACTACTGCCGCAGCAATACGAAAAGCACGCGAAGATAAAAATGTAAAAGCCATAGTGTTGCGCGTAAACTCTCCCGGTGGCAGTGCACTAGCAAGTGACGTAATATGGCGCGAAGTTACTTTGGCCAAAAAAGAAAAACCTGTAGTGGTATCGATGGGCGACCTTGCAGCATCGGGCGGATATTATATTAGTTGTGCTGCCGATAAAATATATGCGCAACCAAATTCCATCACCGGATCGATTGGTGTGTTTGGTGTAATTTTCAATGCACAAAAAATGCTGAACGAAAAACTCGGCCTCACTTT
The DNA here is from genome assembly GCA_016717325.1 of Bacteroidota bacterium. Classification (GTDB taxonomy): domain Bacteria; phylum Bacteroidota; class Bacteroidia; order AKYH767-A; family OLB10; genus JADKFV01. Next base: position 162,294 of record JADKFV010000009.1, on the reverse strand, counting down.
CGATACTTACAAAACCGGAGAGTATGGCGATATGGGTTTACCAACACGTGCACTCACACCTGGCGAAAGACGGAAGATTCAAAACTCTGTGGAAAATGTTTACGATCAGTTTACAAAAAAAGTAGGTGACGGACGCGGTATTGCACAAGCCAATGTCGATAGCATAGGACAAGGCCGCGTGTGGAGTGGCGAAGATGCTTTGCAAATAAAATTAGTAGATGAACTTGGCGGAATAAATGATGCCATTGCGGCTGCAGCTAAGCTTGCAAAAATTACAGAATACCGAATATCGCAATTGCCGGTGCAAAAAGAACCCTTTGTAGAATTGCTCGAAGGAGGTGCCGATGATGTAAAGCAAAGTATGATTAACAGTGAGCTTGGCGCCAATGCAAAATATTATAAATCGCTGAAAGATATTTTCAAAATGCAGGGTATACAGGTACGGTTACCTTACGAAATAACCATTCAATAAATATATGACCACAGGAACCACTTTCCCTAAAGAAAAAATAAAAATACTGCTGGCCGAAAATATAAATGCTTCGGCCGTGAATATGTTGCGCGAACATGGTTACAAAAATATCGATACGCACAAGGCCGCTTTATCTGAGCAAGAATTATTGAAACTTGCACCTCAATACCATGTGGTGGGAATTCGAAGTAAAACAAAACTGACATCGAATTTTTTTGATAAGGCAGATAAACTACTTTGCGTTGGCGCTTTTTGTATTGGTACCAATCAGGTGCACAGCGAGTCGGCAATGGCCGGGGGTGTGGCATTATTCAATTCGCCTTATTCCAATACGCGCTCTGTGGCCGAACTCACTATTGCCGAGTGTGTGATGTTGCTGCGCAAAGCATTTGAAAAAAGCCAACAAATGCATCAGCATATTTGGAGTAAAGAAAGTAAAGGTTGCTTTGAGGTACGTGGCAAAACCATTGGCATTATTGGTTACGGGCATATCGGCTCGCAACTATCTGTACTTGCCGAAGCATTGGGAATGCGCGTAGTGTTTTACGATGTGGTTAATAAAATGGCATTGGGAAATTCGCAACAGTGCAAAACATTGGAGCAATTATTAACCGTGAGTGATATAGTTACCATACATGTACCATCGCAACAAGGCACAAAAAATCTTATCAACCACGACTGTATACGTAGGATGAAAAAGAATGCTGTGCTGATAAATAATTCGCGGGGCGATGTGGTAGACATTGCCTCTGTGGCAAATGCATTGCGCACAAATAAACTTGCAGGATATGCGGCCGATGTTTTCCCTACCGAACCTGCCAGCAACACCGAACCCTTTACCAGCGAGCTTTGCGGAATGAGTAATGTAATACTTACGCCACACATAGGAGGCAGCACCGAAGAAGCACAAGTAAACATTGGCACCGATGTAGCCACAAAAATTATAGACTTTATTGAAACAGGAAGCACGGCAGGCTCGCTTACCATTCCCGAATTAAGTTTACCAATTGTGCATGGCACACATCGCTTTCTGCATATTCACAATAATGTACCTGGCGTGCTTTCCGAAATTAATGGATTACTGTCCTCACAAAAAGTAAACATACTTGGCCAATACCTCAAAACAAATAGCACTATTGGCTATGTGGTTTTAGACATCGATAAAAAAACATCGCAAAACGTACTCCGCGAACTTAAATCGGTTAAGAATACTATTAAGGTTAGGAGTTTGTTTTAGGTAGTTTACTTTGCGATACAAATTTCTATCATAAACCGATACCATAATTTTTTGTACTCAACAAACCTTTTTGCGCTATCGAGGTTTCATATTGCTGTGCTTTAAATCACTTCTTTGGGCGTTTTCAAATTAATATTTAGGTTTAATTGAAAGGGCGTACAAATTCTCATTAGCATCCTTCTATTCAATAATCCAATTCAATGTTTACATTTGTGTAAATATTTTTTTATGGTAAAATCAATGACAGGCTTCGGCCGAGCGGTGGGGCATATTAACAACAATCAGGTAACAGTAGAAATAAAATCGCTTAACAGTAAGTTTCTCGAAATAAATTTGCGCCTGGCCCAATCGCTGCGCGACCGCGAAATGGACATTCGACAACATATTATGAAAACGCTGGAGCGCGGCAAAATCGATATTAGCATTTCGGTGGATGAAACAGATATGCAATCGCCAACCAATTTTAACCGCAAAAGTAATTGATGCCTACATTACCGAATTGCAAAGCATAGCCACACAAAACAATATTGTGATACACGACATGCTTTCCATTGTAACTGCACTGCCAAATGCGGTGACACTTCAAAAAAACGAAACCGATGACGAAGCATTCGCACAATTGATGAAGGTGGTGAATGATTGTATAGCCAACTTCGACCAATTCAGGAAGAAGGAAGGCGAATCGCTGCAGCAAGATTTGCTGAACAATTTGCAAAGTATCGAAAATCATTTGGAGCAAATTAATAGCATTGCTCCACACCGCATCGAAAATATAAAGCAACGTATATTACTACAGTTAGAAGCTGCCTCCGAAAATATTACTGTTGATAAAAATCGTTTCGAACAGGAGTTGATTTACTTTCTGGAAAGACTGGACATTAATGAAGAAAAAGTAAGACTGATAAGCCACCTGAATTATTTTACCGACCATGTAAAGGGAAAAGAAGTTGGTGGTAAAAAACTTGGCTTTATTATTCAGGAAATGGGCCGCGAAATAAATACCATGGGCGCCAAAGCCAACGATGCCGCCATTCAGGTGCACATCATCAACATGAAAGATGATTTAGAAAAAATGAAAGAACAGGTTTTAAATATTGTTTAACTCAAATATATTTTCTTTTTGATAACTGTTATTTTGCCTTATGAAAGTAAAAGCAACAAAAGAAGTTAAACCCGCAAAATCGCAAAGTGCTGATTTGAATTTGCCCTGGTATTTACAATGGCGCAATCAAGTTATATTTCTAATCGTTTTAGTTTTTGCTGTGTTTGGCATTTCTATTTTGAATGAATATGCCCTTGACGATTTTATTTTAATAGTAAAAAATAGTTACACCCAACAAGGTTTTGTCGGCATAAAAAACATTCTTACCAAAGATACTTTTGCCGGCATGAGCGAAGGCAATGTGATGGTACTTGCAGGAGGCCGCTATCGCCCGCTATCTGTTATTTCGTTTGCAATGGAACATCAATTTTTTAACGGCAATCCACACATTTCGCACTTTATCAATATTGCAAGTTATGCAGCTGTCGTTGTTGCATTGTTATGGATTCTTCGCAATATTGTTTTTCGCAACCATCCACTTGTGGCATTTTTTGTGGCAGCTATTTTTGCTATTCATCCGCTTCATACCGAAGATGTGGCAAACATAAAAGGCCGTGATGATATTTTTTGCTTACTGTTCTTTTTTCTTTCTGTCATATGGCTGTATAAGTATTTGAATGATAGTAAAACTTCCCATCTTCTGATATCAACACTTTTCTTTTTTCTTTCATTATTAAGCAAAGAATTTGGTGTGGCTTTGTTTTTTTTAATTCCAATTACACTTTTAATTTTTACAAATAGCGCACGAACAAAATCATTAGCAACCTACCTGCCGCATTTTATTGCCATGCTTGCTTTTGTCGCCATACGATACAGTGCAACGGTTGACAATGGTGGCACACCTAGTAATGATGTGTTTAATAACCCATGGTTTTCCTTATCCTTTACCGACAAATACGGCACTATATTTTCGACCTGGTTAGTTTATTTGCGCAATATGTTTGTTCCGCTCAATATGAGTTACGATTACAATTTTGCCCATGTTGACATTGTACCACTCACAAATTTTTATGCCCTAATTTCGATAGTTGTACATTTAACTATGGCTGTATACGCTGCAATAAATATCAAAAGCAACCACTTATAGCATATGGAATAATATTCTATTTTATTTCGTTCGGCTTGGTATCGAATTTACTATTTAATATTGGCGCAACTATGGCCGACCGTTTTATGTTTATTCCATCGGTAGGTTTTTTAATTGCTTTGGCGGGAATATATATATTGGTAAAAGAAAAATACGCGCAGCAAATAAAAGTTTTACAAATTTCAGCCATAGGTTTTGCTATAATTTGCATTACAGCCGGCAGCGTGTACTCAGCAATTCGTTGCACAGCATGGAAAAACAACAACACACTTTTTAAAAACGATGTGCATCATGTGCCAAAGAGTGTAAAGGCAAATCTCAATGCCGGCATAGCATATCTTGATACACTTGACGCCATTAATACAAAGCACAGTTTAGAAAATGCAAATATTATTTGCAAAAAGGTATAGCCATGAAACCTGATTTTTTGGATGGATATTTAAACATGGGGGTAATTTACAATTGGCAGCAAAACAATGACTCAGCATTGTGGTGGTGGCTAAAAGCGCGCGAAGTAAATCCAAACAGCAGCACAGTGAATGAATATCTGCAAATGCTTGCCAATCCAATAATTCAAAAAGGACTTGATGCCGGTGCCAAAAGGATTTCGCGGCAAGCATTTCTTATTTCGAGCAAGCGCTTAAAATTGATAATCGAAATGCCGAAACTTTGTACAACATTGGTGGTGCTTATTATTCGTTAAACGATTTTGCGAATGCTGAAAAATACTGGCAGCAATGTTTGGCAATAAACCCACTTCATCAACAAGCAAAAGCCGGATTAAATGCAGCCACAAATCAATTACAATTATTAAAGATAAAATAAAGGTTTTCCATTCGGTCCAGAACCCTTTTTTGCCTTTAGTGCAATCAGAGGCAAAAAAATATTCGGCATTTGAAACGAAACCCTTTCGCGTTTTTTGTGCATTCAGTGGCAAAAAAATATTTCTTCTGATTTGTTAGATTTCAGTAATCGAATTTTTCTACTTCTATTACTTCACCGGCTTTTAAATTATTCAAATGCATATTTGCTATCCGCACCCGAACCAATCGTAATGTAGGAAACCCAACAGCGGCAGTCATTTTGCGTACCTGTCGGTATTTGCCTTCACTAATTGTAATGGATATCCATTGCACGGGACCATGCCTGTTGTCGCGTATACGTTTTTTGCGTGGAGCAATATCAGGTTCGATATCAAGCACAAAAGCTTTACATGGCAGAGTAATATATTTTTGGTTGTGAATTCCTATTTCAACACCGTTGCATAATTTTTCGAGCGCATCGTTGGTTATTATACCATCCAACAAAACATAATATTCTTTCTCTACTTTCTTACTGCGAATATTTTCACTCATCATGCCATCGGTAGTAAGCAGCAGAAGTCCTTCGCTGTCTTCATCGAGCCTACCAATGGACATTGTACCGGGGGGAAAGTCGAAAAAATCGCCAAGAACTTTTTTCTTTTTCAACTCACACACAAACTGACTCATATACCCATCGGGCTTATGCAACATAAAATGGCGGTGCATTATAAATTGATTTTTATATTGGTTGCTAAAATCAAAAGTCGGGTTTTAAAATAAAAATATTTCAAAAATGTTATAATTTTAAAGTGTTGACTTTTCGCAATATGAAATTGTTTTTTTAGATTTTCAACTATAAGAAAAAATAATTGTGAAATAAATTTTCGTGTTATATGAGAGGTTGGCGGGGACGCCAACCCCGGACAATTTTCGAGCTTTGTAGAAGGTTTGCGGAGACGCCAAACCATAGACACCTAACATATACAAAAAAAATTATTCGGCATTCATTCGTCCCATTCGTGGCAAAAAATCCTATCGAAGCCGTATCGTTTTTGAAAATATAAATTACGAAACTTTGCGCTCTACTAAATCCATTAATTTTTGATAGGCTACTATAGAAGTATTCCAGTTGTACTTCATGTGCAAAGGCTCGAGCAATTGTTTTGCCTGAGTAATATCTGAACTATTGTTTAGTTTTTCTATGGTTTCGGTATATGCTTGCATACTGCCTTCGAACAATTCGTTTATGAAAAGAAATTTTTCGTTTATGCCAATAGCTTTTTTCAAGTCAATTATTTTCGATTGATGCATTGCATCAGCAACACGGCTCGATTGTGGGTCGGAGGCAATTTTATCGGCTACACTTTTTTGCTCGTCAAACTGATGTGCCAGCACTCCGGCATTGTCAAATAAACTGGCCACCTGTTTTGTTTTATTCGGCTTTGACACAACATGTTCCTGCACAGGCGCAGTGCTTATTGCAGGCATTGCCTTTTCTATAATTGGTGCTTCTACTATTTTTTCGGGTGTGGCTACTTCCACTTTCTCCTGAACAATAACTGGTTCCGGTTTGTGTGGCAATATCACTTCAGGCTTTTGAATTTCTGGTCGCGCAGGCACTGGCGCAGGTGCCGCTACTTGTGCGCCAACCATTTCTTGAACAGGAATAACTTTTGGTGTTGCTGGTTCGTTAATAAATTCGCGCTTACGTGAGTGAATCATCGCACTTTGTTCATTCTGCTTTTGAAAGGTAATAATATGTTCGTACATCGCACGCACATGCTCTTTCAATATGTCTACTTCTATTTGAGGAACCACTCCATCATGATTGTTTACAGTATTGAAGTGGTCATTTACAGCCTCAAGCGATTTCGCAATATTGATTATTAAGTGTCTGCTCATTTTAGATATAAAATTTATTTTGGTTTATTTGTTTGATGATTCAAAAGTAGAATTTATAGTGCCATCTTTGCTCAAAATTTTTAATAGTTGCCAACAGTTACATGTTTTTAGAACAATCGAAACAACACATACATAAACGCGGATGGATAGAAGTGGTGTGCGGGTCAATGTTTTCGGGCAAAACAGAAGAACTTATCCGCAGACTCAAGCGTGCACAAATAGCCAAACAGCGTGTAGAAATATTTAAACCTTTTATCGACAAACGATATGATGATACAAAAATTGTATCGCACGATGCCAACGCCATTATGTCGACTCCGGTAGCATCGGCCACCGAAATACTTTTTCATACTGCCGATATGGATGTGGTTGGAATTGACGAAGCACAATTTTTTGATATGGAATTGCCTGCAGTGTGCAATCAACTGGCCAATAGTGGTGTACGTGTAATTATTGCCGGCCTCGATATGGATTTTACCGGCAAACCTTTTGGCCCCATGCCGGCATTACTTTCGCAAGCAGAATTTATTACCAAGGTGCACGCCATTTGTATGATGTGTGGCGAGCTTGCACAATTTTCGCTTCGCACTGTATATAATGAAAGTCAAATTCTTCTTGGTGAAAAGGACAGTTATGTGCCTTTGTGTAGAAATTGCTTTGTGAAAGAACAAAAGTGATTTTGTCAAAGCCTCAATTTTTTTTCTGATTTTTTTTTAACTTAACTGTTCTATTTTTTTATTCTCTTCAATATTAACTGCGTGTAGTATAACTTTTTATAAACCGTTGAACCCAACATTAAACATCATCTGCAACTTTCAAAAAATTATTGCATAAAAATAATAAATAAAAATTTTAAACCTTTTTAAACGCACATTGTCATAAGTCCGTAGTTCAATTTTAAAAACAAATAATATGAAAAAACATTTTTTTAGATTGATGGCACTCACATCAATAGTTGCATTAACATTTTCGGCTTGCCGCAAAAACGAAGAAGCCGATAACGACACCACAGCAGGCGAAGCAAATGCCGAAGCCGAAAGAGTTTACGATGATGTAGACCGCTCCATTAGCGAAGCTGCATGTATGAGCAAATACCTCGATAATACCGGAGGAAACATGATGAACACCACTTGTCCAACCATCACCATCGACTATCCTGATAGCACCACATGGCCAAAAACTGTTACCATCGATTTTGGCTCAACCAACTGCACAGGCTGGGGTAATATTCCACGCAGAGGAAAAATAATTTCTGTATTTACAGGTAAGTTCCGCAATCCCGGAACTGTTATTACCACCACATTCGACAACTACTATGTAAATGATAACCATGTGGAAGGCACAAAGACAATTACTAATTTGGGAACCAATGGTGCCGGCAATTTATACTATAGTGTAGTTGTGAGCAATGCAAAAATCACCCGTACCGATGGCACATTTATGACATGGAATTCGACACGTACACGTGAGTGGACACAAGGTAGCAACACAATTGGTAATACCACCGATGATATTTTCTTAATTACCGGAAGTGGTAGCGGAACAAATTTTGCCGGCAATGCATTTACCGTAAATATTACTTCACCACTACAGGTGCAGCGCGGTTGCAAATGGATTGAAAGTGGAGTAATTGAAATTACTCCTGCAAATAAACCAATGCGCACCATCGATTTTGGAAATGGCAATTGCGATAATCAGGCAACCATTACCATAAAAAACAAAACATATACTATCACGCTGAAAGGATAAATGTTTTTGTGAAATAAGTTTCAATAAAGAAGCTTCGTTATATTTTAAAAATGCCACAGGTTTATACTTGTGGCATTTTTTTTTCGTCCAAGGTTTGTGTCCCCACAAACCTTGATATTTTTCTACATCCTATTTTACGTATGTTTGTCAACAACTAATGAATTATTTAGCACACATATTTCTATCCGGTAATGATATCGAATTGATGATTGGAAATTTTATTGCCGATCATATAAAGCCACTGGAGCGGTCAAAATTTTCACCTCAAATAAATGCCGGAATTAAATTGCATTATGCCATCGATACATTTACCGATAATCATAACGTGGTATTGAAAAGTAAAGAGCGATTGCGCCCTCATTTGCATAAGTATGCCCCGGTGGTGGTGGATGTAATCTACGATCATTTTCTTGCAAAATATTGGCACTTATACCATCATCAGGATTTATTGGAATACACTATAAAGTTCTATAATATGCTGCATGCCCATCGTGAACTATTGCCCGACAAAACCAAATATATACTCAACTATATGGAGCCGCGCAATTGGCTTTATAACTATCAACATTTGCATGAGTTGGAAAAAATATTTGGCGGAATGGGGCGCAGAGCCAATTTCGACAATAATATGGCTCTTACTGTAAAACATTTAGAAAACGATTACGATTTATTTGATGAGGAATTCAAATTTTTCTTTGCCCAACTTTACAATTTCTGTCATGGGTACAAAAAATAAATTGTGCCAAAAGTGCAATTGTTGATTTCTTTTTATTGCAAAAATGCATTTTGGTTTTTTGTACCCTTTTTTTTAATGTTTCGAAATTGTAAACACACTGTTAAGTATGGTTAACGAATTTTACTTGCCAATTTTGCACGTTGGGGTACATCCCATTAATCAAAATTTTATACTTTCAAAAAAATTTTACCAAATAAATTATCAACCTCGGTTTTGTTCAAAACAAAAAGCCTGTGTCAATAAAATTGGTTTTGTAACGGAGTATTTTTATGCAAGATTTGTAGCTCAAAATTTTGCTGCTATTTCATGTAGCAAACAAATTTTATAAACGGCTACTTCGACTTACTCATTTAGCAATAATTTAATTCAAGGTTAACCTAAGGTTATCTAAAAATAAAAGGGAAGGTTTTTGATGAGGATTCTTAAGGATGAAGTGTCGGGTAAAGTGAACAAGTACTTAATTAAATAGAACATCGTTAGTAAATAAAAATATGGAGCCATTATTAGAAGAAAACAAAGACCGCTTTGTATTATTCCCAATCAAGCACCCCGAAATATGGGAGATGTATAAAATTGCGGAAATGAGTTTTTGGACTGCCGAAGAAGTGGATCTATATCAGGACTTACGTGATTGGAAAAACCTCAGTGCCGATGAGCAACATTTTATAAAACATGTTTTAGCTTTTTTTGCTGCAAGCGATGGTATAGTTAACGAAAATCTTGCGGTGAATTTCATGAGCGAAGTGCAAATTCCCGAAGCACGTTGTTTTTATGGTTTTCAAATAATGATAGAAAATATTCACAGCGAAATGTATTCGTTGTTAATTGATACATATATAAAGGACACGGCCGAAAAGGCTTATCTATTTAATGCCCTTGAAACAGTGCCTTGTGTAAAGAAAAAAGCCGACTGGGCATTGAAGTGGATTGAAACCGGTTCTTTTGCCGAACGCCTTGTTGCATTTGCATGTGTAGAAGGAATATTTTTTAGCGGTTCGTTTTGTTCTATATTTTGGTTGCGTAAGCGTGGCCTTATGCCTGGCTTAACATTTAGCAACGAACTTATATCGCGCGATGAAGGACAGCACCGCGACTTTGCATGTCTGCTTTATGGCATGTTGCACAACAAACTTTCGCAAGAGCGTATTTACGAAATGATAAAAGATGCCGTAGCATGCGAGCATGAGTTTGTTACAGATGCTTTGCCGGTATCGCTCATTGGAATGAATGGAAAATTGATGTGTCAATACATCGAGTTTGTGGCCGATCATTTATTAGCACAATTGGGCTATCCTAAATTGTATAATAGCGAAAACCCTTTCGATTTTATGGATATGATATCGTTGCAAGGCAAAACCAACTTTTTCGAAAAGCGTGTAAGCGAGTACGTAAAAGCTTCGGTAAAGAACAAAATGATGGAGTCTATCAACAATGCAAAGAATGCTAATAACATTGTGGATAATTTTAATTTCGATGAAGATTTTTAAATCTCACTAAGCGTTATCATTACGCAACAAAGCATCAGTCAATTGCTTGTATATTCTAATTTGAAAATTGCACCGCTTTGTTATTCTTAAATAATATTAAAAAGACACACAGTTTATACACCCTGTGTGGATTTGTCCGATAACTAAATCAAACTCCTTAAACCCCTGATTAAATCATGTATGTAGTAAAAAGAGATGGCAAACAAGAAAGCGTAAAGTTCGATAAGATAACTGCGCGTATTCAAAAACTGTGTTATGGCCTCAATGCAGATCACGTGAGCTCGCTGAGTGTAGCACAAAAAGTTATTGAAGGGTTGTACGATGGGGTTACCACTACAGAGCTCGACAATCTTGCTGCCGAAACTGCCGCAACACTTACAGTACGTCATCCCGACTATGCTTTACTGGCATCGCGAATTGCGGTAAGTAATTTGCATAAAAACACATTGAAATCTTTCAGTGAAACGATGCGTTTGCTATACGATTACATCGATATTAAAACCGGAAGCAAAGCTCCATTGATTGCTGATGATGTGTGGGAAGTGATCGAAAAAAATGCCGACCTTCTTGATAGTACAATTATTTATGACCGCGATTTTGGTTACGATTATTTTGGTTTCAAAACTTTAGAAAAATCATACTTATTAAAAGTACACGGTGTTGTTGTGGAACGCCCACAGCAAATGCTCATGCGCGTGGCAGTAGGTATTCACAAAGAGGATATTGATAGCGTTATAGAAACATATAACCTTATGAGCGAACGTTGGTTTACACATGCTACTCCAACATTGTTCAATGCCGGTACACCTAAGCCACAACTGTCATCATGCTTTTTACTCACCATGCAAAGCGACAGTATTGATGGCATATACAGCACGTTACATCAGTGTGCAAAAATATCGCAAAGCGCTGGCGGCATTGGTCTTAGCATACACAACGTACGTGCAACAGGCAGTTACATTCGTGGTACCAATGGCACATCGAATGGAATAGTTCCAATGTTGAAAGTTTTTAATGATACAGCACGTTATGTAGATCAAGGCGGAGGAAAACGCAAAGGATCGTTCGCCATATATTTAGAACCGTGGCATCGCGATGTTTTCGAATTTTTAGATTTAAAAAAGAATCAGGGTAAAGATGAAATACGTGCGCGCGATTTATTTTTCGCTTTATGGATTTCGGATTTATTTATGAAACGTGTAAAGAGCGAAGGGCAATGGAGTTTGTTTTGCCCTAACGAAGCACCAGGATTGAGCGATTGCTTTGGTGCAGAATTCGAAGCATTGTATACCCGATATGAAGAAGAAGGCCGTGCACGTAAAACAATTCCTGCACGCGAGTTGTGGCTCAAAATTCTCGAAAGCCAAATGGAAACTGGCACGCCATATATTTTATATAAAGATGCTGCAAACTCAAAAAGCAATCAGCAAAATTTAGGTACTATAAAAAGTAGTAACCTCTGTACCGAAATAATGGAGTACACATCGCCCGATGAAATTGCCGTTTGTAATTTAGCTTCTATTGCGTTGCCACGTTTTGTTATCAATGGCAAATTCGATCACAATAAATTGTTCGATATTACTTATGTAGCCACAAAAAATCTGAACAAGATAATTGACATCAATTATTATCCTGTACCCGAAGCGCGTAATAGCAATATGCGTCATCGCCCTATCGGCTTGGGTGTGCAAGGTCTTGCTGATGCATTTATTTTATTGCGTATGCCATTCGAAAGCGATGAGGCACGTCAGCTTAATCGCGATATTTTCGAAACTATTTATTACGCTGCACTTACAGCAAGTAAAGATTTGGCAATAAAAAATGGCCCTTATCAAAGTTATGAAGGCAGCCCAATGAGCAAAGGAAAGCTGCAGTTCGATATGTGGAATGTAACTCCATCTTCGCTGGGAGTGGGATGTACTGCGTGAGGAAATAAAAAAACATGGCGTGTATAATTCATTACTTGTAGCACCTATGCCTACAGCAAGTACCTCACAAATACTTGGCAACAACGAATGCTTTGAGCCTTACACAAGTAATATATATGTAAGACGCGTGTTGAGTGGTGAGTTTGTAATTGTGAATAAACACTTATTAAGCGACCTTATAAAACTTAACTTGTGGAACAACGATATGAAGAACAAGTTGATAGCCGCAAATGGTTCAGTACAAAATATTAAAGGCATTCCCGATGATATGAAAGAGTTGTATAAAACTGTGTGGGAAATAAAACAGCGCACCATTATCGATATGGCTGCCGACCGTGGCGCATTTATAGACCAAAGCCAAAGCATGAATATTTTTATTCAGGATGTAAATTTTGCAAAACTCACGAGCATGCATTTTTATGCCTGGGAAAAAGGATTGAAAACCGGCATGTATTATTTGCGCACCAAATCGGCAAGCGATGCAATTAAGTTTACAGTAGAGAAAAAATATATGGACGAGGCTACGGATAATAATACCGAGGCGGCATTTAAAGCTATAAGTGAAAAAGAAACGGTAGCCGCTAATGCAGTATATTCAACAGAAAATATTGTTGCAGAAGATGATGCCATAAGCCAACTAAGTTGTTCACTCGATAATCCCGATGATTGCGCTGCATGTGGCAGTTAAATTGAAATGTCTTTAGAAATTAATACGTTAAAATCCGGCTCTTCATTTGGCCGGATTTTTTATTTTGTAGCTTAGGTGTTTTGGGATAACACATTAAAAAAGGAAAATTAAAATCTTTTTCGCAATGAGAAGTGCAGGAACTATTGTTTTATTAATTTTATCGAATACGCTTATGACTTTGGCGTGGTACAGCCACCTTAAATTTAATGATTAGGGTTGGTTCGAAAAAGCCGGCATGATAACCTTTGTGCCCTAGGGCATTGCATTGTTTGAATATTGTTTGCAAGTGCCTGCAAAACGGGGCTACAAAGAACCCGGGACCATTCTCGCTCATTCAAAAAAAATCAAGAGGTAGCAAATCTGGCCGTGTTTGCATAGTTTGCAATATTCATTTTCAAAACCATACTTTCCGATGGAATCATGTTGTGGCATTTTTTCTTATTCTTGTTGCTGTATATTTGGTTTTCAAAAAATAGAAAAGGCTATCTTTACAAAAAGTAATAAAACGGCAAGCACAATACAATGAACAAAAATGTCGCGGTAATAGGCGGAGGAAGTTGGGCAACAGCAAATGTAAAAATGCTGGCCAATAACTGTGACCATATACGATGGTGGGTGCGCAATAATGAAACCGTAGATTTTATAAAGAAATACAAACACAACCCAAACTACCTTAGCGATGTAGAGTTTAACCTCGATAAAATATTTGTATCGAATGATGTAGCCCTGGTTGTGGAAGGTTGCGATACCGTGATAATGAATGTGCCATCTGCATTCTTAACGGCTTCTTTATTGCCGCTTACTAAAAAGCACCTACAGGGTAAATTGGTTTTTTCGGCCATCAAAGGAATAGTCCCCGACCGAAATATGATAGTGGGCGAGTACCTCCATAAGCAATATGATATTCCATATTCGCATATTGGTGTTATCACCGGGCCTTGTCATGCCGAGGAAGTTGCCATGGAAAAGCTTTCGTATCTCACCGTTGCAAGTTTGAATCGCGAACATGCGGCACATTTAGCTCAACTTGTAAGTTGCAGATATATCCGTACCACGCTGAGCGATGATATTTATGGTACAGAGTATTCAGCTGTGCTCAAAAATATTTATTCTATTGCTGCCGGCATTTGTCACGGATTGGGTTATGGCGATAATTTTCAGGCAGTACTTATTTCAAATGCCTCGCGCGAAATAAAAAGGTTTATCGATACGGTGCATCCAATTTTGCGCGATATAAACGATAGTGCTTACCTGGGCGATTTGTTGGTAACAGCTTATTCGCAGTTTAGCCGCAACCGTATGTTTGGTGCTATGCTTGGCAAGGGCTATCCCGTAAAATTTGCCCAACTGGAAATGAATATGATTGCCGAAGGTTATTATGCGGTAAAATGCATCCACGAAATAAATAAAGAGTATAAAGTTGACATGCCCATTTGCGATGCAGTGTATAACGTATGCTACGAAAATATTACTCCACGCGTAGAAATGCGCCTACTCACCGATAAGTTGAATTGAAATGTTGATGAGTATTACTTCTATATTTCGTCAAATAGAATTTTAGTTTTTATACATTTGCATTCCGAACTCAAATGGTCCCGTAGTTCAACGGATAGAATAGAAGTTTCCTAAACTTTTGATGGCAGTTCGATTCTGCCCGGGACTACCAAAATGAGCATACCAAAATTATAATCATAGACAATGGTGTGGTTCAATACCAACGGCAATTAAAGCAAGAGAATTTACTGTGCCTTTATTTCAAAAAGTAAAGTGAAATCTAAATCTTTTTCAAATCACTACTGTCAATTATTGCGTTTTTATATTTGGCTCTAACTAGTACTTTTATACCACTTACAGCCAAATATAAAATCGAAGGCTCTAAATAAATAGTATTGAAATCACACTTGTTTAAATTTTGGCATTCGTTTCATTCTATTTAAAAGCTTAGTTTAAAAGTATAATCAGGAAGGTCATCATTTATATTTATCAAAACCTTCAAATTTATATTTGGCTTTAACTCATGTAAATTGTATACTTACAGCCAAATATAAAAATACAGAATGGAAGAAATAATTGGCCGTTCAGATGAAACAACTATTTTTGAGGAGCGCTACAACTCAAGCAAATCGGAGTTTATAGCAGTATACGGAAGGCGCAGAGTAGGCAAAACATTTTTAATACGTTCGGTATTTAAGCAACGGTTTACTTTTCAAATGTCAGGAATAGCCAACGCTACATTGCAACAACAATTAGATAATTTTCAAAAAACAATTGTTGAGCAATACCCACGAATAAAGACTAAGCCCGTTACAGATTGGCTCGATGCTTTCGAAATAATAAAAACGGTGATTAATAAATCGAAGCAAAAGAAAAAAGTTTTATTCATTGATGAACTTCCCTGGTTAGATACATCGAGAGCAAATTTTATTCAGGCGTTAGAACATTTTTGGAATTCCTGGGCATCGGCCCGAAAGGATGTTTTACTTATTGTGTGTGGTTCGGCCGCATCGTGGATGATAAATAACTTAATAAATAATCAGGGTGGTTTGCATAATCGTGTTACACAACGCATGAAAATTGAGCCGTTTACCTTACACGAATGTGAGTTGTTTGTACAAGCGAAAAAGATGGCGTTAGATAGATACAACATTATACAATTGTATATGGTTATGGGCGGTATTCCTTTCTATTGGGACGAAGTACGAAAAGGATATAGTGCGGTGCATAATATAGAACAATTGTGCTTTGCGAAAAATGGCGTGCTGCGTATGGAGTTTCCAAATTTATTGAAATCATTGTTTGATAAAGCTGAAAAACATGAGGCAGTAGTATTAGCCTTGGCGAAAAAAAGTAAAGGCCTAATGCGCGATGAAATAATTCGCGAAACAAAATTGACCAATGGAGGTAGTTTAACTCGGTTGTTGAATGAGTTGGAAGAAAGCGGTTTTATTACCAAGTATACCCCCTTTGGCAAACAAGCACGAAACAGTTTATATCAACTTTCCGATTTTTACACTTTGTTTTATTTAAAGTTTATTAAAACACATAAACTAGCCGACAAAAATTTTTGGACAAAAACAATAGACAACCCAAAGCATCGTGTCTGGAGTGGTTACGCTTTTGAACAAGTTTGTTTGTATCATGTGAGTCAAATAAAGCGTGCCTTAGGCATAAGTGGAATTCATACCGAAACATCATCATGGCGAAGCACAACTTCCAACAATGGAGTCCAAATAGATTTGGTAATAGACCGTAGAGATCAAGCGATAAACTTATGCGAAATAAAATTTTCGGTAAAGCCATTTGTTATCGATAAAAAGTATGATGCTGAATTGCGAAATAAAATCGGCACATTTCGCGATGAAACAAAAACACGAAAAGCTGTGTTTCTTACCATGATTACTACTTTTGGTTTACATAAAAACATGTATGCTCATAATGTGCAAAACGATTTGCAAATGGAAATGCTTTTTAAAAAATAGCATGGATTGCTTTTCTCGAATTGGAAAATTTGCAAATCATTTTATTTTCCCTGATGCAAACTCAACAATACTTTTTCTGGAGTCATAGGTGCATCATACGGAATTACAGAATTGGGATTGTACGCAAGCACCGCATTTCGCAAAGCGAAGTATGCACCAATGCCATACATTAGCGGAGGTTCACCAACTGCCTTTGAATTAAAAATAGCAAGGCTGTTGTTTTTAGTTTCGAGAAAATGAATTGCAATTTCTTTTGGCGCAGAATAAACATCGGGCACTTTATATGTACTAAGAGCATTGGATTTTAATTTTCCTTCCTTACCATAAATTATTTCTTCCATTGTCATCCAACCTATGCCTTGCACAATTCCTCCTTCGCACTGCCCTCTGTCAATTATTTCATTCATGCTTTGCCCAAAATCGTGAACCACTTTTACCGAATCGAATTCATATGTGCCCCTCAAACAATCAACAGTAGCAGTAAGAATTGCTGTGCCGTATACATGATATGCAAATGGATGTCCCTTTTCTTTCGTTGCATCGAAATGAATATCTGGTGTTGCATGGTGTGCGTGTTCCGATAAATTTACACGTTTTACAAATGCCATCGAAACTAATTGCTTCCAGGTGATTTCGCTTTTTTTTCTATCAGCAAAAACAAATTCATTTTTCAATTCTATTTTTTCTGGATCGGATTTTAAAGCTTCAGCAGCTACTATCTTCAGCCGTGTCAATATAGCATTACAGGCAAGCAATGTGGCCTTACCATTGAGGTCGGCAGTGGCACTTGCGGCCGATGGCGATGTGTTGGCAATGCGAAAGGTGTTTGTAGAATTTACTTTTATGTGTTCGGCAGGTATCGAAAAAATGCTTTGTGCTACCTGTAGTATTTTTGTATTTACTCCTTGCCCCATCTCAACTGCACCGGTGCTTATGTTTACACTACCATCACTGTATACGTGCACGAGTGATCGGGCATTATTCATTAGCGTTTTTGTAAACGAAATTCCAAAACAAATTGGCTGAATGGCTATTCCCTTTTTAAACAAACCGTTTTCCGAATTGAATTTCCTTACTTCGGCTTGTAATTTTTCGACATCATAAAGTTGCTCCGCTTTTTGCCAGCATTCATTTGCTTCGCTCGCTGCAATTTGTCCATACACAAACTCATCACCTGTTTTAATTAAATTTATTTTTTGAATTTCCGATGCATCAATTTTTAATTCTGCAGCAGCTTTTGCAATGGCGCATTCTATTGCAAACATGCCCTGTGGCCCGCCAAATCCTCTAAATGCTGTATTTGGCGGCAAGTTGGTTCGGCAACTATATGCAGTAGCATTTACATTGGGAATAAAGTACGAATTGGTGCAATGAAACAATGTGCGTTCCATCACTGCGGGGGAAAGATCGGCAGCAGCTCCGGCATTTTGATAAAACACAACTTCGTAGGCAATAATTTTTAGTTCTTTATTCAATCCTATTTTAAAATCGGATGAGTAAGGATGTCGCTTTCCGGTCATGCGCATATCTTCCATACGATTCAAAATATATTTCACCGGGCGTTTTGTACAGTAAGTTGCTAAAGCACTTAATGCTGCCCACGCATTGGCTTGATCTTCTTTACCACCAAAGCCACCACCAAGTCGTGTGACATCAACCTCGAGTTGATGCATTGGAATAGCCAACACTTTGCTGCATGCACGTTGCACAGCTGTTGGCCCTTGTGTACTGGAATAAATTTTTATTGCTCCATTTTCTAACGGTACTGTATACGCACCTTGTGTTTCAATATAAAGATGTTCTTGCCCGTTGGAATCGGCACGCCCTTCAAAAATATAATCGCAAGTAGAAAATGATGATGCAGTGTCTCCAATTTTAAAGGTGCGCGGTGGAATTATCAGCTCGTTTTTTTCTTTCGCCACACGCGGATCGGTAATAACAGGCAGCGGTTCTATTTCAATTTTAATTTTCTTAATTGCAGCATAAGCATGCTCACTCGTTTCGGCCACAACAAACGCTATGGGCATGCCGCAAAAGTGAACATGATGATCGGCCAGCAACGGTTCGTCTTCTATTATTCCACCTATCTCATTTCGCCCGGGTATATCATTGTGCGTAAATATTTTTACTACGCCATTCATGTTTTCGGCTTCCGATAAATCAAGATTTTTTATAATTCCATGTGCAACAGGCGAGTCGAAGCAAGCACCAAACAACGTTCCCGAAATTTCGGCAATGTCATCGAGGTAAATAGATTCGCCCCGTGTATGTGTATATGAATCGATGTTTTTCATTTTCATATTAATGAATAATCGGTAATTATTTTTCCAAACGAACGCAACAGAAAACTACTTTTCGAAAACATATTCATCAGATTAATTCGTTAGCTAAAATTTTATCAGGAAATAAAACTATAAAATGTGCCTTGATTAATTGTGAAAGCAAAAGCCGCTTGTATTCTTCGCTTCCGCGAGCATCACTTATTGGGGCAATTTCTTTTTGTGCCATTTCAATTGCACCTAAAATATTTTCTTCCGAAATATTTTTTCCTGATAAATAATTGCTTGCATTTTCTAAATATTTAGGAAAAGCAAAAACACCTCCGGCCGAAATTATTGCGCCTGAAATTTTATCGCCCACTATTTTTATTTGCATTGCTGTGTTCACACTTGCAATATCGAGATGGGTGCGTTTACTTACTTTTTCGAAATTGAATTTTGTGCCTTCATCGGGTAACGGGAAATAAAATTGTTCGATGTACTCTTCCGGTTTTTTATCAATCGATTTATATCCTTTGTAAAAGTTTCGCAATGCAATTTCTCTTTTGTTAGTACCATCCGATAATATCAATTGTGTGTTGAGTGAAAGAAAGAAAATGGTAAAATCTCCTATAGGTGATGCGTTCACAAAATTTCCAGCAAGCGTAGCAATATTTCGTATGGGTGTGCTCGAAACTAATTTTGAATACTGAGCAAAATGAGGAAAATATTTTTCAATTATTTTCGATTCCATTAAATCGGTAACAGTGCACGATGCGCCAATAAAGCAATTATTACCATCGATAAAAATGCCCTTCAATTTTTTATTATCAAAAAGGAAATTAATTTCTGCATCCTTCATAGTGTCATGTTTCTGCACATATAAATCTGTTCCTCCACCGAGGTTGGTTATTGGGTTGTTGGTTATTTTGTTATTGGTTATTGGGTTATTTGCTATTAAGTTTTGTAATCGTTCTTTGATATTTAAAAAATATTCGGGTAGTAGTTTATTTTTTACTGCATATTGTTCGGAGGATTGTGTGTTGCGATTTCGTAACAACTCGTTAACCAAAATAGCGGCACGCTCTATTGATTTGTAACCGGTGCATCGGCAAATATTTCCATCGATACTTGCAATAACATTTTTTTCTGTTGCTTCCTTATCACTCAAACAAAAACCTGCAAGCGACATTACAAAGCCGGGAGTACAAAAACCACATTGAGTAGCGCCTTCATCACTCATGGCTTGTTGTATCGGATTAAGGCCACTCATATTTATTCCCTCAATTGTAACTATGTGCTTGTTGTTTGCATTGCCAATTGCCATCAGGCAAGATGTTGCCGACCGATAACGCAATTCACCATCAATCAATTCGCCCACCAAAACTGTGCATGCTCCGCAATCGCCTTCACGACAACCTATTTTTGTGCCTTTTAAATTTTTATGGTAACGAATAAAATCGAGCAACACTAAACCCGGAGATTCTGCGGTTGTAATTTCTTTATCGTTGAGAATAAATTTTATCAAAGCAAATTTATTTTTTGAAAGGTTGTAAAATCAATACGATGTTTTATCCACTTTGGCTGCCCACTCATCGAAAACTTTTTTTGCTTCATCACGATTCAATTGCTGCATCAACATTTTTCTATCGCTTATAGCAAGTTGAATTTCGTTGTAAATAAATGCATCGTCAAATTCGATGGCAGCAGCATCTTCTTTGGAGCAGCCATATACCACCCTATCTGGTCGTGCCCAATAAATTGCTGCCAGACACATGGGGCAAGGCTCGCATGAGGTGTACAATGTGCAGCCTGTCAATTGAAAGGTATTTAAGTTTTTACATGCATCGCGAATTGCTACCACTTCGGCATGAGCTGTAGGGTCGTTGGTAGATGTTACTTTATTATTGCCGCGTCCCACAATTATTCCATCCTTCACTATCACCGCACCAAATGGTCCACCTTCATTGTTACGCATTCCGTATGCTGCCATTTCTATTGCCTGGCCCAAAAATAATTTATCGCTGTCGTGTTCTGTCATTATTTTATTATCGTGTATATAAACTCGTGCTTACAAAAATAGAAAAAATTAGGTGGCACACACTTGTAAACTTATATCTGCTTTTGGCTTAGTACAACCGCACATTATATTTTTGTGCCATTTTTTCTATTTGCTCTTGTGTCACATTATGTATGTTGTGATCCTGATGATACTTTTCTACAGTAACCACAAACAATTTATACTTATGCGCGGCTGCTAATTTTATATAAGGCAAAATTTCCCAATCGAAAGTAAATGTGTTGTGCACAAATATTTTCGGTGACTTATTCTCCATTTGTTTATCTGTTTGCTTTTCGCATTGTTTGTATGCAAAATGATTTTTATCGTATTCGAAATTGTATTGTCCCGTTGCATTGTCGGTAAAAAAATCGTCAACACTCAGGCATGGATATTTACCATCTTCGCTGAGTATGCCAGCCAATGTTGACTTTCCACTGCCAGGCAAACCTCGCAAAAGTATCAAACACAGGTCGAACACATTTTCATTCTGTTGTATCATTGCAAAAATTATGTTTGGTAATAAAAATTAAATTCCGAAAAGTTGTCGGGAGTTTTCGGTTGTGATTAGTGCTACTTCTTCCACGCTTATATTTTTTATTTCGGCAATGCGTTGTGCAACCATCACTATATACGATGGTTCGTTGCGCTTGCCTCTGTATGGTGTGGGTGCAAGGTATGGGCCATCGGTTTCGAGTATCACATGTTTCAAATCGATGGTTTGCATATCAACATCAAGCCCGGCTTTTTTAAACGTAACCACGCCACCAATGCCAAGATAAAAACCCATATCGATAATTTGCTGTGCCTGAACCGGCTGGCCACTATAGCAATGAAACACACCACGCAAATTTAAATTTCGGTGTTGTTGCAATATGGCAATTATTTCATCGGTAGCATTTCGTGAGTGTATGGCAATAGGAAGATTCAATTCCGATGCCCAATGAATTTGCTTAATAAATGCGACTTCCTGTTCTTTTACATAAGTTGTATCCCAGTAAAAATCTAATCCTATTTCGCCAATGGCATAAATTTCTTTCCGGTGAGCATCAATCAATTTTTCCATTTGAGTCAATTGATCTGTACAATCGGCAGTAATGTAACATGGATGCAAACCGAGCATAGCGAAACAATTTTGAGGATATTGTTGTGTAAGGGCAAACATGGGCTCCACCGAATCGAAATCGATGTTAGGTAAAAAAAAGCGCTGTACTCCTTTATCCATAGCGGTTTTTACAAGTTCATCGCGGTCGGTATCAAATTCTTTTGAATATAAATGTATATGTGTATCGGTAATTATCATGTGGCAAAAATACTTTTTATACTTTTGAAAACGCAAATCAAAAATCAGTGCAAAAAACAAAAATCCTTATTCTGCGATTTAGTTCCATTGGCGACATTGTGCTCACCACACCTATTATACGTTGCGTAAAGCAGCAGGTGCCTGATTGCGAATTGCATTATTTTACCAAGAAACAATTTCACACCGTTATTCAGCACAATCCTTACATCGATAAAATTCATTTGCTTGATGATAACATGAGTGAATTGATAACAGAATTGAAAAATGAAAAATTCGATTATGTTATTGACCTTCACAAAAATCAACGCACGTGGTTGTTGAAATTTCGATTGGGAGTAAAATCATTTACATTTGATAAAATAAACCGCGAAAAATTTTTAATCACAAAACTTAAAATTGATGTACTACCCAAAGAACATATTGTAGACAGGTATTTTGAAGCGGTACAAAAACTAAATGTAAAAAATGATGAGCGAGGGCTCGACTATTTTATAGCTGAGAACGACTATGTTGATTTGAAAAAATATGATATCGAGAACGGAACAAAATTTATTGCCATTGCTATTGGTGCACAACATGCCACTAAGCGATTGCCAACAAATAAGCTCATCGAAATTTGTAAAAAAATAAACAGTCAGGTTATTCTACTTGGCGGCCCAACGGATGTAACAACAGGAATAGAAATTGCAAATGCCTGCAAAAGCAATGTCATTAATTTGTGTGGCGAGCTTACATTAAACCAATCGGCATTTGTAATAAAGCATGCTTACAAAATAATAACACACGATACCGGACTGATGCACATTGCCGCAGCCATGAAAAAACCCATTGTGTCTGTTTGGGGAAACACCATTCCGCAGTTTGGTATGTATCCTTATTATGGAAATGAAATTATTGAAAGTAAAATTGTGGAAGTTAAAAATTTATCGTGCCGGCCATGCAGCAAATTAGGTTATAACAAATGCCCGAAATATCACTTCGATTGCATGAATAAAATTGATGTGAATGAGGTGGTATTATTTTCAAATGATTGAATCCAAAAACGATCTACAAATTCTTGTAAATTTTCTTCTGAACTAAGAGGGTCAGGGATTGTTTCGCAGTTCGAGAATCCCTTCGACTGCGCTCAGGGTGACAAGACTCACAGTGACAAATCGCAATAACGTTAATGGCTAATGACCCCTTCGACTTCGCTCAGTGTGACAATGACCAATGAGTGGCAGAGATGTTCCTTTCCTCAGCATGACAAAGTCAACAACCAAACAACTCAATAATCAATAACTATTTCACAATGACCAATGACCATCCTCAAATGACCAATGACCATTACGCCTCATTCATCAACTGCTCTATCTCCTCAGCCTGCACAGGAATATTTTTAAACATATCGAGTGGTTCGCCCATGGTTACCATCACATTGTTTTCGAGGCGTATTCCAAGATTTTCTTCGCGAATATAAATGCCGGGTTCAACTGTAAAAACCATACCGGGTTGAATTGGTTTATGCCACAGTCCTACATCGTGAACATCGAGACCAAGAAAGTGCGAAGTGCCATGCATAAAATATTTTTTGTAAGCAGGCCAATCGGCATTTTCTTTCTTCACATCTTCGCGCGTTATCAGTTTCAGTGTTATTAATTCTTCGGTCATTAGTTTACCCACTTCACGATGATAGTCGGCCATCATAGTGCCGGGACGCAACATTTTTTTTGCTGCTTCCATTACACGATGCACAGCATTATACACATCTTTTTGTCGTGGTGTAAATTTGCCACTTACAGGCAGACAGCGGGTCATGTCGGCATTGTAGTTTGCATACTCTGCACCTACGTCAAGCAAAATAACATCGCCCGCTTTACACTGTTTATTATTTTCGATGTAATGCAATACACATGCACTGTAGCCCGAAGCAATAATTGGAGTGTAAGCAAAACCCCGCGAGCGGTTACGTAAAAATTCGTGGGCAAACTCGGCTTCTATTTCATGCTCCCACACATCGGGTTTTATAAATTTTAAAATTCTGCGCAATCCCTTTTCGGTTATGTCAATGGCAGTTTGCAAAAGCTCCAATTCCATATTAGATTTTACAGAACGCAATTGATGCATTACAGGAGCGCTGCGCTGATAGTTGTGCAAAGGATAATTATCTTTCATCCATTTTACAAAGCGCATATCGCGCGTTTCGGTTTCGATAGATGCGCGCAAATGTTCGTTGCTATTGAGGTACACATTTTCACTTTCGCACACCAAAGCCTTTAGTATTCGGTGAAAATCCTGCAACCAATATACAGTGCGAATACCCGAAGCTTCGTAAGCACTTTTCTTGCTGTGTTTTTCGCCTTCCCATATGGCTATGGTTTCGCTGGTTTCTTTCAGGAATAAAATTTCGCGGTGCTTTTCGTCAACACAATCGGGAAAAATACAAAGGATGCTTTCTTCCTGATCGATACCCGAAAGGTAAAACAAATCGTTATTTTGGCGAAAAGCCATACTTCCATCGGCATTGGTAGGTAAAATATCGTTACTGTTGAAAATGGCCACAGATTGTGGTTTCAGCATGGCAGTAAATCGTCTGCGGTTATCTATAAATACTTCCGGTGGAATGCTTGCGTAGCGCATAGTGTTTTGTTTTTTATTGTTAAAGTTTTCAAATGTATGGATTAATTGAAAAACAAAACCAACCCATCAATAAAAATCGATGGCTTCAATTAGTAGTAAAACAAAACAAGATGGATGATATCAAAACCCCCCCCCCCCCCAACCCAAAAACAAAAAACAAAAACAAAAAACCAAAAAAAAAAAAAAACAAAAAAAAAAAAAAAAAAACAAAAAAAAAAAAAAATTTCCCCAAAAAAACCCCAAAAAAAAAAAAAAAAAAAAAAAAAAAAAAAAAAAAAAAAAAAAAAAAAAAAAAAAAAAAAAAAAAAAAAAAAAAAAAAAAAAAAAAAAAAAACAAAAAAAAAAAAAAAAAAAAAAAAAAAAAAAAAAAAAAAAAAAAAAAAAAAAAAAAAAAAAAAAAAAAAAAAAAAAAAAAAACCCCAAAAAAAAAAAAAAAAAATATAAAAAATTTGATATCTATTCGACTCGACAAAATCTGACCTAAAGAAGTAATTTGTATACCCCCCCAAAAAAAAGAAATTACTTCACCTTAAAAACCTGATGAATAATATCGATGTATTGATTGCCGAATGTGGCTATGCACCACAACATTAGCAATTTGCGCTCGTCATATTTTAGCCACTTTACGGCTTTTTTCAATTCTTTGCCAAACAGTTCCTTATCGAAACTTACCTTCTGCAATATTTCTTTTGTATACTCAAACATAAAATGAACGATTAAATGTGAAACCAAAAATAACTATTAGTACGCTCCATAAAAAAATTTATTGTGCCGAAGCGGGATAATTTCCTAACAAACGATTCTTTATAAAGTTTGTACCAGTACTATAACAAATATGTTGCCGCAAAATAACTCTGCACCTTTGTACAATAATTGCAATATAAGTTGATTAATAAAATAGTTTAGGGAATAATATGTAATTTTCGCATCTATTAATATTGAGCGTATTGAAATTAACAAACATGAAACACAGGTTTTTGCTTATATTGGTTGTCGGGCTGATGGGCTTCATACTGTTCTGTAACCAAAGTGCAAATGCTACTCACAATCGTGCCGGAGAAATTACCTACAGGCAGTTGGGTTTATATTTTTACGAAGTTACCATTACTGTTTTCACTCAGCCATCGAGCAATATAGACAGGCCAACGCTTGAATTGTTTTGGGGCGATGGGGCTAAAGATTCATTACCACGCATTACAAACGATCCTGTTCCCGGAGTTTATGATGTTGCGCG
The DNA here is from genome assembly GCA_016717325.1 of Bacteroidota bacterium. Classification (GTDB taxonomy): domain Bacteria; phylum Bacteroidota; class Bacteroidia; order AKYH767-A; family OLB10; genus JADKFV01. The sequence goes on along the minus strand of JADKFV010000009.1, from coordinate 136,151 downwards.
CATTACTTATGTAGGCACACACAATTATCCCGGCCCTGCTACATATACGCTCCACTTCGAAGATCAAAACCGGAATGCCAATGTACAGAATATTCCCAACTCGGTGAATGCTGCTTTTTATGTACAATCGCAATTAACTATCAATCCATTTTTGGGAGCAAATAGTTCGCCACAGCTTCTCAATTATCCCATTGATATGGGTGCTGTTGGCGCGATATTTATTCATAATGCCGGTGCCGTTGACCCCGATGGCGATAGCCTTTCGTACGAACTATTTATTTGTAAATGCGGTGGAGGTATTAACTGTCCGGGCTATACTTTTCCCGATGCCACCAATTCTTTTTCCATTGATGCCATCACGGGCGATCTGGTGTGGGATACGCCCAAATTTATTGGTTTATATAATGCAGCATTTTTAATAAAAGAATGGCGTAAGGGAATAAACATTGGTTATGTAGAGCGCGATATGCAAATAGAAATTATAAATATAAATAACGACCCTCCGGTGATTGTGGATGTGCCCGATACCTGTGTTGAAGCCCGCAGCTTTTTATCATTTAATGTTACAGCAAATGATATCAATAACGATCCCGTTACACTTACTGCCACAGGTGGTGCGTTTGCGCTGTCGCCCGATTCGGCATACTTTGCTCAACCTGCATCGGGCACAGGAACGGTTACTGCAGCGTTTAGCTGGCAAACCACTTGCATGCATGTACGCAAAAATCCATGGACTATTTCTTTTAAAGCCAAGGATACGCATGTAAATAATTTACCTCCGCCACCAAGCATAAGCTTTGTCGATTTCGAAACGGTGAACATTACTGTGGTGGCACCGGCACCCAAAAATTTAACAGTAGTGCCTATAGGAAATTCGATGACCGTGACGTGGGATAAAGAATTTTGTGATAGTGCAAAAGGATATTACGTATACCGCAGAAATGGATTTTACGGTTATGTACATGGGTATTGCGAAACAGGTGTGCCAGCGTATACAGGCTATGTTAAAGTAGCAACTTTACAGGGCATTAACACACTTACCTTTACAGATAATAATAACGCTGCCGGACTTATACCCGGTATAGATTATTGTTATATGATAGTGGCATGGTTTGCCGATGGTGCAGAAAGCTATGCCTCGGACGAAGTATGTGCTCAACTAAAACACGACCTTCCCGTAATAACAAATGTGAGTATTGATACTACCAATAATATAAATGGCAAATGTTATGTAGCATGGAGCAAGCCTATCGATTTGGACAGTACAATTACTCCCGGACCGTATATTTATTACCTGTACCGCGCCACAGGTTTTACGGGACAAAATGCTGTGTTGGTCGATTCACTATTTTCTTTGAATGATACAACGTATACAGATACCGTTATCAACACGCGCGATAATCCACTATCGTATCGTATCGATTTTTATAACAATACTCCCGGTCAGTATTTTAAAGTGGGCAGCACACAAGTGGCATCAAGTGTGTTTCTTACACCTTCACCGACCGATAAGGCCGTAGTGTTAACCTGGACGGAACAAGTGCCCTGGCAAAATGGTGCCTATACTATTTTCCGTAGAAATATTTTGAACACATGGGATTCTATCAACACTGTGAATGCAAAAATATATAAAGATACCGGGCTTGTAAACGGAAATCAATATTGCTATCGTGTGCAAAGTATAGGTGGTTATAGTGCAGGCGGCTATGTTTTTCCAATAGTGAATTATTCGCAAGAGGTTTGTGCTGTGCCTATAGATAACGAACCTCCCTGTGCGCCTGTAATGAAACTACAATCGTTGTGTGAATTGCAACGCAATGTAATAACCTGGCAATATGATTTTATAAATTGCCCAAACGATGTACAACAATTTAATATTTACTATGCACCCACATTAACGGCCGATCCACAATTGATTGCTGTGATTACAAATGTGAGCGATACTATTTTCGTACACGATACTTTGGCTTCGGTTGCGGGATGTTACTATATGACTGCTACAGATTTTATTGGCAACGAATCGGCAAAGAGTGATAGTATCTGTGTTGACAATTGCCCCTTGTACGAATTGCCCAATGTATTTACTCCAAATGGCGATGGCATTAATGATTTGTTTCATCCATTTCCATATAGTTATGTAGAGAAAATTCGCATAGTGATTTACGATCGCTGGGGTCGCGAAATATTTACTACCGAAAACCCTGATATTAATTGGGATGGCAACAATCAACAATCAAATAAACCATGTCCCGATGGTGTGTATTATTACATCTGCACTGTTTACGAACTTTATTTAGATGGCCTTAAACCGCGCACGCTTACAGGCTTTGTGCAATTGTTGCGCAATTAATTTTTTCTTTGCACCATTAATCAAAATTTATGTTTACAGGAATTATTGAAACCATAGGCCACGTTAAGTCAATTATTAAAGACGAAAGTAATTTACATTTTTGGATTGAGAGTAATATAACCCGTGAGTTGAAAGTAGACCAAAGTGTAGCGCATAATGGTGTGTGTCTTACTGTGGTAGAAATAAAAGATGATAGCTATCGCGTAACAGCCATTGATGAAACACTACAACGAACAAACCTTGGCACACTGCAAGCCGGTGGTAAAATAAACATAGAACGGTGCATGGTTTTAAATGGCCGCCTCGATGGTCACATAGTTCAAGGCCATGTCGATTGCACGGCAACCGTTACACACATCGACAATGCTAACGGCAGCTGGGTTTACAGATTTAAACATGAGGCACAGGCCTTGCCACTCACTGTGGAGAAAGGATCTGTAACGGTAAACGGTGTAAGCCTTACAGTAGTTGATGCCGGTGACGATTTTTTTTCTGTTGCCATAATTCCTTACACATACGAGCACACTAATTTTCATCAGTTTGTAACCGGCACAATTGTAAATATCGAATTTGATGTGCTTGGAAAATATGTAGCGAATATGTTGAAGCATTTGAAAAATTAATTTAATCCACCAATGTTTTTTAATTAATAAATTCGCGCAAAAATAATTCTCACCACACATGTCAGTAACACGCACACGTATAATCCTGTTAGTAATAGCGGCCATACTTTTAACTTATATTATTTACAAACTTCCCATTGCAAATACGAATGCAAAAAAATCGGATTCGATTGATAAAGTGGAAGAAGTTGCCACACCGCTCGATTGGGATAAATTTATTGATAGTGCCTCAAGCGGATTATTGCCGGAGCAAATTTCGCAACTACGTGCTGTGACCGAAAAGCCAAACTTCGAAAAGGATATTGTGGCAATTGATACAGTGGCAATGATGTGGGAACAGTTTAATTATCCCGGCATAGCGGCATACTACAAAGAGAAAATTGCACAGCAACAACCAAACGAAAAAAATTGTTTGGCGGCAGCATTCCGCTATTTCGATGCATTTAAAATTGCTACCGATGAAACCGAACGCAAAGCAATGGTGGATGCTGCAATTTTAAATTATAAAAAAGTGATTGAATACAACCCTGAAAATTTAAATGCTAAGACCGATTTAGGAGTGTTATATGCCGAAGGTACAAGTGATCCTATGGCAGGCATAATGTTGCTGCGCGAAGTGATTGCCAAAGATCCTAAGCATGAGAATGCACAAATGAATCTTGGATTGCTTTCATTAAAGTCGAATCAAAATGATAAAGCCATTGAACGGTTCGAGAATGTATTGCAAATAAATCCTACTCGCCTTGAAATGTACGTTTACAAAGCTTATGCATACGTTGCAATGAAAGATACCAGCAAAGCGAAAGAGAATTTCGAATTGTTTTTAAAAAACTCTGACGATGAAGTCGCAAAGCAACAAGTGAAAGATTATATGAAGGAGTTGTAGTTCGTTTTTAGAAAACTGTATTGCATAATATTTTTTTGGATTATTTTTTTTTCAATGAATGTTCGAACAAAATTTTGACTAAATAAAGTCAAAACAAAATCTTTTGACTTCATTCTATGCTCCTATGTTTCTATGTGGTTCAATTCATTTTGCCGCGAATGAATACCGAATAAATTTCACTATCGTAAAAAAAGAAAGCATTTATTATCCGAAATGAATATAAACAACTTACCGCATCCGCTTAGCAACTTCATTCCAGTTCACCACATTCCACCATGCATCAAGATATTCGCCACGCTTGTTTTGATATTTTAAATAATAGGCATGTTCCCATACATCTATTCCTATCAGCGGTTGCCCTTTTACTTCAGCTACATCCATGAGTGGATTATCCTGATTGGGAGTTGATGACACTACAAGTCTATCTTTTTGCTGTATTAGCCAAGCCCAACCACTACCAAATCTTTTTGATGCAGCATCGTTCATTTGTTTTTTTAAATCATCCACATTTCTAAACGATGCATCGATGGCTACTTTTAATTTACCAGGAATATCATCTGTATGTTTAGGTGTCATTATTTGCCAAAACATACTATGGTTGTAATGGCCACCACCATGATTGCGAATAGCAACCGACCTGGTAGAAACCGTTTCGAATAAACTTTCGAGCGTAGGTGGAGTAGCAAATGTTTCTTTTGCCATTGCCTCGTTCAATTTATCTACATAAGTTTTGTGGTGCTTATCGTGGTGAATTTGCATTGTTAACATATCTATGTGGGGCTCCAATGCTGCATAATCGTAAGGTAATGCAGGCAAAGTTGCAAAGGGTGCATCGCCCGGTGCAAGAGCGTTTAATTTTGTATTTGTAAGTAAAGCACCGGCACCAATAATTGTTGTTGCTTTAATAAAATTTCTGCGGCTTTGGTTATTTTCCATTTTGAATATTTTTAAATTTTCTCAAACATACATTTAAAATTTCAATGCAGGTTGTAAAATGTATGAAGTCCTTTTCTAAAGAAAAGACATTAGTAAAGCGTATGCAAATCAGGCACAATCAATCTTTAATCTTTTTTGACAGCGTCTGCAACAAACATTTTCTTTCCTTAAAATATTTCAATCCATTCAAAAAAAATTATGCAAGTTCTTTCAACAGTAAATCGAGGAGGGCGATTTTTTTATTGATAAAATATTTTTCGACCTGAGCAGGAGTGGCAAGTTCAAAGCCCTTTTTCAAAAACACAACATGTTCACCTATGGCATTTTGTTTGTTTACCGATCCTTCCACTTTGCGCGCTTCCATATGATTTTGAAAAATCTTTTCTTTTAATCCTTTGAGGTGCGACTCTCTTTTTTCGGAAATAAACTCATAGAGGTATTGCATACTCATTGCCGTTTTGTTCCAAAAATCGGGATTGATGGCATCAATTTCAGCGGCATGTACTTCGGCACTTACCATCAGCTGTTTGGCGATGCCTTCTTTATGATGTTGCTTGCCGGCAGTTTTGCTTTCCGGTGCTAAAATTCCAAGTATGGCATTTAGTATATGATAATTGTAAAACGGATAATAATAAACCTTGCCATTGGTATTAAAATAAATTTCGTGTGCCATTTTATATGACAACGAAGCCTGCAATATATTTTTCTTGTAAACTGTTGCATCGGGTAGTGTTATTATTGCCAGATTTTTGTAAGCCGAACCAAGCAAACTACCACGCTCTGTAGTCATGGCAATATTAAATTGATTGAACTGATGAATGTATGCTTCCATCTCGATGATTGCTTGCTTCTTAATATTATCGATTTCGGCTTGTCGCTTAATAATACTGCTGTTGGCTAGCGTCACAGCAGTGATGCCGGCATTATAATCACGGTATGTTTGCTTCGTTGTCAAATTAAAAAGTTGTTCTACGGCACGAAGCGAGTAACTGGCCTTTTCGGCACCGGGTAATTTACGATACCAGTTGATAGCTTCTTTGTAATCGCCAAGTTCTTTATATATGATAGCAACGAGTTCCATTATTTTTGCATCGCCTTTCCACAGTGGATATTTATTTACGGCTTCAATAATGGCATTGGTTTCTTCAATCACTTCCTCCTTAATGCTTGTGCCTGTTTCAATGTTGCTGACAACATTCCGTAACATATATTTTGCTTCTTCTTTGTCGACAAAAGTGAATGTCTTGCGTTTCTTTTTTGTATAAGATTTGTCGAGTGTGAAATATGGATCGCCATAGCATTGATATGCGCCCCAGGTATTAACAGATGGATAGGTAGTGTAAGTAATTTCGCGTGCTACCCTTACCGATTCGCCATAGTATTTTCCTTTTAACAATTGCGAATAAAATGTTTGCGAAAAGCATTGTGCTGCGGCATCGTCCACTTCCCATCCGGCTACTATTACAGCTTTCACACCCATTTCAATCAGTTGTGTACCAATTCCTGCGGCCACTTCAAATTTGCGTTGCAACAATTCTTCTTCTTCTTTATTAATAGTGCCAAGTGAGCAGCAGTTTACAAAAACTATTTCGGGAATATTACGCACTTGTTTCAAATCGGAAGGGGTGAGTATAAGTTCACGACCCAGCACTATTCCAGTTTGTCCTGTTGTTTTATCATTCACTACACCGTGTGCTGCTATATGCCAAATACGATAACTGTTTGTGTACAGGCTTTTTATTATTTCATGGCCGGGATTGCTGTTAGTAAAATCTACCACATCATATTCTTTTTCGCGCAGCAAATTCACAACTTCTTTCGCTTCCGCTTTTGCACCCGGTAATTGAGGGAAAAAATTATCGAGTGGCGGATCGCCAATTACCAAAGCATTATTTGTTGTAGATAATTTTGTTGGCACGCGCGATGGTGTAGAAGAAAGTTGCCGCAGGAATCCGGCTTTTGTTACTATAGGATCGTTGTGTCCGCTAAATGCATCACGCAGCATTTCCCATGGGTAGCGCGCTGTTTCTTTGTCAACAATCAATACTATATTTCTTAAGTCGGAACCATACCCTTTAAACTGATTTGGAATAAGCATTTCGTACAGGGTTTCGCACAGTGCTTTATCATTATTGGTATATGCGGCCGCTTCTTTAATAAGTCGGTCTACTATTTTAATATTGGTTGAAAGAACTTCGTCTTCGCTAAGTGCTTTGTCTGTAATAGAACTAAATTTTATTACCCGCGTACGTTTATCGTTACCGTTAGTAGCTTCGGACTCGGCTACTTTGAGGCGGTGCCACCAGTCAATTTGAAAATCATCGGGAATGTCGATACGGCTACCCGAAACCTTCTTGATAATATCGGGCGAAAAAACAAAATTATTGTAAATGGAATTTGTAGCGAGCAACGAATTGATAATGCGGCCGGCCTGAATGGCCTTGTGTTGATACGTTTCGATAAACTCTATATGTGCAATTGAAGGATAATCAATGTATCCGGCTTCAATAAAAAAGTCATTGGCCGTTTTAGCTGCTGTAAGTGTAGCCTTTATTGCACTGTAAATATTTAAGCCGCCAAATCCTGTGCCTATAAGCAGGCATGATATACCGGGTAGCTTTTCGCCACTGGCATAAAAGTTATCCTCCTTACATGTGATAAGGTAACTGATGAACCCTTGCTTCAAAGTACGAACAAGATTATTTTCGGTGAGGGTACCAAAATGCCCAAGTCCTACAACTATACCACCGGGTGGCTTGTAATTGTTATTAAGCACATAATCGTGGGTGCCTATTTCTCCTGGATAATTGTTAGCCTCGTAACGTATACCGAAATAGTTATTTACTTTTTGATTCAACACTTTTTCGGCTTTTACAATGGCATCATTTTCAAAATGACCAACTACAACAGGGTAAAGCGCATGTGACATGTCGCCATGTGTGATGGATATACGTACCTGATGCGAAACCACTTTGGGTTTTTGAATTTTTACACCAAATATATTATCGGCAAAGTCCTTTTCATTTACATCGGTAACGGTTTCTACAGGGCTCATCACGCTTATTTTTGCAGCACCACGCATGATGGGTTTCGTTTTCGATAGCATACTGGTATTGCCAATTTGTATCAGCTCTTTAATACCGGCAAAAGCTTCTTCGGCAGCAGCAAGTTTACCATGTTCCGCTTCGAAATAATAAGTAGAGGCCTGCAGCCCTTCGGGAATACTTTCCCATGTAACAGTGCCATCACCGGCCGGTGTGCTCATGAAATTTACCTTGTTTGTACCTTCGTCTATTTCCATGCGACAAGGCGTTTCATCGTCCTTACCGGCTACATATTTAAATATATCGGTGTTCCATTGAAACTCTGTAAAGTTTTTATCGAGCATCTTTTTATACTCCGATAAATCGTTTGATGCAGGAACAGGATAATCGCTTTGTGCTGTGGTCATCATCTTGTTCCAGATAGCAGTATCCTCAAACGATTGACTACCATCGGAAGGCAACAATTGTAATAAACCATGATAGCGTACAAACTGAGTAAGCAATGCTTTTTTACTATGTGCCAGGTCGACCGTTGCTATTACATTGATGGTTTTTCCAATTCCTAAAAACAAACGTGGTACAACAAAACTTCCACCAAGAGGTGTCCCTAACATTACCACACGTGTACCTGGTCGGTCGCAAAGTTTTTTCCACAACTGTGGGTGTTTCACTGCAAATGCGCGCACCACAAGCCCTCCCATAGAGTGAGCAATAAACGAAATCGACTTATCGGTTTTTGCAATTGTATCATCAATATCTATTTTCAATTTATCGGCAGCATCATAAACCGACTTGCGCCAGTCGTATGCAAAAGGTACAACGTAATATTCGCCATTGAAATAATTTACAATATCTTTGTAAAACTTGGCAACAAGGCCATTGGCAGTAACTTTTTTGTTCTCTATTTTTATTCTATCCATTTCACCGGTGGCCATGCGCATTAAATTGAGCCACACCCTATCGCCATCATCTTCGAGATGGCTTCCCATAATTCCGGGTAATACATACAGCACCGGTTGTCCTTCTTTCGACTTGCCCGAGCGCGAGCCGGGTATAACCATTTCCATTTCGCCTACCGTCTGTGGAGCATTTTTTTGAATAAAACCTCGTGCCTCACTTGCACTACCGAGCAACGCTTCCATTATTATTTTTTGCGAAGTAGGATTCATAAAATAATGAAAGTGATCTACATCGCTGCGTTGCTCAAAAAATAGTTTGTGGCCACCTATACGATTTGTACCACGGCTCATCGATTCGGTGTTTACTACAATGTCGTTGTTTTCCTGGTAGAATAAATCGAGAAGAAATATTTTTATATTTTTCCAAAAACCTTCACCCTGAGCATCACCGGCAATTACTATGAGTTCTGATTTTATATTTGTTTCAATGTGATTGAGCGCCTTTATAAAATTGGATGTAGGGCGCATGCACTCAATACCTGGCAGTGTATCGAAATCGTTTTTTTCATTTACTATCGCGGTAACCAATGCTTCGAGTCCATCTGAAATAGTGCCCATTACTTCGCCTCCCACACGACCCATCATGTTGAACATCACATTGAGCATGGTGTCCATTCGTTGCGATAGCAAAATAGTGCCCGCGGCAGGGCAGGCCACACGTACAAATCGGTTTACCTTTATTTGTTTTTTATTTATTACACGATGCAGCAATTCTATTTCTTTGAGTAAAGATTTTGCTTCCTCGTTTTTCGATAGTATTTCTATTTCCCTTGCGGTAAAACATTTGTCTATTTCGGCACAACCCAATCGTGCAATGAGTTCGCCTACAAGCCCACCACGCGAGTGGCTCATCATATCCAGTGTTATATCATCGGGCAGTTTCGATACAAGGTCTATGACATTGGTAATGGGGCTTTGTGTAAGTGTTTTGTGTTCGTACGAAATAATACGGTTCGGATATTGATTAAATAATGCTTCAAAAGTTTTTCCTCCATTTTGTGTTGCAAGCCCCTCGAACGATCCACGTGTATTGGATGCAGTACCATGTATGAGTAACAAATAATTTCCTTCGCCTGCTTTTGCAGTTGCCTTGTCAAATATTTTATCGAGCTTAAAATCTTTATCGCAAATCAATAATTCATTCTGATTATTTTTTTCGATTTTTTGCGCTATGGCTGTAGTAAGTTTTTCGCCCACAAAGTTTTTTACTTTTTTCAGACCAAGCAATTTAAGTGCGCCACCTATCAATCCGCGCGATTGGTTTTCGTCCTGCCATGTCAGTGGTAATACAAGTTCATCGCTACTGCTTCCTCTATCTGCCGGTTGTTGCGATTGCACTTTGGAAACAAAATCGCTGCGGTTGTATACCCACCGGATATTATTTTCTAACTCAACTACCACGGCATCGTTGTCGGTAAGTTCTATGGTGTGCTCTGTGGCATTACCCGGTGAGCCACGGTTTACACTTATATTGTAACTACTTACCGTTGCATCGGGCATAAACTCTTTCATAAAGTTGTTCGAAGTAGTTTGTACTTCTTCGCCCTGCAATTTGAATTTTGTATTTTTCATATTATAGAAAGTTAGTGAAAAAAAAGATAGTGTTAGTTGCGGGTAAAACTAATAGGAGAAAATATAGAATGCAAATGTTTTTGATAAATGTTTTGTGGTGGACGATTCGATTGCGGGTGGATAAACGCCTTTGCTAATTTTGAAACAGTTAATGAATAACCACAACAATAATTACTATTTTTACAACTCTCAAAAAAAAATAAAAATGTCGAAAGAGCACAACACCATCCGCTGCCCTCACTGTAAGGAACTGATAGATGTGAACGATGTATTGTATCATCAACTGCAAGAACAGATAGGTAAAGAATTTAAAACCAAGGAAGCCGCAGCGCAAAAAATATTGCGCGAAAAGGAAATGATGATAGAACAGCAGCAGCTAAAAATGGCTGAAGAAAAAGCGGCCATGGAAAATGCAATTGCAAAATCGGTGAGCGAAAAAATTACTGCCGAGAGGATAAAGATTGAACAGGAATTGAAGGTTCAGATTACCAATGAAAAAGCCGGAGAGATGCAAGTGTATATGCGCGAACTGGAAACAAAACGCGAGGAAGTAAAACAGCTCAATAAACTTAAAGCCGAAAACGAAATTATAAAACGCGAGAAGGATGAACTGCGCGATAAAATAACATTTGAAAAAGAAAAAGAACTTTCGCATAAACTGAACGAAGAGAAAGCAAAAATAAAGCAACAAGCCGAAGAAGAAAATGTATTGAAATTGCGTGAGCGCGAAAAAATAATTGACGACCTCAAGCAACAAGTAGAAACCATAAAACGCAAAGCCGAACAAGGCTCAATGCAAATGCAGGGCGAAGTGCAAGAGTTGGAGTTAGAAAATATTCTGCGCGAAACGTATATCTATGATGATATAAACGAAATAAAAAAAGGACAACGCGGTGCAGATATACTTCAAACCGTGCGCACGAGGCAGGGTGTAGAGTGTGGCAAAATATATTACGAAAGTAAGCGCGCCAAAAATTTTGATAATAACTGGATTGTAAAATTAAAAGAAGACAACCTCGAAGTAAAAGCCGATCAGCTTGTACTTGTTACCGAAACACTGCCCGATGGATACACAAAATTTTTTGTAAAAGATGGCGTATGGATTTGTACACTGTGGGAAGTAAAAGGATTATCGCTCGTTCTGCGATACATGATGTATGAGTTGCACACTACGCGCACCGCGCTATCGGGAAAAGAAAGTAAAATGGAGTTGCTGTATGAATATCTCACAGGGCACGAATTTCGCGGACAATTCGAAGCTATTATTGAAGGATTCAGCGATTTGCAGAAAAGTTACATGGACGAAAAAATGAAGATGATGAAAATATGGAAGGAGCGCGAAAAACAATTTGAACGCATCATGACAAATTCCATCAATTTTTATGGTTCGCTAAAAGGCATTGCCGGTTCTTCCATTCAAGATATAGAAATGCTCGAAGGCAAAAAAGAAAAATTATTGTAAGCACACAACTATAACTGTATACGTAACACCAACTTTATTTTATTTGCCGTTAGATAATTGCCGTTATAATTTTTTTGCAATAATCAATACCACATTTGGGGTAAAATGTAAAAATATTTATTTCGATTAACACTTGACATGGTGGTTTTGGTATTGTATATTTGACACAATTATTAATTTCCTCAATAAATAAATTTCAAAAAAATGACAAAAAAAACCTTACTCGTTTTAGCAATCGCAATAGGTTGCTTACACAATGACGGTAGCGCCCAAAGCTGGTCGCTAACCGGAAACACCGGCACAAGTGCTTCTACCAATTTTATTGGGACCAAGGATGCCGTCACTTTCAAAATACGAACAAACAACATTACACGAGTGTTTGTAAATGCATCCGGTACAGTGGCCATAGGCAACTCGGCACCACGTTATCCGTTCGATGTAAAAGTTGGAAGTATCAATACGGACTCGCTTTACCGCATAGGAGGTAATCGTGCATTGTATTCCACTTTGAACACGAACCTTATGGTAGGAAATGCCGGCACACTTGGCATCAGCGGATCGGGCAACACACTTGTGGGTGAAGGAGCAGGCACAAGTATTACTACACAAAGCAACAACACATTTGTTGGCCGCAGCGTAGGTGGCATTTGCACATCGAACAACAATACAGTAATGGGCCGCAGTGCAGCCTATACTTTATCAACCGGAGTAAACAATTGTTACTTTGGAATGAACTCCGGCTATAACGCAAATACCGGATCTGCAAACGTTGCTATGGGTGCATACACGTTATATTTCAATTCGGGCAAATCGGGATTGGTTGCTATTGGCGATTCGGCATTGTTCAATAATAGCATTGGAGGAGGTGCACAGGCCTACCTTAGTTCCGATAATACTGCGGTAGGCCAAAAGGCGCTGTTTTCAAACAACAGCGGCTTCTTAAATACTGCTATTGGTTCGAATGCGTTGAGAAATAACACCAGTGGCTTCTCGAATACTGCGGTAGGTGTTTATGCTATGGCCGGATGCAATACGGGCTTTTATAATACAGTGTCGGGATACTCTGCTTTTCAATCGCTCACAACCGGCAGTCGCAATGTATCGTTAGGTTACTTTACCGGCATATCAATTACAACTGGCACAAATAATAGTTATGTAGGTACTTATGCAACAGGCAGTTTTAGCACCATTACAAACAGTTCGGCATTTGGCTACGATGCAAGTGTAGATGCAAGTAATAAAGTTCGTGTTGGTAACACTTCGGTATCGTCTATTGGTGGACAAGTAGGCTTTACCAACTTTAGCGATGCGCGTGTGAAAAACAATATTCAAAGCAATGTTCCCGGTTTGGCATTTATTAAATTATTAAATCCTGTTACTTATCATTTTGATATACGCAAAGAAAATGAACTGATGGGCGTTACCGAAAAAGATGATTGGGAAGGCAAATACGATATTGAGAAAATACAATTCACAGGATTCCTTGCACAAGATGTGGATGCTGCAGCGGCAAAAATAAATTACGATTTCAGTGGCGTAGATAAAAGCGGAAAACTTTTAGGCTTGCGTTACTCTGAGTTTGTGGTGCCAATAGTAAAATCGGTACAAGAGCTCAGCACACAAAACGAAATGTTGCAGGCACAAATAAACAAGCAACAAATACAAATAGACGAAATGCGCAACATGATAGCAGCAATGAAAGGCGATAACAACTTGTTGAATAATACACAGGGACAGTGGATGAAACAAAACGAACCCAATCCTTTCAACCAAACATCAACAATCAATTTTAATATTGATGCAAAAGTATCTTCAGCTACAATTGTAATTAGTGCAGCCAATGGCGATGTAATAAAAACCGTAAACGTGAACACCACCGGAAGCCTGCAATTGAATGCAAGTGAATTTGCTGCCGGACAATATTTTTATACCTTGATGGTAGATGGCAAAGCTGTAGAGAAAAAATCGTTTACCGTTGCCCATTAAAATTTGTAAAATAATTTCTTACTGATTCATAAGAATTAGTTTCGCGATACCGCTAAATATTTTTACATGCGATAAGTTTAGTTTTTCACAAAGAACTTTACGATACGAGTAAAAATGTTTAGCGGTATTGTTTTTTATGAAACCTCGCATCATGTTATAATAGCCGTTTGCGTACAACTTCCATACTGCGATTTTTTCCGAAAAATAATTATATAGTTACACTTCTTAACCAAACTAATGCAGTTAGTTCGGCTCGCTCCTCACCTTGTACTGCATAATTTGGGTTTATACTATATTTTAAATTTGTGAGGCGCAGCCTTTCTTTTTATTTCGAATAGTTTTATAAGTATTGATTTGCATTCTACATTTTTAATTATAACATTTACGCTATCAAAAAAAGTACTTTACATGTACAAAGCACTCACATACAAAACCATATTGCTGCCGGCAAGCGCGACCATGCTGGCTTGTGGCCAGCTATAGCAACATTACTTATCTACAATTCCTTCTTTATCAATATTTTAATTCTTTATCTATTATGAATACATATTCAATTTTTTATGCTTTTGTAAAAAGCACAACTGCAAGTTTTAAAGCATTTGCCAACCTAAATGGGGGGGGGGGTAGCACTTGTTTTACTCACGCTATTTAGCATGAATTTAAGTGCACAGGTACCCAACTTAAATGATAGTGGTACTTACTATGACCGGTTAAAAAGCTACTTTTTGCAATATCCAATTACGCCTGCTGACACTGCCGAGGGTGGCATTAAAGAAGATTTTAGAAGAGCGGCAATGATATGGGCGCCACGCCTTTGGCCGCACGGTGATGCTAAAAAAGGTGCAACAGCATTCAATAATTATGTTGCAAATTATAATAACGGAGGCGGCACGCAATTAAGCTTAAATACAACTGACCCGTTTTGGACTCCATTAGGACCAATTGGAAATGTGAATGAACAATTATATACAGGGTTCAATGGTAATGGGCAAATACATAGATTGACATTTCACCCTAATTATAACAATACAACAAACAAACAAATATTTGCTTGTTCCGGCTACGGAGGATTATGGAAAACGGCTAACAATGGTACAACTTGGACATTACTAAACACTGATAAATTGCCATATTGTGGTGTGTCGGATGTTGCTATTGATTTCCAAAATCCAGCCAATATGTACATTGCTACTGGCAATCCTGATAATGGGTTTGTACAAAAGTGGAGCCCAAACTGGGGAACAACAAATCCACTCTACACAGCTGGAGTATATAAAAGCATAAATGGTGGAGCAACCTGGGCACCAATGAATGGTGGCAATCTGTTAAGTTATTTTGCGCCTGATGGCGGCATTATTGCTAAAATGGCTATCAATCCTACAGATGGACAAAAGCTTTTTTTTGTTTCTTCAAAAGGCGTATTTAGGACTATAAATGCAAAAAGCAACAGCCCAACATGGGCACAAGTATTTTTAGGGCTAAACGGAAATGACATGGAATTACGCGGCTTGGAATTTATGCCTGCTAACTCTTCCACAGTTTATGTGAGTGGTACAGATATTTATAGGTCTACGCAAAACGGGGATGCAGGTACATGGACAAGCATGACTGGACCTGGTACAGGATTAAATTTAAATGCCCTTCCCAATTCTTTTAAAGTATTAAAAATTAATATTGCAGTTACACTGGCAGATCCTGACCGGTTATATGCATTAATAATAGGCAACATAAATAATACTAACTCAACACGCAATTATGCTTATATGTTTGATAATGGCACATGGTCAAAATTATATCAAGAAGATGGATATGACAGTCCTGGCTGGCTGGCAATAGCGGCATCTCCTACAATTGCGAGCGAAGTTTATTTTGTAGCCAACGATAATATTAAAGGGACGGATGATGTGTATAATTTAGTTACGCATCCTATAAGTATAACTGCAGGATATGGTGGTATTGGAGTACATGCAGATATCCATGATTTTGAATTTCAACCTAATATTTCTTCACCAAAATTATTTTTCGCTCACGATGGTGGTGTTTCATTTAAAACAACTTTACCAACATACAACAATACTAATGGATGGGTTTTTAAAAACAACGGTATAGATGCCACATTAATTTGGGCATTTGATGATGCCGATTACGATAAAAACACTATAATTATTGGGTTGCAAGATAACGGAGCCAATGTTTATTTTGATAACCCTGGGGTCTATGATTGGTATAGGGTGAGTGGTAGTGATGGACATAATGCCAGAATAAATGATGTCAATAAAGATGATATGCTGTACATGAATTATGAAACTGCAAAAAAGTTTAATGGTGCATTGATGAATAGCACCGGTGTTAGTTTGCCTATAGACCCCACCAGTGGATCTACCGTAATACTCCCAAAAACGATGCCTATGGTTAATGATGTTAATGACATTGGGTTACCACATATTGGTGCAGCGGAGATTTTAAATTGGCCTTCTAATCCCGGCAATTCAAATAATTTTATTATTCAATCTGATTTGGGAAAATCTGAACCTAATCAAGATCTTAGAAGAGCAACCGAAATTGCTATTGCACCAAGTAATCCAAATTATGTCTATGTCGTAACAGCTGGATCCGATGAACCAGTAGGTAGCCAATGGGGTGATTTAGAACCAAAACTTTTTCGAAGCACAACGGGTTTTTCGAATGGTTTTCCACTGGGTCCAAAAGTATTTGATGACTTATCGGCAAATTTACCAAAATTGACAAATCCTGGTACAGGTCTATATACGCCCCCCATTACAGGGATAGCAATTAACCCGTCAAACCATTTAGATGTTTGGCTTTCTTTTACAGGTTACGATGCCACAATAAAAGTATGGCGCTCATTGGATGGTGGGCTTACGTGGACAAATCAAGACCCAAACAATTCTTTGAACAACCTACCTGTAAATGCCATTGTATACCAACCCGGCACCAACGACCGTGTATATATTGGCACCGATGCCGGCATATTTTATAAAGATGCAACAATGGCAAGCTGGCTGAGGTATGGCGATGAATTTCCACGTGTAAGAGTAACAGAATTAAAAATAAATAATTGCTCGGGCAAGTTACGCGCTGCAACTTATGGGCGTGGTTTGTGGGAAGGTAATCTTTTGGGCGAGTTAGGTGAATCTGGCCTTACCAGAACCATAAGCATCAATACCACCATCAGTACAACTGACAATGCACGTGGTCATATTTTTATTACCAATGGTGCTACACTTACTATTACAGGCCAATTGAATATGCCCTTTAATGGGAAAATAATTGTTGATAGAGGTGCAAAACTGCTTGTAAATGGAGGTACCATCACAAACGATTGTGGTTATATGTGGCTTGGTGTAGAAGTATGGGGTAACAAAAATAAAATTCAAAATAATACTTGGCAAGGCTATGTTGTAATGCAAAATGGTGGCACCATTACCAATGCACGTAATGCCATTAGTACCATAAAAAATACCAATGGTGTATGGGATTGGAATTATACAGGCGGTGTTTTACAATGCTCAAATTCTACATTTAAAAACAATGCTCGCGATGTGCAGTTTTTAAGCTACAAGGCACCCACAATACAAATTCCCTATGACCCTAACAAAAGCTATTTCAATAATTGTACTTTTATTTGCGATAATAAATTACAAGACCCAAATTATGTTGACCAATATAATAATCCAGTTGCTACGCCTTATCACGTTACAATGTTTGATGTTGATGGCATTGATTTTAATGGCTGTACGTTTAAAACAGATTTAACCAATTTCAATTTTAATGAAGATGTCAGAGGCATTGGCATTTATGCAGAAGAGGCAGGCTTCTATGTTGGTAATTTGGCAAATGATAGGGGGCAATTTCAAAACCTTACTGTTGGCATTTGGGCTAAAACACTAACTGGAGCTACCTACATTAATACAAGAATAAAAGATAACGACTTCGATAATGTGCGACAAGGCATAGTACAAAATGTTGGCTTTTGTGATATGACAGGCAATGTATTTACCAACATGGTTCCTTCTACTACAAATGGTTTAGATGCAACTGGAATATTGATGGATAATGCCAAAGGATTTATTATTGCTGATAATAACCAAATGTTTGCAACACCCGGTAATGTATGGGGTGTAGATGTAAAAGGTTCTGGTATGTATGGAGGCACTATTTGTAGGAATAGCTTTACCGGTATCAATTGGGCAAATCAATTTGAGCAAAGCAATGAAAAATTAAAAACTTCTTGCAATACCTATACGGCTAACTATCGTGCATTACATCTATCGGCATCGGGTTTGTTAGGTGACCAAGGGGAAGGCTGTGCAACTGCAGATGACAGGCCCAACAACACATTTAACACAAATACCTTGAGCATCTTAAATTCATCGTTAAATAACTTCGCTTACTACTCTTGGCACAATCCTCCTAATCCCCCAAATTTTGATTACCCGGCTGGAGTTACAGGGCTGGTTACGGTGAATACTTGTAACGGGATACCTGGTACTAATGACCCAAGCTCAGTATGCGGAGTGACGTGTGGGCCGTGTTATGGTCTTGGTTGCGTTATTGCATCAAAAATCGCATATCAAAACGATAGCAATCCCGATACCAAAGAGCTGGCGTGTAATAGAATAATAAATTATTATGCATATACCAACGAAGACGAAAGCCTCGACTCTACAATATACCTCGATAGTGGTAATGTGGCAGTTAAACGATTGATGGTAGCAAATTATATTGGCAAGCGAAATGGCACGGTTGCACAAGCACTGTTAAATACCATGTCAGCCTCAAACAATGAAGATGCAAAGTTTGCAAGTTATTATAATATACTTATCAACTTGATAAACAACAATAAGCGGTGGGACCAAGTAACCACTTGGCAACGCAACACAATAACAACTATTGCCAATTCCGGCACTAAAATAGCACCCGTTGCATTGGCCTACTTAGAATTTTTAAATAAGTCTTTTTCATTCCGCACAAATGCTGTTGAGGGTTTTGCAAAACAAACCATTTTGCAAAATATTGATTATGTTAATGCCACAATGTTAGCTTCGCCAAATCCCTTTTCTGATGTTACTGTTATAAAAGTCTCCATACCCCCATCGCAATTATGGACAATGAAGGTTATGGACATTACAGGCCGCATAATGGTAAAAACGCAATTAGTAGCAGGCAAATATGAATTGCCTATATCTGCAAACGAGCTTAACGGCAATGGTCTATATTTTTGCCAACTCTTATGTGATGATAAGCCAATTGAAACCATAAAAATTATTTGCTTAAAATAATGGCAAAGCTAACGCCATACTTATTCCTGCCCTTTGTACTTTTTGCTTTCGCGTGCAAAGGGCAGGTTTATTTTAATAATACGTATAGTAGCGGTTTGCCTGATTCGGCATTTCGTGGCGAAACTATTCGTTCAATTGTTGAGTATGAAAATGATAGTACTTATGTCATAAATTTAAATACACAAAATGTAACAAATAGTGAGCTTGTAACAATATTTACAAAACTGAACCATGATGGAGTTCCTATTTTATCGAAATATTACGGTTATCCTAATCATTACTTTCTGGGCTTCAAATTGATTAAAATATCAGATGGCAATATGATAAGTTGCGGAGTAGACTATGATAATTCACTTGCGTATGGTAAAGCCATTTTATTAAAATTAAACACACAATTAGATACCTTATGGAAAAGGGAATACCTTGGAAATGGCACATTCAATTATGCAATTGCTGACGTTTTAGAGACCTATGACAAAGGATATATTGGAATAGGATTTTCGTCAAACGGAATCGACACCACCGATATTTGGGTGCTCCGTACTGACTCAATGGGCAATCAACTTTGGGACACAACACTTACCCAACCCTATTGGCAAAATGGGTATGCAATAGCTTCCACTGATGATAGTTGCTATATATTGGGATGCATGGCGCAAAATAGTCAAGGAGGGCCGCCTCCATTAATTTGGTTAGCACGAATTAATGATAATAAACAAATATCCTGGAGTAAATATATTTATGGGACTGGTGCAACTGGAATTCAAAACTTAATGAAAATGAAAAATGGAAATTTTTTATCTGTTGGTACAAATAATAAGAGTTGGGGACAAAGCACGAATGAAAAATATGGGCTATTGGTAAAGTTTGATGCCTTAGGTAACATATTAAAATATAAGTCACAAGGAAGTAAAATTAAACGATTAGAATACTGGAATGCCATTGAAGAATCTGGTGGCGGATTTATAATTGGGGGTACTACTTATGATACAATGCCCGGTAATTACAAACAAGATGGTTATTTAGCAAAACTTGACACCGCCCTCGATACCCTATGGACTCAAATAATAAAGATAGATAGCCCCTTGGGTTACATAGATTATTTTTTCAACATTGCACGCACACACGATGGCGGCTTTGCATGTGTAGGTATGCGAAATGGCCCAATTGCAAACAATACTGATGGTTGGGTTATAAAATTTGATAGCCTCGGTTGCCAAAGTGCCAATTGCTGGTTGGGCATAAATGAAACAACATTGCATAAAACAGATTTGCCTTTTGTATTTCCAAACCCAACAAACGATTTTTGTATTGTGCGTTTTACACATCAAGGCCCGGTGCAAGTAGAAGTGTTTGATGACATTGGTCGACAAATAAAAAATGTACGTGCATTACCATTTGGAGATACAGATATACATATTGACCTGCGCCAAGCACCAAATGGTATGCTTTTTATACGATTAAAAAATGGTTCAAATATTCTATCAACAAAAATTATAAAAAAATAAAATCATGTTAACCAAAGTGCAATCCCGCAAGGAGGGAAAAAAACTATTGTTCTTCTTACTGTTAACTATGAGTATATACGTTGCTCAAAGTCAAACCAATGTGTATCATCCATTTCCAAACAATGGTGCAATGTGGAGTGTGAAATGGGATGGATCTTCTATTTGTCAAGATTTAGATTACTTTAGCTATGGTGATAGTGTAATTAACAACTTAATATATCACAAAGTATGGGTATCAGGCGTAGAAACTGTTTGCTTTCTTGGATACCCAAAAGATACTATCAGCAATTATGCGGGCGCCTATCGCAACGATTCAGCTGCAAAAAAAGTATATTGGCTTGAAGCCGATAGCATCTATGAAAAACTACTTTATACTTTTAATATAAAAGTAGGTGATACCTTACCGTTAGATATTTACAATATGTATGGCGGTACTCTACCAGTTAAAGTAAAAATGAAGGATTCTGTGTTGCTTAGTGATGGAACTTACCGCAAGGCATATTGGGTCGGTTATGCAGGGCAACCAGGTACTTTTCGTAGAATTGTAGAAGGAATTGGAAGTGAAGGCGGATTAATTGAAAGGTTATGGGATGGCATTTCTGATTTGTACATTTTAAAATGCTTTACTATGGATACGCTAAGTTTGTATCCAAATAATGGTAGCACTTGTTATCCATATATTCCAAGCGGGTTTACACCTATTTTAAATAATATTGCATTTAGCATTTACCCCAATCCTAACAATGGCACATTTATTTTGCCAAAAAATTTCCATTTCGATGAAATAAAAATTTATAATGCATTCGGTCAGGAAATATCATTTTCAATTTCAAATAAAAATGAAATTGACTTAAGCACACTTGCAACAGGCTTGTTTTATTTGCGTTGTTATAGTGGTAAGAAGGTGTATGTGGCCAAGGGGATGAAGGGAAATTAAAAATTGAAGATAACTTTTTGAGAATGGTAATAAAATTTTAATGGTTACATCCCTTCAAGTGTTTTAAACCCTTAAAGTGATTTGTAAAAACAACTTTGCTAATGGAAAATATTTTTCTATTGAAAAGTGCGTTTGCATTCCTTAGGCAAAGTACCGGCCGAAGTGCGGTGGATATTTGTGAGCGGAGGCATATAGCCAAAAAGGAACTATAGTCATACAATGTAGGAATATAACACCATTCTTATATTTTGCCATTAAATATTTATAAAAGCCAATATTTTAATTACCGCTTAGCGGTATTGTTTTTTTCTCATATTTGCCAACACAAGGGTTAAGGCTATTTTATTTACAAATGCATTAATCGCATTTTAGATAACAGTAACTGTATACGTTTTATTCAATATTTATTTGTATAAATAATTATTTAGGCATGTTTACCAAAATAAATTTTAATAACAAAACATATAGTGCACAACTAAATGATTGCATCGATATTTCGATACCCTTGCGTGCCGGGGCAGACAATGTAAATGCTTGGTGGGCAGCGCCTGTAACTATTGAAGCCGTCCGCACCGAAACATTTATTGGCGATGTGAATCAGGGAGGGAGTGTAAATTTTCGTAATGTGGCGCTCAATCCACATGGCAACGGCACCCATACCGAATGTGTGGGGCATATCAGCAAAGAGCCATACACTATTAATCAATGCTTAAAACATTTCTTTTTTGTAGCACAATTAATTACAGTAACACCCACCAAAACAGAAAATGGCGATAAAGTAATTTTGGCTGAATCCATTTCAAAAGTGCTGATGCCAAATGTCGATGCAGTGCTTATAAGAACGTTACCAAATGACAATTCGAAATTGACGCGGCAATACAGTGGCACCAATTTCCCGTATGTACAAAACGAAGTGATGGAAATAATGGTAAAAAATAATGTGCAACATTTTTTAATCGACTTACCTTCGGTCGACCGCGAGTTTGATGATGGTAAGTTACAAGCACACCATACATTTTGGCAATATCCGCATGCCACTCGCACACCATGCACCATTACCGAAATGGTTTATATCGAAAATGAAATTGAAGATGGTATATATTTACTCAATCTTCAAATAACAGCATTAGAAAACGATGCCACACCAAGCAAACCGGTTTTGTTTAGGATGGTGGAATTAAGTTAAAAGGGGAAAGGCAAAAGGAATAATTTAAAAGGAAAAAGGGAAGTCAAAAAGGGAAATTTCAGAGTCCTCATTTATTTTTGTTTCAATGGCTTGAGAGAATCTGAAATGAATACAAATTCTACGCAGAGATTGCTTCTCAGTTCGAAAATACTCACTGTGACAATTCGCAATGACGAACGAAGAACTAGGCTCGCAGAAAACGAAACGAAAAACTAAGAACAAGTCACACCGCAAACGTAACTAAGAACTAAAAAAATGTCCCAAAGCAAACTCATCCTCGTCCCCACTCCCATAGGCAATCTTGACGATATAACATTGCGTGCCATAAAAGTATTGCAACAATGCGATTTGGTTTTGGCCGAAGATACGCGTGTAAGCAGATTTTTATTAAAACATCTTGGTATTGAAAAAAAGTTACAATCATTTCATTCCAATAATGAGCATCATGTTTTGGAAAGAACAGTGAACCTCATTCGCGAAAATAATATGGTGGCATTGGTAAGCGATGCCGGCACACCTGCCATATCCGACCCGGGATTTTTATTAGTACGTGCTTGCATAGCAGCAAATATAGATATAGAAACTTTGCCCGGCCCAACTGCTTTTGTTCCGGCTTTGGTAAATTCAGGATTCCCTTGCGATAGATTTTGTTTCGAGGGATTTTTACCACACAAAAAAGGACGTGTTACCCGCATCACCGAATGGCTGACAGAAGAACGCACCATTATTTTGTACGAATCGCCACATCGATTGATAAAAACTTTACAGCAAGTGAACGATATTCTTGGCCCCGAAAGGGAGGTGTGCGTATGCCGCGAGTTGACAAAAATGTACGAAGAAGTGAAACGTGGAAAAATATCAGACCTGCTTTTGCATTACACAAATACACCCCCAAAAGGCGAAATAGTCATGTTATTAAGAGGGTGTTCATAAAGGTGAACGTTAAATGAGTTTAGGGGAGTAGATATTTTTATTAGGCAAATCAATACTTTTTATATACTTTCGCAATTCCGGTTTTCGGCCGGCCCTCTTAAAGGTTTGAATATTAATAAGTAACAATAAAAAGAAATGACACAATTAAAAGTTGTTCTCGGTGCCGTTGCCTTTTCCGTTTGTGCTTTCACACAGACATTTTCGCAAGCACCCTTGGTAGTTTGTCCTACCGACCCTATTGCGGCTACTATCGATAGTTTGATTACTATTGACAATGTAGTACGTTTTAGAAACATCAATACACTTAATTACACAGCAACAAGCAAAGAGGATATCTACAATGTGCCCACATTTCCCGAACAGGTTTATAAAGATCGCATTTCAAAAATAAACTCTCCTATACCATATGTGTACAACGATCAGGTGCGGGCATACATCAATGTGTATGCAACACAAAAGCGTGAAGGCACCAAAAGGATAATGGGATTATCGTCCATTTATTTACCAATGTTTGAAGAAGTATTGGAGCGCGAAAAATTACCACTCGAGTTGAAATATCTTGCCATGGTAGAGTCGGCATTGAATCCTACAGCTGTGAGTTGTGCAGGTGCTACAGGGCTTTGGCAGTTTATGTACAATACCGGCATCTTGTATGACTTGAATGTAAATTCGTATGTTGACGACAGACGCGATCCATATAAATCTACAGTTGCCGCATGCCAATATTTTAAAAAGATGTACGAAATATATCACGATTGGTTGTTGGTAATTGCATCTTACAATTGTGGACCGGGCAATGTGAATAAGGCTATTATTCGTGCAGGTGGCAAATCCGATTTTTGGTCTATATCGCCATATTTACCTGCCGAAACCCGCGGATACGTTCCTGCATTTATGGGCATATCTTATGTGATGGAATATTCGCGCGAGCATAATTTAATTCCTGTACCTCCATCAATAACTTATTTCGAAACGGATACGGTTATAGTTACAAAGAAAACTACGTTTAGTACCCTTTCAAAAAAATCTTGATATTCCAGTTGATGTTTGGGATTTTGAATCCACATTTAAGCGTCAGTTAATTCCTGCCACTATAAGCCAACCATATGCTTTGCGTTTGCCTACTAATAAAATAATGGCCTACACGCAAAAGCAAACCACTATCGAAATGGAAGATAATTTGCTTGCCAGTACACAACCTACTATCAATCTTGGAAAAGGCCGCACCAATATTGCACTACAGGAAGAGGAGGCAAAATATACTTACGTAACTAAAACGGTAAAGCAAAAATATACAGTTCGCAGAGGCGAAAGTTTAGCACGTGTTGCCGATAAGTTTAATTGCACACAGGGAGAAATAAAATCGTGGAACCGTTTGCGTTCAAATAAAGTTTCGCGCGGGCAACATCTTACCTTGTATGTGGACCAACGGGTAAAAGTATTGAAAGATGATGCAGCAGCTTTGCAACAAACTGCATCAGTAAAACCTGCCGTAAATAATGAGACCATCGAGACCGAAATTGCCGTAACTCAGCCAAAGGCAAATGCAGAACAGTTGGTTACAAAAACAAAAAAACTTTCTTACCGCACACAGAAAGGAGAATCGTTGGCAGTAGTTGCCCGTAAAATGAACTGCACAGTAAACGATTTAAAAGAATGGAATCATATTAAAAACAATACCATTCATCCGAATCAAACATTGGTAGTGTATCGCGAAGTGAAGGAGATTGTAGACCCCAGTAAGCCAACGAAAATTGTACTTGCAACAGCGGGAATAGCTGCGGATGATTCTGCAATAAACAAAGCAAAAGCCGAAGAACAAGAAATTGCGCAAAAAGAAAAAAGCGAGTTAAAAGTGGTTGCCAAAAAAGGCAAAAACAAAACAGAACCAACAAGTAATAACGAAATTAATTATTTGTATTATACTGTAAGAAAAGGCGATACACTTTATAGCATAGCAAAAAGTAAAGGCACTACCATCGATAATATTAAAAGATTTAACAACATAAGCAGCGGGAAGCAATTACGTCAGGGCTTAAAGTTGAAAGTGAAAATTATAGGATAATATTATCTGCATTTAATAAAATTAAAATCCCTGTAGCGCATGTTACGGGGATTTTTTTGTTTTAAAAAATCTGTTTATATCATCACTATCATAATAATCTTCGCTCGAAATTTTGGCAGTGAAATAGAACGCTCAACTTTACCAAACAAATGCTGAATTATGCATTACATTTTATAATGAACTAAAAATAATATTACAACGTATACAATAACTGTTAGTGTTATTTATTTTTCATCAAAGCAATTGTTGCTTCCAAATTAGCAATTATTTTTTCATACAATTCGCGCTCCTTATTCGAGGGGGTTATTATTTACTGTATATGTTGCCTTGCTTTCGCTTTCGTTGTGAAAATTATTCTGCCAAAAACTTTTATTATCAAATGTAATTATATCCCAAAGTGTAACTTCCAAAACTTCGGCAATTGATACTAATTTATTTATGCCTATATCATGCGTATTGTTTTCATAATCGAGATAGGTGCGTGGTGCAACATTTATGTGCTCTGCAATAAATTCCGGTTTGTAACCTTTCATTTCGCGGAGGCGTTTTAAATTGAATCCTATATCGAGTTTTTTAGTTGCTTTTTTGTCCATAAAGAGAAATTTTTTGCCAAATTAAGAATTATTTTTCGGTTACAGCCAAATGCCGAAAGTTAGTTTTGAAAAACTAAAATCTTTTTTTAGGATATACTACATTAATCATCAAAAGACAAATGCAGAAAAACTATACAACAAAATAACAAAAGCAAAACACAACTTAAAGTAACAATACAGGAGTATCCGAAAATCCTTTAAAGAGTAGGAAAAAAATCAAATTATTAAACTATGAGAAAAGTATTAGTATTATTAACTATTATTGCACTAGCTTCGGCTTGCAATAAGGAAAAGGACATTAAACCGCAAGCTACGAATGCAACTGCCTCAATTGCCAGCAAAGAAGGTGGTGGTGAGAGCGATTGTATTTTTGATGTAACGGTATGCAACGGCACATTTATTTTTGCTAATCAGGCAGAATATGATGTAGTATACAATTGCCTTGAGCAAGAGTACGAGCAACACAACGATGATTTTGAAGCACTGTATGCAAATTTGAATGACGATGATTTTAATGCAATGGCGGACCAAATAGGATTTGACGAAGACCAAACTTTGATTAATTTTGAACTTAGCCACAGCTTTGTTTCTTATAGAGATAAGCTGCGTAAGCTTGAAGATGTATGGTTAAACAACACTACTTTAAACCCTGCCACCGACCCCGACCTAATCGACTACTACGATGATGCCGTGGCGAACGCACTTGCAAGCGATGCAGGAAAAGTTATGATAGGAACTGACTTATATGTGATAGATACACAAGGCGAAATGTGGGTACTGCCAAACGCAACATGTAACGATATACCTGGACTGAGTAATGACCCTGCTGTGCTGGCTAATACTCCAAATGTGAAGACTATACATGGGCCCACACCAAATACTGATTGCAAGAATAATGAGAAAAATATTGAATATAAAGATTATGACAATGGAAATAAGAAAATAAAATGCAAGGCTAAATTTCAAGCAAGTAGTTGGGTGGTAATGGAACAAATGTAAAAGCCAAAATGGTGTCACATAAAAAGAAAGCAAATGGCAAATGGAAACTATACAAAACTAATTTGTATGTGCATCTATTTGGCAATTGGACACAAGACTGTTCTTTACATGTTAATTATGATTGGGATAAATCAAAACGTAGAAATAGATTGCCAAAATGCGGAAACGAAGCGTTATATTTGTATCACTCAATTGGAGCGGCTCATTTCAATTACGAAGTGGTTGGTCAAGTGCAACATTCAATAACCTTCTAATGCCAATACATATAAATGTAAATAAAAAGCATCCACTTTTTGGGATGCTTTTTGTTTTATTCAACATGTGCTCTCATAATTTAATGAGCCAATTGGCATTCAATAACAACACAGTTTTTACTTCTACAGGAGTTCAGATTGGAAATAAATTTGCAATAAAAAATGCTGTTGGCGAAAACTTGCTGAATCCAGTTAACTTAAATACTACACAATTTACTTGGGGGTCAAAAAAGTTTTTTGGAGAAAACAATTTTTACGAACTGAGCTTTATTTATGGCTGGCAAAATATTGCTTTTTCGACCAACCTTTCATCTGTAAAGCATCCGCAAATAAATCCTGGTTGGAACAATTCAAGTTCTTTAGTAAATAAATCATATATTGGCTTGGAATTATTTTCAGGTAAAAAAATAAATTTAAAAAAGGGATTTAGCGTGAATCCCATGGTCGGCCTAGGGCTAAAATTTTTCGACCGTGTAGATTTGATTTATATAAATGCATATTATAACAATGTACAAGATACCGACAAAGTTGAGTTTCCATTGTATTATTTTGGCGTAGAAAATTTACGCAAACACCCTTTCCACCTTTCGGTTATTTTAAAATCCGAATTATTAAAACAATTGAAAAGCCATCATCAAATTGGTTTAGGCATAAAATATCAGCTTGGTTTGCAAAATATGTTTGAGGGGTCGTATGTTTTTTTTGAAGGACAGAAGGATGAAAGCAGAGGCGATTGGTTTTTTAGAGGCAGCCAACTTGGGGCATATTTAACTTACCAATATTTATACAACGCAAATAAAAAACCGAGAGAAAGGGATTATGTAAAACCTGTATTTACATACATTACAAGGCGCAATCAATTTTATTTAGAAGCCTCGCACAATTGGATTTTTAGCCCGCATTATAAAAACATTGTTGGCAATATTAATTTGGAACCATGGCAAATGTGGACTACCTCTTTTGGGTTAGGTTACACCCGTATGCTAAATAATAAATGGGGATTGAATTTAACGGCAATCATGAACCTGGATAAATTGGCAGCAAAAATCAATATTTTAAAAACAGACTATGACAGCTCGATTTTGGTAGATTATAAAAACAAAGCAGCTATAACTACAGTGAATCCAGCACTCAAAATGGGGACAACATATTTCCATCCGATAAAAATAAATTATCAATTATCAATTAATTGTGGTGTATATGTTCGCTATTTTTATCCCAAAATTGTATTTTTAGATTTTACAGATTATTTTAAATCTGGCTTAACTTATTTATATTTAGAGCATGATTTTATCTACGAACCCGAACCTCGCTTACTAAAAGGACTTTATATTGAACCAGCGATTTCGAAGCAATTAAAAAATAAAAATATGATATCGGCAGGATTGAATTTTACCTATTCGTTTCAAAAAATTATTAATGCCGAGTATCAAGTTCTGCCTGATACAAAATACCGCACCGTGGGCCGTTATACAGTTGATGGCCATCAACTAGGTGCTTTTGTAAGGTATACACTTAGTGGTAAAAGGGCGAAATAATATTTAATTGATAATACAGGTGAGCTCTGGGTTAAAGCAAATGCAACATGCAATGATATTCCAAATATAGGTAAAGACCCTGCTAATCTAGCTAAGGATCCTTCTATTACTCCTGCCCTTTTATCAAATTCATCAGGGAATCCAGATTGTATTAGCAATGAAAAAAAATGTGATTTACAAAAATATGGAAATAATGGATATAAACAATTTAAATGGAAAGCGAAATTCAGACAAGGGGGTGGCGTATTTGACTTAGTAAAGCCACATATTAATTCAAAAATTGTTTCGTATAAGAAAAAAGCAAATGGACATTGGAAGAATTATAAAACAACATTACGGTTGGAATTGGCTGGTACTACTTGTAATACCTCTCCTTCAGCTTATTCGCAAATTAAAGAAAAGCGCAGAAATAGGCTAAAGAAAGGCATTCCTTTGGGATCTTGGATTTTTCTGAATCCCTATCTATCACACCCAACAGGAGCAATACATTTTAATTATCATATTGTTGGACAATATTCAATGAATAAAACCTATTAATTATTTGAAATTAGGAAAGAATATATTTTGTAAATTGAAGCCAAAAATTTGGCTTCAATTTTTATATGTAATATTTTTCGGTGTAAAAATCTCATTCGGGCAGCTCAATAGTCACCATTCAATTTTAATAAGTGCACAAAAGTATTTTGGCCCAATGCAAAAAATCGAAACACATAATGGCCTGTTGTACATAAATCCAATAAGACTAAATTCAAATCAATTAAGGCTTGGATGGAATTTGAATTTCGATCAGAATGATTATTTAAATGTTAATGCCATTGCCTCATTGCAAGAATATGGTTTAAATATAGACTTTAGAAATTTTACTTTTGTGCCAAATAATCCAAACTACAATGAGCTAACTAAAGGAAGTAAATTTTGTGGCGGGCTTGAAATAAATTATGGACATCAGTTTGCTATCAATTCTAACTACAAAATACACCCTTCGGTTGGTTTAGGATTTAAAGATTTTGGCCGTATTGGATTAGGCATTGGCGTTGGTACACGTGTGGTAAATGATACAACTGAAATAGATATTGAAGTTGCTCGATTAGAAATTACAAATCTTGAAAAAAATCCTACAGTTGGCTATGCCAATTTTAACATTGATATATTGAAACAAATAAACCAACATCAGGTTGGCATAAGCATAAATTATCATTTGGGATTTAAAAAAATGTTTAGCGGCTATTATAAATTATTTGAAAAAACACCATACGAGAGTAGTGGCACTTGGAGTTATAGTGGCAATCAAATTGGTGTAGGTTTAATTTATCAATACCTATACAACCACAATAAAAGGCCTAAACCCATAGATTATGTAAAACCTTTATACACTCACATCACCAGGCGCAATCAATTTTATTTGGAGGCATCGCACAATTGGGTTTTTAGTCCCCAATACAAAAACATTATTGGCAATATTAAAATGGAACCTTGGCAAATGTGGACTACATCATTTGGATTGGGATATACTCGTATGTTTAATAATAAATGGGGTTTAAATGTTATGGCAATAATGAATTTGGATAAACTTGGCGGTAAGGTAAATTTAAAAAAACAAGACTACCCCGATGTGCTAGATAGGGATAACATTTATTCAAGCTTTTTCATAAGATTAAATCCTGCTCTAAAATTGGGGGCTTCTTATCATTATCAATTTATAAACAATTACTCTTTTGCAATTTCATCGGGTTTAAGCATTCGATATTTTTACCCTCTATCATACACTATGCTTTTTTATGGTTTTGGAGTTGCAAACACAATCAATACTATATTTATTGTCGACCACGATTTTTACTACGAACCCGAACCTCGCCTCTTAAAAGGACTTTACTTCGAGCCATCTATTTCAAAACAATTAAAAAAGAAAAACATGATAACGGTAGGAGTAAATTTTACATACTCGTTTCAAAAAATTATTGATGCCGAGTATCACATATTGCCCGATACAAAATACCACACCGTAGGCCGTTATACAGTAGATGGCCATCAACTCGGTGCTTTTGTAAGATATACACTTAGTGGTAAGCGGGCGAAATAATATTTTCTGGATTTTTTTTAAAAATAAAATATTTTGGATTTCGGAACAGAACGCTGATTCTTATGCTTTTTATGATCAATGCAGATTGAAATTCAAAAATCATAATTCATCATCACCGTCATAAAAATCTGTGTTCCGCAGAGCCATCACCGCCTCACCACAAATTTCTTAGTGAATAACTTATCGTTATTATCTAAAATCCAAACTACGTATACACCTGTGGTTAGGTTTATGCTTATGGTTGATTTATAATCTTGCGGTGTGATATTATTGTCTGCTGCAAATTGTTCTTTCCCTTCCACATTAAAAATGCGGATCGATTTTATTTCTCCTTTTTTCAAATGATGAACTATAGAAATAAATGTATCAGCCGGGTTTGGGTATACTGATAATTTATCGCTGTGCATATATTCGATAAAGTAATTGCCAATGGAATTACTAAACAGCCATGTATATGCCGGAATAAATTCTCTGCGCCAAAATGTTTCGCTATGTGAGCCATAGCTGCGCGAAATATTATATATATCATTTGAAGAAAATCCACTGGCAATTAAGGTATCGCGCATGCGGTTCATGTTATATACCACGCTGCCACCTTCGTTTACGCTGCATACCTGATAAAATCGCAGAGGGAATTGTGCAGTACTATTTTTTACAAAAGTGTATATGCTGTCTTGAAACCAATAGGCGGGAGAAAATATTCCCACTTTACTAAACGCTGCCTGATGCTTTATGCCAGCATACAAAGCAATATAAGCCCCAACACTGCTGCCGGCAATTGCGGTGTGCTCTCTATCGGTATAGGTGCGGAAATTTGCATCTATCACAGGCTTGAGTGTATTGACTAAAAAGTCGGTAAACAAATCGCCTTGCCCTCCGCCATACTGTGTATTAATAAATGGACAATACTCATCGAGTCTGTACTGTCCACCGTTGTCAATGGCAACAACTACAGCACCGGAGTCCCCGGCAAGCTGCGCCACTTTTAAAGAGTCATCCACATACCATTCACCGGCAAATGAGGTGGCTGCATCAAAAACATTTTGTCCATCCATCATATATACTGTGCGGTAATAATTGTTTGAGGTATAATAATCGTTGGGTAAATAAATCCACACTCTTCGATAGCGTGCAAGCTGCGGCATCCACATATTATCCTGCACTACGTATACAGTATTAGTTACAGTGTGTGTTGATGCAGTATAAGAATCGGCCCAGTTGGGAATTGTAATATGAATAGTATCGGCATTTCCTGTGAAGGTATAAGTCCGGTTGGGCACATAGCCTCCGCTGCTATTAACTTCCACCGATGCCCAGCCACCATGGGCAAATTTGAACTGAATGGTGCCGGTATCGTTTAATGTTATTTGTGGCTTGCCATTTGCATTGGGAAGCAAAGCATAAGCGGCACTTCCAATTGCCCAATTATTAAATGAGCCGCCTATATACACCGAGTCGAAAAGTGGAGTGTAGTAACGCGGAACACTGTCGAGTATAATTGTTAGTTGTGCATTAACTGTATGAGAACATATTATTAATATTGCGATTGCAATAAATTTGTTTGCACCAATTTTAATACTATTTATTCCGGCTTTCATTATTTTCTTTTTCGGTTTTAAAATACTCGAGGATAACATTTCAATAAATTTTAAGCAAAAATGCTTTGACTAAAAAACATCAATTACCTTTGCCGCCAATATATTAGCAAATACAAAACTACTTTTTATACTGAATATAGAAATAGAATAAAGAATTTATGAAATTAAAACCAAAAACAAAACAACTAACACCGGCCCAGAATGTAGCCTTAGCGCAATCGTTGCAACAAATATTTAAGATGCATGTTACCAAAGCATTCAACTACAAGCAACTGGCAAAGGCATTGAAATACGAAGACGAATATTTTGCCGCACAAATATTCGAACACAATTACACCGAAGAAGATTTGCGACAAGCCATAGTTGATTGCCTAAAAAAAATGTGCGATGCAAAAATTATTGCCGAAACCGATAAAGGCAAATATAAAATTGTGCCTGTGGAAGTTTTGGTAGAAGGCACCATCGATTTTTCGGCAAGCGGAAGTGCTTATGTAAAGAATGCCGACTTTGAACAGGATATTTACATATCGCCCAACAACACTTTGAATGCATTGAATGGCGATACAGTAAAAATTTCGCTGTTTGCACATCGTGCCAACAGGCGTGCCGAAGGCGAAGTAGTAGAAGTGGTGAAGCGCGCCCGTACCGAGTTTGTAGGCACAGTTCATATTCAAAATAAAATTGCTTTTCTAATTCCAAGTGGCGTTAAAAACAATACTGACATATTTATTCTTCCGGGTAAATTGCATGGCGCTAAAGACGGAGAAAAGGCTGTGGCAAAAATTGTAGAGTGGCTGCCCGATGCAAAAAATCCTGCAGGCGAAATTTTGCGAGTACTGGGTATGCCCGGTAATCATAGTGTGGAGATGGATGCCATTCTTGTTGAATATGGTTTTCCACTATCGTTCGATAAAGAAGTGGAGGATGAGGCTGATAAAATTCCGCTCGATATTTCGGCAAAGGAAATTAAAGCCAGGCGCGATATGCGTGGCATCACCACATTTACCATTGATCCCGAAGACGCAAAAGATTTTGACGATGCTTTATCAATTCAAAAATTGCCAAACGGAAATTACGAAATAGGAATTCACATTGCCGATGTATCACACTATGTAGTGCCCGGTACTGCATTAGATAAGGAAGCATATTCGCGTGCCACTTCCATTTATTTAGTTGACAGAGTAATCCCTATGTTGCCCGAAAAATTATCGAACCATGTTTGTTCGCTTAGGCCTCACGAAGATAAACTTTGTTTCAGCGCAGTTTTTGAAATGACAGAGGCCGGTGAATTGATTAACGAATGGTTTGGTCGCACTGTTATACATAGTGATAATAGATTCAGCTATGAGCAAGCACAACAAGTACTCGAAGATAAAAAAGGAACACTGGCTACAGAATTATTATTGCTGAATAAAATTGCCAAATCACTGCGCAAACAAAGGTTTATAAATGGATCTATTAACTTCGATAAAGTAGAAGTAAAATTTAAACTCGATGAGGAAAAAATGCCGGTAGGTGTTTTTTTAAAAATGATGAAAGATAGCAATCAACTTATAGAAGAGTTTATGTTGCTTGCCAATAAACGTGTTGCCACTTTTGTAGGAAAATACAGTGCAAAATATTTGTTGAACACCGAAGGAAAAACCAAAGATGTGGCAGGCCATAAAACTTTTGTTTATCGTATTCACGATGTGCCCGATCCTGAAAAGATAAAAACCTTTGCACAGTTTGCTGCCAAGTTTGGTTACAAGATGGATGTGCAAAGCGAAAAAAATATTTCGAAGTCCATCAATAAATTAATAAAAGATGTGGCAGGCAAGCCCGAACAAAATTTATTGGAAACGCTTGCAATTCGCAGCATGGCAAAAGCAAAATACGATACCAATAATATAGGTCACTATGGTTTGGCTTTCGACTACTACTCGCATTTTACTTCGCCAATAAGGCGCTACCCCGATGTGTTGGCACATCGTTTATTACAATATTACCTCGATGGTAAAGCAAGCGAACCTGTAGCATATTATGCGCAAGCATGCAAACATTCATCGGCTATGGAAGTGCAGGCAACCGAGGCAGAACGTGCATCAATTAAATTCAAACAAGTGCAATACCTGCAGGCACGCATGACCGAGGTGTTCGATGGCATTGTATCGGGCGTGAGTGAATGGGGCATGTTTGTAGAATTGGTCGATAGCAAATGCGAAGGCATGATAAGACTGCGCGATTTGAATGATGACTATTACGAACTTGACGAAAAAAATTATTGTCTGCGTGGTTCGCGCGGTGGCAATACTTTTCAGCTTGGCGATAAATTACAAGTGATGGTAAAAAATACCGACCTGCAACGCAAACAAATTGATTTTATGGTGTACGATGAAGATGCACCAATGCGTGCAAGAACCGAAAGGCAACCTTCGAATTTTAGTCATCCTAAACGCAACCAAAAATACTCAGGCAAAAAATCGAAGAAGAGAAGATAGTTGGATATTTTGTTGTTGAGGTATTTTAATTGCTCATAAAATATTCTCTACTGAACAATAATCTTTGACGAAATTGTTGTTTCGTCATTTTGAAACTGAACAAAGTACACTCCTGAATTTAATTCAGGTTTCAACTTTGTCATTTCGTTTGGCATTGCGGTCAGCTCGCTTATTTTGCGGCCATCCATACTCCAAATGGTTAATGTTCCATCAGATACCTCATCAACCTCCGCTATCACTATTATCGAATTTGATTGTGCATCATATTGAATGGCATTATTATTAGTTGCAGCAAACAGCCTGCAGTTTACAGAAACAACCACAGCATTAGAAGTTCGTACACAGCCATTAGCATTTGTAACCACTACCTTATACGTACTTGCAGTTTTTGCGGTATAACTAAATGATGTAGCGCCATTAATATTGTTCGAGAATTTTTTCCATTGATGCGTTAAACCTATACCCTGATTGGCAGAGAGTACGGCACTATCACCGGCACAAAAAGCAATTGGGCCGGCAGGAGTAACAGTGGCAGTTGGTAAACCATTTACCGTAACAACTTTAGCCGCAGAAGATTTACTACATCCATTCGCATTGGTAACCACCACACGATAATTTCCTGTTTTATTTGCCACATAGGTCGATGCGGTTGCATTGGCAATCACAACACCATTTTTTTTCCAAACATATGTGAGGCCAACTCCAGTATTTGCATTTAAAGTTACACTGCCACCACTGCAAAATGTAGTTGGAGTGTTAGTCGATATAGTAGCTGTAGGCAAAGCAACAGTATTTACAACCACGGGGGTCGATGTGGCTGTGCCGCAAGCATTACTAACACTAACTGTATACGTACCGGCAGTATTTACGGTTATGGATTGTGTAGTAGCACCATTGCTCCAAATATTTCCGGTACCGGCCGATGAAATAATGGTTACTGAACTGCCGGCACATAAAGTCACAGGGCCGGGCGGTGTAACCACTACAACAGGAGGCCCCACCGTAAATATATGATTATAGGTGCTTCCATTATATGCAATTTCGTAGCGCCAATTGCCGGAAGGTGCATTGCCGGGAAGTGTCCACGAATAGTACCACCACGAAGCCTGATAAAATGTAGTAAACGTTTGAGTCCATTGTTGAAATATTGAATTATCGGGGCGGTAAATTTTATGAGTAAGCACTTGTCCGTTTTGTTGATTGCGATAATAGGCAGAAAAATAAACAGTATTGCCGGCACAGAATTCATTCTTTGCATTTGGTGTTTCGGTTGTAGGGCAAGCTGGAAATACTGGCGGTGTGCTGTGTGTCATTATTTTATTTAAGCCCGATTGCTTGTAAGGCAATTGATTGTTCCACCATGTTAATGCATTTAATGAATTGCAAGCACCGCTAAAGGGATCAACCAAAACGTTTGAGGGGTTGTAAACTTCGAAATGTAAATGTGGACCGGTAGAGTTGCCCGAACTACCCAACACACCAAGGTATTCGCCAGCCACTACTGTTTGCCCTATTGCCTTGGCTGTCAAGCTATTGTTTTTCATATGTCCGTACCATGCCACACTGCCATCGCTGTGTTGCACATACACGGCATTCCAGTTATTATTATTCGAAGCACAACTGCGATCGAAGTTACCGTTACTTTTATAAATAATTGTGCCGGGTGCAGCAGCTATAATTTCCACCTGATTATTATCCATTTTATACCACCAAAAAGGCCAGGTAAAAATATCGGTACCATGGTGGCCATTGTATGTTATGTTACCACAATTGTAATCGAGGATATTTGCAGTGTTATCCTGATCTACATAATTAGAAATGGAGTAATAACCGGGGTCGTTTATTCCTGCTGCTTGTTTCAAAGGCCAATCGAAAAGGGTAATCATTTTTGCATTTGGATTTGTGGGCTGCAATAATCCTTGCGCAATAAGTGCTTGACGGCTTTGTTCTAAGTCGATAAATATTTTTTCGCGTTGCTGTTTATCCAAACATTCAGAATGTTGAAAATTAAATTCACCACCATGTACTTGTTGTGCATTCAAGTTTTGAATAAATGCAAATAGCAAGAAATAAATTGCGAGTAATTTTTTCATATCAATAATATTTTAAAAGGACTTGGTAACGAAGGTAGGAAAAAATTGAATTAGAAATTGAAAATTAAAGTTTAAGATTGGAATGCAAATTAGGTTCAATGACTGTGAGAGATTGTTTCGCAGTTCGAGAATCTCTTCGACTGCGCTCAGGGTGACAATTCGCAATGACGAGATTGACCAAAAATAATTGAAACAATTTAGTGCTTGGGAATTGTTTGTGAGGACACAAACAATGGCTGGCGCACAAATGACCAATGACTGGCAGAGATTGTTTCGAAGTTCGAGAATCCCTTCGACTTCGTTCAGGGTGACAATGACCAATAATAAGCAGAGATGCTTCGCAGTTCGAGAATCCCTTCGACTGCGCTCAGGGTGACAACACTCACTGTGACACTCAGCATGCCAAAGGCAACAACCAAATAACTCAATAACCAATAACTATTTCACAATGACCAATGACGGTATTTGAAATGACAAATGACCATCCTCACAATGACTATCCCTAACAACCAACTACCGAATTCCCATCTTCTTTGCAATGTCAGCGGGGATAGCACTTTTATGAACCATGATAGCGGTTGTTTTAAATTGGAAATATGCATTGGAGCAATAAAAATATCCCTTGCAATCATTACCCTCTGTGCCCCAGGAATTTTTTACAATATAATATTGTTTGCCTGTTTGGTCGGTAGCAATTCCTGTAATGTGCATACCATGATCGTCCTGAGTAGATAAATTATCAAAAGCATCTTGACGCATTTGTTGGGTAATTATTTTTTCGGCAATGGGTTTCAAAAACATGCTGTCTTTTTCATCCTGAGTCATTTTCTCAAATTCAGTTTCGGCAACTATAGCCAATCCATTTTTATATGAAAACCCTTTCTCGCTTACATCGCTAGACCAGGCAATACTAAATCCATTATTGATAGCATTGTCGGCAATTTTTTGCAACTCATCGAGCGGCACATTGTACACCATTCCGTTCATCCAGTTGTCGGGCACTTCGAGCATGAACTTCGAATAGAATGGATGATGTGTAAACGAGGTTATCTCTATATAATCATCGGGCTTTATTCCCATTTCATCGGCAAAGGTGCGCGGTGTATATTTTTTGTTGTTATACTCAAACTCTGTAGGTGGAGCACCAAGGTAGGCATCAAGTGCAGCGGAATATGCTTTGAATGCTACAGGCGAAAGTTTGCCATCTTTAAGTGCCAACATATTATCGAGCATGCCTTTGAGCACACTTTCCATTTCACCGGTTGTAATACGATCGTTATTTCCCGGCACTACATTATAAGCACTTTGTGGCAGCATTCCATAATCGCGAATGGCGGCCATCACATCATGTGGTTCGCCACCATCCCCAAATTTTGCCTTACCCATATAGCGCAGATAGTGTTTGCCCTTGAGTAAATACATATTGCGTATGGTAAACATTTCGGCAATATCAATTGAGCCTTTTCCCATGCGCATCAATTCACTTTCTAAAAGCGAATTAGTAGAAAAACACCAACATGTAGCGCTGCTTTGTTGGTTCTTTACTGTTGTGGCAGTTACTTCTTTTACAACTTTAAACTTTAGTAAGCTTCCCTTCTTGTTTGTAAGCTCCTGACTATAACTATAACCATATACGAAGGTTAAGGTCACTGCCAATAATTTAATAAATCTATTCATATTGTTACTTATTT
This sequence comes from Bacteroidota bacterium, assembly GCA_016717325.1. Classification (GTDB taxonomy): domain Bacteria; phylum Bacteroidota; class Bacteroidia; order AKYH767-A; family OLB10; genus JADKFV01. Next base: position 97,075 of record JADKFV010000009.1, on the reverse strand, counting down.
TATGTTGCCTGAATGTACTGAGGATAAAATATCGCAAACGTGTTGTAATGCTTCTGCATCGTCATTGTCGAAAGTTGAAAGTTGATCGCTATCAACATCCAATACCCCTATTACTTTCTGTTGATAAAAAATGGGGACAACAATTTCCGATTTTGAAGCACTGCTACAGGCAATATGACCGGGGAATGCATCAACATCATCTACTATGATGGTTTCACTTTTTTGCCATGCCGTGCCACATACCCCTTTACCATATGCAATGCGTGTGCAAGCAACCGGCCCTTGAAATGGCCCTAATACCAATTCCTTATCATCAACCCAATACACACCAACCCAAAAAAAGTTCATGGTGTATTTTAATGCTGCCATTATGTTGGCAATATTGGCCACGGCATTGTCTTCGCCATCCACCAATGATTTTAGTTGTGGAATTAACTCAACATACTTTTCAGCTTTGCTTAGACTTGTGTTTATAATTATATCTTCTGACAAGGGAAAAATTTAGTTGCAAACTTAAAAAAAAGTAGATGCGATTGGATGCAATCGGGAATATTTTTGGAAAAAACACTTTGATGTTATATCAGTGTTTTGTTAAATATGTAAATAGCAAATAAAAAGCAAGACGAAAATTTTACTAAAGCGCTTTATGAAATATACAAACAAGCAACCATCCCAAACTATTTTCTATATGCGAAAGTTTGTTTCTTTTGCTTTGCACACCGAAATAAATACCATTCGAAAATATAAAAACTTCGGGTTTTAATTTGCTGCCACGATAAGGAACAAAAACAAACTTGGCCTCTCTGTTTTCGTGATATTCAAACTCCTCCTTAATTATAAAATTTTTACCGAAATACAATGTTGCTTTTTCGTCAGCGCTTAATTTGTACTCACAATATTCCAAAGCATGCAACGATTTTATATTTTCGTTTATTTTAAAATTGTACTCCAGTGCATCGTTCCATTTTTCGGTTGAGAAAATGTAAATAATATTTTTTGCATGTAGATTTTCGTTTAGTGTAAGTATGGAATCGTTGGCGTAATAGGCATCAACAATAAGCACAGCTTTTTCCGAATCATCTAAACATGTATACGAACGTAGGCTAAAGCAATTTGCCCCAAGCTCATTTGCTCTTTGCTTTACGGCCGTATAAAGTGCTGATATGTACCCTTCGTTTTTTTCGCCCGTTGCTTTAAGCGTTGCCATAAAAACTAATTTCGTAGTGTCTATTTGCACGTGCAAACAATCGAAATAATATCCGGTGGTTAGGTTTCGTTTGTTGGGTTTATTTAATACTTCTACAGTTTGTGAAGTAGCCATTTGTGCAACAAAAACGAATAGGATAAATACCGAAATTTTACGAAGCATGTTTGTTAATTATATGATGTCACAAATGTTTTGGTGTATTCATGCAAAGCTATTTTATTTTTTCATCACAACTATTGTTTGCTTGTTGAGAAAATTTATCTCAGTAAAAATTTTATTTCAAAACAAGAAAAGCAATTTCAATTTCATTTATTCGCAAATGCAAGAGTAGCTACCATCACTTTGGCTCCCGGCAATAGATTGAGCACTTCGGCACATGCTGCAATAGTACTTCCTGTTGTGAGTACATCATCTATTATTAAATATTTTTTGTTGTGGAATTTTTCATCATCGTTGTGCAAAAACACATCTTTCATATTTTCAAATCGCTCGTAGCGATGTTTGCGTGTTTGGGTTTGCGTTTCCACTCCGCGTTGCAGCAACGATTTTTCAACCGGAATATTCATTGCCTTCGACATGCCATTGGCAATCATCTCGCTTTGGTTGTAACCACGGCTGTGAAAACGTGCTGAATGCAACGGTACCGGCACCAGAAAATCGGCAGAGGCATAAGGTTCGCTTTGAATTAAATCGTACCCGAACCACTCGCCCAGCACCACACCCACTTGCTTTTTGCCTTTGTACTTTAACTGATGAATGGCCTCCTGCACACCCGAGCCTTTTATAAAATGCAAAAATGCGGTTGCTGCCACAATGTTTGCTTTGCCCCACAAATGTTTTATCACTGCATTTTCTTCTATAATTTGAAAGTGGGTTTTGGGCAACGATATTTTGCAATAAGTACAAATAACGCCTTCGCCTTTTATCAAATTACGGTCGCACATAAAGCATCCATTAGGAAAAACAATGTTTCCAAATGCGGTAGAGTATTGTTGCAGTTTTTCTAACATTCTGTAATCTCAAATTATTTGAATCCCATTTATTTTAAAAACAAAATTATTTTTTTACGTTTATTTTTTCAGCCATCAGTTCGAAGCCGTGTACAAGTTTATCTAACTCGTTTAACGATGTATACACACTTGGAGTAATTCTCAATCCATGAATGTTAGCCCAGTTAACGCTTGAAGTATGTATTTTATATTTGTCGTATAAGAAAGCTTCCATCTCTTGCGCAGTCATTCCATCCATTATCACATTGGTAATGGCATTGGAATATTTATCATTCAAAGTGGTGTTGAATTTTAGCTGTGGCAGATGTTTCACTTTTTGTGTCCAGTAATTTTTTAGATAAAGCAATCGCGCCTGTTTACGTTTTATGCCTATGGCTTCATGAAAATCGATGGCCGTCATTATGGCTTGTTCGGCAGCGAAATTACGCGTGCCCAATGCTTCGAACTTACGTATATCGTCACCGTTAGGTTTATCGTTTGGCATAAGCGAAAACAGTGTAGAAATTTTTTCCTTACGCACATACATAAATCCGGTACCAAAGGGAGCGCCCATCCACTTGTGCAAACTGGTTCCAAAATAATCGCAGTTCAATTCATCGATACGAAAATCCAATTGCGCAAACGAATGTGCCCCATCCACAACTACTTGTATACCGCGTTTTTTTGCTTCATCGGCAATTTTACGTACCGGCAATATTTGGCCTGTCCAGTTCATCACATGGGTAATGTGTACTACTTTGGTTTTGGATGTGAATGCTTGTGTAAATGTTTTGGTTATGGCATCATCGTCATCTATTGGCAAATCGAGATTTAACCATACAAGTTTTATTTTTTGGCGCAGCTCGCGTTGCTTCCAAGCATGTACCATGTTTGGGTAATCCTGATGTGTGAGCACTACTTCATCGCCCGGTTGTAATTCAATACCAAAAACAATACTTGCCAAAGCTTCGGTAGTGTTGCGATGAATGGCAATTTCTTCGGGCAGGCAACCGGCAACATCGGAAATCCGCTGTCGCAAAGGTTCGCGGCCGGTATCGAGTGTACGCTACATAAAAAACGAAGGCCCTTCGTTACATAAATCACAATATCGTTTAAAGGCATCCTGCACCGATTTTGGTTGCGGACTAACTCCCCCATTATTTAAGTTGATGAGCGATGGATTGATAGTATAATTGCTGCGTACCCATTGCCAGTATTCTTCGTCTTGTGCAATGGTGTTGCTGTCGGCATCTATAAATTTCGAATCGAAATATTGTAAGTCTTTGGCAAATGATTTATTGAAAAGGGAAGAGCCAATTGTAAGGGTAGAAATTTGTTTAATAAAATTGCGTCTATTATATGGCATAATATAAAATATTGAAGCCGAAAAGTATACAATAAAACATTCGAAAATAGAAAAGCTTGAAAAAAGGGTATAATTTAATTGGAATTATTGAAGGCGACAAAACGATAAAGCAAAGAAATGGTCAGAATAGCTTTATTCGACTTTATGATACCAATTTTTATCGTATTCTGCCTTTACACCATTGGTAAAAAACCATTCGAAATTGCGGCAAAACCAATTATTGAAGCTATTTGCCAAGGCATCTAGCGTAAGCATAAATTTATTTATTTTTTTCATAGCAACATTCAAAAATTAAATTGTTAGAATAGAAAATAAAATACAAAATTTGGAGAGTGAGCGATTTTCATTGGCAAATATATAATATTATTCTACAAAATCTATATAATTATATTTAATTCTCATCTTTTTACATAACCCTAACGCTAAAACAGTTATAAGAATTACTTTTGCAAAAAAATAATACATAAAAATGACAATAGCCGCAGCCGTAAAGGCAGAATATGGTATAGCCGAAGTATTGAAAAAACTCGGTATCGACAAAATGAATAGTGGTGCATGTACCGGCACACAATGGTTTGACACAAAAGGTGAGGTAATAGATTCGCACTCATCGAGTGATGGTGAGTTGATTGCATCGCTGCATCAAGCCACCACTGCAGATTATGATACTATAGTAAAAACCTCACAATCTGCATTTAAGCAATGGCAAATGATACCGGCACCCAAACGTGGTGAAGTTGTGCGTCAAATAGGAAATGTACTGCGCGAGTACAAAGAGCCACTCGGTAAATTGGTTTCGTACGAGATGGGCAAAATATATCAGGAAGGATTGGGCGAGGTACAGGAGATGATAGACATTTGCGATTTTGCAGTAGGGTTATCGCGTCAATTGCACGGATTTACAATGCACAGCGAACGCCCCAAACACCGTATGTACGAGCAATATCATCCTATGGGCATTGTTGGGGTAATTTCGGCCTTCAATTTTCCGGTTGCGGTATGGGCGTGGAATGCCATGCTGGCCATGGTTTGTGGCGATACAGTTATATGGAAGCCCTCATCGAAAACAATGTTATGTGCCATTGCAGTGCATAAAATAATAGCTCAGGTATTGAAAGAAAATAATGTACCCGAAGGGGTGCTTTGTCTGGTAGCGGCAGGGTCGAAATATGTGGGCGATAACATGCTTGCCGATAAACGCATACCAATGATTTCGGCAACGGGTTCTACCCGCGTAGGAAAACGTGTAGGTGCAATAGTAGGAGAGCGGTTGGGAAAATCTATTTTAGAATTGGGAGGTAACAACGCTATTATCATTACCGAAAATGCCGATTTGAATATTGCATTTCAAGCCGTATTATTTGGTGCCGTTGGTACTGCCGGGCAGCGTTGTACATCAACCCGCAGATTATTTATTCATAAAAGCATATACGATACTTTCAAAACAAAACTTGTGCAGGCATATGGCAACATACGTATAGGGCATCCGTTAGATGCAAATACTCTTGTAGGTCCGTTGATAGATAAAGGGGCAGTAAACGATTATTTGAGCGCTATAGAAAAAGCAAAATCTCAGGGAGCAAAAATCATTTATGGTGGCGATGTTTGTAAGGGCGAAGGTTACGAGTCGGGATGTTATGTGTTGCCAACAATAGTAGAAGCAAAAAACGAATATCATATAGTGCAGGAAGAAACATTTGCTCCAATATTATACATCATGCCGTACGATACCATTGATGAAGCAATACAAATGCAAAACGATGTGCCTCAGGGATTATCGTCATCCATATTTACCCGCAACTTATTGGAGAGCGAAAAATTCTTATCGCATGCAGGAAGTGATTGTGGTATTGCCAATGTAAATATAGGAACATCGGGTGCCGAAATAGGTGGTGCATTTGGAGGCGAAAAAGAAACTGGCGGAGGTCGCGAATCGGGAAGCGATGTTTGGAAATATTATATGCGCAGACAAACAAATACAATTAATTATTCTACAGAATTGCCATTGGCACAAGGAATAAAATTTGATTTGTAAAATAATACTCAGTCAATAAACATACGTGGCGCAATAGTAAAATCAACATTTACTTTGCGCCATTTTTTTTGATTTGAGAAATGATTTGAAAAGAAATTGAGCCTTTTTGGTCTTTGGAATTTGAGGGATTCTAAAAGCAATTTTTGATTAGAAACTCACCCTCTACTGAAATTGAAAATTATCAATTCAAACGGAATAATCTCCAATTGGAATAAAACGTCTCAAGCGAACCAACGTTTATACGCATAGCTAATAAACCCCAAAAAGCTATATTTAACGATGTAGATTTGTATATTCTATCTCATTATTTAAGCCTATACTTTGAAATCTCAAATGTATTAGGATGTATAAATCAAGTCAAACAAACCCTATTTGAAATTGGTCTGCCTTATCGACATTCAAAAGGACCTGAAGAGATACAACTAAATACTATAGGCTGGACTCTCTTTTTGTATCAAAGTGTTTTTAAAAAATCTTCAAATAAAATAATCTTTCTGAATTTTTGTTTTTTCAGGCCTTCATATAAAGGCTTATCCCTTGTTAAGAGTGGTAAATCTAACTGTATTGCTAAAGCAACATAAGTCATATCTTTCAAGTCTAATTTATTAAGTAATGTTTTAGACTTTTCAAGGCTCTCATGACTCAAAACGTACTGAGGTAAAATTGTGAGTTGCGAAAAAACAAAATAAGTCCATTGAACAAATTCAAACTGTTGCATTTTAGTCCTGCTTTTCAAAACATCATTGTACTTTTCAAGTTCTACCAAAACGAATTCGGGAACAATAAAATTGTAGTAAGTCAAAAAGGGTCTGTAACTTGATTTTCCACTTATAAGCACACTCATCAAAACATTTGCATCAATTACGAAGTCTGTCATCTCTATGCAAAATATTTATGCTTTTCTTGCTGCCAAGCCAAATTTCTTGACACCTGCCATTCTTTGTCATTTGCAAGGTCAACAGTTTCCAAATCTTTCAATATGTCTTTTGCAGAAAGTCGAATAACAATTTTTTGCATAAATTCTTCCAAATAGTTTTCTATTTGTTTGTGTCCAAAAGTTTTTACAAAATTTTCGTCTAACCTCATTTTAAACTCTACCATCTTAACTTATGTTTAGTTTTATTGCAAATTTACGAATTATTTATTTTACTTTTGTCTTGAGGTTGTTTTTAACTTTGAGTTGCAATGTTTTATAGTATTATTACTATCACTCCATTTATTTAATTGAAAACCTTGCATCGAAAAACAGTCATCTTGTATTCCCTCAATTTGTTTTCGTTAGCATTTCTCAACTTCCGTATCCAAATCAAAAAATGGAAATTCACTTTTACTGCTAATTTCCTTCATAACGTTGTTTTCCCTGCACAAGATAATCCAACAAAATTGATTGTCATGTGTACTTTTATATAATCAAAACACCATCAACTTGCGGGTAATTGCAACATCACCATTCATAAATTTTATAAAATATAAACCACGCGGCCACGCAGAAGTACTTACATTCCATTCCGATGTGTTACTGGTGCCGCTGTATATAACCATACCATGTTGGTTCAAAATTTCGAATTCAATTTTTTTTGCTGAAGAGTTTTTGTAAAACAACGTTGAAAGTTGTTGCTGAGAATTGTAAATAACAAGCGCATTGCTGGCGCTAAAATCTATATAACGCACTTTTATAATATCCGAAAAACCAAGCGAACGCAAATTGATACGATAATAATTGTAACTGTTGGCAACGGGCGAATTGTCGGTAATGGAGTATGATATGTTTTCTTGCGTGCTTCCACAAATGCCGGCAATGGTATTGATAACAATAAAATTTATGCCATCGGTGCTGCGCTGTATTTCGGTATCGGTACAGGTGTTGCCTTTAACCAAAGTAAAATTTAAAACTATGCTGTTGTTAAATTGTGTTCCGGTAAAATTTTCGATGAGCAATGGTTGTGCTTTCAAACTGCCACATAAAGAAACGGCAAGTATCACGAAACAAATTTTTGTGAACGATAATAATTTATGTTGTATGTTTTTCATTGCACTAAAAAGCGATTACACTATTGATTAATAGAAACGTAAAGGTATGGAAAATGTTGTCGAAATTGAAACCACTGAACAAGGCGGCAATCTATTAATGTATTATTACGAATTTGTTTTAACAATACCATTGAGAGGTGTTTCAGCTATTCTGGTTTTCTGTTTGAAAATTATTGCCACCACACCAATACAAGTTACGCATATTGCCCATTTTACCCAATAAATTTTTACCATAACAAATGCGCTTATACTCATACTAACAAGTACCATTGCAATAGCTATTACTTTTGTTTTCATGGTCATGCCTTTACCACGTTTATAGTCCATTATTTGTGGACCTATGGTTTTGTTGGAAAGTAATATGCGCAAAAATTTTCGTGATCCCCGTGCAAAGCAATACGATGCAATAATGAAAAATACCAGCCCGGGCATTAATGGTAATATAACTCCAACCACCCCAATCATGCAGAATATTACTCCTGCAATCACCCATATTTTTTTTTCTATTACCGATTTCATTTAGTTCTTTAGTATTGAGTATTGGGATTTTTAGTATTGAGATTGTTTGTTTGTATTGAGTATTGAGATTATTTGTATTGAGTATTGGGATTTTTTGTTTTGAGATTTTTAGAATTTAGAATGGAAAGTAGAATTTATTTTTCGGAATTTAAAAGCGATCGATGTATTTTTTTTCTTTCTGTTTAGTATCTGTTTTGAGAATGTTTTTGTTTTCAAATTTCACTTTTTGTGTTTCAGCTTTTTTTAAAATTATTCGGATACATTTTGTGATTTTTCCAATTGATTATACTTTTTCAATTCGGGGACTATTCGCCACATCAATAATACCACAAACACAGTAATGCAACCACCCAATACCACCGAAGCCTGCAATGTAAACATCTTAGCCATACTACCGGCCACAAACGCGCCAATCTCATTCGAAGAGCCAATGAAAATACTATTGATTGACGCTACTCTACCGCGCATACTATCGTGTGTGGTGGTTTGCAAAATAATATTCCGCACTATTACACTTACCGTATCGAACATGCCGGCTAAAGCAAGAATGATATATGTGAGCATGAAACTGTGTGACAGGCCAAAGGCTATCATTGCAAAACCAAAACAAGCCACCGAAAACAACAGTTTGCGGCCTGTATTGTTTACCGGAGGATGAAATGCCAGCCATGTTGCCATAACTATAGAACCCACAGCCGGTGCAGCACGCAGCCATCCTGTAGTGGCGGCATCTATATTTAGAACGGTTGCAGCAAATGCCGGCAACAGCACTATGGCATCGCCAAACATTACCGCCAGTAAATCTAAAGTGATGGCACCTAATAATATTTTATTCTGTTTTAGATAAACAACCCCTTCTTTGAAACTCAAAAACCAACTTTGTGTAAGCGTATGACTGGCGGCCGGAATCTTTAAAAAAACATAACTCACAAAGGCAATAACCATAAGTAAGGTGTAAAGTAAACTTACATATCCAGCGTTGTAATTATTGTAAACAATGCCACCAATAGCCGGCCCCGCAATAGCGCCTATATACCAGGCGGTGGTGTTCCACGATATCATGTTTGGCAATACTTCTAACGGTACCAATCCGGCCGACATGGCATTTGTAGCCGAAGCCAAAAATCCACGACTAATGCCCACACAAAATGTAAATGCAAATAGTGGTACCACTCCAAATTTTGTATAATAATAGTGCTCATGAAAATTGATGTAGGTAATGCAAACCGAACTTAAAATCAGAAAAAGTAAGGATGTAAGAATTATTTTTTTGCGATGGTATTTATCGGCCAGGTATCCGGCATATAAACCAACCGCAATAGCGGGAATGGCTTCGGCAAGGCCCGTAAGTCCAAGCATAAATGCGTCTTTGGTGTAGAGATAAACCATCCATCCGGTAATTACCGACTGCATGATGATACCCATAGTGAGGGTAAGGCGCGCCACCATATATAGCCTGAAATTGGCATAACGCCAGGCCGCAAAAGCTTTATGTGTTACTAAATTCATATTACAAAAAAAGCCTATTTCCAAAAACGGAAACAGGCTTTTTTATGTTTTGATTTCGTTGATTTGATTTTGGCTCTACGTTGTGAATTTATTAATAACCGAATCAGAATACCTATTCACCAATAACAATCTAATGATATGGAGTTGAGATTTCCTCTTTCGAAACTGTTCGGATTTGCAATGACAATAATGACAATCCTCACAATGACGAATGACAATCCTTAGAACAACTAATACTCCTCTTCATTGAAAAAGAAGTCGTCCTTCGTAGGATAGTCGGGCCAAATTTCATCTATGTTTTCGTAGGTTTCGCCTTCGTCTTCGAGTTCTTGCAAGTTTTCGATAACTTCCATGGGCGCTCCTGAACGAACGGCATAATCAATCAGCTCTTCTTTGGTGGCCGGCCATGGTGCATCTTCGAGATGCGAGGCAAGTTCGAGTGTCCAATACATATTATTTTTGTTTTATTTAATTATCGTTTATGTTTTCAATTTATTGCCCGGTTGTATAATCAATGAACTTTACAACTATTGTTTCCAAGCATCAAATTTTAGGCGCGCAAAAATATATAAATATGAACATCATCTACGTTCGGTTAACAAATTTTTAAACACGCGGTTTCCATGGAATTTCGGCAGCATTTTCCAATTGGCCAACCCTGCGCGAAAGCACGAAAAGGTAGTCGCTGAGCCTGTTTACGTACACAAGTATGTCATTGTTTATTTCGGCATGCTCCATTAAGGTGGTGATGCAACGCTCGGCTCTGCGGCATACACACCTGGCAATATGCACTTGAGAAACGCCAATACTGCCTCCGGGCAACACAAAACTGCGCATTTCGGGCAACACTTCATTCATAGCGTCTATTTCATTTTCGAGCAATAATATATCCGCTTGTTCAAGTTGAGGTAAGGTCATGCGCGATTTTTCGGGGTCGGCAGCCAGCAACGAGCCTATGGTAAATAAGCGGTCTTGTATTTCGGGCATTATATTGATGGCGGATGCTGGCAATGTGCTGTGCAGAAGTCCTATCCAGGAATTAAGTTCATCAATAGTGCCATAAGCTTCAATCCTCACATGGTGCTTCGAAACCCTTGTGCCGCCTATCAACGATGTTTGTCCTTTGTCGCCTGTTTTTGTATATATTTTCATTTTTTTGAAATAAACATTAAATCATTAGTACCTTTTTTTGGAGTTGCTCTGCTATTAAAAATTTGTGCATTTACTCTTCACTTCAATCAATTATATAAAACACATTCCGGCAAATTGTTTCGTGTTTTTCGTGGCATTAAAAAAATTTCAAAACTTTCTTTTTATTACAAATTCCCCAATGCCCCCTTTATCAATTCTTCTACATTTAGATTATCGCCTTTTTGTTTGATGGTAGTATCGATTGCTTTTTCGGCAACATTGCGTGCAAACCCCAATGTAACAAGGGCGCTCAATGCCTCGCTGCGTGCCGAACTTGTAACAAAAATTGTTCCTGCACCAGTAGAACCCGATGGACCATCTTTTATCACTTTATCTTTCAAATCGATTATTATTTTTTGTGCTGTTTTTGCACCTATGCCTTTTACTTTTTGCAATACTGCAACATTACCTCCGCCTATTACCATTTGCAATTCGTTGGGTGTTAGCGATGACAATATCATGCGGGCAGTATTCGTACCAACACCATTTACAGTAATTAAATGCCGAAACATTTTGCGTTCATCGTCATCGGCAAATCCATAAAGCGTATGGGCATCTTCTTTTATAGAAAGATGCACATATATTTTGCCCTCGTGCAGTTCTTTTATTTTTGCATAAGTATTGAGCGAAATATTTACATCGTAACCCACACCATTTACATCCACCACTACTTGTGTTGCGGTTACTTTTGCAAACTTACCATTGAAGTATTCGTACATGTTAATCTGAAATTATTTTGATTTTGTCTGTTCTAATTTTTAAACGAATAAAATTACTTTTTGATTTGAGAGGAGATTATTTTATTTCAAAATCCGTTTCGTTTTTTCAATAAAATCAAACTTTCCTTGACTGCGCATCCACCACGGCAATGGTTACCATGTTTACAATTTCGCGAATGCTGCTGCCGAGTTGCAAAACGTGCACAGGTTTTTTCATGCCTAAAAGTATTGGACCTATGGCCTCGTATCCTGCAAGTTCCATCATCAGTTTATATGCAATATTGCCAGCCTCGAGCGAAGGAAAAAGCAATGCTGTTGCACCGCCATTTACCAATTCGGTAAAAGGATAATTGTCTTTCAGCAATTGTGTATTGAATGCCATATTTGCCTGTATTTCGCCATCTACAACAAGACTCGGATAATTTTCATGTAAATAATTTACTGCTTGCCGCACCTTGCGCACATTTGGATCATCGCTCGAACCAAAGTTTGAATACGATAACAATGCAATGCGGGGTTTCAAATTAAATTGTTGCATGGCTTTGGCAACAAGCAGAGTAATATCGACAAGCTCTTCCCATCCGGGATTTAAATTTACAGTAGTATCAGCAAAAAATATCGGACCGCGTTTAGTCATTATGATGTGCATGCCTGCAACAATGCGCGTGTCGTCCTGCTTGCCAAGAATGCGCAATGCCGGCTTAATGGTGTCGGAATATTGCCGGGTAAGGCCCGATATAAGTGCATCGGCCTGTCCTGTTTCAACCATCATGGCGCCATAGTAATTGCGCTCGCGCATCATCTTTTTCGAATCGTAAATGGTTAATCCTTTACGTTTACGCTTTTCATATAATGCTTCGCCAAATTGCTGATGATACGTTTCGTCCTCGCGCGGATCTATTACAACAATATCGCCCAGGTGTAAATTATTTTCTTTTATAAGCTTATCAATCTTCTGTTTGTTGCCCAACAATATTGGTTTGGCTATGCCCTCGTCATTCACTATTTGTGCAGCTTTCAGCATTTTGTAATTCTCGGCTTCGCCAAATACAACACGCTGCGGATTTTGTTTGGCAAGTGATATTAGCACCTTACTTAATTTATCATCGCGGCCAATGCGAGCATCGAGCTCTTCGGCATATTGCTCCCAATTGGCAATTCGCGTTTGCGCCACACCCGATTTTATTGCAGCTTTTGCAACTGCCGGAGCCACAGTAGAAATTAATCGCGGGTCGAGGGGCTTGGGAATGATATACTCGCGACCGAAGCTGAGATTTTTTTTATTGTAGGCGATGTTTACAATTTCTGGAACGGTTTCTTTTGCGAGTTCGGCAATGGCATACACTGCGGCAAGTTTCATGGCCTCGTTAATTTGTGTTGCACGCACATCGAGTGCACCACGAAAAATAAATGGAAAACCAATAGCATTGTTTACCTGATTGGGATAATCGCTGCGGCCCGTAGCAAAAATTAAATCCTTGCGCGCTGCCATTGCATCTTCGTAATTTATTTCCGGCTCGGGATTGGCAAGTGCAAACACTATTGGTTGCGCATTCATACTTTCAACCATGCTGCGCGATAATACATTGCCCTTCGATAATCCAATAAACACATCGCTGTTTACCATGGCATCGTCAAGTGTGTTTAAATCGAGCTCTGTGGCAAAATGTTTTTTGTTGTGATCGGTTATTTCGTGGTCGGCACGTATCACTCCTTTGCTATCGAGCATTACAATATTTTCCTGTTTGGCACCAAGCGATATATACAACTTGCCACATGATATTGCTGCTGCACCGGCACCGTTAATAATGATGCGTACATCCTCAATTTTTTTTCCACAAAGTTCCAGTGCATTGATAAGTGCCGCTGCCGAAATAATTGCTGTGCCATGTTGGTCATCGTGCATCACCGGAATTTTTAATTCTTCTTTCAGCCTGCGTTCAATTTCGAAACACTCCGGAGCTTTTATATCCTCTAAATTTATACCACCAAAAGTTGGCGCAATGGCTTTTACAGTTTTTACAAAATCATCAACATTTTCCTGATCTATTTCTATATCGAACACATCGATGTCGGCAAATATTTTAAACAAAATTCCCTTACCTTCCATCACCGGCTTGGATGCATGAGGGCCAATATTTCCCAATCCCAACACGGCAGTGCCATTCGAAATTACGGCAACAAGATTTCCCTTCGAAGTATATTTGTATACATCGTCAACATTGGCTGCAATGGCCAAACAAGGCTCGGCCACACCGGGCGAATATGCCAACGATAAATCGCGTTGTGTGCTGCTGGGTTTGGTAGGTATTACTTCTATCTTCCCGGGACGCCCGCTGCTGTGGTATTCTAATGCTTCGCTCATAATTTATTTTTTGAAAAGAATAGTTTTTAAAATGTGGGTCGCAAGATATGCATTTGGTGGGAGATGGGGAGGGGTCCGTTTTTCTACCTAAATATCTTCGCCTTCATCATCCCCAATTTTGTAAAAAAATATTGGAACGATACTCCCAAAACGCCTAAGCCATATTTCATGCTGCGCGAAAAATTGATGGATGAAGCTTCGTCAAAATATTTAGTGGGGCAGGTAACTTCGGCAATGTCGTATCCGGCAAAAAATATTTGTGCCAGCATTTGATTATCGAAAACAAAATCATCGCTGTTGGCGTGGTAATTTATTTTGCGCAACACTTCACTATCGAATGCGCGATAACCAGTATGATACTCGCTCAATTTTTGGTTCATCAATATGTTTTGTGACAGAGTAAGAAACCTGTTAAAAATATATTTGTAAACCGGCATGCCACCTTTGAGTGCGCCTTGCCCAAGTATGCGCGAGCCCAAAACTACTTTGTATACATCGTTGGCAATTATACTTGCCATGGCGGCAATAAGTTTTGGAGTGTATTGATAATCGGGATGAAGCATAATTACAATATCAGCATTTAGCGAAAGGGCTTTATCGTAACACGATTTTTGATTGCCACCATAACCCTTATTTTGCTCATGCACTATCACATGCATAATGCCCAATTCGTTGGCAAGCTGTGCCGTGGCATCTTTACTGGCATCGTCAACAAGCACAACTTCATCCACAATATCGAAAGGTATTTCGCTATAGGTTTGTTGCAAAGTGCGCGAAGCATTATATGCCGGCAATACGATTACTAATTTTTTTCCGAGTATCATAAGCACGCAAAGAAAAGAAAAGTTGTATCATCATTTTGTATAGAATGTGAAATCAATTTTTAATTAAATTATGAGTGCAGAGGGATAAAGAAAATGCGAATGCTTTTTGCCACAGCTTGCCCCGCTTAACGGGGAATAGGACGAATAAATGCCGAATAAATGTGAATACTTTATTCCACTGAAAACACGAAAAGCGCAAAATAAATGAAAATGCTTTTTGCCCCGAAGAGGACGAATGAATACCGAATAAAATGCAAATACTTTTTGCCACTGAAAACACGAAAAGCACAAAATGAATGCAAATGTTTTTTTGCCATTAAAAATTAGAAAAGCAAAAAATTAAAATGACCAATGCTTGGAAGAAATTGCTTCTCAAATCGAGAATACTCACTGTAACAAATCGCAATGACGATAATGACCAATGATCCCTTCGACTTCGCTCAGGGTGACAATGACCAATGACCAATAAGTTGAAGAGATGCTTCGCAGTTCGATAATCCCTTCGACTGCGTTCAGGGTGACAACACTCACTTTGACACTCAGCATGCCAAAGGCAACAATCTAATAACTCAATAACCCAATAACAACGCAACCAACTACCATTTCAAAAATCTCCCTTTATACAATTCGCCCTCTTTTTCTACAACTACAAAATACAACCCTCTGTGCCATGTTTCTATATTGATGGTTTTTGTAGAAATGTTTTTGTCATAAATTTTTTGCCCCAGTGCACTATAAATTTTTATGGTAGATGCATTTATAAAATCATCATTTATGTTGAGTGTAAAATTGTAAATAGCAGGGTTAGGAAAAATAATAAGACCACTATCGAGCGGAGGAATTTGTGATGGAAAACAGGGAACTCATATTTGTTGCACGAGGGAAATGTATTGGTGTCGAACCATTTTTTTATTTTTTGCACATCAGCAATATTGCGTGCTACCGAAGTATGCAATCCGTTGGGGGCATTGGGTTCGCGTGTGTACACAATTGCATATTCGAATGTTTGTTCGCTGTGGGCAGGTAAATTTACCGGGCCGGAGGATAGCGTAAACCGTCTATCCTCGGGTGCGTGATTTTCATTTATTTCTGTCCAACCTGTACTATCGTATGGGGTGCCGCTGTACATGAAATTGGTAGGTGGGTTTGTAAGACTCATTCCATCTTCTCCATAAGTTAAATGGCGGCCATCCAACCATTCACCTTTCATATATCTATAATAATCAGTAACAGAATAAGGGTTTTCGCAAATAAAAAATCCACAGATATACATTACGTGCTCCATCATGCAACGTTCGTTTTGTTCATCAACTAGTCCATTGTGGTTATTATCTTTGCCATCATTTAGTGATGGATTGGGGCCTTGTAAAACTTGTATATTTATCATAGGTGGATTTGCACCATACCCAAATCCACCATCATCAAAGTTATCGCCATTGTATCCAAAGGCAATATTGTTTGTTGAGTCACACCCTATAAAATCATCAGTGGCAAAGCCAAGGTCAACATCAGTATAAAGCCCAGTATAAACATCATGATAATTGGTATCGCTGCGATTAATAAATTTATATTCGTAAAATGTTGTGGTATTTATCACATCCAAACTATCGGGCAATGTATCACAATTGTAAGCATATGCGGAGCAATGTATTTCTACACCTAGTGGATTACCACCATTGCTTTCGGTATGAGGTGCAAGGTTATCATTTAGTATATACCACAACATTTGGTCGCCTTTTATTTTTGGATAATCGCCATCCGTAGGGTCATACTTTCCATCGTTGTTTGTATCGATAAAAGGAGCAAGATTTTTTGCTTTATTTTTTATGCCTTGTGCAGGCCATGTGAGTATATCGGTTGGTATTATATAATTACCATTTTGCACTTGCCCATTTGCATACATGTGTTTAAATTCTTCAATATCGTAGCCATCTATTTTCCAAACATAATTGTACGAAACTGATGTTGCAGAATCTATAAAAGCGTTTGTTGTATCAAGAGGGCCTGTCCAATAATCTACGCCTGTTTGGCGGTACGTTTGTGCCGCAACATGAATGTTGTTGTTATCATCAAGACCACCAATCCACAGCCCTGTGTTGTAAATTGCATGCTTGTCGCTGCCTTTTGGCACTTCGTATTGTGCGTTATTCATGTCCCAATTATTCGTGCCATTATTTAAGATTGCTGTTTTTACTTTTCCTTTGTTCAAGTATTTTCCAATTTGTCCGGGATTAAAAATATTATCAACAAGAGGTTGCATGTACAAAGAAGGATCGAAAATGTATAAGCTATCTTTATATGCGAAATAAATTTTATTATTCAAAACTACCATAGTGCTTAATTTAAACCTGGCATCGAAATATGAATTACGATGTAAAGAGTCTACAATAACCAAGTAATTACCTATAGCGTAAATTTGACCATCTATGGCATTTTTAAAATAAACAGAATTATTCAATTGCACAAAATCAGGTTCATCAATATTAAAATTGCGAACCACACTCACACCATCATAAGTATAAAGTTGATACTGGTCAACGGTAAAATATAATAATCCATTATCGCAAACCATATTGTTTGGATAAAAATAATTGACATCAGGTATTGTATCTAATTGTTTCCTATTGCCATTATCATATTCGCTCAGACCAAAATTATTAACCGACCTAAACCAAACCCGGTTTTTTGTATCATCAATAATTATTTTACTAATTGTGTCGCCAGCAATTCCTGAGTTAAATTTATTAAACACATTCCAATTACCGGGTGTGCCATATAAAGCTCCACTACTTGTACCAATCCAAAGCGTATTATTTTGAATTGACAGGCACAAAATCAGATTCGTTGTTAATCCACCATTCAATGAATCGTAATGAAACCATGTAGAACCATCGAGTTTATAAAGGCCGTTTTTAGCGGATAATGCCCATAAGTTATTTTGGTTGTCGAAAACAATATCTTTTACCCCCAGATTCACAATTGGGCAAATTGTACTGTCATAAACTGTCCATTGCTGATTTTGTATACTATATTTTACTAATGCTTTTTTGTTTTTCAATAACCATAAATTTTTATTGTTATCAAGTGCAGCAATATGCAGTCCGGGGGGTTTAAATTGAGTTGGCAATTCAACGGTTGTAAATCCATTATTCTGCGCAACACAAAATTGAATTGTTAAACATATAGCGAAACATGAGAGTAAAAAATATTTTTTCATTGCATAGAAAAAATTAAAGTGCGAATTCGATTACGGGTAATTTGTGCTTTCAAATATACACTATAATACTTTAGGCCATTGTAATAGTCTTGTCAAATTATTATCCGAAATACAAAAATGGAAATCGTCTTGTTTAAAATTAATTTTATCCGGTTTGTGCAACCAATGCTTTATTCCTAATATAGCCACTCCATTTTATTCATATGAAAGACAAACGTATTTTGTATACAATGGCTTTAGCGGTTTGCTACCTGATTTTTTTTGCATTGGGTATAAAATTATTTCGCGAGCCCGATTTGTGGTGGCAACTCCGCACCGGTGAATGGATAATTGCAAATGGTCAAGTACCGCATGTCGATACGTTTTCGTTTACGGCAAATGGCACGCCTTGGGTTAATATCAAATGGGGTTTCGAAGTGATGGCAGCATTGTTTACAAAGCTTGCAGGAGTTGAAAATTTATACTTGATACAGGCTTGCGTTAATTTGCTTGTACTTTTTTTTCTACTAAAAATTTCGAGGCTGTTAAATACATTTCAATCTTTTGTACAACAATCCATCGCTATAATTTTTGCAGTGTTGTTGGTTGTGCTATCATCTGAATATCGCATGATAGGCCGGCCCGAAATGTTTAGTCACTTATTTACTATTGTGTTTATTTATATTTTAGAGAAATGGCGGCACACTCCTGCATCAAAAATTATTTATGCACTTATTCCCTTACAGTGTTTGTGGGCCAATATGCACGAGGCATTTGGAACCGGTATTGTTATCCTTGCTATTTACGTTGCCGGAATATTATTGCAGAAAAAATTCTTCACCACGTTAATCCTATCACGGGACATTTGCAAATTGTGTGGCATTTTATTTTTATCCATTGCTGCCATTATTATTAATCCCAATGGCATAAAATTATTGGCAAGCCCATTCGAAATATTTTCTCAGGTGCAGCAAAATAAATATACAACCGAACTTTCATCATTAAGTGAGTTATCATCCTGGACAAAAGAAATTTATATTGTTGGCATTGCAATTTTATTGTTGTTGGTTTTACTAATCAGGAAAATAATTCTAAAAAAGAAAACATCAACGGTTGATTTGTTTGCACATTTTGGTGTGAGTTATTTACTCACCATAGCTGCGTTTTGTTTTTTGGCCTATACCGCCTTTCGTAATTTGGCTTTTCTGTCCTTTATTTTATTTCCTGTTTGGGTTTACTTTTTTCAATTGGTGATACAACAAATTATGCTTCGCAAAAAAACTTTACTCTTGCCTGCTTACTATGTTGCTTTGTTCACGGGCTTGGCTATGTATGTTGCAGTGGTGAGCAATCAATATTACAAAATAACAAATAGCCGCGATAGTTTTGGTTTGGGAATTCCTTGTAACATGCATCCACAGGGCGTTGCACAGCACATTGAACAAAAAGGGTTGCAAAATAAAAAATGCTTTTCCGACTATCTCACATCTTCGTATTTGATGTGGCGGCTTCAACCCAATTTCAAAACGTATATCGACCTTCGCGATTTGGATGTGTTTACCTCCGATTTTTTTAATGACTATTTGCGTACTGTGAATGATTATAAATACTTTTTGAATATAGATAGAATTCAGCATTTCGACTATGTGGTTTTGCAACGAACACAACACGATGTGCTCCATGCCTATTTATACAACGATAGTATTTATGCCTGCACTTATGTTGATCAGGTTGCGGCAGTGTACGAAAAAACAGATGCCTTTTCGCGTGCCGATATTTTTAATTATTGTACCGATGTAAAACAAAATGCTTTATCGAAGTTTATAAATCTGGCATTAAACCCACTGTATAGCAGCAACACATTTCAAAACAGCAATTCCGAATTAATTGCAGCACAATATTACATCAATGTGGGCCGTATAGATTTAGCGGAGCAACGTATACAGAAAGCGTTAGTAAAATATCCTGACGAAAAAGATAAAACTCAATGTGCCCTGGGCAATTTGTTTGCCAGGCGTGCCATTTTTATTGCCGACCCAAAACAAAAAAGCGACTTTTTGATGCAGGCTGCAGGTGCATATAATACAGCATTGCAATTCAACAACAAAAACTTCGAGGCTATGGTGGGTCTTGGAACATCGCAATTTTATTTGCAGAATTATAACGATGCGCTACAAACCTTTGGCAAAGCAATAGAACTTAAAAGTGATGATGCCAATGCGATAAGCAATGCCATAGAATGTAGTCGTGCTATTGCCGATAAATTTCCCGACCGTAAAATAGAAATGCAAAACCTCGAATTGAAATATTGCAAAATGGCTTACAACAACGAATCGCAAAACCCTGTCAACATAATGAATCTTGGATTTGCTTTATACAAAACCGGTGATTCAACAGCCGCAAAAAAATACTTAAGTTCTATACAAAATAATGAAATGCTGAGTGAGGATAATCGGAGAGATGTTAATAGGTTATTAGGTTATTGAGTTGTTGGGGATAGTCATTTGGCAATAATTGTAATTGGTCATTGTGAGTTTTGTTATTGGTTATTGAGGATAGTCATTTGGCAATTCTTGTCATTCGTCATTGTGAAATAGTTATTGGTTATTGAGGATAGTCATTTGGCAATTCTTGTCATTGGTCATTGTGAAATAGTTATTGGTTATTTTGTTGTTGCCTTCGGCATGCTGAGTGTCACAGTGAGTCTTGTCACCCTGAGCGAAGTCGAAGGGATTCTCGAACTGCG
Organism: Bacteroidota bacterium; assembly: GCA_016717325.1. GTDB lineage: Bacteria > Bacteroidota > Bacteroidia > AKYH767-A > OLB10 > JADKFV01. Next base: position 76,378 of record JADKFV010000009.1, on the reverse strand, counting down.
AAGCATCTCTGCGTATTATTAGTCATTGGTCATTGTCACCCTGAGCGAAGTCGAAGGGGTCATTGGTCAAGAGTGCGCAAGCCTTTGTTTGTTTCCTCACAAACAATTCCCAAGCAAAGAGTAACGGCATCGCGATAATGGTTTGTGGGGACACAAACCATGGCTGGCGCGGATTGGCTTACAAAGGCTCAATTGGATGTATTGAAATCCATCCTTACAAAATTTAGTTCTGCTTACGGAAATTTCAGCGACACTAAATTATTTTAAGTATACGCGTATTCCTTTCAGGGTTAGTTGAATGTTGCATAGGGCTAAAAAAGCTGTGTGTGAATTTAGAATATTCAAAATAGAAATTAATAATCTATTATTCTACAATCAAGACGGAGCAAAAAAACAGTAACCATTAACTCAATAACATAATAACCAATAACACAACAACCTACAACTCAATAACCAAATAACACAATAACATAACAACCAAATAACTAATTATAATGTTTTGCCGCGTAAGCTGATGCAGCTTCGCGTACCCAATGACCATTCACTTCGGCATCTTTGCGGGCTTTCATACGTTGCTTGTTGCATGGTCCATTACCACTTACTACTTGCTTAAATTCATCCCAATTTATTTCGCCCCAATCATAGTGGCGTGTAGTTTCGTTGAATTTCAATTTATCATCGGGTAGTTTTATACCAATGGCTTCGGCTTGTGGTACCGTGCGATCTATAAAGCGTTGGCGCAACTCATCGTTCGAATATAATTTTACTTTCCATCGCATCAGCTCGGCACTGTTTGGCGAATCGGTATCGCTAGGGCCAAACATCATGAGTGATGGCCACCAAAAACGGTTGATGGCATCTTGCACCATTTGCCGTTGCTCGGCCGACCCCTGCATCATAATTGCCAATATCTGATACCCTTGTTTGTGATGGAAATTTTCTTCTTTGCATATACGCACCATAGCACGTGCATATGGCCCATACGAACATTTGGCGAGAGCCGTTTGGTTTACAATTGCTGCACCATCTACCAACCAACCTATAGCGCCAATATCGGCCCAGTTAAGTGTGGGGTAATTAAAAATAGAAGAGTATTTAGCTTTACCATGCAAAAACTGATCGACCAATTCCTGACGATCGATACCCAAGGTTTCGGTTGCACTATAAATGTATAATCCATGTCCGGCTTCATCCTGCACCTTTGCAATGAGCGATGCTTTGCGCGCCAAACTTGGTGCACGTGTTATCCAGTTTCCTTCGGGCAACATCCCCACTATTTCGCTGTGTGCATGCTGACTCATCATGCGTATCAATTGCTTGCGATACTTTTCGGGCATCCAATCTTTTGGTTCTATAATTTCACCGGCATCAATTCGTGCAAGAAATTGCTCTTCGCGATCTGATTCTGTAAATATTTTTGTGGCTTCCATATTGTTAAATTTCACTTGCAAAGAAAAGATTATTTTTTGCAATTATTAACCAACAAACTATTTGGCAATTAGTTTTTTGATTGCTCGGGGAAAAATCTGAATTTAAAAAAAAGGTTGGATCCCTATTCCGCACTTAAGAATGTAGCTTGATCAATTGCCCCGGCAAATCATTATCAAAAGCTTGTGATTTTTTTTAGGGTCGCAACTATGAGCAGGAGGCGAAGCGGTTGTTAAATTTTTAAAAAAATATTTTGGAAAGTAAAAACAATTCATTTGCTTTGCAGCACAAAGTACTTTTGTTTTTATCAATTTAAAACTTCTTCATTATGAAAAATTCCAATTGGTTTAAAAAAGTAGGATTGATTTTCGTTCCTGTTTCTATTGTAGGTGCAATTTTATTGCTGCTAACTGTTGCGTTCTGTGTCACCGTGTTTGTTGCTGTCGACAGGCAATCGCATAGCGTCACCGATACTTTATATGGAATTTTTCCTTCGTTCGTTTCTGCATTTACTGTTTTATTTTGGGTGGCAAATAATACTTCAGTAGAAAGCAGAACATCACTCAAATAATAAAAATTTAAAATCAAACACAACATCGGAGTCATAAGCTCCGTTAATTTTTGAACATTCACTTTGTATTTCAAAGCACTCTGAATAAAATTATGGAATCACAAGAAATCATCCCACAACAAAATAAATTTGACCGCGCATTCAAAAATGAAATCCGTGCCGGTCGCATATTATGTTACATCAATTCTGTTGTATCAATTGTAGCAGCCATCCCGGCTATGTTTTGTGTATTAGCCACTGTATTTTGTTTTATAGATACTCTTCCTTCTACTTATCATCATCCCGATTCGTTTGAGAGGCCCATGGATATGAAAACTACTTTGTGGTTTGCTTGTGCCTCAATAATTTTGATGTTATATTATCGTTTCATTTTCAATAATCCATTTTATAAAAAAGAACCCGACACCATCAGTGTGCGCTTTACCTATTGGTGGCAGTTGGCATTACTTTGCTCGGCCACTTTGTTCCTGCTAATTGGTACTTTTAAGATGTTCTATTTCACTGTTCTATTCGAGCCATTGAACATGCCCATAGCCGGCAGAATATTTTTGAGAGCTATAATCCTTTTTGCTTACAGCCCAATTATCATATTCGTGCTTGCACTATTTGGGCTATATAACAACATAAATCAACATGATGGAAAAGCATTTTTCAATACTAACAGCAACCAGACATCGCACACAGTAAAACAAAATGCCCCTATTACAAATACAACACAAACAGAATAATAATCAAACTAAAAATCTCAAAAATATATTTATGAAAAAAAACGATTGGATTCTCCTGTTCTCTTTAGCTGTTTATAGTGTTTTATTTTATGCGCAAAGTTTCGGTATCAACTTTTTACTATTTTCTGTTTTCGTGTGTATCATGCTTTTTGTTCGCAACAAAGAGTTGATAAAAAACAAAACGTGGAATATAGTTGCACTATGCACTATCGCCTCGGGTTTTGCCGTATTTGTATATGGCAATTATTTAAGCTTTGTAGCAAATGTAATTTCGCTCAGTATTTTGTCGGCTTTACGTTTCAATCAGCAAACCTCTATCCTGTTAGGTTTACTATATGCTGTTTACAGTTATGTGGGTGCTATAGCATATATGTTTAAGGATTATGCAGAGCGCAAAAAAGTAGAAGTTGAGAAAAGCCATCCCATGGCAATTAAAATTTTGCTGGTTGTTATTCCTGTTTTAATCGTCACCGTTTTCTTTTTGCTTTATCAATCTTCCAATCCGGTGTTTTACAATTTTACACAAAAAATAAATTTCGATTTTATTTCACTTGCTTTCATTCGGTTTGTAATTATAGGTTTCATTTTGTTGTATGGTTTTTATTATCACCGCACAATAAATATTTTTCAAACAGCCGATGAGCAAGCGGCCAATAATCTTAGAAAAGAAAATGCTGTATACAAAAGTTTTTTTGGTAACGGGTTTACTATCGAATACGAAAATATTTCGGGCCAAATTTTATTAGGCCTACTCAATGTATTACTGCTAACCGTAAATCTTCTAGACATTATTTATTTGTGGGGTACAGGCGGATTGCCGCAAGGCATGAGTTATGCAGCGTTTTTACATCAAGGCACGGGAACACTTATCACTTCGATCGTACTTGCCGTCTCCATTATTCTTTTCTACTTCCGTGGTGCACTCAATTATTTCGAAAAAAATAAATCGCTGCGGATACTTGCTTTTGTCTGGGTTTTACAAAATATTTTCATGGTAATCTCTACCGCCTATCGCAATCACATTTATATCGAAGAATATTTTCTCACTTACAAGCGCATTGGAGTCTATGTTTATTTGTTTTTATGTGTAATAGGATTGGTAACAACTTTTATAAAAATAAAAAATATAAAAAGCAATTGGTATTTGTTTCGTGTAAATAGTTGGTGGTGCTATGCTCTTTTAATTGCATGTTCATTTGTAAGTTGGGATTTACTAATAACTAAGTTTAATGTTTCTACTGCAACAGAAAAAAACAAACCCATCGATAAAAACTACTTGATTGGATTGGGTTACATTAACCTGCCCGACTTAATATTGATGAACGATAGTCTTCAAAATAAAGCATCGGAAGAAGAAAATGATATGATTTCATTTAGTTCAGAATATGAGCGGCCAAACAGATTTAGTAGTTATGCTTATCTGCCGGGAGATAATTTTAAAAGTGAAATTAACTATAAGCTGTATACGTTTCTTGATGATGTGGAGAACCACGACTGGCAATCGTTTTGCGGAATGAAACACGAGCAGTACAATGCCCTGTTTATGCTTGGCGGTCAAAAGAAAATTACCACCATCGATATAAGTAACAGGAGTATTGAAAGCCTTATGCCGTTGAAAAACATAAAGCACATTGGCAAACTGGATGTAAGCAAAAACAGAATTAAAAATATTGATGAGTTAAAATATTTTACTGAAGTTGAAGATTTAAATATTGCTCAAAACAATTTCGATACCATTGCCTCGGTTCCATTGTTACCCAAATTAAAAACGCTAAATATTTCTTCAAACAAAATTTATCCGCTGCACAAATTATCCTCGTGGAATACAATTGAAAAGTTAACAGCAATAGAAATTAATTCTCGCGAATTAAAAGGGCTGCCCACATTTCCGAAGTTACGTGAGCTTGATTTATCTTCGAATAATTTAGCAAACATTCCACCGCTGGATAAATATCCGTTGCTCGAAAAAGTTGCGCTGCGTAATTGTAAGAGTATAGAAGAATACGAGTTCCCACTAATGCCATCCATAAAAAGTATTGACCTCAGCAACAATGGTTTCAATCTTCAAAAGAATTTTGTTCTTGATAATTTATTGTTGTTGCCCAATGTGCAAGAAGTTGACCTTAGCAATAACAATATGATTTATATTCCAAAAGCAAGTAGCAATGTGGCTGAGTTGAATAAGCAAACTTTTTTTGATGGCATCACTTATTTGAACATAAATAATAATCGTATTGATGATTTGCATGGTATAGAAAAGTTTATCTCGTTAAATAATCTTATCATTTCATCGAACAAATTGTGGACATTGAATGGAATTCAAAACAGCACACAGCTCAAATACCTCAACATAAATCAAAACGAATTCCTGACAGATATTAAGGCCATTCAAAATTTGACATCATTGCAATCACTTGATATGACGGGCTGTTTCAGGGTGCAAAATTGGGAGTACTTGAATGGTCTTTCACAATTGCAATCGCTTTCGGTATCGCGATGTGGACTCAAAAAGATGAATTTTTTAATTAGCCTAAATCAGTTAACGTCACTCGATTGCAGTAATAACAATTTGACTGATTTAAGTTTTCTGTTTCAATTACAAAATCTTACCGAGCTGAATTTATCGGAAAATAAAATTGAAAACCTTGCACCATTGTATAGCCTGAAAAAACTAAAACGGTTGATCATCAATAAAGTGACGAGCCCCGAAGAAATTACAAAATTGCAAAAGATGCTGCCAAATACAGAAATCATTTGCGAAATTTTTGGCAACGAAAATACCGATACTCAAATAGTAGATGCTGTGATGCCTGCAACTACAAATAACAATGGCGAATGATGACAACATTTTTCAAAGCTGCAGCCATTACATGTTTCACATGCTTTCTGTATGTGATTCCAATATCGTTGACTACTATTTTTTTGTGTCACGATTTATTTCAATTCAATGTTGATTTGCATATCGTTTTAATGTTGGTTCTTGGTTGCATTAGTTGCATTACATTAAATGTTATTATCAATCCTCTCATTTATTTATTTGATAACAAAGCAATGATGACCCAAACATCAACACGGCTTTTCCATCGATACATGCCAATATACGCAGCACCGTATTCAATTATTTTTGCCATTGTTTTTTATGAAGGTGGTATTGATAAAGAATTTCTTGTGCATGTTTTTTCTATCATGGTAATATCATACGCAAACTTAATCGCATTTGTAAAAAACATTTGCGTTGTTAAAAAGGAGGAACTAAAATAAACGAAGAAATCAGTTTTCAGTTATTGGCAATTACAAACTGTGGTTTATGATGCACAGGAAAATTACACGAGTTGGCAATAAAACATTTTTTGTTTGCATCGGTATGCAATGCTGTTGCAAGTTCTATGTGTGCTGCATCGGTAATAGTAATTATGGGATGCAACGTTGCTTCAATAAAATTTCCTCCACCAACAGGCTTCTGAATCATAGTACCCGTTGCGTTGTCTTCATATGCAGTTACGGTAATGCCTTTGTCGGCACAAATGTGTAGGTACCAAAGCATATGGCAACTTGATAATGCTGCAAGCAACATATCTTCGGGATTGTGCCGTGTGCCATCGCCAAGAAAAGGAATATCGGACGAACACAAAATGTCGGGCTTGTTATTTATTTTCAAAATAAAATCGCGGTCGTAGGCTTTATAATCTGAGGTTCCCTTGCCTTTATTACCTGTCCACACTATGGTGGTATTATATGCATGTGTTTTTTCCATTTTTTTATTTTGAAGTTTTAGAAGTTCGAAATATGGGAATTTCTATGCTCGAAAAAGATAGATATTAAATTTTTATATTCTTGAAGCATCGCGTTATAAACAATTTGTACTATCTTTAAAATCGAAATTTATACTAAACATAAAACGCCAAAATGAATCCGCTAATAAAAACAATATTTTGCCTTCTCATTTTCATTCTCTTTTTTGCGAATGCTTATTCTCAAGATACATTGTTTAAAAAAGATTCAACTCAATTGGCGGTTAAAGTTTTACAAGTTTCATCAAAGGAAATAAAATATCATGTGCATGGAAAAGTAAATCCATTAATTCATTCTGTAAAAAAGAATAAAGTAGTAGCCATAAAATATAAAAATGGCGAATGTGATTCTTTCCCACAAATTGATGAACCATCACAACCACTATTTAAAAACATGTTGCCTCTTGATACAATTATCCATGGGCATTTTGTTTCCGTAAATATACCAAGCCCTATTGCACCACAGATAACTATGAATTATGAATACAAATTCAAATCGGGTCATTTCGGATTAAAAATTCCAGTTTCAATTGGCTTTAGGCTGCTCAAAAAAAATCATGATTATTTTAGCAATGCATATCATGATGAACACGGGGATAATTTTTATTACGACCCATATAAATTAATTAGCACAGAATTGCAGTTGCTTTATTATCCGTATGCGCGCGGTGGCATTCTTGGTTTTGTTGGACCTTCAGTTGAAATAGGCAAATACGATTACTTTATATTTCCTGATGCTAATCCGTTTAACCATTATCCAGAGCAAATAAAACAACAAACAAATTATTATTGTGCTCTGTTACGCGTGGGATTATTAATTCATAAGATTAATCATTTATTTATTTCATTTAATGGGGCTTTGGGCGGTGGCTATTCAATAGAAAAATATGATTATTCAAATGGTCAACTATTGCATGAATATAAATTTGAGCAATTTCAAATGAGATTGGCAGTTACAATTGGTTATCATTTGAACAATTAAAAATGGTTTACTCAAATAAGATTTAAATGAGAAAAATAGTGTTTTGGATTTTTTGGATTTTAAGCTATAATTCTTTGTATTCACAAGATTCACTTTTTAGAAAAGGTTCGCCACCGCTTGCTATAAAAATGTTAAAAATTACAGTATACGATATTAGGTATAAAAATTACAGTAACCCGAATGGCCCGGTATATATTATTGATAAAAAAAAAGTAGTGTGCATTAAATATAAAAATGGAGAGGTAGATTCTTTGGACGCTTATTTGAATACAAAAATCGAAATGTTTAACGGTAATATTATTCATGGCCATCATACTATAGGTATAAATTTATTCGATTTATCCCAAAATGCTTTTACTTTAGACTATGAATATTTTCTCAAAAACAGAAAATGGAGTTTGATAATTCCAATGTCGATTGGTTTCAATTCCCTTGGACGAGTCGCAAATGAAAAACATCTTTATGATGAAAATAACAAACACGATTTTTTTTACTACAATCCAAACAAAATATTCAGCAGTGGGCTGGGTATAAAATTTTACCCTCACCCTGAGCGATTGATAAAACTGTTTATGGGAATCGCTTTCGAAACAGGCACATTTGAATATTTTTATTTACAAGGGACTCAACCTTTCCCGAGTAACAATTTTGAAACAAAAAAAGCAAATGCCCAGTTTTATTCGGGTTTGATTATCTTGGGTGGTAAACTTAAATTTAGTAAACATTTCAAAGCGCAAACATTACTGGGTTTTGGCAGTGCACAATCAGTTGTTAAAACAAATAGATACAGATATTTTATTGAATACACAGATACATATATAAAAGAACCACAATTACGCTTGGGATTTTCAATAGGTTATGAGTTTTAATTGCAGAGGATAATCTCCATATTTTCAAAACATTGTTTTTGTTTGATGCTAAATAAACCATTCAATAATATTTTGTGAATGAACTGAAAAAAAAATTGCACTTTTTTTGAAAAAACAAATGTATTGCGTTAATGCTTTTTAAACCCATTTCGCCCTCTTACTCCTTCACAAGTTTTTTCCGCTCTGCTTTGTTTCCACTTGTAATCACAATGGCATACACACCGGCAGCAAAAGTTGAAATATTAAAATCATGATTACTTAAAACTAACTGTTGCGTAAACACCAATTGGCCTTGTGTATTAAATATTTCTATGGTGCTATTGCTTTCAATATTGTTTAAAGTGAAAATTCCTGAGTTGGGGTTTGGATATACGTTGCCCGATACAGAAATATTATTTTCGTTTATGCCAATAGAAGAAGAAGTCCATTTAAGAATTGTACCATTTGCACCGGCAGCAAAACCAAGAGCACTGTTGACAAAATGTACTGAGCGCAGTTCGTTAAACGTGCCCGAAACCTCTGTCAACCATGTGTTTCCGCCATCTATCGTTTTAAAGATAACTCCAGCAGCACCTACAATGTATCCTGTATCGGCTGCTAAAAAATCCATACCATAAATGCTGCCAATAAAATTGGGGATACTTTTTTCGCTCCACGTGCTTCCTCCATCGGTGGATTTTTTTATGTAAACCAAATCTATTCCCGAATAAGTTGCTCGCGTAGAATAACCGGTAGTTGCATCACCAAAGTCGGTTGCAAAATTCCAGTACGATATACTGTTAGGAATAACCAGAGGAGTGAAAACAGTACCGCCATTAGTAGTAGTAAACCATGTTGTTGAAGTAGGATTTACAGAGCCAAATACTGATTCATACATAGCCACAAAACCAACATTGTTATTTATAAAATACATTCCACCCATAGTAGCATCAACATAATTGAGCCCCAAACTATTCCATGTTGTTCCACCATCTGTGGATTTAAGTAATGCTGTGCTTATTTGTTCAGCACCACCGCAAGCAAATATTGTATTGGCATTCAACACAAAAAGATCGCGAAACGGATTTGGTGCATTCATCACAACGGCATTCCAAGTTGTGCCGCCATTTGTAGTTTTCAAAATGATGCCGGCACCATTGGGGTTAAATCCCGGATCGCTTTCACCAACAACAAATCCGGTATCGGCATTCAAAAAATGCACATCCCAAAACCAGTAGCCGGGATAATTTACAGTTGTACTTTGCCATGTGGTGCCACTGTTTGTGGTTTTTAAAATGGTGCCCAAAGTACCTACAGCATAGCCAACATTAGTAGTAGGAAAATGTATGGCCTTTAAATCGCTCGCACTACCGCTATTCAAATTTGTCCATGTTTGAGCATTTGCACACGATATTGCGAAGAATGCAATTAATGATAATAGTAATTGTTTTGTTTTCATTATTATTGTTTGTTAATCATTAATACGTTACAATATTTTAATATGTGAGTGTGATTAAAAAAAATTGCAGAAATAAAAACTGCATCAAAAAATATTTTGGCTCAAGGCAAAGCTAACTCAACCCAATCAACAACTCGCCCTTCTCTACTTTTTGTCCTGGTTTAATATTTACACTTGTAACGGTTGCTGTGCTCGCAGCTTTAATTATATTTTCCATTTTCATGGCTTCGAGTATCAATAGCGAATCGCCCTCATTTACCTGCATCCCTTTTTCAACTAAAACTTTTACAACCAGACCCGGCATGGGCGCTTTTATATCGAGCACTTTTTTAGTTACTAATTTATCTAATCCCATTTCGTGCAACAATACATCGAAGCGATCGCTCAATTTTACTTCAAGTTGCTGGTTATTAATTTTCATGGTTACCATTTTTTCGGTATGGTCTATTGTCATCACTTCGGCACGGTAGCCTTTGTTGTGCCATAGGATATGAAATGTATTGTTACCTAAGGGTTGTATATCAGCATCAATCAGCTTGTTATTTACCATGTATGTCAATCCATCATCGCTTTTCTCAACATCAAATTCCGTATTATTTATTGTAGCCTTCATTTTCAAAATTTTATGCAATATTAATTATTCACTCGATATATACATATCTTAAACTGGCATTATTTTGAAAGGTCCTTTTTTTTCGTAATCAGTTTAAAATCAAAATTTCATTGGTAATTTGAAATGGTTTGAAAATGCTTTTTTTTATGGATTAAAAAAGGGAAAATATTTCTGTTAAAAATTATTATATTTACCACTGTCGATTTCACATTACTAAAACTCTTGGCTATGAAAAAATATTTGGTCATTATCATTTTATTTTTGTGCCCCAATTTTATGATTGCACAATGTAATAACTGGTCACCTTTTCAGCTGGTGAAAGACACTTTTCCAAATCCCATTTTTGGCAATTACCTCACACCCGAATGCGATAAACTATCGAGGCCTTATGTTTATGTAGCTGCAAAAGATGGTGGCATAAAAGTGTACGATATATCGTTGCCTGGCAATATGATTTTGGCAACAACTATATCCACATCTTTGTTTGGCAATGTGGATGCTATAAATATAATTCAGGATAGCGTTTACTTATACGTAACACTTGGCGATATATGGAATACAAACGAAGAGGCCGGGTTGGCAATTGTTGATGTGAGCAATCCATTATCGCCAGTGGTGTTAGATTATTATTTACATCCTTTGGCACCTGGTGGTGCCGCAGCGGTGGCGATAAAAAACAATTACGCTTATGTTGCAGCAATGGGCAATGGATTAATTATTTTTGACATTGGCAACAAAACAAATATTACATTCAAATCAATGCTTTCCCTGGCAAACAATTTTCCGCATACCAATACGCTTGGCGATACTATAAGTAAATACAATGCACGTGGCATCGCTTTGAAAGATTCGTTGGCTTATATTTGTTACGACCGTGGTGGCCTCCGCATTGTAAATGTATCGGATGTAAATAATCCTGTGCAAACAAATCAATATTGTTTCGATTCGTTAATTAACAAAGCAACAGCATACAACAATATTGTAATCCACAATAATCTTGCTTTTGTTACTATAGACTATTACGGTCTTGAAATTTTAGATATCACCAATCCGCAAAATATTAATCAACTAAGTTGGTGGCATCCTTCAGGTTGGGCACCGGCCACAAATGATTATCTCGTTTGGGCCAACTCCGATGGTCATGCAAATGAAATTATTTTCGACTCGCTTTGTTACCGTGTGTATATTACTGCAGGGCGCAGCGATGTTGTTTCAATATCGGTGGTTGACTCGTTAAACCCCGCCACCTGCGAAACATATGGATCTATTACCGATGCTTACGGAACATGGGGTTTAGATTATTATGACAACAATGTATATGCCGCATACATTTGGTCGCCATTTTTCCTCCGTATTCAAACTATACAGGCTTACGTCAGATTCAAACTACGGTGTGTAACTCATCAGCAACAAATGAAATACAGCAACAAAATTCATTGTCTATATTTCCTAATCCTAACAATGGAGAATTTTATATTTCGCCAAACAAAATTTTCGAAAACGGAAATCTAACAGTTATAAACCCGCAAGGAAAAAAAGTTTTTGAAACAAAAATTATTGGCAACCTTTTTGAAAATGTTTCCGTTAGTTTATCACCGGGAATATATTTTGTGATGATAAGAAATTGCGAAAATGTTTATACAGAAAAAGTGATCGTTTATTAATAGCTTTGATTAAATAATATTTATAGTAACTAGAATTTCGAAAATGACCAATAATAATTTGGGAATTGTTTGTTAGGACACAAACAATGGCTTGCGCACACTTGACCAATGGCTGGCAGAGATTGCTTCGCAGTTCGAGAATCCCTTCGACTTCGCTCAGGGTGACAATGACCAATAATACGCAGAGATGCTTCGTACCTCAGCATGACAAAGTCAATAACCAAATAACTTAAAAACCTAAGCCATCCTTTCCATCACCCAAAACAAACTGATGCAGGCAATAGCAATGGAAGCAGGCTTTACCACATAATTACTGTACCACGGTTTGGTGCGAGTCCAAATAATTATTGCTGCAAATAAAATTCCAATCACTGCCAGTTGTCCAATTTCAACACCAATGTTAAAAGATAAAAGCGAAGTGTAAAATTGATTGCGCGGCAAACCAATTTCGTTGAGCGAACTCGCAAACCCACAACCGTGTACCAGGCCAAATGCAAAAATTAAAAGTATACGTCCTGCATTGAGGTTTTTCATAAATATATTTTCGATGGCAACAAATGCTATTGATAATGCAATGATGGGTTCGATGATTGATGGCGGAGCAACAATAATATTTTTCATGCTCATAATAAGTGTGATGGTATGTGCAGCAGTAAACGCGGTGCATTGCCACAAAATTTGCTTTGCACTTTTAGCTACAAGGCATAAACTTATAATAAACAAAATATGATCGAAACCATCCGGTAGAATATGTTGAAAACCAAGTTGCAAATAATACCACACTACATTGTGAGTAGGTTGTTGCTCCATCTGATAATTGATGGTGTGTGCCTGTGCAATTATAATTTGTGTAAAAAAGAGCAACAAAATAAATGGCGTGGCTTTTTTCAATGTGCTCGTAAATGAATGAGGGGTCATTGCTAAGAGTATTAATTTTTTAGTGCCAATTGAGATGTATTGAAACCGGCATTGCACAACAATTGTTTTTGTATTGCAGGATTAATTTTCTCTGCCATCATACTCAATTGTTTACTGCGTTCTATTAAATTATTTTTAGCATAAATGGCCGAAGCCTTTTTCAATAAAACTGCATTTTGCGAATTGGTTTTCATTGCCACATTAATGTACTGCATTGCTTTACCGTACTCCGCGTTTTTATAATATGCCCATGCAAGCGTTTCGTTTACATCAATATTTGCCGGCCTCCTGTTGTATTCTTTTATAGCATGTTCTATTGCTTTATCATACTGCCCGTTTAGTAAGTACACATTCGATAATTCCCTGTCGGCATAATGCCCCATTTCATCATCTTCTACATTTGCAGCATGTTCACCACTTTGCAATTGTTCCAATGCATTATCGAAATATTTATCGGCAGCAGTTTTGTTTTTTTGCAATAAGTACACCTCACATATCGACTGATTGAAAGAATAATCAATTACCGATTTATTTGCCTTTGTAAAATAATCTATGGCCTGATCATATTTTTGATTGTATTGTGCTATTCGTCCAAGGCCTGCATGTGCATAAGCATAATCGGGCTTAAAGTTAAGTGACATATTATACAATGCATTTGCAGAATCAAGTACCCCCGTTTTTTCATACAACTGTGCGAGTTGTGTGCGGCACCATTCGGTTTGTTCCATACCGGGATAGCCTGCATTAACTGCCATTTGCATTGCTTCTTTGGCGCCATTGAAATCGCCATGTATTTCGCGCAGGTATGCCACACGTGAATACGATTTTATATCGGGCCGAATAGAAACCATTTTATCGGCAGCATCAATTGCCTGAGTATAATTTCCTAACTCTACATTTGCATCGCAAACAATACCGTATACGTAGGCATTGTATGGATTTAATTTTACAGCTTCGTTGGCAGTATTAAGTGCATCGGTAAAATGATGTTGCGATGCCTGTATAATACTTTTTGCCATGGTGGCTTCGAAACGCATATCCTTATGCGATGGATTGCTGTTATTGTTTACTTCTGCCAGCACATCTTTAATAAGTTTCATTGCGGCTTTGTCGTAATATGCATGATCGCCCGTAGCACGTGCTTCCTGTATATAACCCATTGCAAGTTGCATTTTTGCTTTTGTGTCGTTTGGATTTTTATCAACGGATGCTATCAATCCTTCGATAGCTTGTTTTGCATTTAGCCATTCGCTACCCATTGTAATTTGCCCTCTGCGCTCTTTTATAGGAGAAGTAAGTTTCTCCTTGTCTTTTTTTTGTGTTACTATAATTGCACTCACAAATGCAACGAAGCTTAATAACAATATTGGATAAAAGTATTTTCTCATCATTTTATTTTTTATGGTTTTGAAATACATACGTTAGTGTTGATGGTTTGGATTTAAGTATGTTGGAGTTTTCTTCAAAGCCATAGTTGGAGTTGTCTCCAACTATTCATCAGGCTTTGAGCACAGCCATTGTTGGAGTTTTCTCCAATAATCCATTGGGCTAGCGCATGTGGCTATTGGTAGGGACTTCAGCAGCAGCTGACGCGAGCGGCTGGCGCGGGCGGGCTGGCGCTTATGGCTGTTGGAGGGGACTTCAGCAGCAGCTAGCGCATGTGGGCTAGCGCATGTGGCTGTTGGAGGGGACTCCAACAGCGGCTGGCGCGGATGGGCTGACGCAAGTTGGCTGACGCGGGTGGGCTGACGCTTGTGGTATGGCGCAAACAAAAAAACCGGCTGGTAATTCCTTACCAACCGGTTGCATGAATGACCCCTTATTTTACTCATTTTTATTTTTGCATTGCCCTGGCGGGATACAAACTAAATTGAAGATGGGATTGTATTTAAATATTTCAGCATTAAAAAAAATTACTTCGTTACATTCACCTTCAGTGTTTGTCCTATGGTATTGTTTGAAGTGATAGAAGCATAGTAAACTCCCGGAGCAATTTTGCCCTGTAAGTTCCATACTACCTCATGATCGCCAGTTGCCTTTCCTTCGTTTACAAGAACCGTTACAAGTTCGCCTGTGGTATTGTATATGCTGATATTAATATACGAATCGGCTGAAACATGATAGGTAAACTTTGTAAAGTCCTTACAAGGGTTAGGATAGTTTTGCATCAACACCACAGTCGGCACTCCAACGTTCATACCAATACGGTTACTGCCATTTGTTGCAGCTTTAGGGCCACCACATTTTCCGTATCCGCTCCATGGATTGGCTACATATGGGAAACCTTTCTTAAATGGTAAGTCGTTGCTTTCGATCCCGGTAGTGTATCCCAATACATTCAACAGGCCTGGTGTAAGCGGGCTTTGTCCTATTGTATAATCATCGTACCACAATCCAACTGCTGCCAGTGCGGCACCACTTACTGCCTGCAATTCTATACGGGTAACATCATCTTCAAGTCTGCGGCCATTTGGGAAACCATCCATATTCGGTATCCATTCCATATTGGTATTAGCGTATACAGGATTAGTTAATCCCTCTACAGCAGCGGCTATTATGCCCAGTGAAGAAAACTTAGGATGATTGCGTGGCGTAACAGGCACGGCCATATTCAGGCGCAACATATCGCCAAACGTAGGTAAGAAGTTATTGATGAAAGGCTTGCCTGCCGATAAAGGATTGCCCGCAGTTTTACCAGTTGCAAGCTGATAAGGTGCAAGATTAGGAACACCGGTATAAAATATTGGCAACAAATCTACCGAACGAGGTTGACCGGCACGCAACAAATATTTTCCAAAAATGGCAGTATCCAATGCAGTACCTGTAGTTGCAGGATGACCATACAAAACATGTAAACCATCGTTATTATTGCCAAAATCTACATTGCCTAACACTGTTGGCGAAGCACGCTGTATGCGCAGTGCGGCTAATCCGGGAACTGCACCACCAAACAAACTATCGTCCATGTACAATCCCAATTCAGGATTGCAGAAGTAAGCTTCCATTGCAGGATCTTCTTTGTATGGCGTAAGGGAATTCCATTTGTCTTTGCTTCCTAAAGGAATAACTGCCTCGTTTGTAAGTGGCATACCTAAGCGCGATACCTGAACATAATATCCTGAAGTAGTAGGCTTAGTTCCATCGGTATTCAAGGTAGAAATTTTAGGACGACTTGCCGATGCCCAAACACCAACAACAAAATTCGGGTCCAAAATATTTTGTGCGTTCCATGCATTCTTACCATCTTTTTGTAAAAATTTGATAGGCACTTTTATAGCAATCACGTTTACATTGCGGCAAGCAATTCCATCTTCGGGCGCATTTATTCCGGTGCCACCTGCACGTGTTTGTCCTAGGTCGAAAATACCACCTAAGTCAACAAAAAACGGATCGTCAGCAGGGCCACAATAAACTTTTTCTTTCTCGGGACTGGTTGAAGTTGTGATAGCCGCACCTACTAATTGCTGATACGTTTTGCCTAAACCCAATACCGGATCGTTTATAGAACGTGGCCCTATATTAGCCGGTGGCACAGCACCATTTGTAATCCATGTAGAATAACCTCCGCCAACTTTACGCACCCAACGCTCCATTTTGTAAGTTGTTTTTAAATTTTGCTGACCTAAACGAATGTTAAAAAATGTTGAAGGATCTTCGTTCGTTTTTGAAAATGTAAAACGATATGTTATGTCATCAGTTGTGGGTGCCACGGTCGAGTTCTTGATGTGAATTTCGTAACGTACATCTTCACCAAACTGATAATAGTTTGGTCCGCCCTGTGCCAGTTGTATTGGATTGTATGCTGCAATGATGGTTACAGTAGTACTGTCATCGGGACTGCGAAACGCATACAGGTCCGTATTATCGGCAATAGGATCATCGGCAATTAATGGTGCCTCGCGATGGCTACTCGCTGTTAATTTACTTTGGCGTATTCCGAATGCAAAGCATCCCGCTACTACAGCCAATACCAAAGTGGTTTTTATTATTGATTTTGTATTAAACATAATTTTGTGTTTTTTTATTTTTAACGTATATAGTTATAGTTAGTGATTGTAAAATATTAATAAGTATTGGCAAAATGATACTCGTAACCACTCCAAGGTGCTGCAACATATGGGAACGATGTTTTGAAAGGCGCATCATTTTTTTCGAGGCCTGTTGTGTACCCTAATACTTTTAACAACCCCGGTGTTAGCGGACTTTGACCAATAGTGTAATCATCGTAAAACAATCCGCATGCAGCCAATGCCACACCACTTACTGCTTGTAATTCGATACGTGTAACATCATCTTCCAATCTGCGGCCATTTGGAAAGCCATCCATGTTTGGAATATCCTGTATTGCTTTATTGTTATAAATAGGATTTGTTAATCCCTCAACAGCAGCAGCAATAATTCCAAGCGAAGAGAATTTAGGATCGTTACGTTGAGTAGGAGGCACAGCCATATTGAGGCGTAGCATATCACCAAACGTAGGTAAGAAATTATTTATAAACGGCTTACCAGCTGACAATGGATTGCCGGCTGTTTTTTTCACTGCTAATTGATAAGGCGCAAGGTTTGGAACACCGGTATAAAATATTGGTAACAAATCGGCCGAACGAGGTTGACCTGCACGCAATAAATATTTACCAAAAATAGCAGTGTCCAATGCAGTGCCTGTAGTTGCAGGATGACCGTAAAGCACAAATAATCCATCATGTGTATTTCCAAAATCCACATTTCCCAAAATTGTTGGTGATGCACGTTGTATGCGCAAATCAGCAAGTGATGGAACAGCTGGCCCAAACAAACTATTGTCCATATACAAACCAAGTTCAGGATTACAGAAGTATGCTTCCATTGCAGGATCTTCGTTATATGGTGTGCGTGCATTCCATTTGTCTTTTCCACCAATAGGAATAACTGCCTCGTTTGTAAGTGGCATTCCTAAGCGTGACACTTGCACCCAGTTACCTGTGTACAAAGGTTTTTGTCCCATGCCTCTGATTGTTTTTACTTCCTGGCGGCTGGCCGATGCCCACACTCCAATTACGAAATCAGGGTCAAGAATATTCTTACGCATTGTTACGGGCTTGTTATCTTTTTGCAATGTTGCAATAGGAATTTGCATAGCTATAGTATGCACATTAAATCCACCCACACCATCGCGTGCACGTAAAACACCTGTAAAGTTCTGGCGTGTTTGTCCTAAATCGAATATACCACCAAGGTCAACAAAGAAAGGATCATCGGCCGGGCCACAATAAATAATTTCGCCACCGTTGCCACTTGCATTTGTAATGGCATCCTGCATAATTTGTGCATACGATTTACCAAGTCCAAGTCCGGGCGTGTCTATAGAACGTGGTCCTATATTTGGTGGCGGTACTGTACCATTACTAACTATAGTTGTAAACGCACCTGCACCTTTTTTCTTCTCACACTTAAAAGTGGTTTTTAAATTTTGTGCTCCCAGTCGAATATTAAAGAACGTACTTGGATCCTCGTTCATTTTTGTAAACGTAAAACGGTAAGTGATGTCATCGCTGGTAGTAGCAGCGTTGTTCTTGATATGAATTTCATATCGTACATTTTCGCCAAACGATGAATAGTTTGGTCCTCCCATAGGTAATTCGAATGGCACATAATTGGCCATAACAGTGATGAAGCCCGGCTTGTCGGGACTGCGGAAGGCGTACAAATCGGTATTGTCCGCCACCGGATCGTTGCAGATGAGAGGCGCCTCGCGATGCGATGATGCCTCGATGCGTGTGTTGCGTAAACCGGCATAGGTAAGACCACCTATAATGGTTAGTACAACTGCACTTTTTTAGTAATGTGAACTTTTGCATATTTAAAACTTTTTTAAATGTTAATATGCGATACCTACGCTAAAGTTTTATGCTTGGATTTATTTTTTAAATAATTGTTGTATAAAAAGTGAAATCGAAAAAAACAGAATGTTGCTGAATTCCTTTGTTTAAAGGCAATACAGTAGAGAAAAAAATATTTGAAAATTTGAAATAAAATTTAATCACGAATAAAAGAATTACAAAAAGTGTTCGCATCTCAACGAACTAATCTAATTATGAGTCGGCTCCGAAAAATTATTTTTGTCACAAAAACACAAAGCCACAAAATTCCACTAAGTCGTAAACAAACCATTTGTAATATTTTGTGGGATTTAGTGTTTTGGTGAATTAGTGGCATTTTTCCTTTTGAGACTTTTCGGATGGGACTCAATTAATAAAGCAAAAATATATTAATTTCGTTTCAAAAAATCCAAATGATGATGGCGTACGTATATCATTCCAAACCATTTATAATATTTGAAAATGGACACATTACTCAAGCATAAAAAGTCGATTGCATTATTTGTTTTAATGTGCATTTGCACAATGGCATTGCCACAAAAAATAAAACTGAGTGGGCAAATAAATTCTGCCGAAACACATTTGCCCGTTCCCGATGCACTGATTATGTTACAACCTGGCGAACACAAGGCTGTAACAGATGAGCAGGGAAATTTTCAATTTAATAATTTATCAGCTTATAATTATCAGCTTCATGCATATCGTTTTGGGTATAGTAAAATGGAACAAAATATTTCGCTCCACTCTGACACAACAATTAATTTCGATATGAAAATTTCGGGAATAGATTTAGCAGAAATAAAAGTAAATGGTGCAAAAGAAAACCAACAACAAAGAAACAATTACAGATATCGACAAGTTATTGCGACCAGTAAATACTACACAGGATTTACTTACGCTGGTGCCGGGTTTATTTATTGCACAACATGCAGGTGGTGGCAAAGCAGAACAAATATTTCTTCGTGGATTTGATAGTGATCATGGAACAGATTTTAATATTTCGATTGATGGTTTACCTGTGAATATGGTATCGCATGCTCATGGGCAGGGCTATGCCGATTTTCATTTTGTGATTCCCGAAACGGTAGAAAAACTAAATGTTTACAAAGGCCCATACAATGCCAAGTTTGGCGATTTTTCCACATCGGGCACTGGAGAGTTTTTTACAAAAAATGCTATAGCCAATAATGAGATAAAATTAGAAGCAGGTATGTTTGATACTTACAGGTGTATGACAATGATAAAATTGCCGGAGAATCAACATATTCTTACAAAGAGAAATGAAAATGCTTTTGTGGCCGGAGAATATGTATTTACAAATTCATATTTTTTAGCAAAACAAAAATTTAACCGCTATAATTTATTTGGAAAATATAATGCCGTGTTGAATGATAAAAATCAACTCACATTCTCAGCATCAACATTTTCGGCCCACTGGAATGCATCGGGGCAGGTACCACAGCGGGCAGTAGAATCGGGTGATATAAGCATTTACGGCAGCATTGATCCCAGCGAAGGTGGACAAACAAATCGCAGTAATGTTAATGCAACTATTGCCACCACACTCAGCAATAATATGCTGATAAAAAATCAACTTTATTATGTGAATTATTATTTCAATCTCTATTCAAACTTTACTTTCTTTCTTAATGATAGTATAAATGGTGATGAAATAAATCAAACAGATAAGCGTAATATTTTGGTTATAGCGGCACATTGCAAAACGAATATTTAATTGGCGATAAAAAATTAATGTTCAATGCCGGATTGGGATCGCGAAATGATATTGCAAATATTATGTTGCGCAATGCCGTGAAAAGAGAAATTACCGACACTGTTGTTTCAGGCAAAGTCATGCAAAGCAACATAAATTCCTTTGTAGATTTTACGCTCGATATAAGTCAGCAATTTTCGGTGAACACTGGTTTGCGATTCGATTATTTTCGCTTCCAGTTTAACGACAATAAAGTTGCGGAAAATTCGGGGACTAAATCAATAATACGAGGTAGTCCAAAATTAAATTTCTTCTATAATGTGAAAGATGGGTTACAACTGTTCGTAAAATCAGGAATTGGATTTCACTCCAACGATGCCCGTTCTGTAGTAATAAACAAAATAAACAACAGCCTTCCGCGGGCTTATGGTGCCGAAGTAGGTAGCGAATTTAATTTAACCAAGAGGGCTATTATACAAACGGCCTTATGGTATTTGTATCTTGAAAGCGAATTGGTTTATGTAGGCGATGAAGCAACAGTAGAAACAAATAATCCAACACAAAGAACAGGTATAGACTTTGCCATTCGCTATCAGATAACGAATAAATTATTTGCCGATGTAGATTTCAATTTAAATCGTGGACGGTTGGTTAATGTTGCAAATGGCGAAAACTATATTCCGCTTGCACCGCAGCTTACAAGCATTGGCGGTCTTACCTATAAACAAGAAAAAGGATTTAGTGGCAGCCTTCGTTATCGTCATATCGATTCGCGCCCTGCCAACGAAACAAATAGTGTAACTGCAAAAGGTTATTCTCTTTTTGATGTTGTGTTAAGTTATAAAGTTTCGAAATTCGAATTTGGTATAACTGCCGAAAATATTTTTAACTCAAAATGGAATCAGGCACAATTCGATACAGAAAGTCGATTGCCAAATGAAACAACACCAGTATCGGAATTGCATTTTACTCCCGGCACTCCATTTTTTGTAAAAGCAAATATTGTTTATAGGTTTTGAAAGTTCAAAGGTTTAGGAGTTCAAGAGTTGGGGAAGTTCAAAGCTTGGATTGAGTACTCTCGAACTGTTGGGTTGTTAAAGGGAATTTAGTTTTGCAGCTTGTATACTCGAACCCATGAGAAAGTTTTCGCGTTATGACATTCCTGTTGACTTTTAAGAGTTCAGGGGTTTTGCCAGCTGTGAGAATCTTTTTTCTGGAAGGCGTAATTTGATTTAGATATTTTAAAATCAAAGACCGTAAGTCATTGATACTAATAGAAAGGGTTAAAGAAAAATTTACATCTCCATCAGTCGTTTCAAAAAATCATCCTTCCGCCTGGTCGACACTTCAATTTCAGCACCATCAATCATTACCACATAACCGCCTTTGCCTTTCACATAATTTTTAATGTGTGAAAGAGTGATAAGGTTTGAATTGTGTACTCTGAAAAAATTATACTCAACCAGCATTTCTTCAAACTCTTTTAATGTTTTGGCAACCGTTAATTTTTGTTTGTCTTTTAAATAAATGTGAGTATAGTTTACATCGCTTTGGCAGCGAATAATATCGCTCACATTTAAAAAAAACAAACCGTTTATATCGGGCACACAAATTCGTTTCGAGGTGCTTTGCATATTATTAAACAGCACATCCAACTTGGCCGAAGTATCGCCTTTTGTAAGCTTATGTTTTAATTTTTCAACGGATAATTTTAAATCACTTTCATCAATCGGTTTTAATAAATAATCAATGGCACTAAATTTTATGGCTTGCAATGCAAACTTTTCGAAAGCGGTAGTAAATATTATTGCAAAATTAATCTCGTCAAGTTCTTTTAAAAGATCGAATCCTGTTTTGTCCTTAATCATTACATCGAGAAAAATTAAATCGGGTTGCAATTTTTTTATTCCTATAATTCCTTTTTCTACGCTAGCAAAAACATCCATCAAGTGAATCGAATCTTTGCAATGTTCGATGAGTAATCCGCTCAGTCTGTTAATGCAATGCTGTTCATCATCTATTATTATAGCTCTTATCATACAGAAATTTTTATAAAATTAAAAACTCAATAGCAAAGGCAATTTAATTTCAACTCGCATACCTTGCACCAAATCGGTAAGTTCAACAACGGCATTCGATTTTTTATTTTGTTCAATATGTCAATTCGTGCTTGTGTTATTTTCATTCCTAAATTTTTTTTCTCCTTTGTTTCTGTTTTAAGCATTGCCGATTGTTTGTCGGCCTATTCCATTATCTTCTACAACACAACTTATCATTTCACCGTCTTTTTTTATTTCGATAGAAATTTTTCCTGCTCCTTGTTTGTGTGCAATGCCATGCCAAATGCTGTTTTCGACAAAGGGCTGCAATAGGAGTGGCGGTATTAAAGTATTTTCGATATCGATGTTTTCATCCACTTTTATTTCGTAAGTAAATTTATTATCGAGCCGCATCGATTCCAACTGCATGTACAATTCGAGGGCTTGCAAATCATCGCTTATGCTTATTTCTTTTTGTTCCGAATTTTCCAAAATTTTTCGCATCAACTTTGCAAATTTCGATAAGTAATTATCTGCAACTTTGTTTTCGTTGTGCGAAATATAATCGCCAATCGAGTTGAGCGAATTAAAAATAAAATGTGGGTTCATTTGTGCGCGTAACCCTTTCATTTCTGTATCAGAAACTTGGGCCATAAAATCTGATTCCGTGTTTTGTTCCAATGCATCGCGCCTACGATTATAAAATGCAAAACTGGTGAAGGCTGCGAACAATAAGATTGTAGCTCCGACAATTGCAGAATTTTTTACAGTACGTTGCCTTATTATTTCTGCAGAGGCTATCAATTCTTTTTTATCATTTTCCGATTTTAATAATGCTTCCTTTTTATCAAATTCATATTGCATTTCTTTTTTTACAATTTCTGATTTTACTTCTTGATTAATTATGCTATCACGGACTTGAATAAAATTTTTGTATGCTTCTAGCGACTTGTCAAATTCTCTTTTTTCATTATACATATCACTCAGCATCAAATAACATTCCCTTTGATTTACAAGTTTGTTATATTTTTTCGCAATCAAAAGGGCATCATTGCAATAACTTATTGCCGTAGTATAATTTTTGAGATAAAAATTCGCTTCTGCGACTCCTTCAAGGCATCCCATATAAGCAATGCTGTCACCAACCTTTTTAGCTTTTTCAATTCCTTGATTAAAAAATTCAAGTGCTCTTTTGAAGTCTTTTTTAATATCATAAGCAGCACCTAAGTTTAAATAGCTATTTAATATGAAATCGTTATTGTTGATTTTTTGACCTATAGCTAGACATTTTTCAAAATAAAACACGGCACTGTCTATTTGATTTGTTTTTAAAAATATCTGTCCTATATTATTTTGAGCATAACCCATTCCAATTTCGCTTTTCGTCTTTATGCACATATCATAGAAATACCGGTAATTTTAAGTGCTCTTTCTAATTCCCTAAATTCATATAAATCAAAGCCATATTATTATAAATGGTAGCTGCTTGTTTTTCATTGTTCATAAGTTCAGCTACTTTAAGTGCTTTTTCTGCAAATAATCAATTGCTTGAACAAATTAAGACCTATCTAAAAAGAATGCCCCCATTTGTCTGCAACTATAAAAACTCCCATTTGCCAATTTATTTTTTGTGATATTTCAAGTGCTTTAAGTGTGAAGCTATCTGCAAGATTATGATTCTGCTGTTCAACGTTGCCTAGCAGTATGAGCAGCTTCACACGCGTTGTATCTTCTTGTAGGTGAGTCCTAAGTTCATTGTAAAGTGAATCAATGTTTTCTGATTGCGATGCTGCAGTGTGACAACATAAAATAAGAATCACGATAAAAATATTTTTCATTTAAGATATGGTTTTGTAGTTGATTTTGTAAATATAGAAACAATGTTTTTGTATTGAAAATTATATCAATTAAAACTATCGGTGGAATGGACAATAATATTTCAAATCAAAAATAAAGGGTTAAAGGATTAGCTGTAAATATTCAAATTTATTTTCACTAAAATTTAGTTTCTACGCAAATAATAAAATGAAAACACGTGAATAATAAATGGAGATAGTTTGTGGTTGCTATTCAATATATGTTTGCACCGTTATAAAAACAAATAAATAATTTAAAAAAAGTTAAACAATTAAAAAAAAAGATGATGAAAAAAATCAATTTATTTACTACAGTAGCTGCAATATTAATTGCACTAAATTTTATGAGCGTTCAAAATGCTAATGCACGCATATGGAGAATTAACGTACTCTCCAACTATCAAGCAAATGGGCCTTGGGGCGATAATTTTGGCGGCAATGCAAGCAATCCGGTTTTTAAAAATATTGGCGATGCGCACAGCAACACCAATCTTGTGCAAAATGGTGATACGCTTTATTTAGAAGGTTGCCCGCAGGGAGTGAGTTTTCCTGGAGTTACAATCACTCGGCCTTTGGTTATTATTGGCACCGGCTATTATTTAACCATCAATGCAAATACATCAAACGATTTGTTACAATCTAGATTAGTATATATTTACTTCAATGCTGGTTCGGCTGGTTCACAAATCATTGGTGTTGAATTAACCGGCAGCTATAACACACAAGTTAATACCGACAATATCACAATTAAAAGATGTTATATCAATTCCTCGACAAATATTTTTGTTTTGAATAATGTTAAAGATATAAACATCAATCAGAATTTTTTTGACAATACAAATAGCAACACAAATTCAGGAATTACATTTAGTAGTTATAATGCACCTGGTGCTGGGCTAACAATACGCAACAATATTTTTAAACGCACCTTACTTGTGAGGTCTGGCAACACTATTTATGATGTGGCAAAATGTGATAATAATATTTTCGATTGCCCATATCTTGCCGGTGGTTCTGTAATAATGAAATGCGCTAGTTTTAAAAATAATATTATAAAAACTCCTGCAATTACTTTGAATATTAATGAGGGTAATTCCTCGTCAAAAGTTGCATACAATACTATTGCAACACAAACGCAATTGGATACTGCGGCAATATTTAACAACAAATATTTAAGCGTGGCCAACATGAGCAATTTGTTTGTAACACCTACTGCATCTATCGATGGAAATTATAGAACAAAAGGAAATATTTATGACTATAAAGGAAACGATAATGCTCCACGCGGTGCTTTTGGTGGTGCTTCTGTTACTGCACTATACACTTTCGGGCAATGCTGCCATACCAATTGTGTATGACATATCAACTACAGGTGTTGCCACACAAGCCAATGGTTTGCAAGTAACAATTAAGGCACGCAGTATTAAATAAATTTTCATCACACTCAATTTAAAAAACTAAAAAGATGAAAAATATTATTTATAAAAATAAAATATGCGATGTATCAAACTGTACTAAATATATCTGTGCAATTATTTGTTTTATGTTTTGCGGAATAGTAGCACAATCGCAAACAGTTGCAAAAGCAGAATATCGTTTTGATGATGATAAAGGGTTTGGAAAAAACACCCAAGTCTCTTTAATCCTTGCTGCAGATAGTACTTGGGTTTTACCAACCATTTCTACTTCGGGGTTAGCCGTTGGTTATCATGTATTGTATATTCGCACCAGAGATAGTAACAAAAAGTGGAGCCAAACCACACGAATAAATATCGAAATAGTAGCAAACGAAACGCAAACAAAAGATAGCATTATAGCTGCGGAATATTTTATTGATTTTGAACCAAGCGGTGGTTATGGTTTTGCAACCGATATTCCACTTTCGCAAAAAGATTCAAGTATCACCAAATCGTTTACTATTCCCACTTCTGTTTTTGCGAGTTTGCCAATTGGCTACCACACTATTTATGGCAGAGTTAAAAATAAACTTGGCCTGTGGAGCGAAACATTTCGAAACAATATCGAGTTGATTAAAAGCGAAGATGCCAGATCAGTTGTAAAAGTGGAATACTTTTTTTCGGGAAATGATGATATAGGTTTTGGTGCTTGCTATTCAAAAACCATTTCGATAAAACCACCATTCACAGTAGATAAAGATACTTTTTACATACCCCTCAATCAACTTACTTATGGCAATAATATCACTTTGTATATTCGAGCAAAAGAAAGCGTAACAGGGATATGGTCGCAAACGGCAAAAAAGGGTGGACTGAATGTTGTACCACCAGGACCAAGGCTTGCAACAACAACAGAAGAAAATTCTTATAGTATGTATCCAAATCCTGTGAGCGACCATTTGAATATTGATTTGGCTAATTTCAATCAAGAGACTATGCAATTTATACTTACAAATTTAGTTGGCGAAGTGATGCAATCACAGGAAATAAAAACCAATCGACACAAATAAAATTAACCAACCACCAGGAGTATATTTTGTAACATTGAATAGCAGCACACAACAATTACAAAGAAAATTGTGATACAATAATCTGTTGCAAAAATATTTGCAGTGGTAACATAATATTTCAAAACTTTCCGGAAGAAAAACTTTCGGAAAGTTTTTATAGCAAATAGCTACCTATTATGAAAAAGTGTTGTGTCAGCTAAATTATTCAGGGTATACTTATTTAATATTAATTCTCGATATTGTTTCGAATTCTTGACATAACCTTTACAAAGCAAAAAAAATCACTTACACCATTACAGAATCAAAGAAACTAGGCAATATAATTTTCCTCCCCAATCTTGCACTTTGATTTATGCGAAGTATATATATTTTAGTTTTGTTGCGGAAGCAAAAGATGCGGTAAAAGTTTTCTCATATGTTAGCAGGATCGCAAATGAATTTGTGGCAACAAAATATAATCCTATATGGTAACTTTGGTTAAATTTAGATAGCAGTATACTCTTTAATAATTTCAAAGAGAGGGTACTAACAGCAATATTTCAGAAAAAGAACAAGATTTTTATACTGCCTTATCAAGATAAATAAAAACAAAATCTAAAAGGCAAATGATGTTGAGTGCTAATCAATCAATATAAAACTACAATGCACCTATCACATACATTTCGCTCATGGTGGGGCTTGGCACACCACCGGTATTTTCGAGTGTAATAGCAAATGCCTGGGCATTATCTATTTGTTTCATTTTTACTAAAGAATTTTGTGCAACATCCGTTGGCAGCATTCCCATATCAACAGGCACACCATCTTTAATTGCCCACAACTGATATTGTTTATTGGCAATGGCAGTTGGCAAATTGTTTACTGCCAAATAAACCTCTGCTTTATTTTTGTTCCAGTAAATGGTAACCACCGATTCGGGACTTTTTTCTTCCACACCTGCGAGCACAATTTTTTTATAATCGGGATTAGAATAAAAAGCTAAATCGCCCGACAAATTTTCTATCTGATTGTTACGCTCTTCAAGTGCTTCATTTATGGAAGCAATCTCTTTGTTTTTCTTGTTCTGATTATTTATAAAATAAGCTGATGATACTGCAAGTAATATGAATGATGCTGCAGCACTGTATTTCCAAATAGAAGTATTTGTTTTGGGCTTATTAAACTCTATTACATTATTGGCAGGTTCCACAACCGGTTTTGGAGTTTCATCTTCAAGCGTTTTCAATTTTTCTAAAATTGTATTTCTTAAATGTGCAGGAGGGCGTTTACTGTGACTTTTGGCATATTGTTCAATAGCGAGTTGCAATCTACTTACCTCAGCATTTATTTCAGGATAAATATGACTCATACATTCCACCTCGCGCATTTCTTGTGGCGAAGCAGAACCGGTAACATATTGTTCCAGTATACCCGAAGCTATGTATTCGTCAATATTCATTTTATTTCGAAAATAGATTTTAGTTGCATCATTGCCGTTCGTATTTTTGTTTTCACTGTGCCCAGTGGCATTTGAGTTGCGTCTGTTATTTCCTGATGTGTCATGCCATTAAAATAATGCATGTCTATCATTTGCCTCAAGTCGGGTTTTAAACCATTCACTATTTTTTTCAGCCCAATTACATCGGTTGCATTCACTTCCAGATTATTTACATTTTGCATATCAAGTGTATGTACGCTTAATTCATCAATTGAGATTTTTGGATTGCGTTTATTCTTCCGAAATTCATCTATGGCTTTATTTCGTGCAATGTTTAGCATCCATGTAAACAATGTTCCTTTTTCGGGATTGTAAGAATCTATTTTTTGCCAAATGGTTACAATAGTATCTTGTAGTATATCATTTGCTTGTTCATCGTCATTCAATACTTTATGTATAACACCATACAAAGCTTCGGAATAATTGTCGTACAAATATTCATAAGCATTGTGCTGCTTATTTTTCAAAGCAGAAATTAACGTTGCTATATTGGTAAAGTCATTCACAAGTTTTCAAAAGTATAAAAATATTTGGTGGCATTGATATGGAAAAAAATAATCTATAATATTCAATCAAGAAAAAGACAAAAAAAACCCCTGTCTTTCGACAGGGGCGTTCAAAAAAGTGATCAGGGGCTAATTGATCATTGTAAAATAACACGCACATTACGTGTGTCTAAGTTAACTGTGGCTCTAAGCATGTAAACCCCTTTAGGCAGATTTTCAAGATTTAATGTAACTTTGTTGTAGCCTGTTCTGCTTTGGCCTTCTTGTGTGTATACTAATTTACCGGTGAGGTCATAAAGTTGTATACTCGTAGTATGAGTATTGTTATCTATGAACTCTATATTCAACACACCTGCACTTGGATTTGGATAAGCGCCAAATTGTAAGAAATCACCATCGGCCGTAACATCCTTCCACGTTTTTCCACATGGGTCTTTTGGACATGTCAACACATTATTGCGTTGTTTGCCAAGCGACCAAGAGCTATTGATATGTGCAATGAACGTACGTAAAAGTGCGCGGGTGAATTTACTGGCACATCCTGATAAGGCAGCGTTACCTTCATTGTATACTTCCATTACGGTCATGCCTGCCATTGGTCCTGAATCAACAAGCATGTCCTTGAACGACACTGTGCTGTTTGGCGAGAAGTTTGGATCAAGCAAGTCGAAACGAATGTTCAATGCAAGTGCTACAAGTTGTGAAGCAAGTTCATTGTTTACATCGCCAGGCAATGGATTCACATATGATTGTTTCAATAAATTTGTATTACCTGTTGAAGGTAAGAATGTAGTAACATCGCTCGCAGTAGAAAGATGTATGTTGAATGCACCAGGACATGTACCACCAACTGTTAATCCGTTAGGGAACATATATGCAAAGTTTGCATTAAGGTAATCTGCCAATACATAACCACCTTCTGCTTGTTTCCAGGGATTATAATAGTTCTGCTTATGACCTGTTACAAATCCGTTGCACTCAATTACAGCATCGTATACATCTGCTTCGCATTCTGTAGAGCAACCGTTTGCATCGGTAACAGTTACAGGATATTTGCCTGAACATAAGCCTGTTGCAGTTGCTGTAACCTGACCATTTACCCAAAGGTAAGTGTAAGGCGCTGTACCTCCAACGGCCATCACTGTTGCATTTCCATTACACATTTTGCATAGTGTAGCTTTCGACATTGTAGTGCAAGTTAATGCTTTTGGTTCGGTAACATTTACCATACAAAGAGTAGTACATCCACCTGCCGAAGTAACTGTAACAGTATACGAACCAGGGCCAACATTGCTAAGCGATGAAGCGATTGAACCATTGTTCCACAAATAAGAGTATGGTGCTGTTCCTCCAGAAGCAACCGCAGATAGAACTGCATTGTTAGCACCATGACAAGAAATTGGCGAGTCGATATCAATTTTACACTGAACATTGTCGCTGTTATCCGTAATTGTTGCATTGCATATCGAAGTGCAACCATGTGCATCAGTGACTGTTACTGTATACACACCGGCACATAAAGCTGCTGCTGTTGCGTTTTGGTCTCCATTGCTCCATAAGTAAGTATATGGCGCTGTGCCACCGGCTCCAGTAACCGTTGCACTTCCGTTGCACTGTCCACATGTTGATTCAACAGTAGTGGTATTGCAATTCAAAACAGTAGGCTGATTCAGGTGATAAGTTGCAATAGCAGTACAACCCAACGCGCTTGTAGCTGTAACGTTATACGTACCGGCACCAATTCCTGTGATTTGGGCAGTGGTAGCTCCATTGCTCCATAAGTAAGTGTATGGGCCTGTACCTCCGCTTGCCACTGCTGTTATTCCACCATCTTTTGCTCCATAACAACTAACGCCTTCATCCAAAGTTATTATAACTTTTGTATTGTCAGCTATATCATCAATTTTTACCATGCAAGTTGATGTGCAACCCTTAATGTCGGTTACTGTTACAACATATGAACCACCGCATAAACCTGTTAGAGTAGAAGCTGTAGCTCCATTGCTCCACATGAAAGTATATGGTGCTTTACCGCCCATTGCTGTTACTGTGGTTGTTCCATTACATGCACCACATATAGCATTAGTTCCGGTTGCATTGCATGATAATACTGTTGGGTCGAGCATGCAAACCGCATCGGTTGCTGTGCAACCTGCTGCGCTTGTAACTACCACTGTATACCATCCTGCAGGTACATTAGTTAAGCTTGCTGTTGTAGCACCATTATTCCATAAGTAAGTGAATGGAGCTGTACCACCAATTGTAGTTGCAGTTACTTCACCGTCACTACCACCATGGCACGACACCGTTTTGTTTTTAATTATCAAGCATGTGAAAAGTTCATCAACGTTATCAACTTTCACGTTGCACGCAGTTGTGCATCCACGCTTATCAGTTATTGTAACAGTATAGTTACCATCGCAAAGATTATTCAATACGTCTGTAGTTGCACCATTGCTCCATAAGAAAGTGTAAGGTTGAACACCTCCGGTAACAGCTACCGAAGCAGTTCCATTACAAAGGCCGCAAGTAGCAGCTGTTGATATAGTATTGCAAACTAAAGGCAGAGGCTGACCGAGGTAAGCCGAACAGTTTGTATTGCATCCGTTAGCATCGGTAACTATTACGCTATACGTACCCATCGATAATCCACTTACTGATGAGGTAGTAGCACCATTGCTCCATAAATATGTATAAGGAGCTGTGCCACCTACAGCACTAACGCTTAATATTCCATCGCTACCACCATTACATGATATAAGATGATCCTTTGCAATTGTACATTCGATTTTTGCACCTACAGCATCCACTTTCACATTGCACATTGTTGTGCATCCACGCTTATCGGTTACAGTTACAGTATGGTTTCCATCGCACAAGTTTGAAAGTACATCTGTTGTTGAGCCATTGCTCCACAAGTATGTATAAGGTTGAACACCGCCAGTTACTGCTACAGAAGCTGTACCATCACATGCATTGCATATAGAAGGAGTTGAAGCTGTATTGCAAGCTAAAGGCAATGGCTGACCAAGGTAAGCCGTACAGTTTGTATTGCATCCGTTAGCATCGGTAACTATTACGCTATACGTACCCATCGATAATCCGCTCACTGATGATGTAGTAGCACCATTGCTCCATAAATATGTATAAGGAGCTGTGCCACCTACAGCACTAACGCTTAATATTCCATCGCTACCACCATTACATGATATAAGCTGATCCTTTGCAATTGTACATTCGATTTTTGCACCTACAGCATCCACTTTCACATTGCACATTGTTGTGCATCCACGCTTATCGGTTACAGTTACAGTATAGTTTCCATCGCACAGATTTGAAAGCACATCTGTTGTTGATCCATTGCTCCATAAGTATGTATAAGGTTGAACACCGCCAGTTACTGCTACAGAAGCTGTACCATCACATGCATTGCATATAGAAGGAGTTGAAGCTGTATTGCAAGCTAAAGGCAATGGCTGACCAAGGTAAGCCGAACAGTTTGTATTGCATCCGTTAGCATCGGTAACTATTACGCTATACGTACCCATCGATAATCCACTTACTGATGAGGTAGTAGCACCATTACTCCATAAATATGTATAAGGAGCTGTGCCACCTACAGCACTAACGCTTAATATTCCATCGCTACCACCATTACATGATATAAGATGATCCTTCGCAATTGTACATTCGATTTTTGCACCTACTGCATCCACTTTCACATTGCACATTGTTGTGCATCCACGACTATCGGTTACAGTTACAGTATAGTTTCCTCCGCATAAGTTATACAGCAAATCTACCGTTGAGCCATTGCTCCACAAGTATGTATAAGGTTGAACGCCACCAGTTGCTGTTACACTTGCTCCACCATCACATGCATTGCATACCGATGGAGTTGAGAGAGTATTACAAACTAAAATCTTAGGTTCGAAAAGACACACCATACAATCTGATGTGCAGCCCGATAAATTTGTAACAGTAACAGTATAATTTCCTTTGGTTAATCCGGTAATTACTGAAGTAGTAGCACCATTGCTCCAGAGGTAAGTATTATTACCTGCAGCAATCACTTCAAGCACACCATCACTACCACCATTACATGTTATAGGATGCACCTTCTTAATAGAACAAACTCCCGCTGTGCCGCCATTTAAAGTGACAGAGCATGATGCAGTACAACCTTTAGAGTCGGTAACTACTATAGTATACGTACCGGCAGCTACGTTACTTACGCTGCTGTTAGTGTCGCCATTGCTCCAAAGGTAAGATAAAGAACCTGATCCACCTGTTGCATTTGCTAAAAGTGTTCCATCAGGAATAGCACCACAAGAAACATCCGTGCCTGAACAATTAACTATTATTTCGGAAGGATTTGTAAGCGTAGTACTCATGGAAACAGATACCCCTGCCGCGTCTGTAGCTGTAACAGTATACGTTGCTGCAGCAGCATTTTGGATAACTGCAGTGGTGTTTCCGTTGCTCCATAAATAAGAGTAAGGAGTAGTACCACCAGTTACTTGTGCCGTAAGTTGACCATTATTTGCATTGTAGCATGTCAATTCAATAGTTGCAATGTTTAAGCTAAGTACCCCAGGTTCATTTACAATGCTTGTACATTCTACAGAGCATTGATTTGCATCTGTAACTATCACAGTATAAGAACCAGCCGTTAAACCTGCAGCACTTGAAGTTGTTGCTCCATTGCTCCATGTATATGAATATGGCGAAGTTCCACCATTTGCCGATACAGAAACAGTACCATCACTTAACCCATTTTGAGTAATATTAGTTGCAGAACAATTTGCTGTTAACAATGCAGGTTCAGAAATTACTACTGAATTACTTACCGTGTTATTGCTATTATCTGTAACTATTACGGTATAAACACCAGCATCTAACGAATTTATATTGTCATCGGTTTTACCATTGCTCCATAAGTAAGTATATGGTGCATTACCACCTGTGGCTGTCGCGTCAGCTGTTCCATTTGCGGCTCCATTACAAGTAACGTTCACTGAAGACAATGAAACAGAAAGTACTAAAGGTTCAGTTAGTGTAACATCACACGATGCTGTGCAGCCATTCGCATCTGTAACTATTACAGTATACGTTCCTGCAAACAGGTTGTTGGCTGACGAATTAGTATCGCCATTACTCCATAAGAAAGTTTCATTACCATTTCCATTTGCAATAGTTACTGCAGCAGAACCATTGTTTCCACCGTTTACAGTAACATTAACACCCGAACAAGTAATTGAAGGCGGTACAGGAGCTATAAACTGATATTCGTTTGTAGCAGTTGCTCCATTGAGGTCTGTAACAGTTACAGTATATGTACCAGAAGAAACATCCTGAAGTGTCATGTCTGTAGATCCATCGCTCCATAAATAAGAGTAAGGAGTAACACCGCCACTAGCTACTGCGGTTAAATCAGCTAAGCCATCGCAGAAGCCTGGAAGTACTAATGCAGGCGTAGCGTTAATTACTACAGTTAATTGAGCAGGTTCGTTCACAGTTGCCGATTGGCTGATAGTACAACCATTGGCATCAGTTACTTCAACAGAATAAATACCAGGTCCTACGCCTGATAAATCTGCATTGGTATCTCCATTACTCCACCAATAACTATATGGTGTTGTTCCACCTGTTACAATCGAATTTACAGCGCCATTGTTTGCTCCAAAAATAGTTACATCGGTAGAGGTAAGTGATAGTGTTAATGATGCAGGTTCTGTTATAGTAACCGTGGCATCAACTGTAGCTCCGGTATTATCGGTGCAAACAACTGTATATGTGCCGGCAGATAAACCATTGCGGTCTTCATTTGTATTTCCATCATTCCACAAATAAGTTACAGGTAAAACACCGCCCACTAAAGTGGCATCAATAGTTCCATCATTCAAACCATTACAAGTAACATTAGCCCCTGTGGCTGATACAGCAAACAATCCGGGTTCGAATATTATACTAACACAAGAGGCAGTACATCCATTAGCATCGGTAACTGTTACAGTATATGCACCGCCACCAACACTACTTATGCACTGATCTGTAGAACCTGTACTCCATAAGAAAGTGTAGCCAGGTGTACCTTTGCTAGGCAATGCACATGCGCTGCCATCGGCTGCTCCGGGTCCACTTACATCTATGTGATTACAATTGAGAACCAATGCATCAGGCTCAGTAATAGAAACTGAAGCAGTTGCTATTGCTCCATTGGCATCAGTAACAGTAACAACATATGAACCGGCAATCAAATCGTTGCGGTCTTCATCTGTTGAACCATCTGACCATGAGAAAGTATAACTTGTTACACCACCTGTTGCAGTAATTTGTGCTGTACCATCATTACCACCGTTGCAAAGCACATCGGTTGAAGTAGCAGTAATTTCTAAAAGTGCAGGTTCGTTTATAGTAACCGAACACATAGCAGAGCATCCGTTAGCATCGGTTATATAAACATCATAATTGCCTGCAGATAGTCCATTAATATTTTTTGTTGTTGCGCCATTGGTCCATAAATATGAATAAGGCTTTGTACCTCCGTTACCGGTAACCGAAGCAGTTCCATTTGCAGCACCAAAGATGGTAATATCATTTGACGAGCAAGTTGCAGTTAAAAGAGATGGCTCTGCAATTACTGCTGTTGCTTGTGCAGTTGCACCATTCGCATCGGTAACAGTAGCTGTATACGTTCCAGCAAATAAGTTTATTATATTTGCATCTGTAGAGCCATTGCTCCATAAATATGTATAAGGAGCCACACCGCCTGAAGCTGTAACATCAGCAGTTCCATTATTGGCACTATTACAAAGATTGTCGGTTGATTGAGTACTTGCAGTTAATGGCAAAGGCTCATTAACAGTTGCGCTGCAATCCGCTGTGCAACCATTGGCATCTGTAACAGTAACACCATAACTACCAGGTGCTAGGTTTGATAATGATGAAGTAGTTTCGCCATTACTCCATAAATATGAATAAGGCGCTGTTCCTCCATTTGC
Source organism: Bacteroidota bacterium (assembly GCA_016717325.1). Taxonomy (GTDB): domain Bacteria; phylum Bacteroidota; class Bacteroidia; order AKYH767-A; family OLB10; genus JADKFV01. The sequence goes on along the minus strand of JADKFV010000009.1, from coordinate 40,455 downwards.
AATTACTGAAGCCGATCCGTCATTTGTTCCATTTACGGTAACATCGGTAGCACTGCAGCTTGCCGTTAAGGCAGCTGGTTCATTTACAGTTGATGCTAATTCGAAAGTTGCCCCATTATTATCTGTAACAGTAACAGTATACGAACCGGCAGCAAGGTTGCTGCGATTTTTATTCGTACTGCCATTATTCCATAAATAAGAATATGGTGTTTCGCCACCTGTTGCGGTAACTACTATTATACCATCGTTTGCACCATTACAAGTAACATCTGTGATAACAGAAGTGGCAGATAAAGCTGCAGGTTCTGTTACTACAACTTCGCATGAAATAGTACATCCTTTATTATCTGTAATAACAACAATGTAAGTTGCAGCCGATAAATTATTAATACACTGCGAAGTTGCACTGTTGCTCCAGGCAAAAGTGTAAGGTGCATTACCACCGTTTGCAAAAGCACATGCCGAACCATCTGATCCACCATTTATTGTAACATTAGAACCGCTACAAGTACTGTTAATTGGGCTAGGTTCGTTTACATTAATTGAAGTAGAAGCAACGGCTCCATTAGCATCTGTAACAGTAACTGTATAAGCTCCTGCAGCAAGATTTGTCCTGTCTTCGTTGGTATCACCATCGTTCCATAAGAATGTGTATCCCGCAATTCCTCCCGTAGCAGTTACGTCAATACTGCCATCGGATAATCCATTGCAAGTTACATTGGTAGCTGTACCGTTTATTGCCAACAAAGCAGGCTCTGTAACTAATGATGAACAAGATGAAGTACATCCGTTGTTATCAGTAACTGTTACAATATACGTTCCGGGAGTAAGATTAGCAATAGATTGTGTTGTTTCACTATTACTCCACAAGTAAGAGTAAGAAGGTGTGCCACCACTTACAGTAACAGAAGCACTACCATCACCTGCACCATTAACAGTTACATCAACACCTGAACAGTTGAGTGCAATAGCCAATGGTTGAGTAACAGAAGCCACAGCCATGGCCGTTGCGCCATTTTTATCTGTCACCGTAATTGTGTAAGTACCTGAAGCAATATTTGTGCGATCCTGATTTGTATTTCCATCATTCCAAATGTACGTATATGGAGTAACACCACCATTTACAGATACATTAATGCCTCCATCGGTACCTCCATTACAAGAAACATTAGTTGGCACCGGAACAATATTTAAAATTGCCGGTTGTGTAATATTTACTGAACAAGTCTGTGTGCAGCTATGGTTGTCGGTAACTGTTACGGTGAATGCACCTGGTGCTAAGTTAGCAATGCATTGAGTAGTTTCGCCATTGCTCCATAAATAAGCATAAGAAGGCGAACCTCCGCTTGCCAAAACACAAGCGCTACCATCGTTTGCACCATTGATAGTTATATTAGTCTTGCTGCAATTTAGTGTCAAAGCAGAAGGCTCGGTTATATTTATTGTTTGCGAAGATGTAGCACCGTTTGCATCGGTAACAGTAATAATATACAATCCGGCAGCAATGCCCGTTCTGTCTTCATTTGTATCTCCATCGTTCCACAAATAATTATAAGTTGCTACTCCACCTGCAACGGTAACATCAATTGTTCCATTTGAACCACCATTACAAGATACATTTGTACCCGAAACAGTAATATCCAAAGCTGTAGGTTCTGTAATGGTAAATCCACATGCAGCTGAACATCCATTATCATCTGTAACATTAACTATATACGAACCTGCTGCAAGATTGTTGATAGATGCAGTAGATGCACCATTGTTCCATGAGTAAGTATAAGGTGCAGTACCGCCAGTTACCTGAACCGTTCCTGTTCCATTATTTGCACCATTTACCAAAATATCAGTATGACTGCAGTTAGCAATCAATTCATCAGGTTCGGTAATGGTAATTGATTTAGTATAGGTCGCTCCATTATTATCGGTAGCTGTAAGCGTATAAGAACCTGCAGCTAAGCCGGTACGGTCTTCGTTTGTATTGCCGTCATCCCAGGCAAAAGTGTATGGAGTAACACCACCATTTGATGTGATGCTTATTGTGCCATCACTAACACCATTACAAGAAACATTTGTTTCTATTACAGTTCCGGTAAAAACCGATGGTTGTGTAATGGTAACAGAACAGTTAGCAGTACATCCATTATTATCGGTTACTATTACATTGTAAATTAAAGGTGAAAGGCCGTTAATTGTTGCTGTTGTGCCACCATTACTCCATTGATAAGTATAAGGTAAAGTACCACCAATAGCAGTTACCGATGCAGTACCATCGTTAGCTCCGTTAATTGTAACATTTGTGTGTGAGCAATTGGCCGATAATTGGCCAGGCTCCGAAACTGTTCCGCTTACAGATTTTGTAATACCATTACCATCAGTAACTGTTACAGTATACGAACCTGCCGAAAGATTAGTGCGGTCTTCGTTTGTATCACCATCATTCCATAAAAACGTTAATGTTCCAACTCCACCGTTTGCAGTTAAATCAAGGGCACCATCGCTGCCACCAAAACATGAAACATTTGTTTCAGCAATGCTGGCAAAAATAGCTCCGGGCTCACCTACATTGCTTTCGCAAGTGGTTGAGCATCCGCGACTATCAGTAACGTTAACTGTGTATACACCTGCAATTAATCCTGTAGCGGTTGCAGTTGTTTTTCCATTACTCCACAAATATGTATAGGATGGAGTTCCTCCATTTGCGCTTACTGAAGCCTGGCCATTGTTGCCTCCGTTAGATGAAGCATCAACCGATGTGCAAGTTACTTGCACAGCCGTTGGTTCAGATACAGCATTGCTAAAAGTGATTGTTGCACCTGCATTATCAGTTACAGTTACATCATAATTGCCGGCAAATAAATTGTTGATATCCTGAGTCGTAGCCCCATTACTCCATAAGTATGAATATGGAGTTACGCCACCTAATATGGTTAAAGCAATTTCGCCATCGTTACCACCATTACAATTAATGTCAGTAATGACAACTGATCCACTTAGCGGTAAAGGTTGACTAATTGTAATAGAACATGTTCCTGTGCAAGCGTTTGCATCTATAACAGTAACAGTATACGTAGAAGCTGCCAATCCGGATTGCGTAGCATTTGTGTTACCGTTGTTCCATAAATATGTATATCCGGGAGTACCACCATTTGCTGTAACACTCACACTACCATTGTTTCCTCCATTTACTGTAACATTTGTGCCTGAGCAACTTGCGCTAACCGCTGTAGGTTGGCCAATAGTTACACTGCACATATCCGAACATCCTTGGCTATCGGTAACTGTTACGGTATACGTACCTGCTGCTAAACCGTTAACTGCTGCATTTGTAGAGGCGGTGCTCCATAAATAATCTACAGCACCAACAGCACCCACTGTTGTTACACTTACTTCGCCATCGGCACCACCATTACATGTTGTATTGGTTGAAGAGCATGTGGCAACTAAAGGACAGCCTAAAGATGACTTAAAACCAAAATCGAGATTGTGATTGCTGGCACCGTTTTTAGTTGTGGTGAAAGCTATTTCTGCTTTTCCACTCACCAGTGTTGCGTCATTGTCGCTCATACCGGGCTCGCCATTTCCAACCATACCTGAGTTTGTAATATCTTTATTTGCTAAAGGTCCACTTCCTGTGTTATTAAATTGTGCAGCAGCTACACGTATTTTATAACTTGTATTTGGTAATAATCCTGAGGCTCCATTTAAATTGACATTCGATTTATTAAAATACCATTGCCCACTTGAGTTTGAAGTTGCATTACCAATAACGGCATTATCAGAAACACGTATAAGTTGTATATTAACCCCTGATATTCCTTTTTCGTCAGCATCCTGTATACCAAAGTTGTGCGTATCGTCCCAAACAATATTTCCAATTTCAATATCTTCGGCATCAAAGCCATATTCCTGATCGCCCAATCCGTTTGCATTGGCACAAGTACCTGCAATTGAAGGGTCATAAACTTGAAAACCATATGATTTAGAGCCATCAATATTTGAAAAATGGCTGATACCACCAGCGCCAAAAAACGTTTGTGGATTTGCAACTGCAACAGTCACTACCGAATCTCCCGGTTGCATTCCCAATGAGCCAAAAGAGGTTTCATCATGCCAGAAAATATAATTATCTTCCCAATAAAATTCACCACCACCTAAGCCTTGATAATTTTGATTTCCGCTAGTAGTAATTGGTCCGGCTACTCCATTACTTTCCACTTCATACGTACAAGCGTTATTGAAAACCCTTATTACGTCACCACCACCAAAACCACTGTAAATATTTGTAATGTCATTTGAGTTAAGCCCATATTGACCGTAACCCAACTGATGACCGGTACGATCCATAAAACCTAATATCATTGAACCATCGTTATCAAATTCAATATCTGATAATATTGGTTGTGGAAAAGTTATTTCACCATTTGCATCTAAATGCCATTGATCGCTCCATGGATTCCACAATGTGTCATTTGGATTAATTGTAGCATTGGTCATCCCTTTATGAAAAGCCAAATTCACTGTTGGAATAACAGGTGTATTATCGAACACATTATTTACAGCATCAAAAGCGTAAACATTTGCATATACATCCGAAGGTGTTCCATCTACATTGTTTGTACCCCCGTTTTCACCTGAGCAAACAATACCTACATAAACTTTATTTCTAAAATATTTAACGGCAAACGGGCGTGCCAAACCATTTGTACATCCCGGATTTGGAAGCGCATAACTTGATACTTGAGCTGCTGTAGGCATAACTGGTGAAGCACCATTTTGCAAATCTATTTTGTATAATTTTTTATCGAATAGATTTATAAGGAATAAATAACGTCCGTCATCAGAAATTTCCAACCCACCAATACCAACTTTGCCCACTTGCGCATATGTTGTAGAATCGTGACTTGGATCACCGGCAGTATTAGGCAAATTGCGGGCAGTATTTGAAAGCACTTTTAGGGCCCCACTTGATGCGCTGGTTGGAAAGCCTAAATTATCGAGACTAAAAAATCTTTGTGTAGTTGCAGGAAAAACTGCATTTGGATCTATCATATATACACCTCCCGAACCCATAGGACCTAAGCCCACATGACGCTTTACAAAAGCCGAAGTAAATATTTTATTTGCAGGGCGGCTAAAAGCAACACCCCAAACGCTACCTAATGAATCGGCACGACCGATTGATATAGCATTGTCGGATGAAGCACCGCCTTGTGATAACGGTTCGCCAGAGAAGCTTTTTCTTACTTTAATAAATGCATCGCTGGTAGCAGCCGAGCCCGCTTTGAGTGGATCGCCTGTTACAAAGCATGACATATATATGTATGGATTGTTATCCAAAACATAATCGCCAGGGTAATTTAAAGCAAAGTTTACATTGGTTGCCCCACCTTTTACAAACTGGATGGCAGAGCCGTAAGCCGAAGCACTTGTACTGCTATAGTCGTAAGTGCGATCGTTAAAACAAGAACCACCCGTGCCCTGAATAATAAATTCAAGACGAACCGAGCGGCCGATAGGTACACTTGCTGTTGACATTGAGTAGTAGCCACTCTGGTCGGTAAGCACAACAGATAATAATTGGTCGGTGCTGTCGAAAGCACAAACGGCAATTTCGGCAACGCCAGGCTCCATGTTTGGATATGCCTTACCCTGTATTCCATTACCATTGTAATCGCGAAACACAGTTCCCGAAAGAGAAACTTGCGCTTGTGCAACTATACAGCTCGAAAGCATTATTATGCTTAAGCCCAAGGCCTTGCGTATAGCCGGCCTGTTGAGGAGGCGTTTTAATGCCTCCGCATTGTTGAGTTTTGATTTCCAGTTATTGGAAAAAAAACTACCAGAAGACGACTTCCAATTTGAAGGCTTCTGGTTTTTGTGTGTGATAAGTTTAAATAAATTCATTTTTAATAATTTTTGGTTTTTACTTGATGTTCTTAAAGTTTTGAAATGAAAATGAAGCGAGAGCCAAAAAGTAATAGTCACCCCTGATTGCACTTTTTTGGTCTTCGCTTAAATCGAATTTGCTACGATGTGTCTGTTTTGTTTTTATTCATAATCTATATATTTGGTATGTTTTATTGTTTTAGTAGATTTTAGGCATAGCTTCGCCCTCTCATGATTTTTAGTGAATTGCTAAAAATGAGTGGAAATGGAACTTAAAGTGGCAATAAGATGTGATTTATACACAAATTGCCTCGTTCCGCAATGCTTGTTCAAAGAAGCGAGAGTTAAAACTCTTGCTGTTTTTAAAAACTATATGTTAAAATACCGCTTGTTAGAATAGATTTAAAACGCGCGGTTTGTTAAAATTACTACTTTACAATTGCCAATGGTCAATTTAGCATGTACCAAATCTTTTACCTAAGAATTGTGACCTTTAACCTAAATGCTTCTTTTGTTCTAATTTGTTCGTGCCTTAGATAAGATGAGGTAAGGCCCAATTCATTGGTGAACGAATTATTTTCTTGGGCAAATGAACATTGTTTTATTGTTCTGTGCAAGGTTATTAACAATTTTCACCCAAAACAATGTTTATAATTGGCTTATGTTATTGTTTATCAATAGTTTACGAACAATTGTTTTTAACAATTTGTCAAAATATAATACGTTGAACGTGCTTTTTTTGTAGGCGAATAGCTTACTTCTTAGTGTGTAAGTGGTAATATTCTATAAAAATGTGAGATAATAGTAAAAAGGGTTGTTCTATAATATTTATCGAGCCATAAAGCGTTAAAAACTGGGAATCATTCTTTAGTTGCATTAATCATTGTATTGGAAAGAAGAGTGTAACATGTCGACCAGGCTTCTTCAATTTCAGCATTCCATTGGCTGCCAGATGCTTGTTTCAATGTCCAAATAAGGGCTATGCCAACCTGTTTGTAATGGGTGGGCTTTGTGCCGTATTGTACATGCCGTATAGCCAGATGTTTTATGTCTTCGCTTAATTCTTCTATTCTTTCTAATCTGGCAATAATTACATTTAGCATTTCTACCAGTTTTATTGATTGCTGTTCAGATGTGGTTTTAAATAAGGCTTTTAGTGCTGGTGCATCAAGAAATAGTTTGCGGTAAAACACATCTCCAATCAATACCGGATCTACACCACGAAGGCCATTCCAATTCTGTTTAATTAAACTAATTTGTTTTTCAGTTATCATTTTTTCTTTTGCTATTTTGTATTAGCTTTTTTGATTTAAAATATACTCATTCAATAGCTACCAGACAATAACTCACCTATCTGTTTAACCACTTTTTAAATGAAGGTGCCTTTTCGCGGCTAATATCTATTTCGAATTTTTGATTTGGTTCCTTCAATCGAATAGTTAATTTTTGATTCTCCAAAGGCTTTATAGAATTGATGGAATCGATGTGCACAATAAACTGCCGATTGGCGCGATAAAATAATTTTGGATCAAGCAATTCTTCTACTTCTTCAAGCGTATTGAAATCGAATGAATAATATTCGCCTTTAAATGTATAAATGTAATTGAGCGAATCGCGCATAAAACATGCAATATCTTTTATATTAATTGGCAACCATTGATTACGAAAATTGACAACAAATTTTTCTTTGAATTGTAAATTGCTACCTGGCGAACTTTTAAATTCTCCTGCCATTTTACTAATATCAGTTGGGTAGGGATTTGCACTTGCCACAATGGTTCTGCATTTATCAATGGCGCGCTTCAATTCATCTTCGTCAATTGGCTTTAATAAATAATCAACACCATTTACTTTGAATGCCCGCATAGCATATTCATCATAAGCTGTTGTAAAAACAATGGGGCATGATAGTTTATATGTTTCAAAAATTTCGAAACTTATACCATCGCTCAATTGAATATCCATAAATATCAAATCGGGTTCAGCATTATTCATGAACCATTTTTTTGCTGTTTTTAAACTTGGTAATACTTCAATGATATCAACATCATCGGCTACCGATTTGATTTTGCTTTGCAATTCTTTTGCAATCAATATTTCATCTTCTACAATTAGTGCTTTCATATTTTTTTTTGTTTTTAGCTGTTGGTTTTTAGCTGTTGGCTCTTGGCCCTTAGCTTTTTGGTTACTTCATTATCTTTTAAAATACGTAAAAATGAAGCAATCATTTTTTGCTCTGTCTCAATTTCATTTAAAAGTTCATTTAAAATTATTTGGTCTCCCATTTTGATTTCCTGCGCAATTATTAATTGAGTCTGTAATTCGAATGCAGAGCCAAGTGAAATCTCAACAAATCTCGCATAATCTTTTTCACTTGTCCTACTGCTACCTTCAGCAATATTACTTGCAATTGAAACCCCACACCTTACTATTTGTGACTATAAATTATACTGTTCGTGTTTTGGAAATGTTGCAGTAAGTATGTAACATTTTTTAGCTATTGTAATTCCTTGCTTCCATATTTTCAACTCCTTAAAATTCTTCATTTTATTATGTTTTTATTCTATACTTATCGAAAAGAGATTGGCTATAAGCTGTTAGCTATTAGCTATTGGCCAAATTCTAATAGCTAACAGCCAAAAGCTAATAGCTAAAAACTAACAGTCATTAACTTCATATCAACGGTATTCTAATTTCAAATTTTTCGTTCGCTTCTTTTATAATTATCGGTTTATCAATTAAATATTTATAGAGCGTTATCATTTTTTCGAGACCTACTTTGTTTGATGCTTCTACAACATTTTTTTTCTGCAAATTATTTTTCACAACTAAATATTCATCCTCTACAAATATCTCAATTACTAATGGAGATTCTTCATCAATGATGTTATGTTTAATAGCATTTTCAATCATGTTTTGAATTGTAACAGGAACAATTTTTCTGTCATAAAATTCTTCATCAACATTTATGTGGACTTCAAAGCCTTTTGAAAACCGTGTTTGCTGTAGCTTTACATAAGTGGTGGCAAAGTTTATTTCATTGATAAGCGGCACGGTTTCATTATCGCTGCTCTTTAAAATATAGCGATAAATTTTACTCATCTGGTCCACAAATTGGCGTGCTATTTTTGGATCAACAGTTATCAGGCTGCTAAGTGACGTAAGTGAATTAAAAAGAAAATGCGGATTGAGCTGTTGTTTTAAATTTTCATACTGTACTACCGATTTTTCTTTTTCTAAAAGTTGTGCGCGGCTATTCAGTTCGTCTATTGCTTGTTTTTGTTTGATGCGGTATTTATAAATTGAGAAGAGCACAAATGACAATGTTAAAGCAGTAATTAAACGAAACCACCAAGACTTATAATAAATTGTTTCGATGTAAATTGGAATAGATGTTACCCTGCTAAAATTTGCACCATTATCAAGTGTAGCGCGCAGTTTCAAAATATAGCTACCTCCGCTTAAGTTTGAAAATGTTGCATAACGCCTGTCGCCAGCATCAATCCAGTTTTTACTGAAACCTTCGAGCATGTAACTGTACTTAATTTCGGGGGCATTGGAAAAGTCGAGGCTTGCAAACGAAACCGTAAAAAAACTGTAAGCTGGTTCAATTGTTATTTTGTTTTCATTTTTAAAAGATGCATTAAAATTTATATCGTCTTCATTTATTTTGAATGAAGTAAGTACTGGCGCTAAAGCTTTGGTCTTATTCTGCTTAACATTAGGCAGGTATTCATAAAAAAAATTCATGGCACTAACAAACAAAGTGCCTGCATTTGATGAAAAAATACTGTTGGCATAATTCTTTAAACCATCATCTCTATTAAATATGTCGTAAAGGTTACTATTGAGATTATACAAAATAATTCCATTAGTTGTATTTATCCAAAGCAAGCTGTCATTTTCTTTACACCCAATTCCAATATAATCTGATGCAAAGCCATTGTCGGAATCAATCTTTCGTTTTAGCCTGAAATCCTTTCCACTGATGTCAAAAATTAACAATCCTTTATTGGTGCTTGCATAAACATCGTTGCCACTCGAATAAATTCCATAGGTTTGAATACTATTTGACTCGTTACAACTATTGCCATTTTTATCATAATAAATGCTTTTACCAATAGTTGCATCAAATCGCGCTAATAATGAACCGCGTGTACTTCCGTACCATAGGTTATTTTTTTTGTCAACGGCAATGCATTGGATATAAATGGAACCAATTTGGGCTGTATCTTTTTCATCCTTAGCATAACACTGCGTATTGCCGGTTTCAACATCGTACTTTATAATTCCATTATAAGAGGTGCCAATCCATAAAAACTTATCGCCTTCGATAGCCATTGTAACATATCCATTTGTGCCTCGAAGTTGATTGAGCAAAGGAGGCTGCGGTGGAACTGTTAACCTATTTGAGTTATAATAGTATATATATAATTTATCGGGTGTAAGCATCCACAATGAAGCAGAATCTCGTTCTAATAATTTCAAGACATAGGGTTGAAACACTTTATTGTTATTGAGTTTTAACTGCAGTGGTTTTACTTCATTTGTAATTCTGTCGCAGCGAATTATGCCAGCAGAATTGTAAGTACCTGCATATAAATACCGCTTCGATTTTTCTTCGTAAACACAATGAACACTTTCAACTCCTGAATTAATGCTTGCATAAGTTGGTATTTTATATTCCCTGAATAAGTTTGGTTTTTGTTTAAAAAAGTAGACGTCATAATAATACACAACGTATAAGTTTTTTTGTTTATCACTAAAAACTAAATAGTTGGTTTCATTTGGTAAGTTATTGTATGTTGAGTCGCTTTGTAAAAATGTAAAAGTACACGAGGTTGTATTAAAAGTGGCTAATCCCTTTTCGGGACTTGCAAGCCAAAACTCATCGTCATCTTTACGCACCATGCTATTGTAAATGGTATAATTTTTATTCGCTTGATTAAAAGTATAATCAGCCCATGTTTTAGAGAGTGTGTCATAACATTGAATGCTGCTTCCCCAGCCACCAATCCATACTTTGCAACCTTCTGGAAATATGAATTTTGCATTGTAAACATCGTGATGCAAGTCTTTAGATAGCTTTGGCCGCATTACCGTAATTTCTTTTGTTGTTTTATTAAAAGAAAACAGGCCTTCTGGTGTACCAAGCCAAAGGTTATTTTCATCTCTATCTACAATATCCATCAGAAAATTATGCAATGGAACCTTATGTGGTTTCGTGTTTGGGCATCGTTCGGCTGTAACAATATCCCAGGTTTCGAACGTGCCGTTTTCTTTATTTAAATGACTTAATCCTTTATAACCGATGGAAAACCAAACCTCATCCTTTTGATCAATGTATAAGGCCATTATTGGATCATTTGATGAGGATAAAATGCTTTTAGTGTTATAGTTTTTAAAAGAATTTGTTAATGGATTGTAGCAGCTAATTCCTCCGGAAATCAGCCCAAACCATAAATTGCCTTTGCTGTCTTCCAGCGTATAACAGGTAATCGAATTGGCTATACTGTGTGGATTGTTTTTGTCGTGTTTGAAATATTTAAATTCATATCCATCATACCTAGCCAATCCTTGTGATGACGAAATCCAAATAAAACCTTTGCTGTCTTGATAAATATCTTTTATAGATCCATAGTGCGATACGTCATTAAAACACGATGGCAATTTTTGCTCAACAAGTTGTAGCCGGTCTGATTGCTGACCATGTGTTATAAAACAACATAAGGCAAATAGAAATATGGAAATAACCTTTTTCACCCGTGCATATTAATCAGGCAAATATGTTTGAAAAATGTATTACAACAAGAAAAATAAAATTGAAGTGTGGCAAATTCGAAATGAAGCGTGGGGGGAGGGCTGTTAGCTATAAGCTTTTAGTTTTTAGCTGTGAGCCTTGAGCTGTGAATTTTTAGCTGCGAGTTGTGGGCTTTGAGCTTCGAGCTATTAGCTGCTGGCTTTTGACTAAATAAACCATTAGCAACAATTTGCAAAATTTTAGATTAGTACCTAAGGGCTGGCAGCCGATAGCTAAAAGCCAGCAGCTAATAGCTACTCTCTCTCAAATTTTAAATTCTCAATTGGTAAAAAATAATTTGGAAGACAGTTAAGTGTATTTCCTTTTATCACCAAATCAATCCCATTAAAACTGACTTGTTGTAATGATGGGTTAAGTGTAACTTCAAAATAATTATTGCTGTTGTTTTCATCCTTAATAATAGTTGCAATGTCAGGATAAATTGGATGTAGCAAATAAATTTTATCGCAATCAATTTTTTCTGTTACAAGTTTGCCGGTTTTGTCGGTAATATCTTCGTAAACGGTTATGTCTCCTTTTATAAAAATGCAGCGTACACGATTTATTAGTACAGGGTTTTTATCGTTTATGATTATAGTATATCCTTTTCTTTTTTGAGATTGCTTTTCAACCGTAAAATCCTTTCCGGCTTCTTTATCGCTTTTTAATTTTAGGGTATCGCCAATAACTGTATAAGTGCCCTGCGCCATGCGATCAACTGCACCATAAAAATATTCAAATTGAAATTTACCATCAGCTGAAAAGTAAAATGCAGCTGCCATATCATGAACTCCTTTTAAGGTATAAACGCCTTCTACTTTTTGTTGCGAAAATGCTTCGTTGTTCATTATTAGAATTGAAATTATGCAGAGTAAAAATTTCATGATTTGATTAATTTATAATTTGTCGATTTCGCTTTTTATTGATTTGATTTTTGTAATACAATTTTAAAAAATCTTTGTTGTTCGAAAACGAATTTAGCTCTGTTTCTGAAACAGTTGCCTTTTTTAAAACATCCCCTTTTGCTTCGTTTAATATTGTATTGCTTTTTTTGTTTTCAGCATTTGTGAGGCTCATAAGCAAAGCACACATAGCTACCAGCAATAAACCAAACAGTATGTCGAGTGCATGCGATTTGCGATTTGCGTTTTTATCTTCTTTGATGCTGTTGAAGACAAAATTTTTTGATGGCTTTTTAGTTTCTATACTCATAATTTTTAATGTTTGTATTTTTTGATGGCACAAATGTGCATCTTCATTATTGCGATTAAAATTTTTGTAATGCGAAGTGTAGTGCTTTTGAACTGAAGTGTGGTTTTTTGCGTAGGCCTTGAGTTTTTAGCTGCGAGCTTTGAGCACTTAGCATTGAGTGCTTTATACATCATTTTGCTCAGCAGTGTGATTGGTACATAGCACAACTACTAACAACTACTGCTTTACAACTTTAATAGTTTTTCGAGTGCTACTGTTACTACTGTCGGCAACAATAAAATAACTTCCTGAATTTAAATTGGTAAAATCTAATTGTATTTGTTCACTATCGCTTTGCACTTGCTTAATTACTTTGCCGGTTAAATCTGTAATGGCTATTTGTGCATTATGGTTTTTACTGAAAGTAACAGTTACAAAATCAATTACAGGATTTGGATATACTACTATATTAAAATCATCATCTTTCATACTTACTTTTCTTACTGCACTGTAGCTAACGTTCCCATTAAAATCAGTTTGCTTTAACCTGTAATAGGAAATTCCTGAGTAAGGATTGTTATCAATAAACATGTATTGCTGCGTTTGATTGGAAGTGCCGGCACCATCAACAATACCTATGGAATTGAAATCACTCCCATTTTTGCTTCGTTCAACATTGAAATAATCATTTGATTGTTCCGTAGCAGTTGCCCAATCACAAATCACTTTTTCGTTATCTACGGGCTTGGCAGTAAATGATATCAAGTCGATTGGTAATGGCGAAAAAATATTTGAAATGGCCCACGGACCAAAAGCAGTTACATTGCTTACCAATACACTTTGTGCATTGGGGTAAGTTTGGCCCGGTGAGGGTAATGCCCAACCTAATGCAGGATTAACCCATCGCTGTGCTACCATATTACTATTTCCATTTGCAGCATTTTCATTACTGGCATAACTAAATGTCAATGATGCTGTAGGACTTCCTGAAGCGTCAATTTGCCAAAACCTATCAACGGTATTAGCGCTGTTGTCAATTCCACTGTTGTTCCTTACATGAGTAACCAAAGTAGGGGAAAGAGGCAATGGTAAATTATTGGCGTTAGTAGCGTATGTACTAAATGCTACATCGCCTGCATTGCCTGCAGTTAAGTTAAAGACTAATGGAATTTTTGTTCCGGTTAAATTTCCAAAGGGAATTGTGTGCTGACCTAAAGCTGAATTAATTGACCATACTATTTTAGCACTGTTATCAGTATCCTCACTTATTATGTAACCCGTTGCTGAGCCAATGGCATTTACGGCATCGTTTTTTATTTCAATTGCTTTAGAATTTAAATCTAATACTGTATTGCCAATATCTAAAATTCCTGCAGGTGAAACATAATTTCCACCACATGAAATATTAGAAAATAAAGTTGTTGTTCCGCTACCTTGTAACACTAAGCTATTAAAAGCAGTAGTTGAAGTACCTGAAATACTTTGGTTGGTTCCATTTAGAATAACAGTACCCTGCGAAGTGCCAAAGCAATTTGTTACAGCATCATTTTGCCAATTGCCACTTAGGCAAATAATACCGTTGTTTTCTATAACAGTTGAATTTTGATTTTTTATATCGCCCTTTATAGTTAATTGAACACCTGATTGAATGGTTATATTAATATCATTGTTCGTCATTAATTGTGCATGCGAAGTTTTAAATGCTCCCAAAAAAATAAACCATATTGAAATTCTATAGAGTGTTTTCATTTTGATTTTTGTGTTAGTGATGATTAAAAAATTTAAACTGAATTACTCTTCATACGTAATTAAAACTCTGTAAGGACGATTCAACATGTTTGCAGAATTTGAGGCATCATTTGAAATGTAAACTGATGTTGATGTAACGAAATAATGATAATAAGCTCCACTGCTGGTCGAGTTTTCGGGAGGATATAATGTGCCACCAGATTGTAAAACCAAAACTTCAACTGATAAAATTTTTGCCTGATTAAGTCCGTGCGCAAAATTTATATTGCCATTTGCAGTAGCTGCAGTGTTGCCTGTATATTTTTTCATTTTCACTGCAGGTGCATCGCTGCCAAGTTTGGTGAAACCATTTACTTCTAAGTCGGTAGTTGGAGCATTGGTGTTTATTCCAACTTCTCCTGTTGGTGCAATTCGAATTCTTTCAGTATTATTTGTTGTAAGTACAAATGGTGTTGCATTGGTACTTCCTATAAACACTCTGTCGGCAAAAGTTCCTGCCGATGGGTTGCCGTATCCAAAATGTGCCGTTATGGTTCCGCTGTTATTAAATACATGCATTACGCTATAGCTTGATGCCGATGTACTTTGTAATGCAAGCGGAAAACTTCCACCTGAAACTATATGCATTTTATAGTTAGGCGCAGAAGTTCCAATTCCCACATTTCCGTTTCCTTTAATGCGCATTGTTTCTGTAAAAGCTGAACTGCTTCCATAACCAAAGGCATGATCATCATTTATTGAAGCTGTATAATATTGAAGCAGGTATCCCTGCAAACCAATACCATAGTTTGAAGTTCCTCCATCCCAAAACGAAATTTTACTTCCAAGATTGTTTCCAAAACTTAGTTTATGTTGTGGCGCAGTTGTCCCAATACCAACATTAACAGCATCAACACCGATACCTCCAAGAACCATACTATTGCTGGTGGTAACAGACGAATTGTTACCAAATGCTGTTGCGTTTGTTAATGCAGCGCCTACCTGGGCATTGTTTCCAATTGCAACATTGTTGTTTCCTGTTGTATTTGCATTTCCTGCATTTACACCTATAAATGTATTGTTGATACCGGTAGTGCTCGCCCTGCCGGCCCTAAAACCCATCATAACATTATTTGAAACAGTTGTGTTGTATCCGGCTTCAAATCCTATCATCACATTATTATCGCCTGTCTGATTTAAACGTAATGCATCTGTACCTAAAGCTGTATTCCACGAGCCGGTTGTGGTTGCGAAACCTGCTGCAACACCTAAAAATGAATTTCTTGATGCTGTTGTTGACAATCGACCGGCATCAGCTCCGATTGCTACATTATAATTTCCTGTTGTGTTATGTCGTCCACTGGCATTTCCCATAAAGGTATTTGCTAATCCTGTTGTGTTAAATCTTCCGGCATCGGCTCCCAAAAAGTTATTGTATTGCCCTGTAGAATTATTCAAGCCGGAATAATTTCCGACAAATACATTCCAATCACCAGTAGTATTTAAATATCCGCTTTGCACGCCAATCATTGTATTGTTGGAAGCTGTAGTATTACTTAAGCCGGACTGAAACCCTATAAATGTATTATTGCCACCTGTAGTATTATTTGTGCCTGTTTCGGCACCAGCAAATACGTTGTTTGAAGAAGTGGTGCAGTTAATACCTGAATAAACCCCTAAAAAAAGATTGTTGCTTCCGCTAGTTAATGAGTAGGCGGATGAATGTCCTAATGCTGTGTTTTTTTCACCTGTAGTATCATTAAATAATGCATACGCACCTATACCAACATTTCTGCTCGCAGTTGTATTTTTATTAAGTGCATAATATCCAGCAGCAGTATTTTCAAAGCCTGTTGTATTTGCCTGAAGTCCGCCTCCGCCTGAAGCCGTATTTCTAATTCCTGAAGTGTTTTTTGATAATGTGCCAATGCCTAAGCCACTGTTACTGTAACCGGATGTGTTTGATTCCAATGCACTACTACCAACAGCAACATTCCAATTTCCGCCAAGGTTGTTCTTTAAGGAATTGTTTCCAATAGCTACATTGGAGGTTCCGGTAGTATTGGTAAATCCAGAACTGTCTCCTACAAAAGTGTTGTTGCTTCCTGATGTATTATTAATTCCAGCATTTTCTCCAGCAAATAAATTGGAAGTTCCTGTAACGGCAAATACACGGATATCATTTACCCTGATATTATTTGCATCATTTGTTAAAGTAATATTTCCGTTTACTTCTAATCGCTGACGCGGATTGGTATGGCTTAAACCTACTTTGCCCGTTCCGGTAACAGTTAGTAAATCAAAAGTAGAACTATTAAAAATATTAAAACGTGAATTAGAATCGGCAACTGCAGATGTGGCTGCCACCGTCCAGAATTTATTACTGCCTTTATTCATAAAACTGATACGCGAATAGTCGTTGCTGTCTTTTTCTTCAACTATAATCTGAGGCCAGTTAGATGCACTGTTTGATTTAACATGAAGGCGCGCTTTAGGTGCAACTGTATCGATGCCGATGTTTCCGTTTACATCAACTCTCATACGCTCGATATTGTTTGTTTTAAAAACAACATCATTATTATCAGTTGTGCCAATAAAATTTGTTGTTGCCGAAGTTCCTGCATTGCCGTTAACGCCCCAACCTGCATTTGCACTTACGGCTTGCCAGGCTGCACCATCGTAAAAATAAAAGCCTTGTGTGTTATCGGTTTGATATACCAACATACCTTTTGCACTTGCATCAGGCGCAACAAACATAGCTATACGTTGTGCCTGTGTCATACGAGGAGTTAGCAATCCTTTGTCGGTAGCAGTTAAATCAAGTAATGATTTTGCATGTGGATTAGGATTGTTGAGCCCAACACTTTGTGCATGGGATGCAATATTTATAAAGAAAATAAAAATGGTAACAAATGCCATAACAATCATCATGTTGAATATTTTTGTTTGGCGCTCAAGTTGCTTTTCCATTTTATAACTTTCGAAAATAAAATTGCGACTGTTATCTTTTAATTCTGCATTCATAATTTTTTCGTTTTATTAATTTGATAGTGCAAATATGCAACAGCCTTTATGCCTCCTAAAATATAGTAATACGAAGTGTGGTGCTTTTGAATTGAAGTGTGTTTTTTTTGGAACGGAGTGTTTTTTTTGGGGGAGGCTGTTAGCTTTTGGCTGCGAGCTTTTAGCTTTTAGCTGCGAGCCTTGAGCTTTTTGTCTTTGGCTTTGAGCTTTTTGTTGATTTTAATAAAAACAAAAAAGCCGGGTTGTTAGCCCGGCATTTTTAACTTAAACATTATTTTTTTCTACTGTTGCTTTATCACTTTGTACGTGTTTCGCGAGTTAGCACTTTGCGCAACAATAAAATATGTGCCTGCTTGTAACTGTGTAAAATCTATTTGCGTTTGGTCCGTACTATGTTGCACTTGCTTAATTATTTTTCCTTGCACATCTATCACAGTTAAATTTATTTTCTCATCAGTTTCTGTTGCTATGTTTACAAAATCTGTTGTCGGGTTCGGAAAAATATTTAGCGACAATTCTGTTTCCGCTTTTTGTAAAGCCGCTGATTTTACTTCGGTAGTTGTTGCCGGCAATTCTTCATTTGCAATGCGCGCAATTAAAATATTTCCTTGTTGAAACCCTTGCTTAATGCTGCCGTTGCCCGATGTAAGTTTGCTTGTAATCGTTTCGCCAACTGTGGATGATATTGATACACTTCCTGTTGTAGCTGTAGTTCCTGCCGAACCAATTACACTGCGTTGTATTGTTTGTGCATTACTATGTTGCGCTAGACAAACTGATATAGCAATGGATGTGATTATTCTTTTCATTTTTTTTCTTTTAATAGTGATGAAATAATGTTTAAATATTTTATTAATCTGCAACAATTAAATAACCGGAGAAGTTATCCTTTGCATAGCTTGAAGATACTCCTGCCCCTATACTACCAATATTATTTTGCCTTATTGTTACCCAAACCTCTTCTCCAGCAACCAAATGTTTAGTAATAGACGGGCTTCCCGAAGCGGTTGCACTCACTGCGTCATTTGTAAGGATAAGAGGGTAAAGTAAAACTATGTATGTACCAAAACCTGGTGCTTTAGCATTTAATGTAATTGAAGCATCAAGATAGTTCCAAGCAGTAGAGTTAAACTCCATAGCTATATTTATATCGAAATGGTATAGACCAGCAACGGGAGCGATAAACTTTTTGGTAGTCATATTAAAATTATTACCGTAATCATAGTTTTCTACTGCAAAAGGCCATACTGTTTCAGTTACGATAGGAATTAATGTTCCAATTTCCCCAGCCTGAAATGCAACCATTGGCGTTTTGGTAACAGGTTGCCATGTTGCATTTCCACTTGCATCGCTAGTTAAAACCTTGCCTGCACCCGGTGTAGTATTGCCTCCGGCAATTTTTACTTTACCCGATACTTCTAAACCATATCCACTTGAGCTTACGCCCTTTAAGGCAGAGCCGGTTAGTGTATTTCCATAAACACCTGTACCCGAAATACTACCACCTTGTAAACCAATATTGGTATTGCTATAACCACTAACTCCAATTCCAGCATTGGCATTTCCTTCTACCCCAATTGCAGAAGTACCATTATTTGCAATACCTACTACACCTTTTCCTCCATTCGCTGCAGTACTCCATCCTTCCACTGCAGGGTAAGATGCAGCATTTGTAATACCTTCTATAGCTGTTCCCAAAGCATTCTCGCCTTTTATGCCAACTGCTGTTGCATTGTTTGCTTTACCATTTACGCCAGTGCTGCCGGCAACGGTAGTTTCGCCACGTACACCAGTTGAGTTTGCATTTGTACTGGTCGTTTTACCATATATTGCGACTCCAGCTAATGTGTTGCTGTTTGTAATTCCTATGGATGTAGCATTGGCGTCAGTTGCAATGTAAGGCAATGTAAATGGCGAATTGGAAGCTGCTGCAGGTATCCAATTTGTTCCGTTGAATTTTAAAATCTGTCCGTTTGTAGCACCCGAACCGTTGATTTGAGTTAAGTCTATTTTAGCTGTTGGATTAAGTGCGCCTGCCATATTACTATACTGTGCATAAGGTACACTTAGCATTTGTTGTGTGCCCATGTCTGTATAATTGCTACCACCTGCCGCATCCATTTCAACTTGTAAAAACTTTGCTCCTGTTTCCCATGCAATTGATGCCCATGAACCTGTAGTACTTACGGCACCGGCACTTCCAATTTGAATAGTGAATAAGCCCGAGGCATCGGTTGTTAAGCTGCGCACCTCACTATATTTTACAGTGCCTTGTGCTGTGCCTTGACGGATTTTTAAACGCACCTTAATGTTTTGATTTGCAATAGCTGTTCCGTTTACATTGTGTGCTACACCTTGATAGTTTATCATGTTTGGCGATTGTGCCATTAATGATGTCAGGCTCACAAAGAGCGCTGCGATGATGAATGTGATTTTCAATTTCATTTTTTGATTTTTTGATTTTTTTTGATTAATAATTATGGTGCAAACAAACCACACAGTGCAAGCGATTAAAAATTTTGTAATGCGAAGTGTGGTGGATTTGAAATGAGGTGTGTGTTTTAGGAAATGAGCCGTTTGCTATTGGCTTTTAGCTGCTGGCTGTTGGCCTTTTGCTGTTTGATAAAAACAATTCGAAATTCTTTTAATTTTAATCCTGAAAAAAAGACAATGAAACCTAAGAGCCATTCACTATTTTCGCAAAAAAATAATCATGCTCATAATTGGAATTGCAGGAGGTTCCGGCTCGGGAAAAACAACAGTTGTAAAAGAAGTGATGAGTTCGTTTTCGCTCAATCAGGTTGCTATACTATCGCAGGATAGTTATTACAAAGACAGTAGCCACATCACTATCGAAGACAGGAAGAGCATCAATTTTGACCACCCCGAAAGTATAGAGTTTGACTTGCTTGTGAATCATATGCATCAACTTCGCAAAGGTGTTAAAATCGAACAACCACTTTACGATTACATTACATCTACCCGCCTGAAAGAAGTAAACAATATAGAGCCAAACAATGTAATAATAGTAGAAGGCATTTTATTATTTACCGATAAACGTGTGCGCGAACTGTGCGATATAAAAGTATTTGTAGATGCCGAACCCGATGACCGACTTATAAGAATTATTGAGCGCGATATGCGCGAGCGCGGACGCAGTGCCCATCAGGTGATAAACCGATACACTGTTGTGAAAGAAATGCACATGCAATTTATTGAACCTACAAAACGATTTGCCGATGTTATAATTCCGCAGGGAGGCGAAAATAAAGTGGCAATAAATATGCTCGTAGCAACCATCAGGCAGAAGCTGCTAAAGTCTAATCAATAGTTTTCTTTTAGTTTCAGAGTCCTCATTCGCGTTTGTCTCGAAGCAAATTAAGAGTCTCCAACATCTTTAAAAAAATAATAGATAGTTGGGACTCTGAATTTGCGGAGAAACTAAAATTAGCCCCACATTTATATCTCACTATATTTGCAATCAATAATATTTGTGATGCGTATTTTACTTACTACACTTAATTCGAAATACATACACACCAATCTTGCTATACGGTTGTTGTATCAATTGAACCGGCATCATGCTGGGTTGCAATGGAAAGAGTACACTATAAAAATGGCAAAAGATGATGTTGCCGAAGAGTGCGCGCAATTCGACATTGTTTGTTTTAGTTGTTACATTTGGAACATTACACAAACACTTGCCGTTGCCGAAAAAATAAAAGCCAAAAACCCATTTGCAAAAATCCTTCTTGGTGGTCCCGAAGTGAGTTACGAATGGAAGGAAATTATTGCCTTGCCATATATCGATTACATCATTACCGGTGAAGGCGAAATTCCTTTTGCCGAATTTCTAAATAATTTTCCTGTAGTGGATAATATTGGAAATATTGTGAGTAAAAAAGATGGTAATGTTTTATATTTCCCACAAGCGGTAGAATTCGATTTAAAAAATTATGGCGATATTATACCTTATGCTTATGATAACAAGGAGGAGTTGGCCACCAAAGTGCTGTATATAGAAACATCTCGTGGTTGCCCTTATAAATGCGAATTTTGTTTGGCAAGTTTAGACAACAAAGTTCGCTACTTGCCCAACGAAATCATAAAGCAAAATTTATTGTTCATGATGGAACATGGTAAGGTGATAAAATTTTTGGACCGCACCTTTAACGTAAAAAAAGATTTTACCATCGATATATTTTCTTTCATTTTAAAACATCATAATCCAAGAAATATTTTTCAGTTCGAAATCACGGCCGATATTGTACATCAGGACATAATAAAATATATAGACGAAAATGTACCGCCAGGATTGTTTCGTTTCGAGATTGGTATACAAACAGTAAACCAACAAGCGAATTTACAGGTAAGCCGCAAGCAAAATTTCGATAAAACAAAAGGCATCATACAACAATTGCAAACCAAAATAGAAATGCATCTCGATTTGATTGTTGGTCTGCCGTTAGATTATTGGAACGATATAAAATACAGTATCGAAGAAGTTTTTAAATTATTCGCCCCGGAATTACAACTGGGGTTTCTTAAATTTTTGAAGGGCACACCTGTGAGGCACAAAGCGGCACAGCATGATTTTGTATACGATCCCTTGCCACCTTATCAAATTATAGAAAGCAAATATTTGTCGCGCGAGCAATTGAGTCAAATTGTGATTTTAGAAAACGCGCTAGAAATTTACTGGAACAAAAACCGCACGCAACACACATTAAAATATGTAACGCAACAATACAGCATTTTCGATTTTTTACTTGGTTTGGGAAATTATTTTCTTTCGCGCAGAAATTTTCACGAGTATCAATTGACAGAAGTGTATCATATAATTTTCGATTTTATAAAAATTAATTATACTGACGATGTGGTACTGCCACAACTTGTTGCCATCGATTATTATTTAAACAGTAAAGTGAAACCAAAGATTTTATTTTGTAATGAACTTGAAAGAACAGCAAGGCAAAATATTATCGATACCCATCAACTCAATCACCACAAATATCGTTTTGTAATTTTTCCAATCACTTTCGATTATCACTTATTGAAATCCGAAAATATGATTCGCCCCTCGAAACAAAATATCATTATACAATATGATGGAAAAAATTATGCATCAATTGTGGAGGTGGAGAGTGCAGGCATTCTAATTTAAAAATTATTTATACTTTGAATGGAATAAGTTTCACCACTGTTAAGTTGAAATATTAGAAAATCAACATCGAACTCTGAAAGGGTTCAATTTGAATAACCACTGGTCAATACAGGTGGATAAGAGCATATATAAACGAACAGAACCCAGAAAGGGTTCAACGTGGTGAGCATCAAACCATATTTGAAACACTAAGCCAAATTGAAAATGCGGAAATTTATATCATTTGCGGCATGGTTACTTTTATTGCCTTTAAAGCTACTATAAGAATTTAAATGAAAAAAATACGTTCCCGCAGATTGCGCAGATTTTCGCAGATTCAATTCCGCAGGTTTTTTAATACAAGCAGCTATCTTTATCTACGTATATCTTAGGAACAAATTTTAGGTTTGCATTTTTACCATTGACCAAAAATATTACATTTGCAAAAACAAATACAAATAAATGCAAAGCGAAAAAGGATTATTAATGCCAGACCGTGAACCTAGCGAAGCCCAGTTACATGCTTTGATGCTTGAGGTTGTAAAAGAAGCAACAAAAAAAGCGAATGATGCGAAGGAAAAACTTTATCAGGAAATTCATAAATTGGTACAGTCGCAAAAAGGAAAATGAATGAAAGTATAAGACCCATACTAATAGTTATAGCTGGACCAAATGGTAGTGGCAAAACATCTATTACACAAAAAGTGCTGCAATATGAGTGGCTTGAAAACTGTACATATATTAACCCTGATACAATTGCAAACGAAAAATTTGGCAATTGGAATTCACCTAAAGCCGTATTAGAGGCAGCAGAATTTGCACAGCAATTGCGCGAAGATTGTTTAAATAAAAAAGAGGGAATCATTTTTGAAACAGTAATGTCTTCGAATGAAAAAATAGATTTTATTTTGAAGGCTAAGGCCAATGGATATTTTATACGGATTTTTTTTGTGGGAACAGATTCGCCATCCATTAATGCAAGTCGGATAGCACAACGTGTGTTAGAAGGAGGACATGACGTTCCAATTCCAAAAATTATTTCACGATTTGGAAAATCAATTGCAAATTGTTGCTTGCTTGCAAAGCATGTTGATAGGCTTTATGTTTATGATAATTCTATTGACCATAACGAGCCGCAATTATTATTCAGAAGCAATAACGGCAAGTTGGCAAAAAAGTATAATGGAATAAAAATTTGGGCCGAAGAAATTTTCAATTCTATTCAATATTAAGCGATGCAAAAAATTTAGTAGATAAATAATTTCCCGTAAATTTTCGCACATTTAATATCGCACATTTTTTTTGTAAGTCTATGAATTTATCTGTGTTCATCAGTGATGCAATTTTCCTGAGAAGTACAAAAAACATTGAACTTAAATATTATAAATTTTAATTTGTGTAATTCGCGGCTGAATGTTGGCATACCTAAGTTGGCCTGAATTTGTACTAAGATAAAAAAAATATGAACGTAACCAAAAAAAAGTTGCAATGAAGATAACTCAAGCCACACCAAAAGTATCATACTATCAGCAGCCAAAAGAGATGAGTATTGATGAATGGCAAATTGCATTGCGTAGACAGTTTGCCGAAATGAAAAAATTTGAAGTAAAAAATATAGGCAGCCGAAATGTGTTTTCCGATTACACTATTTACAATCCCGAAACAGATAAAACTTACAAAGTTGCTATACGCAGTAAGCACGAAAAAATAAATTTTTGCAATTGCCTCGATTTTAAAACAAATGGTTTAGGCACATGCAAACATATCGAATACATAAAACAACATATTGAATCGCGCGCTATAAACCGGCAGGTGTTCGAATCAAATTATATTCCGCCATATTCATCGGTTTATTTAGAATACAGCGAAGAGCGAAAAATAAAATTCCGCATTGGTACCGAAAACAAAGAAGAATTTGAAATACTGGCAAAAAATTATTTCGATAAAAATTATGAATTAAAAGAAAGTGGATACAAACAATTTGATGTGTTTTTGAAAGAGGCGAAAAAAATACAAAATGATTTTAGATGTTATGACGATGCACTTTCATTTATAATTGAAAAACGCGAAGTGGATAAGCGTAAAAGCGGGCTTGAAAAAATACTGAAAAAAAATCCTGACTTCTATAACACATTATTGAAAGTAAAATTATTGCCCTATCAAAACCATGGTGTAACCTTTGCTGTAAAGGCAGGCCGTAGCCTTATTGCCGATGATATGGGGCTTGGCAAAACACTGCAAGCAATAGCCACTGCCGAGGTGATGAAAAATTTATCCGGTATAAAAACAGTTTTGGTTATTTGCCCTACCTCATTAAAATATCAGTGGAAATCGGAAATTGAAAAATTTACAAATAGTACCATTACTATTGTAGAGGGCAATCTGTTGCAACGCGAGTTGATTTATAAAAACGATACATCGTTTTATAAAATAGTGAGTTACAATGCTGCCATACGCGATGTAAACTTTATAAATAAAATGCAATTCGATTTGCTGATATTGGACGAAGCACAACGCATAAAAAATTGGCAAACAGTAACAGCTAAGAGTATAAAAAATATTCAAACAAAATATTGTGTAGTGCTTACAGGTACACCATTAGAAAATAAACTCGAAGAATTATATTCCATCATTCAAATGATTGACCCCTTGAAATTGGGTGCAATGTTTCGGTTTGTCTATCAACATCAAATAAAGGCTGATGACGGCACGCAAAAAGTAATTGGTTATAAGGACTTGCATAAAGTGGCCGAGATATTAAAGCACAACATGATAAGGCGACACAAGCGCGATGTACTAAATGATTTGCCGAGCCGCATGGATAAAAATTTGTTGGTACCAATGACCGAAAAGCAAAAGAGTTGTATAGCGAGTATGAAGATAATGTAGCGAAGCTGGTAAATAAATGGATTCGAAATAAATTCCTAAGTGAGGGAGACCGACAAAAATTACTTATCAACTTAAACCTTATACGCATGGTTTGCGACAGCACTTTTATTATTGATCAACAAACACGTCAGGATACAAAAATAGAAGAGCTGATGAATATACTTGACGAAGTGTTTGAAGCGGGTGACGAAAAAGTGGTGGTGTTTAGTCAGTGGGAACGCATGACCCGGTTGGTGGCTCAAGAACTTGATGCGCGTAATATTCAATATGAAAATTTGAATGGCAATGTGCCAAGTAAAGACCGCGAAAAATTGCTTACAAACTTTCGCGAGAATCCTCATTCGCGCGTTTTTTTATCGACCGATGCTGGGGGCGTGGGATTAAATTTGCAATCGGCAAGTTTGCTTATCAATCTCGATTTGCCCTGGAATCCCGCAGTACTGGAGCAACGCATAGGACGTATACACCGCATGGGCCAAAAAAATAATGTGCAGATTATAAATATTATTTCGGCAAATACTATCGAACATCAAATGCTTACAAAGCTGAAATTTAAATCATCGATGGCTGCTGGAGTGCTCGATAATGGAGATAGCACGGTGTTTTTGGGCGATAGCAAGTTTACCGAACTGATGAAAGATTTGCAACATATAGTGGATGTAAAAGCAACGCCCGATGTTACCAACGATAACGAAACCGAGAAAAAAATATTAGACACCACGCCTGAAGAAAAAAACGAAGCCAAAGAATTTATTAATCAACTCGAAAACGAAACAGAACAAGTAATAACAAAAGAGGTGGCACAACTTACCTTGTTTAATGAACAAGAATTGGAAGCACCGCAAACTGATGTTGTAAAGCAAGGTGTTACTTTTTTCGAAAATCTTATGGCCACAATTGCCGATGAAAAAAAGACTGAATCGCTAATAAATCAATTGATAAAAACGGATGAAAAAACAGGTGATACAAGTATTATAATTCCTGTGAAAAATAAAGAAGTAATACAAAAAGGATTTAAATTACTGTTACAATTATTCAAACAATAAAGTCTGCTTGCAATCAAAAATAAGCATACGCTTTTATTCTGACAGCCGTTAATTACGAATCTGTAACAATTTTGAATGCCATGAATTAAATTCGTTATTCGCTGAAAATATCAATTGACTTACCTTTCGTATAGCACAATAAAATTCCTTTACGTTTAAACCATGATATCCAAAAACCGCAAACACTCGCAATATAAAAACCTTGGCCATAGCGATGTAGGGAATTATTTTCGTAAGCCAAAAAAGACCAGGGCCGAAGTAGATGCCGAAAATAAAATCGGGCAATTTTTTACCGAAGGGCTAAATAAAATAGTATGGCTGTTTCATTATCTCAAACATCGTTTTGGTCCAAAAGCTGCCTACCCAAAATACGATACCACAAACACAGGAGTGCATACTATTGTCAACCATAACCATATACGTACAACTGTAGGTTTGGTTTTCGACTGGGCTACCGATACTTACGAGAGCGATGTTATTGCATCGAATATTTCATCGCACCATCCACACTATACCATTCATGGTGGCGATACTTATTTTGTAGGTGATGACGAAGAAATTTACGAAAATTTTCTTGCACCACATTCATCGTGGCATCGCGGAAGTCATGGCAGCTTTGCTATAGCAGGCAACCATGAGATGTACAGTAAAGGGCATGCCTTTTATAAAAATCTTTTACCATCGTTAGGAATAAAAAATAATGACGGAAAATTTGATGGTCAACAGGCGGGATACTTTTGTTTGCAAAACGACCACTGGCGAATTATTGGTTTAGATACCGGCTACAATTCTATTGGCAAAATCCCCATTATCGAAATGCTTCCCTGGTTTGCGCCCGATTGCCAATTGCATAATGATATTATTTTATGGTTACAAAATGTAGTGAAGATAAACGACAAAAATGATAAGCGAGGCATTGTAATTATTACTCATCATCCATACTTTACCACTTTCAAAGGCAAAAGTGATACCATTGCACCAGCCATTCAACTGGCATCAATAATTGGAACAGATAAACCAATTATTTGGTTGTGGGGTCACGAACATAAACTATCGTTGTATGCAAAACATCAACTCGATGGAGGAGTTACTTGCTATGGCCGATGCATGGGGCATGGAGGTATGCCGGTTGAACTGGAAGCAAAACATTTTGTGCCTGATACATCGAAACCTGCTTACAAAAAATTGATTGCTTATGATAATCGCAATTCAAATATTTCGAGCGAAAGCAATTTGGGTTACAACGGTTATGCAATGTTAGATTTAGAAAAAGAAAAACTCACTATTAAATATTATGATATAGAACGATACCTGCTTGCCGAAGAATGGAAACACAACATGGATGGCACAATTGAAGGTAGAATGATTGTTGATGATTTTTGCCCCTTATCAACAATGAATGATAAGGAATGGGGAGATGCTGTGAAGTGATATTGTGCAAATAAATTTTATCCACCACAAGCCTTTTGCCAGCACTTTGCAAAAAAACATTCCTTCGCCACTCACAAAAAGTATTTACTTCGCGTAATGATAAATAGATAAAACATTAAACAATTTATAAAATGAAACAAAAACTAACAAAAATTATTTTCGCTGTCCTATTTATTGTGGGGCTAACAAATATTGGTAAAGCACAGCAACCATGTCAGGCCGGATTTGCGTGGTATAGCAATTCTTTTTTTGCTGTAAACTTTGTCGACTCATCCTATGCAGGCCCGGGAGATTCTATAATTGGACACTTTTGGGATTTTGGCGAACCCAACATGCTCACAGATACTTCAAACCTTGCTTCTCCAATTTATTCCTATTCCGATTCAGGCTTATATAACGTTTGTCATACCATTTATACTTTATTAGGTTGTACAAGCACCGTGTGCCAGCCTGTTACCGTTGGCGGTTTTGGATGTAACTTAGTTGCAGTGATTTCCGTAGACACTACAACCAATTCGATGACGGTAACTGCAAATGGTGGCACTCCTCCATATACTTACAACTGGTCGAATGGGGCTACTACACCTACCATTACAAACCTTGCACCCGGTACTTATTGTGTTTTTGTAATGGATGCCAATGGTTGCATTTTTAATGTGTGTGCTTCTACTTTTTCAAATGCATGCTTTGTAAACTTTGGTGTCTCGCAACAAAATAATATTGTCACTTTGATGCCATACAATACTGCCGATTCAGTGTATTGGGATTTTGGCGATGGCAATACTTATGGTACCACATCTATGGGTTCGGTATCACATCCGTATACAGCCACCGGTACATACAATATTTGTTTAACGGCATATTCTAATGGAAATATTTGCAGCCAGGTGTGTTCATTATATTATTTTACTTACAACTGTTCGCAATTATGCGGAGTATTATTTAAAGATTTGAATGGCAATAATATTCAAGACCCTAACGAGCCGGGAATGCCCAATTTATATGTTGTTATTTATGGTTCGGGAGGTCAATACAGTGCCGTTTCGGATACTGCCGGCAACTATTGTGTTACGCTTGCAAGTGGTACATATACCATATTTTGTTACGATGATTCGGCAAATTTCTTTTCAGGATATTCAATTACTTTCCCTATAGATTCAAGTCCTTATGGTGCAGGTTATTATAATGTAACGGTTGGTGTATGCGATACTTTAACCGGATTCAATTTTGCTTTTATGCAAAACAGTGTAAACATTACGGGTTATATTTTTGGCGATGTGAATGCCAATGCATTATTTGATGGAGGCGATGCCGGAATATTTAATCAATACGTTACCATAAATGGAAAACACTATTACAGTGATAACAATGGTAAGTACAATGCTTATTTGCCCACAGGCACTTATACCATTCAATACGTACCAACAACACCTTTCAATGTTTTTGCATTAACAACACCGGCCTCTATTGTAGTGAATGCCAATACACAAGGAAATTCTTATGCTAATAATAATTTTGGATTAAATACACCAAATGGCACTGTCGATTTAAAAGTTACTTTAGCGGGTACTGGGGCATCGCCAAATGGATTTACAAATTTATTTATCACTGTGCAGAATTTACAATCAACAGCAACGGCATACGATGTTACGCTTAACTATGATGCTGATGTCGATTTTTATTCTGCCTTCCCAACGCAAACTTCGCACAATGTTTTACTGCGCGAATTGGTTTGGAATATGCCAATGTTAGGACCATTTCAGTCTGCTACAATTTCTGCATATTTTATCTGCGATTCGTTTGTGCAAATGGGGCAAATACTTATGCATAATGTACACATCAATGCATTAAACGATATTAATCTTTCAAACAACGATGATACTTTATATCAAACTGTGGCAGCACCTTACGACCCTAATAACAAACTGGTGGTATCAACAAATATGCAACAAAATAATTGGCAAATGGTATCTGCAAACAATGCCAATCAAGAAATAATGTATACCGTAAATTTCCAAAACACCGGCACAGCACCTGCGGTAAATGTTGTGGTGATTGATGATTTAGATGCCGACCTCGATGCAAGTAGTTTTAAACTTGTTGCTACTTCACACCCTTGCAATGTGGTGCGTAATGGAAATCAAATGAACTATTCATTTTCGAATATCATGTTGCCCGATAGCAATACAAACGAGCCGGCAAGCCACGGTTATTTAACATATAAAGTAAATGCTAAAAATGGTTTATTGCCCGGAACAATATTGAGCGACAATGCAAATATATATTTCGACTGGAATGCTTCTGTTGCTACAAACTTTACTAATGTACAATTGGTAACTACTGTTAACCTTAGTGAGAATTATTCTTCAACTGCAATTGGAGTAGCACCAAATCCTACTAACGGGTTGGTTAATTTTACATTTAGTGCAAATGCTGGCGACAATGTAACCATAACCATATACGATGCAAAAGGAAGTAAAGTGCAAACACAACTTTACAATACACTATCATCAGGTTCTCAAAAAATAATGATGGATTGTACACATCTTAATGGCCTTTACACTGTTCAGTTGCAAACGCCAACTACATTGCACAACACAAAGTTAATGGTAATGCCATCATCAGGAAAATAGATTTCTTTGGTATCAATATCGTTCTTTATAAAAAGGCGCTTCTGTTTGAAGCGCCTTTTTTTTGGTAATATCTTTTGACCGTTTTGTTTTATTATAAGCAGATATTAGAATTTTGAACGCTACTCTTACTGATGATAATGATTTAATAAGCGCTTCGAATCAAAAATATAATTGGTCTTATACTCAATAACAAAATAACTAAGTAACTCAATAACCCAACTACAAATTATCGAACCGATGTTCTTTCTTAAATAACTCTTCTTGAGGAAGGTTCTTAAAATATTCGTAGGTGGTTTTTAATCCATCCTGACGCGAAACTTTTGGTTCCCAATTCAATGTTTTTTGTGCAAGAGAAATATCGGGTCTGCGTTGCTTTGGGTCGTCTGTTGGCAGTGGCTTGTAAATTATTTTTTGGTCGGTGCCTGTAAGTTTTATTATTTCTTCGGCAAATTCTTTTATTGTTATTTCTTGTGGATTACCAATGTTTACAGGCCACACATAATCGCTCATCAATAAGCGGTAAATACCTTCTACCAAATCGTCCACATAACAAAACGAACGGGTTTGGCTGCCATCGCCAAAAACAGTAATATCTTCGCCACGTAATGCCTGGCCAAAAAATGCGGGCAATGCACGGCCATCATTCAATCGCATACGAGGTCCGTAGGTGTTGAATATGCGTACAATACGGGTTTCTACTCCATGCTCGTTGTGATATGCCATTGTGATAGCTTCCTGAAAACGTTTGGCTTCATCGTATACACCACGCGGACCTATGGGGTTTACGTGTCCCCAGTAGTCTTCCGTTTGAGGGTGCACTTGCGGGTCACCATAAATTTCGGAAGTAGAAGCAACCAATATGCGTGCTTTTCTATTTTTGGCAACGCCCAATAAATTATGTGTGCCGAGCGAACTTACTTTTAATGTTTGTATGGGTATTTTTAAATAATCGATAGGGCTTGCAGGTGAGGCAAAGTGTAAAATATAATCGATGTTTCCGGCTACGTGTACATACTTAGTTACATCATGCTGATAAAAAGTAAATTGCTTTAGCGGAAATAAATGTTCAATATTTTTTAGCGAACCTGTAATAAGGTTATCCATGCCAATAACATTGAACCCTTCTTTAATAAACCGATCGCATAAGTGCGAACCTAAAAACCCTGCGGCACCTGTAATTAAAATTGTTTTTGCCATGTGTGAAATTTAAAAAATATGTGAAAGAAAATTATTGTGCAGCTACTTCGCGGCCCATGCTGCTGTAGTAATATCCAAGCTCTTTCATACGCGATGTTTCGTATAAGTTACGACCATCAAAAATAACTTTTGCTTTCAATGTTTTTTCTATTCTGTCAAATTCCGGAGTGCGGAATATTCCCCATTCAGTTGCTATGAGAAGGCAATCGGCATTTTCGAGCGCGGCATATTCATCGGCAGCATAATTTATTTTATCGCCTACTACTTTCTTTACATTGTTCATAGCCTCGGGGTCGAATGCGGTAACGGTAGCACCGGCTTCGAGCAAATCGTTTATAATATACAATGCCGGAGCTTCGCGAATATCATCTGTATCGGGTTTAAAAGCAAGGCCCCACAATGCAATGTGTTTTCCTTTCAAATCATTATTGTAATAGGCTTTCATTTTATCTACAATGATAGTTTTTTGTTTTTCATTCACATCCATCACCGAAGTAAGCACTTTAAAATCGTAACCAAAATCTTGAGATGTGCGTGCTAAGGCTTGCACATCTTTTGGAAAACAACTGCCACCATAACCAATACCTGCAAACAGAAAACGCTTGCCAATACGCGCATCGCTGCCTATGCCTATACGTATACTGTCTACGTTAGCACCTACACGCTCGCAAAGGTTTGCAATCTCGTTCATAAATGTAATTTTTGTAGCTAGAAATGCATTGGCGGCATACTTGGTAAGTTCGGCACTACGCTCATCCATAAAATATATTGGATTGCCCTGACGTACGAAAGGGCCATATAACTCTGTCATTACTTTTTTTGCCCGTTCCGATTGCGTTCCGATCACAACACGATCGGGCTTCATAAAATCGTCTACGGCATATCCTTCGCGCAAAAATTCGGGATTCGATATTACATCAAATTCCACTTTGCAATTAGCAGCAATAGCATTGCGTACTTTTTCGGCAGTGCCCACCGGCACAGTACTTTTGTTGATTACAATTTTATAGTCAGTTATCAACTCACCTAGCTTATTTGCTACACCTAACACATATGAAAGATCGGCACTGCCGTCTTCGCCAGGAGGTGTGGGCAATGCAAGGAAAATTATTGGTGCATTTTTTATAGCCTCCGCCAAGTCGGTGGTGAACTTCAATCGGCCTTGCTTAATGTTGCGCTCGAAAATTACATCGAGATGTGGTTCATAAATGGGTATTACACCATTACGCATTTTTTCTACTTTTTCTTTGTCGATGTCAACGCATACAACATGGTTGCCCATTTCCGAAAAACATGTGCCGGTTACCAATCCTACGTATCCGGTTCCTACTACTGCTATATTCATAATTTATATTTTTTGCCAAGTTTTGTGTCCCCACAAACCTTCATATTTTTTTATTCTCCGTCCAAGTTTTGTGTCCCCACAAACCTTCATATTTGTTTCCTTACAAACCCTTCCTCACTGCATTCACTATCACATCCATATCTTCGTTAGTCAACTCTGTATGCATTGGTAATGATATAACTTGTTTGCATAATTCCTCACTGACAGGAAACAGGCCTGCTGTATAACGTGCATCTTGATATGCTTTTTGAAAATGCAATGGCAATGGATAATACACATTGTGTGGAATATTATTTGCCTTTAAGTGCTCGCGCAATGCATCGCGGTTTTTATCAATAAGTTTTAAAGTGTACTGATGGAATACATGAGTGCTGTTTGCTGCACGCACAGGTGTTTTAATATTAGGATGGTTGGCAAATGCCTTATCATAATAATCGGCCGCACGGTTTCGCGCAGCGGCATATTCATCGAGGTGTTTTAATTTTATACGCAATACGGCAGCTTGCAAACTATCGAGGCGAGAGTTTACGCCTATTTCATCGTGTATATACATTTCCGATTGACCATGATTTGCCATCTTTCTGATTTTGGCAGCAAGCGTATCATCGTTAGTAAACATGGCACCACCATCGCCATAGCATCCTAAATTTTTTGATGGGAAAAATGATGTACAACCAATATGGCCTATTGTTCCTGCTTTTGCCTTACGCCCATCGCTGAAAGTATAATCGGCACCAATAGCTTGAGCAGTATCTTCAATTACAAACAAATTATGCTTGTGGGCAATGGCCATAATTTTTTCCATATCGGCACATTGACCAAACATATGCACAGGAACAATGGCTTTTGTTTTTGATGTAATTGCTTTTTCAATGGAGGCAGGGTCGATGTTAAAAGTATCGGGATTTACATCAACAAGTACTGGCGAAATTTTTAGCAATGCAATTGCCTCTGCGGTTGCAACATAAGTAAACGAAGCTGTAATAACCTCATCGCCCGGCTGTAAATTTAGCGCCATCATTGCTATTTGCAACGCATCGGTACCGTTGGCACAAGGTATTACATGCTTTACATTAAGGTAAGTTTGTAGTTCGGTAGCTAACGATTTTACTTCGGGGCCATTAATAAATGCAGTAGATTCTACCACCGCCATTATTGCTGAGTCAATCTCTGATTTAATTTTCAGATATTGACCATGTAAATCAACCATATGCAACTTGCCCATTCGTTCTTTTTTTTGAGGGGGCGAAGTTATATAATAATCAATTAGTTGAAAGCGATTATTGGCTTGTTTGCTGACATTTTTGGCTAAGAATTTTTTGTTCTATTTGAGAAGTGCGTGGTGTAAAAACTCGGGTATGAGGCTTAATTTTTCACAATAAAAAAATAAAATAATGTGCTAAAAGTATTTTGGGCTTCTTAAAGCTTTGCTATAAATAATCAATTTAGAAAATAATTTATGAACGAATAAAGGCTTTAATAATTTTAGGCAACTCCGAAAAGTCTAGACTAATAAACGGCCACTAAATCACCAAAACACTAAATCCCACAAAAAAATAAAAATGATTCACTTACAACTTAGTGAAATTTTGAGCCTTTGTGATTTAGTGGCAAAATTAATTTTTCGGAGTCGACTCATAAATTCATTGCCATTGATGGATAAAGGCTCAAAGAAACTCGAAGTTTAAAATTTATAGAAAATGAAATTTGGTGAATACTTTTATCACTATTAAATACAAATATTGGGAGATTTTAGTTTAGAAATAGTAAGACAAAAGTTAACCTGTTTTCGCAATATTACTTTTTCACCAATGCCAAAGGATTAGATAACCCTTTAAAATCTTTCAAATCCATTTTTACCGAACCTACAAGTATTCTTGCTTCGGCACGAACCGGAATTTTATTTTTATCATCGGTAACCCAAATGGTCATGTCTTCGTTATCTTTAAACACGCGACCTTGCTGCAACATGGGGCGTAAAATAATGCAACTGAACGTTCCAAACTTTGTTTTCAGTTTTTCGCGACCAATAATTTTTGCATTCAAAGGAATTACTGCATCATCGAGCCAAGCTTGTATGGGAATGATATCGCCTGCAACCATTTTGCTCATGTCGATAGTCCGTGCATAGTAAAATGCTGATATCATATCCTGCAAATAATCGGGTCCGGTGAGTGTAGACTTGTCACTTTTTACAGTGTTATTAAAGTGATTGAAAATTACATTCTGGCTAATCTTATAACCACCTTCATCAACCCTGCGGATAAAATACCAGGGCGCTATTGCCTGTGTGTCGAGGTAACTTTCGTAGCTATCGTTCGCTTTAAAAAACCAACCGAAGGCACCGGCCGATTTTCCGGTTCCTAATAAACGATAGCATGTGCGGTTGAGGAAAGTTTCGATTTGTGGCAACACTTCAAGCTTTGCAATACCGGCATCCATAAATCCATAGTGCACACGATACTCTAAAACTTCACCTGGACGGAAAGCCTGATTAGGCAGGGTACGTAAGGTTGACAATGGATGAGCAAAAACATTAATGCCATTAAAAATAATGATGGCAAAAAGTAAATAGCGCTTAATAGATGCAAACATTTTTTTATATTAGTAAATGATAACGCGTAACAAAAATCAAATGTTGTTCCACAAATCATAATGGTCTTAGGCAAATCAAAGATAGAATAATTACTTTAACTGCAATTCATGTGTACAGTTTATTTGCAGATGCTTTTTTTGGTAAAAAACTAAGCTTGCTCCTCGTCTGGCTTTTCGGTTTCGTTTGTTAGATTTTCAGTTTCAATGGTGGCATCATTATCAACAACCTCTTTAACTTCTTGTTCTACAACACTGGCTTCAAACACATCGGCATTTTCCGATGGCTCGCCAATCATATTTTCGGGCAACATTATATCTTTAAGCTTAGGCAAATCTGTCGGGTTTTTGAGGCCGAAATAATCCATAAAATTTTTACTCGTACCATACACCAATGGTTTACCCGGGCCATCACTTTTACCCTCTATTTCTATCAACTCTTTTTCCAATAATTTTTGAATACTATAGTCGCAATTTACACCGCGGACATGCTCTATTTCTGCTTTCGAAATTGGTTGGCGATAAGCAATAATCGATAACGTTTCGAGGGCGGCAGTCGATAATCTTTTTTTGTTTTTTTGTGCTATAAAAACCTGAATAGCATTGTAGTATTGTGGCTTGCTCAAAAACCGGTAGCCGTTTGCAATTTCGTTGAGCGTAAAGCTGAAATCTTCGCCATCGAACTTTTCTTTTATTTCCGCTAAACATGCCACCACATCTTCTTTCGATATTTCCCAGCCATATACAGTGAGTAAACAGCTTCTAATTTCTTCGATTGTTATACTGTTTTCGCAGGCAAATATTAAGGCTTCGATATTTTGTTTAAGTAGTTCCATTTTTATTTTTCTTCAATATTATTTCGATACACATTGTAACCAATTTAAAACCAACCAAATAATCTAAAGTGGATATGGAAGGAATAAAATTAGTTTCAATTTTTTTTTGAGCGCACGAAATTAGCACATTTTTGCCGGATTTTATCGGTACTCTTTTTCGAAAATGAAATGTTTAATATATTTTCACCACCATAAAATCAAGAGTAACATTAATATGAGTAAAGAACACAATATTCCGCAAAGGGTTGTAGAGAAAATGTACAGCGAAGATTTTTTTAGCCAATGGCTGGGAATTAAGGTGGTAGCCATTCGCCAGGGATATTGCTTACTTCAACTTACCATTGTAAAACAAATGCTCAATGGATTTGGTATTGCTCATGGTGGCATTTCGTATAGTTTGGCCGACAGCGCTTTAGCTTTTGCCAGCAACTCGTATGGTATTCAAAGTGTGTCGATAGAGACTTCTATTTCGCATACTGCACCATTAACAGAAGGCGATGTGATAAATGCCGAGGCAACTGAAGTAAGCAGAACAAATAAAATTGCTATTTACAATGTGCATGTTACCAATCAGTTGAATAAAACCGTAGCCCTGTTTAAAGGAACTGTTTACATTACACACAAAGAGTGGTTTCAAAAGGATTGACTTAATTTTGAAAATAGCCGATAGTTAAAACAAGCAACAGGAGTCTAAAAGGGTCATAGTTTAATGAACTCAAAAGCCCTAGGCAATCTATTTTGATTCAGCAATTAATAAGGCAATTGCAAAATTATTTCCCAAAATCTTACTCCAGATGAAAGAATCTAGAAACATCATGGTAAGTGTTCCAATTAAGCTCGGGAGCTATTATTCTTGGTGTTCCTGTGCCCACTACCACCCTAAAATACGTGTACAAACCTAAAACAGGAAAAGTCATATCCGAGTTATAACATCTTACTTGTGCCATTCCAATCTTATGTACTGCCCCATAGGTTTTTTGAAAGCCTGGGTAAAAAAAAGTCCATGGCAGTTGTACAACTGTACTGTCCCAATCCATGTATACAAAAACAAAACCGCTATCTTGAATAGTTGAGGTTATTTCAGGAATATTCATTGTGTATATTTTGCCACAGCCGAATTGACCTAATGTTCCGATGCTATCCCAATCTGAACCATAGGCCACAAATGAGTATGATTGGACATTGGCGTTTCCGGTTGCGCCTGTTGCACCTGTTTGTCCAATTGCCCCTTGTGGACCCTCTGAAGTTTCTTTTTTGCATGAAGATGCATTTAATGCTAACATGAGCAAAAGACCCAAGATACTTTTGTTTTTCATTTTTAATTTGTTTGCAACAAATGTATCTCTTTATTTCTTACAGAACTGTGGCTATAAAATAACAAACAATCACTAAGAACACCAATTCAGAAATGCAAAAGATGTTTTAACACAATATAACATTTTGCTGGACGAGGTAACAGTATCTTTTTTACAAAAAATGAACAATACGATAGCTCGATTTATCGTTCCTTAACTGGCCTATAATGTTAATTACAACTTTCTATTGCAATGGAATAAAATTTTATGCAATTTTATACGTTTGATTACCTTTGCAGGTCAAATTTTCAAATAAACAATACAAATATTTTCAGGGAAACCGGGACTAATATTTTTTAAAACGTAAAAAACACCTTGAACTTAGAGCGAATATTAAAGGGCACCATATTTTCGATAGGTATAGTGGCAGTGGGGGTAGCAGTAGCAAGTTCGGCTTTGGTAATTAATTTACCAATGGTTCCGCCTGCATATGAAGCGCCCGTAGCACCGCCCGATTCCGGAAAAAAAGACACCCTAAAGTATCCTTTTAAAGACCGCGTATCCGATGTATACTCCTTGCCTTACGACAACAGCCCACTTTATCTTGGCGACCCATCGAACATAACAACCACTATAGACTATGACCCCGCCACCAACGAATACAATATAAACGAACGAGTTGGCAATCAGTTTTACCGCAATCCAAATTATATGACATTTCAGGAGTATGTGGACGATCAAAACAAAAAATCGACACAAGCCTACTGGAAACAGCTTGCCGAAGGGGCCAATATCGTATCACAAAAGAAAGGCTTTAATCCTAAGTTATATGTTCCGGGCAAGTTATTCGAAACCATTTTTGGTGGCAATTCAATCGATATTCGTCCACAAGGTTCGGTAGAATTGCGGTTTGGCTTGCAAAGTAACCGTAACGATAATCCGGCATTGCCCGAGAAACAACGCAAAGTAACAACCTTCGATTTTAATCAAAAAATACAATTGAACGTTGTAGGTAACATTGGTACAAAATTAAAAACGGCTATAAATTACAATACCGAGGCGAGTTTCGAATTTGAGAATAGAATGAAACTTGAATTTACCGGTGGCGAAGACGACATTCTCAAAAAACTGGAAGCCGGTAATGTTACTTTACCACTTAATGGAACCTTGATACAAGGCAGCCAAAGCCTTTTTGGAATAAAAGCACAATTACAATTTGGCCATCTTACGGTTACATCCATTTTTTCGCAACAGAAAGGAAAAACCAGCACTATAGAAGTAAAAGGCGGAGCCCAAACTCAGCAATATGAACTTACTTGTGATAACTACGAGGCCAATCGCCACTTTTTTCTTGCACAATATTTTCGCGACAATTACGATGCTGCCATGCGTAATATTCCTGTTATTCAATCGCCTGTAACTATTACAAAAATTGAAGTATGGATAGTGAAACCGGGGCAGATTGATACCCGCGCATTGATAGGTTTAGCCGATGCGGGTGAGAGTAATCCCAGCAATACTAATTTTTTAACTCCGGGTGTTGCTCCACTTCCGGGCAACGATGCCAATTCACTTTATGCAACGCTTAACGCACCACCATACAACCAATTGCGCAATGTTGGCTTTGCAAATTTCAATATTCTCAACCAGTTGAATATGGTTGCTCCCAAAGACTATGAGCGCATAGATAACGCAGTAAAGCTAAATCCAAACGAATATACATTCAACCCCCGGTTAGGATTCATTTCGTTACGTTCGAGCCTCAACCCCAATCAAGTATTGGCGGTGGCTTACGAGTATCAGGTAAACGGAAAATTATACCGTGTGGGCGATTTAACAAACTCTGGTGTAAATCCACAGGATCGCATGTATGTAAAAATGCTTAAAAGCTCGAATTTGAACGTCACATTGCCCATATGGGATTTGATGATGAAAAACGTTTACAATATTGGTGCTTATGGGGTACAGCCAAAAGATTTTAAATTGAACATTTTATTTTTTGATGATTCTACGGGTACCAACATCAATTTTCTTCCGGTTTCAGCAACACAACCTAAATTATTTGGCAAGCCATTATTAAGGGTTTTGAATCTGGACAGGCTAAACTCTCAAAACGACCCGCAGCCCGATGGTGTGTTTGATTATGTTGAAGGCCTCACCATTAACTCCTCTGACGGTCGTGTGTATATACCTGTAGTTGAACCATTTGGCAAATCGTTACAGGCTTTGTTTACCGATAGTGCCAGTGCTTCAAAGTATATGTACCAGGAATTATACGACCAAACAAAAGTAGCAGCACAACAAATCACCGAAAAAAATAAATACCGGCTCAAAGGCACCTACTCCAGTTCGGTAAGTAGCGATATAGCCCTCAATCAAATAAATATTGCTCAGGGTTCGGTAAAAGTAAGTTCGGGCG
>JADKFV010000008.1 GCA_016717325.1 Bacteroidota bacterium | reverse complement strand
ACAGGATAATATACAACAAGTAGCCGGTCAGATGATGTGCTTCTTTACCGACCTCGGATTTACTTTTCCTCCATTTAGTTTTTTGGGATGGAGTCGCGGATGGACTGCAGAAGACATGGACAAAAATGTAATGCAATTTAAAAAGAGTGAATACATTAAGCGAACCTCAATAGAAATGGTTGACAATTGCGTGGAAGTATTGAAGCAAATTAAAAATATAAACAGCTCAAATATTCATGCTCCAAAGCCCAAACGAAGTGATTCGTTAAGTATAGACATAGAAAACAAGGACATGAATATTTAAGATTTAAAAAATTACGTTTACAGCGGGTTTTGCTTTAGTGGACAGGCAGTGTGAATAGTAACATTTGAGCAAGGTGAAAGTTCAGTTCTCCGAACGAAGTTTAGTGCTAAAACTCCGCCACATCGCAAAGCATAAAACACCGGGATGTAAAAAAATTTGTTTTAAAATAATTAGTCGGTCCCAAACCGGGCAATATCTATGACTGTATACGTTTTATGTCATTATTAGCTATTTAATTTATCAGAACAACAATTACACTTTCAAATTTCAACTGCACTAATTCGAGTTTATCGACAAATACATCGATAAAGCAAACATGATTGTGTGCAGAAACACGACAATCGAAAAGTATAATCTACCTGATGTCTATTGGCTTTAGCAAAGCTATGCATGCAAAATATTTTTTCAAAAATACTGAACAGCAGTTAAGTTTTCTATTTATGCACATGTTATTAACGTGCAGCTGTTGAGGAAATAGTTTTTCACAGTCTGCAAGATGATAAACAGAGTAGGCAAAAATTAAAATAAATAAATTAAAACAATGGCATCACCTATCGAAAGCAGAATAAAAAATATTCAAAAAAGTTTAAAAGTAACACAAACAGGTGTGTTTGATATGGCCACTTGTAAAGCGTTTGAAGTGTTACAATCTGTAAACGTAACAAGTGCAACATTAACCGATCACTTAAAAGCAATACAAAAATTTCTTGGATTTACGGGTAAAGATGTAGATGGAATTTATGGTGTTGCAACCATTTCGCGTATCGAACAAATTTTTGATACCACCGTCCCTACCCTGCCGGCTAATACATCGATGGTGCTTTCTAACGAAGGCATCGAAAATATTTTGCAATGGGAAATTGGCGGAAAGGCAGCTTATATATCAAGATTTACAAACCCTATCTGGCCCAAAGAATCGAGTGGTGTAACAATTGGAATTGGTTATGATTTAGGATATTGCACGGCCGCTAAATTTGCCGATGATTTTAAAAAATTACCACAAGCAGATATAAATAAATTAAGCAGCGTGATTGGATTAAAAGGTGCGGCAGCCCAAAGAGCATTAACTCCCAATATTAAATCGGCAAGTGTTCCATGGGAAATTGCAAATGAAGTATTTTATTCCAGTTCAATTCCTGAACATGCTAAACTTACCAAAAGAATCTATCCCGAAGTATCGCAACTTCAGCCCGATGCACAGTCAGCTATTGTATCTTTGATCTATAACAGAGGCACAAAACTTTCCGGTGACAGAAGGGTAGAAATGTACAATCTGATTCAGCTTATCAAGGATAAAAAATTAAAAGCAATAGCAGCAGAGTTTAGAAAAATGAAACGTTTGTGGGAACCTAAAAAAGATAAAGATGGCAACATTACCGATAAGGGATCACGCGGATTGATAATACGCAGAGAAGCCGAAGCAGTAATGATTGAAAATGCTACATGGGTAATGAATCCTTCACAGTATATTTTTGCTTAAGTACTTTTTATTCAAGAGATTTATTTGATTGATAGTTGTTGTTCAACCCCAATTAAATAGATTAAAAACATTTCGCTTCAACTAATTTCAAAGAGTATGACGTGCTTTACGATGGTGAAACTTTATCATTTAGGGTTTTGCTACCAAACATAAAATAGCGGAGTTGGTAAGAAAAATAAATTATTGAAATTAATAATCCTGTTGTCGAATAACAATTTATATATGTTCAAAATTTTCAAGGCATTTATTTGGAATAAATGTTTAGAAAAAAAATAAATCCATTCAACTCTTCACAGCCCACCTCAACTTTGCAGAACGTGCACGGGGATTGCTACTAATTTCTTCTAACGAAGGACGCACAGGTTCGGGTGCTATATCGCTATAAATGCCGGCACGAAAATAATTTTGAAAAGATTTTTACGCGCCTGTCTTCGCCCGAATGAAATGTGAGAATAGCCACACGTGCATTGGTCGCTAATATGTAAGGAAGTTTTTCGAGAAATTTTTCGAGCACACCAAACTCATCGTTCACATATATACGCAATGCCTGAAAGCAAAGCCGGCAAGATTTTTTTACTTTTTCCGCACGCTCATCAGGATGTATAAATTGGAGGGCATCTTTAATCACTTCTTTCAATTGCGTAGTGGTACTTATTTCATTTCCCTTTTTAATATGTAATGTAATTGCTTCGGCTATAACTTCTGAATAGGGTTCATCGGCATTTTCAAAAAGTATTTCTTCTAATTCGTTTTGCGAAATAATTTTCAAAATCTCCGAAACAGGTTTTCCACTTTTTGGATTGAGTCGCAAATCGAGCGGCCCATCCACCTTCAACGAAAACCCACGATCGGGATTATCAATTTGCATGGATGATACACCAAGGTCGGCAAGCACAAAATTAAGTGGACCGGCCTCAGCAGCAATTTGATCAACATCAGCGAAGTTCATTTTTTTTATTCTCAAAACATCTTCGCCATAACCCAAAGCATCTAAGCGTTCACGTGTACGTGGCAACTCATAAGGATCAACATCGGTAGCATACAAAATGCCACCGGGCAATAAACGTTTCAAAATTTCCAGAGTGTGTCCACCATAACCGAGTGTTGCATCAAGTCCTGTTTGGCCGGGTTGTACATTTAGAAATTGCATAATTTCATTCACACAAATAGAACGATGCATACCGGCAGGAGTATGACCCTTCTGCATAATCTTTTCTACATCATCAGCATATAAATCGGGCTGTAGTTCTTTATATTTTTCTTTAAAAGATTTCGGGTGTGTGCCCTTGTATCGAACTCTGCGCGGTGGTTTCGGTTCTTCATTATTCATGGTGTAAAAATAAATATAATCACATCATATCACCATCGAATTTTAAAAATTAAAAAACTCTTTGCAAATAAAATTTGCCACTATGAAATTCTTTTTTAATTAATCACTGCAATTATCAAAAGTGATTGGTGAAAAAATAATTTGCTACCGAAACTTAAAATCACTCACTTTAATTTTACCTTTTGTAAAATGCATAAACACACACTTTGTTGTAACGCCTTGCATGCGCCAGCTATCAGGAACTTTTATTGATGAAGCAGAAAAATTAAGATATAAATCCACTACTCCATCGTTATCGAAATCGTAATCCACAAATTGAACTGCGGGATTTTTACCAAACTCATCCAACAATTTTTTTTCCGATATGTAAGGCATATCGAGTTCTAAAAAAGGGTAATCTTTTGGAACGCCACTGGAAGATAAAATCAAACGCAAATAGTAAAAAGTATGAACACCGCCATTGCCAATAAAATAAATGGAATCGTTTTTTTATCGCCATCTATGTCCCAAAGGTTCGAGTAGTTGTACGAAGGATTGAAAGATTTTGTTTCCTCGTTGTAAATGTTTTGCATGTATTCGGATGCAATATTTCTGGGAGTGTCTGTATCATGTTGAATACTTGCTGGTGAAAGAACAGGTAATAATTTCAAACAGAGAAAAAGAAAAACGCAGATTGATTTCATAATGATTTCGCTTTGAATATGGAGGAAAATAACTTTAAACAATGATAAAACCTTTAGTGTAAAAAGTGAAATTAGTTTTCTAACATTTACAAAACTGCTTGCGGCTCTATTTATTTTTTCCGCAATTTATATTGTTTACCAAACTATTATAATTGTAAAGTGTGCTTCCTAAAAGAATTCCGTTTATCCAATAAAATCCTGTTTCACCTTCGGGCAAAATGTCGTAGGTAAATTTTTCGGAATAAATCATTTCATATTTATTAATTATTTTGCTTCCATCATAATAATCACCGATTTCAAAATCACCAATGCTTTTATCATTAACAAAAGATGGATGGCCGGCAGTAACTTGTATATTTCTTCCGTCTGCCAAATCAATATGCACCATCAAATGTGCGTCACTCACTGCTACTTTGTTTGCAAT
Source organism: Bacteroidota bacterium (assembly GCA_016717325.1). Lineage (GTDB taxonomy): Bacteria > Bacteroidota > Bacteroidia > AKYH767-A > OLB10 > JADKFV01. The sequence goes on along the minus strand of JADKFV010000008.1, from coordinate 175,229 downwards.
TAAAACAGGTACCGCAATTTTTTTCCCATCTTTACTTTTTGTCCAAACGGTGTCGCCCGTATTTAATTCATTTATGTTTACTTCACCTCGAGGACAAGAAACTTTAGCAAACTCTGGCAGGCACTTGCAATTATTTTGAGTTCCTCTGAATTCCTTATCTTCAATTTTATAATAAAAAGTACCATCATTTAAATCTTTGATAACAGGCTTCTCTTTGTACAGGGGAATACAAACTCTTTCAATAGGCCATGTATAAAAATCATTGTAAACAAATTCGATGAATCGTAGCCCTGGTGCTTTACTCTGACATTACTTTTTTTTGCCCAACATTTGTTAAGATAACACCGATTATTGTTTCCTGTTACGGGTTTGTAATCATAGTTACATTCTTCTTTCTTTTGATGATTACGTTCTTGCTTTACATACAATTCATTAAAACCATTCTCCATTTTTTGAAATTGATTTCCACAAATTGCCAAATCCATTTGAGCAATAGTAGCATGGTCATCTTCAAACTTTGCCACAGAAATATCTTGTGATGAAGCCCAAAGGGAACTCAAAATAAAAACAGAAATAACAAAAAGGTATCGATTCATTCTCTATAAATTTCGATGATGATGCATCAATTTGAAAATTGCATAAACTAATATAGAAGATTTTTACAAGTTCATAGTTAAGAGAATAGTACAAATATTTGCTTAAGAATTTTGAACAATAAAAATTAAAATCTCATACCAATCAAAATGGCATTTTGCATATACATATCATTCGCGCCTTCGCTGCGTTTGTCAATACCATCGTTTATATACCGAAACAACTTAGGTTTTGGAAAAACAAGCTATTGTAGTTGTTCGGCATTACTAAGAGTACGTTATACTTTCATTCGAAAATCTATCTACTCTTAGTATAAAATATCCATAGCCCATGTTGTATCCGATATTAAATTTATGGCATAAATTATAACGTACACCAAGCCCTGCATTGAGCGATGTGTAGTTGCCAATTTGTGCACGCGGTTTGTCTTTCCACCAATGTTCCGAAATATTATTTACCTGCACCCAAATAAATGTATGGCGCCAACTTTGCATTTTCTTTCAATATATATCCGTTGGCAAATTTGTATTTACCTGCAACAACAAACGAAGTTAAGCGCCCAAGCATATTCAACACTTCGGTGCCAGCGTCACGATATTGATTTTCACCATCCATTCTGCAATGACCATAATCGCCAAAGGTTATTGAAGTATTCAAATCGAACGAAGCATTTAAATAACGGCTTTGGTAAAGGCCAATAAAACCATACCACTCCTCCTCCATTTCGAACCATGTAGTGCCAAGGTCGCCATTGTAACCGCCACTGCCACCGCCTATCGAAATATTATTTCTCACTTCTTTCGATTGCGAAAACCCGCTAATTGATATTACCATTAGCACAGCAAGAATTGTCATTTTAATTTTTTTCATTTTGCTTTATTTTACTTGTTTAAACTTTTCATTGATACCATTTTTTGTGCAAATAAAATTTATTGCACAACAATTTTTCTTGTAATCACATTTTGATTTTTATCAATAACTTGTAAAAAATAAATACCTGCTTCCATCTCCCCTTTTTCAATAATTAATTGCTTGCATGCAACATTTACTACTTTAATTACATTTCCAACTACATCAATTATTTTCATAACTGTTTTTACTTGCTCCATATCGAACATGATTTTGGTTTGTGTTGTGAAAGGGTTTGGCGCAATTACAAAAGATAAAGGGCTTATTGTTTCTTCTAAACTGGTTGAGTTGTTGAGTTTTGCAATGAACATGTCTTGTAAATTGCCAGAATTAGTCAAAATTATTGATCCGAATGGCATGCTTGGGCTACTAAACCGGCCTGCAACTATAATACTGCCGAAAGGATCTAATGTTAATGTACGGACTAAATCATCACCACTACCTCCTTCTGATTGTGCCCATATCGCATTTCCTGAGAAGTCATATTTGACAATAAAAAAATCATAACTACCCAGAAAAGCATTTGTTATTATGTGTGAACCAATGACAATATTAGGGCTTTGAAATCCGCCAGCAACAAATAAATTTCCCATTGAATCTGAAATAACTGAAACTGCATAATCTTGATCGGAACCAACTTCAGATTTTGTCCATAAAAATGAGCCTGAGTCATTATATTTTACTAAAAAAATATCATATTTAGTTGGATTTGGATTATACAAGTTAGTAGTATCAAACTTTAAATTTGTACCTGAAAAATGCCCAGTAACAATTACGTTATTCCATTTATCTGCACAAACTGAAGTTACCCAAACATTACCATACATGCTACCAATGGCAGTTTTGGCCCACAGAATACTGCCATTTTGATCATATTTTGCGATGAAAAATTTATCAGTAGAATACGAGGAATTTAAAGTTATAGAATCGAAAGTGATTGACAATCCACTAAAAACGCCTCCAACCAAAACATTGCCAGCAAAATCTATTGCAACAGAATTAGCATATTCCCAATTTGACCCCCCTGCCGTTTTAGCCCAAAGTACATTGCCTGAGGAATTAAATTTTGCGATGAAAAAATCTGTTGCGTTTGCATTAACAGGATTACTAATAGTAATTGTATCGAAAGTAATGGTTTCACCTCTTACGTTTCCAACAACGATTAAATTACTAAAAGAGTCAACCGAAATAGCATTGGGAACATCAGACCACATACCTCCTCCAGAAACAGCCCAAAGCACACCTCCAACTGAATTATACTTAACTATGAACACATCGTCATGGCCAGGGTTTGTATTAATAAGTATGGTGGAACCAAATGTAATAGTAGCGCCTGCAAAAGAACCTGCAACTATGACATTCCCTAAAGGATCTGTGGTAACTGCTATACCACGATCAGTTGCACTACCACCTGCAGATTGTGACCAAAGAATAGAACCTGCCATGTCATATTTAACAATATACATATCCCAATCACCTGAATTATTAAAAGTAGTTGAACCAAAAGTAATTGTTGGACTATTAAAAGAACCAACCGCATATATATTTCCAGAAGAATCGGTTGAAACAGAATGTGCAACATCGTCATTTAAACCACCAGTAGAATTCGCCCACAGCCAAGAAGATGTTTGGCCATGCATTAAATTTATAATACTGCTAAACACCAGAAAAATTGCCAACTTTAATTGTATTGTATTCAATGCAAACCGCTTTTTAATAATAACAAATTTAAACTTACGATTCATAAATTCTAAAAAATAAAATAATCCTTTTCATTTGCATTTTCAAATAATTACAATTCTAACTTTTTCGAATTACAGCAATCGAATACTATCAATTTTTTTTCTTCAATAAACATTTATAATAACAAATTAAAATCTGCAATTCAAAAATATGACCTAATCTATTTTATGAAGATAACGCTCTCGTTGATTAATGGAAATACTTATTGTACAAGCATCTTCTTGTTTATAATTTTTGCTTTATCATCTGTTACCTGGACAACATAAATTCCAGGCTTCATTTCATCCTTTTGCAATGTTAATCGGGTGCCAGTAAATTTTTGACTTTTGATTATATTCCCAAACATGTCTATTATTTTTATTTCCACATCCTTTTGAATTGATTGAAATACAATCGATGTATTTAAAACACAAGGATTTGGATATAAATAAAAAGTTGGTTCAAATTCCATTTCATTAATGCCTGCCGCTACATTTAATTTAGTGATATAAATATCCAAAAATCCAGAATTTGTAAGTGTTGTAAGACCAAATGTGATGGCAGAACTTTCAAACCCACCAGCAACAACTAAATTTCTTGCATTATCTGCTTTTACAGAATTAGCTTGGTCAAAATAAATACCACCCATTGCTTTAGCCCACAATACCTGGCCAGCTGAGTCAAATTTTACAATAAAAATATCTTTACTTGCAACACTTACAAATGAACCTGCATTTGTTAATACAATGGAGCCGAATTGAATTGTGGTACTGCTAAAACCGCCAACGATAATCACGTTGCCTAGCAAATCAACAGCAATAGAATATGATTCATCAAAACCAAAATCACCTGAAGATTTCGCCCATAAAACATTTCCAACCGAATCATATTTAGCAATCCAAACATTATTATTATTACCAGCAAAATTGTACAAAGTATACGAACCAAAAATCATTGCGTTGCTGGTGAAATGCCCAGTAATAATTATGTTTCCCAAAGGATCAATTGCTAAAGCCGAGGCTAAGTCATGTCCATTACCACCTTCGGATTTAGCCCATATAATTACACCCGCAGTATCATACTTTACGAAAAAAACATCGCCAAAATTGCCATTATTATTTAAGATAGAAGTACCGAAAGTAATCGAAGGGCTTTCAAAATATCCTGCCACAATGATGCTACCATAAAAATCTATTGCAACTCCATTTGCTTTATCAGTATAAATTCCTCCGGCAGATTTCGACCATAATTCAGATCCTGTTGAATCATATTTTGCAATAAACAAATCCGTATAACCAGGAATGCCAGTATTAGTTAAAGGTGTTGTTCCCACATTAAGTACAGGGCTATCAAAATATCCAACAACAATTATATTTCCCGTTGCATCAGCAATCACAGAAGTCGCTTGATCTTGATAACTGCCTCCTTCAGATTTTGCCCACAATAAAACACCGTCTGTGCTATATTTTGCAATAAAAATATCTTTATCACCAACATTATTTAAAGTTTTTGAACCAAATGTAATTGTTGGACTATCAAAGATGCCTGTAATAACTATACATCCCATATAATCTACCGTGACTGAATTTGAAATATCACTTGCATATCCTCCTACCGATTTAGCCCATATAACATTTCCGATTGAATCATACTTCGCTATGTATAAGTCAGCGCTGCCAGATAGGCCAGTGTTGAATAAAGTTATGGTATCAAAAGATATTGTTGAACTCTCAAAATATCCTGTTACAAAAACATTCCCTGCTATATCAATTGCTGTAGAATTTGCTATATCAAAATTACTACCCCCAGCGGAAACTGCCCAAGGTAAAGACAAGGCTTGTGCTTTAACAAATTCACTTGGTAAGAAAATAATTAAAAGCGCAACTGCAAATATTCCAATTATTGATTTTATTTTTTTCATGTTTGTGCTAATCAAATTTAATTAATGCATTTCAAAAATCGAAGTTGTATTTGTATTGGAAAGGGTGCATAATAAAACTAAAAAGGTTTTCATTGCGCAGATTTTTATTGCCAGCAAATATATAATAATAATCAATCCAAAAAATAAAAATGGAATGGCGAAAAATTATTCTCAGAAGATTGACAGCGAAAATTATAAAACAGAAAACACAACCTATTTCAACCTTAAACTATTATACTCTTGAACTCATAAACTTCTGAACTATTAAACTTCAAACTTATTCATAATCGCTCATCAAGTATTGATAATCTTTTACAATGGTTCGTAAAAATTCTTCGCTGGGCATTGTGCTATCTATTTTCAAAACGGTTTTTACTCTGTCACTCGTTTCATCAATCAAGCTATAGTTAGTTCGTTTGAGTGCATAGTTAAAAACTTTTTTCATGGTGATAATATCGGCATCGGTAAGTTGGGCGGCTTCGTTAAAAGTAACGGTATAATCTTCGGGCACTTTGGGAGCAATTATTTCGTTGAGCTTTTCGCGCTTGCGCAATGTTATTACAGTTGTGTTTGCCGCCATATCGCCAAAACGTTGCCCTTTATTATTTGCCAAAATCACCAGCGTTGCAAGTCCTCCCGAAGTCATCAAAATATCGATGAGGCGAAAAACCCAACGCATAAAATAATTATTGAATGTAGCAGGTACGCCCTCGGTGCTTATCACTTTTATTTTTGCTATCATTTTACCAAACGATTGACCATCGAAAACCACTTCGCAAATAAGGCTGTAAAACATGATGGGTAAATAAAAAATAAATGTTCCTACATCGCCCATTGTAATGCCCATTTTATCGGTGATGATATAATACAAAACAGTCCATGCAATATAAAAAAGCGCATCGAGGGCAAAGGCTCCAATGCGTGCGCCAACGCTTGCCGCTTCGTAACTCAGGGCAACATGTTGTGTGGTGTTAATTGATATTCGGCTCATTCAATAAAATAAAAGTACATAGAGGCAGCAAAGAAAACATAATTTTTAATTGTAAGGTTGCGAAGGTTGGGGAAGGTTGCGAAGGTTGGGGAAGTTGGGAAAGTTGTGAAAGTTCAAGAGTTTAAGAGTTTAATAGTTACGAAAATTTCCTTGAATTAAAGCCCCTTGTAGGGGTTGGGGTGTATTTTTCAAAGTTTAAGAGTTACGAAAATTTCCTTGAATTAAAGCCCCTTGCAGGAGCCTGCCCCGACCGCAGTGTCGAGGTTGGGGTGTATTTTTCAAAAGTTTAATAGTTACGAAACCTTCCTTGAATTAAAGCCCCTATTAGGAGCCTGCCCCGACCGCAGTGTCGGGGTTGGGGTTGTATTTTTCAAAGTTCAATAGTTGCGAAAATTTCATTGAAATAAACCCCCTTGCAGGAGCCTGCCCCGACCGAAGTGTCAGAATTAGGGTATGCTTTTCAAGAGTTTAAAGAACTTGCAAAAAGTTTGCACGAGCTGCTGCCAAAGCTGAAAAGTTTCTATGGCTGAACTTAACCATGCCGTTGCACCTTTTAAAATTTAAAATCCTTGTTGATCATAATGGTAATGAAAATGTGCGTTGTTAATTCCGAGTCAAAATCTTATCATTCACATTAATAAATAAAATATTAGTTTAGCCCCCATTACAAATAAGAGAAAATAACAACATGCGTGAGGCAGCATTTATAAAACAAAATCGTGAAAAATGGCAGAGCTACGAGGAGCATGCCACTACCGATGCCGATGTACTTGCCGAGCGATATGTTGAGCTTACCGATGATTTATCGTATGCCAATACATTTTATCCCAAGAGCAATACAGCACTGTATTTAAATAATCTTACCAGCACATTTCATCATACCATATATCGCAACCGTGCCGAATCGTGGAAACGCATTATTGATTTTTGGCGCTATGATGTGCCGCTCACTGTTCACGAAAATTTTGCGAAACTGATATACGCTTTTGCAATTTTTACAATAGCGGCTGGCATCGGATGGTTATCGGCTGCATATGACGACACTTTTGTTCGTCTTATACTTGGCGATTACTATGTAAACATGACCATAGAAAATATTGAAGCGGGCGACCCTATGGCAGTATATTCATCGCAAGGTTCCACTCCTATGTTTTTGGGTATTACCATGAATAATATACAGGTTTCGATATTGGCATTTTTGTATGGCTTGTTTTTTTCGCTGGGCACATTTTATCTCATTGTTTCGAATGGAATTATGCTTGGGGCGTTTCAATATTTTTTTTACAAATACAATTATTTACTAGTATCGTTGCTCACCGTTTGGATACATGGTGTACTCGAAATATCATCTATCATTGTAGCCGGTGCTGCAGGTTTTTGTTTGGGCAACAGTATCATATTTCCAAAAACATACAGCCGTGTAGAATCGTTTAAACGCGGCACCAAAAGCGGATTGACACTTGTTGCGGGATGTATTCCTCTATTTATTATTGCGGGTTTTTTAGAAAGTTTTGTTACGCGACACTCTACTGTTTCGTTGCATGTAAGCGCTGCAATAATTATTGTGTCCATTATTTTTATCCGCTGGTATTTTGTAGTATATCCATTTCAATTATATAAATCGCAAAACGATGCAACCAACCGAAAAAATTAATTTACGCGAAGAGCGAAATTTAGGCGAAAAATTAAATGCCACTTTTGGATTTATTTCTCAAAACTTCAAATCGCTATCGGGTGTTATATTCTATTTATGCGCACCGCCACTTATTATTTGTGGTATTGGTTACAGCACCTTTTTCGCCACTTTTTTTCGCAATGTAACTGCAATGCGCTATATGCAAAACACAGGCGTTGCCGATATTTTTATGAACTCCGGTTTGGCTTTTGCCATCATTGCCATTTTTATTATGATGATGGTAGCATACTCACTGGTGCCTTTGGTGTGTTATTGTTATTTAAAAATTTATTACCAGCAAATGGACATTGCTGAAATTACTGCTAACGATGTTTGGAAAGAAGTGAAGCCCCGCTTATTACCTGTAATAGGATGGAATATGCTTTTGCTCTTAATGATTATTGTATCATGTTTCTTTTTTATTGTACCGGGTATTTATTTTGGAATTGTTTTTTCGTTGTTCAATGTGGTTTATGTTATGGAAGAAAAACCTTTTGGCGAAACGCTTTCGCGTTGCTTTGCGTTAATAAAAGGTAAATGGTGGTCAACATTTGGAATTATACTGGTATGTGGCCTTGTGGTAAATTTGATAGGCATCATTTTTCAAATACCTGTTTGGATACTCACAATGGCAAGCGCATTTATGAAATGGGATGTAGCGGATATACTCACCGTTACAATGGTGAGCAATACTTTTAGCATTGTAGCGCAAATGATGTTTATGAGCATAACACTTATTGGTTTGGGCTTTCAATATTTCAACCTTGCCGAGCGATTGGATGGCACCGGCATGCGCGAACTCATAGCATCTATTGGCACCAACAAAACCTTAATACCCGATGAAGGTGAATACTAAAATAGCGTGTAACGATTGATGAAACTTTCAATTTTTTTTATGACAAAGGTGCTCAGCATCGCATTCATTCTAATAAAGAAATGAGTGACATTTTGCGTAAGCTAAAAAACGCTTTGCCATTTATTTTCCAGAAAAAAAGTTTACTCATAAAATTATTGTCGGTATTTTTTATTCTATTTTCTAATGGTCTTTTTGGTGATTCAATTATCGATACCGATACGGTTAAACTTCGCCCACCATCCGTTGAAAGAAAAGCCAAATTCGAAAACGACAAAGATTTTAATTACCACCCCGATATTGACAGGAGCAAAAATAAATTCGAATTGTGGTTCGATAGGATGATGAAAAAAATATCCGACTTTTTTGAAAGCTTACGCAAAAAATTAAACATCGATATAAACCCGGCCGTGTGGCGATGGATGGGCTACATTATTTGCTTTGCCGTGATTGCATTTATCATTATGCGGTTGTCGGGTTTTAATTTCAAAAGATTATTTGTGCGTACTTCAGCTACACAGTTGCCTTATAGCATACTCGAGGAAAATATTCACGAAATAAATATTGAGCAGCAATATCAAAATGCTGTCGATGCCAAAAACTATCGCCTTGCTATTCGTTACCGTTTCTTGAGTATTTTAAAAACGCTGCACGATAATAATCAGATTGAATGGCGAATTGACAAAGCAAATGCTGTGTATATATATGAATTGAGTGCCGACTTGAGTGCACCCTATTCGGTATATGCACGCGAATTCGATTATATCTGGTATGGGGATTTTGCTGTTGATGCCGAAACATTTGAAACCATAAAAACACAAATGATTCGTTTCGAAAAATCTATTTCCTTAAAACAAAAACAAATTCAACTTCGGTGTAAGGCCATTAAAAATTGTGAAGCACAACAAAAAATATATCTTTATTATACTGGTGATGGTGGCCATTTATGCCTTAGTGGAATATACCAAGGAAAAGCCCATCGACTGGGCACCCACGTATATCAATACGCAGAAAAAGCCTTACGCCACATACATTCTTTACGATTATTTGCAGGATATATTTAAAGGAAAAAAAATTACCACACAGCGTGAACCGGTTTATAATACTGCCGAAAAAATAGACATAGAAAAAGGTGGAGTAAATTATTTATTTATTGGCAATAGCTTTGCGCCCGATACTTTGGACATGATGTCGCTCAACAATTTGGTAAATGATGGATGTCACGTTTTTATTGCTGCCGAATATTTTGAAGAACAAACAAACGAGCAAAGTCTGCAACAGATTTTAGGGTTTAAATTCGGTTATGACGATGACTATAAAGACTCGGTAAAAATAAATTTTGTTTCGCCCAATTTCAAAAAAAGCAAACCATACAAATTTCCATACTACGATGCGAATAAGTATTTCGATTTGAATAGTGACTCACGTGCCGAAGTGCTTGCCACCGACTCTGCAGGTAACCCTGTATATATACGTTGTCAGTTTGGCGAAGGTTATTATTATGTAACTACTATTCCTTTGGCATTTACAAACTATTACCTGATGGAAAAAGGATATAGCGACTATGCGGTGAAGTGCCTTTCATATATGCCGCTAAAGTATGTGTATTGGGACGAATACTACAAACAAGGCAGGGCAGGTGAAGCAAGTATGTTTAGGGTAATGTTCGACAATCCTCCGTTAACCTGGGCTTACTATATTACCATTTTTTCTTTACTGGCATATATTATTTTCGAGCGCAAAAGGAAGCAACGCATAATTCCCATCATAAAACCACCGGTAAATTCTTCAGTAGAATTTGCGCGCAGCATCAGTCAATTGTATATGCGAAATATGGACCATCATAATATCGCATTAAAAAAAGTGGATTATTTTCTCGATAACATTCGTGACAAATACCGGGTGAATACAAATACATTTACAAACGAAATAACTGATGAACTTGCCAATCGCAGTGGCATGAGCAAACAGAAAGTAGAAGAGCTATTCAAAATGATAAATTTTGTAAAGTATAGCGAAACAATAGATGTAAATCATTTAATGAATCTGAATAATATGATAAAAGAATTCGAAAAAACAGCAAATCAAAAATAAATATGGAGCCAACACAAGACAGTAATGTAAACTTTGAAAGCCGCATCGATTTTAGTGGATTGCAAGCCAACGCAAACGCCTTGCGCAACGAACTATCCAAAGTAATTATCGGCCAGCAAAACATTGTACAAATGATGATAGTGGCATTGCTATCCGATGGGCATGTGCTGCTCGAAGGTGTGCCCGGAGTAGCCAAAACGCTTATGGCAAATGCTTTTGCAAAAGCTATCGATACCGATTTTGGACGTATACAATTTACACCCGACCTTATGCCATCCGATGTGATTGGCACTTCGGTTTATCACCCCGAAAAATCAAATTTCGAATTCCGTAAAGGCCCTGTATTTTCAAACATCGTTTTGATAGATGAAATAAACCGTGCTCCGGCAAAAACACAATCGGCCCTTTTCGAAGTGATGGAAGAACGACAAATAACTTATGATGGCGTTACGCATAGAATGACAGAACCATTCATGGTAATTGCCACACAAAATCCTATCGAACAAGAAGGAACATACCGCTTACCCGAGGCACAACTCGACAGATTTTTATTTAAACTTATTGTTGACTACCCATCACTTGAAGAAGAAACAAATATTCTTAACATGCATCGCCAGCGCACATCATTTATGAAACCTGCATCGATGGTAAATGCCATTGTAAATGCAAGCGATTTGATGAGCTACAAAGAAAAAATGCATGCCGTGCACGTAGAGCCAAAGCTGATAGAATACATTGTAAACATTATTGCCCAAACACGTACGGCAAAATATATTTATCTGGGCGCTTCTCCGCGAGCCTCTGTTGCAGTGCTTAATGCAAGTAAATCACTTGCAGCAATCAGTGGCCGCGATTTTGTAACTCCCGATGATGTGCAGGCCATTGTGCCACACGTATTGCGTCATCGCATTATACTCACACCCGAGCGCGAAATGGAAGGCGCAAGCAACGATGATGTGATAGCACAACTAATTCAAAAAATAGATGTTCCCCGATAATTTTAGGTGGAAGTAAAATACCTGGATACTTTGAAGAAAATAAAATTTCGTGGTTTTAGATTTTTGGTTTGCGGGGACAACAACGATGGACAACAGGATAGAATATTAGCACACGATTATTTGGTTGGCGGGGACGCCAACCAAGGACAGTTTCGGGATTATATTTTTATGGTTGGCGGGGACGCAAACCAAGGACAAAAGGACAACATATTAGCACATGATTATTTGGTTGGCGGGGACGCCAACCAAGGACAGTTTCGGGATTATATTTTTATTTGGTTGGCGGGGACGCCAACCAAGGACAAAACCAAGGACAATTTTAATACACACAAAAAATAAATGTTTCGAATAAAATATTTATTCCTCACCGAAAGGTTGTTTATTGCTTTGGGCATTTTAGCAGCACTATTCACTGTGTCGTTTTTTTTGCCGTGGCTTTTTAATGCCGGTGTGGTTTTATTTTTTGTTTTAATTTCACTTCTTATCATTGAATATGCCATGCTGTTTGCTAAACCAAATATGATGCAGGGCCGAAGAATAATGGCCGAACGATTATCGAATGGTGATGAAAATGATATTGATCTTTATCTCGAAAATTTTTATGGCTTCGATATTTTTTGTGAAGTGATAGATGAAATACCACATCAGTTTCAAAAACGCGATGTGTTGTTTAGTGTTGCAATTCCTTCTTCACAAACCAAAATATTGAAGTATCAATTGCGACCGGTAAAGCGTGGCGAATATTCGTTTGGTGCTGTCAATGTTTTTGTATCATCCGTATTAAAATTAGTAAAACGTAAGTACGCATTTGCTAACGATAAGTTGGTGCCTGTTTATCCATCGTATATCCAAATGCGCCACTTCGAATTGCTGGCAGCAAGCAACAGGTTAACAATGCTGGGTGTAAAAAAAATACGCAGAATAGGCCACAGCATGGAGTTTGAGCAGATACGTGAGTATGTGGCCGGTGACGATTACCGTACACTTAACTGGAAAGCGACAGCACGCAAAGGGCAGTGGATGGTAAATAGTTTTCAGGATGAACGTGCCCAAAATGTATATTGCCTTATTGATAAAGGACGTGTGATGAAGATGCCTTTCCATAATATGACCCTGCTCGACTACGCCATCAATAGTTCACTTGTGCTGAGCAATATAGCATTGAACAAAAGTGATAAAGCCGGCATAATTACCTTCAGCAATAAAGTAAATAATGTGTTGATTGCCGATCGTAAACAATTTCAATTGCAAAAAATAAATGAATTGTTGTATGCCCAAAAAACCAATTATTTAGAATCGGATATCGAAGCATTGTACTATACTGTGCGCGAAAATATTACACAACGCAGCCTCATTATTTTGTTTACTAATTACGAAACCTTGCGCGGACTGAAACGCAATTTGCGCTATTTGCGAAAAATGAGTGCCCACCATTTATTGCTTGTTGTGTTTTTCGAAAACAACGAACTTAAAGAACTTGCACAAAAAACTGCAACCAACATTCAGGAAGTATACGAGCAAACCATTGCCGAAAAATTCCGCTTCGAAAAAAAACAAATTGTAAAAGAATTGCACAACCTTGGTATTGCCAGCATACTTACAGCACCCGAGCAACTCACAGCAAATACGGTAAACAAATACCTCGAATTTAAGGCGCGTGGTTTGATATGATTTCTGTTTACTTAAAACTGATAAATAATCCTGCTGATATCAGCATTTATTAAAATGGATTGCTTTTCAGTTGCCAGAAAAAAACTGTTGATTCTTTTCTGCAAAAATTGAATCATAATAATATTCTACTGAAGTATCATTACCTTTGTAGCTTAATTGTATTAAATATTTCGATGAAGGTTACTTTTCTATTTTGTATATTATACTTTGTTTGCACTATTTTTTCATTTAGCCAAACCACCGTTCCGTCAGGTTTTGCAGACATTACATTTTCGAGTGGATTTACTAATGTAACCGGCTTTGCGTTTGATACCACAGGACGTGGCTATGCCTGGGAAAAGGCCGGTAAAGTTTGGATAATTGATAACAATGGCACTAAATTGCCTCAGCCATTACTCAATATTGCCGAAGAAGTTGGCAACTGGAACGAGCATGGAATGGTGGGTTTTGCACTCCATCCCGACTTTTATGTCAATGGATATTTTTATGTATACTATACTGTCGACAGGCATTATCTTTTGTATTATGGCACCGGAAATTATAGCGCTACAACTAACCTCTACAACAATGCAACTATCAATCGTGTGGTGCGGTATCAGGCCGATTCGGCAACAAATTTTACAACATTGGTTTCAAATAGCCGAACCGTTTTAATAGGGGCAACAAAGCAAACAGGTATACCGGTAACCACTGGTTTTCACGATGGAGGATGTTTGTTTTTTGGTGCCGATAAATCGTTAATTATTGCAGTGGGCGATTTATCAATTTCGGCTGGAGGTGCAGCCGATACCGGTTCATACAATGGAACGTATTGGGCACAAGCCATAGCTGATTCTATATTACCAGTTTCGCATAATGTGGGTTCATTTCGTTCACAGTTGGTTAATTCTTACAGCGGCAAAATATTGCGCATCGATCCTTTGACGGGAAATGGCATTGCCGGAAATCCATTTTACGATAGTGGAAATCCATCATCCTGTGCTTCTCGCGTTTGGGCATTAGGTCTGCGCAATCCATTCCGTTGTTTTTTAAAACCCGGCACCGGAAGCGCAGACACTACTGCTGCCGACCCCGGTGTGATTATTATTAACGAGGTTGGATACAATAAAAAAGAAGAAATAAGTGTATGTGAAAATGGTGGTGAAAATTTTGGTTGGCCATTGTATGAAGGGCTTTCGGTACAGACAAATTATATGAACGCCACAACAAAAATCCCGATGCAATAAATCCACTTGGCGGGGGAATTTGCGATTCGCTATTTATGTTTAAGACTCTATTAAAGCAGGCAACATTAGACCCCTATGTGCAATGGAAAAACCCTTGCGATACAACTCAACTAATTCCTTCTAACGTACCTATATTTTTACACAGCCGCCCGGTGATGGATTATAACCATTCAACAGTTTCTACACGAGTACCATCCTACAATGGCTACAATGCTATCACCTTAAATGTAGGTGCAGTTAATTGCAATGTGACAGGATTGCCATTCAGTGGCGAGTGTAATTCAGGAAGTGTTTTTTACGATAAAATTGACTTTCCTTTGCAATATCAAAATGCGTTGTTTCAATGCGATTTCGATATGAAATGGATAAAGTACTACACCTTCGATAACGACATGAAACTATTATCGGTAAACCCTTTTGCTACTTCTACTTATAGTGTTCTAAGCATTACCACAAATCCAAAATTAGGAGGATTATTTTACATCAACTACGGTTCACAAATAAGAAGGATTTACTATACGCTTAATGTTAACAATCCTCCTCAGGCTATTGCCGGTTCAGACATTAAATTTGGTGCAAGTCCATTAACAGTAGATTTCACATCAGTGGGTACTTTCGATCCCGATAACAATCCAATCTCTTACAAATGGATATTTGACGATGGTGACACTTCCTCACTTATAAATCCTCAACATACTTTTAATGATACCTCTGCAATCCCGAAAAAATATAACGTCAAACTTATTGTAACCGATAGCGCAGGCCTTAATGATACGGCTATTATTCCCATTTACATCAATTGCTTTCCTCCTGTTGTTGACATTACAAGTATTGCCGATAGTAGCCTTTATGCTACTGACAACACTACACTGATTAATCTTGCGGCCAATGTAACTGACACTATATACGCAGATAGTTTGTTAAAATACGAATGGTATGTAAGCCTGTATCACAACAACCACAACCATCCCGAACCAGCAGATACTGACAGAGTTACCTATGCTATTGTAGGCCCCATAGGGTGTGGCGAAAACTATTACTATAAAGTTTCGTTAGTTGTCACCAATCCATTAGGATTATCGGCTACTAATACCCGATACCTCCTGCCCGATTGCGATACGCCCATTGCAGCATTTACTTTTAACAACGATACAGTTTGCAATGGACAAACCATTCAATTTACCAATCAATGTACCGGCAAGAGTTTGCAATATACCTGGACATTTGATGGCGGCACTCCTGCAACTTCTAATGCTGCAAACCCATTGATACAATACAACGATGCAGGATGGCATAATGTAAAACTGAAAATATCAAATTACAATGGTACCGATTCTGTCGCGCTAACCAATGCTGTATACGTAGATTCACCCTTACCATCTATACTCAATGGAACGAATCCGCAAGTATGCAGAAACGGCACTCCAACAACATTAAGAGCATCTGCCTCAAGCGCAGTGGCATATGCATGGTTGTTGAACAATCAGCTATTACAGTCTTATACAAGCGATAGTGCCATTATTTATTTACCGGGAAATTATTCTTGCATTGCAACCGGTGCAAATGGCTGTATAGATACATCGCTGCAAACTGTTGTAACAAATTTTAACAGCATTGATACAAATATTTATTCGAACCCTGCCAGCGGACAATTTTGTACCGGAGGAAATGCAGTACTGACAACCAATAACCCCACAAATTATAGTTACCAATGGTACAAAGCCTTAAATGCTATTGCAGGACAAACACAAAAAGAATTAACGGTAAATACTGGTGGTGCTTACAAGGTAATTATAACAGATACCAACGGTTGTTGGCAATGGACAAAATATTTTAATGCCTCGCTCGAACCCAAAGCACAAATAAGCTATGCCGGCATAAATATTTTATGTGAAGGCGATAGTATGCTGATTGCTGCATTATACAAGGATGGATATACGTACCAGTGGTTTAATTATTCAACATTGATTGAGGGCGCTACCGAAGCAAATTACTTTGTAAAACAAAATGGACGATACCGGGTGATGCTAACCAGTAGCCTTGGTCGCACCAAAACCTCCAATACCATAAAAGCACTTTCCACAATTTGCTATGGAATAAAAACAGGTGACCTCTACCCTTTTATTGCAGAAGCACAGCCCAATCCCGCATCAAATATTTTGAACCTGAATGTTATAAATGATAAAGATGAGATGCTAAAGCTTACAATTTATGATATGCTTGGTAACAAGGTTTATGATGAAGACAGGATTGAAGTGATAAATGGAGACAATACTTTATCTATAGATGTGAGCAATATCGATCAAGGTGTTTATACGCTTGTTTTACAATCTATTGATAATAGCGCATTTAAAAAAGTGATGATAGTGCGGCAATAAATTATTGACTAACCTAAAAAAAAGAATCTTCGGCAAAGTGAATTTTAAAATGTGCTGCAACTAAAATATTCAAGAGAAAAATTGTTTGCTAATTGTGATAGCGAAAAAATTATTTCGACAATACAGCTTGCACGGTATCTTTATCGCTGCCATCAATGCAATAATAAGTGAGGTTTATTTTGTTTGAAGAAAAAATTCCAAATCCATTTACTTTAATACCCGAAATAGTTTGTTGTGGAATGGTAACACTATTTGATGATACAAGTGCAATTGCAGAAAAGGCATTTGAAAGTTGATAAAAATTTCTGATAGAGATGGAATCCAAATCTCCCACTTTCGAAATATTTACTACATAAGTACTTTGTCCACTAAAGGTGCCTTTTTCGAAACATGTCCAACTGCCTATATATTGATCTCGATCATCCACATTGGGATCAACGGTGTTTTTATCGCAACTTGTAAAAAGTAAGGCAATGGTAAATACGGCTAAAAATAATTTTTGTGTTTTCATTTTTTTTATTTGCTGACGATTATTGAAACCAAATATTGTGCTTAATAAAAAAGGCTTCATGTACCAATCACGCTTAGCTGCACTGTATCATCTGTTTTCTATCGGGGCCAACACTTACGTAAGTTACAGGTAGACCGAGATAATTTTCAACAAACTTTACATAAGATACTAATTGTGCGGGCATGTCTTTTTGGGTAGTGATACCTGTTAGGTCAGCACTCCATCCTTCAAGTTCCTGATATACAGGAGTTATTGGAACACTTATGTCATAAGGCAGTTCAACAGTATCAACACCATTAATATTATAAGAAATACAAACAGGAATTTTATCGAACATGGCAAGCACATCCGATTTTGTCATCACCAAATCTGTCACACCATTTATCATACAGGCATATTTAAGTGCAGGCAAATCGAGCCAGCCACATCTGCGGGCACGACCGGTAGTAGCCCCAAATTCGTTTCCTGTTTTGCGAATCAATTCTCCGGTTTCGTTTTCCAGTTCGGTGGGAAACGGGCCGCTTCCCACACGGGTACAATAAGCTTTGAAAATGCCAATCACTTTATTGATGCGTCCCGGTGCAATGCCAAGTCCCGTGCATGCTCCGGCAGTGATGGTATTACTTGATGTTACAAAAGGGTAACTACCAAAATCTATGTCGAGCAACGACCCTTGTGCACCTTCGGCAAGTACAGCTTTGTTTTGTTGTAATAAATCATTTACAAAATATGCAGTATCAATCACTTTCATTTTTTTGAAAATTTGCAAACTCTCCATCCATGCTTTTTCCATTTCGGCAAGTTCAGAAGTGTAATCATAATCATACAACTTCAACAGCTCGATGTGCTTATTCAGCAACGAACGATATCGTTGTTCGAACGAAGCCAAGGCACAGTCGCCAACACGTAAACCGTTACGCCCTGTTTTATCCATGTAAGCCGGGCCTATACCTTTAAGAGTACTGCCAATTTTTTCTTTCCCCTTAGCAAGTTCCGATGCCTTATCTAACAACCGATGCGAAGGCAATATTAAATGTGCTTTTTGTGATACATACAAATTGCTGTACACTTCAACTCCCATTTTAATTAATGCGTTGATCTCTTTTTCAAGAATAATAGGATCTATTACTACCCCATTGCCAATAATATTTTTTATAGCAGGATGAAATATTCCCGAAGGTATGATATGCAGCACATGCTTAATTCCATCAAACTCCAATGTATGTCCGGCATTGGGACCACCTTGAAAACGTGCAATAGATTCGTATTGGGGTGCCAATACATCTATCACTTTTCCTTTGCCTTCATCGCCCCATTGAAGACCTAACAATACATCTACTTTCATTTAGTTATTACTAATTATTATTATTAAAATATTTTATTAAACAGAAACATTGTTCTCAAAAATAGCTGAAAGTTTTTGTATCACATCTGCACTGCTTTGAGTTTCATTTAAACCTACCAATAAACAATCGCCACCGGCCCTGCGCGAAACATTTAATATCTCGGAAAAAAGTTCGATAGCCGTATTGTTAAAATAGCTTAACTGCAAAATATCCAAAGTGATTTGGTTGATGCCTTTATTAATAAGCGATTCTAAGGCCAATAATAAATCATCACCCTGATGAGGCTCAACCAATTGTTCTATTAAACTAATTACACACTTACCTTCACCAACTTTGATATCGTAACTAAAATTCATATTTATAATTTTGTTCAAATGAAATGATAATTCTGCAAAAGCAACATTATGTTTAAAAAAAAATTAATGATACCATAGTTTTTGCAAAGGCTACAGTTCCAAATAATCAAAATATGGTATTCTTTTTATACCAAAATTTAGCAGGTTTTTGAAAAAAAACTGCTAACTTCTGGTAATGCCGAACAGCTTCAAAAGAAAAATTTCCCAAAACCTAAGTTGTTTCGGTATAACGCAAAAAAGCCGCAAAAATTAAAAACTTTTCGCTTTTAATCCTTGCGGCTTTAGTTCAGCCGGAGGGTAAATTAACCTCTCCTCATTTGAATATTATTGCTTAACAACTTTAATTCTGCTTGTTGAATCACCATTGCGCAATTCAACGAAATATAATCCTGATTTGTAATCAACAAGATTAATATTCACAATATTGGAACCTTCCACCACAGCATTTGTAAATGTGCCTGCAAGCTTACCCATTGCATCGTATACAACAATAGTTGCATTGCCATTGGTTTGGCTTTCAAACATCAAAGCAATATTTGAATTGGTAGGATTTGGCGAAACAGATAAATCACTTTCGTCAAAAGTAGCATAGCCTCCATCTTCACGTATCCAATTAGTTGCACTGGTAGATACGCGCAGTTTATAACAACCCGTGGCACTCCATGCATTTGCACCTAATCCCAGTACTTTAATTCGGTAAGGTGCTGCAGCAGTTGCATTATAAATAATTTGCTCATCAGCAGTACCTAAATTTTTTGACGACCCCAATGTTGTAGCACTGCCATTTATCAAAATAAGATTATAATCTTTTACCAGGTTGGTCAATGTTAATTTCAACTTTGTTGCCGGTGCAACAGTGGTAAGTGTATAATAATCTAAATCGCCCGAAGTGCCTATCAATGCGAATATGTCGGTATTTGCAGGAATTGTTTTTGATGTTGCACCGGTTTCGTTAGGCTCATAAATATCTGAGCAACCTCCGCCACCTGTCAAAGTTGTAAACGTTTTTGTGGCTGCATAATTTCCGAAAGTGCTCCCGCACACTGCACGTACACGATATTGATAAGTTGTAGCTGCTGCTAAGCCTGATGCAACATAAGGTGAAGTTGTTGCTGTTTTTGTAGTCCAGACAGTAGTACCATTAACACGGTATTGCACTCTATAGCTCGTAGCACCAGACACCAGGAACCAATTGATGGCAGCACTTGTTTGTTGAATATTCAATGCCGCTAAGTTAGTAGGAACACCACAACCACTCGATACAGGAACACAACCTTGCGATGTTTTTAATGATGCACGTGTTCCATTTATGGTGGCATCTATACGAGCACTTTGACCGGCACTAAATGCATTCATACATCCATCGTCCGTGTAGTCCATGTAGTTCATAAACATAACTCCGGGTAATGCTGCTGTGCAAGCATCGGTGCGAGGGTAAGAAGGACAACCAAAATTTGAGCCTGCTTGATTCGGAGTATCGCCAACTTGATCACTTCCTGAGCATGAACTACCATCATCACCCCATATATGATAAAGATTTAACCAATGTCCAACCTCGTGTGTTGCTGTACGACCAAGGTGATATGGTACAGCCGTGCCCGGTGCAGCCGGCCCACCAACAGAGGAATAAAGGCAAACTACACCATCAATATTTGCAGTGCCACCGGGGAAAGTTGCAAAGCCAAGAAGACCACTACCGAGATTACAAACCCAAAAATTTAGATATGAATTTCTATCCCATGCATCGGCACCACCGCTTGCAGCAAATTTCATACTAGTACCAGAGGGAAACGATGTAACGGTTGTACTTACACGATGGATACCAGTAGTGGCAGCACCTGATGGGTCGCGCTTTGCCAAACAAAATTGAACATTGGTTGCCGAAGAAATGCCTTGAAATGCTGAAGGAGTATTTCCTGCATCGGCATTTGTACGCGAAAAATCTTTATTCATTACATTCAACTGCTCCAGAATACGTGCATCCGAAATGTTTTCGGCTGTTGTATTATAAAGTACGTGAAATACAACCGGTATGGTTGTAATTGCGCTTGTTTTTTCATTTGCATGTGCTTCTACATAACGCGCTGTTTCGCGCTCAATATCATTCATGCGTTCACGAAGCGTAGGATCTGCTATCATTTGCTCTTGCAAATGATCCATTGTACTGCAACCGCGATGCGAATGTTGGGCTTGCGATTGATTTAACATCATAGCACAAGCCATTCCTGTTAGTAAGAGAATTTTTCTCATTTTTTTAAATAATTTAATTGGTTTTGGAAAAATCAAATATGCTGGTTATTTTATTAAAAAAATAGTGTGTTAATAATTTTTTATAAAATCAACAAACTGTTTAGCAAGTTAATAGAAAATGGTGACAGGAATAAACAGTTCTAACAGTAAGGGTAATAAGCAGTGACGCAATCCCCGAAAACAGTTTAAAAAAGTTTAAAGCTTGAAAACAAAAAGTGCACTTCAAAACTGTAACTAAATTCTAAAACTAAAAACTAAGCAGTGATTGCTTCGCTGTTCGAGAATACTCACTGTGAAAATTCGCATTGACGTAACTAAGAACAAGTCACCACAAAAAAGAAGAAAACGAATTTCAGAGTCCACATTTATTTTTTATTTTTCAAAGGTATGAGAGACTCTGAAATGAATACTAAGTCTAAGCAGAGATTGCTTCGCAATTCGGGAATACTCACTGTGACAATTCGCAAAGACGAACTGAAAATAGAAAACTGAATTCCTAAACTAAAAACTAAAAACAATCCTCTCTGCAAACGAAACTAAGAATGCCGACACTACGGTCGGCATCCCGACCAAAGTGTCGGGACTAAAAACTATAAACTTTAAACTTTAAACTAAAAACTATATTCCCTCTCCCCTATTTGCTGCCGCCACATGGCATAGTACAAACCTTTTTCATCAAGCAACTCACTGTGTGCTCCTTGTTCTATTATTTTTCCACGCTCCAATACATAAATTGTATCGGCATGCATTATTGTGCTTAAGCGGTGAGCTATTAAAACGGTGATATGTTTTTTTCCTGTCGATACTTCGCGTATGGTGTGGGTTATTTCTTCTTCGGTTATACTATCGAGTGCCGATGTAGCTTCATCAAAAATAATAAGTGTAGGCTTGCGTAGTAATGCTCGTGCAATGGAAAGACGTTGCTTCTCGCCACCCGAAACTTTTACACCACCTTCACCAATCATTGTGTCCAAGCCTTTGTCGGCACGTTTGAGTAAATTACCACATGCTGCTTTATTAAGTGCATCAAGCACTTCCGCATCGGTGGCGGTTGGGTTTACAAACAACAAATTTTCTTTTATAGTACCGGCAAACAATTGTGTATCCTGAGTTACAAAACCAATTTTACTTCTCAGTTCAGTTAGTTCAATTTCATCGCCACGTTTATTATTGTAAAGCAATTCGCCTTCGCGTGGTTTATATAATCCCACGAGCATTTTTACAAGAGTAGTTTTGCCCGAGCCCGATGGCCCAACAAATGCAATGGTCTCTCCCAATTTAATATCGAAACTCACATTGGTAAGTGCCGGTGTAGAAGCACTTTGATGCTTGAAGGTAACATTGCGAAACGATATCGATTGCAAATCGCCAAGGGGTTTCGGATTTGCCGGACGTGCTTCAACAGGTATGCTCATTATATCTTTAAAATTATTTAACGATGCTTCGGCCTCACGATAAATAGCAATCACATTTCCCAACTCTTGCAGTGGCCCAAAAATAAAAAACGAATAAAATGTCATCGTCATCATTTGGCCTATCTGTATCTCCCCTTTAAAAATTAAATAGTACAAAAGGAAAACAAAACACGAACGCAAAAAATTAACCGTAGTTCCTTGTATAAAATTCAGGCTGCGAATAAATCGCACTTTCTTCAATTCGAGTTTCAATATTTTTTGCGTTGTAGTGTTCAGGTGATTTATTTCCTGTTGCTGCAAACCAAGGCTTTTTACCAGTTCTATATTACGCAACGACTCGGTAGTTGAACCCGCCAGTGCAGTTGTTTCACCTAGTATTTCCTTCGACACTTTCTTAATTCCTTTACTTAAAAAATTACTTGTTATAGCAAGTATAGGAGCTGTTAACAAAAACACAGGCACAATCATCCAGTTCAAATTTATGGCATACACTACTACAAACACAAGCCCTACCAAAGTTTGAAAAACAATATTTATAAACGACACTATAAACTTCTCGCTATCGGCACGCACCTTTTGTAGCTTGCCCAGCGTTTCGCCACTACGTTGGTCTTCAAACACCTCGTAAGGCAATTCGAGCGAATGTGCAATGCCATCGCTATAAAGTTTTGCACCCATACTTTGTATAACAACATTGGTATAATAATCCTGAAAATTTTTTGCGATACGCGACACCATTGCCACACCTATCAGCGCCAACACATATTTAAAAATATCATTAAACCATGCACCCTTATTACCTTTAAAAATCTCGGCAGCATGCACACCAAATTTATCAATCATCTTACCGGCAATGTAAGGATCCATCATCGAAAAACATTGGTTAATAGCCGCCAGCACCATCGCCAGCAGCAGCAACCATTTATAATTGTTCAGATAACTCAGCAACAATTTCATAACTCAATAATTTATTTGTGCGAAAGTAACTTTAAATAATCATCCGCAAAAAACAAGCATGCGCATACATTTATAGCAACAGTTTTTTACGCCACAAATAAATATTTTTTATTGCGGGGGCTGGTTAGCCCTCCGTTGCATTGCGCCTTGCGCAATGCAATAAATACGCTTCGCATTTCATTTCACATTCAACCTAAAACTGATTTATTGTTGATTCAAAAAACATCTATCTTTGCTCAATGACAGACAACAAAGAAATAATTCTCAACAGTGCCGCATTCAACACGAAAGTAAAAACGTATATATTTTTCGTGGTCCTATTTTACCTTTTCATAAGCGTAATAGGATGGATAGTTATTCCCTTCTGGGTATTCGGTTTAGGGCAATGGCTTAGCAACAAATTTTTTCATACTTTGAAGTGCGAGTTATCGAATAAGAATCTAAAATTTTCGAAAGGATTAATTCTCCATATCGAAAAAACCATTCCACTCGAAAACATTCAAGACCTCTCTTTCATTGGTGGTCCTATATTAAGATGGTTTGGACTTACACTTATTAAAGTAGAAACTGCAGGCGGTGGTGGTGGTGGCCATCATGACAATAACATCATGAGTATGATAGGAATAATAGATTCCGAAAATTTTAAAACCGAAATCTTAAACCAACGCGAAAAAATTATTAAAGAAAAATACACTTTTGCAGCACAACCCAACACAAGTATTTCTGACACACAACTTCTCACCGATATTAAAAACGAATTGATTGAAATAAAAATGGCTTTGAAAAAGTAGAATTATATTTCAAAATAAATTCAACCTAAAATTTGAAAACTATTTCAAATAAAAAAATATTAGCAAGCCATGCTGCAACATATATCAAGTAAAAATATTATTGTCATCATTATTATATGCCTATACGCAACGCTAATATTTCCGCAAAACAATCCAAAGCCAATTGTAAATGAATTTATTACAACCAATAATGTTATTTATTTTGACGCTGGTCGTCAAGCATTGCTATCAGTACAATATGAGCGCAATTTAAAAATACGAAAAAATATTTTTGTAGCGCCACATATTGGAATAGGAGGCATTCCGGGCAGCCACGATGCTGTCAATTTTCCCGGCCACACTATTATTTTTACAGGCATAACGTGCTTGTTTGGTCTCAATAATATTTATGCCGAAATTGGTATCGACCCACAGATTTATTTTGTCCGTAAAACTACTTTCATAAATATTGATGGCAACTTTGGATTGCGTTATCAAAATTTTAAAAAAGGAAATATTTTTCTCCACATAAGCTATACGCCCATTTTATATACTACACATCACAACGATTTTTATATTCCCTTTTGCTTTGGAATTGGAGAATGCTTTTAAAGAAAAAAAGCTTTGCAAAAAAAACTTGAAATGGGATAATATTATACATTGGATTTGGCATCAACGAATTTACGAATTAGTACGAATTTACGAATTTTTCTAATTCGTAAATTTGTTTTAATTCGTGATTTGTTGCGAAAATATACCGCTTTAACCTGTGTGAAGTTTTATATCTAATCGTGCCGTACCTGCTCCATCACTTTAAAAATGTGTAGCAAATAAGGAAACAATGCGTCCATACTTTCTTGTGCTCCTCGTGTGCTGCCGGGCAATGCAAGCACAAGGGTATTGCCTATAAGTCCTGCAACACTGCGCGATAGCATAGCATATGGCATATGTTGCATTCCGTAACTCCGTGCGGCTTCAGCAAT
Source organism: Bacteroidota bacterium (assembly GCA_016717325.1). GTDB lineage: Bacteria > Bacteroidota > Bacteroidia > AKYH767-A > OLB10 > JADKFV01. The sequence continues at coordinate 149,609 of JADKFV010000008.1, read as the reverse complement.
GCCGGGAATATTTCTATCGAACAAAGGAAGTAGTGCTTCGGGAGTAACATCGCGAGGCGAAAGACCGGTGCCTCCTGTAAAAATTATTAAATCATATTTATCAGCACACAACGATTTTGTTTTCGTTTGTATCAATTCCATTTCATCGGCAATGATGGAATACTCGTCAATGGATACCGTATACTTTTCTAACTTGGCAATTATGGCCTTGCCGGCAAAATCTTGCTTCTTGCCGGCCGAAATACTATCGCTGCAAACAACTACCGCAGCTTTTATTGTACGGTTCAGTATGTCACTATATTGCGATTTGCCACCTTTCTTTTTTAATAATTTTATAGAACTAATTTCTATTTCCTTATCTATTGGTTTCAGCATATCGTAAATTGTAAGTGCTACCACCGATGCTGCATGCATAGCCTCTACTTCTACTCCGGTTTTATAAATAGTTCGTATTTCTACTTCAATGTTTATCTGCAAACCTTCTATAGTATGCCTCACCTCAGCAAACTCAATTGGCAGAGGATGGCAATCGGGAATCATGTCGGCAGTTTTTTTTGCTGCAAACAGGCCCGCAATACGACTGGCTTCTATCACATCGCCTTTTGGTACTGTCCTATTTTTTATCGCATCAATAGTCGTTTGCAAGCTCACTTTTACTATTGCCTGTGCAACTGCAGTACGATGGGTAATAATTTTGTTGGTAATGTCAACCATTTAATTTTGTTTTAACAGCCACTCTTCGAAACGAAAATTCTATCATTACATTGAGGACACAGCTTCAGCTTTAGCCTTATGCTTTCCTTTCCTTTCGATTTTTCTAATGTTAACTGCCACTACTTTATACTCGGGGCACATGGCATCACTATCGCTAATACTTGATGTAATGTCATTCATTTTACTTCTGGAAAATGGAAAGTGGATGATAAAATCCCTGGTTTACTTCATCGGTAATACGCCTTTTACATCAATTTTTCCGCGTGGACTTGTAATGCAAACCATATCACCATTTCAATCAAATGGTTGACGGCATCTTCAGGATTGATTATTAATACATCTTCTTTGAAGATTAGTGCATTGCCGGTTCTGCGTGTCATGGTGCCACAATTGTAATGTTCTAAGCTCGCGATTGGTGGTAAGAATATAAGGAAAATCTTTTTATTATCTGCCAATTCTTTTGACTCTTTCCAAGTTGCTTTTTCAAATTTACCTTTTCCACGTTTGAATGTATCGAGGTGTAAAATTTCGGTATCTGAACCATCGGGTAACACAGGCCATTGCTTGCCATTTTCACCTAAGTTCATCCCATTTTACACCTGCAAAAAAGGTACTATTTGCGAAATTTCTTCAGCAATGTTTTAGGATCATAATCAGCTTGCGGGTAACCCATGTGGTTCATTAATTCAACCACAATTTGCCCATCGGGTTTGGTGCCTTCAATTGGCTCTACTACGGCTTTGCACTTTGAATTCTGCGTTCGCCATTTGTAAATGTGCCACTTTTTTCGAGAAACGATGATGCCGGTAAAACCACATCGGCCATCTTTGCTGTTTCGGTCATAAATATTTCTTGCACTATAAGTAAATCTAGTTTACTCAAAGCATTTTTTACATGTGTGGTATTTGGATCTGTTTGCACATTGTCTTCGCCCATCAGCCACATGGCTTTTAGTTTACCACCAATGGCAGCATCATACATTTGAGGAATTTTATAACCAATATGTAATGGTAATTTTGCATTATAAAAATTTTCATACTTGTGATGATATTCAGGATTTGTTACATCAAATAACCTGCACCTTGATGTGGTTGGCAGCCCATATCTGCTGCGCCTTGCACATTATTTTGTCCTCGTAATGGATTTACTCCTACTCCTCTTCTACCAATGTTACCGGTAATCATGGCTAAATCGGCAATCAACATTACTGTATAAGTTCCTTGCGAATGCTCTGTTACTCCTAATCCGTGGAACGACATGGCATTTGGTGCCGAGGCATAGGCAATAGCAGCTGCCTTTACCAAGTCTTTATCAACACCAGTAATAGCAGCATGTTCGTCCATGTTAAAAGTCAACATATGCTTTTGAAATCTTCATATCCTTCGGTTCTTGCTTCAATAAATTGTTGATCTTCGATGCCTTCTTGCATGATGTAATACAACATCATATTAAGCATGGCCACATTGGTTCCTGGTTTTAATTGCAAATGATATTTGGCATAATTGGCCATTTCTGTTTTGCGTGGATCAATTACAATGCCTGGTTTTTTTCATGCAAATTGCTTCATTTTTGCGCCTGTAACAGGATGCGCATCGGTTGGATTGGCACCAATCACCATGATGCAATCGGTATGTTTTAAATCGATGATGGAGTTAGTTGCTGCACCAGTGCCAAACGTACGTTGCATTCCAAGCGCAGTTGGCGAATGACAAACACGTGCACAACTATCAATATTATTTGTACCAATTACAGCACGCATAAATTTTTGCATTAGATAATTTTCTTCATTGGTGCAACGGGCAGAGGAAATACCAGCGATATAATCGGGACCAAAATCTTTTTTAATGCGATTTAATTTATTGGCAATATAGCTATAGGCTTCATCCCAAGTGGCTGGTTCAAATTCGCCATTTCTTTTTATCAATGGTGTTTTTAATCTTTCGGGATGATTGTAAAAAGAAAAGCAAAGCGTCCTTTAAGGCAAGTATGTCCTTCATTAACTTCGGCATCATAAGGTGCTTGTATCGATTTTATTTTATCGTCCAACTGTTCTACTTCTAGGTTACAACCTACACCACAATAAGTGCAAATGGTTCTTGTTTTTTATCTGCAACTATTGATTTTGTTTCAAAAATATCGGAGATGGCCGATGTAGGGCAAGCTTGTGCACATGCACCACAACTTACACAATCCTTTCCTTAAAAATTGTTATTATAACTTTTACAATATGACTATCAAAACCACGACCAGACATGTTCAACACAAACTCGCCTTGCACTTCATCGCAAGCACGCACACAACGGAAACAATTGATGCACTTCGAAAAATCGGTAGTCATGTATGCATGCGACAAATCTTTTTCTCTATCTAAATGATTCTTTCCTTCTGGATAACGCACATCTCTGATTCCAACACGCGCTGCTACTTCTTGCAATTCGCAATTGTTGTTGACTTCACAAGTTAAACAATCTAATGGATGATCAGTTAACACCAACTCAATAATGTTTTTTCTGAGATCTTGAATGCGTTCTGAATCGGGATAAATATAGGAGTTTGCCATCACTGGTGTGGCAAGATGCTTGCGCTTTGGCATTGCCACCTGCACCAAAGCTACATCAACACTGCACACACGACATGAACCAAATGGATCTAAATTTGGTGCATCGCACAAAGTGGGCACAGCTTTTTTACCAAAATTTCGCCTTATAAAAGATGATCCTGCGTACAAATTTCAAGATTGTATCGCCATCGCTTACTGCGAATTTTTTATTCGTTCCGTTTAATGGTTTATTTTTCCATTGTATAGTGTGAAAGAAATTTATTTTTACTTAAAATAAGGTGTTAGTTCATCATTAAAATACTGTAAAGCATTTTTTATAGGCAATGGCAATCCACCACCTAAGGCGCAGAGCGAGCCAATTTCCATGGTTTGTAGCAAATCGGCAAAAAGTTTTTTATCTATTTTATATTGTTCGTCAATCGCTTTAGTCAACATTTCGGCACCTCTGGTGGAGCCCAAGCGGCATGGGAAACATTTGCCACAACTTTCGTGTGCTGTAAACTGAAACAAGTGCCGTAAATAATCAATGATTGGAAATGCTTTTGGAATGCAAACAAATGAAGCATGACCTAATAAAAATCCATTGGCTGCAAATGAATCAAAATCGACTTAAATCATTTAATCTATACTACGGGCACCAATCCACCTAATGGGCCCCCAATGTGCATTGCTTTAATAGCTTCGCGTAAATCCTTGTCCAAGTTCGTATATGACTACCGATAAAGGTGTTCCCTTATCTACTTCGTAAATACCTGGTCGATTAAAAAATGAATCTAACGAAACCAATTTTGTTCCTGATGATTTTTGTGTTCCTATGGCAGCATAAGCTTTTCCTCCATTTTGCATAATAAAAGGCAAGTTAGCTAAAGTCTCAACATTGTTCACCACTGTGGGTTTATTAAACAAACCTTGTTGTGTTGGATAAGGCGGACGCACGCGCACTTCGGGGCGTTGGCCTTCTATAGAAGAAAGCAAAGCAGTTTCTTCGCCACAGATGTAAGCACCTTGCGCATGAATAACTTTGAACTCGAAATTAAAACCCGAATTAAAAATATTTTCGCCTAAATAGTTGATTTTTAAATGGCTTATGCACTCTTCAATAATTTTAATAGATTCAGGATATTCACCTCGAATGTAAACTACACCTCTTGTGGCGCCTACCACAAAGCCTGCTATCATCATACCTAATAACAAAGATAAAGGTCTTTGCTCCATAATATATTTATCGGAATAAGCACCAGGATCGCCTTCATCGGCATTACACACAATAAACTTTACAGGGTCGTTCACATTTTTACATGACTCTAATTTAAAAGCCATAGAAAACCTGCACCACCTCTACCGCGGATTCCGATATGCTTTAATTTCATTTAATACTGCATCTTGACTCTTTTTAAAGCATTCCAGAAATATTAAAATAACTTTCAACTGGTCCATAAGCGGTAGTAGAGTATTGCTGTGCCGCGACATGCAACAAAATAATTTTCGGCAGGGCTTGCCTTTTTCTTTATTTTTTCAAGGTTTTCAAAATCTTTCCAGAATAATTATTCCGCCATCAAAAGAAAGCGCTATTTTCATGGCAACGGCCAAGGCAGCACATTTCGCCAATTTCTTTGGCTTTGAAATGTGGTTGCAATTTGTCACTTCGTCTGTGTACCAGCAGTCATACAAGCACGCCATTGCATACATATACTTTTTTACCTTGATTTTCGGGACGCAAAAAATCGTAAAACGAAGTTGTTCCATATACCGTTGATTTACCAACTAAAAACTCATTACGTATATTTTCTATGCTTATCGGTCGATGGCGTTCCTGTTGGTGCGGCTGCTTTTCCGAGTCTTCGAAAAGATTTTTCGTCAAGCCCTTTCTACCTGATAATTCACTAAGATTTTTCGACATAATTATTTTGGTTTACACAAATGAACAAAATATTTTTCATTAGGTTTATGTTTTCAAAGATGGGAATAAGTGGATGGGTTTGCAAGTGGTTTTTGAAAAAGAGGTGATTACTGGTTGTTGATTGAATAATATCGATTATTGTTGGCCAAAACAGTCCAATTCAACTTGGAAAATAGTTTTCATTAAAGGTTTTAAAGCCTGTGTGTGGCAAGACCCCAAGTGGGGATTTAGGGGTTTTTGCTGCGAATGCCTCGCACGATTATTCCTCATGCATCACTACAATATTCCTACTCATAAAATACCCCCACTTTCTATTCTTAAATTATAAATACCGTTTTTCGACTCATAACCCTAAATCCCCATTTGGGACTTACAGTAGTTCACATGGCTGATTTTGGTGCTAACAAAATTATAATTTTAAGCAGTAAAATATTCTGAAAACCAGGTTTTATTCAATACGCAATTATGCCCCGTGAGAGGAAAGTCCCCAAGTGGGGATTTAGGGGTTTTTGCTGCGTAAGCCTCGCTTGCCTATTTCTCCCCCATCACCACCAAATTTCTACTCATAAAATACCCACCACTTTCTATTCTTAAATTATAAATTCCATTTGTAAGTTTAGGCAATTTAATACTTTGCTCATTGCTCCAAGGCGGCAAGCCTTGCGTGTAAAGTTGTTTGCCGTTTACATCATACAATTTTAAAATGCCACTTTTATTTTGAGGTAGTATATACCCTATGTTAACAAAATTATTTACTACAGGATTGGGATACACACGAAAACGAAAATCGTGTTGGCCGTTTTCTGTTAGGCTTGTTGAGGAGAGGCAAGGGCAACCCAAAGAAGTATCGCACCCCAAATAATAATTTGGGTGGTAAACATTTGCACGAAATTGAAAGCATGGTAAGTGCAAACTATGCAATTGCACATCGCATGCAAGCCCTGCACTATCAAGCTCATTTATTACATGCATATCAATTACGCTACTGCCAGATGAAATATAAATCTTGCCGTTTGCTGCACGATACATAGCCCAAAAATCCGTTTGAAATGGAAAGTATGGAGAATAAAAAGTATCGTTTGTAGCTACCAATGTTTTGGTTTGTGTAGCTACATCTATTTGATGCAAATGCTGCTGCGTTGCACAGTATAAGTATTTTGAGTTTGAGGAAAATTGTATACCACCTCCGGGATATGTATCAGTATTATCTATTACATAAGGATTGCTGAACATTCCTGTACACCGGTCAAAATCTAATAGCCGTACATCAGCATACCATGGCCAAGGATTTGGAATTGGGTATGTGAACGCATAGGCAAATTTTTTTCCATCTGGTGAAAATTGAGGCTGCCAAATATTTACATATCCAGGTGGCACACCCAAATGTTGTGAGAAAATTGTGTCAATCCCATTTGGCGTTAATAGTATATTATAAATAATGTCTGTGCTATCTTTTAATACAATAACCCACCAATCTCTGCCATTTGCATGTTTACACGCTGCAATTCCTCCACTTAATGAATCTGTTATTATCACTTTGTTTTTTTCATTTGGTATCACAGCACCTTTGCCATTGTTTAACGTTAAATCCATTATTGTGTAATAAAAAAACACACTTACATAATATGTAGAATTTACAAGTGTATCAAACGTTTGATGAAATAAATAATATTTATTTGCACTATCGGGCATTGGCAAAATGCAGCTACCATGTATTAAGGGTAATCCACTTGTGTTATCGCACCATTGTGAAGTAATATTACTTGGATTCAATCCATCACCATTTAGCATTAAATCACCTGTTGAATCAGCAATCCAACATCCATTGGTAGCAATTATTAAATTGCCATTTTCGTCACTCATGGTCGCTTGTTCTCCATCAAATGGCATTTTGCGGCTTTCAGGTACTGTGATTATACTATTGCTATCAATTAAAAAACGAGCTTTGGTGGAAGTTACATTCGTGTCACCCAACAATAAACTGTATCCCAATAGAAAATGGTGCGTTTTGCCTTGTGCATTGCAAAAGGCGATTGCACACCACTGTAGTATGCAATAAATAACTATTGAATATTTCATCGTTCAATAATTAATTTATTTGCTTTTAAAATATATGCATCGCTTATAAATGCAACAGAATAAACGCCCGCAGACAACTGCTTGGTATCAATTCTAATTACCTTTTGTTTGCAATCAATCAGCTTATTTAAATGCAGTTTTCCTAAGACATCCAAAATCTTAATTGAACAATTTATTCCATTGTTGTTCGATATAAATATTTCAACATATTCATCCGCAGGATTTGGTTTTAAATAAACTTCAATTGGCAATTCGTTAATAGTACCTTGTCTAAATATTCCTTGCTGCAAACAAATACTGGCATCGTCATATATTACAGTATCACCCATCAAAGCAATATAATTTCTTGCAATGTATACTGCATTACCCCCGCTGTATGGGCATTGCTGGGCAATAGAATACACCCCAAACCTCTGAAGGGGCTTACCAATACTCGGCTGGCTATATCGTATCATTTCATTTTTCGTTTTGGTTGGCTAATAGTTTTTTCAATTTCATGCTATAATTTTTTTTTACAAATATGTAAAATTAAAATAAGAAACCTAAAGTAACTATAAACCAAAATCCCTGTATTTAAGCCTCCTAAAGGAGGTTTGGAGGTGCATTGTGTTTGTATTTTACTCCCGCATCACAACAATATTTCTACTCATAAAATACCCTCCACTTTCTATTCTTAAATTATAAATTCCGTTTGCAAGTTTAGGCAATTTAATACTTTGCTCATTACTCCAAGGCGGTAAGCCTTGCGAGTAAAGTTGTTTACCGTTTACATCATACAATTTTAAAATGCCATTTTTATTTTGAGGTAGTATATACCCTATGTTAACAAAATTATTTACAACAGGATTGGGATAAACACGAAAACGAAAATCGTGTTGGCCGTTTTCTGTTAGGCTTGTTGAGGAGAGGCACGGACAACCCAAAGAAGTATCGCACCCCAAATAATAATTGGGGTGGTACACATTAGCACGAAATTGAAAACAAGGTAAATGCAAACTATGCAATTGCACATCACATGCAAGCCCTGCGCTATCTGGCTCATTTATTACATGCATATCAATAACACCGTTACCAGATGAAATATAAATCTTCCCATTTGCTGCGCGATACATAGACCAAAAATCTGTTTGAAATGGAAAGTAAGGAGAATAAAAAGTATCGTTTGTGGCTACCAATGTTTTGGTTTGTGTAGCTACATCTATTTGATGCAAATGCTGCTGCGTTGCACAGTATAAGTATTTTGAGTTTGAGGAAAATTGACTGCCCATTCCAGGATATGTATCAGAAATATCAATTATAAAAGGGTTACTAAAAATGCCTGTGCATCTATCGAAATCAAATATTCTAACATCGGCAAACCAGGGCCAAGGAATGGGTGTAGGAAATGTAAAAGTATAAGAAAATTTTTTGCCATCAGGAGAGAATTGTGGTTGCCAAACATTTACAAAGCCAAAAGGTACATTTAAATGTTGTGTGAATATTGTGTCAATTCCATTTGGAGTTAATAGCATCGTATAAATCAGGTCTGAGCTATCTTTCAATGCTACAATCCACCAATCACGACCATTTGCATGTTTACATGCTGCAATTCCTTGACTTAATGTATCATTAATTATTTGTATATTTTTCTTATTTGTCATAACCTCACCTTTCCCGCTATTTGCGCTAATATCAATTAATGAACTATATAAAAATAATGGAACATAAGAATTGAACCAATATGTAACAGCATCCCAACCGTGATGAAATAAAATGTATTTAGAATTATCAGCTGGAAAAGGTAATATTGCATTGGCGTGTAAGACCGGAAATCCACTTGTATTATCGCACCAATCTTTCATATAAATACTCGGATTCAACCCCCCACCATTCAACATTGTATCACCTGTTGCATCTGCAATCCAACATCCATTCGTGGCAATTATTAAATTACCATTCTCATCGCTCATGGTTGCTTGTGTGCTGCCAAATGGCATTTTGCGGCTTTCGGGTACTGTGATTATACTATTGCTATCAATTAAAAGGCGAGCTTTAGTTGATACAACATTTGTATCAAACAAACCAACATCATAACCTAATAAAAAATGGTGTGTTTTGCCTTGCGCATTGCATAAATCGAATGCACACCATTGTAGTAAGCAACAAATAACTATTGAATATTTCATCGTTTAATAATTAATTTGTTTGCTTTTAAAACATATCCATCGCTTAAAAAAGCTACTGTGTAAACACCTGTTGAAAGTTGTTTTGTATCAATTCTAATTACCTTCTGATTGCAATCAATCCTCCTTTTTAATTGTAGCTTTCCTAATGCATCAATAATGCTTATTTTACACAACCCACTTACGCTGTTCAATGCTCTAATAGTGACTAAATTTTTAGCTGGATTTGGCACAATTGAAATTCCTGTACGTAACAACTCGTTGTATTTCCCTATCCTGAAGATACCCATTTGCAAGCAAACAGCAGCATCAAAATATTCGATGCTATCATTTATCATAGACAGAAAAATGCGTGCGGTGTAAACGGTAGGGCCACCTGCAAGTGGGCATTGCTGGGCAATTGTCTGAACCATGATTTATTTGATTAAATGATTAGTATGATTTTTATTTTCATTTCTGTATTACAATTTTACCCGCAATATACTTTCCACCACTTTCAACTTTTACAAAATATATCCCATCTGCACTGTTACTTATATTTATACTTTGCTCATTGCTCCACGGGGGTAAGTATTTTGAAAACACAACCACACCATTTGTATTAATTACAGACAACAGAGAACTTTTTGAAATTGATTTATAACCAATATTGAAATTTCCATTGCTGGGATTTGGAAATATTCTTAATGTATAATTATCGATTGCCACATCATTATAACTTGTAGCACAGCCACAACCAAGTGTTGTATCGCAACCGAGGTAGTAGTTTGGGTGATTCACATTTGCTCTGATTGTCCAACATGGCAAAGGTAAAGAATGCAATTGCACATTACATCCAATGCCAAATACATCTGGGCTATCAATATAATGCATAGAAATAACACTACTACCTGATGATATATATATTTTACCATTTGCACCAAGATACATATCCCAAAAGTTTGTTTGATAGGGCGGGATTGGCGAATAAAAACCATCATTTATTGCAACCACCTGTAAAGAAGTAAGGAGATTTGTTGAATCTGTTTGCAACTGATAAACAGTATCAAAAGTGCAAAAATATAATTGCTTGCTATTTGGAGAAAAAGCCAATCCCAATCCACCATTACTTGGTCCAATCGTAATACTGCGATAATTTGAAAACTGCCCTGTACACCTATCAAAATCAAATAACCTTACCTCATCATAAATATTATTTGGTATCGTTCCGTAATAATAATGGAATGCAAATTGTTTACCATCACGAGAAAAAGTTGGTTGATTAATAAATGCATTGTGATTTGGTGTGTTCAATTTTTGTAAAACAGGTGTGCTAATTCCTTGCGCAGTTACTTCAATAGAATAAACATAATCACTGCTATCTTTAAATGCCGTTATCCACCAGTCTCGACCATTTGCATGCTTGCATGCTGATAAGACATATCCAATTTTATCATTAATAATAATTTGGTTTTTTAATGTTACAGAATCATTTGAAACATCAATTAATGAGTAGTAAAGTTCGGTTGGAAATTGAGCATTTGAATAGTTACCAGTTAAGTGGAATAAAATGTATTGATTGTTCTTTTGAGGATAATCAATTAGGATAGCTGCTTGCGGGATTGGCAAGCCAATTGATGGAATACACCAATCATCAGTTAATGTTCCAGGATTTAATTCATTTCCATTTATAACCGTGTCTCCTAAAGTATTTGCTATCCAACATCCATTTGTATATATCAAAATGGTACCATTTGAATCTGAAATATTTGCTTGTGTGTTATTCATTGGCATATACCTGCTTTGAGGCAGCACTGCAATTGAATTAGAACCAATTTCAATTTTTCCTTTTCCAGAAACGGTATATTGGTCGGGTATTGTGTTATATCCAATAAACCAATTATGATTTAATCCTTGCCCAATTATATTAATAGAGAGGAGATTAAATACATAACTCAAAATATACAGCTTTTTCATCCCTTTAATGTATTACTGTGCATTTTAAAAATGAAATATCTGTATTACAATTAGCCTTTATGAAATAAACTCCCGATGGCAAATTTTGTATGCTAATTATATATTGTCCATCTCTAAAATTAAATTTAATATTTTTTTATATTTTGCATATAAGAATCATAAAAGTTTAATTGAATAACAATCTATCAATCTATCTAAACCTCTTAAAGCTATATATTCATTTGCAGGATTTGGGATTAAAATTAATTTGTTTGCAGCTTCAACCTTTTCATTCGATAAATTACTTTGCCTAAAAATTCCATTTTGCAAACAAACGGCTTGGTCTTCGTATTCTATTGTATCTGTAATTTGTCTTAAAAAGATTCTTGCTCTTATTACTGCCTCACCGCCAGAATATGGGCATTGTTGCGCTAAAGCTAATAAATCATTAAAATTATTTTTAATGTAATCTTTACCAACATCGCGATAATTTAATTCAACATCATTAATAAATCTTTGATTTATTTCGGGAATTTCATTTGGCGCAATTGTAATGTTTAAAGTATTGGCTTCATCAAGCAAACTGTCGTTTGCGTTTTTTACCAGCATCATTATTTGGTTTTGTGTTTGCAATAAAACACTCAATCGTAATTTGATTTCATCCAAAAGTAAATTAAATGTATTAGATGGATTTATAGTATTCAAACTATCTATCAAATACAAACTATCGGTTTTGGTTTTGGTAAGGCTATCTAATAACAGCAAGCTATTATTGTAAGTTGAAATATTACTTAAAGATTTTAGCCTTTTTACACTTGCAATTTTACCCGCAGTTTCATTAATATTATTATTGTAAAAATTATTTAATGTGGTATCGGCAGCACGTAATGCAGGGTTTTCTACCAATGTTTCAATGGTATTTATTTTTGCACTTGCTTCTGTTTCATTTTGATATACAGGCACATTAATACTATCATGTATTACAGTTTTTAAATACGAAACATCAACATCGGGTGCCGCTTGTCCAATACAGCTTAATGCAGTGGAACAAGAAAAGTTAGTCCCTGCAACTTGCGCAAACCAAAGTGGCGGTGATACTAATGGATACAAAGCTGTACCAAACATAGCATTAACTTGAAATTGCGAAAATATATAGAGAGGATTAGAATTAATCGCACCAAAAACGCCACCATAGTTAATCCACAAATTACCTTTGCGTACTTGCGTGCTTGTTACTGCTTGGCTATTAAGTTCGAGGCCGAGTAAATTATCTTTCATAATGTTGCCTCTAAAGTCGGTAGAGTTGCATTGGTTGCCACCAAAAAATACGCCTGTTCCATTGCCTTGTGTGAGGTTGCACTCATAAATATTTGAGCCGCTTTCCATAATATTCATGCCATAACTATTGGTATAGCTTGCATTGTAGCAATACACCTCGTTGCACGATAAATTATTCTTTTTGCAAAACTCCATAGCCACACCATAAGTAGTTGGATAATTTACATTAACACTTTGATATATTTTATTGTATGAAATAGTTGCATTGCCAATGTTGCGCATCCTAATTCCATTTGCAGCGGACACCACGCGTATATCAATGTTGTTTACTATTTGATAATTTGCAATCGCAGTGTTCGATAATTCTTCTAAGCTAATTGCTACTCCAAGTTTGTTGTTTTCAATTTTTATGGAGTTGCCATCGGCATACATACTTTTAGCACCCGCATTATTATACCAATCTATTCCAAAATGTGAGGCAGTTATTGTGCAGCCTGTAACTCTCACTGTCTGCAAAAAAGGACACCTCGTACTAAAAATTCCTGTATGAGCATTCAATATTTTTACAGCCGATGCACCTAAGCCCGAGAAGTCGGTATAAATGCCACGGTAGCAATTATTAATATTATCAATACCTAAAATAGTTTTTACAATAATATTATTTGATGTGCAATTATTTCCAAGTCCTCCTCCTGTGCTTGCTGCTGCGCTACCTTTCCATGCCTCTGTGTAAAAATTATCGGGCTGTATATCGCGAAAGGTGGTGTTGTGTATTTCCAAAGTGCTGTTGTGTATTACAATCCCTGCATTCATATTTTTAAATTGATTGGGGGCATAGCCCGGTAACTTTCCAATCCGAATAATTTGTTCTAACACATTGTTTAATTCAACACCCGCAATTGGTTTTGTGCCATGTGCAGGTTGGTTGGTGTAGCTCCACAAAAATGCAGGGCGTACCATATCAAATACGCTTTCGTCAATGTATATCCAAGTGGTGCTAATATCAGCACAGCCGCCTGTTGGCTCGCTATACACACCACGCACACAATCGGTAAACATAGATTGCAATATTTTTACTTTGCTGTTATTTATTATGTTCAATCCTATGTCGGCATCGCGTATCCAACTATCATTTATAATTTCGGCATTGGCACCATTTTGTAATTTTATGCCTTGCCACATATAACCGCAACCTTCAATTATTGTGTTGTCGAGAGTAAACGTATAATTAGGGTCAACTATTATTTGCCCACCGGCAGCAATATATATTTGGCAGTCAGAAAATTCGAATGTTTGATTCACAGTAAAGGTTCCTTCAATATAAATAATTTGATTGCTAACCGTAGATGGCAATCCGAGTGAAGTTACACTTTCGTTATCAGGATATGTAACCATTGCAGGGTTAAAACAAGCAATTTGTACTGTAGGGCATACTTCGGCTGTTATTATATTTGTTGTGCCTACCTGATTTAAAGTAGCCGTATTGCCAACAATATGGCAATCGTCACCATCCAATGTATAATAACCCGAAATAGTGTAGGGAACACAGCCGTTGGCAGGCAATGTTACAGGATTATTCCAAGGCCAATTTGGTATTGTCATGGTAAAATTTTGGGGTAGCACATCACCAATATTAACTTGTTGTGCTGTTGCATTATTAGCACAAACAGTAATCGTAAATACAACAGGGTCACCTACTTTTACAGGATTGTTGTCGATAGTTTTGTAATAGTAAAGCAATCGGTGCAAGTGGTGCCTATTCGGTCAAAAGTAACAGCATTTGTTGCAAGAGACGAGATGTCACTCTTGCAATAATTTTTTGCTTGCAAAGTAATACCGATGTTATATGTGCCACTTTGAAATCCACATTCGGGCATTAATTCTAATTTGCAAAGTATTTGTGGCAAACAGTTCTTTGTTACCCAACCATTAATTGCAGTGTTGCAAAGTGCCTGCACCTGTAAAGGTGAAATAATAAAATTGTTGTTTACAGGAGGATTTAGTATTACAGAATTATTTCCATAAGATAACGTGCAAGTTAAGGCAATTAAATGTGCAGGCAATCCAGTTACCAAAATACCATAAGGCTGATATTCTACATCATTACCAGCGGTAATTTCGAAACTTGTTAACTTGTCAAATGGCTGGCAAAGTTTATAATCTATAGATGGCGTTTTTCCATCATTATCAATTTGTATAATACCAAGTTCCATAGTTTGTGTAAGTGTAACAATATTACAGAAATTTGCTGGATTAATGTTAAATGGAGTAGGCAAATCTATATTACAGCTATATCCAGTATAAATATTAAGATCGGTTGATTGTCCTAAAGGGCAATCAATGTAGTCAAATTGCAAAACTGCATTAAAATCGGCACCGGCAGTTAGACCACCACAATTAAAAATAATATATCCATTTGCTCCAGATTCAATAATGGGATTTGTTACAACTATAGTATTAATTTTCAAAGTAACACTGTTGTCGTCCCAATAGGTTTGCTTAGGTACAGCTACAAAAACATTACCGGCTGCACCATTGGGTGCTTTTTGTGAGCCACATACAGTTAACTCAATAAGGGGATTTGATAAAGTAAATGGGATTTGTACCTGATGACTTATTGCTTGAATTGTAGCAGAATTCAATTTGGCAACAAAATTCGCTTGTGAACTCAATGGTCCTTGATAAACTGGAGAACTATTATCAAGCGTAAAACTGGAAGGTAAGCTTGCAAAATTACTTGCATTGGTACCATATAAACAATTTATATTTGGTACAAAAGTGGCTTGGCGTTCATTATTTAACATTGGGCATAGCACAGCATTGCAAATTGAAGGTTGAATCTCGAATTTTACAGTACGACCAACATAACCATTAGATAAGGATGAGTGCCCTACAGCTAACGCACTTTCATCAAATACGTGCGTAGAAGCATTGCATGCCACATCAGCAAGCCACACGCCAAAATTTACTGCGGCAAGAGTTGCAGAATTAGCTGATATGGTAGTAAAGGCGGAACCCAAAGGAGTGTAAATTGTATTGAATGCGGTTGGCAGTGCACTACCTACACTAAAGTCAGTAATGCTATTAATTTTGTATTGTGAAGGAATGTAAACAGGCGGATGAAATTCGAAAGGGTAAATGTTCAAATAATTTCCCGCTGTTTTCATCGAGCTTTCAAAAAATACATTGATGCCGCAATCATCAATTTTTTGATGAAAATCTTGACTTAAACTATAATCTTGCGAAAAAAAGTAATGTTGGCCTCCGCGTTGTTCACACCAAAAACCATGATTGTCTACATAGCTTTGACTCATCCAGCTACATCCATTACAAAGTGGTGAGGTCACATCCCAATTATTACTATTCAATAAACTTAATTTCATGTCTGCATCCATTAATGTCAAAAATTGCGAATGATCATTGTGCATTCCTGTAAATACCATTCTATTCGAAATGGTAGCAGCCAATGAAACATCTTCTTGCACTTGTGGAGCAGGGGTAGTACTGAAATTACTTCTCTCCTCATATTCTATTTTAAATCGTATTCTATCGTCAACCTTAAATTCATTAAAGCCATTATTAAAGCCAATTAGAATTGAATTTGTAACAGGCACACCATTTGATAAAGTTCCATTTGCTAACGCTGAGAAGTTTAAATAATAGATATCATTTTCTGGAATATTACCTGGTACATTGGTAATATATCTGTTTAAATCAGGTTGAGTACTCACCGTAAACCAGAGCACAGTTTCGTAATTAGTTTGTGGTAACACAAAGCCTGCCCCTTGTACTATTGCACCTGAGCCTGCCCTGTCCACAAAAAATGATAATTTAACAGGAACTAGATTTACAATAGTTAATGCATGTGGAAATTTTCTTTCGCATTGAATAAAATTAAATTTACCTATAGTACCGTTGATAACATTATTCATTTGAGCATAAGTAAATCCATCCATGTTTGGGTCTCCATCTTGAAATGTGGCCGTGGTATAATCTACTATTTTATCGCCCCAACTACTATATTTCCTTTCTACTGGCATTGCATTAATATAATTTGCATCAATCAATGAAGTTTGTGAATCGGCTTTACCATCATTGTCGGTATCTTTTAAGCCATAACTTATTCTATCAGTATGATAATCTTGAGTCAATATGCCTGGTGTTACACAGCCTGGACAATGAACAAAGTAATTGTGTTCTTTGCTTGATAGAGGTAAAAAAGCAGCCTTGCTATTTACTGGCAATGTTGGTTCTATAGTATTCTGCCAAGGAGGATAACTAAGTGCATCGCATGATAAAGAAGGTCGAGGTAACAAATGAAATAAAATTTCTGCTTTCGATGAAGGGTCTGTTGTTGGGCAACAACTGCGAATCATGACTTTAAATTTTCCATTTTCAAGCATAGCTAATAATGTTGGTCCCATTTCAAAATAAAAATAATAATTCATTGCATTGCACAAGTTTGTGCATTCAGTATTCGTTTGCTGTACATAATAATAAGTTGGAATGATAGTGTTTGCACCATCATCGAAATAAACCTCAGTGCCAAAATTAGGATGATCAATAAATAACCCTTGGTCTAATTTTATAGTTACTCTTATAGTTCCTAGAGGTATGCACCCATTTTTGTGATTGGTTTGATCACATCCGTAAGTTTGATAGTTTTCATTACTGTAATTAGCTGAAAGTTGTGTTCCTTTGCAACTTATTTCCATCAAATCCGTTTCACCATATTTGCAATGCGTATTACCAGGGTCAATTGCTAAATCATTAACTTTGGGGAAATAGTCCAGTACTTGAAACACATTACTATAGTTGTTGTTAAACTCAGTATTTGTCGTAGTATTGCTATAATGAGTTAGTAATCCACAACCAACTTTAGTTTTTGTTTCAAGCATCCAATGATTTAAAAACTTTTGTTTATTCATTAACTCCGTGTTGTTTTCTTCTGCACACCTCATAGTTCTAAATTTTATATTCAACTTGGCATTTTGATTAAAATGGGAAATGGTTATTGTTTGGCCGTCAATTCCATCAGCTATTATAGTTTTACAAAGCTGATCAGATGACCCAAAAAGAGGTAAAAATGAATTCAATATTTGACAACCAGCACCTGCATTTAAATTGTTTGTACAAGTGCTTTTTGATATGATACTCAAAGCTTGTTTTGTGAGAGGGGCACCAGTTTTATTTTGATCAAGTATTATTACCATTTCTTCGATTTGGCAATTTCCTGTATTTTCTATTTCATATTCGTAAAACATTCCATTTACATCATTAAAGCATGTGTAATCATCATCAATTACATTGTCTGAGCTAATCGGAAATTTTCTGGTTATTTAAAGTGTCGCTTGGTCATTTTGACTAAAACCGTAATTTGTACAAATCTCGCCTAAGCATGCGTCACAACTTTCGTGTGGTATGGACAATGCCGACCAAGCACATCTCCAACGAAAACATGATACTATATTATCCGCGCAACCTGACAAGCATGGCACATTTAAATCCACTTTTATACGTATCAAAATGGTCATGCTAGCTGTTACTAATATATTAGCCTTTCCTGAACTCAGTAGATTGTAAGTTACTCCGCCATCTGTACTATATTCCATATTATTTCCATCAATATTAATTTGATTGCAATAGGTAGAACTGTTTACATTGGCAGCAAATTCAATTTCAATGTTAGCACTTGCATTGGTTAAATTTTGATAAGGAAATATAATGTATTGTTGTGGGTTACCATTTAAAACAGGTGCATAAGTTATATTTACCGGGGTTTGAAAGGCATTGTTTACAATTCCAATTTTCACAATATTGTTTAATGTTAATTCCAAATAGTTATTTAGGCCTTGGTTAATGGTAAAGACATCTGCTCCTGTACTTGTTATTGTAAATTTTATTTTGGGATTGACAGATAAACCCGGATTTGGCGCAACACTGCAATCAACAACCACTCTAATTTTAAAAGAGGTGCAACCGGGGTTAAAGTTTAAATTGATTTCATCAAAAAAACCGAGGTTTGTATAGGCTTGAGTGCAGCATCCTCCCGTTAATAAAATAAATTCTGCATGATTCGTGGTGGTGGAACAATTTGTCAAATAATCCGATAACACGAGTTTGATTTTTGCATTAGTCAAAGCTTGGCCATTATCTTCAACGAATGTTATATCAAACATTTCACAAGTACCAATTTTTTGAGGGCTTGTTGAAGTAAGATTGAATGTTGTTGCAGTTCCAAAACTGATGTTGTTGTAAGTACATAAAATCAAAATTATTAAAGCGCATTTTTTAATTATATGAGCGAAATGGTGCCAGGCAGTATCCTGTTTTGTAATATTTTTCAACTTTGCTAATGCGGTTAGAGTAAATAAAACTGTTATTAATTTTTTTGCAGGTACAAAAGTCAAATTTCGTAAGTAATTTAATTTTTTAATATTTTTAGGTATTAAAGATTTACCCAAAGTTATAAAAATTAGAATTACAAAAGGAAATAAATATTATGCTCATAAACATTAATCCTAATTCCGTTTTGCATTTTTATCATGCTTCTTTTAGGCATAAATATTTTCGGTCACCGGTAAAATGTCCCACTGTAAGAGCAAACGGTTTTCCGTTTGTTGCTTCATTTCGTTTATTCTTTTGCATAAATAATATTTTAAAACACAACTTTGTATCGAAAGCAATATGCAGTAGTTTAGCATTTAAAATTTATATCGGCACCAAAACTAAAAGATAAAAAATTCAAATTTCATTTGAAAAAACATTTGTATACACCTCCTATATTGTCAAATCGGCACGCGTATCCATCACCCTATGGCCATTAGAATAAACCGTTAATTTTTTTCCACGGCAAAATGCCATGAGGGTAATACCTGCTTTTTGTGCTTCGTCAACTGCGAGCGATGATGGTGCTGAAACGAGAGCAAGAAAAGGAATACCGGCACATTTGGCTTTGCTTACAATTTCGTACGAAATTAGAAATAGGATTACCGTATTAATTTGAAGATGGCAATGGTTGCAGCAACTTGTCCAATCCAAAAAACAAACATCCACTTGCTTATGTCTGTTTTGGAGGACTCAATTTTTTCTACCAATTCCACTTTATCATCTTTGGTCAAAAAAACATCTTTCTTACCATCAATTTTTTCTTGCGACTTTTCCTCAATAAATTGTATAATAGTTTCAGCTTCCTTTTCGCCAAGTTTATTTTTAAATATTTCGTAAACTCTGAATTCTAAAGTACTCATCATTTTAATTATTGCCCCAAAAGTACAAATATTTAATACATTTAATTGCTTTTTATTTCTGAAAATTCGGCAAGAACTCTTGTCGTAATTTATTTCAGTTTAATATAAATTGTTGAAATTTAGAATCTATACATTTCAAAGACATCTGCAAGGGATTAATATTATTCCATTTAATATTGAATATTTTTATCACAACCGAAATAAAAAAACCGGAACACTAATATATTAAATAATGAGGCTGAAAAAGTCGAATTATACCTAACTTTAAATAAGCATTTTATTGTGACCTAAATCTCCTGTTTTAAAATCACCAAAAGAGTTCATTACCCCTTCCACATTAGAATAAACGGTTAATTTTTTGCCACGGCAAAATGCCATGAGGGTAATACCTGCTTTTTGTGCTTCGTCAACTGCGAGCGATGATGGTGCTGATACGGAAGCAAGAAAAGGAATACCGGCACTTTTTGCTTTGGTTACAATTTCATATGAAATGCGACCGCTTACAGTAAGGCATTTTATTTTGTCTAATAGATTATTGTTGAGCAAATAACCTATCACTTTATCTACTGCATTGTGGCGGCCAATATCTTCGTGCATAGTTAAATATTGTGCGTCAATAGTGAAAGCACCTGCAGCATGCGTACCTCCCGACTGCTGAAACGATTTTTGTTTTTCGCTTACCTGTTCAAACATATTTGCAACAAGTGTTACATCGAGAAGTTGTTGGTTATTTATTTTTTCCGAATCTAAATCTTCCCACTCCGATTTACCGCACATGCCACACGATGACGATGAAATTACATTGCGTGTACCGGCAAAATCTTTCATCACAAGTTGTGGTGGTACTACTACATTTACATGCGTAATAAATCCCGCGCTGTTGGTTTCGCGGATTTCAACTTTAGGTGTAAACGTTTTATCGACAATTATTTTTTCGGAAAATAAAATGCCGCGGGCAAGGTCAATTTCGTTACCCGGTGTTTGCATAGTGATAGTAAAAGGAACATCATTCACAGCAATACTTAATGCCACTTCGATAGCAAGCGTGTCATGCACTTGCGAAAATTTTTCGCCATCGAAAAACAAACCATTGTATAGTGTGGTATTCATTTTGATTTAACTCAATCCCGATATCTTACCATTATTATCAATGTCCATATGTTCGGATGCAGGCACTACCG
This sequence comes from Bacteroidota bacterium, assembly GCA_016717325.1. Taxonomy (GTDB): domain Bacteria; phylum Bacteroidota; class Bacteroidia; order AKYH767-A; family OLB10; genus JADKFV01. The sequence goes on along the minus strand of JADKFV010000008.1, from coordinate 128,550 downwards.
GAAGGCCCGGCATTCGCATCATATCACCAAGTATAGGAATTATAAATCCGGCACCGGCCGCAAATTCAAACTCGCGAACGTTTACTGTAAAACCTTTTGGGCGGCCTACAAGTGTTTCTTTATCCGATAAAGATTTTTGTGTTTTCGCCATGCATATCGGCAACTTATCGTAACCCAAGTCATTTATCATTTTTAATTGAGTGCGTGCCTTCGAAGAATATTCTACACCATCGGCACCATAAATTTCTGTTGCAATGCGATTTATTTTATCCTCCACTTTCATGTTCCAATCGTAAAGAGGTTTAAATTTATTATTGCCATTTTCAATCACATCAAGTACTGCTTCGGCAAGTTTTGTAGTGCCATCGCCACCTTGTGCAAAGCCATAAGATACAACAGCTTTGGCCCCCATTTTTTCGCATTGCGTTTGCACATATTCAATTTCTTCGGTGGAGTCGTTTGGAAAATAATTGATGGCCACAACAGGAGTGATGCCAAATTTTTTGCAATTTTCTATATGCTTTTCGAGGTTCAAAAATCCTTTAATTACTCTATCGATACTCGGTGAATTATATTCTTCTTTTTTTGCTCCACCATGATGACGCAATGCGCGAATTGTAGCCACAAGCACAATAACATTTGGTGCAAGGCCGGCATAACCGCATTTTATATTCATAAATTTTTCGGCACCAAGGTCGGCACCAAAACCTGCTTCGGTAACAACATAATCGCCCAGCGACAATCCCATTTTTGTTGCGATAATGGTGTTGGTTCCCTGTGCAATATTTGCAAATGGACCACCATGTAATATGGCAGGATTGCCTTCGAGTGTTTGCACTAGATTTGGTTTTATTGCATCTTTCAATAAAATTGCCATAGCGCCCTGAGCCTTTAAATCACGCGCATAAATTGGTTTTTTATCGAAGGTAAATCCAACAAATATATTTGCAAGCCGGCTTTTCAAATCATCAATATTTTTCGACATGCAAAAGGATGGCCCATCACTTCGCTTGCAGGAGTAATATTAAAACCATCTTCGCGCGGAATGCCATTTAAGGTGCCCCCCAGTCCGATTGTAATTTGCCGAAGTGCGCGGTCGTTCATGTCCATTACACGCTTCCACTTTATAGTACGCGGGTCGATGTTGAGGTTGTTCTGTTTGTTTTGCAAATTATTATCGATGAGTGCGGCCAGCAAATTATTTGCCTTTTCTATAGCAGCAAAATCACCGGTAAAATGTAGATTGATATCTTCCATTGGAATTACTTGAGAGTATCCGCCCCCGGCCGCACCACCCTTCATACCAAAAACGGGACCGAGAGATGGCTCACGCAAAACAACAATAGATTTTTTGCCAAGTTTGTTTAAGCCTTCGTTGAGGCCAATGGATACAGTGGTTTTGCCTTCACCAGCAGGTGTAGGATTAATGGCCGATACCAATATCAATTTGCTCTTTGCAATTTTTGCATCGTCAATTAAATTAAGCGGCAATTTGGCTTTGTGCTTACCATAATATTCCAAATCATCGGCCGTGATTGATATTTTTGCCGCCACATCGCGTATGTGTAAAATGCTTGCCTGTTGTGCAATTTCGAGGTCACTCATCATTGGTTTAGTACTCATAATTTTTTTTATAATGTGTTATTACTTTTTTTCCAAACGGAACTTTCGTCTTCAAATATTTCTTTACCCCACACGGGCGCTTCACTTTTTATTCGCTCAACAATATAAGCACAGCTTTCTATAGCGGCAGTGCGATGTGGTGATGATGTAAAAACAAACAAACTTATTTCGCCAATCATCACCTTTCCTAAACTGTGGTAAATATGCATGCAAGTTAGAGAATATTTTTCAAATGCATCTTCTCTTATTTTATGAAAAATTTCTTCAGCCATTTCGCTGTAGGCTGTATAATCGATTGCTGCTACTTTCTTATGGTCAATAATATCGTTGCGCACCTGTCCCAAAAAAATACTGTGAGCGCCAATTTCTGTTTTGGCGCTGTGCTTAGCAATGGAATCGCCAATAAATTGCGGACTGATTGCCCCTTCTTTAAATACTTGCTTTGGTTTGTGGTTCATAAAATTAAGCTTGTTGTTCTTCAAGTTTTAACCAGGCCATAATGCCGCCTTCCAAATTTACAAATGTGGCTTCAGGAAAATGCTTGCTTAATATATTGGCAGCTTGTTGACCGCGCCTGCCATGATTGCAAAACGTGATAACCGTGCCTGTATACGACAAGCTTGAAATATCTGTACTAATTGTACTCAAAGGAATATGTGTATGAATGAAATTGTTTATCGCAGGCTCTTCATTCAATTCGCGCACATCAATAATTGTTATGCTATTGTCTTGTAAATAAGTAGCGAATTTTTGTGGTGTTATTTTTTCTGCTTCAGTCATTATTTTGCAAAATGATTTATAATTAAACTTTTCAAATTCTTCTCTGCTTTGTGGTGCATGGGCATGTGCATTTGGATTAGGATCCAAAACAAATATCTGTTGCTGATGGTTCAAAAGGTTATATGTAAGAATTTGATTGGTGAGCAAATTTCCGAAACCAATAATAAATTTAATGGTTTCGGTGGCTTGCAACAGGCCTATAATTCCCGGCAGCACACCCATCACTCCGGCTTCGTTACAGGATAGTATTGCATTTTCATCGGGAGGTTGAGGAAACAAATCGCGGTAATTTGTCGAATAATTTTGTTCAGTCATTCGTACATTAAAAACTGCAACTTGTCCTTGCCATTTCAAAACTGCACCATGTACCAAAGGTTTCTTCAATAGTACACAGGCATCGTTAATCATGTAACGTGTTTCAAAATTATCGGTGCCATCAATCACTATATCATAATCGGAAATTAAATCGATGGCATTTGTATTGTTAAGTTTTAGATGATGTGCTATTACATTTATTTCGGGATTGAGTTGCTGTAATTTTGCCTTTGCTATTTGGGCTTTGGGTTTTCCTATATCATTTGTCGAAAATAAAATTTGACGATGGAGGTTTGATAATTCTATATTATCGAAATCACAAATTCCAATAGTACCCACACCTGCCGCTGCCAAATATTGCAATGCAGGGCAGCCCAATCCTCCGGAACCGATAACCAAAACTTTTGAGGATAAAAGTTTTTCCTGGCCATGTGTACCAACTTGAGGCAATAGTATCTGCCGGCTATAACGTTCACTGTTTATCATTACCCTCCCGAAAATGGCGGCAGCAAAGCAACTTCATCGCCATTATTAAAATTTACATTTCCCAAAACTATTTTCTTGTTGATGGCAATAGCATAACTTAATGATTTTAAAGTTGGATAATTTTTTTCAAAATACGCACGCAACTCATCGGTGCTTATTAGGTTATCCAACTCCATTTGGCCCGATGACAGAACATCGGCAACAGCACCAAATGCAAGAATTTTTATTTCCATTGCACAAACATAAATAATGTAACGGTGAAAGATAAAAATATTTTTACCAAATAAATGAATTGGGCTCTGCTAAATATGTAATAAAAAATATTTCCCGCAGATACCGCAGATTCTCGCAGATTAAATACCGCAGATTATTTTTACAAACTTCTGCTCTCATCAGCGAGGAAATTTATCTTCCAAAGTCAGCGGAAAAAACATCGGCACAGGCTTGTTTATATTGCTATTGGTATAAAAGTGATTACGAAAAATAATTTTTCGCATCCTTCAATTCTTCGGGAGTATTAATATTTTTAAAAAAATTTGCGTCAAACAAAATATTATAGTCTAACTCTAATTGCTTTAGCAAAAACAGTTTCACCATTGATTGCAACTTTCGCTCATCTTTTAAAATAAGGGATTGCCACTTATCCAAAATATTTTTGTTATACACTCCACACATTGGTTGCAAGTGATTTTTGAAAACAGGAATAGTTATTTCGTGGTCGAGTGAATGCATCATTATATATTCAATTCCTTTGGTGCGAATAAAAGGCATATCGCAACTTACAATAAAATTGTGTGGAGTGTTTGTATGATTTAATGCAGAAAATATTCCACATGCCGGGCCAATATTTTTTATCTCATCTTCAATACATTCAAAACCAAGCTTTTTATATTCTGAATTATTCGTTACAATAAAAATATTTTTGCAAAGCGGTTTCAGTTGTTCAATCACATACTGAATCATTGGTTTATCATTCAATAAAATCAAGCCTTTATCGACACCCATGCGCGAACTTTTGCCTCCAGCAAGTACGTAGGCGTTCATTAAATTTTGAACAACAGGCACTATCATGTTACAATTAATTTTATGCAAGCAACAATTAACACTAACGCTAATATACGTTGCAAATAATTAGAATTAATTTTAGAAGAACCGTAATAAGAACCTATAAATCCTCCGGCCAATGCCACCACCAACATAACCACCATTTGATTTGAGAAAACAAAATTCTGCGAAGAGATGGCAGCAAGGCCGGCAATAGAATTTACGAAAATGAAAAGTGCCGAAACGCAAGCGGTAGTTTTTATATCGGCCCAGCGCAACAATAAAATCAAAGGGCTAAGAATAATGCCACCGCCAATGCCAATCATGCCTGATAAAAAACCTATAGCACCGCCTATTAGTAATGAGAGAAAAAAATTATTTGCCACCATTGTTGTTCTCTGCTCAATACTTTTTTGGTTTTGATTGCCATTACCAAAACCGAAGCCTGCCAATTTTAAAATAGGAAATATTAATAGTATAGCCAATATTCGTTTGTAAAAAACGGGATTGAGATGCACCATGCCTCCTAAATAAGCCATGGGAATGGAGGCAACAGCAAAAGGCCAAAATAATTTCAAGTTAAAATATCCCTGCCTGAAATAAGGAACGAATGCAACAATGCTGACAAAAATATTAAGCACCAAGGCAATGGGTCGCATGGTTTCGGGTGTGAATGAAAATAAAGCCATCAACATTAAATACCCACTGGCACCACCATGCCCTACCGAGGCATACAACATTGCGACTGTAAATAATAAAATGTAAAATAAAATATCTTGCACAATCATAGTTGTAAAACGAAAACTATAAAATCATTCTTATTGAAACTAAATCTCCCGCAATAAAAATTTCTTTGTCTGCATCAAATTCTATAATACAATTGGCCATGGCAAACGAATTCATCAAATAGCTTTCCTGATTTTTTAAAACCGTAACGGCATTTTCATTTTTATTGCCTTTCATAAAGTGTGTGAGCTGTGTTTTCTTTTCGTAATTATTTGCAAGTGGCAACGTGTATTTTGCGAAATAATTTCGTTGTGTAAAATCGGCAATTACGTCAACAATGTAATGATAAAAACAGGTAAGCACAGCGGCAGGGTTTCCGGGCAAACCAAATACAAGTGTATCGTTCTTACGACCGAAATAAAATGGTTTACCGGGCTTCTGTTTTACTTTGTGAAATATTTTTCGACACCGGCACCGGTTAATGCGTCCGCCACAAAATCGTAATCGCCAACTGATACACCACCCGTTAAAATTATAATATCGCTTTGCAAAGTTTGCTTTACAGCATTGGTAATTTGCAGTTCATCATCAGTTATAATTTGAACAGATAATGGTTCAATATTCAATTGATTTAATGCTGCAATTAATCCAAAAGAATTTGATTCATAAATTTTCCCTCCATCAATACTTTGCCCCGGTTGTACCAATTCTTTGCCGGTAATTATGACACTCACTTTTGGCTTATCGTAAATTTCAACTTCGGCAATGCCCATCGAAGCAATATAAGAAATGGCAGGAGGCATAAGTAAAATTCCAGGTGATAAAACCATTTCACCTTTCTTTGTTTGTGAACCTTGCAAGCGCACATTTAATCCAACAGATATTTTATCATCAAGTATTTCAATCGTGTTATTTTTCGATTCAACTTTTTCCTGCATTACCACAGTATCGGCACCCTCGGGAATTGGCGAACCCGTATAAACACGTGCCGCTTCACCTGCCAATAATTTTATTTTCGAAATATCGCCTGCCGCAATTTTTTGCGTTACCGAAAATGTTTTTGAGTGTTGTAAGTCTTTAAAAGCAAATGCATAACCGTCCATGGCCGATTGATTGAAAGGCGGTGTATGGATAGGTGCAACAATAGTTTGTGCCAATACACATTGGTTAGCTTGTAATAATGGCACCCTGGCAATGCGCTTGGTTAAAAAATTATCAGCTATAATTTGTTTGGCTTCGGTGGCAGATATCATGATGCTAATAAACGGCAATTTATTTACTAAACGAAAATCATTTGTCACAACATTTGTCTTTAGTTGATAAAGTTATTGGCATTTTTCCAATAAGTATTCAAGCGCTTTATTAGAGGCACGCACAACTTTACCCTACATAGTTTGTTGCTTTATCAATAAAACAAATCATAATAGGCCAATTAGAAAGTTTTTACCTTTATTACCTGACAAAGTGCTACAAAAAAAAATTCGCTTACCAATTGAACTTAAAAAATAAAAAAAAGTACGACCCAACCAAAAGATACAAATTAGCATCTTATAATAAAAACAATAGGTATTTATTCAAAACTAAAACAAAACAAATATGAACATCAAATCAATTGCATTGGTAACAATGCTCGCAACAGTGATTGCAACTGTAAATGCTCAGGAATTAAAAGGCAAAAAATACGTTGGTGGCAATTTTAGCCTTGGCGTAAACAGCGAAAACGAAAAAGATGATAAATTTTCGAATGATAATTTCAATTTTGAAATGAATGTATTGGGCGGTAATTTTTTCACTAATAAAATGGCATTGGGAATTTTTTTAAAGACTGCTTTTTCAAATTATACAAACAGCAGCAAAACTTCTTTTTCGGATATTGATGACAAAAATATATCAAACCAATACGCTGGAGGCGTTGAACTAACAAAATTTATAACTATAAAAAATAAATTTTCGTTTGCCTTTAAAAACCAATTAGGATTTAGTATAATGAATGGTGATTATAATTACACATCTGATAATATAAATGGGAATTTTAATTCTATTACCAAATCAACAACAACAACATTTGGCTATAATTTTATTCCAGAACTCCATTATTTTGTAAGCGAAAAATTTTCTTTCAGCGCACAAATGGGAAGTGCCGCCATTAGATATGGCAACATCAAAGAGGAGGAGGTTGAAAAACAAACTTTGTTTGGTGTTATACTAGACCCCCAATCGGTAACAACCAAATCGACAGAATTTAGTGGTGATGTTCGCTTTTCGTTGAGGCAATTTAGTCTGGGCCTGGTTTACTATTTTTAGAAAAAATTAAACAAACAAACAGAGAACCGGCACTATGTTGCCAGTTTTATTTATAATATTGGCTTTGTGTTTCTTTTGTAAAGAAATATAAAAGGCACTATTTATGCTGCACATATTTTAATTATCTTCGTTGTGAAATTAAATATGTGTGATATGAAAAACTTGTTACGTTATATTATTTTGGGTTTTATATTAATACTTGGCGTGAATGCCTGTAAAGACAAAGACGACCCCGAAATACCCTACCTTGGTTTGAATTACTATCCCGATGAAATTGGCCACTGGGTAATTTATGATGTTGATTCAACTTACAAATATGGTTTCGATTTAGTTACTCATCATGCGCATTATCAAATAAAAGAAGTTATTACCGACACATTTTTGGATAACGAAGGGCGCAAAACTTTACGCCTGGAGCGCTACCGTAAAGACAGTATGAGTTACCCCGACTGGACAATTTATCAAGTATGGACAGCAAATAAAACAGCATCGAACCTGGAGCGTTACGAAGACAATTACCGCTATGTGAAATTGCAGTTTCCGTTGACGCGCAATGCCACATGGAATGGAAACAGCAAAAACACCCTCAATGCTTTTGACTATATTATGACAGATGTACACGAAACCGAAACGGTAGGAAAACTGTTATTTGATTCGGTGAGTACTGTGTTGCACACCGATGATACATTAAATTTAATAGAGCGCACTTATGAATACGAAAAATATGCTGCCAATGCCGGCCTCGTATACCGATACAGTTACCGCCTGGAACAACAGCCGGTGCAGGGTCAGCTCAATGTATATGACACTACCCTATTTACAATTTATAAATAAACAGTTTTAGATTATAAAAAATAAAATATCATCATGATTAAGCATTTAAACAAATTCGTATTTATTTTTCTTTGTATTACGGGGATTTTTTGTTCCAATAATTTGATGGCACAAGACAGGTACGTGCTGCAACTTGCCGACAAAAATAATTCGCCATTTAATATCAATAACCCTTCGGCATTTTTAAGCCCGCGTTCTATTGCCCGCAGGCAAAAGCAAAATATTGCCATCACCACAAACGACTTGCCTGTTAATCCTTCGTATTTAACAGCAATATCAAACACAGGCGCTACTATTTTAAATTATTCGAAATGGTTGAACACTGTTACCATTCAAACTGCCGACACCAATATATTGAACGCATGCATTGCATTGCCTTTTGTATTGTCGGGCAATAATGTGGGACGTGTAGCACAACCCAACGAAATATCGGAAGTGAGCAAAACAAAATTCAGCGAAAAGTACAATCGCAATATTCCATTTGCCGAACAATCAAACAGCACAAGTAAAGTTGCGGCTTTTAATTATGGCCCGGGCTTTCATCAAATAAATATGATGAATGGCGATGCCTTGCACAACTCGGGTTATAGTGGCGATGGCATGATGATAGCCATTATGGATGCCGGATTTTGGCGTGCCGATAGTTGTTCCATTTTCGATAGCTTATTTATGAATAATCAAATTGTCACCACATGGGATTTTGTACTTGGTAATTCGTATGTGTTCGATTATCATAGTCATGGTTCATCGTGCCTGTCGACAATGGCGGCCAACTTGCCCGGAGTAATGGTTGGAAGTGCACCACATGCAAAATATATTTTGTTGCGCACCGAAGATGGCGCTACCGAAAATATTATTGAAGAATATAACTGGGCCGCTGCAGCAGAATTTGCCGACAGTATAGGTGCCGATGTATTTACCACTTCGCTTGGATATACCCTTTTTGATAACCCGGCACACAATCACACTTATGCAACGCTCGATGGCAACACGGCCCCAATGACTATTGCCGAAGATTTAGCAGCAGAAAAAGGCATTGTGGTAATAAACAGTGCAGGCAACGAAGGCAACAGCGCCTGGAATTACGTCAGTGTTCCTGCCGATGCCGATAGCAATCTGGCAATTGGCGCTGTTGACAGTATGGAACAATATGCAAGTTTTAGCGGTAAAGGCCCCACTGTTGATGGGCGTGTAAAACCCGATGTGTGTGCACAAGGTGCCGGTACTTATGTAGTGTGGCCTGGCGATGGCAGCATGGTTCCCGGTAATGGCACTTCATTTTCGGGACCACTATTGGCGGGGCTTGCGGCTTGCCTCTGGCAAACTCACCCTATGCTTAGCAATATGGATATTGTGCAGGCGATTAAGAAAAGTGCCTCGCAATATGCTGCTCCTGATAGTTTATTGGGCTATGGTATTCCCGATTTTACACAGGCAAGTATGATTCTTGTCGGCATAGACCCTGCATCGCTTCCCACTGAGGACGAAATATATGCCTTGTATCCAAATCCATCGAGCAACGATGTTACGGTGATGTTTTTTACTACCACAGCACAAACAATAACTGTAAGTGTATACGATGCCATTGGTCGAAAAGTGTTTGAAAATAAAATGGATGTAGCTCCTATATTTATTAATGAAATTCCTATAAAAATAAATAATACCTCAGGAGTATATAATCTGGAAATAATAAACGAGGCTGGCGCAAAACTTCACAAGTCTATCGTGCGTCAATAGGCTTACTTTATGGTTTCGCCACCACAGCTGCTACCAGCACCAGCCGTACAACCGTAGCAATGCTTATTCAAAACTATATTACGGTTTTGTAATTCGTGCGCATCAAAATTATCAATGTGCTGAATTTTATTCTCTACTTTTAAGCCAAGCATTTGATTAAAATCGCAATCGTAAAGGTAGCCATCCCATCCAACAGATAAAGTATTGCGACACATAAGACCTGCTACCGCTGCGGGATTGAAGGCATTCACCAGTCGGCTCATATAATTTTCGTAATTATTGCTTTGTATCAAATAATCTAAAAAGCGACTGATGGGCATATTAGTAATGCAAAACAAATTATTGAAGTCTATATCGAAATCGCGCTTAAGTGTAAGTTTAAAATCGCGCTCGAGCGTAGTTTGTGCCGATGGCAAAAATGCCCCCGAAGGATTGTAAACTAAATTTAATATCAGTCCAGTTTCGGCTTTGCCATATCCTACACTGTTTAGCATTTGCAGTGCCTTTATAGAGCCGGCAAATACACCATCGCCACGTTGCTTATCGGTGCGGCTTGCATTGTAAAATGGCAACGATGAAATTACTTCCACTTTATGCTTTGCAAAAAATGACGGTAACGTTTTGTATTTTTCGTTTGCCACTATAATAGTAAGATTACACCGCACCATTACGCGCACATTAAGTTTTGTGCATTGCTCTACAAACCATGTAAAATGAGGGTTCATTTCCGGAGCACCACCTGTTATATCTACTTTGCGAATGTTGTTTGCAGCAATAATATCCATACACTTCTGCATGGTTTCGCGTGTCATTATTTCGGTACGGTCGGGTCCTGCATCCACATGGCAATGAGCACATGTTTGGTTGCACATATACCCTACATTCATTTGAAAAATATCGATGGCTTGCGCACGTAGAGGAAATAAATCTGCTTGCTTCAACTTTTCTTCGAAAGGTAAAATTTCGGGCAGGTTGTTCAACTGTGCTATTTGATTGGCTGCAGTTGCCAAATCATTATGCCTTGCATGTAGCGATTTTATCATCTCTGTTTTATTGACTTTGCACCATGTGTGTGTAAATTAAACGATTCGCAATTTACATACTTATTTCTTTCACCTTATTCATCATTTGCACGCCATGCACAAGAGTGGCACCTCCGCGTATCGCAGCAGCCACATGCACAGCCTCCATCATCATGGTTTCGCTATTGCCTTTTTCCACAGCATCGGTTGAGTAGGCATCTATACAATATGGGCATTGCACCGCATGTGCTACAGCAAGCGCTATCAACGATTTTTCGCGGGCCGATAAAGCACCATCTTTAAACACTTCGTTATAATAAGAAAAAAATTTATCGGCAAGTTCCTTTTGAAACTCGCCTATGTTGCCAAACTTTGCCAGGTCGGCAGCATTGTAGTAGTGATTTGATGTCATTTGTAAATTTGTGTTTATTAAGTTTTTTAAAAGTTATATTCCTTTAAAACAAATGCAAATATGCTTTAAATAATTTGCATTCGATTGTCGTGATAACGACTATTGAGCATCATAAAATATTTTTTGATTCGTTGCGTAACAAAGTCGTTTGTTATTTGTCTATCCTTAGTAAAAAGTTAACAAGCGTTTTAAAATTAAAAAGTACATTTGCCGAACCAAAAATCAAACTAATAATATGAAATTAAAAACATTAACCATTGCACTTGTTGCAATATTATTTACAGGCCTTACCAGTTATGGCCAAACAGTGAACGAAGTAGTAGACAATTACTTTAAGGCCATTGGTGGTCGCGATAAAGTAAAGAGTATAAAAACCATGAAAATTACCGGCAAGTTTTTTATGGGGCCTATGGAAATCCCTGTTGAATCATCGGTAAAAAAACCCAATAAAGTTTACAGCACTGCCACCGCACAAGGCATGACACAACGTATGGGCTTCGATGGAAAAGATGCATGGCAGTTTAGTCCTTTTATGGGCGATACAGTGCCACACAAAATGCCTGAAGAAAATTCACGCGATATGAAAGACCAGGCCGATATAGAAGGGCCATTGATGGACTATAAAGAAAAAGGCAGTACAGTTGAGTTGATAGGTAAAGAAGATATAGAAGGCACACCGGCATATAAAATAAAGATACTCAAAAAATCGGGTGACCTCGAATATTACTTTATAGATGCTGAATCATTTTTGTTGGTAAAGTCTGTTTCGAAAAAAAGCTTTCAAGGCAAAGAAGTAGAATCGGAAACAGTGTATAGCGACTACCGCGATGTGGATGGAATGAAAATGGCATTCAGCAACGAATCGCGACAAGTGGGTGAAGAAGCAGGCCAGAAATTTATTATCGATAAAGTTGAAGTGAATGTTGATATGAATGATGAAATGTTTCTACTGCCGACAAAGTAGTCACATTCAAAAATAAAACTTTTGAAACGCCAGTGAAAAAAATCACTGGCGTTTTTTTTAACATTACTTTGATTACCGCTGTAACAAATCTGTTGGCAAGGCCATCTATATTTGCAGCAATTAAATTTCCTGCTCCAAAAAAATAAAATACTCAATCGTTATGAAAAAAATATTGGCACTACTCATTGTAACCGTATGTGTATACGATGCGTTTTCACAAACAAAATTCACCACCTCCATGTTTGGCCCTTATGAGGCGCGGGCAATAGGCCCTGCGGTGATGGGTGGACGCATTACAGCTATAGAAGGACTTCAAGCGATGCCCGCACAATATATGTAGGTACTGCTGCGGGCGGTATTTGGAAATCTACAACGGGTGGCACTATTTTCAAACCGATTTTCGATAAGTACACACAATCGATTGGTGCTATGGCCATAGACCCACAAAACGAAAAAACGATTTGGGCGGGTACCGGTGAAAGCAATATGCGTAACAGTGTGAGTTATGGTGCCGGCATTTATAAAACAACCGATGCTGGCGACAACTGGCAACTCATGGGCCTCGATAGCACCGAGCATATAAGCAAGATTGCCATCGATGCAAAAATTTCGAACACCGTATACGTAGCTTCACCGGCCCGCTATGGAGCGATAGCCCTCACCGGGGATTATACAAAACAACTGATGGTGGCAAAACATGGAATAAAATTTTATTTGGTGATAATAAAACCGGCTGTGCCGATGTGATGGTAGATCCTAAAAATCCACAAATAGTATATGCCTCGCTATGGACTTTCAGGCGCACGGGCTGGTCGTTTGAGAGTGGTGGCGACAAAAGTGGGTTATTTAAAAGTAATGATGGCGGTGCTACATGGAGCAAAATTCAAAAAGGGTTTGATGGGCAAATGCTGGGACGTATATGCTTAGCGTTAGCACCATCGGCACCCAATAATTTATATGCCATTGCCGAAGCAAAAAAACTGCTTTGTATAGTTCGAAAGATGGTGGTGAAAACTGGACCAAGCAAAGCAACAATCAAAATGTAAGCTGGCGGCCGTTTTATTTTTCGGCAATAATTGTTGACCCTATCGACAGCAACCGCATATACAGGCCATCGCTTTCACTTTCGTATAGTAACGATGGCGGGCAGTCGTTTAGCGAAGCATCGCAGGAAGGTGGCTGGGTACATAGCGATCATCATGCATTGTGGATAAATCCAAAAAACAATAATCAAATATTTCTTGGTACCGATGGGGGTGTGTACATGTCGCTCGACCGTGGGGTAAATTTTGTTTTTCTAAACAATATTCCTGTTTCGCAATTTTATCATGTGAGTTACGATAATCAGGAGCCGTACAATGTATATGGAGGTTTGCAAGACAATGGTTCGTGGTGTGGCCCAACGCAAAGTCCCAATGGTATTGAAAATAAGGACTGGACAAATGTAGGCGGTGGCGATGGTTTTTGGGTGCAACCCGATTTACTCGATCCTAATTTTGTATATGCCGAATCGCAAGGTGGAAACATGACACGTTTCAACAAAAAGTATAATGAGTTTAAAGATATACAACCATACCCTGCTGCTAATGAAACAAAATTGCGGTGGAACTGGAACACGCCTTTATACTTTAATCCTGGTAATCCCGGTAAATTGTATTGCGGTGCTCAATATTTATATCGTACAACCAACAAAGGTGAAACATGGGAGCGCATTTCGCCCGACCTCACCACCAACGATCCTTTGAAACAAAAGCAAGAATCGTCAGGTGGTATTACAGTTGACAATTCATCGGCCGAAAATCATTGTACCATATACGCTATTGCCGAGTCGCCTCTCGATAAAAATAATATTTGGGTAGGCACCGATGATGGCAATTTGCAATACACCGATGATGGCGGTAAAACATGGCACAATGTTACCAAAAATATTACGTGTGTGCCTACCTTTACATGGTGCAGCAGTATTGAGCCTTCGCCATGGGATAAAAATACAGTGTATGCCACTTTCGAAAATCATACCCGTGGCGATTTTAAACCTTACATTATTGTATCGACCGATAAAGGCAAAACATGGATAAACCTTGCCACTGCCGATGTAAAAGGCTTTGCACACATTGTACGCCAGGATATAGTAAACAAAAATTTATTGTTTGCCGGCACCGAAACAGGAATGTTTATATCGATGGATGGAGGAAAAGCATGGATAGCATACACGAGCAAAATTCCTGCAACTCCTGTTCGCGACTTAAAAATAAACCCCAAAACAAACGACCTTATAATAGCCACACACGGCCGCGGTATTTTTATTATTGACGACCTTACTCCAATCAGAAATTTAACGCAAAATGTTTTAGATCAGGATGCCGCAATATTAACCACTCGCCCTAATTATTTGTCGCTAGGTCAATTTGGTTCCGGTTTTCCAAGTGCGGGAGGTTACAGTGGCCGCAACTTTACCGAAGAAGCCGTTATTTATTACTATCTCAAAGATAAAGTGATGACAGGTGATGTACGTGTGGAAGTGTATGATAAAAATGGTGTGCTGCTCGAAAAAATTCCAGGCAGCAAACGCAAAGGAATAAACCGTGTTACATGGGGCATGAAACTTAAAGCGCCTAAAGTGGCAAAGGGTATAAGGCTCGATTTCAGTGGCTTTATAGGCCCGCTTGCAACCGAAGGCGAGTATAATATTAAGTTGATAAAGGGCGACAAAGTGACCGAGGGCAAAATGTTATTGATGCCATTGCCAACCAATCCACATAGTAAAGAAGACCGCGACCTGGCACACACTACCGTTATGACATTGCATAGCATGTGTGAAGAACTGGCATTGATGAATCATCAAGTGGTTTGTGCTCGCGATAGTGCCAAAGCGCTTTTGCCAATGGCAAAAAACAATAAAGCTCTTACAAAGAGTTTGAATGCTTTTATTGCCAAAATGGAAACACAACGTGCTACTTACATTGCAACTACCGCAGGCACTGCCATAACAGGTGAAGAAAAATTGCGCGAAAAACTCAGCAGCCTGTATGTGGCGGTTGCATACTACGAAGGTCGACCAACCGACTCACAACTCGACCGCACAAGGGCATTCCGTAAAGAACTTGACGATGCTGCTGCTGCTGCCGATAAAATTTGGAAATCGGATTTATCGAATATAAACACACAACTTTCCAAGGCCGGGTTATCAAATATTGTATTGTTGAGCAAAGAAGAATTTCAAAATATTAAGTTGTAGTAAAATTATTTTTTACTCCTGACGCCTGTATACTGTAACTGTATACGTTGCAACATTATTACGGTTGTCTTCAACTCGGAGCGTTAATTTATTTTCGGCAGCGAGCAAATATTTTGTTTCTATATAGAGCATTTTATACTTGGCATCGTGCTTCACTATTAGTTTGGCTTCATTATTTGTGAGCGAATAATTATCAATGCCCGAAATATCTTCAGCATATCGAAACTTGAGTGTATCGCTATTCGAAATGATGGAGTCCGATTTGAAAAGTTGCTTTATCGTTGGCGCCACAGTATCAACAGCCAATGCAAATGCACCTAATGTTTTTGATGTGGCTACAAAATAATTTTTATTCAATGTGCCTCCAATATATGCGAAACTGCCGTCTTTATTCATACGCATCATCACAAGTTTTGGTTGCAGTTGTTTCGAAATTCCATTGACACGAATAGAAATACTTGCCGATTTATTGAGTGGATACGAGGCATCGTTGAAATGATAAACAGGGCTCACCAATTTTTTTTCGCGTTTCGATTTGTGGTATTGCAAATAGATATTGTCGAACAGGGCATTTTCGTTAAGTTGAAAAATCACTTCACCGTTTTGAAATTTGTAGGGTTTGCTGTAAGGCAAAAATGTTTTTGATCCTTGCATCGCCACTTTTTTTATTTTCAAATTATTGGCAACAAAATAAAATGTGAGTACTGATTTATTTCCCGCTTCATCTTCCAGCACCAGCACGGCTTTATGAACTTCCTTACTGTTTAAATATACTTTACGCTCGGTGCTGTTACTTTTCATGGTGCTGAATCCATTGTTGGGCATGCGGTACAAACGTTCGGTAGTGATGTTGCGAAAGTAATCGCGGCTGTAATCTATGTAGGCATTCACATATCGTGTTTCGTCAAAGTCGAAAGAGTCTAAACGATTCTGCCAAACTATGTTTCCATCAATGGTGAATAACACATTATAAATGCCCATGCTATTGTATGTGTTGTTCATTTTATCCAAAGCTTCGAATCCAAATCCGGGGCGTGGAGTTACCGACAAAGTATCGCGAATATAGTATCCAACATCATCCTTACGAGGCTTCAATTCATCAACTACATCATTACCATCATACACAACAAGCTTCGATAATATTGGTGCAATTGTATCTTCAATGGCAAAATTAAAAAGGCGCGGATTAATGGTTTTTTCGGTGTCGGTATTTCGTACTTCGAAATGTAAATGCGGCCCTGCACTTCCACCTGTATTTCCCGAATATCCTATCACTTTACCTTTCGATACTTTGTATAAATCATCTTCGGGATACCAGTCGAGTTCGAATTTCATTTTTTTCGATTGCTCAAAATAAACAAGGCTATCAATAAAATCGTTGAACCTGCGAAGGTGACCATACACAGTTGTAAGTCCATTTGGATGCTGTATGTAGATGGCATTGCCAAATCCTACGGCACTCACTTTAATGCGGGCAATAAATCCATCGGCTGTGGCCAATACATTTTTACCTTCTACACTGTCGGTTTTAAAATCGAGGCCCGAGTGAAAATGTGAACCACGTATTTCGGCAAAGTTGCCAGCCAGCCGTAACTTTATATCTAATGGTGCCGAAAAATAATTTTTATCCCATTGCGCTTGCATAGGTTTTGCTCCCAAAAACAGAACCACCATCATAAGATGCCTGGCCAGCAAAAGCAAGCGTGACGAACATTTTTGAAAATACATAATTTTAGAAAAGTGTTAAATTGCCCGGCAAAGGTATTTAAAAAACTGACCTTGTAAGGCCTCAAAACCACGTTAGTATTGGTTTACAACAAAAAGCCCGGCATTGTTTGTTTGCTTGAAAAAAAGTTTACCTTTGCGGCCCCCCAATCTGCGGAGACTTGGGGTATATTCAAAAAATTAGTTTAATAATTTAAAAACAAAAAAATGCCTGCAAAATTAAGATTGCAAAGATTTGGGAAAAAAGGCCATGCCTTTTATCACATTGTGGTGGCTGATGCGCGTGCTCCGAGGGATGGCAAGTATATTGAGAAGTTAGGTTTGTATAATCCTAACACCAATCCCGCGACTATCGAGCTCAACACCGACAAAGCTTTAACGTGGCTCCACAACGGAGCCCAACCAACCGAAACGGTAAACGCCATCCTTAGCTATAAGGGCGTGCTTTACCGCAAACACCTTAACGAAGGAGTGAAAAAAGGTGCGCTTACACAAGAAGCTGCCGATGCCAAATTCGAAGCATGGCAAAGCCAAAAAGCTGCGAAAATCGAAACCAAAAAATCTTCTTTAGCAACTAAGAAATCAGACGACCTCAAAACCCGTATGGTAGCCGAGTCGAAAGTGAAAGAAGATCGCTTGAAGAAGATTGCCGAAGCACAACTGAAAGCTTTTGAAGCTCCGGCTGCTGAGGCTGCTGAAGAAGCACCTGCGGCTGAGTAGTTTTTGGTTACTTGGTTATTGGTTACTTGGTTATTTTGTTATTGGTTAATGATTTAATTAATGGACAGATAACTTTACAAAATCGAAAATGAATCTTTACAAAACCTGTTTATTTATTTAAGCAGGTTTTTTTATTTTACACAATGGACAAAAAAAATCTCTTTCAGCTTGGTACCATATTAGGGCCACACAAAACGAATGGGGAAATAAGCGTTTTTATTGAGAGTGACAATCCTTCATACTATAAGGATGTTGAAAATATTCTTGTGGAAATAAATACAATGCTTATTCCTCACACAGTAGAAAAAATAAAAATAACAGGCGATACAGCATATGTAAAACTCGCTGAGGTTAATAATATTGACGAGGCTACCGCATTAACTAAATGCGATGTTTATTTGCCACTTGATCAATTACCGCCACTTACCGGGAAGCACTTTTATTTTCATGAGATTATTGGCTTCGAAGCCCGCGATGCACATCATGGTTTTTTTGGCATCGTAAAGCAAGTTTACGATTTGCCGAAGCAGGATATTATCTCAATTGACAATAACGGTAAGGAAGTATTGGTTCCTGTTGTTGACGATTTTATACTCGCCATAGACCGCGAAAAAAAATTAATGCACTTCGACCTCCCCGAGGGTTTGTTAAGCTTATATCTTGATTAGTTTGTTTTTAGTTTTTCGTTCTTAGTTTCGTTTGCGGGGAGGATTGTTCTTAGTTCTTAGTTACGTTTGCGGGGAGGATTGTTCTTAGTTACTTCTGGGGGAGCCCTGTTCTTAGTTCTTAGTTTTTTTGGGGGTTTTTTTTTTTTAGTTCGTCATTGCGAATTGTCACAATGAGTATTCCGAATTGCGAATCAATCTCTGCGTAGTTTTGAGTTTGCGCCTTTTCATCTTTTTGGCTAAAAAATATTCGAATTCTATTCGGTATTCATTCGTGCATTCCCCGACACTGCGGTCGGGGCAGGCGTGGCAAAAATATTTATTCGCGGATACACAGTTTTAGGGAGGCAAGACATTGCAATAGATTTCATTAAAAATCTGGATAATAGGTTTTGATTTAGAGATTGCTTCAGTCGTTCCTCCTTTGCATTGACGGAAGTAACTACTAACCTAATAACTAAATAACCCAATAACTCAATAACCTAATAACAAAATAACTAAACAACCAAAAACTTAATCTCCGAAAAAAACGTTCTCAAAATTCCATCCATCAAAATTGCCGGAACTCATCATCAATAGAACAGCATTATCAAATTTATTTTTCATCAGGTCGGCTTTGAGTAAATTCGAATCAGTAAATATTTTCAGTCCGTTTTTTGCAAAACATTGCGCCACATATTCCACCGAAATGGGTTTTAATTTTTTATGCTCTATGGTGTGGGGATTAAAGTAAACGTATGCAATATCGGCTGCCTCTAGTGTGTGTGTATATCCTTTAAGAAAAGTTTCATTCAAACTACTAAAAGTGTGCAACTCCAAACACGCAATTAAGGTGCGCGCTTCAAACTGTGATTTTACAGCCTTCACGGTTGCATCCACTTTCGATGGAGAGTGCGCAAAATCTTTATACATGGCAAATTTTTGTGTTGAACCTATAAGCTCAAGCCTGCGGGCCGCACCCGTAAAAGATGAAATCAATTCGTAAAACAAAGCATCACTAACACCCACATCGGCACATACATTTCGTGCTGCTTCCATGTTCAATAAATTGTGATGTCCAAAAACCTGCATTGCATATTCTTTACCATCATGGTGGATATACGTAGTGCCGTTTCGGGCTTCATGTTTTGCAGTTGCATATTTTATTTTTTGTGCAAGGATTTTACTCTCATCCATCACGGCACATAAATCAATGTCCTCACTGCAATAAATTATTTTTCCATCAGCAGGAATTTGTTCTGCAAAAATTTGAAATTGCTTTTTGTAATCTTCATAAGTGGGAAACACATTTATATGGTCCCATGCAATGCCCGATATTACTGCCGTATGTGCATGGTATAAATGAAACTTCGGCCTGCGGTCGATGGGCGATGCAAGGTACTCGTCACCTTCTACAATTATAAACTTTGCAGCATCGGTGATGCGCACCATGGTATCGAACCCCGCAATTTGCGAACCTACAAGGTAATCGAAATCCATTTTAGCATTTTTCAACACATGCATAATCATACTAGTGATAGTTGTTTTGCCATGGCTGCCACCTATCACAATGCGCTTCTTATTTTTCGATTGCTCGTAAATATATTCGGGATAGCTAAATATTTTTAAACCCAACTCCTGTGCACGCAACAATTCGGGATTATCCACACGTGCATGCATACCAAGAATAACAGCATCAATTCCGGCATTTAATTTTTGTGGAAACCATCCCATTCCATCGGGCAATAAATTATACTTGGCAAGGCGCGAACGCGAAGGTTCGTTGATTTCATCATCGCTACCGGTAACTATATAACCCTTGTGATGCATTGCCAAAGCCAAATTGTGCATGGCCGCCCCTCCTATCGCTATAAAATGTATGTGCATGTTGTTTGTTTTGTTGTGATCGCAAATCTATAAACACTATTGAAGGAGTTGAGAGTAATATTGAAAAAATAATAACAAACGATTATTAGCTAAACCTTTGAAGCATAGAACCAATATCTTGCTTAAATTTGCAACAAAAAAAACTCTGACGTATGAAACTTCACACTATAAATACCGGATACTTCAAACTCGATGGTGGTGCCATGTTTGGTGTGGTGCCCAAATCGATATGGCAAAGCCTAAACCCTGCCGATGATAACAATATGTGCAACTGGGCAATGCGTTGTTTGTTGGTAGAGGATGGTAACCGATTAATACTTATTGATAATGGCCTTGGCGATAAACAGGACAAAAGATTTTTCAGCCATTATTATTTGAATGGTGATGACACCCTCGAAAAGTCGATACGCAATGCGGGGTTTGGATTGAATGAAATTACTGATGTAATACTAACACATTTACATTTTGATCATTGTGGAGGCAGTATAATTTACAATAGCGATCGTACAAAGTTGCAACTTGCATTTCCCAATGCCACATACTGGTGTGGGGCAGAACATTGGGATTTGGTATTGCATCCCAATGCACGCGAACGTGCAAGTTTTTTGAAAGAAAATATTTTTCCCATTGAAGAAAGCGGCCACCTCAAACTTGTAAAAGACGGTGCTCAAATTTCGCCATCGATAAAAGTAATGATGAGCAACGGACATACTGCAGGCATGATTCATCCCATGATTGAATACAATGATAAAACAATTGTGTTTGTTGCCGATATGATTCCATCATCGCACCACATACCTGTGCCTTATGTAATGGGATACGATACACGCCCGCTGATAACGATGGACGAAAAAGAAATATTTTTGAAAACCGCAGCGGAGAAAAATTACATTTTATTTTTTGAGCACGACCCCATTGTAGAATGTTGCTCCCTTAAAGTAACAGAAAAAGGAGTGCGCAAAAATGAAACTTTTGCCTTGAGCGAAATTTTATGATACGTTCGTGTAACAATATGAATGGCTTTAAATCAAACCAAGCAAACCACCTTTAGATGAGCGCTGACAAACGTGTCTTGTTCAACGATATTTATACTAAAAACAAGGGCAAGATATTTAAACTTTGCCTTGGCTATGCCGGTGATCGTGATGTTGCCAACGACCTGATGCAGGATACCTTCGTTAAGGTGTGGAATCACCTCGATACATTTCGCAACGATGCCGCGGTGAGTACATGGATATACCGCATTGCTGTCAATACTTGTTTGGGATATTTGCGTACTGCAAAAAACAAACCTTCCGAAGCACTGAACGATTATATTATAGAAACTAAACAGGAAGAACAAATTGATACCGATGTAAAAGTGCAGATACTATATAAAAGCATAAGCAAGCTCGAAGAAAATGACAGACTCATAATCACTATGGTACTTGATGATGTAGAATATGCTGAAATAGCAGCAATATCAGGCATTTCGGAAGGCAATTTGAGGGTGCGCATACACCGAATAAAAATTCGCCTCACCGAAATATATAAGCGTACTGAGCAAGAAATGGAGACTGCATTTATGAGTAATAAAAATTGAGAAGATGGAATTTGACGATATAAAAAACTTGTGGCAACATCAGGCAGAGCAAACACTTCCTCCGCCCGAAAACGTTTTACAAAAAGTAAAGTTGCACAAGCAAAAAATTTTACAAAACTTGTTGCGCACCGTTATTCAACTTACAGCAACTTTTGCGTTTATATTACTATTGGTTCTAACAATTAAATTCACCTCTCCTGTAACGTATATAGGCATTGTTGTTATGCTATTATGCATGTCCATTTATGCTTACATTACTTATCAGCACTACAAATTATTATCGAAAGATTTTTCGACACTGCCGGCAAATGAATATATCAGCACATTAAAACAAACCTATATTGCCAGACAAAAATTTTTGCAAAACGGCACTCTGGTTTATGTTTTGGGTTTAAGTTTTGGTCTGTTGCTTTACCTCATAGAACCTATCAGTTTCATGTCACCTTTCTGGAAAATATTTTCGATAGTCGCAACCATTGCATGGATATTGTTTGCCACTCTCTATTTAGCAAAGCGTGCCATGAAAAAAGAATTTGACAGGTTCGATGAAATGATAAAACACCTGAATGAATTGAATAGCCGCATGTAGAGACGCCCAACTTGAATCGCATGTGGAGACACCCAACTTGGACGTCTCTACATGCCAACCATTATAAATTAAATTTATCGCCTTTCCAATTTTGTGGGTTCGTTGCTATATAATTTTGTATTCGTTCAAAAGATTTTGCATCACGAATAATGTGATCGTGAAAACGTGGCTGCCAATCAAACCCTGCATCTATTTTTCGTGCATTGATTGTACAAATTCGTTTGTATTGATTTATAATAACACCAATTGTTCCCGGTTTCCATTTTTCGTTTTTACCACCGATGGTGGTAGAGACGCCCAAATTGGGCGTCTCTACGGGCGAAACGGGCGAAACGGTCGGCACGGTCGATTCCGAAAAATTCGATTTATCAATAATCAATATTCCATGGGTATGATTTGGCATCACCACAAAATTACCTAATTCTATAAATGGAAAATGTTGAGGAATTTCCATCCAAAATTTTTCGGCCAATTTTCCAATTTCGGTCAATTGCATTATTTGGTTTGGTGGGGTTGACGCGGGCGTTGACGCGGTAGAGACGCCCAAATTGGGCGTCTCTACGGGGAAAACGGACGTTGCGGACGATGGGGCCCATCCACAATTTCGCCAAAAAAATGTTTCCGGTTTTTGGTGCAGATGGTTATAAAATAAAAACCCTCGCTGGCATAATCCCACGTTTGCAAACGGGCAGATGGTATGCGATATTTATTCTTGAATTTATCCAACGTGGTTCTATTTTTTCGAAAGACGAATAAAATTAAATTTTTGGTACACAGCCAAAGTTTAAAATTAGTAAACAAAAACAGAACAAGAAAAAAAATAGTTCAAGGGTCAACTTTTTCTAAAAAAAAGGGTGGTTAGTTTCTAGCTACACGGAATGAAATTACATCATCGCTTTTGCAGGATAAAACTAATCACCCTATTGAAAGAGAAAAACTATCAAGAAAAAAAATAAACGTATACGCTTATAGTTAAATCGAATAGGATTGCTATTTAATTATTACTCCCAATATAGCTCTTGGTGGTAATAATAACAATGCCACCTGTAGCATCGCCAAACATTGCGGGAATACCTCCTGTTAATATATTCATTTCGGCAATGGCACTGCGTGGTATAGAAATGTTTGCATCGCAGCGTACGCCATCAATTATATACATGGTAGCATTATCTCGCGAACCGCGTATGTTAATGCTGCCACCTTCCTTCTTCTGAAAAGTACCGGTAGCAGTAGATGCCAAATCACGAATGTTGGTAACAGCAGAATGTCTTAACTGTGCTGCATCAAGCGTTGTAAGTGTTGAGGTAACTCCAGGCTCTATTATAGGCCGTTCCCAGATTACAACAATAGGAGGCAAATCGGTTCCTTCAACAAGTTTTACATTACATAATGTAATTTTGTTTGAACCGATTTTTAAATCTTCCAATTTGTAAGCACCGTAACCAATATTGCTTACACGCAGTTCATAATTTCCAACTTTCAATGGCTTTAATTTGTACTTGCCATTGAAATCGGTGCTGGCACCCATTACCACATTGCCTTGCGAAAACAATGCTACACTGGCAAACGGCACAGGTTCATTTGTTACACTGTTTAATACTGTGCCCTGCAATTCGCCCATTTCCGATTGGGCTTTGATTGATGATGAAAATAAGAACACACTTACAATCATCCATGCTGATAAAAATAATTTTGCTGACTTCATTTTTTTGTTTTTAATAATTTAAACTTTATCGAATTACATCATTGATAAAATGGAGAAGATATTCCACACATGCATACAGTATTTTATTGTCAGCATAATGTCATAAAGCAGGTGCATGCATTATGGCAATAGTCCAAGATTTTAATCATTCATAAATAAACTTCTTAAGTTTGTAAAAATAATTTAGCAATTTACATGTGGAAAACGGACAATTCTTTATCTAACAAATAGCGCGAGGATGACCGCCATCATATTGAACTGAATGAAAGTTTTTGTAAAAAATATTTATGTGGTTCAGGAATAAAAAGACACACCACCAGCAAAGCGATGCAGAGCTGATTGCCACTTATAAAAAAGATGGCGATACGGCAGTGGTGGGTGTACTTTATGAAAGGTATGGCCACCTGGTATACAGTATATGTTACAAGTACCTCCGCGATGAGGATATGAGTAAAGATGCGGTGCTAAACATTTTCGAAAAACTGTTTGACGATTTAAAGAAATATGAGGTAACAAATTTTTCGTCATGGATACACTCTGTTGCGCGCAACAATTGTTTAGCGGTTCAGCAAAAAGAAAAAAACAAAATACCACTCGAACATACTATGGCCGATGTGGAAATGGAACAAGAAGCAGAACTTGAAATATATGCTCACCTGCCAAATCTGCCCGAAGCCATAGAATCGATAAATGAGCAACAACGAATCTGTATTCAATTATTTTATCTCGAAAAAAAATCTTATGTGGAAATAAGTACACAAACCGGATACGACTTAAATCAGGTAAAAAGTTTTATACAAAACGGAAAAAGGAATTTGAAAAATTATTTACTCAACAAAAAAAATGAAAGCCGATAATAGCAATAGTGAAATATTGAACCACCTGAGTGCCGATGAAATGCTGGCATTGCAAGCGGGCAATATGAAAGGCGAACAAGCGCAAAGGTGTCGCAATCATATTGCATTGTGCGCACTGTGCAGCGAGGCTATGGAAGGGGTTTCGCTTATGCCATTTCCCATCCATATAAAAGATATAAAAACCCAATGGACAGCCCGCACATCAAAATCGCTAAAACACAAACCACTTAAGCCAACACACAATCTACCGGTAGTGGTGATTATTACAGCATTGCTTATTTTTTGCTGTGCTTATTTCTGGTATTTTATTAATCAAAGGCAAAAAATAAAATCTGCAAATCCAACCAATGTAAGTGAGCAAATTATAAAACCTCAAGGCGAAAAATTTGTGGCGCCAACTTTTACAACCATCGAAAATAAAAACGAAACCATTATCACTTACCTCGAGTACAATGCATCAAAAAAAGATGTGCACAAACACATCGAAAGCATATCGCCATTAAATGCAGTGAACCCTGCAAGAATTGAAATTTCGGATGCGACAATTCCCGATTTAAAAAATATGGATGCTAAGTACAATAACATCATTTACATGAGCGGGCTAAAAACTATTGATTATACAAACCTTTACAGCGATGAAGAATCGGCAAAAATAAATTCAGGCTTGCAGGCACAATTCAAAAACCGTGACAACGGCAATGCCAAAAATGATATACTGGCCAATAACAATACTGTTGACTATAGAATTTTGTTGGCTCGTGCAATGCAAGCCATTCACGAAAATGAAAACACAAATGCCATTGCCATGTTCGATGATATACTCGTAGTAAAACCAATGGATGCAAATTGCATTTTTTACAAAGGTATTGCCCTCGAAAATTTGAACGACCCTTCAAATGCAATATTATGGTTCGATAAAATTATAGAAATGCAAACCAATCCGTTTTTGGAAGAAGCCACGTTTCATAAAGCTGTATGTTTATGGAACACCGATAATAAGTCTGCTGCTAAGGAATTGTTTTACAAATAGTTGAGTCAAAGACATTGTACAGCAATCAGGCAGCAGCATATTTAAAGTAAACAAAAAGCACGGATGCTTTTATTTTTAAAATCATCTTCCGACAATCCGATAAGCAGCAACTGATTTTTTTCTTTACCTGAGATGTTTCGGTATAAATTATTTTATTTGCATTGCACTATTTGAAACGCAAATAAATTATTGAATGCGGCAGTTTCCCACACTTACCAACGACCTCGAAGAATGCGCTATTGTGCGTACGTTTGAGCTTTCCGAAAAATTGATAATGGACGGGTATTCGCGTGGGTTTTTTCCATGGTACGAAGAGGAAGGCTGCTTTTACTGGTTTGCATACAACCCACGTTTTGTAATTTTTCCGCAAAAAATAAAAGTCTCGAAATCGATGCGGCAGCTTATCCATAAAAATAAATATCGCATTACTTTTAATACTGCCTTCGAAAAGGTGATGATGAAATGTGCACTTACCGAACGTGGCGATGATAACCACACCTGGATAAACCAATCTTTTCTCGATATGTATTGCGATTTACACAGCAAGGGAATTTGTAAGTCGGTTGAAGTGTGGAATGGTGATGAACTTGTTGGTGGTTTATATGGCACTGTAATCAACAATGTTTTTGTGGCGAAAGTATGTTTCACACCGAACCCAATACTTCGAAACTTGCGTTGATATGGTTGTGTCAAAATAAAAATTTTACCCTTATCGATTGTCAGGTAGAAACACAACATTTAATTTCGATGGGTGCAGAGATGATTGACCTCGAAACGTATTTGGCTTTTGTGGGTTAGTATTTTGGTATTGGGTATTTTTGTATTGAGTATTGAGATTTATAGTAGTGAGTAGTGAGATATATAGTAGTGAGTATTGAGATTTGTTGTATTGAGTGTGTACATTTTTCTTTTGATTTAGTCCTTTTTGAATTTTGCCTTTACTCCTTTTAACTTTTCCATTTGACTTTACTCCTTTTGACTTAGTCCTTTTTGAATTTTGCCTTTACTCCTTTTGACTTACTCCTCTTTGAATTTTGACCTTACTCCTTTCCCCCAATTTTCTTTAATAATTATTATTATTTTTGTGCCGCGATAATCCCCTAGTCACGATTATCCTCAATAAATCTTTAACCAATTAATAAAAAAAACAAAATGAGAATTTTAAAAATTATTGGCATCGTTGTATTGATGCTGATTGCAATTGCAGTAGTGCTTGGTCTTGTTAAAGCCGGACCATACAGTATTACGGAAACGGCCGACATTAAGGGCAATCCTGATGTAATATGGAAAAATATCAGCGACCTTAATAAGTTTGCGAAATGGAATCCATGGGGAAAACTTGACCCTAATATGAAAACAACTTTTACAGGTGAACCGGGCGCAGTTGGTTCGGTATACGCATGGGAAGGCAACAAAGATGTTGGCTCGGGCAGCATGACCAATACTGAAGTAGTGGCGGGCCAAAAAGTTACTTCCGATTTACATTTCCTTACTCCTATGGATGCACATTGCAAAACTGTATTTGCTATGACTCCAAATGCCGATGGCTCGCAAAAAGTATCGTGGACCATGGATGGCGAAAACAAATTTCCCGGCAGTATTTTTACTGCACTTATGGGTTTCGAAGGTATGATGCGCAAATCGTTTCAGGAAGGGTTTGGCTACATGCAAACTATTGTAGAAGAAGAATCGAAAAACGTGCCTGCACCATCATCGGGTGCCGATTATAAAATTGAAGAAAAACAATATGCCGGCAATACTTTTATTACTGTGCGTAAAACCATAAACGCATCGGACATTCAAAGTTTCTTTGCCGACAATTATGCAAAAATGGGTGAAGCCTTAGGCAAAAATAAAATTGAACCAATTGGCCAACCATGTGGAATTTATTATATGTTCGATATGGAAAAAGGTATAACCGATATGGCAGCAGCAATGCCTGTGCCTGCCGGAACAAAGATTGATGGATATACGATGGTAGTTATACCTCCTATGCCATATTACCATTTAGATTACTATGGCGATTATGCAAAATCGTATCCGGCTTACGAGGCTTTGGATAAATATGTGATTGCTAAAGGTAAAGAACCTAAACCCGAAATGGTATTGGAACAATATGTAAACGACCCAATGGTAGAAAAAGATACTGCCAAGTGGCTTACAGCTATACATTATTTTTTGAAATAAAATTTATTTAACAAACACATAAAGGCAATCAGAAATGGTTGCCTTTTTTTATATTTTCATGTCAATTGCATTCTCCTTTTGAACTATTTTGAAACCTAACAAAAATAAATTCACAGCCGAAAAACAGGAAAATTCAGTTCGCAAAACAACTGTGTTAATTCGCTAAAAATGCTAAATATTAAAGCTTAAAACTTCGTTTCCATTTTTTGCAAACGTGCATCAATATTATCTAACCTGGTTTGAACAGAAAGCAATAAATTTTTTACAAATTCTACATCATTAACATTGCCTCCATAACTTACAAAACCACTATTACCCGATGTGTGAGAATTATTAATGTTTATTTGCGTACGTTCATCGAAATTTATTAGCTCATCTACTGTTACGCCTAATGCTTTGGAAATTTTTTCTATCAACTCAAAATGTGGTTTTGAGTTGTCGTGCTCTATTTTACTTAGCGTTGAAGCTTCAATGTTGATGAGTGCAGCAAGGTCGCTTTGATTTAAACCACGCATAGTGCGTAGCCTTTGTATTTTTTGGCCTAATGTCATATAATTTGTTGTTGTTATTTTTTCAGTTTCCAATTTAATTTCTATATTGGCAAATATATTGCTAAATTTTCAATTTAATTGCCAAACTTTCATTTTTATTTCCATATTGGAAATTTTATTTCCATATATTTCTTATAGTTGTGTAAACCAATTTATTCATCAATTTTATGTTTCAAAAATTTTAAATTTTTATCTACCTTTACTTATTAAAAATTAAAGCATGAAAGCAAGCTATTATAAACTAAGTTTATTATTACTCATTTGTGTTGTTGCTTTGGCAACCGAAGGCTGCAAAAAAAAAGAAGTGCAGGACCCTTACCAAAATCACATGTTAGCGCAAGAAACATTTGATTATGGTTATTTTAAAGTAGGTACTTATTGGATTTACCAGGATAGCATTTCAGGTGCAGAAGATTGTGTTTATGTTTTTTACAACTACACCCAAATTGATACCATACCCGAAAATAATTATTATGAATATGATGCAGGTTTATATAATTGGTTCAATGTTCAATGCCATAGCACACGTTATAATCAAGATTTTCTTTATTGGTGTAATAGTTCATGGTCATCTGAATTAAATGATTTTAGGAATCTATTATGGAGAAATACAAAAGGGCGTGAAACTATTTCATGGACTAATAAATACGAGATTGGCAAAAAAATATATCCATATAATGGAGTGGTAACGTGTATGGCAATTTACAACAATTATATGACATTTAAAAATGTGGTGGAATTCAACGATTCAAAAAATTCAACTGAAAATGATTCACCAACAAATTTCTACTTTGCCCAAAATGTAGGTATCGTTAGAAAAGAAATATTGGATTCAAATCAAGTTTGGAATTTGGTCAAGTATAATTGCATACAATGATTGATTTCAATTAGGCAAACAAGAAAGTTAAATTCAGCTCTTTAAGTATAACAAATAAATTTATTAGTATGAAAAAATTAGCAATTACATTGTTATGGGTTTGCTTTGCCCATAACATAGCATTATCACAACAAAGCGTCAATATGCAAACGTATTGGACACTGAGGGAACGGTTCAATAAATATTTTGTAAGGCTTGGTACAAATGAGGGAGATGGCTTACCTGCTGTGCAAAGAGTGATGAAAAATTTTTATCTTTACAAGGCCAGCACTTATGATACGCATGGTTTTGGTATAGACGATGGTATTGCAGATGGATATGCAGATGGAGTGTACAACGGCATACACTATGGCGATGAATGTGGCTGGAAAATTTAGCAGTTTGTAAATATAGTTTTTGAGATTGAAAATTGCAAACATGAACTGAAACGGAATCAGGCTCTGCTGAGGAGCAACCTGCCAGGGATAAGTTCATGCCGATGGAATATCGTGCTTTAACGGACGCATCAATTTGCGTCCGTTTTTTTTGTTGCCTGTAAGAAGTTGATATTCTTGAGGCTCCATGCCTAAAAAAAACCTTATGCTGCGGCAAATTCATGTGGTGTTAGTTGATTTAATGATTGATGCGGGCGCTTGGTATTATATTCTTCAATCCAGTTATTTGTTATTTCCTGTGCATGTTTAATGTTTTTAAATAAGTATGCATCCAATATATCTTCACGATAGGTGCGATTGAACCGTTCAACAATGGCATTTTGTTGTGGTGCTCCTTTTTCAATTTTACTCCAATTTATTTTTTTGTTATGCAACCAAAGCTGAAATGCTTTCGAGGTAAATTCAGGTCCGTTGTCAGTGCGGATACTTATTGGCTTTCCGTGTATTTCAATGCGTTGTTCTAAAAACTCAATAACACTCTTTGCTGTGATGCTGTGTGCTACACGGATGCCTAAGCATTCGCGGTTATATTGCTCTACAATATTCAATGTGCGTATTCTTCTTCCATCAATTAAGGCATCGCTCATAAAATCCATACCCCACTCTATGTTACGTGCTAGTGGTACTGCAATTGGATTCTTTGGGTTGTCTTTTACTCTACGTTTTAATTTTTTGGTTAATGCAAATCCATATCGCTCGTACACTCTGCGTATGCGACTGCTGCCTATTGCTGGCTGTTGTTTTTGAATTAACCGGATGACTTTCATTCTTCCTTTTCTGCTGAAGCCAATGGTTTGTTCTATGACTTGTTTTAACTGTTCATCTTTGTCTGGCATCAGCTTGCGATAGTACTTGTTGTTGCGTGAGCACTTTAAAATTTTGCACGCCTGCGTGCGGCTTAATTGTCTTTCTTCAATGAGATAAGATAAGCATTGCTCTTTGCAGGCAGGCGTTAAAACTTTTTTTCGAGCAAGTCTTTCACTGCGTCATGCTCTAAACTCAAGTTGGCATACATTTTTTTTTAACCGCGCATTTTCGTATTCCAAATCCTTTAATCGCTTGAGCTCGTCTACTTGCATTCCGCCATAGCGTTTCTTCCAAATGTAAAATGTCTGATCAGCTATGTTGTGCTTTCGACATATCTCCGTTACTTTTAATCCTTGTTCCTGCTCTTTCAGGATTCCGATAATTTGTGATTCTGTGTGTCTGATTTTTTTCATTTCTGATTTTTTTGAGAAAGTTAAAATTATTTATTCTATTTTTAATATGCTCAAATTTTACAGCCTAGTACCGAGGCTATATGGATCATTCGATTCCCCGCAAAATGGAGCTAATATCCCTTTAAGCTTGCAGGAATGGATACATTTTTTTGCTTTCAATGGCCTGGCCGGTGGGGATGATGATGCAAAATTACAATTACGGAAAAAAATGAATCGCCCAGCAACAAGGCAGTTGTTGGTTCGGCATTATGAGGCTAATTATTCACAGGATAGAACAGATTTTCAGACGACTATGAATACAATTGGTTATCCTAATAAATTGCGCAAAATAGCTATAGCTTGTGGGAGCAGATTTGGAACAAATCAGGATAATTTTGCTAACGGACAACAAATATTAGAAACAGAATGGAGTCCTAGCCTATGCTCTTTTGTAAAATTTATACAAGGTAATTGTTATTCCACAGGTAACGGATACTTATTTAATGGAAGGGCATTTAAAACTGGGGCACTTGCCTGTTTTTCGCTTGGACTTGTAGGCTGTCCGGTTTGTGTTAGCCCAGGACTCATTGACAAGTCGACTCTTTTACAATCTATATATATTCCTAAATGGGACAATGCACCCGGAGGCAACAGAAATTCTGCCAAATTCATTGAACAAACGTATAACGATGCAGTAGCTAACTATGGTGGAGCGCTCGGAGGTTCGTGCAGCGCGAATCCAACCGGAAAACCAAGCCAACCGTTGGAGTGTTTTATTCCAACAATTAGCTCTTTGGGTATTAATACATCAAATTTAAATTACAACGCAGACATACTACTGCCAAAAAATAGTCCTAATTCAATTTATCCATTCGAAGCATATTATGCTTCACCAATCAACCAACCTCATGTATACTTAGAAGACATAAACGCAGGGGTTACCAATTCGAATTTAGCATGGAGTTTACAAAAAATATTAGATAGCCAACCCATCGTGCCTTGGAACTTAACTCTTGCATCGCCAAATGGAGGCCAGTATAATTTATGCCGTTTCGAAAATCGTTTTATTACGCAATGCACAATAGGCAACGGAGCAATTTATAGTGTAAACTATAGTGCCCCTGCAGAATTTGGTGCATTTACTTCGCCTATGCCAAGCACAGGAGTTGCTGCACCGGTGCAAGGCAGCACTTTCGAAGCCTATACATGCGACTGTGAAAATGCTCAAGTGGTTATTGAAAATGGAGGTCAATTTTATGTTGGTGATAATAAAACAAACAACAAAGCCATAGTGCATTTTAACAGTGGCAGCATATTAAAAATAAAAAGTGGAGGCAAGCTAATAATTGCAGATAATAGCAAATTGATAATAGAAGAAGGCGCAAAATTAATATTTGAAGCAGGTGCTATAATAGAATTGAATGGCGATAATGCTTTGCTCGAATTTAAAGGAAAATTGCACTTGGGTAAAGATGCAATTTTCACATTTACACATCCCGGCCATCCCGAGAGTGGTTACTTGTTATTCGATAATCCAAATTGGTATGATAATAATGTAACATCGGTAGGTAATGATTGTAACAGTGCATTTTATTTGGAAGGCACAAGCATAAACGATAGGGTACTCGAAATAAACCAATACGCACTGCGCGATCCTGATAATTGTATTTTTAAATTTTTACAATTAAAACAGGCACAGTACAATTGCATGGCAACACCCGGTTAGATATACAAGGCGATATCCGTTTATTAAATGCTAGGGTAATGTCGGTAGATGCTGTTAAAGGCGATGGAGTATTTATGTATGGTCAACTTAATTTATTTGTCGGTTCAAAATTTCTAAATTTGAATGAGGGCATAAATGCAAATTTGCTTTCAACAAATTATTTGAATGTAAATACGTGCCAGTTTACACAATGCGAAATTGGTGTAAACAATAAAGGCAATTTTGCACACATATCAAATTCGATATTCGAGTATACAGAAAACAATACGGCCATAGGAGTAAACCTCACGGCAACAACAAAACCATCGTATTTGCTTGGTAATGAATTTATAAATTTAGCACAACCTGTTGTTGCTGTGGTTCCTGCATTTGCCCCTGTTATTATGCTCAACAATATAATTCATAGCAGTTGGTTGGTGCCCAATACTTACGAGGCTATCAGGATAGAAAATGGGCGCTTAAATATGGGTTGCAATACAATTGAAAATTATGTTACAGGCATACATGCAAAGTATATGGCAACATTGGATATGAGTGGCGCAAGTAATTTAGGATCCAACGATGTTAAAAACACGGTTAACGCTATGGTATTTAAAAATGCTGGTTATTTTTATTTATTTGGTGGGCACAATAATTTCAGCCCCAAATTATTTCCTAATGGCTTAGTAGCATCGGGCAATTTGGTTGGTGGAGTAATTGCAGCACCCACTATTAAATGCAATGTTAATCAATGGACAGGCAATGGAACTTACTCGCCAATCAATGGTACCGATTATCAATTGTCAATTCTAGGTTTAAATAATATAAGTTGGATTGTTACATTAGATGATCCTACTCCTGCTGCTTGGAATGGCTGTCAAATTGTACTACCCGACCCATGTGATAATCCACCATGCGAGGCTGCAGATAGAATGAGTTACACAGGTGCTGCCACAATAAGTAATATGTTTTATCAAAATGTTGAAATAGATTCAGCCTATAACGATGCCGTGAGTAGAATTGATAGCACAAGCGCAGGCAATTTAGATGCCTTTAATCGATTAAGACTAATAGTAACAACACTATTATCAAATCCAAATTTGAACGATAAAATTGTTCAAAATAATTCATATTACTTGATGCAAACTGCATTGGCCGATTTGGTGCTACTACAAGAACAAGGTGAACTAAATTTAAACATTTCAATTGATGAATGTTTTACCAACTTGTATACCTATATTGATAATAAAATTATTGAGGCAATATCTTCTCAAAACTATACAAGTCAATTGTATTTTTCATTAGACAAAGCACATTTAAAATGGCTGCAAGGTAACCGCACCGAAGCCATAAATATTTTGAATAATATGTTGAGTTGGGTAGGTGTTGATGAAATAGATAACATACAATATTGGCAATGTGTATACAGTTTGCAAAACGATGCAATACTTGGCACCATTTCTTTCAACGATTTAAACTCTTCAATTGCACAATGTGTACCTGTTGGTTACAATAAATTATCTGCACCTCAAGTATCAAATTCAATTTTATCCAATTCCGATTATTTAAAAATGCACTTCGATCAGCAAAATAATTCTATGATGTTTTCGATGCAAAGCCAACTACAAGGTGAGCAATAATTTAAACTATGGAATGCTTATGGCCAATTAATTTCTCAATATGATGTAATGGTAAAATCAGGACAAAATGAATTGCATTTTGAAGTGCCGAAAATCGCACCTGGCATATACTTTTTTACAGGAACGGTAAATGGAAATCCACATGCCGAAAAATTTGTGGTGCAATAATTTCAATAAGAATGAGTAATAAAATTGCCGATTCAAATAAATTGAATCGGCAATTTTTTTGAAACCATGTAAATAACTTATATCGGTGTAAAACAAAGGCTTTGCATTATTTCTCATATTCCACAAAAGCCTAATAATCCTCCAGCTTATCAAATTCATATCCGCCTTTTTCGGCACCCCACACTTGTTTGTCTTTGTCGTCCCAACCGCGGTCCCATGATATGATGAGGCCTGATGTAATTGTAACTTCCGATGTGGCATAAGCAGCACCACGCAAGGAACTTTTACATTGCTTTTGTGGCGTGCTACCCGAGAACACTTCGGTGTTCATCTTTTCTAAAAATGGTACAGCCTTCGCGGCTAATTAACGAGTCGGGTGTAAGGTTCGATAATGGATTATCCTTTTCGCAACTGCCAACGTATGCGGCAGGATTGGGAATTTCGAAAACGCTGCTGGCAATCTTTTTATCGTTGTACAAATATAAATGATATACCCGCTGACGGTAAGGTTTATCAAGTTTTGTGGCCATAGCCTGTTCCACATAAAACCAATGCCCATCTGTTCGGCTTTGCCATATTGGATGCATCTTTAGGCTGATATTAAAATATGAAGTATCGGCTTTGGATTGTGCCTCGCTCGAAAATTTTCCCGACATCATTTCAAATAAATTGTACAAATCGGCATTGTCAACCAAAGTAGCACCATCGGCAGTCTTTACCGGGGCGGCTTTTTCCTGTGCTATGGCATTTGCAATGGTTGCAGTATTTAAAATCGCACAGCAAAAAACCAATTTCACAGGGCAACTTAATTTCGAAATCAATTTCATGTCAATTTATATTTTAAAGATTTTAATTCAATTTTATTTAGTTGAGCCCTAAAAGCGGAAGTTAAGTCAGGCACATTTTGGTACAAATAAAACTAAAAAGCACAAAACATTTTGAAAAAGAGAAAAAAGGTTTACTTTTGCGACCCTAAAATAAAATAAATAAGATGAAACCGGACATCCATCCAAAGAATTATAGAAATGTGGTATTTAAAGATATCTCTTGCGACCACATGTTTTTAACAAAATCATGCATCGAAACCAAAGACACCATTAAGTGGGAAGATGGTAACGAATACCCATTGGTAAAGCTTGAAATTTCGAACATGTCGCATCCGTTTTACACCGGCAAAATGAAGTTGATTGACACCGCAGGCCGTGTAGATAAATTCAACACCCGCTACCGCAAGGCTGCCGAAAAAGCCACAGAACAAGAATAATTTTTTTTATTTAATATACAATTAAAAGTCCTGCAATGCAGGGCTTTTTTTGTTTAGTCACATTAGTATGAATTACATTTTGTTTGATAATAGCAGGCAGCAACTTATGCCTTTTACCCTTAGCCGCCCGGTTTGCGAAATAAGGGTTGGCATTCTTACCATAAAACAAAAATGGGAATTGTATCTCAATGCCTCATGCAGCTATGAGTGTGAATTGTATTTACAAGCAAAATATCCAAAGCTTACCGCATCCGATAATGTATATATTAATGCCACTGTTTTTCCTGATGCAGATTTAGTTGTTGCAATAAAGAATCTTAAAATTGGCGAAGCATTGCTAAGGGAAGGAAATATTTTGGCATTGCGTACAACTGATACAACTTCAACCACTACCAGCAAACTAACAACCGATTATAAAAACCCCGTAAGCAGCATAAACCGCATATGGCATATATTTGGAAAGTGTGATGAACAATTACGCGCTGATTTTAAGTTGCTTACCAATGGCCGAAATTCTTTACAATTAAACAGCAGCAATAGATTAGTTGGCAATACGGATGATTTATTTATTGAAGAAGGAGCAACTGTTAATTGCGCAATAATTAATACCCAAACCGGCCCTGTATACATTGCCAAAGATGCTGAAGTGATGGAAGGTGCCATGATACGCGGACCATTTGCATTGGGCGAACATGCTACATTGAAAATGGGCGCTAAAATATATGGTGCCACTTCTATTGGGCCTCATTGCAAAGTGGGTGGCGAGGTGAGCAACAGCGTATTTTTTGGATTTTCGAACAAGGCACACGATGGCTTTGTGGGCAACGCTGTTATTGGCGAGTGGTGCAACCTGGGTGCCGATAGCAATAATTCGAACCTGAAAAATAATTATGGCAATGTAAAGGTGTACGATTACGCTTCGCAAAATATGGTTGATACCGGCTTGCAATTTTGCGGTTTGTTTATGGCCGACCATGCAAAGTGCGCTATCAATACACAATTCAACACGGGCACCGTGGTAGGTTTTGCTTCAAATGTTTTTGGGGGCGACTTCCCACCAAAATTTATTCCCGATTTTAGTTGGGGCGGTGCAAAAGGTTTCGAAAAATTCGATTTGCAAAAAGCCATTGCCCTTGCAAAAAATGTGTATGCCCGCAGGTCGATGACAGTGACAGATGCCGATGTTGCCATTTTCGAAGCTATTAATGAAATGGCCAAAAACACCAACGGTTAAATATATATTCCAACCAATGCGCATCGATATTATAACCGTATTACCCGAATTGCTCGACAGTCCATTTGCACACAGCATTCTAAAGCGTGGCCGGCAAAAAGGCATCATCGAAGTAAATGTAATTCCGTTGAGAGAGTTTGCCACCAACAAATATAAATCGGTTGACGATTATGCTTTTGGGGGTGCAGCAGGTATGGTAATGATGTGCGAACCCATTGCCAATTGTATAGACCATTTAAAATTGCAAAGGAACTATGATGAAGTAATTTATCTCACTCCTGATGGGGAATTATTTAGTCAAGCTATGGCCAATCAACTTTCACTAAAAGGCAATTTGATTATGCTTTGCGGGCATTACAAAGGGGTAGATGAACGCATTCGCCAACATTATATCACCAAAGAAATTTCGATAGGCGATTACGTTTTATCGGGAGGCGAACTGGCAGCCGCTGTAGTGAGCGATGCCATTTTGCGCCTGGTGCCGGGTGTAATGAATGACGAAACTTCGGCACTTACCGATTCGTTTCAGGATGGACTACTTTCGCCACCTGTGTATACCCGTCCGGCAGAATTCAGAGGCATTCGTGTGCCTGAAATACTTTTGAGTGGACACGAAAAAAACATTAACGAATGGAAGCATCAACAATCGCTGGAACGCACTGCCCATCGCAGGCCCGACCTGTTTGCCAAGTACCATTCATAGCGTGGAAAAAATAAATAATTTAATTGTCGCTTACATTCAAAAAAATTCTACATTTGCACTCCGTTTTAAAAAAACTAAATAAATTGCGATATGAACATAATTAAAAGCGTAAACGAACAAACGATAGAGAAACGCGATTTTCCTGAATTCAAAGCAGGAGATACCATTACAGTAACCTACAAAATTATTGAGGGTACAAAAGAAAGAGAGCAGTTGTTTCAAGGAGTTGTTATTCAACGTAAAGGAGCAGGTTTTACACAAACATTTACCGTTCGCAAAATGTCGCACAGTGTAGGTGTAGAAAGAATATTTCCATTAAACTCACCAAAAATTGCCAAAATAGAAGTTAACAAACGTGGTGTAGTTCGCAGAGCCAAGTTATTCTACTTGCGCAACTTGTCGGGCAAGGCAGCACGTATCGAAGAAAAGAAGATGTAATAAATTCACCTTTGTTCATTTTCATATAAAAGGCCTCCTGCACCGGAGGCTTTTTAATTTTAGTAATTTTATACCGAAACTACTTAGGATTTCGAAATGCATAAACCTAAGTGTTCGGCATTACGGCAAGTACGTTTCGTTTTATTCTAAAACAAAACTATTTTCCGTATATTTTCAATTATATTCGCAGCATATTTCTCCTCTCCTATGAATCAGTTTGTTGTTTCTGCACGAAAGTACCGGCCATCTACATTCGATACTGTAGTTGGCCAACAACATATTACCCATACACTTCAAAACGCACTTAAAAACAACCACCTTACTCAGGCATATTTGTTTTGTGGGCCTCGTGGTGTGGGCAAAACAACCTGTGCACGTATACTCGCTAAAACCCTCAATTGCATAAATCTTACTGCCGATTTTGAGGCTTGCAATGAGTGCGAATTTTGTCAAATGATAAATTCGGGGCAGTCGTTCAATATGCAGGAACTTGATGCCGCATCCAACAATGGAGTGGACGAAATGCGTGCCCTTGTAGAGCAAGTGCGTTATGCACCGCAATCGGGCAAGTACAAAATTTATATTATAGATGAGGTGCACATGTTATCCACAGCTGCATTCAATGCATTTTTGAAAACACTGGAAGAGCCACCACCCTACGCCATTTTTATTCTAGCCACTACCGAAAAGCATAAAATTCTTCCCACCATTTTATCGCGCTGTCAGATATTCGATTTTAATAGAATTACTATAGATGACATTGCTCATCAATTGACTTACATTGCCGGTAAAGAAGGCATAACTGCCGATGCCGAGGGATTGCATATAATTGCACAAAAGGCCGATGGCGCCATGCGCGATGCCTTATCAATGTTCGATCAGATTGTGAGTTTTGCCGGCAACACTGTTACTTACAAAGATGTACTGAGCAACCTCAATGTGCTCGATTACGAATACTATTTCAAAATTACCGACCTTATGACCAAGGGCGATTACGCCTCCATTTTGCTGGTGTTTGACGAATTGCTCAACGAAGGTTTCGATGGGCATCATTTTGTAACAGGCATGAGTGGCCACCTGCGCGATTTGATGGTTTGTAAAGATGCAGCCACACTAAAACTGCTCACGGTAAGTTCCGGAGTAAAAGAGCGATACAGAGCACAAGCCGAAGCCAGTGATGGCGAATGGCTGATGGCATTGCTCGATATTTTTAACCGTTGTGATATTGAATACAAAACCTCGAAAAACCAACGCCTCCATGTTGAACTGACGCTGATGAAAGCTTGTCGGGTAAAAAAAAAATTTCCTGAGTTAACCGAAGACTTTTTCGAAATAGTTTACGAAGACCTTGTAAACACAAGTGGAGATGTAGTTGTAGCACCCCGACCAATTCTACAAACGCAAACGCAAAACATAGTTGCCGAGCCGCCACCAAAACCAATAAGTATTTCAACAACGCCACAAATTCCACCGATAAAAATTCCTGCCGGTGTGCGAATGATTCCTTCTATTCGT
This sequence comes from Bacteroidota bacterium, assembly GCA_016717325.1. Classification (GTDB taxonomy): domain Bacteria; phylum Bacteroidota; class Bacteroidia; order AKYH767-A; family OLB10; genus JADKFV01. Next base: position 88,411 of record JADKFV010000008.1, on the reverse strand, counting down.
AATCTGGGTGTAAAAGCACCACCATCCGAATTGGGTGAGGCTGCCGAAGTTGCAACAGGAGCATCCAAAAACAAACCATTTGATATTGCCGAATTGCATAAGCAGGTAAAAATATTTGCCGACACCAAGATTGACACAGGAGCACGAAATTTATATTTCACTCTTTGCAATCATTTGCCTCAATTGAGTGGAAATAGAATTGTATTTTTAGTCGACAATAATAACCAGCAAGACCTTGTAAACGATGTTAAAGTAAGTCTTTTGGGCTACCTTAAAGATGCATTACAAAACGATTATATTTCTATCGATACATCGGTAAGCGAGACACCAACACACGGTAAAGTGGCATATACAGGAGAAGAAAAATTTAAAGAAATGGAATCGAAAAATCCCGAATTGAAAAGACTAAGAAAATTGTTCGACCTCGATATTTAGTATCTTATCAATGATTTTTATGATGTTGATGATTTATTAAGATTTAACAGTGCTCTTCAAAATCTTACACCATACTATTATTTTTTGGAAATTTTTGAATCGCGCTTTATGGAACTAATACAGAAATTCGTTTTTTACATTTCAATATTTGCCGACTAAATATTTAATAAAATGAAACTCTTTATTTCATTCTTGATTTCATCACATAAAAAATAAAAATGCCCAAGCTACTCCATCACTTCTTTTAGGTCGATATACTTCATATACAACAAAACCTTTCTGATTTTTCGTGTTACACGCGAATTGGGATTCACAGGCGACCAAACCCGTGGATTTGGCAGTATGGCAATAATAGACGCCACTTCGCGCGGTGTCAACTTCGATGCACTCTTCTTGTAATAGTATTGCGATGCTGCTTCAATACCGTAAATGCCTTCGCCCATTTCGGCAATGTTGAGATACATTTCAAGTATGCGTTTTTTGCTCCAAAACACTTCAATCAAAAAAGTAAAATAAATTTCGAAGCCTTTACGTAGGTATGAACGCGAAGGAAAAAGAAAAACGTTTTTTGCCACCTGTTGCGATATAGTGCTTGCCCCGCGTACCGTTTTCCCTTTATGTGTTTTGTTATATTCTAATGCTTTTTCAATAGCATCGAGGTCGAAACCAAAATGTTCTTCGAATCGTTGGTCTTCTGCTGCAACCGCTGCCACCGGCACACAGCTAGCCATTTCATCTATCGATATCCAATCTTTATCCATCTTCACATCGCGCTTTTGGTCGAAGGCTTGTTCTATTACACGCATAATCATGAGTGGTGTAAAAGGCGGATTAATCCATTTGTAAATAATAACAGTAAAAATACTTAGGGCAAAAAACCACAGCACTATCCGCTTCAATATTTTCCATGCTTTAATCCAAAAATTTTTCATCTACAGCAAAATAATTATTCTCATACATTCATATTCGTTTGCAATGATAAAATAAAAACTGCACGACCCACCACTCTATTGAAACAACTTATAATGTTGCTTTGCATAAGCGCGGGTACATGCGTTAAAGTGCCACCATTCAGTTTTTATGGGCGTGAATCCTGCCTGCACCATCACACTTCTTAGTAACTTCCGGTTGGCAATTTGCTTTAGATTTAAAACACCTTGTTTTAATAGCTTAGGTTCGAGTTGAGGCTGTGCGGCTTCACCAAAGAAATCGTAAGGCGAACCGAAGTCGAGCATTTGACCGGTGCTATCAAGTATGGCAACATCAACTGCAGCCCCATAGTTGTGCAGCGAGTTTTGCTCAGGACGCGATAAGTATAAATGCTTTTTCGATGGTTCGATTTTGGCTAAGTCCCATAATTGTTGCTGCACTACTACAGGCCGTGCGGCATCGTATATGGTTATAGTATATTTTGGAAATTTCTGTTGCAATATTTTATTGGCGGTTTTGAGTTTGGCAACAGCCATAGACAATAAATATGCTTTGTCAAAGGTGCCATACAAATTTGTTTGTGTAAAATTCTGCGTAGTGGCATACATCATTTTTACCACAATGCCATCTTGCTTTTGTGTTACTTCTTGCAATCCTATTGCTTTGGCTATCTGCTCATATCCATTTTCCTTTTGGCTAACTTGAACTGGTATTGTATCCGTTTTTATATTTGATACCGTTTGCTTTTGATTATTTATACCAGGGGTTTCGTTACAGCCACTTGTAGTAAATAAAAGACAAACGATTAAAATAATTTTAAACCGTGGCATAGTGGATTAATTAAAATTTATTGAAAGTGCTAACATTGATCAATTACAATTAATTTTTTGTAATCTCGAGTATCCAACGCAAATAACTTTTGTCCCACACTTCTCTAAAATTATCAACACGAAATAATTTAATGGAACAGTCAGGCATTTGGCTTGCGATTCGTTTTTGAACTTGCACTACATCATAATGCCTGCTATGATATTGATACCAATTGCAATAATGCAAATCGGCTTCAGCATCTATTATGGGATGATGGTTTCGCAATAAATTAAATGCCGGATCAATATGAATGGTGTAAGTGTGTGCAAAGTAAAAAGGAAGTATAACAGCCTTGCCTCCAGTTTTTAAAATTCTGTTCACTTCGGCAAAAAATAATTTATCCGTATCGCCTTCGAAATGCTCTAGCGAGCAATGCAATGTGATAGCATCAACCGAGTTTGACGGCAATGTTGTTTCGTGTGCATACCCACCTATTTTATTACCATTAATTCCTTTGGGATAAATTAAATCTTGTTGATATACTTTTTGCACACCGAAAACTTTTTGCGCAATAGAACTAAATGGCGAAGTACAGGCAGCCACATCCATAAAAACCATATCGCGGTTGAAAGGAATAAAGCAAGTGCCTACAAAATGCTCCAATGTTTTTTCGGTAAAATTATTTTGCCCCGGTTGTCCACCATAATAATCGGAAGGATAATTTGCCTTTTGTAAATAATCTATGTATCCGTTTATATTAATGTGAAAATGACTTACAGGAATATTTGCGTGTAACAATTGTTTTTCAAGCACATCGTCAAGGGTTGGGTCTGCTAAATGATCGTCACCCACAAAACCTTTTACAACCGGCTTATTATTATGGGTGTGTTTGAAAAAAGGATTGATACCACTGGTAGCATAAAGTAAATTGTGCATTGCATTATAAACCGGCTTTACAATTGCTTTGATCATTTGTACTATCGGTTAAAAAATTAATTCAACCGCAACTCGAGTGCAGTGTCGTAAATGGCACGGGCTTCATTGGTGTTGAAAAAATATTCTCCATCAACACGTATCTCATTCAATATTACTTCGCCCAGATGCAAAAATTCGATATTCGATTCGATGGCCATTTCTAAAAATGCACTTTCCATTTCGTCATTTATTGTTACCACTATGCGGCCCTGACTTTCGCCAAATAAAAATGCATCTTTACGAATATCTGAATCGGTATTTACAGAAAAGCCCATGTTTCCTGCCATTGCCGATTCCATAAGGGTTACAAACAATCCGCCTTCGCTTACATCGTGCGCACTATTGATACATTTCTCTTTAATAAACTTTTTAATAAGTTGGTGTAAATCATACTCCTCATCAAGATTGAAATATGGGCAAGGAGAAAATTCAACCTTGTGATAATTTGCCAAATATTGCGATGACGATATATCGTTGTGCGATGCACCTATCAAATAAATTTTATCGCCTTTTTCCTTGAAGTTTAGCGTCATCAGATTGCGCTTATCTTTTAGCACACCAAGCATACCAATTGTTGGTGTTGGATAAACAGGACTGATATTGCCATCGATTTCACTTTGATTATAAAAACTAACATTGCCTCCGGTAACAGGAGTTTTAAATTTTTCGCATGCCGCACCCATTCCTTTTATGGCATGTACAAATTGCCAATACACTTCGGGGTTATACGGATTTCCAAAATTCAAACAATTGGTAATGGCCGAAGGTTCGCCACCACTACAAGTTATATTACGTGCGGCTTCGGCAACAGCAATGGCTGCCCCTGTTTCGGCATGGGCAAACACATAACGCGAATTGCAATCTACCGTAAGTGCAAGCGCTTTTTTAGAATCTTTCAAATTAATAATGGCCGCATCGGTATGAATATTCGTACTCATATTTTTTGTTCCAACCATACTATCGTACTGCGTATACACCCATTGTTTACTTGCTATGTTTGGCAATGCCAACATATATTTTGCAAGTTTTTTCATATCATCGGGTAAGGCAATTTTATCCATACTGTACTCATTTATTTTGGACATGTATTTTGGCTCAGTGTATTCACGATCATAGATGGGTGCACCACCGCCAAGTACAAGGCTATCTGCAGGCACATCGGCCACAAGTATTTCGTTCATATAAAAATGTAAGCGCTCACCGCTTATCACTTCGCCAATTTGACAACAATGAATATCCCATTTATCAAAAATAGCTTCGGCCATTTTTTCTTTTCCTTTTCAACTACAACCAACATTCGTTCCTGCGATTCGCTCAGGCACAATTCCCATGCATGCATATTTTGCTGGCGTGTTGGTACTTTATCCAAATGTATAATCATGCCGTGTTGTCCCTTTGCACTCATTTCGCTTGTAGAACAAATAATACCTGCAGCACCCATATCCTGCATACCAACCACACATCCCGAATCGATTAATTCGAGCGTGGCTTCGAGTAATAATTTTTCCATAAAAGGATCGCCCACCTGCACCGATGGTAAGTCATCGGCCGAATCTTCGGTAATATTTTTCGATGCAAATGCAGCACCATGTATTCCATCTTTTCCCGTTGCAGAACCTACAATGTAAACGGGATTGCCTACTCCGTGCGATGTGGCCGATACAACTTTATTCTTTTTTACAATGCCCACACTCATAGCGTTTACAAGAATATTCACATTATAGCAATCGTCAAAATAAACTTCGCCACCAACCACCGGCACACCAAAAGCATTGCCATAATCGCCAATACCCTTTACAACACCTTTCATATGCCACTGTGTTTTTTCATTATCGATATTTCCAAAACGCAATGAATTTAATTGTGCAATTGGCCGTGCACCCATTGTAAAAATATCACGATTTATTCCGCCTACTCCGGTCGCAGCACCTTGATATGGTTCTATTGCAGAAGGATGATTATGCGATTCGATTTTGAATGCACATCCCGTAGTGTCATCTATGGCAACCAAACCGGCATTCTCTTCACCGGCTTTTGCCAATAAATGAGGCCCATCTTTAGGTAATGTTTTAAGCCATTTAATGGAGTTTTTATAACTGCAATGCTCACTCCACATTACACTATATAAACTCAATTCGATAAAATTGGGAACACGCCCTAAAATTTTTGTTATTTTTTCGTACTCATCGGGAAGCAGGCCAAGGCTTTGGGCTATGCTTACATCTGTCAATTGTATGTCGATATTACTCATTCTGATATTGCAAAAAAATGCGCCACGAAGTTACACTTTCATTATTCAACATAAAGATTCTTTATAAAAACTTTTGAGGCATCGGTTAGTCGAAAATAATTAGGAACCATTTGCAATATTGATTGTAAGGCCAATGATACCACTACAATTTCTGCAACTGTTGTCAAAATAATTTTTGACCGACAACATACTTGTGCAAAAAAAATTTACTGTTCGGTTAATAGTAGTGTGATTGAGAATAAAGAAAAAATATTTCTTTCTTTGCTAATGGTGAAACAGAGGCGAATAATTTGTTCCGGAAAAAAATGCAATTTTAAAAATGATTGGAAAGAAATATAGAAGCGGTAGGCACATCGGAATTTTGTCTTTAGCATGGCTATTTTTATTTGCATCATGCGAAAAGCAAAATCTATCGGTTTATACGAAGTTAATTAAATCGCCAACAACTGCCGATTTATTTACCATTAAAAAAGGGAACGACAATACGATTTGGATTTGTGGCGGCACAAAAAATGAAAGCACCATGCTAAGGAGTGATGATGGCGGAAATAGTTTTTCAAAATTTGGTGGCGGTCATTATCATACATTGTTTGACTTTGAAATAATTAACGACTCTACCATTATGGGCAGTGCGGCAGACTTGGAGTTTATTACTACGAATAATTATGGCATGAACTGGAAAATTCAAATTCCGGCCGATGACCAACGCCCCAAAACAGGATACCTGAGCGACCTTTACAGTTATGTAAAAACCGATGATGGTACAATCTATTTAGCAGGTGGCGAAAAATTTTACCATGGAGTTATTTATAAATCTGTAGATGGAGGTAAAAATTTTTACCTCACTTATCGCGATCACGAAATGCGCGATATAATATTTTTAGATAATAATAAAGGAATTGCATCGGCTTATGGTGCCCTATATTATACCAACAACCAAGGCGAAACCTGGAATCAGAGCAATGCCGAAAATGATTTTTTTACGGGATTGGTTGCGCGTTATAATTCTGTTTTTTGCTGCTCGTTCGAAGGTGGCATTTATAGAAGTGATGATAGAGGCGAAAATTGGAAGTGCATAAACAAAAGCAACAAATCGTTCAGTAAAAGATATCATTATAATCGCATTGTGTTTGCACCCGCTGGCATTCGTGGAATTTGTGCAGGAACCGAAGGAAATGTTGCCATTACTTACGATGGAGGAAATTCCTGGAACGAAGGAACGGCTTTTGACAATAATGATATCAATGATATTATTTTTTTAGACAATGATATTGCACTAGCGGTGGGCAATAAAGGGGTGATTTATCGTTTTACATTTTAACAAAAACTATTTTAAAATGCAGGTACTTAATACAAACAACGGGTCTTACATTTTCGATGATCAAAATCATGAATTGATATTAAAGCAACATGGAAAATTCAGTTCGGTATATATTGGATATCAATTGCCCGAAAAAAATAAAGTGATTGTAAAAATTCTAAACCCTGCACTGAATGACGATCCTTCTGCAATTATACGTTTTCACAAAGAAGCATTAAAAAGTTTCGAGCATCCCGATTTACAAAAAACCATTGATGCATTTAATGACGAATCAGGCTACTTTTTAATTAAGGAATATATAGATGGATTGACATTGGCACAACTATATAAAAGAGAAAAAATAACTGATCTTGTTTTTTACATTCAGTGCACAATTAAACTTTTGAAAATATTGGAAGTGTTGCACGACAAAGAAATTATTCATTGCGATATACGTCCACAAAATATTCTTGTGTTGAATGACAAAGAAACGGAACAAATAAATCTTGATAATCCTGAGGTAGTTTTAATTGATTTAGGATTAGCACACACGCCCGAAACTGCAGGCTATAAAAGCACACAACCTTTTTCGCTCATCTACTCGCCACCCGAGCAATTATTAAATAAAACAGATTTAATAAATCATAGCAGCGATACGTATGCGGTTGCAATTTGTTTGTACGAATGCATTACAGGCACACTGCCTTTTCTGCACGAAAACCCCGAAATGATTCAGCACCTGCAATTAAATACACCATTAATGCATCACAAAAATGTGCCTGAACCGCTATTTAAAATATTGCAAAAGCTACGGCAAAAAAGTATTTCCAAAACCGCCATCGCAATATTCGGAAGAAGAAATAAAAGCCATGATACGCGAAGGTCAAAATATGCGCTACGAATCGGCCACAGCATTTAAGCATGCCTTGATGGATTGCTTAGATGAACTTGAAAAAATTGAAATCAATTCGAAATTAAAACCGTGGTGGAAAAAATTGTTTGGCAAATAGCAAAATCACATAGCTGTTAATTTAATTTACAAAAACTAATTCAGCAGTTCTTTAAAATTAATATCCAGTTGCTTTTGCTCTTTGTTTTTAGGTCCTGCCTGTTGCGATGGTAATTTAATTTCTTTCAACCCTGCCGCTGCATTTATTTTCGTTGCTTTTTCGCTCGATACACTTACAAATATTTTTGTGATAGATGCTTTAGTTACAATATTGCCCATAGAGTCACGGCCTTTTACAATCGTATCATTCAGGTTGAGCATAATGGTGGTGTTTTTCATTTTTGGTTTTGGCCGCAAATTTATCTGCACCGTTTCGGCATTGTTTTCGCCACTCACACTCATAAATAATATTTTACTTCCTTCTGTACCTTTTGTGAGTTCATACATTTTATCGCGCGTAATACCACCCATTCTAAAACGCTTTACCATTATCGCCCCGGCCTTACCATCCTGATAAACAATGTTGTAAATTTTCTCATTTTCGTCTTTATTGAAAATATCAATATGCAAAATCTCTTTGCCAAAATATTTTTTTTCATCGATGCGCGATACCATCAATTTACCTTCGCGGTTTATGGCAATCACATCATCGAGATCCGAACAATCGGCAATCAGTTCATCTTTTTTCAATCCATATCCGGCAAAACCATCTTCACGGTTTACATAAAGTTTTGAATTATTTATAACTACTTTTTTGGCTTCTATGGTTTCTAATCCTTCAGTAATAACTGTTTTGCGTTCACGGCCTTTGCCATATTTTTTTATAAGCATTTTGTACCAATCAATGGTATAGCCTTTCAGGTTTTTTAAGTGCTTATCAATTTCGGCAAGTTGCTCTTCGATAGATTTAATTTTTTCATCGGCTTTAAACGAATCGAATTTGGATATACGTTTAATTTTAATTTCAGTGAGACGCACAATATCATCTTGCGTAATTTCGCGCAGGAATAATTTTTTGTATGGCTTTAATCCTTTGTCAATTGCGGCAATCACAGCTTCCCAGGTTTCGCATTCTTCAATATTGCGGTAAATTCTTTTCTCGATAAATATTTTTTCCAGTGACGAAAAGTGCCAGTCTTCGGAAAGGCGGTGACGTTCAAATTCCAGTTCGGCCTTTAATATTGCAACGGTATTATCGGTTGCCGCTTTAAGCATTTCGGTCACGCCAAGGAACACCGGCTTGCCATCGCGTATCACACATGAGTTGGGCGATATACTCACTTCACAATCTGTAAAAGCATATAGGGCATTGATGGCATTGTCGCTATCGTCAGCTGTATCGGGGTGCAGGTGCACCACTATCTCAACACTTTCGGAAGTGATGTCTTCAACTTTCTTTATTTTTATTTTTCCTTTATCGTTTGCGGCAAGTATACTTTCGGTAATACTTGTTGTGGTGGTACCAAAAGGAATTTGTCGAATGATTAACGTTTTCTTTTGGCCTTTTTCAATCACTGCACGCACTTTTACTTTTCCACCGCGCAGCCCATCATTATAATTTCTAAAATCGGCAACACCTGCGGTTGCAAAGTCTGGCAGCAGTGTAAAACTTTTACCACGCAAATAATCAATTGATGATTCGCATAACTCAATAAAATTATGTGGCAAAATTTTGCATGCCAATCCAACAGCAATTCCTTCTACACCTAATGCAAGCAACAATGGAAATTTTACCGGAAACTGAATAGGTTCTTTGTTACGCCCATCGTACGATGGTTGCCAACTTGTAACCTTTTCGTTGAACACTACTTCGAGCGCAAATTTTGTGAGGCGTGCTTCAATGTATCGCGATGCTGCCGCACTATCGCCAGTATAAATATTTCCCCAGTTTCCTTGCTTATCTATGAGTAAATCTTTCTGTCCCAATTGCACCATAGCATCGCCAATACTTGCATCACCATGTGGGTGATATTTCATAGTGCTCCCAATCACGTTTGCAACTTTATTATATCGCCCATCCTCCATGGTAAACATGGTATGCAATATTCTACGTTGCACAGGCTTGAGTCCATCTTCTATAAGCGGTACTGCACGTTCCAATATTACATACGATGCATAGTCAAGAAACCATTCTTTATACATCCCATCCACATGTTGGTTCATACCGTTTTGTTGTGCCATTTTCTTTAGTTTAGTGTTCTGAGTTTTTAGTTTTTAGTTACGTTTGCTGTGAGCCTTGTTTTTCGTTTTTTGTTCTTAGTTCTTCGTTACGTTTGCTGTGAGCCCTGTTCTTAGTTCTTCGTTACGTTTGCTGTGAGCCTTGTTTTTAGTCCCGACACTTCGGTCGGGATGCCGACCAAAGTGTCGGCATTCTTCGTTACGTTTGCGGTGAGACTTGTTCTTTGTTCTTTGTTCTTTGTTTCGTTCGCTGTGCGACTTGTTCTTAGTTTTCAAATTTGGTAAAGAAGTATTTAGATTCTTTTGAAGAAATATTTTTTCAAAAAAAACGTTGCAGCAAACTTTCTAAACTTTTGAACTCTTGAACTTTTAAACTTTTGAACTTTTGAACCCTTAAACTTTTGAACCCTTAAACTTTTGAACCTTGAACTATTAACCTACGCTTCCTCCTCTTCTATCGCCATCAAAGCCTCCTCGGGCTCTTCGTCTATTTTCAAATTATCAATAATAAACTGTTGACGCTCGGGTGTGTTTTTGCCCATATAATAATCGAGCAAGTTATGTAGCACAGTATCTTTCCCCATTTCAACAGGATCGAGTTTTATTTTTTTGCCAATAAATTTTTTAAACTCATCGGGCTAAATTTCTCCCAAACCTTTGAATCGGGTTATCTCCGGCTTGGGGCCAAGTTTTTCTATGGCTTTTACTCTTTCATCATCGCTGTAGCAGTAAATGGTTTCTTTTTTATTTCGTACACGGAATAATGGTGTTTGCAAAATATAAACATGCCCGTTTTTTACCAGGTCAGGAAAAAATTGCAGAAAGAAAGTAAGTATCAACAAACGTATATGCATACCGTCAACATCGGCATCGGTAGCAATCACCACTTTATTGTAGCGCAACTCTTCGAGGCCGTCTTCAATATTGAGGGCATTTTGCAAAAGATTAAATTCTTCGTTTTCGTACACTATCTTTTTGGTGAGGCCAAAACAATTCAATGGTTTACCCCGCAGGCTGAAAACCGCTTGTGTATTGGCATCGCGTGCACTGGTAATACTTCCGCTGGCGCTATCACCTTCGGTAAGAAACAATGTGCTTTCATATTTATCGGGATGTTTACTATCGAGGTGTACACGACAATCGCGTAATTTTTTGTTGTGTAGATTAGCCTTTTTAGCACGCTCATTGGCAAGTTTTTTAATGCCGGCAATATCCTTTCGTTCACGTTCGCTACGTTCAATTTTCTTTTTCAGCACATCGGCAAATTCAGGATTCTTATGTAAATAATTATCGAGGTGAACTTTTACAAAATCGACAATCCAGTTTCGCAACGATGGTCCATTGGGCTCCGTACTTTGCGAACCCAATTTTGTTTTTGTTTGCGATTCGAACACCGGTTCCTGTATACGTATGCTTAGTGCAGCCATTATTCCACTACGTACATCATTAGAGTCAAATTCTTTTTTATAAAACTCGCGTGCTGCCTTCACCAATCCTTCGCGCAAAGCAGCCTGGTGTGTGCCTCCTTGCGTGGTATGCTGTCCGTTTACAAAAGAATAATATTCTTCGCCATATGCATCGGTATGTGTAAAAGCAAGTTCAATATCGTCACCTTTTAAATGCACTGTTTGATAAAGCTTTTCTTCGCTCATGTTTGCATCAAGCAAATCACGTAAACCGTTTTGAGAAAATATACCTGACCGTTAAAATTTATTTTTAGCCCTACATTAAGGTAAGCATATAAATTAAGCATACGTTCAATGTGCTCAGGATTAAATTTAAAATCTACAAATATTTCGTTGTCGGGAATAAAAGTTACGATGGTTCCATTTGGCAAATCGGATTTTATTTCCTTTTGATTTTTCTTCAGCACACCGCGTTCAAATTCAGCAATGGTTGTTCGGCCATCACGCACACTTTGCACTTTAAAATATTCCGACAATGCATTTACGGCTTTAGTTCCCACGCCATTCAATCCCACACTTTTCTGAAATGCTCCGCTATCATATTTGGCACCGGTATTAATTTGAGACACGCATTCAATAACTTTTCCCAGCGGTATACCACGGCCACGGTCGCGAACAGTTATTGTACTGTCATGTAATGTAACATCAATTTCTTTGCCATTGCCCATCACATATTCATCAATGCAATTGTCGATAATTTCTTTTACCAGTACATAGATGCCATCGTCTTTGGCTGTGCCATCGCCCAATTTTCCTATGTACATACCGGGCCGAAGCCTGATATGCTCGCGCCAATCGAGCGATTTTATACTATCATTATCGTATGCCGAATTTGCAATTTTATTTTTTGCCATGATGGTGATTTTTCAGTTTATAGCCTTTGTTTTTGGTTGGGTAAAAATTCTTCCTTTTCAAACAACCCGAACAAAATTACTGCAATAAGAAACAAAAGTGTCATTTGTTGAAAACCTCGGGGCAATTTGTTTTGAGTAAAAGAATGTTGAAAACTTTTGTGCCATATTTGCAGGCTATGGAAAACATACAGCATATAACCCTGGCAACCGCACCGTTCCCAAGTATAGAGTATGTTATGTGTATAAAATTGTGCGAAACATACAGGGTAGATTTGAAGGAGAAATTCATTAAACAGTCGAACCGAAATCGTTACCACATTGCCGGACCAAATGGGTTACAAACGCTTATTGTACCGCTCGAACACAGGCAACTATTTGATACGAAAACACATTTGCTGAAAATTGACTATAGCGAACGTTGGCAAAATCAGCACTGGCGAAGCCTTACAACTGCATATAACAGGAGCCCATTTTTCGAATTTTATGCCGATGAAATAAAAAAAACGATAATGCACCGTTTCGAATTTCTTTCTGATTTTAATAACGCAACCTTGCAATTTATTTGTAAGCATTTTAAATTGCCACTGCCCATCGAATCAGAAATTCAAATTTCTCAACTTATGGATTTAAGATTTGTGAGCAGCGCAAAAAACAATTTGCAAACAACCAAAATAGAACTGAAGCCTTATTTACAAATAGTAAAATCGAAGTATGACTTTATTTCAAACTTAAGTATACTAGATTTGTTGTTTAACATTGGGCCGCATTCATTGAAGGACTAATTTTTTTTCGCCTTTTTAGGATGAATTTCGAGATAAAAAATTGAAGATATTTATATTTGCAGCCTGTTGTTTAACTTATTAATTTGATATGAGTGTAAAAAAGTATCACATGGTACAATGCTTGTATCCGTCAATTCTAAACTAAAAAAAATGAAGAAGAATTTATTATTAGTGCTGTTCATTATTTCAATGGGGCACATGTTGAAAGCACAACAATTTTTTCCGCCAAACTTACTTTGGCAAGATTGCTATGGTGGTAGTAATAACGATAAAGGAAATGCCATCAAATTTACTCCCGATGGAGGATTTATTATTGTTGGCTCAACATTATCTAGTGATTCAGATGTGACATCCAATGCCGGAAATTACGATATGTGGGTTGTAAAACTGAATTCCTTAGGAGATATTCAATGGCAACAAACTTATGGAGGATCGTCAAGCGACATTGGAAACGATATTTTGCTTACACCCGATGGTGGCTATTTAATTGGCGGAACGTCATCATCGAACGATGGACCATTTACAACCAATAAAGGAGTTACAGATATTGTTTTAATTAAAATAGATGCTACAGGAGTAATTCAATGGGCCGACAACTATGGTGGTACCGATAAAGACAATCTGGCATCACTTGGATTGACGAGCGATAATAATTATTTGTTGGGCGCTACTACTTTTTCGAATGATGTGGATGTAAGTTTCAATAATGGAAGTGCTGATTACTGGATACTGAAAGTTGACACATTGGGTGCTATAGTTTGGGAAAAAACTTTTGGTGGTAGTAACGGAGATTATTGCAGTGGCATACAAGAAATTGCTGGAGGATTGATGTTTATGGCCGGTTCAAGTTCATCTATCGATGGCGATGTAAATAACAATCATGGGAAAAGCGATTATTGGGTAGCAAAATTATTTTCTAAAGATTCTATCATTTGGAAAAATAGTTTTGGCGGTAGCGAGGATGAAATTGCATTTGCATTTCAGCAAAATGCCGCATTAGGCTATGTGGTTTGCGGCAATTCATTATCGAACGATGGCGATGTTAGCGGCCACGTTGGGCCATTTGGTGCCAATGGCACTACCGATGCATGGCTGATGAAACTTACCGATCAGGGAATACTCGATTGGCAAGATTCTTATGGTGGTGGTTTGAATGAAACTGCCACTGATGTATTTCAACAAACAGACAATGATTATGTAATTTGTGGATGGTCAAATTCATTGTTGCCCAATACAGCCCCTAATCATGGAGGGTACGATAATTATATTTTGAAAATGGCGAAAAATGGCAATCGTAAATGGTCGCTTTCGCTTGGAGGAAGTGATGACGAAATAAGTAATTCTATTTCACAAACTCCCGACAGTGGTTATGTTTTAACTGGTTCCACCCGCTCCAATGATTTTGATGTTACCGGCAATAATGGTAACGAAGATATTTGGGTAGTAAGGTTAGGACAGCAAATTCCCAATTCTATTTCAGAAATAAATCTGCACAGCAATTCATTTGTTTATCCCAATCCGGCCTTTGATATTATCAAAATAAATATTGGCGAAACTATTTTTCCAATAGTAGATAAAATAGAAGTTTATGATATTACCGGAAGCATTGTTGAGGTACTTCCTACCTTAGGAAATAACACTGTAATATTGAACCGCAAAAATAAAAGCAGTGGAATTTACTCTTATCGTTTGTATTCGGGAATAAGGGCGATGGGATTCGGTAAGTTTATAGTTAAATAAAAAAACACTATCCATAATATAAGCCTCGCAAAATTGCGGGGCTTTTTATTTTATTTTATGATTCATAATCTGAAATCTTTTCTTGACGAAAAACATAATCAATATAATTGTATCGATTTTATAGAGCAGGATCCTATTATTATTCCTCATGCATTTACAAAAAAAGAAGATATTGAAATTAGTGGATTCTTTGCAGCCACTCTTGCATGGGGTCAACGTAAAACAATTATCAATAATGCCAATAAACTTATGCTTTGGATGGATAATAGCCCTCATCAATTTATACTAAATTCTTCGGCAAAAGATTGGAAACCATTTTCAAAATTTATCCATCGTACATTTAATGGTGAAGATTGTATCACTTTTATAAAATGCCTTCAACATATTTACAAAAATAAAAATGGGCTTGAATCGGTTTTTACAAAGGAGTTGCTGATAGAAAACGATATGTCAAAATGTATCAGCAATTTCAAAAAGGTTTTTTTCGAAAAAAATAATCACACACGTACCTCAAAGCACGTGGCCGACCCTTTGCGAAACTCCAGCGCAAAAAGAATATGTATGTATTTACGATGGATGGTGCGCAACGATAACAATGGTGTAGACTTTGGAATTTGGAAAACTATAAAGCCATCGCAATTGTACTGCCCACTCGATGTGCATTCGGCAAGGGCTGCTATTGCACTGCAATTGTTGAATAGAACACAAACCGATTGGAAAGCAGTAAACGAACTCACCTGCTCGCTGCGCTTGCTGGACGAAAGCGATCCTGTAAAATATGATTTTGCTTTATTCGGATTGAGTGCTTATGAAGGATTTAAATAATGTCAAGCTTAATTTTATTGAGTTGCTTTTTGGCATGTTTTACTCTAAAAAGAAGCGCAGGAGTCAAGTCATTATTCTCCATCATTTTTATTATTTCCAATGTTTCATTTTTAAGCTCGGGATATAGTTTACACATGTTTGATAAAATGGTAAGTGCATTTGCTTTTGTAGCAATGGCCTCAGCACTATCGAGCAAATATTTTGTGCACAGTTCAATTAATAATGCATGCGACTTTTTGGGAATAGGTGCCGTTAGTAAAATTCTGGTGGTGTGCCTTTTTACTGCTTCGTGATTTGGTTTCAATAAATGTTTTATCAATTGTGGAATCAAATTGGCAAACAGGTCAGGATTCAAATCATAACACTCGCTCATTATCCATGCGGCTCTTTGAGTGAGTAATTTATTGTCGCCAAAAAATATTTTGGCCAACACAGCAAACCGTTGTGTATTGTTACCAATATGGTTTGATATAGCTCTTGCCCATTCTTTTGAATGTTCACCTAATAATGCTTGTTCGATATTCATCACTTAAATAATTTCTTAAACTACTATATGCTTTTATTTTTTTTAGTCCCATAGGGACGGCATTATGGTAATAACGAAATCCTATCTGAACCCAAGCCCCGTAGGGGCGACATTTTTGTTGTCATCAAATTTCTTAAATAAAATATCGTCCCTAAGCGACCTTCACAGTATCATACTAAAATCTGCATTATAGTTTGATAACTTCTTCAAAAAATAATTATTTTTCAATAAGCAAATATTGCAGAGTAGATAATTCTAATTCCGATGTAAAGATAAAACAAGAAAGCTCCCAATGAATGGAAACAAATATTTCAAATAAGCTCCACTTTTCTTTATCATTGCACACCTGTAAATTTATTTCAAAAACAATAATCATAAAAGAAATATGAATTTCAAAATAATCAGAAGTTTTAGCGCCTTTGTTGCCTTGGTATTGATTTCAACATCGTGCAAAAATAATAAGGCTAAGAAGGAGAACCTTGTCTTTGAAGAAGCCTATAGCATTTTTATGCCGGTTTATTTACAAGAAAACAAATCAAGCATTTTACTCACCGAATTTTTTGAAGATAGTAATGCAGTAGACTCTGTCAATTCAGTTGGTGCTGTCAAAATAATTTACAAGAAAGGTGAAAGTAAAGTTTCTGTTGAAACCAATGCGGCATCACCAAAAATATTTACCCTCAACGTATACAGTAAGGGTATGTGCAAAAGTATTGTCTGCAAAAAAACAACACGCCAAACAATTGCATTTGAATATAAAGAAAGCGCTGTAAAATATAAACAGATAAAAGTAAAAGGCGAATTTAATAATTGGAATACAGAAGCCACAACGCTTTCGCTGGCAGGCAATGTATGGAAAGGAGAACTAAACATAAATCCGGGTAAATACAACTACAAACTGATGGGTGATGGCAAAGAAATATCAGACCACAATAATTCCGATTCGGTGAGCAATGGAATGGGAGGCTACAATAATATTTTAACTGTAGAAGCTGCCGACCGTAGTAAACTTCCCGAACTATCGACCCAATCTTTTGACAATAATAATATCACCATCAAGTGTACAAATAGCCCTGAAGCAATTATCTGTTTGTGGCAAAATCAAATTATGTCGCATGAACTTAGTAACGGTAATTGTATACTTACTGTTCCAGATATTGCCCAAAAGGTCGATCGGAGTTTTATTAGGGTGTTTGCTTACAATAGCGAAGGTATTTCCAATGATATTTTAATACCGCTCGAAAATGGAAAAGTTTTAGAGAACACAACTTCGCTCAATCGCAACGATAAGGAATACAACATCATGTATTTTGCTTTGGTAGATAGATTTGTAGATGGAGATACCTCCAATACACAAAAAACAATTGATAAAAATATTCTTCCCCGAGCCAATTATTATGGTGGTGATTTACAAGGAATAATAAATAAAATCAATGATGGCTATCTTGAAAAACTTGGCGTTAACTGCCTTTGGATTTCTCCTATTGTTCAAAACCCTTTAGGTGCATATCAGGAATACCCGGCACCACGCAGATGGTTTAGTGGTTATCATGGTTATTGGCCGGTTACGGAAACAACCATCGACACAAGGTTTGGTAACGATGATGTTTTTAAAAATCTCGTTACTACTGCCCATCAAAAGAAAATGAATGTTTTGCTGGATTTTGTGAGCAACCATGTGCACAGCGAAAATAAAATTTACAAAGATCATCCGGAATTCTTCACCTGCATTGACTTACCTGATGGAAGGAAAAACATTCGACTGTGGGATGAATATCGGCTTACTACCTGGTTCGAACCTTTTATGCCCGATATAAATTATGATATACCGCAGGCAGTGGACATGATGACTGATAGCGCTTTGTATTGGATCACAAAATTCGGTATTGACGGATTCAGACACGATGCCGTAAAGCATGTTCCATCTCCTTTTTGGCTTACACTTACAAAAAAAATAAAACTGCAAGTGGTAGAAAAGGAACACCGCAGCATTTATCAAATTGGCGAAACTTTTGGTTCGCGCGAGTTAATTGGCAGCTATGTTTCTACAGGTCAACTCGATGCACAGTTCGATTTCAACACTTATTTTGATGCAAGCAGAATTTTGTTGAATAATGATGAGTCGTTTGAATCTTTAAAAAATTCTATCACAGAATCGTGCAACTATTATGGTTATCATCATTTAATGGGCAACATTAGTGGTAACCACGACATGCCACGCTTTATTTCTTTTGCCAGCAAAGCAATATCGGGCAGCGAAGATGCTAAGGAAGCCGGATGGACAAGGGATGTAAAAATAAAAGATAGCGTAGGGTACGATATGCTCATTCAATTGCAAGCCCTCAACATGACTTTGCCCGGTGTGCCTTGCATATACTATGGCGATGAATATGGTGATATGGGTGCCGGTGATCCCGACAACAGAAGAATGGCTCGATTTGGAAATATGTTGTCTTCGAAAGAAAACAATACCCTGGACAAAACAATAAAACTAGTTCAATTACGTAGAAATAATATTGCAATGATTTATGGAGAAACGAAATTTTTGCAAGCGGATAAAAATGTTCTTGTAATAATGCGGAAGTACTTTGAGCAGGTTTCAATTTTGATTTTAAACAAAAGTAACGACATTCAAACAGCAACTTTCGAAATGCCTGACTATACAAATTCGAAATCGTTGAAGGCATTATTCGATTCAAATTTTGAAATAAGCAATGGAAAGATGGTTATACAAATTCCTCCGCATCAAACTGAAGTGTTATACTCATACAAATAATAAACACATTTAACTTGCGTAAAATTTCGCTTATCATTTTCGCAACAACTATAACTATATACGTAGCAACATGGTTTACATCTTATAAATCATTACTTCCGGGCTATCATTATTTTTTTTATACTTCGGCAAAGTACAATGCATTGCAAAAACAAATAAAGAATGAAAATATTTTTCTTGCTAACCATGCAAGCGACAACAAATCGCGAAACCTATTTGATAAGAATTTAGAAAACTGTTTTGACAACACATTGCTTCCTTACTGGCTGGGCACACGGTGGAATTTTTATGGCACTACACAAATTCCCGGAGAGGGAACTATTGCATGTGGTTACTTTGTAACAACATTTTTGAAACATACGGGTGCAGAAATTAATCGTTCGCATCTTGCGCAATTGCCATCCGAGCAAATGATAATAGAACTGGTTGATACAAAATCAATATACCATTATAACAAACATGTATTCAGTGCTTTTATTGAATCGCTAAAAAGCAACGGCAATGGCATATACGTAATTGGTCTGGATAACCATACCGGTTTTATTGAAGTAAGCGATGATGTTTATTTTATTCATTCGAGCGGGCGTTTTCCTTTTTGTGTGATTAAAGAGCTCGCATCAAAATCTATCGTACTTAAAAAGTCGAAGTACAAGGTGGTGGGAAAACTAACTGGTGATGATAAATTTATAAGCTACTATACGAAAAAAGCCCTCCATAACTGAAGGGCCTCACGTATGAATAAAATAAATATTTTACATTATCATTCCCGCAGCAACAGTATTATTGGTTGCTTCGTCTATTAAAATTACACTTCCTGTAATTCTGTTTTTTCTATAACTATCGAAAAATATTGGAACCTGAGTGCGAACATGAACCCTGCAAATATCATTCATTTTTATTTGCTTTTCTTCCTCATTGCGGTGGTATGTATTTACATCTATCCGGTATCGAATATCCTTTATCACACACTTCGATTCTTTGGTGGTATGACGCAAAATATATCTGCCATTTGGTTGCATAGGGGTATCGCCAAACCAACACATCATCATTTCTAAATCCTGGCTTGATTGCGGTACATTATTTTCGCGTACAATCATGTCACCACGGCTAATATCGATATCGTCATTTAACACTATTGTTACCGATTGGGGAGCAAAGCACTCTTCCATTGTTTTATCGTATGAATCAATGGATTTTATCGTTGAGGTGAATCCGCTTGGCAGTACCATCACTTTGTCGCCAACACGGAAAATGCCACTAGCCACACGACCTGCATATCCACGATAGTCGTGATATCTATCTTCCTTCGGACGAATAACATATTGAACAGGAAAACGCCCATCAATGTGATTGATGTCACTGCTTAAATGAACATGTTCCAATAAATACATTAAAGTTGGTCCATTATACCACGACATATTTGTGCTGCGGTCAACCACGTTGTCGCCATTCAAAGCACTGATAGGAATGAATGTTACGTCTTTAATATCAAGCTTAGATGCCAACACTTTATAACCATCCACAATTTCGTTAAATTTGTTTTCATCGTACCCAACCAAATCCATTTTATTTACACACACCACTAAATGAGCAATGTTGAGCAATGATGCAATAAATGAATGGCGGTTTGTTTGTTCAACAATGCCATTACGGGCATCAATCAATATAAGTGATAGGTTCGAGTTTGAGCTTCCGGTAACCATATTACGAGTGTACTGAATGTGGCCCGGAGTATCGGCAATAATAAACTTACGCTTTGGAGTAGCAAAGTAGCGATATGCTACATCAATTGTTATTCCTTGTTCGCGCTCGGCTCGAAGTCCATCGGTAAGTAAAGCCAAATCAACCACACCATATCCTTTTTGGTTTGAATATGCTTCAAGTGCATCAAGCTGATCTTGAAAAATTGATTTTGAATCATATAATAAACGGCCAATCAGTGTGCTTTTTCCATCGTCAACACTACCGGCAGTAGAGAATCTTAGTAATTCCATTGAGAGTATTTTTTGTTATTTATATTTATTTTTTTTTGAATTAATCTTGGTATGAATCGGTCTAAAAGTATCCAGCTTTTTTGCGATCTTCCATTGCTGCTTCCGAACGCTTATCATCGGAACGAGTTCCACGCTCGGTAGTACGACTTGCTGATATTTCATCTATCACTTCTTGCAATGTGCTGGCAGTTGAAAATACCGCCCCTGTGCAAGTCATATCGCCAACTGTTCGGTAACGCACAATTTCTTTACGGGGCATTTCATTGGGCCCCGGTATAATAAAATCACTGGTGGCAAGCATCATTCCATCTCGATCAATCACTTCACGCTGATGAGAGAAGTATATTGAAGGGATAGGAATATTTTCTGCAACTATGTACATCCAAACATCCATTTCTGTCCAATTGCTAATAGGAAATACCCTGAAATTTTCGCCTACACTTTTCTTTCCATTTAGTAACATCCATAATTCAGGGCGTTGATTTTTGGGATCCCACTGACCAAATTCATCGCGGTGTGAAAAAATTCTTTCTTTAGCCCTGGCCTTTTCTTCATCTCTGCGTGCACCACCCATACAAGCGTCAAATTTGTTTGCCGCAATGGTATCGAGTAATGTTACGGTTTGCAAAGCATTACGAGAGGCGTTTGGGCCCTTTTCTTCCTTAACCCTTCCTGTATCTATGGAGTCCTGAACATGACCTACAATAAGGTTAGCGCCAATTTCTTTCATCCACATATCGCGATATTCGATAGTTTCAGGAAAGTTGTGCCCTGTATCAATGTGGACACATGGGAATGGAATTTTTGCCGGATAAAATGCCTTACGTGCCATGTGCGACATTACAATGGAATCTTTACCTCCCGAAAAAAGCAAAGCCGGACGTTCAAATTGAGCAGCAGTTTCTCGGATAATATATATCGATTCTGCTTCAAGATCTCTTAAATGATCTAAATTGTATAACTGCATATATTTAATATTGATGTTTTAGTTTTATTTTGTGAGAATCACTTTCATAGAATGAACAATGATACAAGTTTTGTTGAGTTTGATGTTATTATTTCACCCAATCAAACCGGTATATATTTTCTTATAAAGCATTTCAACACATTCATCTAAAGGATTTTGATGGGTTGAAATAATAAATTCCGGATTTTCGGGCGCTTCATAAGGAGAACTTATACCTGTAAAATCTTTTATTTCTCCAGCGCGGGCCTTTTGTAAAGTCCTTTTACATCGCGTTGTTCACATACTTCAAGTGGACAATCCACAAATATTTCGGTGAAGGAGCCCTCGGGCAACAAGTTACGAACAAGATTTCGATCGGACTGAAATGGTGACACAAAGGCTGTTAACACAATTAAACCGGCATCTGTCATAAGTTTGGCTACTTCACCAATTCTGCGAATATTTTCTTTTCGGCCTTCGTCACTAAAGTCTACATTTTTGTTAAGCCCAAAACGGATATTATCACCATCGAGCAAATAAGTTTTGAAGCCTTCATTATGTAATTTTACTTCAAGCGCATCGGCCAGTGTCGACTTACCCGAACCGGATAACCCTGTGAACCATAGTACGGCAGGTTTTTGATGCAACAATTTAGCCCTGTCGCCTTTAGTTATTTTATAATTTTGTTGAACTATGTTTTTACTTTCCAAAACAATTTATTAAGACTAAAATTTATGTGTACATAATTTTTTATGTATCAAGGGGCGAAGATAAAAATAAATTTTTAAAGTATTCTACTAATCCTATAGAATTTTATAAAAAAACCATAATTATTTCTTATTTGACCTATAAACAATTCAATTCTTCTTCGAAAGGCGGTTTTCTTACTTACTATTAAAACCTGGTTCAATGTTTTTTGTCTTTCCATTGATTTAAATTATGAATTAAGACAAAAAAAAACCGGGAGTAGAATATCTCCCGGCATTTATATTGAACTAAAAATTACAAACTTACTATCTCACTTTCGAAATTTTATATGTCTGAACTCCAGTATTGCTTTGGATCTTGATGAAATAAATACCCGGTTCCAAATCACTACCAATTGTCAATTCATCGTTTAATTGGATTGAACTAACAACTTTACCGGTAATATCAAAAATAGACATTGCTTGAGAAGAACCACTAAAATTCTGTATAAAAAATGTAGAATTTGAAGGGTTTGGGAAAATGCTGATTAAACCTTCCTGCTCAACACGCAATGTTTCTTCATCGTCCGTGTCAGAAAAGTTGTCAGCAGGTCCTGATCCACAGCCAGATATTTTTTTGCTCGCCTTACGAGTGCATCCATTTTTGTCGGTAATAGTTACGGTATAAGTTCCATTGCAAAGATTGCTAATAAGTGCTGTTGTTTTTGAATTAGACCATTTGTACTTGTATGGTGCTACACCAAGCGTTGGTACTGTCTTCAATCCTCCGGTACAATTAGGAGTTGTGCATGGTGTTACTACAAAGTTTGGCAATATTTGCTTTGGTCCTTTTACCTTGTTGGTATAAGTTTTTGAACATCCGGTTGCATCTGTCACTGTCATAGTATATGTACCAACGCATAACGATCCAACATTTTTAGTTGTTTTTCCATTCGACCATATGTATTGGAATGGCGCTGTTCCTCCAAAAATAGCAAAGGAAATTGCGCCATTGCATTTTCCAAAACATGTAACATTTGTAACAGTGCTATCGAATTTAATTTCACATGGCCCTGTTTGATAATTTACAACAACACTTGCAGTGCCGGTGCAACCATTTGCATCGGTAACTGTAACGGTATACGTGCCATTTTCGGTATCAATCAATCCATCAGTAGTTTCACCGCTGCTCCATACATATGTATATGGTAATGTGCCTCCGCTAACAGTAGTTGTTACATCATTGGTATTGGCAGTAGCCGTAACAATTAGTGATGTTACGTTTATTGTGTAAGAAAACACTTGCTGACCGTTAGTGGGGCATGCATCATCCTGAACAATAACTGTGAATGTGTTTGGACCTGCAAAGGCAGCAGATGGCTTCCAGCAAACAGTTCCAGTAGGGCGACTTCCGGTAGAAATAGTAAATGTTGCTCCAGGAATACTTTGAGCGATATTAGTAGTCATGGTAACAATTTGTTGTTGTTCGGCATCGGTAGAGTTAATTGTATAACAAACTGAATCGCCAGCACAAACGGTAGCCGAATATGATGAACCTCCATTTAGGCCCGAAGCCACAGGCAGATTATTTGTACCACAATTAACAGTTTGGAATTGCAAATCACGGATGATAGTTCCTATCAAAACCCCATTCCGAAACTCTTTTACACGTATGGCCAAAACACCTACTGCACTTGCATTTGGCTTAAACGAAATAGCTCCTGTAAGCGGGTTAACAACAAAAGGAGTACTCGATGGTAATGGATTTGTAGTTGAAAAAGGAGCAATAAATGAAACATTACTTGGCACATAGGGAATGGATACCTGGCCTTGACCATCGGTGGCGCATCCTTGAGGTGTGATTAACTCATATACTAATGAGTCACCATCCACATCAATTGCACCATGGTTGTAATTGAAAACCTGATTAATACATGCAAAACCTACAGGGTCGTTTGTAAATGTTGGTGAAGTATTATTAATCGATCCTGTATTATTTATGCGTGCCTCAACATATAAAGGAGTGTTTCCAGGATTATTTAAGGTTGTGATGGCAGCATTTCGCGCAACGTCAGCAATGCCAATTTTCCAATCGCTACATTGAGCTGGCAATGTTAAGTCGACTGTATACGTATGACGTTGTATGCCAGGCGCTGTTCCTCCGCTACAAGTAGTTGCAGTGTTAGAACAAACATCAGAAATTTCAGTTACCACATTGTTTTTGAAAGCGATAATTGTATCAGATTGCTGGCATAAAGCCGAACTGTACTGAATGATGAGGGAGTTGCGTGGTGCAATGCCGGCACAATCGCGATAATAGTTTACAATAATACGATAAGTATTACCAGTAAGGTGTTGGTATGTAATTTCCATACCGGCAAGATGCGATGCTTTGGCACTTTGGCTAAACATTATTGACATTGCCATCATTGATAAGCACACTATGCGCTTCATCCAATTCGTAATTTGATAATTGTTTTTGTTCATCATTTGTATTGATTTGTTTAAATTTAAATAAGTATTATTAGTTTTCATTTTTATTTTCTCGGAAAGGAATTATTGAGGAGGAACCACAAATGTAATAATTGCATTTAAAGTTCCATATTAAAAAAAAATATTTTCTAGGTGGTGTTTGAATGTTTTTAAATCATAAGGTTTAATTCTTTTTCAAATTCAATATTGAAAAATCTGAATCGTATGCTTTTATAGTATTGGTTAACTTTCCTAAACCAGTTACTTCCATTTCAACTGTATCACCGGGCTGAAGCCATTGTGTTTTGTAATCAGGGTTGTTCAATTTACCGGTACCATTTAGTTCCAAAAAACATCCGGTACCCACTGTGCCTGATCCAATTACATCACCCGGCAAAATATTTACACCATAAGCACAACGCTCTAATATTTCGGCAAAGGTCCAATCCATATCACCCATATTACCTTTCGAAACCTGAACACCATTTACTCTGCAAATCATTTCCAGATTATAATTATTTCCTGTATGGTTGGCTTTTGCACTGGTTATTAAGTTAGAAATTGATTCATCATCGGGTGTCACAAGCATAGGCCCTATCACCGTTGAAAAATCCTTTCCTTTGGCCGGGCCTAGGTTAAGTTTCATCTCTTCCATTTGCAAAACACGAGCACTCATGTCATTCATTATCATGTAACCGGCAATATAATTATCGGCATTTTCTGCTTTTACATTCATTCCTTGTTTACCTACTATAATGGCTACCTCAAGTTCGAAATCGAGTTGTTGAAAATGATCGGGCATACACCATATTTCACCGGGTCCTTGTATGGCATTGTGGTTTGTAAAATAAAAAATAGGGTATTGGTCAAACTCTTCGATCATATCTACTTTGCGGTTTCTGCGGGCAGCTGCCACATGTTGCCTGAAAGCATAGCCATCGCGGCACGATGTAGGATTGGTAATAGGTGCCAATAATAACTCATCAGCATATTTTTCTCCAGCTATATCTATCTTTTTATTCTTAATTTGTTGTTCGGTCTTTTTTGCAAATGTCATCAGTTCATCCCCTCCCTGCAAAAATTGCAACATGTTATGAGGCATATTGTTCATTCCATTATGATAAGCAGCCATGGACAAATCGTAAATTGTACTATCGATAACAATACCTAGCCGGTGAGTTGAATTTACTCTATAAGTTACTAATTTCATATTTAAATTTTGTATTGGAAGGAAAAAAGAATGCAACCTAATTCTTAATTTTGCAGGGCACAAAAGTAAACGAGCTTTATTTAAATCAAAATGCAAAAGGGAATAAAACTACTTTTGATGCCATCAATTTATAAACAATAAAAAAACAGAGTAATGCCACAATACCATCAGGCAGGTAAAATACCTGCAAAGCGCCATACACAATTTCGCAAGCCCGATGGCAGCCTATATGCCGAAGAGTTATTTTCAACACATGGTTTTTCGAGTGTTTACTCTTTAATATACCACTGCCATCCTCCTACTATGGTAAAATCCATTGGTGAACCTTACAGTGTTGAACCAAAAGTTGCTTTTATGCGGTCACTCAAGCATCAGAGTTTTATGGGTTTTAATGTAGAAGCACAGGATGACTTTCTTGATTCGCGAACACCGGTATTACTTAATAAGGATTTAATGATTTCGTTGGCCGCACCAAAAAAATCGATGACAGATTATTATTATAAAAATGGCGATAGTGACGAAATGATTTTTGTGCATAAAGGGTCGGGAGTAGTAAAGACTTTATATGGTTCGCTGCCATTTGAATATGGAGATTATATAATTATTCCGCGTGGCACAATTTATCAAATCACCTTTAATGATGCTGACAATAGATTGCTAATAGTTGATTCGCACTCCCCTATTGAAACTTGCAGCCGTTATCGAAATGCATATGGTCAATATGAAGAGCACTCGCCCTATTGCGAACGCGATTTTAAACGTCCATCCGAAATCGAAACTCACGATGAAAAAGGCGATTTCCTTGTAAAAATAAAAAAGGAAAATATGATTTATCCATATATTTATGCAACTCATCCATTTGATGCCATCGGTTGGGACGGCAATCATTATCCTTACATTTTTTCGATTCATAATTTCGAACCTATTACCGGCCGAATTCATATGCCTCCTCCCATACATCAAACATTCGAAGCCCACAACTATGTAATATGTTCATTTGTGCCCAGACTATACGACTACCATCCGCTTTCTGTTCCTGTTCCTTACAATCACAGCAACATAGATAGTGATGAAGTTTTGTATTATGTAGATGGCGATTTTATGAGCCGCAAGCATGTTGAAAAAGGGCAAATCACCTTACATCCGGGAGGCATTCCACATGGTCCACATCCGGGTACTGTTGAAAAAAGTTTAGGTCAAAAAGAAACAAAGGAATTAGCAGTGATGATTGATACATTTAAGCCTCTTTGGGTAACAGATGCAGCATTAAAGATTTATGATGACAGCTACCACCAATCATGGTTGGTGTAAAATATCAGATGAGGCTTTTCAATTTAATAGTGACTTTGGCACCGGTAGGCACATTTTCGGTCACTTGCAATTCGGCTTCAAGATTTTCGCATAATGCATGTATAATTTGATAACCTAACGAATCGGTATTTTGCCAATCGAAATGTTTCGAAAACCCTTTGCCATCGTCCTTTACGGTTAAGAAAAAAGCTGTAGCATCAGCATTTTTGCTCACCTCTACATGTATTATACCAGCTTGTTGTTCGCTAAAAGCATACTTCACCGAATTTGAAACCAACTCACAAACAAGCATCCCAATGTTTTGTGCTTTATCGATAGAAACCGTAAGTGGCAACAATTGCTTTTCGATGAAGACCCTTTTTGTTTGCAAACCCAAACCATAATACAGACTTTCCAACAAACCTGATAAGTAAGAATCCAAAACTATATTTTCCGAATCGTTGCTTTTGTAAAGATGGTCGTGTATCAAAGCAATAGTAGATATACGATTGCGAATGGTATCGAGTACTCCTTTAATCTCGGTATTGTTATAGTTATACGATTCAAGATTTATCAAACTGCATACTGTAGCGAGATTGTTTTTTACCCTGTGATGTATCTCTTTAAACAAAAATTCCTTGCCATTTACTGCATGCATAAGTTCTTCTTTTTTGGCTTGCAATTCGGCATTGGTTTCATGTAAAAGCAGATTATTTTTTTCGAGCAATTGTTGATAATCGAAAAATTCCTTTTTGAAAATATATGTAATTACAGAAAGCAAAATGAATACAACAATAATGTTTGGAAGGTATAAATCTTTGAGGCTATTAGTAAGGTTCAAGGAATATATATCGAACTTAAAAGCTGCCAAAACAAAACAGATGAGTGAAACTAATCCACAAATGAGTATTGAAATTCTTTGCTCAAATAAAAGGAACGAAAGCACTGTTAAGACAAATAATGAATATTCGATACCTGTATATCCAAAAATTAAAGAAAACAATAATATTGAAACAGAACTTGTTACAATAAAATAATAGCGCACAAATACATAGTGTTTCTTGTGATGAAGCCAAAAAACAAACAAACAACACAAAGGAAATATCAATGGAACAAAGGCTTCACCGAAATTAGCTACAGGACCATGAAGTTTGTAAACTACAAAAGCATGAATAAACGAAAGAATAAAAGTTACAAATGCCAAAGCATTGAGCGTTCTAATTTTGCGTTTTTCTGAAAATAACATATCGGGAGTTACCCCAACATTTACAATACTATAAAAGTAATGAATCATAAAAAATTAATAAACATCTGCATAGAGAAAAAGATTCTTCAAAAATACACGTTGGTATCAGGTATCAAAGGTATTTCACCCTTATTTATGATAAATTAACTAACACCAATTATAGTGGCAGAACCAAAGCACTGCATGGCAACAACTTGGTTTTACAGGGTTTATGTTGCTTACTCTATCTTGTTGACAATTGAAATTATTTATTAAGTGTTTATTTTCGTGCA
Organism: Bacteroidota bacterium; assembly: GCA_016717325.1. GTDB lineage: Bacteria > Bacteroidota > Bacteroidia > AKYH767-A > OLB10 > JADKFV01. The sequence continues at coordinate 59,498 of JADKFV010000008.1, read as the reverse complement.
TATTAAGCGCAAACATTACTTTCGAAAAAAACAATTTTATGAAAACACCACCTAAAACAAAATGAAAGTTGCAACCGCAAACCCTGAAACAGCATCCGCACTTAAATTTATACCTGCAATTTCAATAGCACATTTAAAATCTATTGAAGCCCGAAGATAAAAGAAACAAAATTGTGTTCATAATTCCAGTATTTAACAGAACAAGAAAAAATATATTAATTCAACTCTGCTCTCGATTCCAACTTGTAGTCAACATTTAAAGCACTTGCTACTTTTTCCTTAAGCAAGGCAATATCAAGCACTTCAAGCATATCGGTTACGTAATGAAACTTTAAATCTTTGATATAATCAACTTTAATATCATCAATGTCCTTTTTATTATCGGCACACAAAATTATTTCCTTAATCCCCATTCGTTTTGCGGCCAATATTTTTTCTTTGATTCCACCCACAGGCAATACTTTTCCGCGAAGTGTAATCTCTCCTGTCATTGCAATTTTGTTTTTCACTTTACGCTGAGTAAAAACAGAAGCAAGTGATGTAAGCATTGTTATACCTGCCGATGGACCATCCTTGGGGGTTGCTCCTTCAGGCACATGTACGTGTAAATCCCACTTATCAAACACATCAGAACTCAACCCGATTTTATCTGCATGCGCTTTTAAATAAGCAAGTGCTATTACAGTTGACTCCTTCATCACCTCGCCAAGATTACCGGTTAAGGTAAGTTTTCCTTTACCTTTACTAATGCTCGATTCAATGAATAAGACACTTCCGCCAACTGACGTCCATGCAAGCCCTGTAACCACACCTGCCACAGCATTGCTTATCGATTTATCGCGCAAATATTTTGGTGCTCCAAGTATTTTATGAATTTGTTCGGCCGTAATTGCAGTATTGTATTCTTCATCGGTAGCAACCAGTTTGGCTGTAGAGCGAATAACAGAAGCGAGTTGTTTTTCCAAATTTCGTACGCCCGATTCACCGGTATATTCATCAATTATTTTTTCAACTATTTTGTCAGAAAAAGTAAGATGCTTCTTTTTTAATCCATGTGCTTCTAACTGTTTTGGAATCAGATGCCTTTGTGCAATTTGGATTTTTTCTTCTATGGTATATCCGTTAATATCAACTATCTCCATTCGGTCGAGTAATGCAGGCTGAATGGTACTTAGGTTGTTGGCGGTAGCAATAAATAAAACACGCGATAAATCGAAATCTACTTCCAGGTAATTGTCATAAAAAGTAGAATTTTGGTCGGGATCGAGCGCCTCTAAAAGTGCCGATGACGGGTCGCCATGAAATGTATTTGTAAGCTTATCTATTTCGTCCAAAACAAAAACCGGATTGGCCGATTTTGCTTTTTTTACGCTTTGAATAATTCGTCCGGGCATGGCACCAATATAGGTTTTACGATGCCCACGAATTTCTGCTTCGTCATGCACCCCGCCCAATGAAATGCGCTGGTAGTTTCGTCCAAGTGCTGCCGCAATGGATTTTCCAAGCGATGTTTTACCTACTCCCGGTGGGCCATATAAACAAATGATTGGTGATTTCATATCGCCTTTCAATTTCAAAACAGCCAGATATTCGAGTATACGGGCTTTTATCTTTTCGAGGCCATAATGATCTTTATCTAATATTTTTTGTGCTCTTTTTAAGTCAAAGTTATCTTCGGTATATTCCTGAAATGGAATTTGCAAAAGTGTATCAAGATAGTTAATAGAAACCGAATATTCGGCAGCCGCAGGATTAAGTCTTGACAGCCTTTCTACTTCTTTATTGAAATGTGCTTCAACGGCAGCACTCCATTTTTTAGCCTTACCTCTTTCACGTATTTCGGCAACTTCCTTATCGGGGTTATTTCCACCAAGTTCCTCTTGTATTTGACGCAATTGCTGATTAAGATAATAGTCCCGCTGTTGTTTATCGAGGTCGGTTTTAACTTTACTATGGATTTGATTTTTCAATTCAAGCATTTGCAACTCCTGGTTCAAATGCTTCAACACCATATCAGCACGGCTTTTTAAATCTATTACCTCCAAAAGTTGTTGCTTTTTCAGCATCTCGATATTCATATTGGATGCTATAAAATGAACCAAAAATGCAGGGCTTTCGATATTCTTGATGGCAAAAGCTGCTTCGGCCGGAATCTGAGGATTCAATTTAATTATCTGCAATGCCATATCTTTTACAGCATCAACCGTTGCTTTAAATTCCTTATCTTTTTTGTCGGGCTTTATATCATCAATGTATTTTATGGTTGCTTTAAAGTATGGTTCCTCTTGTTGTAAGGTATCAAGAGAAGCGTTTTTTCCCCTGAATAATAATGGTGGTATTTCCATCAGGCATCTGCAAAGTGCGCAGAATAATAGCTATACAACCCATTCTATTCAAATCATTGAAGCCTGGATCTTCTGTACCAACATCTTTTTGCGATACCACACCTATTAATTTGTCGCCCTTGTATGCATCTTTAATCAGACGTATCGATTTATCGCGACCAACTGTAATTGGAATTACAACTCCCGGGAAAAGCACTGTATTGCGCAGTGGCAATATTGGCAGTATAAGTGGTAGATGATCCGTATTTTGATCTTCTTCTTCTTCTTGTGTAATTATTGGCACCAACTCTGTTTCATCGTCTGCAATTGTCATCATTGGTATATGTATATTGTGTTTGCTCATTATATTATGTTTTGGTCAATTTGTCATTAACAAGGATTAAAAAAGGGAAATCCTCCTATAGTCAATGGTTGTGCCAAAACTGATTATCAGTAATTTAATAACACATGCTAATTCAAGAAATCAATTTTTGAAAAAATAGTGCCATAAAACAAATTCAAACTAAAAGCAATAAAGTTTGCACTCAAATTCAAAACATCCTGCAACTTCAATTTTTGATGAAGAAAATAATATTATGTCGATTATTTTGGAATTACCAAAACAAGTTCTATCATTGCACCGTTATTCAATCAGTTTTTTTCATTTAAGACTAATTGATTTCGGCAAAAGAGCCGAATCATAAAAATCCAAAACATAGTTTATCGCACGATTTTCCTGCTAATTTTATTTTTTATACATACAGTATATGCATGACATTTTAGAGCTTAACGAAATGCTCCTACCGGAGTTATTAAGCATTGCCTCACAACTCAAAATCGAAAATGCCCAAGATCTTGAGAAATCCGATTTGGTTTACAAAATTATTGATGCTCAGGCAGCGCAAAAATCTGAAGAAAAAGCAGCCCCGAAAACCCGCAAGCGGGTTGCTGCCGGCACTTCCACTGCAAAGGCAAAAGTATCAAAAACCAAAGCTGCTGTTGAGTCGGCAGTGGAGGAAGTTACCGAGCCTGTTACTTTACCACCTGTAGAAACTCAAGAAAAAACAGTGGAGCCTGAAATTGTAAAACCTGCAACATTATTGGCTTCGTCCGAACCTGGTAACCTTGATGCCAACAGGCCAAAACGCCAGCGTATTTCGGTTCAAATAGATGACGATGCGCCCAAACCTCCCAAACCAGCGGCTTTTGTTCCTCCTACAGCACCAACAGCGAAAACCGAACCTCAAGCAAAACCGGACGCACCTGTGCATCAAACGCCAAAACCACAAGCTACCAATACTCCAACTCCACAACAGATTATTGACAAACACAATAGTGCCAGTAACAATAACAACCAACGTGAGCGTAAAATCCATGAAATAAATACCGATATAGAAGGAGTAGTACCTGCCGAAGGAGTTCTTGATATTATGGTTGAAGGTTTCGGGTTTCTGCGTTCTTCGGATTACAATTATCTTTCATCGCCCGATGATATATATATTTCGCAATCGCAAATTAAATTATTCGGGCTCAAAACCGGTGACACTCTTACGGGAATGGTTCGTCCACCGCGCGAAGGAGAAAAGTATTTTCCGCTTATCAAAATAGACATGATTAATGGGCAGGAGCCAGCGTTCATTCGCGACCGCGTGCCTTTCGAATACCTTACGCCTTTATTTCCCGAAGAAAAATTCGACCTTAGCACTGGTTCTAATTCATACTCAACCAGGGTGATGGATATGTTTACTCCTATTGGCAAAGGCCAACGCGGATTAATAGTAGCACAACCCAAAACAGGAAAAACGGTATTGCTGAAAGATGTTGCCAATGCCATTGCACGCAATCATCCTGAATGCTATATGATTGTGTTGTTGATTGATGAACGCCCCGAAGAGGTAACAGATATGGCCCGTAGCGTAAATGCCGAGGTTATTTCATCAACATTTGATGAACCTGCCGAGCGCCATGTAAAAGTTGCAAACATTGTACTCGAAAAAGCAAAACGCATGGTTGAATGTGGTCACGATGTAGTTATACTGCTAGATTCCATTACCCGCCTTGCGCGAGCTTACAATACTGTTGCACCAGCATCGGGCAAAGTATTATCGGGTGGTGTTGAAGCAAACGCACTACACAAACCAAAGAGATTTTTTGGGTCGGCACGTAAAATTGAAAATGGGGGCTCACTGACTATACTTGCCACTGCCCTTATTGATACCGGCAGTAGAATGGACGAGGTGATTTTTGAAGAATTTAAAGGTACAGGAAATATGGAACTTCAACTAGACCGAAAACTCGCCAATAAGCGTGTATATCCTGCTATCGATTTGGTTGCCTCAAGTACAAGACGTGAAGACCTGCTTATTAAACGCGACATGCTTCAAAAAATGTGGGTATTGCGTAATCACCTTGCCGACATGAACCCAATAGAAGCAATGGAATTTTTGTTGCAACAAATGCGTGGCTCTAAATCGAATGAGGAGTTTTTAATTTCGATGAATTCTTAAACTCAAGCATTTTTATAGTTGTATAAATTTTGTTAAAAAGCATCATATGGCTTTATAAGGAGTTTTTTGCAATAAATTCTAAATTGTGTCAAGAGGTCCGGAATAAATGGTTTTTATTATTTTTCAGTGCTAGAAATCATTTAACATAATTTTATTGCTCAATTTTCATTTTGTAAAATCAAGATAAAAATCTATGCTTAAGCTATCGATTTTCGGCAACCATTGGCTTGAATTCATAAGATTCGAATAGTTTCATAAACTAATTTGAGGTATACATTAAATCGCATCTACGAATATTACACCCCCATTGCAGTTATTGCTAAAATTTAACATTTGTCAACTCAAAAAGCCCAATCATGAATTGGTTATGAAAACAATTGAGTGGAATACTGACTTTTATCCTATTAAATAAAAAGTCGAACTTTTAAAAACCACCAATTATGAAAAAGCTAAGACAATTCGCATTACCAATTATGTTATTCCTTTTAACTATCTCTTTATCGTTATTTTTTGGCCACGACCCACTAGGTGTAAGTCTTGCCAAACAAATGCTTACTCCAACTGCGATAATTTTTGCTGCTATGAATGGTATTTTTATAATCACCTTCTCAGCACTAAATTACAATTTGAAAAGCAAATAAATTCATTTTGTTGAATTTGTAATCATGAATTGTTTTCGCGGCTTGCGTTGTTGTAAGTTGGATTTGATTTTAGAATTTTTTATTTCGATAGGCTGAAGACGGTTAAATGTTGCAACGAATCTTTGTAAATTACTACTTCAACTGTTCTGTCAGAGTTGCTTCGTACCTCAGCAGGACAAAGTCAACAACCAACAACCTGTTAACCCAACAATCAATAACCCAACAACCTAATAACTCAACAACCTAATAACCAAATAACAGAATAACTCAATAACCAAATAACCAATTACCTCCCCTGCACGTACTTATAAAATTCGTATTTCTTTTTTACAAACATTATGAACTCGTATTGCGAAGAACCTTTTAAAAACTCGTCATTCACATTACAAAAATCGATAAAGGTGTCGAACTGCGCATTGGGCAATTGAATAATATCATTGGCAACATATTTTGCCAGCAACTCTTTAAGCAAATCTCTTCGCCTGTCATCATTACGCTTTTCGGCAATATCGCGTTTGGCGCGCTCCCTTCGGCTAAACTGTTGGTAAAGAAAAGTGATGGGACTGGAAATGGCATCTAAACCCGATTCAACATAATCCGATTTTTGATAGCCTAATTTTTCAATATCCTTTTCTATTTGTTCAAGGTCGCGTGGAGCAAAAACTTCTATTTCTTTTAGTTGAACTGTAAAACGTTCCAAAAATATTTCCACTTTAAACTCACTACGATAAGTAGAATCGGCAAAGCATAATTTGCGGTTATTATAGCCGGGGGCGCTAATTATAAAAGTATCATTTTTTAAAACATTAATATTAAAATCGCCTGTAGCACCTGCAAATAAACCTTGCCGGGTTCGCAAGTTGATAAGCATCAGGTTGGTAATTATGCGGCCATTGGAAATGTCTTTCACCACTCCGCTAACTGTAATTTGGGGCGATGTATTTTGCGATGGTTGCGCCATCATATTGGCATGAAAACCAAAAAACAAAACAACAATTAAAGAAATGAATAGTGAAATGCGCATCAGTCGTTTTGATTAATAGATGTCAACTCTGGTTTAATTTCAGGCTGCGATTCATGATGCTCGTGTACAAATACTTTCGACTGAAATAAAATCATCAATGCCACGCCAACAGTTATTGACGAATCGGCAATATTAAAAACAGGACGAAAGAAAATAAACTCTTGACCTTTCCAAAACGGAAACCATGATGGATAATGCCCGCTCCAAAGTGGGAAGTAAAACATATCGACAACTTTGCCGTGTAGGAACGATGCATAACCGCCATCGGCTGGTAAAAAAGTGGCCAGTTGATAATCGCTCGAAGAAAATAAAATGCCATACAAAGCGCTGTCGATAAGGTTTCCTACTGCTCCTGCAAAAATAAACGACAATGAAATGATGAAATAGTTGTTTTGTGTAGGCACCACTTTTTTGAAAAGATAATAACCCATGGCAGCAATAAATACAAGGCGAAACAGACTCAGTGTAAGTTTACCAAATTCGCCACCAAACTCAAGCCCGAATGCCATGCCATTATTTTCAACGAAATTTAGAATAAACCATTTGGCAAAAACATACTGCTGTCCTAAAATAAAATTTGTTTTTATGTAGTATTTCAAAACCTGGTCAGCAAGCAAAACGAGGAAAATGATGAGTAATGACTTTTTCAATGAATATACCTATTTATAATTTGAAATGTTGATTGGTGGAAGCCAATGTAAAACGGCAATGAAAGAGAATTATTTCGTCCATTGCCGTTTGGTAAATTTATTACAATAATGTGAAGTTGGGTGTGCAATTTCTGCGACACACGCACTTCTCAAATATTAATTTTCTTTGTATTGATTAAGTTTAGCTTCCATACTTTGTGTAGTATGTGGCACTGCACGCAGGCGCTCCTTAGGAATCAATTTTCCTGTTACACGGCAAATGCCATAAGACTTATTTTCAACACGAATCAAAGCATTTTCTAACTGCTCAATAAACTTACGCTGACGTGCAGCCAACTGTCCTGCCTCTTCTTTTGCCAAAGTATCGGATCCATCTTCAAGCATTTTGAAAGTACCTGCTGTATCATCGGTGCCATGTTCATTAGCATGGTTCAACTGGTCTTGAAGCAATTGATATTCCTCTTTTGCACTTTCAAGCTTTTTAGTGATGAGTTCTTTAAATTCCTTTAATTCAGCATCGGAATAGCGCTTTTTTTCAGTGCCATCGGCATTAAATTGTTGCTTTGCCAATGCAGGTGCAGGTTGTGGTTTAACAACAAGCATGGGAGGACTAATCATGGCCGCATTTGCCGAAGTCAATTTCACTTCTTTTGGTTTAGGAGCAACTTCAACTCTAACAGGACGTCTGCGTCTAGGTCTTGATTTTACCACTGCCACAGGAGGTGCAACCGGTGCGGGCTTAGCTGCAACCGCAACAGGCTTTACTGCTTTTTTGGCAACCGGTGCAACAATCTTTTTAGTTACAGGCTTTGCAACAGGTTTCACCACCTTTTTAGCTTTAGCCACAGGTTTTACAACCTTTTTTGGACTTGGCTTTACTGCCTTTGCAGTTGGTTTTGCTTTTGCAACTACCTTAGCCTTTGCTATTGGTTTCTTGGCAACAGGCTTAGCAGCTTTAACTGCCTTTTTTGCAACAGGTTTAGGGGCAGGTTTTGCTGCCTTTTTTGCTGGTGCCTTTGGTGCAGGTTTAGTCGCCTTTTTAACCGGAGCTTTAGCAACAGGTTTAGTTATTTTTTTTGCCGGAGTTTTTGCCTTTGCAGCCGGCTTGGCATTTTTGTTCTTTGCTTTTGTTGCCATTGTGTTAATGTAATTTAAGCGATTATTTTCTAATTATTTTATTATTCTCTCCACCCAAATAGTGGCTCTGGAAGCCTCATCCAAATCAATTTCGGTGCCATTTGCACCATTCATTTCAACGCCAAATTCAAGTGAGGAGGCCAAAATTTCGGTGCAAATATAATTTTTATTATTACTCACAGCATTCTTTACTTCATCACTGCAAAATATTGTAACTTTTATAGTATCCGTCACTTCAAAGTTGCTCTCTTTTCTAATATTTTGCAACCTGTTTACGAGTTCCCTAGCAAGGCCTTCTTCCTTCAATTCAGGGGTTATGGTTGTGTCCAGTGCCACTGTTAATTTACCTAAAGACGCCACCTGCCATCCTGGTATGTCCTCGCTCAATATTTCGATGTCGTCCGTATTCAATACATGAGAAATCCCACCCGCATTGAAAGTAATATTTCCATTAGACTCAAGTTCCGAAATTTGTTTCATATCCATTTCAGATATTATTGTTGCCAGTTCTTTCATATTAGCACCTGCCTTTTTTCCAAGTACCTTAAAATTGGCTTTGGCTTTCTTCTTCAACAGGTTATGTGTATCTGTAAGGTATTCTATTTCTTTCACATTCACCTCGGCAAGTATAAGCGATTTTACTTTTTCGATGTGGTCTTTGAAATTAGCATCCAATATCGGCAACAGTATTTTTTGCAATGGTTGTCGCACTTTGATATTTACTTTTTTACGAATTGATAACACCAATGACGAAACATCCTGTGCCAATTGCATGCGTTGTTCCAAATCTTTATCAATGGCATTTGTATTTACGGCTGGATAAAAGGCAGTATGCACAGAGGTAAACTTATCGCGCATGGTTACACCATTTAAATCGCGGTAAAGGCGGTCACTAAAAAATGGCGAAACAGGCGCCACTAACCTGGCAACAGTTTCGAGACAAGTATACAATGTTTGGTATGCAGCAATTTTATCTTGCGAATAATCGCCTTTCCAAAATCTGCGCCTGCAAAGTCGAACATACCAATTACTAAGATGGTCGCACACAAAATCCTGTATCAGGCGTGTAGCCTTTGTTGGTTCGTAGTCGGCATAAGCTTCGTCTGTTTCTTTTACCAATGTATTGAGTAAAGAAATAATCCATCGGTCAATTTCGGGACGTTCGTCAAGAGCAATTTCTGCCTCGCTATAATTGAACCCATCGATATTGGCATACAAAATAAAAAACGAATAGGTATTGTGTAAAGTGCCAAAGAATTTGCGTTGAACTTCTACTATTCCATCTTCATTAAATTTCAAATTTTCCCATGGTGCCGCATTGCTAATCATGTACCATCGTGTGGCATCAACCCCATATTTTTCTAATGTTGCAAACGGGTCAACAGCATTGCCCAATCGCTTGCTCATTTTGTTGCCGTTTTTATCCAATACCAGTCCATTCGATATTACATTTTTATAGGCAATCTTATCCCACAACATTGTAGAAATAGCATGCAGGGTATAGAACCATCCGCGGGTTTGGTCTACACCTTCGGCAATAAAATCTGCCCCTTCGCCTGTGGGTCCAAAAGGCGAACCGGCACCGCCTATGTAATGATGTTGTGCATATGGCATGGCACCACTATCGAACCACACATCTATCAAATCTAATTCGCGCATCATTTTTTTTCCACTTGCCGATACCAGTATAACGGTATCTATAAACGGACGATGCATATCGAAATTATTTTTGTTCGAATCATTAATTGTTGGGGGAAATGGATTTGATTCCATAAATCCGGCAGCAATAGATTTTTCTATTTCTGTATGCAATTGGTGCATGGTGCCAACGCATATTTCTTCCGTAGAATCTTCGGTGCGCCAAATTGGTAATGGTACACCCCAAAAGCGGGAGCGCGATAAATTCCAATCCTGTAAATTATTCAGCCATTCGCCAAAACGGCCTGTACCCGTACTTTCGGGCTTCCAGTTGATGGTTTTGTTTAATTCAATTAGACGATCTTTACAGGCTGTAGTTTTTATAAACCACGAGTCGAGGGGGTAATACAAAACAGGTTTATCGGTACGCCAACAATGCGGATAAGTGTGTTCGTATTTTTCAATCTTAAAGGCACGATTTTCGCCTTTCAATTTCACAGCGATATCTACATCAACTGATACATATTTATCTTCGGCCTCATCGCGATAATTTTTTACATAACGCCCCGCATAATCGGTCACAGCATCAACAAATTTTCCTTGCTTATCAACCAATGTGAGCGAGCCTATTCCATTTTGTTTTGCTACACGAAAGTCATCGGCACCAAAGCTTGGCGAAATGTGAACTATTCCTGTACCATCCTCTGTAGTTACAAAATCGCCAATTACCACTTTAAAAGCATCACCACTTTCGGGCTGCGTATATGGTAATAGTTGTTCGTAACGTAAACCTTCGAGTGTGCTGCCACCAAATGTTGCTACCACTTTAAAAGGAATTTGCTTATCGCCTTCTTTATAATCACTTATTGCCAATTCAGCATTTTTTTCGGAAAAATATTTTGGCAATAAATCTTGCGCAAGGATTACGACTATAGGTTTGTGCGTATATGGATTAAAAGTTTGCACGGCAGCATACACAATTTTTTGCCAACAGCCAATGCAGTATTCGATGGCAATGTCCATGGTGTGGTAGTCCAAGCGAGAAAAAATAATTCGCCATTATATTCATCGTAAATGCTTTTAATACCCGGCAATAAATTTTCGTCCTTCAATTTGAACTGTGCAACTATGGTGGTATCCTTCAGCATTTTATAAGTACCGGGTTGGTTTAACTCATGACTACTCAAACCTGTACCGGCTGCGGGGCTATAAGGCTGTATAGTATAGCCCTTATACAAAAATCCTTTTTTGTAAAACTCGCTTAGCAGGTACCAGCAACTTTCAATATAATCGTTTTCGAAGGTGATGTATGGATTTTTGAGGTCGACCCAATAGCCCATTTTTGTGGTGAGGTCGTCCCACACATTTTTGTAACGCATTACCTCTTTGCGACAAGCATGATTGTAATCGTCTACCGATATTTTTGTGCCAATGTCTTCTTTTGTTATTCCCAACGATTTTTCAACTGCCAACTCAATTGGCAAACCATGCGTATCCCAACCACCTTTGCGATGCACCTGAAAACCCTTCATGGTTTTGTAACGGCAAAATATATCCTTAATAGCACGCGCCATCACATGGTGAATACCGGGCATACCATTGGCCGATGGCGGTCCTTCGTAAAAAGTAAATTGTGGCATACCCTCACGTGTGGTTATGCTTTGCTCAAACGTATTTTCACTTTGCCAAATGGCCAATACCTGTGCATCTACCTCGGGCAAATTCAACGATTTATATTCTTGATATTTTTTTGACGACATATCTTTTATAGAAAAAATAAAGGAGCGCGAAGATAGGAATTTTTGTTGTTGGTTGATTGGGTTACTGGTTATTCGGTTATTCGTTGTTTAGTTATTGGTTATTATGTTTCTGGGTTATTTTGTTTTTCGTTGTTTAGTTCTTGGTTAATGGGTTATTTTGTTATAGGTTATTATGTTGGTTTTCCCAAAAACAAAACTTTTTTCAATCATATCATAAGACAACATCAAACAATGAATCAATTTAACCATTAAACAATTTAACCATCCAATTTTAAACTCTTGAACTTATAAACTATTAAACTTTCCCAACTCAAATTCCTATTTTCAGCCCTTCAAAAAAAATGTATGGACGAGAAAAAAATAATAATTCGTAAAGCGAAAAAGGAAGATTGTGCCGGGGCTTTGGCATTGATAAAAGAATTGGCTTTATTTGAAAAAGCACCTGATGAAGTAACCAACACTGTATACGATATGGAGCAAGATGGGTTTGGAGCGCAGCCTGTTTTTCAAATGCATGTGGCCGAGTGCGAAAATAAAATAGTGGGCATTGCTATTTACTTTACAAAGTATTCTACATGGAAAGGCAAAGGAGTGTACCTCGATGATATTGTGGTTACTGAAAGTATGCGTGGCAAAAAAATTGGCAAGCAACTTTTCGATGCGGTGATAGAACATTGCAATGCAATGGGCGCAAAACAATTGCATTGGCAAGTATTGGACTGGAACGAGCCTGCCATATCATTTTATAAAAAATACAATGCCCACCTCGACCCCGAATGGATAAACGGCAAACTCAATCATAATCAATTGAAACAATATATGGCTTAATAGCCAAATTTTGTGTTTATATTTGCACAAAATAAATTTTAAATGATAGAGAAATTATCATCTATAAAAGATAGATTCGATGAGGTGGAAGCGGAATTGAGCCATCCCGATGCAACAAGCGATATGAAGCGTTTTGCACAACTCAACCGTACTTATAAAGAGATGCGCCCTGTGGTAGAAAAATACGAAGAGTATAGTAACATACTTGGCAACATTAACAATGCAAAAGAAATAATTGCCACCGAGAAAGACCCTGAAATGAAAGAAATGGCATTGGCCGAATTGGATGAGTTACAAACAAAACAAAACGAACTGGAAGAAGAAATACGGGTGCTGCTTGTACCTGCCGACCCCGAAGACAGTAAACGTGCTATTTTTGAAATTCGTGCCGGCACCGGTGGCGATGAGGCCAGTATTTTTGCCGGTGATATTTACCGCATGTATCAGCGTTACTTTGAGCGTCAGGGTTGGAAAACCGAATTGGTAGATTACAGCGAGGGCAGTACCGGAGGTTATAAAGAAATTATTTTCAATGTGCTTGCCGATGGCTCGTATGGAATGATGAAATATGAAAGTGGTGTGCATCGTGTACAGCGTGTGCCCGTTACCGAAACGCAAGGACGTGTACATACAAGCGCAGCCACAGTGGCCGTATTGCCCGAAGCTGATGAGTTTGATGTGGAACTAAAAGAAAGCGAAATACGTAAAGATTATTTTTGCTCATCGGGCCCTGGCGGACAAAGTGTGAACACAACTTATTCTGCTGTGCGGCTCACACATATTCCGACAGGAATAGTGGTGCAATGTCAGGACGAAAAATCGCAAATAAAAAATACTGCAAAAGCTATGGGCGTATTGCGTGCGCGGATATACGAAGTAGAAAATAATAAACGCCTCGAAGAGATAGCACAAAAACGCAAGACCATGGTATCGACCGGTGACCGCAGTGCAAAAATCCGTACGTACAATTATTCGCAGTCGCGCGTGACCGACCACCGCATAGGTTTATCTACTTTCAATCTTCCCTCTTTTATGGATGGCGATATTCAGGAATTTATTGATGCACTTTCTATGGCCGAAAATGCCGAGAAAATGAAAGAAATGGCATTGTAATTTTTTTATTTTTCGTAAAAAAATATGACACGCCAACAATTAGTAGATTCCATCTTTGCAAAAAAATCCTTTTTGTGTGTCGGCCTCGATACCGATATTCAATTATTACCACAATGCCTCAAAGCTAAAACCGATGCAGGTTTCGAGTTCAATAAAAACATTATTGATGCCACTGTTGCTTTTGCAACATCCATAAAAATAAACACTGCCTTTTACGAATGCGATGGATTGAAAGGATGGGACTTGCTGGAGCGCACCGCCCATTACATAAAACAAAACTACCCCGAAATATTTCTTATAGCCGATGCCAAACGTGGTGATATAGGCAACACATCCAAAATGTATGCAAGGGCTTTTTTACAAAATCTTCCTTTCGATGCTATTACTGTAGCGCCATACATGGGTGCCGACTCGGTAAAACCATTTTTGGAATTTGAAAATAAATGGGTGATAGTTTTAGCACTCACATCAAACAGCGGAGCCAGCGATTTTCAAACTTTAACTTTGCACGATTCACAAAAAAAACTTTGTCATCAGGTATTAGAAACCGCTGTAAAATGGGGCACGGCCAACAACATGATGTTTGTAACCGGGGCCACACGTGCCGAAATGCTATCTCAAATACGTGAAATTATTCCTCACCATTTTTTGCTCGTACCCGGTGTAGGTGCACAAGGTGGCAGCCTGAGCGAAGTAGTCAAACATGCATACACAAAGGATTGTGGACTACTTGTAAATTCTTCGCGTGGAATTATTTATGCTTCGGGTGGCGATGACTATGCCTCCAAAGCAGCCGCAGAAGCCGAAAAGCTGCAACAGCAAATGATGGAATTGATGGGTTTGTAGTATCGTTGTCAATTAAAAACAAACAAACAGCGAGCAATAAAAATTCGATTTGCTTTCAGTTTGTATCTTTGAAATATCATCAACAAAAGTGGATGGCCTTTTAAAGATAATTGAAAATGACAAAATGTTAACTATTGAATATTCATTATCCAAACAGTTTTTTTAATATAGTTAAAATGCTTTTATCTTTAGAATGCATATTTATTTTTTGCAACTCCTCAACATCCAATTTATCTTTTGTTCGCCCGGTTAGCATTTTATTTACAATCAAATCGCTTATACTTATAAAATAAATAGACGTGTTATCAGGCATTAAAAAAGACACTCTGTTTTTTAATGCATCATCAAATCAACACCTGTTATTTTATTAAAAATTTCTACTTCTTCATTTTCGCTACCAATTCTAAATAAGAAGGGTTTTGAAAAATCTATTATTCTAATTTGGTCAACTTTTTCAGATGTATAGCCCAAAGTTGAAATAGCTGTGCATATTTTCAATTTATTTTCATCGGTCGATTTAACCCATATATCCAAATCAGAAGTTGTGCGTGAGTATCCATGAAAATTTACAGCATAACCGCCAACAATCATAAACTCTACATTTGCTGTATTAAAACTATAAACTATACTATTAAATTCAATATTGAACATCACAAATACACAGCCTTAACGATTACGAATATTTTATCATGGGAAGTTTCAGCTTTTGAATTCTGTCTAAAAATAAAACGCCTGCTTCGCAACACTTCAAGATTTTTAAGTCGCTGTTCATAGCTTGCCTCGCACATTTGCTTTCGATTATACTCTTCCGATTCTTCAAATGAATTAAAAAAAACGATTTGCTTATTATTAGACAATTCATAGCCTGCCCGGGGTTCTGAGGCTTTATTAATCTTTTTTTCCTTTTCCGGTTCCATATGGTTCAATGTATGCAATACAAAGGTAACTTTTAAATTTCTATTTTTAGGGTGGCAAAAGATTTGTGCCTTTGCTTGCCAATCTTCAATACAACTATCGTGTTTGTAATATTTCAATAATCGCTAAAAACTACCCCACCACATTCACTTCTCTCTCCAGTGTTACTCCAAATTTTTCGAAAACAGTGTTTTCAATTTCGGTTGCGAGTGCAATTATTTCGTTGCCGGTAGCATTGCCAAGGTTTACCAATACAAGTGCCTGAAGCTTATGGCAGCCTGCATTGCCTCGCTGAACGCCTTTAAATCCGCATTGTTCTATAAGCCAACCTGCGGCAAGTTTGTAATTGTTGGTTGGAAGGTGATACGCAACAATATTTTCGTGTTGATTTTTTAATGCCAAATAAGTGGCCTCGTCAACTTCGGGGTTTTTAAAAAAGCTACCGGCATTACCTGTTACAGCCGGGTCGGGCAGTTTAGATTTGCGAATATTAATAACGGCATCGCTTACAGCTTTAATGCTAAGTTGGGTAATGTCCATTTTTTTTAGCTCTGCATCTATGGCTCCGTAGGTGGTATTAAATTGGGGCTTCTTGCTTAGCTTAAAGGTTACGTCCAGTATAAGATACTGGCCTTTGGCTTCATTCTTAAAAATGCTGTTCCGATATCCAAATTTGCAACCGGCATTGGTAATAACGGTGGTTGTAAACGTATGTAAATCGAGCGCGGTAAGTTCATGCATTACATCTTTAAGTTCAACACCATAAGCGCCAATATTTTGTATGGGTGCCGCGCCAACAGTACCGGGAATAAGCGATAAATTTTCGACACCGGCATAGCCATGTTGCACACACCACAATACAAATGTATGCCACTGTTCGCCTGCAGCACATTTTACAAACACATTGTCATCTGTTTGGTCAACTATTGTTATTCCCTTAAGTTTATTGTGAATAATAAGGCCATGGTAATCATTGGTAAATAAAACATTGCTGCCACCTCCCAAAATAAAATATTGCGGGTGTTGCATTAATACACCTTGAAGCATTGTAATATCCTGTTGTGTATTAAGTTCAAAATAAGCATCGGCCTTTACATCGAAGCCAAAAGTATTGAATGGCTTTAAGTTGCAATGATGTTGAATGTTTGCTGTCATAAGATTAGTGGAGGCAAATTTGGGAAATAAGTGATAAAAAAAAACGCTGACTATAAAATCAGCGTTGGCAATCTTGATTGGGGAGACTGTATATTATGAACGACTATGCGTTTGTTTCATTTCGGCTTTACCGTATGCGGGGCACTTTTCGCGCGATTTGCATGATACTACTGCGAATATCAAGCCACATACTACAAATAATTTAACTACTTTATTTAATTTCATTATGTTTTTTAATTATTGGTACAAAATTACAATTATTATTCCAAATAGTCACTTTTAAATTATCAACATATTAACAATGGCTACAAGTCAGTAACGCAGGGCATTAGATAAAAGTATACAGTTGACGTTGGGTGAAAAGTTTACGCGCGATTTCGCGAATCGATGATAATTGTAACAGGTCCGTCATTAAGCAGTTGTACTTTCATATCGGCAGCAAAAATGCCGCTTTGCACGGGCTTGCCTGTATCTACCGATAGCTGTGTTTTAAACAGTTCGTAAAGGGGAATGGCCTTTGCCGGTGGTGCAGCATTTATGTACGATGGCCTGTTTCCTTTTTTGGTGGAGGCATGCAATGTGAATTGAGATACAACAATAACATCGCCTTTAATATCGGCAACGCTGTTATTCATCACACCTTTTTCATCGTTAAAAATTCGTAAGCGTGCAATTTTGCCCGAAAGCCAATCTATGTCTGTAACATCATCGGCATCTTCAATTCCAAGCAAAACAAGCAACCCATTTTTTATCTCGGCTACTATTTTATTATCGATAGTAACCGAAGCATGAGTAACGCGTTGAACAACTGCCCGCATAATTATTTTCGCACTTCGGCATTAAGTTTTTTCTCGAAGGCCTCCATCAATTTGCTCATTACCTTTTCTATCTCTTTATCCTGAAGTGTTTTTTCATCATCGTATAATGTAAAACTTAGAGCATACGATTTTTTTCCTGCAGGTATTTTCTCTCCTTCGTATACATCAAACAAGGTTACATTTTTCAGAAGTTTGCGCTCGGTTTCGAATGATATTTTTTCCAATTCTATATAGCCTACACTTCTGTCAAGTATCATAGAAAGGTCGCGCCTCACCTCGGGGAACTTCGGTATTTCGGTCATTCTAAAACTACCGTGATTTCCTTTTGCGATAGCATCGTTGATATTTATTTCGGCAAAAAAAGTATCGTTATTTATATCATATGACGCCAGCATTTTCTTTTTTACTTTTCCCAATGTACCTACAAAAGCACTTTTCGTATTGCCGCTCTTTACAGCTACTCTCATAGTTTCAATTAACTGATCGCTCTCAGCATTATACTCGTAACTGATTTTATCGGGGCGGGTGAAGTTCAAAATATTTTCGGCCAACGCTTTGAGATAAAAAATATCGTTTTGCAAAAATTGTCCTTTGCGATTTTCGGCTATACGTTTGCCGGTAATAATCAAACACAACTGTTGTTGCTCAATAAATTTTTCGCCATACCGCTTATAAATGGTACCCCATTCAAACAATCTTAAATCGGCATTTTGACGGCTTACATTATAGTTAGCAGCATTTAGCAACGATGGCAACATAGAAGGGCGCATCACATTTAAATCGATGCTCAACGGGTTTTCAATTTTTACAAGTTCGTCTTTATTTTCGAATAAGTTTTCGGACACAAGGGAGTTGCTCAACATTTCGGCAAAGCCATTACTTACAAGGTACTGCGAAATATTATTTTTGATTTTGTACGAGCCGGCATTTTCGAAATTCACCAACGACACCGATGATTTTTTTGGTGCAGGAATATTGTTGTAACCATAAACGCGCATCACTTCTTCTATTACATCTATCTCGCGCTTAACATCTACTTTAAAAGGAGGAATAGAAAGTTGCAACCCCTCGTGATAATCGTTCAGAATTTCTATTTCGAGTGCCAGCAAAATCTTCTCTACAATTTTGGTTTCAATTTTATGCCCTGCAATCTGATTAAGTTTATCGAAGCGCAGATGCAAAACAGTATTTTCAACTTTTTCGGGATACACATCTATTATTTCACCATCAATTTTACCATGAGCAATTTCTTTAATTAACAATGCAGCACGTTTAAGTGCGTATACGGTAATGTTAGGATCGGTGCCCCGCTCGAAACGGAAAGATGCATCGGTTTTTAAATTATGTAACTTCGAAGTTTTGCGAATACTCACAGGATTGAAACATGCCGACTCGAGAAAAATATTTTTTGTATATGGTGTAACACCGGAATCGATGCCGCCAAATACTCCGGCAATACACATGGCTTCAGTTTCATTACAAATCATCAATTCGGACCCCTGCATTTTTCGCTCAATGCCATCCAATGTGACAAATGAAGTTGCAGCAGGCATTTGTTTTACTATCACTTTATTTCCAGCAATTTTATCAGCATCGAAGGCATGCAGTGGCTGCCCGGTTTCGTGCAGCACATAGTTTGTTGTGTCTACAATATTGTTGATGGATTTTTGCCCAATGCCATTTAAAGCTGCAACCAACCAATCGGGCGAAGGGCCACATGTAATTCCCGAAATAGAAATTCCGGAGTAACGTATACAGTTATGGTTGTCTTCTACGTCAACTGTTATTTGAGCATCATTAACATCGGAAGTAAAATTTTTAACATCGGGCAATTGAAGTTGCGCTTCGGTATCGTTGGCAAGCAATGCCTGTAAATCGCGTGCCACTCCAATATGTGAAGCAGCATCGGCACGGTTGGGTGTTAATCCTATTTCGAGAATATAATCAGTTTCAACTTTATAATAATCGGAAGCCAAAGCACCGGGAGTGATTTCTTCGTTCAAAACAATAATGCCTGCATGCGAATTTCCAAGCCCAATTTCGTCTTCGGCACATATCATTCCCTGCGATAGCTCACCACGAATTTTAGATTGTTTTATCTCAAAAGGTTCGCCTTCGGCAGGATAAAGCATTGCTCCCTCCAAAGCGACAACCACACTTTGTCCGGCAGCAACATTTGGTGCACCGCAAACTATGTTGAGTGGCGTGCCGGTGCCTGCATCCACAGTGGTAAGACTTAGTTTATCGGCATTGGGATGTTTTTCGCATGTTAGCACTTTGCCCAATACAATGCCCTTCAATCCGCCTTTTATCGATTCGGTTTGTTCCACATGTTCCACTTCCAAACCACAGTCGGTAAGCTTTTGCGCCAGTGTAGCGGCATCCCAATCAAATGCGATATATTTTTTTAACCAGTTATACGAAACCTTCATTGCAACTTCTATATTTTAAAAACGAGTGGCAAAAGTATTATTAATTTAATTTTTGCATCAACGAATTTTGAATCCGTAATAATATCGCGAATTAGTAACCACTTTTATGAATTGCAATTCTCTGAAATCATACATAAATTTAATCCATGTGTATTATAACTTTGCGAAAAAAATTATGAGCGACTTAGTAAAAAATTTCAATGATTATCGCGCAGCTATGAACGAAAAAATTCTTGCACAGGATAATCTTGTTCTTAAAAGATTTTTCAGCCTCGATGGCCAAACCTATGCCGATGGTGCGTTAAATAGTAAAACAAAAGAATTGCTTGGCCTGGTAGCTTCAATGGTTTTGCGTTGCGATGATTGCATAAAATATCATCTAGAAAAATGCAAACAACTGGGCACCACTACCGAAGAAGTATTCGAAGTATTTGCAGTTGCAAATGTTGTAGGTGGTAGCATTGTAATACCCCACACCCGCAGAGCCGTGGAGTTTTGGGAAGCATTAGGGGAGTAGTTGTTGGAATGGTCATTGGTTAATTCTTGTCATTGGTGATTCAGGATGGCCATTGGTTAATTCTTGACATTGGTCATTTTAAACCCCGACACTTCGGTCGGGATGCCGACCAAAGTGTCGGCATTCTGGTCATTGGTCATTTTGGAATGCTTGTCACTGGGTACTGAGGTTGGTTCATTATCGTCATTGTGAGGAACGAAGCAATCTCTGCCAGCATTGGTAATCTTGACTTTGTCCTGCTGAGGTACGAATGCGGATGCCCTTATACATTTCAGTAATCATTTTGAAATGCTGAGGAACGAAGCATCTCTGCTGCGCAAGCAATACGATGCGAAAGCAATTGCCGCGAAAGCAAATGCTAAATAAGTAATAATTCGCTTAAGCAACAATATACGAATTTTGCATAGCTCGCCACCAATAACCGGCAGAGATGCTTCGTTCCTCAGCATTGTATATGCAGTAAAGTTGCGTAGTGTGTAAATACTATTGAGAATTGTATTCTTAATAATTATCATAACAGAGATTGCCACAAATTCAATGCGAATTGGACTTTCGTTCATTATCACAATCATTTTGAAATGCTGAGAAACGCAGCATATTCTATTTCAAATGGAACAATAAAAAAAAGGAAAACTAAATTTCTACTGCATTCACCATCCAACCGGAATTCAATTGCAATTTATTTTCAATGGCATTCTTGAAAAATTTATAGTCTGCAAACTCAACCGGTTTCGATTTGATATCGAAATATGGAAATAATTGTATTTCGTTGTTGTGCATTGCCGCAACTTTCAATCTATCGAAAAAGTTAATTTTCATTGCATCGCCCATTTGGGTAACATGGCGAAATGCCTTGTCTATGCTACATCCACTGGCCTGGTTAAAATTTTCGTCAACTGCAATTATCAAAAAATAATTATGCATAATGACACAAGATGATTTCAATGTTTGGTTGTGTGCTGTCCATTCATTTACAAATTGTTGGGTGCTATTTATCAATTGTAATTGTTCGGCATCGCTCATCAATCTATTCGATTGAAAAATCCAAATGCGGGCATCGTTACTTAATTCTTCGAATGGAACTAACATGGAGTTTTATTAATTAAATTATTTGAATTGATTGTATAATATCATCATCACACTATTAAATTTTCAAGCAGACTATGAACTCAACAGTGATTCCTTAATAAGATGCAATGGCCAATTACGAACTAATCAGAAATTGTTTCGAACCTTGCAATGCCGAACTAAGAACTATAAACTAAGAACTAAAAACTAACAACTAAGAACTTTAAACTTTAAACTAAATCACAACTCCCCCGCCTGCGCTATCAACTCAGCTATGTCAAGCACTTGTACTTCGTTTTCCTTGTCATTCATTTTTACACCATCGCTCATCATGGTCATGCAAAATGGGCAACCTACGGCAATCACATCAGGCTTTAGTTCGAGCGCTTCTTCTGTACGTTCAATATTAATGTCTTTGTTACCTTGCTCGGGTTCTTTAAACATTTGTGCGCCACCGGCACCGCAACATAATCCTTGGGCACGGCTGCGTTTCATTTCACTCAATGCCACATCTAATTTTTGTATCACTTCGCGTGGCGCTTCATACACATTATTACCGCGGCCAAGATAACATGCATCGTGATATACTATTTTTTTACCTTTAAACTTTCCGCCTTCAACCTTTAATTTTCCTTCGTTTATTAAACTTTGCAAAAGCATGCTGTGGTGTATCACTTCAAAATTTCCGCCCAGTTGCGGATACTCGTTACGTAATGTATTAAAACAATGCGGACATGCCGTTACTATTTTTTTTATTTCATATCCATTCAAAACCTGTATGTTCATCATGGCTTGCATTTGAAACAAAAATTCATTGCCGGCACGTTTTGCCGGATCACCCGTACAACTTTCTTCGGTGCCCAGCACAGCAAATTTTATATTGCATTTATTTAATATGGAAACAACAGCGCGTGTAACTTTTTGGGCTCGCTGATCGAAACTTCCGGCACAACCTACCCAAAATAAAATATCGGGCGACTCGCCACGGCCAAGCATTTCGGCAACTGTATGTACTTTCAATTCACTCATATTTTAAACAGAATTTTGCTTTCGGTTATAAATGACAAAATATATTACGATGGATTTACCCAGTTCAATCTATCTGCAGGGCTGAATTGCCATGGTGCCTGATTGTTTTCAATTTTCGAAAACATGCCATTCAACTCTGTAGGTGCTGCACTTTGCTCCATCACCAAAAATCTGCGCATGTCCATAATTATACTCAAAGGATCGATATTTACAGGGCAGGCATTTACACATGCATTGCAAGTGGTGCAAGCCCATAATTCTTCTTCACTTATATAATTTGTCAGCAGCGATTTTCCATCATCATAATCTGCACCATGCTTGTCAATATTACGTCCTACTTCTTCCATGCGGTCGCGCGTATCCATCATTATTTTTCGTGGCGATAAATTTTTGCCGGTAATGTTTGCCGGGCATTGCGAAGTGCATCGTCCACACTCTGTGCATGAATACGCGTCCATCAATTGTTTCCACGAGAGGTCTTTTATATCCTTGGCTCCAAATCGCTGTGGTGGTGCATCGGCAGCGGGTGCAGACAACGATGGGTCGAGCATTAATTTTACTTCGTTTGTTACCGATTCGAGGTTGTTGAACTCGCCCATATTTTTCAAATTACTGTACCACGTATTTGGAAAAGCTAGTAAAATATGGAAATGTTTTGAGTATGGAAGATAATTCATAAATGCCAAAATACCTATGATGTGAAACCACCAACAAGCACGTTCAATAAAAATTAAAGTGGAAGTGGAAGTATGTTCGAATAATGGCATTATAAATGAACTTACCGGAAAACTTCCTGCATCAACATAATGCATTATGGCCCGCGATTGCAAAATACCATCGGCAGCATTCATTGTTAAAAATGCTGACATCAATAAAATTTCTGTTACAAGTATTATGTTGGCATCGTTGCGTGGCCATGCTGTTATTTCACTTTGCCAAAACCTTTTTAGTTTCAAAAACATTTCTGCGCATCAAAAAAACTACGCAACCTATTAATACAAGTAAAGCGAGAATTTCGAAGCTGCCAATAAGAAAATCGTAAAGCGATTGTAAGGGATAAAAAATACGATGAGTGCCAAATAAACCATCAAGAATAATTTCGAGTACTTCGAGGTTTATTATAACAAAACCCACATAAAGAAAAATATGCATGATGCCGGCAACCGGGCGAGTCATCATTTTCGATTGACCAAGAGCCACGCGTGCCATAGTTTTCCAGCGATCGCCCTTCTTGTCATTTATTACTACATCGCGGCCTAAGTTTATATTGCGAATTACTTTTCTTATATTTTGTATAAACAATGCCAGGCCTAATGAAAGCAGAATGGCGAAAACAATTTGACTGATTTGTATATCCATAAAAACAAAAATACTTTTTTGGAAGATTATTATTTTACAGTTGCAGGTGGTGTTTTGTCTTTACGACCAAATACCGAAACCTGAACATAACGTTTTGGATTGGCTTTTAAGTCGATCAACAATTTATCTAAATCGGAAGCAGCAGCATTTAAGTTATTGTAAAGCGATTCATCTTTCATCAACTTACCCAACGAGCCTTCGCCTTTATTCATTTTTGCTAACACATCGTTCAACTGTGCCGAAGTTTTCTCTAAATTATCAATGGTCTTTTTTAAATCGGAGGTAGCTAATTGCTCCGACAACTTACTTTACATTATCGAGTGTGCTTTCTATTTTTTTATTGTTGTTTTTTAATGTGCCTGTAACTGCCTGAAGGTTGTTCATGGATTGTGCAAGCGCACCGTTGGCTTGCGAAATTGTTTGAAGATTGTGTGTAAGGGCTTCAATGTTTTTTATCGATGCATTGAGTGCCGTAATGCTTTCCTTTGTTAATGCACCGTTTAAAGTTTGCGCAAGTGAGTCAACAGATATTAAAACATTGGAGGCTTTATTTTTAAACGGTTCAATTTGTTCACCAATACCTTCAGCAATTGTGCCTTGCAGGGTATCCTCATCAAGCAACGGCAAAGTAGAATTTCCCAATTGCACTTCGATGGCTTTACCGCCCAGCAAATCGGAATTTACTATGGTGGCTAATGAATTTTTGCTAACGAATACATCTTTATTAATTGTGATGGTAACAAGTATGCGGCCCGAATTATCTTTAAAAAATTGTTGCCTTTTTACCTGACCTATTTTTATGCCATTGAGAAAAATGCCATTCGATATTACCAGGCCGTTTACTTTATCGTAAACCACATATGCATCGTTGGTGGAGGAAAACAAATCCGATCCTTTCAAATAATTGATGCCCCATATAAGCCCTGCTATTGCCAATGTAAGCACTATGCCTACTTTAATCTCTTTTCCGTATTTCAACTGTGTATAAATTTAAAGGGTCAAATATAAATTATAATAACGATTTGATGCAAGAATGGTTTTTATTTAAAATTTTAATACAAGGAAATTAATTTTAGTTTTAAAGTTTGTGGTTTTAAACAGAAAAAAACTATTACATCACGCAAAAATTATTATTGTGCAATGTCATCGATTTTTAGTCCTATCTTCTTCACTTCATTAAAAAAGTTGGGGAAAGATTTAGATACACTTTCTATCTCATTGAGTTTTATCGATTTAAAAGCAAAGGCAAGCATTGTTAAAGCCATCACAAAACGGTGGTCTTTATAAGTATTAAAAGGTTTGAAATTATTTTTTAACTCTCCGGCTTTCCATCGTATACTGTTGTGGTTACTTTTACATTCTGCTCCAATGTTGGTTAATGTTTTTTCTATTGCTGCAATTCTGTTAGTTTCTTTATTTACCAAAGTTTGCAAACCCGTTAAATTCCCCGCGAAACCCGCTGCTGCCAATGCAATAGCAATAGTAGGTGCCACATCGGGAAAATCAATACAATTGATGTTGAGGACTTTTTTTGTGTTAACTTTTGCACCAATATTATTAATTACTAAACCTGTTTGGCGGTGATTAAAAGTTAGCCCCAAAGGTTCGAACACTTGCACTATTTTACTATCGGGTTGAAAAGAATTTAACTGCAAACCAGGCAGATATATTTGCAATTTAGGATTGAGAAAAACGGCCTGCACAAAATAACTTGCTGCACTCCAATCGGGGGTAATAGTAAAATGCGTGCGCATATAAGGTTTGTTTGCAATTTCGATTTTCGATTTATGCATTGTTACCTCTGCCCCTGCCTGCTTCATCATTTTGGCAGTAAGATTTATATAACCTGGCGAAACAATTTTTCCTTTCAAATGAATAGTAAGGCCATACGGCATATATGGCGCAATAAGCATAAGTGCCGAAATAAACTGGCTACTGATGCTTGCATCAATTATAACCTTACTGCCCGTTAGCAAACCTGCATTGATACGCACAGGTGCAAAGCCTTTCTTTTTCACATAAGTAATATTTGCACCTAGAAAATTTAAAGCATCAACCAAATTACTTATTGGCCTTTGGCTCATTCGCTGGCCGGCTTGCAACTCGCAATTTATGCCCGCAAGAGCACAGAAAGCAAGCATAAATCGAAACGTAGTGCCGCCTTCACCAGTGTTCATTACATCATCGTTGCGCCACAGTAATTTTTGCAACGTGCGTGTATCATCGGCATTCGAAACATTGTCCACATTTATTTGTGTTACACTTAGCCGTTGCATCATTAGTGCACGATTACTTTCGCTTTTCGAAAACGGTAATTTTATGGTGGCCTTAAATTGTTTATCCTCTGCGGTGATTTTGTACATAAAAAAATTATGTTTGGCAAAATATATTTGCCGATAGAAGAAGCGCAAATGTATCGGAAATTTTGCAAGCTTTAGGGAAAAGCTTTTTGTATTTTGTAATGCCGAACAAAAGATGGAATCGATTATCGAAAAATAAAATTGTTTTGACACAACAAAATTAAGCAACTGAAAAATATGATTTTACAAAACATAATTGAAAAGCAATGAGCGAATCGCAAGGAATAAAACAATGGGCCGAAGAAGACAGGCCACGCGAAAAATTAATGACTCAGGGAGCACGCAGCTTAACCGATAGCGAACTTTTGGCCATTCTCATTCGGGCAGGTTCGCAAAATGAAACCGCAGTGGAGGTATCGCGAAAATTATTGGCGCTGGCAAATAACAATCTCAACGAACTTGGAAAATGGAGTGTAGAAAAAATTCTACAAAGCGGACTTAAAGGATTGGGGCCGGTAAAAGCCATAACCATAGTTGCGGCACTTGAACTTGGAAAGCGCAGAAAAGAAATGGAGCTTGGCGCAAAAGAATTACCACGCATTACGAGTAGCCAAATAGCGTACGATATTTTATATGCACGATTGAACAATTTATACCATGAGGAATTTTGGATATTGTTTCTAAACCGAAACAATCAGGTTATGAAAGAAGAACGTATGAGTGCCGGTGGAGTTCATGGCACAGTGGTTGATCCAAAGATGATTTTTAAACGGGCATTGGAACATAATGCATCGGGCATTGTACTGGCACACAATCACCCAAGTGGAAATTTAAAACCCAGCGATGAAGATATAAAACTGACAACAAAAATGACCGCTGCCGGCACCATGCTCGAGATAAGGGTGATAGACCATTTAATAATTGCGGGTTCATCGTATTACAGTTTTGCCGATGAAGGCTTGCTATAATTTTTATAAATTTACAAATGGAACACATTCATATTTCGAAGAAAAAACCTTGCTACCCTATTCAACCTTTGTTGCGGAAATTTTTGAAACATTATGGCCGCGATACTTTGTTACATGTATCATATGATGAACTATTGCGTTTCGATAATACTATTCCGCTTTACGATAGAACAGGTAAAGATACACTGTGGCAATCGGTGCTATATTCACAAAGTGATTTTGAACATCTGGCGGTTGCATTGCGCGAAATATATGCATTGCTAAAAACAGGTGGCGAAATTACCGAGCACTTATGCGTTGACCGAATAGATTATTGCAGCTTTGGAAATTCAAAACCATTTCGCATCAGAATAGTAAATCAGTTTAACGATAACCACGATTATTTTTATATTAAGCAAGCCGATGCTTCGCGCATTTATGGTTTGGAACTTGAACATATTTTATCGCCAAACAGGATAAGCTATCTTGTTAATCGCAATACTTTGGTCGAAGAACACATTGCTGGTATTCCGGGTGATATGTTTATGCAAAAACAAATGCTGCAAAAAGATATTAATACCATAAGGCTGGCAAAAGAGTTTGTAAAGTTTAATGAGCGTTGTTTTGTTCGTTTACTTGGCGATATGCGCGCATATAATTATGTGGTGGATATCACACCCGATTTCGAAGATGTCCATTACCGTATACGTGCCATCGATTTCGATCAGCAAAGTTATGAAGGGCGCAAAAAAGTGTACATGCCACAATTTTTTAAAGAAAATAATCCTATTGTGGAATTGTGTATTAAGCACCTCAATGCCGAATCCACCAGACAATATCAACTGGAAGAACAAGTACTGATGTCGCGCAGAATAAAAGCAACCAAACACATGACCAAAGAATTGCTCGATGCTATGATGAAAGATGAAATATCGGATGCCGAAAAAGTGCATCAGCTAAAACATGAACTTGCCGAACATTATCAAAATAAAAAATTCGAAAAAGCACGAAGCATGGGCGAAATAGTAAAAATAAGTTTAGCCGAAATGATAAGAAAAAACATGCAACACTTTAAGAGGAAAATTTAAATTATGAATTGTAAATTATAAATTGAAAATTAAGGATTAAGAATTGAAAATTAATAATGATAGAATGCAAATTAAGATGACGAACTAAGAACAAAAAATTAAAAAAAAACGGTTCATTAAAAAATATCTTGGGGGAATAAATATTTATTTTGATGTTGATATTCAGGATAGAGTAGAATTTGATTCAATGATAAATTTGAGGCCTGGCGATGGTAATAAAACGCGAGGAGGGATAACCTTGATAAGCAAAAATTAGTTTTGGAGATAGTTAATCATTTGATACATGAGTGAAATAAAATACATACATGCTGAATTGGCTGCCGGCCCATGGTTCCAATTATCGCTTATGGAACAACTTGGCAATGTTGGTAGCGAAGTAGGGCGTGCTAGAAAATGGCAACACAAAAATCAAAAAATATTTGAAAACAGTTTTGCCCGTGCATTCGAATTGATGTGGTTAACAATTGAGGACCCGCGGTGGAAAGGCCAACTAAAAGAATTATGCCGCGCTAAAGAATGTCTGTGTGATGCCTACTTTGGTGGCATATTGCACGGAACAACATTCGAATCGATGGAAAAATATTTTCACCACTTTGCTGTGGCCGCCAGAATAGAACACGAGCAGAAGAAATCATAAAGGGTAATTAAAATTATGAATGAAAAATTGAAAATTAAAAAAAACAGGAACTAAAAAAATGTACTCCTCAAACGTAACTAAGAAATAAGAACTTGGCGCATCGTAAACGGAACTAAGAACTTGGCCCACCGCAAACGTAACTAAGAACTAAGAACTTGGCGCATCGTAAACGAAACTAAGAACAAAGAACTTGGCCCACCGCAAACGTAACTAAAAACTAAATTCCTGGCGCATCGTAAACGGAACTAAGAACTAAAACCGCCACAACTCCACAAGTGCTTCATTAAATCTTTTCTTGGGTAAAAAATTCCATTCCAGTTCTTCGCTCATTGGCACAGGAGTATCGAGTGATCCTATTCGTTTTACAGGGGCATCTAAAAAGGCAAAACATTCATCGCTCACTACTGCTGCAATCTCCGCGCCTATACCTCCGGTTATACAATCTTCGTGCATCACTATGCATTTACCGGTGCGCTTCACCGACTCGATAACACATTTTTTATCCCAAGGCAACAGTGTATTCAAGTCGATTAAGTCGGCACTAATTTCAGGATTATTTTTCAATGCCTCAATTGCCCAATGTACACCAAGGCCATAAGTTACAATTGTGATATCATCACCTTGGTTGCGCACAATAGCTTTTCCAATTTCGGTGGTATAGTAGTCATCGTATATACTCTCCGTTACAGAGCGGTACAATGCTTTGTGTTCGAAAAACATAACAGGATTGGGGTCTTCGATAGCCGCCAGTAACTGGCCTTTTGCTTGTGAGGGAAATGCAGGATACACCACCTTTAAACCGGGAGTATGAAAAAACCATGCCTCGTTCGATTGCGAATGAAACGGTCCGGCACCAACCGCTGCACCTGTTGGCATGCGCACCACCACATCTACATTTTGTCCCCAGCGATAATGTGTTTTGGCAAGATTATTTATTATTTGATTAAATCCACAGGTTACAAAATCGGCAAATTGCATTTCTACAATTGCTTTATATCCATTTATGCTAAGACCCAAGCCGGCACCAATAATGGCACTTTCGCATATAGGAGTGTTGCGCACACGACCATGACCAAATTCTTCGACAAAGCCTGCTGTTGCTTTAAATACTCCACCGTACTCTGCAATATCCTGTCCCATAATCACAAGATTTTTATGCTTACGCATAGCTATTTGCATGGCATCGGTTATAGCGTCAAGAAAACGTCTATCACTTCTTGCTTCGCCTTTTGGTTTTACCTCAACATTACTAAATGGTGCAAACAGGCCAGCCAATTCTTTTTCGGTAGTAGATTGTGGTAATGCCTCGGCAAAAGTAATATCGAGGCCGCGGTCAATTTCTTCTTTTATGGTACTACGTATATGGTCTATGTCACTAATATTAATTATGCCCTCATCAATTAAAAAATGTTCATAGTTTCTTACAGGGTCTTTTTTGCCCCAGGTGTCAAGCAACTCTTGAGGTACATATTTTGTTCCCGATGCTTCTTCGTGACCACGCATGCGAAATGTGATGCACTCCAATATCACCGGACGTGGTTTTATACGCAACGACTGTGCAATTTTGTTTACTGTGTTATATACTTCCAAAATATTATTGCCATCAACCTGCACTACTTCATGCCATAGCCGATTCCTTTATCAATAAAATTTTTACAACGGAATTGCTCCGCACTGGGTGTTGATAATCCATAGCCATTATTTTCGATAACAAATATCACAGGCAGATCCCACACCGAGGCAACATTGAGCGCTTCGTGAAAATCGCCTTCGCTGGTGCCGCCATCGCCCGTAAAACAGCGGTACATTTTGTTCATTACGCAATTTGCCCGGCAATTCCATCGGCCAGGGCAAGCTGTGGGCCAAGGTGCGATATCATTCCAATAATTTTATACTCCTGTGTACCAAAGTGAAAAGACCTATCGCGACCTTTAGTAAAACCACCTTCTTTACCCTGAAACTGTGAGAATAAACGATTCAATGGAATTTCGCGTGTGGTAAAAACGCCAAGATTGCGGTGCATGGGTAGTATATACTCGTCAGTGTCCATTGCAAGAGCAACCCCCGTAGCAATTGCCTCCTGCCCTATTCCCGAAAACCACTTTGCAATTTTTCCCTGACGTAAAAGAATCATCATTTTTTCTTCAATCATTCGTGGTTTCAAAATAGCGGCATATATTTTTATGAGTGCCTCGCGATCCAACCCTTCACGATTATAATTTATTACCCGCTGAAAACTTACCTCTTGCTCCATTGTTAATTATTTTGCGCAAATATACTTACTCTTGCTATATTTGCTAAAATATCAAATCGATGTACGGATTACGTTTCAATAAATTTATACCACCACCGGAGGGTTCAACCTTCGACAAAATGCTCAAGATGTTTCTGGAGTTGATAAACTACACAGCCGGAGATGTGGGCGAGGCTTTGAGTTGGATGACAGAACTTGACAGGAAATATAAATTTACCACACCTGAATATGGGATGTCCGATTTTATTCGCGACTTAAAAGATAATGGATATATAAAGGATGACGAAAATAATAATGTGCAAAAGCTTACCGCCAAAAGTGAACAAACTATAAGGCGAAAAAGCCTGGAACAAATATTTGGAAAACTGAAGAAATCATCGCGTGGCAATCACAAAACTTTCTATAGTGGCGAAGGAGATGAACTCAGCAGCGATGTTCGTCCGTATTCGTTTGGCGACACACTCGATTCGGTAAATTTTACTCAGTCTATTCACAATGCACATATCAATCATGGTATAGATAATTTTCAACTTACCGATGATGATTTGGAAATTCAGGAACGCGAATATAAAACGCAAACCTCAACCGTGTTGATGATCGACATTTCGCATAGCATGATATTGTATGGTGAAGACCGCATTACTCCTGCCAAAAAAGTAGCAATGGCGCTGGCCGAACTTATAAAAATAAAATACCCGAAGGATACTTTGGATATTATCACCTTTGGCGATCATGCACAACCCATTCAACTCAAAGATATTGCCTATTTGCAAGTAGGCCCTTATCATACTAATACAGTTGCGGGTTTGGATTTGGCCATGGATTTATTGCGAAGAAGAAAAACACCCAACAAGCAAATTTTTATGATTACCGATGGCAAACCTACTGCCATGTATGTAGGAAATAAATTGTACAAAAATAGTTTTGGCCTCGACCGCCAAATTTTAAACAAAGTGTATGGGCATGCAGCACAATGTAAAAAACTTGGAATTCCGGTAACTACATTTATGATTGCCACCGACCCATACTTACAAAAGTTTGTCCGCGAGTTTACCAAAATAAATAATGGCAAAGCTTACTATAGCGGCCTCGACAATCTTGGTGAGTTTGTATTTGAGGACTATGAAAGAAACCGCAAACGCAAAGTCCGTTAAAATTGATTGCGAACTAAGCATGAATTACTTAAATACTATTTTAAAATTACTTTTTGTGAAAATAAAAAAGAGCTACTTCGTATACTCATACGGTTATAACGTTCTTTTTATTTTCTTATCAACTATAATCTTCACCTCCACAATTACTTCTTGCCGTAAAGAAAATCGTAATGATTGTATAACCGGTACGGGAAATGAGGTAACTGTTACCAGGCCGTTGCCTTTCGATTTTACCAAACTTATTATTGACAGAAAGGTGGATGTAATTTTGGTTCAGGATTCAACAAACTTTGCAACCCTAACTGCGGGCGAAAATATTATTGACAATATTGTTACTCAACAAAAAGAAAACAATACGCTTCGGATTTCGAACGACAATAAATGCAATTGGGTGCGGAGTTTTCAAAATAAATTCACGGTGACATTGCATTACAAAAAACTTCAGCAAATTTATTACACCGGTTC
The DNA here is from genome assembly GCA_016717325.1 of Bacteroidota bacterium. GTDB lineage: Bacteria > Bacteroidota > Bacteroidia > AKYH767-A > OLB10 > JADKFV01. The sequence goes on along the minus strand of JADKFV010000008.1, from coordinate 26,892 downwards.
GGGCGATGTTACTTGCCAAAATACCCTTATTACCGATAGCCTTCGAATAGACAGTTACAGCGGGGCCGGTGCCATGCACATCAAAATAAAATCTGCTTCGGCATGGTGGAATTTTCATACCGGCACTACTAATGTAAAACTCGAAGGAGATGTTGGAGTGAGTTATGTTTATGATGCCGCTGTTGGTCCTCTTGATGCACGGGACTTAAAAACCGGCTACACCTTTTGCACCAACAAAGGTGACAATGACTTATATATTAATGTAGAAAAAGAGCTGGGCGCTTTGGTAACATATACCGGCAATGTTTATTACACCGGCAACCCATATAAAGTAATTACAACTACATTGCACACCGGAAAAGTTATCGAATTTTAATGGTTGCATTGCTACGTATTCTTTTACGAAATTATTTATTTTGGTTGGTGTTTTTTGCGTGCCACCATATCGTGTTTTTTATATTTAATCATAAGTTATATACACAGCCATTTTATCAAAAACTTTCTACGTTCTATCATTCCATACCACTCGATTTATCAACTGCATCGTATGCCATTGCGCTATCATGGCTTTTTTTTGTTGACTTACATTTTTGTGCAAAAAAAAATATGGCGAACGATTATCCATTTCATTAATGTGGTGTTGATTTCTATTGCAAGTATTGCGTGTTTGGCAAATACCATTTTGTACGATTACTGGCGCGAGCCAATTGGCAAACGTGCATTCGATTTTCTTGATGATAAAAATTTCATCCTTGCTTCGGTAAGTAGTGTGCAAATTATCGGAGGTCTGGTTTTACTTATTGTTCTTACAACTGTTGCAATCAGGTTTTATTTTTTCGTAAACAAAAAAGGTGATGTAGAACCCAAAAAATATATTATAAAAACCGCATTCGTTTTTTTGTCTTCGTTCATTATCTTTTACTTTATGAGGGGTGGTTTGCAAACAATTCCCATCAACGAAAGTGCTTCGTACTTTAGCGATGATATAGAATTGAATCATGCTGCAATAAACCCCTGTTGGTATGCAGGGCATAATATTTTACAGAATAGTAGCCTCGATCAAAACCCGTTTGAATATTACGAACCTGTATATGCAAAGAAAAAATATGATGAATTGTTTCTTCAAAAAAGCACTGCAGGTTTTTCGCTTTTCAAAACACCAAAACCCAATATAGTTTTGCTACTACTCGAAAGCATGACTGCCGATGTTGTTGGGGCATTCGGTGCACCGGTGAGTTACACTCCATTCCTCGATTCGCTGTGCAACTATAGCCTCGTATACAGCGACTGTTATGCCAGTGGCTTTCGCACCGACCAGGCTCTTGTATCGGTTTTTAGTGGATTTCCTGCTACTCCGTTTCAATCCATCATAAGGCACGATACCAAACTTAATAGTCTGCCATCATTCCCTTTCAAACTAAATAAATTGGGCTATCACACTGCGTTTTATTATGGTGGCGATGTAAACTTCAGCAATATGAAAAGTTACCTTACTCATATGCAATTTAATAAAATATACACACAGGATGATGTGGCTGCGCCCACCACAAACAAATGGGGAGCGCACGATGAATACGCGTTGAACTTTATGTGTAAAAATCTTAATAAACAATCGTCACCATTTTTTGCCGGCCTGCTTACAATATCACTTCACGAGCCATTCGATGTGCCATTTGGCCAGCATGATACTATGTCAACATCGGAGCAAAAGTTTTGTAACGCAGCAAAATACACTGACAAGTGTTTACAACATTTTTTTGCCACCTCAGCATTGCAACCCTGGTTTCAAAACACTGTATTTATTCTTGTGGCCGACCATGGTCACAACCTTCCGCTCAACCGGCATTATTTTGATATTGCTACTCACCATATTCCATTAATTTTTTATGGCAATGCTTTGCTCGACACACTGAAAGGCAAACGCATTACCAAAACTGTTGCACAGCACGACATTGCCTACTCTATGCTTTGGCAATTAGATAAAAAAGATTCTGCTTTTGTATTCAGCAATAATATTTGTGATACGGTTTCGAATGGCAATGCCTATGTGATGTACGATGTAGGTTTTTCGTATATTGAAAATAATTGCGCAGTATCATACAACAAAATTGATGAGAAAAACATGTCGTGGAAATCAAACAAATGTGATACATCAGAAATGATAATGAAGGGGAAAATATTTCAACAGGAACTATACACCAGATTTTTAAAATACTAGTATTGACATGAAAGATATTGAAGCATTAAATCTTCCGGCATTTCAATTTAAAATTGAACAACATGGAGATGACTTTTTTATTTTCGATAGCATCCGGAAAAAAAATATCGTATTAACTCCGGAGGAATGGGTGCGCCAAAATTTTATTGAATTTATGTGTCAGGTACACCAATATCCAAAGGAACTAATGAGTGTAGAAAAAGGCCTTAAAGTTTTAACACTTCAAAAACGCAGCGACATTTTAGTTTACAACCGACAGGGCGTGCCATGGTTATTGGTAGAATGTAAAGCCCCACAAGTGAAACTCAACGAAGACACCATCTATCAGGCATTGCATTATCATATCAAGTTAAAAGTTAAGTTTATTATTATAACGAATGGCCTCGAACATTACTGCCTGAAAATAAACGAAACCGATTATGAATTTATTGAAAACTTACCCCAATTTGTGTGAAACTAAAAAGTAATTTCCTTGTTAATTTCTCTTATATTCGCACTTCAAAAAATTAATCAAATATGAAAAACACTACATTAAAAATGCTGAGCATGCTATTGTTGTTAAATATTCAATTTAGCCAGGCACAAACGAACAACAGCCCTCAACAATTTTCTTTCAATGAAAACGCACCTTACAAACAAGGAATAATTGTTTTCAAATTACTTAAAGGCATTGATGTTAGCAATGCAAAACTCACTTCCGCACTCAATCAAATTGGGGCCAGCGACATCAAAAAAATATTTCCTCACAACACCCCTCCTTTAGAACTAACAGATAAACTTGGAAAGCCGATGGTAGATTTAACGCTTATATATCGTTGCAATTTTAAAACCCCAGACATTAAAAAAGCTATTCAAGCATTAATGAAAACTGGTGCGGTGCAATATGCCGAGCCTGAATATTTACATTTTATTAATTATACACCCAACGACCCAAGTCTGGGATTGCAATACCATTTGGGGAAAATAAATGCCTACCTCGCCTGGGATACTCAAAAGGGTGATACCAACGTAGTGTTAGGAATCACAGATAGCGGTACAGATTGGGATCATCCGGATTTGGTAAACAGCATTAAATACAATTACAACGATCCAATAGATGGTACCGATAATGATAACGATGGATATGTAGATAATTTCCGTGGATGGGATATTAGCGAAAATGATAACAATCCAATGGTAGATAACAGCGACCACGGTTCACACGTATCGGGCTGTGCCTCTGCCACTACCGACAACAATATTGGTGTTGCCGGTTCGGGCTTCAACTGTAAATTTATAATGGTAAAGTGCAGCAAACAAGCCAGCACCAATGCCATAGACAATGGATACGAAGCCATTACTTATGCTGCCGATCACGGTTGCAGCATTATCAATTGTTCGTGGGGCGGTGCCGGTGGCAGCCAATTTGGGCAAGATGCATGTAACTATGCAACTATAAACAAAGGCTGTTTGGTAGTAGCCTCTGCAGGTAATAACGGTAACGATATACTATCGTTTCCGGCTGCATACAACAATGTTTTATGTGTTGCATCAACCGGCAACAATGATGTAAAATCATCATTCTCTAATTATGGATACTGGGTAGATGTGTGTGCTCCGGGAAGCAATATTTACGCTACACTTTACAATAATGGTTATGCATTTTTAAGTGGAACTTCAATGTCATCGCCAGTTTGTGCAGGTGGAGCAGCATTGGTAAAATCACAATATCCTTCTTACAGCGGATTGCAAGTGGGCGAAAAATTGCGTGTTACCTGCGACAATATTTATGGCATTGGTGGCAACTCACCCTATCCAAATAAATTAGGAAACGGCCGCATCAATCTTGCTAGTGCACTTACAGCATCGTCTCCATCGGTACGATTCGAAAACGTGAACTATTATGACAACAACGACAATACTTTTATCATTGGCGATACCATTCGCATGCAAGGTGTTTTTCGCAATTACCTGGATGCAACAACAGCACTAAATATTACTTTATCATCAACATCGCCTTATGTGCAAATATTAAATAATACAGTGAATGCCGGTGTGATGAATACATTAGACAGTTTGAATATTACATCAAATCCATTTACGTTTTTAGTGAAGGCAAACGCACCTAAAAACACTTCCATTCCGTTGAAAATAACATATGCCGATCCTAATTACAATGCAGCAGAATATTTTAGCATCACTGTAAATGTTGACTATATCAATATCACTGTAAACCGCGTATTTACTACAGTTACCAGCCGTGGAAAAATTGGATATAATCAGGATTCGCAAACAGAAGGCCTTGGATTTGTGTACAACGATTCGCTACCACTTATGTATGAAAGCGGATTGATGATTGGCAAAAACAGCACTACCGTTTCGGATGTATTTCGTGGTACAGGTGCCGCAGCTGACGAAGATTTTTTTACTTTAGTAAGTGCCACAAAATTGCCAAATGTAAAATCGGATTTCGATGTGTATGCAAAGTTTAATGATAACCCGGGTTCACCACAAATAAAAGTTGATGTTACACATCGCTCGTATGCATGGGTAAATGCCGGTGACGATAAGTATGTGATAATGGAATATGTTTTGAAAAATACCGGCACATCTACGTTATCAAACTTATATGCAGGCATTGCAACCGATTGGGATATTCAGGATTTTAGCCATAACAAAGGTGCCGAAGAAACAGCATTAAAAATGGGTTACGTTTATTGCACTGATGCCGGTGGAGTATTTGCCGGAGCAAAGTTGCTTACCAATACAGGCTTCAATCATTATTCTATCGACAATATTAGTGGCGGTGGCGGTGGTGTTGACTTATATGCCAGTGGATTTAGCACTGCAGAAAAATATACCACAGTGAGTACTGCCCGTCCCACAGCGGGAGGTACAGGAGTGGGTAACGACATTATTGATGTTGTAAGTTCGGGGCCATTGACAATAGCTGCAGGTGACAGTGTAAAAATTGCCTTTGCTCTGCTTGCCGGTGACGAATTGTCGGACTTAATAGTATCTGCAAACAATGCGCAAATAAAATACGATGGTATTCTTAGTAGTGGAATTGCAAATGCATCATCATTGTCAACCAACATGGTGTTGTTCCCTAACCCGGCAAATAACTTTATAAATATTGTGTGTAAAGATGCTTTGAATGAAAATGTTGTTATCGAAATAATTGATATTAATGGCAGAGTTTGTATAACTACAATGGCAACAAATAATACAGTTATAGATACATCGGTACTAACTAATGGCATTTACACAGTGCGTGCAAAAGGAAATAATTATTTTGCGCAACAACAACTTACCATTGTGAAAAACTAAAAGTGAACATAAAAACGAATATGTCGGTTCAAAATATTTAATTCGCGCTTTCAATAAAAATAACAAAAATAAAAATGAGTTTTAAAAAAATAATGGCCATTTCCGGAACGGGTGGATTGTTTAAGGTAGTAGCCCAAACTAAAAATGGCTTTATTGTAGAATCGATGCAAGATGGAAAACGGTCGGCAGTATCATCGTATCAAAAAATATCGATACTCGAAGATGTAAGTATATACGGCAAAACAGACGATATGCCACTGCGCAAAGTGATGCAGATGATGGATGAAAAAGCCGAAGCAAGTTTAGCCATGAATCCCAAAGCAAGCAGTGCCGAACTTCAAAGTTTTTTAACTACTGTTTTTCCTGATAATGATGGCGAACGTATTTACCCATCCGATATTAAAAAGCTTATTCAATGGTATCGCTTGTTGAAGGATAAAGTTTCGTTCGAAGATGATAAAGAAGAAACAATAACCGAAGAGGTTAAAAGTGAAAGTACCGAAACAAAGGCAGAAGAAACAAAGGTAGATTCAGAGGCTCCTAAAAAAGCATCATCGAAAAAGAAAGATGAAAGTGCAGCAGAAAAAGATGGTGACCAACCGGTGAAAGAAAAAAAAGCACCACGAAAGAAAAAAACCGAAGAATAAAAATATATAAAAAGGCAACTCGAATAGGGTTGCTTTTTTTTATGGGTATTTTATTTTCCCGATATTGAAATTAAAATAATAAAACAAAATTTAAATATGAATTTACCACTGATTGTTCCGCCACGAAAATTTGTAAAGGCAGATTTAGAAATATCGAATTGGGATAGCATAAAAATCTATTTTGATGATCTTACAACGCGCATTATAAATAGTAAGGAAGATTATTTGAAATGGCTAAGCGACAAAAGTGAACTCGAAACAGTACTGTCCGAAAACCTTGCGTGGCGCTACATTCGAATGACGTGCGATACCGAAAACAAATCACTCACCGAAGCTTACACATTTTTCATCACCGAAATTCAACCGCAAATTGCACCCTATGCAAATGAACTCAACAAACTGTTTTTATCCTCTCCTTTTTTGAGCGAATTGAATGATAGCAATTATGATAATGCTATAAAAATCGCCAAACGAAATATCGAATTGTATCGTGAAGAAAATATTCCGCTCATTGCCGAAATGCAACAACTGGAACAGCAGTATGGAACTATTTGCGGGGCAATGACAATTGAACACGAAGGCAACGAACTCACTTTGCAACAAGCCGCAAAACATTTAAAAATAAAAATCGTGAGGTGCGCAAAACGGTTTACGAAAAAGTTGCAACACGAAGATTGAATGACAAAGATACACTGGACGAACTATTTAATAAACTGATTGCCCTGCGCACACAAATAGCACGCAATGCAGGTTTCGACAACTACCGCGATTTTAAATTTGCTGAGCTTTGCCGTTTCGATTATACGATTGATGATTGCTTTCAATTTCATAACGCCATTCAAAAAAGCATCATGCCACTCATTGAACATTTTGATATTGAGCGCAAAAAAATATTGCAATACGATAAGTTAAAGCCATACGATATGGATGTGGACATTGATGGCGATACGCCATTGCAACCATTTGCAGATGGTAAAGAAATGATGGAAAAAGCAGTGAAATGTTTCGATGCCATCGATCCTTTTTTGGGAATATGTATGACGCAATTACAAACATTAAACCGTGTCGATCTTGATTCGCGCAAGGGTAAAGCACCGGGTGGGTATAATTATCCTTTGTACGAAACCGGTGTGCCATTTATATTTATGAATGCCTCGGGATTGCTGCGCGACCTTGTTACCATTGTGCACGAAGGCGGACATGCTGTACATTCCATAGTTACACACACATTACCACAAGTCGATTTTAAAAGCTTCCCCAGTGAAGTGGCCGAACTTGCAAGCATGAGTATGGAATTGATATCGATGGAACACTGGGATAATTTTTGCTGATGCCAGCGATTTGAAACGCGCAAAATTGCAACACCTCGAAGATGTGCTTACAGTATTGCCATGGATTGCATGTGTAGATAAATTTCAACATTGGGTGTATACGAACCCTGCACATACAAACGATGATCGCACAAAAGCCTGGGACGACATATTTTCAAGTATGAGCAGCACTGTTGTTGATTGGGAAAATTTACAACACATAAAAAATTATTTGTGGCAAAAGCAACTTCATATTTTTGAAGTACCTTTTTATTACATCGAATACGGTATGGCACAATTGGGCGCCATTGCCTTGTGGAGAAATTACAAGCAAAACCCTCAAGAAGCCGGTGAAAAAACACGACCGCTTTGCAATTCGGCTGCAAAAACATTGCCGAATTTACAAAACAGGGAAGCAAAATTCGATTTCTATGAAAGTTATATTCGTGAGTTGAGCGATTTTGTGAAGGGGGAGATTAGTTCTTAGTTCGGTTTTTAGTTCTTAGTTACGTTTGCGGAGAGGATTGTTTTTAGTTCTTCGTTTCGTTTACGGAGTGGATTGTTTTTAGTCCCGACACTTCGGTCGGGATGCCGACCAAAGTGTCGGCATTCTTAGTTTCGTTTGTGGAAAGGATTGTTCTTAGTTCGTCATTGCGATTTGTCACAGTGAGTATTCTCGAACTGCGAAGCAATCTCTGCATAGAATTTGGTTTTTCTCGCATGCCTTTGAAAAACAAAACAAAATGAGGACTCTGAAATTCAACTGTTTCGTTTTCGATGCACCTGGTTTTTAGTTTCGTATGAAGGGTGGTTTTTTTTGCGTATGGTGATCGATGTCAAAGCATCGTATATGGTGAGCATTGAAAATGCTTTCAATTATCGTCAATATGTAAATTAACGTGCATAAATTTCAATTCGTATAAATTTTTACAGTTGGTGTAATCACCAAAGTTGGTAAATATTTCTTGTGTATGTATTACATTTTCTTTTACTTTGCACAAGTTCTTTGAAAAAACCATCCTTACTTTTTTTATAAATATTTCTGCAACGGTAATTCTGTTTATTCTGAACATGTTACCAAGCCAACTCCCGACTGCCAAGCCACGCTTTTATTTTTTTGTAACCGTCATTGCGATTCCGATTACTATCGGAAGAAGCAATCTCTGCTCACATGTTTTTTCAATCTACTAAATGTCTTGGTTCTTATTAGTAACAATTTAAATTTTAAACTTATGAAACTTTATTCTGAAAATTTCTTATCTTTAATGGCTCAACAGAGCAACAGAGCAACAGAGCAACAGAGCAACAATCTAATTGTAAAAAGCGAAAACAATTTCTACTTCACTTACTTTTTATTTTAATTTTTAGCAACATGGCAAATGCACAATGGACACAGCTTGGCCCCGGAGCGGGTGGGCAAGAGCGTGCTGTACAAGTGTACAACAATCCTGCAACAAGCAAATACGACTTTTATGTAGGTTCCGATGTAAGTGGTGTATGGCGCGCATCATCAGTTGACCCTTTACTTTTAGATGATGCCACGCAGTACGATTGGCAGTACATTAGCAACAATGGAATTGTACGATTCATCAATAAATTTGTGCCTGCCGAAAATGCATCTTTCCATAAATTACTTGTGGCTTATCGCAATGGCATTGGCACAATAGATTTAGGTGGCAATACAAGCATGACCAACTTATGGTATCAGGAAGATTCATGGGTAAGCGATATTTTTGTATCTACAATGAGTGGAAATAGTGCGAATATTTATTTTATTACTGGTACTACACGTATAAAAGATGAACCGGGTAATTTTAAAAACAACGCCACAACTAAAGATTTATATATGGCAACATATGATATTTCTACAAATGCTTTTACAATAAATGCATCGTACGAGTTGCCTGAACTTGGCGGTGAACAAAGCGAATATTGCTTGCATGTAAATGACAATGGAACATTTGCTACAACTGATGATAATTTGTTGATAGCTACAGAAACGGGCTTGTATAATTTTGGTACAAACCAACTTAGCAATATACCTTTAGCTGTTCCCGGACCATACAACACAAAATATTATGAGCCTACAAGTATTTTGCAACGCAGCCCGAATTCCCTTGAATATTTTATTACAATATATGGCATGGGGCTATTTTCTTACAATACCAATACTAAAGTATGGACAAATATGATAACAAACCTAAATGCGCAAAATAAAAATAACGGAGTTTACGATGACTTTGTAAATAACCGAGAATATCAAAATTTTACTCGATTAATACGATTGCCAAACAATAATGGATGGGTGCTGATGAATGAAGATAATTTAGTAAAATACAATAACAACAACTACTATGTAGGCGCATTTTACAGTGCTGATAATAGCGGGCAGCCCAATGGCAACTGGACAGCCTTGAATGTATTTGATGGCATTACCGATGATTGGGGATGGAATACTTCAACACCTTGCTCTAATGTAAATAGCACCATACTTACACCAAACAATCATTTGCTTGCGGGCAAGTCGGGCAATATATTTGTAACTCGCAATGCGCTCACCAATGGCACACCATTAAACACAAGTTGGCAAGGTATATACTCCTGTTTACAACAAAACAACGGCTGCGAAACATATCGCCACAAAGGATATGTAAACACTGCCCCCAAGTGCATATTTAACGATGATAATAACCGCGTTTGGCTTGGCATGCACGATAGATTGCTGTGGGAATCGGACGATAATGGAAGTTATTTTAATGAGCTAACTGCAGGTTGCACATACTCGTTGCCAAACCAACCGAATGCAAATTCAGCTTGTAATGTACCTGCTACCAACCTTACCGATTGTTTTTTTATTACCAAAGACCCATCTACAGGTGCAAACTATGCTGGAGTTGGTGCCGGGTATGCATCAAAAAAAGGACTTGGATGTGTGCTGCAGCTTATAGGTAATGCATGGACACAAGTTGGCAATAGCCTTTGTGGCGACCCTGTAAAAATGATTTTTAGCGATATGCACATTTATGTATTGGTAAACACAATTGATGGACAAACTAAACTGTATGGTTTGAATGGTGCAACTTGGGATGAAGTAAATTTTGGCAGCACACTTAAAATTTATGATGTGCTTATTTCACCTTTGGGCGATGTTATTTATATTATTAAAAGTGACAATGATGGCGTGCATGGATATGCAATAACCAACTCCAATTTTTTGGACTTTTCAACCTCGCTTGGAACTCCATTTATTATACCTAATATTAAATTACAGGCTATGAAATTAATACCCTGTTCAAGTTGCGCAAATGAATATAAAATAATTGCAGGTGCGTATCCAAAAAATTATACTGCAACATATAGCAATTTGTACAGCATATTTGCTGACTTATCAAGCGGCATTGCGCTTGATGGCGCTGGTGGCACAGCAGACATCTTTAAAAAGCTATATATCGATAATTTAGACCATACAGACGATGGAATTAATTATATTGAAATAAATGAAAGCCTCAATCGCATTTATGTAAGTACAGTATCGTTTGATTATGGTAACACAAGTACACCACCAACGGGCAAAATATATGCTGCCGATTTTGACCCGATAGATGCAAGTATTGCTCCCACATCTTGGCAAGATATTACTGCCAACTTACCCAACAAAGCCATAAAATATATAAACAGCAATGGCGCAACTTGTGGCAACGAGTTTATATATGCTGTAGTGCGTGGCTTGGGAGCGTGGCGGCTTGGTGTTGATGTTAATGCGAGCGGCAATATTTCATCCACACCGTTTTGTATTAATGGAACAAGTACATTAACAGCTAACCTACCGCCATTATACACAGCAAACAACTATCTGTGGAATACAAGCGAAACTACTGCAGCAATTACTATAAGTGCAGCCGGTACGTATACCGTTACGGTTACAGGCACTGGTTGTGGCGGCACCGCAATTTCTACCTACACCCAATCAATAAAAGTATTGGCTATGGATTTTAATATTAAAAGTTTTAATACTTGCACCGGTAGCACAGGCGCAGCAACGGTAATTGATAATGGTATGAACCACCCATTAACTTACTTGTGGAATTGTGGCAGTACATTAAAATCAATAGCGAATTTAGGAAACACAACGTATACAGTTACCATTACAGATAATGTAGGCTGTTCTGTTACAAAAACAGTATCCATTACTAATACTACTATCACCATTGGCACGCCAACAAGCACAGCGGCAGCATGTAGTGGCACTGTGGGTGGCACACTCAACTTTACAGCAAGTGGCGGCACCTTACCATATACATATACACTTAGCAATGGCGCATTTAATTTGAATGGCCAATTTAAAAACTTGGCGCAAGGTACGTTTACAGTTACCGTTACTGATTTTAATGGATGTACTGCAACAGCCACAGGGAGTGTAAGTACGGCAGGGATTTATACTATTGGCGACCCAGTTGGTATTTACAATTTGAATTCTATTACCGTAGCAAACAACCTCACACTAAGCGGCTATACATTGTATGCTACCACCTCTACTACAAACATTACAGTGCCAACTGCAACAGCACTTACCTTAAATACCGGTACAGCCATACGCGGTTGCACTTCTTGGCAGGGCATCATAAACAACGGTACAGTAAGTACCGATAATGCAAGTGTTGAAGATGCTGATGTGGCTATAAATGTAGGTGCCAATGCAAAATATTATTTGACAAATACTTCCTTCTTGAATAATAAACTAAGTATAAGTGCCATAAACACAAATTTGCTCAATTGCACCCTTGACCAGTGTAGTTTTGATAATACAAAATTGCCTCCGTTTAGTAATCAATTACCAGCGTCACATTTACAATATAATAATGTTACTAATTTGGAAATTGGCTCTACACTCAATAACAAGCCCAACATTTTCAAACACGCGCAAACAGCTATTTATGTTACTAACAGTGATTTAAAAATTTTCAATAGCAACTTCACCGAAATAGGATTTGATAGCTATGAAGCCGATGTGGTGCCACCAGTATTAATCAGACAGGGTTATGGAATTGCTGCAACAAATACTACGGCTAATGCTTTTAATATTGTTGTAGATAAAAATCAACTTTTAAATCCAAATAGTTTTTTGAATTGCAATCATGCAGTATATGTAAAAGGACGCTATAACACCACTATTGCCAATAATAATTATGACCGCTGTACAACGGGAAATTACTGTAGTTATCACGATTTGGCCACCAATAACATTACTATTGCCGATAATAAATTCACGCAGTGCATTAACCCTATTCATTGCTACAACAACCCAACTTCTACAATAGCCATAACCGACAACTTAATTAATATGCAAAGTGCAACAACAGCACTACCCTATTCCGCCATTAATTATGGCAACCGCGCTATCGTGTTGCGCGAAGTAAAAGGTACTATTAATCTAAACGTTACAGGCAATAAAATGAGTAATATAAGTGAGGGCATCTATTGCATTAATGTAAAAGGGGCTGCACAAGGCGATGTAACAATTGGCGCATTAAATGCCGACCCCAATATATTTAGCAACGAATATATTATAACTACTCCACAGGTTAATTTATTGAACAGGACACATTATGGCATCAACTTAATTAATTGCCAGCTAATTAATTTGTTAGGCAATCGTGCCAAATGGTCATTTACACCTACAGTTGCAGCACAAGATGTACTACGTGGCATATCGCTTATGGATTGTAAATCACTATTTGTTGTACAAAACAAAACCGAAAAATTAGGCACCGGTATTAGATATTGGGGCGATTGCACAATGGGGCAATTGAAATGCAATACCATGACAAGTTGTTATCAGAGTGTGTACCTTGACCCCGTGGGTGTGAATAATAAAATTAGTGATGTAGGGGCGTGGAGCGGTAGTGCAGCTACAAGCACAAGTTGGAAAAATAGATGGGTAACACCTAAACATAATTTGAACTATCGTGTGGATGGTGCAGCTGCACAAGGTTTTATTATAAATTGGACTTGGGACATTGCAAATACAATCGGGGATTTGAAGCCAGTACCACATGAACCTAACGTAATAAAAGACCGTCAATGTAATAATACAGCTACTGACTGCGAACCCCCAACTATTGCACCAGACGATGATGCGCAGCGTATGGCATTGTATGGCAAAGCCGTTGGAGACTCCACCTACTATGATTATGTAGAACCGGAATTTAAATACAATGACAAAACAGCATACTATTATTCTGCCGCAAGTGATTCAAGTATTCTGTATCAAGGTAATGCAAACGATGCTGCATTCATAAGCGAATTTGATTCATTATCAAATACAAATGTAGGATTGTTGTACGATGCCGAACAAGCACTTAATAATAATGACTACACAACTATGCAAACACGATTATCAAGCATGGTAAACAAAAACACAATTGAACAAAACAAAAGTGAAGCATTAAATTATTATGTTGATTATGTTGCAAAGGATAGCATTGCTGATAGTGCAAGTGTCTTTAATTTAAAAAACAAAGGTTATCAACATCCATTCCTCGGAGGAGATGCTGTGTATTGGATTAGGGCAATGTTTGATATAGAACACGAAGACCAGATGCCACAGTTAAGAAAGTGGAATTTGTATAAACAAAAATATAAATTACCAATAAATTTTATATTATTTCCGAATCCTGCATCTGACTTGGTTACAATTTCTTTTGAGGGCGATGATGATGTTATTGATATCATGTGTAATATTTATGATGCTTATGGCAAATTAGTGCTTAACCATAAATTTGCAAAAAGTGATTTTACATTTTCTACTTCCATTTTTAATGCAGGAATCTATTACGTACGTTTATTGCAAAACAGTAATGAGCTTGCAAGTAAAAAACTGATTTTAATTAAAAAATAAATTAACAAGGAGGCAACTAAATAGTTGATCCCTTTTATTTTTAAAAACATGCTGAAAAATATAATAATCTTTGCCTTGTTTGCAAATTTTGCTAAAGCACAAAATTTAAACCGTTTTTGGATATTTGGAGATTCTTGTGGAATTGATTTTGCCAATCCTAACTTTCCACTGCCAATCCAATCAGGTATGGATGGACAAGGAAGTTGCTCCAACATTGCAGATAATAACGGAAAATTAAAACTATATACTTGGAATCAATCTGGAATAGACGATTCTGTTTCAACTATTTACAATAGAAACGATACCGTTGTAAAAAATGGTACGAGGCTTTGTGGTGGTGATTTATATAATCAAAATGTAATTATTCCTTTAAATAAATTTGATACAGCCTATTATATTTTTCATCAAGGAATACTGACTACTGATGGTTTATATTTTACAAAAATTATTTTTAATAGCACAGATTCACTTGGAATAGTCACTTCAAAAAATAACAATATTCTACAACATAGATTGGGTGATTGTTTAACTGCCGTGAAACATGGCAATGGCCGTGATTGGTGGATAATAACAAAATATTCTGATTTCAATTCTCCTAATTTTTACAATCGTTTTTTTGCCTTTCAACAAGTTCAAGATAGTTTATTTTTTCCATTAATTCAAGATTTTAATGATGCGACAGATGTGGATTTCCAAAAGATTATTTGGCATCCATCGTACAATAAATTTATGCTTATAAACCTTAGAGGCTATATTGCAGAATTTAATTTTGATAGGTGTACTGGTTTAATAACAAAAACAAATTATTTTCATCTGAGTTTATTCCTGGTCCAAACACACATAATTTTTTTTGGCACGGTGCCTATTCAAAAAATGGCAATATTTTTATGCTTCTACTACAGCCTACTTTAGCATTATGCCCAAAGGATATTTATTGCAATTTAATTTATTAGATAGCAACCCTATGCAAACGGTTGATACAATAGATACTTGGGACAAACCAATTGGTACAGGTGCATTGTTATTAGCACCTGATGATAAAATATATTTCGCACGGGCTTATGAAAGTCAATCGGCATTTTTTACATACCCCTATGCAGATAGTATGCGCAACTACATAAACGAAAACCTAAGTGTAATAAATGAGCCTGATAGCCTTGGTGTTAAATGCGATTATCAACCTTTTAGTTTTTATTTAGGAGGCAAGCGTACTTATTATGGCTTACCAAATAATCCTAATTATGAGTTGGGCCCGTTACTTGGTTCACCATGCGATACGTTGAGTGCAGGCCTCACCCCAGCCCTCTCCAAAGGAGAGGGAGCAATGCAATGTACGTATATATCGGCTTGGGAGAAGTTGTATGTAAATGCAAGTGGATTGAAAGGAAAAAATGTAACAGTGAGTATATACGATGGGCGGGGGAGTTTGATGTTTGAAGTTCAAAGTTTGAAGAGTAACGCAGGGTATTTTACTTTGGATGTGGATTGTGGTGGTTGGAGTGCTGGGTTGTATGTTGTACATTTGGAAACGGATAAGGAGCAACTATCTAAGAAATTTATAAAAGAATAGAAAACACAATAGTCAATTAATCCTATAAATCATGGTTCAGTCAATTGATTTAAAGAGTGGCAACATTGCCATACAAAACGCTGTAACAGGTGGCGATGCAGTTTACATGGCACGTGCCATGTTGCAGTTAGATGTAGAAGATGATGTAAGCATTTTTAGAAAAGCGAAAAATAATTTGCAACATACAGAAAATGTGAGTTTAACCATTTATCCAAATCCAACAAATGGCAAAATTAATTTAGAATATGATGTACCGGTACAAAGCAAAGCTGAAATTAAAATATACAATGTGCTTGGCACAGTAGTAGAAACGTATGATTTAAATAATAAGGGAAATTTATTATCTATAGAGCTAAAAAATAATTTGGGTAATATTTTATTTTATCGTTTTTATGTAAATGATACTTTAATTGATAAAGGTAAGATTATTTACATTAAATAATTACTGCCATGAGGTTTTATCTTATAGTGATGGTAGTGTTGTTGCCATCATTTGCATATACGCAAGCAACAGATAGTGTTTGGTGTTTTGGTGATGGGGCTAAAATTAATTTTAAAAACGGGATTAATATCGATACTTCAAGCGTTAATTCGCGTGGTTCGTGTGTTTCTGTTTGTGATTCAGCAGGTCAATTAAGTTTCTATGTTTCTAATACAACCTTAGGCATATTGGGTTGGATTGAACATCCATCCAGAGTTTATAACAGAAATGATACATCAATGCTAAATGGAGATTCTATTGTAGGGCTCGCATGGTATAAGGAATATGTAATTGTAAATAATCCAATGCATAATAATCAATTTATCGTTTTTTGTGCAGGCGTTACAACAAGTGAGGGGCTCTACTACTCACTTGTAGACATGACACAAGACAGCGGCCGTGGGGCAGTTGTACAAAAAAATGTACAACTGCTCGATTCCACTTATTGGGTTGCCGATGGCATTACCGCCATAAAGCACGGCAATGGCCGTGACTGGTGGGTAATATGCCGACACTGGGAGTTGCCTGCCAACAATGAGTTTATGTATTTTCTTGTAACCCCTGATAGTATATATTTGCAACATACTCAAAATATTGGGGTATTAATGCGTGCTGGCTTCTATAGAATCGAATCTTCAAAAGATGGCGAAAAAATAGCTTGTAGCGACCCGAATGGACTAATATCCGTATTTGACTTTGAAAGATGTTCTGGCTATTTATCTAATGAAATTTCGATTTCAACAAATGTTTCGAATGTAGCTTTAGCGCCCTATTATTGGGATTGCGAATTATCACCAAACAAAAGATACTTGTATGTAAGCCAAGCATACAGTCAGTTTGATACAGCAAGTTATCTTCTCCGCTTCGATTTGCAAGCAGCCAACATTGCTGCAAGTAGAGATACCCTTTTTGCCACCGAGTATAGTGCCATTGGTGGGTTAATAGAGCTTGCGCCTGATGGTAAAATATATTGGTCGTGTGCGTATAACCCTCCCAATACTTGGTACTATCCTTATCCCGATAGCGCTCACAATTATATAAATGAAAACCTAAGCGTAATCAATTATCCCGATAGTAGCTTTTGCGATTTTCAACCGTATAGTTTTTACCTTGGTGGCAAGCGCACTTATTATGGGTTGCCTAATAATCCAAATTATGAGTTGGGGCCGCTGTTGGGGAGCCCTTGTGATACGTTGAGTGCGAACCTCACCCCGGCCCTCTCCAAAGGAGAGGGAGCAATGCAATGTACGTATATATCGGCTTGGGAGAAGTTGTATGTAAATGCAAGTGGATTGAAAGGAAAAAATGTAACAGTGAGTATATACGATGGGCGGGAGTTTGATGTTTGAAGTTCAAAGTTTGAAGAGTAACGCAGGGTATTTTACTTTGGATGTGGTTGTGGTGGTTGGAGTGCTGGGTTGTATATGTTGTACATTTGGAAACGGATAAGGAGCAACTATCTAAGAAATTTATAAAAGAATAGAAAACACAATAGTCAATTAATCCTATAAATCATGGTTCAGTCAATTGATTTAAAGAGTGGCAACATTGCCATACAAAACGCTGTAACAGGTGGCGATGCAGTTTACATGGCACGTGCCATGTTGCAGTTAGATGTAGAAGATGATGTAAGCATTTTTAGAAAAGCGAAAAATAATTTGCAACATACAGAAAATGTGAGTTTAACCATTTATCCAAATCCAACAAATGGCAAAATTAATTTAGAATATGATGTACCGGTACAAAGCAAAGCTGAAATTAAAATATACAATGTGCTTGGCACAGTAGTAGAAACGTATGATTTAAATAATAAGGAAATTTATTATCTATAGAGCTAAAAAATAATTTGGGTAATATTTTATTTTATCGTTTTTATGTAAATGATACTTTAATTGATAAAGGTAAGATTATTTACATTAAATAATTACTGCCATGAGGTTTTATCTTATAGTGATGGTAGTGTTATTTGCCATCATTTGCCTATACGCAAGCAACAGATAGTGTTTGGTGTTTTGGTGATGGGGCTAAAATTAATTTTAAAACGGGATTAATATCGATACTTCAAGCGTTAATTCGCGTGGTTCGTGTGTTTCTGTTTGTGATTCAGCAGGTCAATTAAGTTTCTATGTTTCTAACACAACCTTAGGCATATTGGGTTGGATTGAACATCCATCCAGAGTTTATAACAGAAATGATACATCAATGCTAAATGGAGATTCTATTGTAGGGCTCGCATGGTATAAGGAATATGTAATTGTAAATAATCCAATGCATAATAATCAATTTATCGTTTTTTGTGCAGGCGTTACAACAAGTGAGGGGCTCTACTACTCACTTGTAGACATGACACAAGACAAGCCGTGGGGCAGTTGTACAAAAAATGTACAACTGCTCGATTCCACTTATTAGGTTGCCGATAAGCATTACCGTATAAAAAGCACGGCAATGGCCGTGACTGGTGGGTAATATGCCGACACTGGGAGTTGCCTGCCAACAATGAGTTTATGTATTTTCTTGTAACCCCCGATAGTATTTATTTGCACCATACTCAAAATATTGGGGATGTGGTGCAATCAAGCCTTTATCGCATTGAGGCTTCGCATGATGGCTCCAAGGTTGCTTGCGTAACTAACAAAGGATTAATGAGTGTCTATGATTTTGATAGGTGCAATGGTTCATTATACAATGAGTTTTATTTAGAACATGAAACTACCAATTTCAATCTATTTCCCTTCTATTGGGATTGTGAGTTTTCGCCAAATAAAAGATACCTATATGTAAGCCAGGCATATAGTCCTTTTGATACAGCAAGTTACCTTTTGCGTTTCGATTTGCAAGCTGCCAACATTGGTGCAAGTAGAGATACCCTTTTTGCCACCGAGTTTAGTGCCATAGGTGGGTTAATAGAATTAGCACCTGATGGTAAAATTTATTGGTCGTGTGCGTATAACCCTCCCAATACTTGGTACTATCCTTATCCCGATAGCGCACACAATTATATAAACGAAAACCTAAGTGTTATCAATTATCCCGATAGTAGCTTTTGCGATTTTCAACCGTATAGTTTTTACCTTGGTGGCAAGCGCACTTATTATGGGTTGCCTAATAATCCAAATTATGAGTTGGGGCCGCTGTTGGGGGCCCTTGTGATACGTTGAGTGCGAACCTCACCCGGCCCTCTCAAGGGAAGGGCAATGCAATGTACGTATATATCGGCTTGGGAGAAGTTGCATATAAATGCAAGTGGATTGAAAGGAAATGTAACAGTGAGTATATACGATGGGCGGGGAGTTTGATGTTTGAAGTTCAAAGTTTGAAGAGTAACGCAGGGTATTTTACTTTGGATGTGGATTGTGGTGGTTGGAGTGCTGGGTTGTATGTTTTACATTTACAAACAGAGAAGGAAGTGTTGAGTAAGAAGTTTGTGAAGGAATGAGTTTTGAAAGTTTTGAAGGTTGGGAAAGTTTAGAAAGTTCAAAGTTTAAAATGTTCTGAAACAAAATTTTTAGTTTAAACGAAAAACCCAGCCGCACAAACGTAAATCCTTAAGCGATTTGAGGTGTATTTTGCCGAAAATAGAAAAGAACTTTGTTTAATTTTTGATTAGGTGATTGGGTTTTCATGCCCATTTTACAAAGTTGCCCATCCACAAATCCCCCATCAATCATTCATACTTAAAACATTTTTTAAAAAAGTATCAACACCTATATTTGCTGCCGTTAAATATCAATTTATGAAATCGAAATTATTTGTTTTTTGCTTTTTGCTTAGTACAATAATCTATACCAATGCATTTGCGAAAAAAGGCTATAGCATACAATGTAAAATAAAAGGCATCACCGCGGGTCAATGTTTTCTTGCCAATCACTTTGGCGACAAACAATATTTGCAGGACTCTGCCATGGTAGATGCCAGTGGTAAAGTAAAATTTGAAAGAGATGAACCCCTTGCCGGAGGAATGTATTTACTGGTATTGCCCGACAAGCGCTATTTTGAAATGATGATTGACAAAGAGCAGTTTTTTACTGTGGAGGCAGACACAACATTGAATCCCGAAAATATACATTTTAAAAACTCAGTCGATAATCAGCAGTTTTATGATTACCTCACTTACATTGGCAAAAAAAATAAAATGGTAGAGCCTCTTCGTCAGCGTTACAGCGCTTTGACCGAAGAAGAAAAAAAGACCTCATCGGTGCGCGAACAAATGGCAGCAATAGATGATGATGTAAAAAAATACAAAGAAGATTTTAAAAAGAAAAACCCAACTGCATTTTTAACAACAATTTTCAACCTTAGCGAAACACCCGATGTACCGCCTGCGCCAAAAAATCCTGATGGTTCTATCGATTCAACTTTTCAATACAGATACTACAAAAGCCATTTTTGGGATAAGGTAAATTTTGCCGATGCACGTATGTTGCGCACTCGCCAATTTTTCATGCTAAGTTGGTGGAGTATTTCGAAAATCTGGTTTATAAAATTCCCGATTCGATAAATGCCGATGCCGACATCATAGTTAAGAAAGCCGAAGCCGATACCGAAGTATTTAAGTACACGGTGTGGTTTATAACTTACCATTACGAAACATCGAAAATTATGGGCCTCGATGCAGTGTTTGTTCACATGGTAAAAAATTATTAGACCAAAGAAAAAGCATATTGGCTAAGTGCTGATGGGTTGTATAAAATACAAAGCCGTGCTGCACAATTAGATCCTATTTTGATTGGCAAAAAACCCCGCAATATTGTATTACAAGATACCAATGGTGTGTACCAAAGCATGTACGATATAAAAGCAAAATATACCGTGCTCCTTTTTTGGGAACCCGATTGCGGGCATTGTCAAAAAGTAGTGCCGAAGGTGAAAGAGTTTTACGACCGAATGAAAAGTAAAGGTGTTGAAGTATATGCATCCGATACAGAAACCGAAGGAGAAAAATGGCGCAAATTTATTCGCGAAAAAAATCTTGACTTTATAAATGTAATGGATCCAAATCTGCGCGATAATTTCCGTCACGACTTTGATGTAAGCACTACTCCGCAATTATTTTTGCTCGACAAAGACAAAAAAATAATTGCCAAAAAAATCGAAATAGATCAAATAGAGGAAATGATAAATAGGGAAATGAAATTGGGGCAGTAGTTTGGTGGTGTAGTTATTGGTTATTTTGTTATTGGGTTATTTTATTACTGGTTATTGGGTTAATTGTAAATAAACAAATTCATGCCGACCAAAGTGTCGGCATTTTTTATTTCTTTACTTCTATAATCTCACCTTGAATAAAGCACTCATAGATTTCATCCTTTCCTTTTAAGAATATTTCTTTGGCAACAAATTTTCACCTGTTACTCCAGTTAAATCAACTGTTGTTGTAACTGCAGTTTTAGAAAATGGAAATACTTTTTGTTTTGGCATCGCGCCACTGTAAACTCATAACTTGGAATTATTTTATCAATAATAACTGTATCGTTTGTATTATTTGTAAAATAGAAAGTGTGATTCAACTTATGTAATGGTTTTACTTTCCCGAAATTGAAAAGAGAATCAGGAGCAAAAATTCATGGCGTGAAATAGTATCCACAGGAATTTTTGATTGTGCCTTTGCAAAACTACCAGCAAAAATCATTTGCCAAAAAGTGAATATAAAATAAGACGGAAAATTTCATTTTAAAACAAACATAAATCAATTTTATAAAAAACTACATTCATCAATAAAAACAACTCGCAACGCAATAACCAATTGCCAATAACTAAACAACCAAGTACCATTGCACCTCCTATACTGGCAGAGATGCTTCGTTCCTCAGCATTGCAAAATAATACTAAAAGCAGTTGGTTGTTCCAATGAACTAAAAAAAATCAACTCAACACCAAGAACAAACAACCAAGCACTATGAACTAAAAACAAAGAACTAAAAACTAAAAATCACGTATCATCCTCCTCTTCAATACTAAAATTTTTACGTTTACCGAAAGGGAGATATTTTGGATTCGATTCCTTTTAAAAGTCGCTCAATATTTTTTTGATGTGTGATGAGTATTAGAATTGAAATTGCCATGGCAAAAATATTCATGGATGGAATAGAAGATTTAAAAACCAACATGATAACAAAAGGGAAAGCAAAACCCGAAATAATAGAAGCTAACGAAATATAATTTGTAATAATCCACACAACAAAAAAAATACATGCACACACAAGTGCGGCCTTTGGATATACCCCCGACACTATGCCAAGTAAAGTGGCTACACCCTTACCTCCGCGAAAGCCAACGTAAACAGGAAATATATGGCCAAGCAAAGCGCAAATGCCCAAAGCAAGTTTAAAATTTACAAACTGTTGTGTGCCCGGAAAATAAACATGCGATTCGAAAAAATATATATTCATGATGGTAGCAAGTTGCACGGCAAGGTAGCCTTTACCAATGTCCATCAATAAAACAGGCACTCCTGCACGCTTGCCCAAAACACGAAAAGTGTTGGTAGCACCCGCATTGCCGCTGCCATACTCGCGAACATCGATGCCATAAAAAATTTTACCCACCCATACAGCAGAAGGAACGGAGCCTAACAAATAGGCAACTATGCAACAAATGATATTAGTGGTGGTGAGCATTAACGGCTCAAATATATATATTGATTAGTATTTGTGAGGCTATTTTTTTATTTATAAATAATGTTGTGTTAACAGTAGCTCTTGTAATACTGATATTCAACAACTATTAAACCGGCAAATCATTTATTTTAATTTCAAAATAACAGAGGTTTCGTCCAACAATGTATTAAAAAAAACACAACCACTTTGTACTATATTATTTATCAACCTACCAAAGTTAACAAGCTATTAACTTTAAAATTAGTATAGCGTTTATTATTTTGTAACTTCGTGTTAAAATTACTCTGATGATAAAAAATATTATTCTCGCATTGATGCTTATATCAGGAATGGTACAAGCGCAATTTCAAGTTGGGCACACGACTATTAATTTTGTAGATTCTGCACGCAGCAACCGGATTATTCAAACTGAAATATATTACCCGGCAGCCACAACCGGCAACGATGTTGCTGTTGCAGGCACTACCGATAAATTTCCTTTAGTAGTTTTTGGTCATGGTTTTTTGATGGTGTACACATCGTATTCAAATATATGGCAAGCATTGGTTGCCAACGGGTACATAGTTGCACTGCCACGTACAGAGGGAAATATTTTGCCTAACCATGCAAATTTTGGAAAAGATTTAGCCTTTATTGCCAATGCATTTTCAAAATTAAATAACACGAACACATCGCTCTTTTACAATAAGTATTCTGCACAAGTATGCCTGAGTGGGCATAGTATGGGCGGTGGTGCTGCTATGCTGGCAGCAAAAGAAGCCGGTGTTTACAATGCGGTGGCTTTACTTGCTCCGGCACAAACAAATCCTACAGCAACTGCCGCGGCCGCAATGGTAAATATACCAACTATGATTATTGCCGGCAGCAATGATTGTGTTACTCCTGCAAATGCCCACAGTAAAGCCATTTACGATTCATCGGCATCAATGTGTAAATCATATGTTTCGATTAATGGTGCCAGCCATTGCCAGTTTGCAAATTATAATTTCAATTGCAGTTTTGGTGAAAACACATGTGGCACTCCGGCAACCATCACCCGCGATATGCAACATCAATACACAATGAAATATCTGTTGCCATTTTTAAACTATCGTTTAAAAAATAATTGCCAGGCATATTTCGATTTGCAAGATTCTATTGCTACAAGCACCGATGCTGCTATTGAACAATATTGCATTAATGGTGTAAATTGTGTTGCACCTCCCAACCGTAATACAACAAACATTACCAGCAACAGCGCGAAACTGAAATGGAAAACACCTGCCTGTTATAATAATTTTGAAGTGCGATATAAACTCAACTCAGCTGCTGCCTGGATAACAGTTGGCGGAACCAATGGGGCGAGTTTTTACAACCTCAATAATTTATTGGCAGGCACAACATACAACTGGCAGGTGCGTGCAGTGTGTGACAAAGCCTCAACACAATTTTCGCCATGGAGCTTTAAAAAGACATTCACTACTGCATCGCCACGCTCAAGCATCGAAGGGCAAGATGATACCGATGCAAAACAAGATGAAATTACCATTTCACCAAACCCCAATCATGGCAAGTTTGAACTATCGTGTGACAATTTTCCTCACACTTATGTACAGTTTCAGGTATTCGATTTGTCGGGAAATAAAATTCTGCAAAAGACCGAACCTATAAAAGATAACCAATTTAAGTTTCAGGTTGATATGACCGCAAAGCCCCGCGGCATTTATGTTTTGCAAATAGGTGCTGAAGATATTCTTATAACCGAGCGCATTGTAATTAAATAATATCATGAACGACCAATCAACTTGATTTTTTATTTTACATGTTCCCATTTTAATGAAGTTAGTAAAGCATTTATCAAGATAAGCCAATAATTTTTGTTTAAATAATTTGAAAGTGAATATCCAAAACTTTTAGCACTCATCCGTGTTGATTAGCTAATAAATGAAAACATATTTTAAAAACGTAGTTTAACATCACTAAAAAATGAAAAAGCTTCTGGCATATTTTTTTGTATTGCTTTTTTGCATGAGCTGCAAAAAGGATGAAAGCAACAACCCGGGAAATTCAAATTCAACAGGTACAGCACCAATAGATACAACCTATAAACTTGCTAATTTATCATTCGAAATAAAAACTTTTAAAAACACTAACGGACAAGTAGTGGTTGCATTATTTAATTCGTCCACAAATTATAGCAACAACATTATTTACAAAAGCTTTATTACTCCTGTCACATCAACGGTAATGAAAATAAAGTTCGATAGTATACCTGCAGGCACGTATGTATTGAGTTGTATTCATGATGAAAACTCCAATAGTGTTCTCGATCAAAATGTTTTTGGCATTCCAACAGAGGGTTACGGGTTTTCAAATAATCCCGGAATTACATTTGGGCAACCTTCTTTTTCGCAAGTGAAATTTACTGTTGCCGAAAAAGATTCCATAAAAATGATTGTCGATTTAATTTATTTTTAAAAGCAATTTCTTATTCTTGATTTGGGCCATGAAATGAAAAACCTTGCTATTTCATTTTATAAAAAAGGCCCTCGGCAATTTTCATTCTTACAATAATTCCGTTTGCTTCCATATCGAGTTTTACCCATTCCATGTGCCACTCTATGTTGCCGTCAAATTTTATTTTATGCAGAATAAAATATTCGGTCACCGCATTTTTAAGTTGAGTGTGGGTGAGTTCATTTTTATTTTTTAAAACAGTGATGACCACTTTTTTCATTGCCTCATATTTATCACCGTTCATACTCACAGCCTTTTTGCCGGCAGGATGCTTTAGTTGAATTTTTCCTTCAATCATTTTTGTAAGTTTTATTGTGGCTTAAATTTTATTCGAAGTTACAGTATTTGTTTGACAAAAAATTTGACAAAAAATTGCCATTGAAAAGCAACCGCCATTTTGCACTTACCAATTGAATGGCTGTTAAAAACTTTGTTCCGAATTTTTTCAAAGTAAAAATAACTAAATGGTAATAAATTGGCTTGCTTAGGATGCTTTGCTTCCTAAAAAAAATAAAATATGTTTGTCACTCTTCTGCTTCTTTAAACTTGTATGTATTCCTGCTTTAGTTTGTTTATAATATCGTTCTGCTTTTTTATTTTCTTTCTGGCTTCCACAGAAATTTTTAAGAAGGCTAATAATTCTTTCTAAAATTCATTGTACCGTAATTTCGGTTTTGTACCATTGTTAAGATTATTTTGTACATGATAAATATTTTGTACGTTTGCTCGATTCTTTTAATTAAATATATAAGCTATGAATGAACTCAAAGAACTATTAAAAACAATCAGATTCGAAAAGTTTACAATACGAGAATCTGCATCTCATTTAATATTTGACTCAAATGAAGTAACTCCTGTTTATATTAATAGTGATGACAAATCCGAATTGAAAGACCTCAAACAATAATGCCAAAGACTTGGCGGACATTGCAATCTTCAGCTAACCCATACCTTAATGTCGATACGCGATACTCTAATTGATGCTGAAGTAATATTTTCACTTGCGTCTAGAGTTGGACACCACAAATTTCTGAAACGTCAAAATGACTTTGTGTTTTGGCTAAATTCTTTTATTTCATCTGCAAAATCTAAAGGCATTTTGAAGAACAATGATAGATTGATGCAAAATATGGAAGTAAAAGAAATGGCACTTTACTTAAACTACCATTATTGGAACATCATAGAGCATTTTGTCAAGAAGCATTTACAAGAAGGTCATTCTGAACCAAAAAGAGTTAATCATTATAAAATAGCCGCCACAATAGAATTTATTGTAATGACTTATCTTCCTTTTGAAAATGAAGACAACTTACCCTTGCCAGCCGCCAATGTTGGATTAGCTTTTC
>JADKFV010000007.1 GCA_016717325.1 Bacteroidota bacterium | reverse complement strand
ATTTACTGGATGACATTGTACTTTGGCCTTGATATTTTCAATTTGTATAATGCTCAAATATTTAGAACATCTAAAGGCATACTGAGTAGTTAAGAATTTGTTTATTTCAAAGCGATAATAATTATTTTTTTGAGATATTGTTTTGTATTTATCCTAAGCCATAATTACAAACCACCAACTTGCACTTGCCAATGAATAAACCTACTTTTGCCCATACTAAAATGGAAAATAAAATTATTTCAAAATACACCGCCCGCGGAGTTTCGGCCGATAAGGAAGATGCATGCCGCCATAAAGCATGTCGACAGAGGGTTGTATCCCAATGCATTTTGTAAAATTATTCCCGATTACCTGGGCCACGATCCTGAATGGTGCAATATTATGCATGCCGATGGTGCCGGCACAAAATCGTCACTGGCTTATGCATACTGGAAACAAACAGGCGATATATCAGTTTGGAAAGGTATAGCGCAGGATGCTATAGTGATGAATATTGACGACTTGCTTTGTGGGTGCAACCGATAATATTTTGTTGAGTAGTACTATTGGCCGCAATAAAAATCTTGTGCCGGGCGAAGTGATAAAAGCCATAATAGAAGGCACCGAAGAAATAGTTGCACAACTCAACGAATATGGCATTCACATAAATACAACCGGAGGTGAAACTGCCGATGTGGGCGACCTCGTGCGCACTATTATTGTTGACTCCACTGTTACTTGCCGCATGAAGCGAAGCGATGTAATAGAAAACAATATTCAGCCCGGTGATGTAATTGTAGGTTTTGCATCTTACGGCAAAGCCATTTACGAAAGCGAATACAATGGTGGTATGGGCAGCAATGGCCTTACAAGTGCTAGGCACGATGTTTTCGAAAAATCATTGGCTAAATCCTATCCCGAAACGTACGATACTGCTTTGCCTGCCGATATTATTTACAGTGGAAATTATTTTCTTACCGATATAATTTATATCGATAAAAATGAAAATTACAAAATAATGCGCAATGAAAAAGTATTGATAGATGACAATTACAACCATGATTTATTTGCTGTAAAACTACTGTAGGTAAATTGGTTTTATCGCCCGCACGCACGTATGCACCATTGATAAAAAATATTTTATCATCGTGGCGACAACACATACATGGCATAGTACATTGCAGTGGTGGCGGGCAAACAAAGGTGATGCACTTTGCCGATAATGTATGTATCACAAAAAATAATTTATTGCCAGTACCAGGTTTATTTAAAATAATAGCGCAGCAATCGCAAACCGCCATGCACGAAATGTATAAGGTTTTCAATATGGGTCACCGCATGGAAATTTACACTAACAAAGAAGCCGCCACCGAAATGATTGCCATTGCAAAAGGATTAAATATAGATGCACAAATAATTGGATACTGTAGCATGCATAAAGGAAAAAAGCTTGTGATAGAAACCGGTAATGAACAACTCATTTATTAATTACAAAAGATGATAGTTGCATTATATGGCCGTCAGCAAAATGTTACTTCGGTTCCTTTTATAGAGGAATTGGTAAAAGCATTGCACGAGGCTTCTGTTGATGTGTGGATATACGAATCGTTTCTGAATTTTATAAACCGCCATGCCACAACCAAAATAGAGCTTCCTGTTTTTGCTGCCAACGAAGACATAGTGAATAAGGTAGATATATTTTTTAGCATTGGTGGCGATGGCACTATACTCGATACTATCGAAATGGTGCAGGATTCGGGCATACCTGTGTTAGGCATCAACACAGGAAGATTGGGATTTTTATCGAGCATAAATAAAAGCGAAATACACAAGGCCATCAACTGTTTGCAAAAAGGTTTATACTCTCTCGACCCTCGCACACTATTAAGACTCGAAAGCAACAAAACACTTTTTGGAAAAGTAAACTACGCCCTCAACGAACTCACCATTCATAAAAAAGACAGCGCAAGTATGATGACAGTGCATACTTATTTGAATGGCGAATACCTTAATTCTTATTGGGCCGATGGACTTATCATAGCAACACCTACAGGTTCTACCGGATACAGCATGAGTTGCGGAGGACCTATCATAATGCCACAGAGCGAAAATTTTGTCATCACCCCCATAGCGCCACACAATTTAAATGTGCGGCCCATTATTGTTTCCGACAAAAGTGTGATATCGCTCGAGGTGCAAGGCAGGAGTTATTATTTTCAGGCATCGCTCGATTCGCGCACAGTTACCATCGATAGCAGTATTCAATTGGCGGCACGCAAAGAAGATTTTATGCTCAATCTTGTTCGGCTCGATAACGAAAATTTTCTTGGCACACTGCGCAATAAACTCAACTGGGGTTTAGATTTGAGAAATTAAAATATCACGGTTTTATTTGGGTGATTTTATACCCAATTTTTTTCAAAGTATACCGAAACAACTTAGGTTTTGGAAAAAAAGCTATTGAAGTTGTCCGGCATTACTAAGAGTACGTTATATTTTCTTTCGAAAATCTAACTACTCTTAGTATACTTTCGAAAAATAATTTTCGTTAAGGAGATTGAATAAAGTCATATTGAAAATTTATTTGTGTTGTTAGAATTTTATTTTTTTAAAACTTAAAATGTAATCATCACCAAAAAAAAATTGAAAACGCATTACGATATATTGGGAGTAGATAATTCGGCAAGTGTGACCGAAATAAAAAGGGCGTACAGGCAACTTGCCAAGCGCTACCATCCCGATATGAATCCTAATAATGCCAATGCGCAGGAATTGTTTTTGCACGTGCAGGCAGCGTACGAAATTTTGAGCGACACCAATAAGCGATATGCATATGACAAACAATTATCGGGCGACTACTATCATACATCAAGCCCGGCATTCGACCATTATTTTGTTGTGTCGGCCAGCAAAACACATGTAAAGCTTAACGATGAAGTATTTATAACCTTTACATATTCGGGCGAAGGGCGCATATTCCGGCAGCCCGATTTCAGAGGCTTTCACGTTATAGGCAAACCTTTTATACATCATGGCACATCGGTGCGAAATGGTATGACCATGAAAGAAACAAGTCTCACTTTTACCTTAGCACCCATACAAAAAGGGTTGTTGCAAATTAAACCTGCCGCCATCAAAATTTTTAATAAGCAGTTTAGTACGTCACCCATTGGTTTGTTTATTGACGATAATGTTTGTCATTTTTCAAGCAATAAAAAAGCCGATGGCACACCGCTTATTGTCCCTTTGATTTTTGAAGAAAATGCACAGGGCCATTTATTTACCAATGCAGTATACCACCGCCACGATGTGCTCATACCGCGCAGTAAAGCCGCCACTCATTTTCATTGGTTGGGTAAGCTGGTAAAAATAGTTACTGCCGCATGGGTAGTGATGCTTGGCTTAAAGTACGGTTATAATTTTTGGCCTTCGTTGCTGGTGGGTTTATGTATGGGTGGTGTAAATACGCAGCTTATGTACAAACTGGCGGGTATAAAATCGCAATTCAGGCAAGTGCGGAAATTTCCGTTGCTGCAATATTATTTTTCGAAAGGGTATTACCCCCGCACTATTTTATTTGCCGAGCGCGATTATAACCATGTAATTTATTTTGTAACTTCGTTAATATTTTAAATTGATAAATTTTATGCGTATACAGTTATGGTTAGTAATGATGCTTTGGGCATCGTTCAGTTTTGCACAAGATGGCGAACCCGCAACCGGAGCCACCACCGAAGAAGAATATAATTATTGTGAAACCGGATATAAGTTGCAACTGCAAATGGAATTGCCCATGAAAAAGGGTTATGTATTAAACAATATCACCACAGTGCAGGAAGGCGATCGCACTATTGAGTTTAAAGGCTTGATGCGCAAAGGCGATAAAAAACCCTGTGCCATATTGATGGTATACTCCAAACCACGCATGGCACCATTGTATTTTGGTATACCATCGTCAGATGCACCCTCTACCCTGTGGACAAAATACTACACTTCGCTCAACAGCGATACCGAAAACGAAAAAGATGTGTTCCGGTTTTTCTCGTATGCACTCGGCAAGTTAACGGCTGTGTTGGCACAATATCAACAATGAGGAATTTCAATTTTTTGATTCTGCAAAATGGTGTTATGAAAAAAGCAGCGATTTTTATTTTAATATTATTTACAAAATGCTTTGCAGGCATGCAGGCGCAACATGTAGAAATAATAAAATTCGATGCACTGCAACAAATCCTTAGCAGCAATAACGATACTACTTATGTTATAAATTTTTGGGCAACGTGGTGTAAACCTTGCGTGCATGAATTGCCGGTGTTCGATACAGCATTTACAAAATATGAAAACAAACCTGTGAAAATAATTTTGGTAAGCCTCGATTTTAAACGCGAATACGAAACCCGTCTTGTAAAATTTGTAAACGAACATAAAACCCTTCCACTTGTAGTATTACTTGACGAACCCGATTACAATAAATGGATAGATAAAGTTGCAAAGGAATGGGGAGGTGCCATTCCGGCTACAATGGTATTTAATAACAAAAATCATTTCCGTTACTTTCACGAAGATGAACTTACTTTTCCTGATTTATGTAAGAGGATTGATGAGGGGTTGAAGAAGTGATTACTACTCCTTCACAAATTTCTTACTCAACCTTTCTTTATCTGTTTGTAGTTGCACAACATACAACCCATCACTCCAACCACTACAATCAACATCCAAAGTAAAATATCCCGTATTAACTTTTGAACCTATAAACTCTTGAACTTTTTAACTTTCCCCAATCTACTCCTTCACAAATTTCTTACTCAACCTTTCTTTATCTGTTTGTAGTTGTACAACATACAACCCATCACTCCAACCCGCACAATCCACATCCAAAGTAAAATATCCTGCATTACTCTTCAAACTTATAACTTTAAACTTCAAACTCCCTCGCCCATCGTATATACTCACTGTTACATTCTTCCCTTTCAAACCACTTGCATTAATAAACAACTTCTCCCAAGCCGAAATGTATGTAATTTGCATTACTCCCTCTCCTTTGGAGAGGGCCGGGGTGAGGTTTGTCCACTGCAGCGTATCACATACACTCCCCAAAAACCGCCCCAACCCATAATTAGGATTATTGGGCAAGCCATAATAAGTGCGCTTGCCACCGAGGTAAAAAGAGAAGGGCTGAAAATCGCAAAAGCTACTATCGGGATAATTGATAACACTTAAATTATCTGTAATGTAATTGTGTGTGCTATCAGGGTAAGGATAAAAAAATGTATTTGGTGGATTGTATGCACAAGCCCAATATATTTTGCCATCGGGAGCAAGTTCTATTAAGCCTGCAACTGCACTGTGTTCACCGGCATACAAGGTATCTCTGCTTGCAGGTATGTTAGCTGCTTGCAAATCGAAGCGTAATAAATAATTAGTGGTATCAAAACTGCTGTACGGTTCACTTATGTATAAATAGTGTTTATTAGGAGAGAGCTCGCAATCCCAATACCAAGGCAAAAAATTTGAGTTGGTAGTTTCATGTTCGATAGAAATTTCATTTAACAGCCAACCACCGCACCTATCAAAATCATAAACACTTATCAGTCCCTTATTGGTGATACATGCAACTTTTTCACCATCGTCAGATGGTTCTATATGGTAGAGGCTCGATTGCACAGTGTCACCAATATATTGTACATGGTCGAGTGTAATGCCTGTTGGAGTAACAGCATAATAGTAAAATTTGTTATTGTGATTCTGCCAATCTCTTACCAGCACCCACCAATCTCTACCATTGCCATGTTTGATGGCTGCAATGCCATCATTAGCCCAAAAATTAGCGCCTTGCAATTGTACATTTTTTTGTATCACTGCACCACGGCCACTGTCTTGGCTCATGTCTATTATGCTATAGTATAATCCATCTGGTGACGTAACAGGCGCTGAAACTAAATAGTAAATGTCTTTCAAATTTGGGGCAGGCACAACAACATATTGCTTGTACCATCCGCGGCCTGCAATTGAATCACCGTTCTCCATTAAGCTATCATTTGCATTCCATACTAAACCAGTATATGAGGATGGTTGACCAGCGCGTGTGTTTGTGTAAAATAGTAACTTACCAGTACTATCTGCAATCGAGGTTGCTGTACCACGAGACACAATTGAACTCGTAAGTAAAGATACATTTCCTGTTGTATCGAAAACAATTTTTGCACTATCGCCAAAACACCATATTGCATTTTGTTTTTGAGCAAAACAAATATTGCTTAATAAAAAGAAGATAAATGTGCAACAATATTTACTCATGAGTAAAACTGATTAATTGATGTGTAAATAAAATTTCAACTGTAAGTTCAAAGCCAAATATATTTTGTGTTGTAAATGTATAAAGGAAAACGAATGAAGCAAGAATATTTTTCCAAAAGTAAACCTGTGCAGAAAATCATTTTAGTACCAAGAGAGTAGATTTGCAAAAATTCAACCGTGTAAAAAAAATTGAAATTAATTTTTTGTAGGCTAAAGTTATTTGATAACCTGACTCAAGGTTGTTTTAAAGTTTTTGTTACAGCTTTATCCAAAATTATTTTTTGCCGAAAGCCTTTCCGAATTTAAAAAAACTTTCGCGCAAAAAAAACGGCTACTGCATTCGTATACAGTAACCGTTTATAAAGTTCGTTTCTAAAAAATTAATTATTCTCCCTTTTCAACTTCTGAAGGTTTTTCAGCTTCTTCAGTTTTTGCTGGTACTACAGGTGCTGCAGGTTTTGGAATGGCATCGTTCAATTGTGCACGCAGTTTGGCAATTTCTTCTTTGGCTTTATTTATTTTATCGTCAAACTCTTTGCGTATCGACTCGGCATTTTTGCTCTTGGCAAAGAAACCAATATTGTTTTGCCAAATAGTTACATCGCTATTGAGTGCTGCAATGCGGGCATTTACTCCGCCCTTATCGGCCACCACACGGTTGGTTCCCATATTGTTGTTGCGATTATTATCGCGCGAGTTGTATCCTGCACTTCCTGCTGCATCGTAACGCTGGTTGGAGCGCATACTGTTTTTCTCACGCTCATCCAATCGTAGGTTATCGTACAATTTGTCCAATGCGGTTTTATAACGTTTTTGTACTTCATCTTTTTTGTTGAATGGCACCAAACCTATTTCCATCCATTGACGCTGAAAGCGTTTCATATTGTCGAGGTTCTCTACATTATCGCCTGCCATTTCATATTTTTCTATTTCTTCTATGAGTGCAATTTTCTTGGCATAATTATCATCTTGCTCATTATCAATATTAGAAAAATGATTTTTCTTGCTGTTGAAAAACTCATCGCAGGCAGCTTTAAATCGTGCCCATACTTTGTTGGAGCTTTTTTCGGGAACAGGGCCAATTTTTTTCCACTCTTCCTGCAAGCGAACTAAATTTTGTGTTGTTGCACGCCAATCGTTACTATCTTTTAATCCTTCGGCTTGTATGCACAATTCTGTTTTTAATTGAAGATTGCCGGCAAGTTCTTTTTTGCGCTCGGTATAAAAATCGTTTTTGTTTTTGAAAAAATTATCGCAGGCACTTTTAAAGCGCGCCCAAATATCATCATTGTCTTTGCGCGATGCAGCACCTATTCCTTTCCATGCTGTTTGCAACTCGAGTACCTGCTGTGTGTTATCTTGCCATGCATTGTGCTTATCGTGTATAGTTTGTGTGATGGCTTCGGCCTTTTCGCATAAAGCCTGCTTGGCAATTAAGTTTTCTTCATAGGTCGATTTCATGCCTGTTTCGTACTCACGTCTGCGCTCGTACACTTTATCGATAGCAGCTTTAAATCGATCCCAAATTTCATTTTTTATATCGCGCGATACTTGTCCTATATCTTTCCATTGATCAATATACTCGCGAATTTTGGCTGTGGCTTTATTGATAGATGGCTCCAACATAAGTTCCTCCGCTTTTTCGCAAAGGTTTACTTTTAGTATCAGGTTTTTCTTTTGATCGAGCTGCTGGAGGTCTTTATTTATTTTTACAAATTCGTAAAAGCGATCGATGTACAATTTGTAAGTCATTTGTAAATCGCGATAATTTGCCGAAGGCACAGGGCCAATGTTGCGCCACTTGGCCTGCATTTCGTTGAATCCATCATAAGCCTTGGCCATGTTATCTTCGTTTTGCAACAGGTCTTTTAAGTTTTGCAAAATGGCTTGTTTGGCATGCAGGTTATCAACCTTTTGTTTTTCTATCGACTCCGAATGGTCGGTACGTTTCTTTTTATATAATTCGAAAGCGGCATAAAATCTTTTTGTTGACTCATCTTCATCAAAGTGAAAATCGTCTTTGTTGCCACCCTCTTCTATAAAGGAATTTAATGCCGTGTTTCGTTCAGCACTTTGCATTTGGCTAAACGCTTCGCGCATAGCAAATACTTTATTGCGCACAGCAATTACATCGCCTTCGTTTACCGTTTTTTCAATTGCCTCTACAAGTTGCTCCTTTTTGTAAGTGTGGTAATCTTCTACCGGCTCCTGCACTTCATCTTCGTGCTCATGCTCGCCTCCTGCCAATTCACTGTGTGCAGCATCAAGAGCAGCCGTTTCGTGATCAACGGGTGCATCGGGCGTTTCAGCCTTTGCAGGTGTTTCTTTAGCCTCCACACTTTTTGGCTTTGCTTCAGCTTCTGAGGCTACAGTTTCAATTGCCTTGGGTGCTGCGTCAACAATTTCGGCAGGTGCTTCTATCGCATCTTCTGTTTGTTGAATTTCGGCCGGTGTTGCTTCTATTGCAACTTCAGGATTAGGCATTTCGGCAACATTGGTTTCTGCTGTTGCCATTGCAGTGTTAGCGTTTTCTAACGATTCTACAGCATCGTTTGCTGTGGTAACAGTTTCAGTATTTACTGATGCTGTTTCGGTAACATTTTCGTTCGTTACGTTTGCTCCTTCCTCAGGAAGGTTAGTGACATTTTCCATTTTTAAATAATTTATTATTTTGAATTAAACATTTCCAAAAAAATTGACTTGCTCCGTAGAGCATTTGCTTATACAAATGTAGTTTTTATACCGAAACAACTTACGTTTTAGAAAAAACTTTACTTGAAGTTGTTCGGTATTACCACAAGTAAGCAGTTTTTTTTCAAAAACCTGCCAACTTCTGGTATAAATTACTGAGTATCAAAAGCAAAAAGAAGATTTTTTTATTTCATCGTACAACCATAAAAAATGAATGTAAGGTTCATTTTGGCTTTTGGTTTATTTGTTGTTAAAATAGGCGGCAAATATTGCCTTTCGTTGGAATTATAAAATAGTGTTTGCCAAAAATATGTAACATTTATTGGTGTATTTTATCAATTGACTAATGGTTGAGGTGATGAAAAGAGTTTTTAAACAACAGATGCTATATTTATACGTCAGCAATACGCCATTAAGCAGAATTACTATTTGGTGTGATCTAGCGAGTTGATGATTCAGTGGCCTTGTCGTTTTTTGTTTTGTGAGAAGGCAAAGGAATTGAATAGTGATGTTGAAATTTTGTACCTGACATGATTGAGTGCTTCAACTTTATTTCACAATAAAAATGATTTATTATAAATGGAAATATTATTTTTGAGAACAGATTTTAAAATTGGAGTTTAGACTTTTAACATTTGATATAAATTATTGCGCAATGTTTTGTTAGAATATAGCGTTATAAAAATACTCGAAGTTAATTAACATTGAATTGTTTATATAATAATAAAAGGCAAGTCCTGCACTTCATCAATTTAAAACTATCATTGCAATGATGATATTAATGAAACATAAATCGCTTTGGCAAACACCTATATCGGGTGTAGTGAAAATGTTGTGCCTTGCATTAATATTATTTAGTGCTAACACTTCGTATGCGCAGGTTGAAATAGAAGAAGGCAAAGAAACCGAAGTGGAACCCGATAATATTGCTATTGACGATACCACCGTAGCAGTGCAGGAAGTAGAAGAAGTATTCGACTCTACTTTCAATTATACTACCATGGAAAGCATAGTGTGCGATCCCAATCTTATTCGTGCCGGTTTGCTTTACGATGTGCAATCCAATACTGTAGTATGGCAAAAGGAAATGAACTATAGTTTCCCTATTGCTTCGGTTACAAAAATAATGGTGGCACTGTTAACTATAGAAGACATACAGGCAGGGAAATTGAGTTGGAACGATGTTATCACTACTACAAGTTATAAGTATGTAGGAAGGCGCAGGCATAAAAAGAAAGTATATTTCCATAATGAATACTCGCTGCGCGATATGCTTAAAATGGTAATGATAGAGTCGAATAACTATGCAGCCAACCTGGTGGCAACACATGCAGGCCATGGAAACTTATCGTCTTTTATCGATCGCATGAATAACAAGGCGGTTTATTTGGGTATGATAAAAACCATGTACACTAATCCTTCGGGATTGCCGGCCAATTATCGCGAATTAGACAACAGATCATCACCTCACGATTTATTATTGCTTGCCAAATATGCCATCAACAATAAGCCACTGATGGAAATTGCCAATATGGGTTATGCCGAAGTAAGCAATGGTACATCACGTTATACAATCAGAAATCACAATGCACTCGTTCGCGATTTTTTGAATGAAGTAGAAGGAGTTAAAACAGGCTTTACAACACGTGCAGGTTTTTGTTTGGTGGCAACTTCTATTCGCTATAACCATAGACTAATTGCTATTGCGCTTGGTGCACGTTCATCATTTAGTCGCAATGCATTTGTATCGGATATGATGAGTTCATATTATGTGCACATTGGATTGGGACCTATGGGCGTGAAGCTTAGCGATGAAGTTTTAGCAGCGGTGCGCCCCAATCTCGATAATAGTAAATTTAATTATCCTGCCACGCGTATAAATCCGTATTTTATTCCCGATCCAAATGATATTGCTGCCAAAACTGCAGTGACATATCAATCAGTTTTTGTTCAGGCAAAAAAAGTGCATAAAATAAAACCGGGAGAAACCTTGTCGGGCATTGCCGATAAGTACAATGTAACTATAGCCCAATTAAAAACCTGGAATCATATTAAATCAAATACAATAAGGTCGGGACAAACATTGGCCATCATTACAAAAATTAAAAAGCAGATTCCGGTAATGGAATCGAACCCAGCACTTAAAAAGATTGACATTCCGAATGAAAATGCCGTTTCCAGTCAAAGAAAAAAGGAGAATAACTCTGCCGCGGATAAAAATTCGGCAACAGCAAAAAAAGGAGACATAAAGACCAACAAAGGGGCAGATACATCAACAAAAGCTACTGCTGCCAAAACAGAAGTAAAAAAATATTACCGTGTGCAAAAAGGTGAAGGCCTTATAACAATAGCACGAAAAAATAATTGTACGGTAGAGCAATTGATGGATTGGAATAAGTTGAATGATAAAAACATTACTAAAGATAAAGTATTGATAATCTACGATTCAATATCGGTAGATGCTGAACTGGCAAATCAAAACAAGGCCAATGTTGATAGCGATAAAACAGTTGCCGATGTTAAAATTATTAATGCTAAGAATAAGGCAGTGTCTAAACCGGTACTGAAAGGAAAATATGTTTATTATACTGTACAGCCTGGCGATACACTGTGGACCATCGCTCAAAAATATGCCGGAGTAACTGTAAAGCAAATTAAAAAAGTAAACGGTATTCAAAACCACAAATCACTTTTGCCCGGTACAAAAGTAAAGGTGCCTATTACCTGATTCATTTGTGTGATAACATTGCCTGCTGTTATATTTAAATAATAATATTTGCCAAACAAGCAAAAAACAAAACAACAAATCACATGCGTACTATACTTGTTTTAATTTGTTCTGTAATTTTTACAAATGCGTTTTCGCAGCAAGATGCGGCAATGCCGGTTGATGCAATAACCAAGCTTATTACCTATACTGATAAAGTAGAATTGCCAATCATGGATAAAGGAAAAATATACGACCGTGCTTTAGAATGGTGCAATACATACTATAAAAATCCTGCTGATGTAATTCGTGAAAAAGATGTGGCAAGTGGAATTATTTTATGCAAGGCAAGATTCAAAATTTATAAAATGCCCGCAAAAAAAGGCGATATACAAACGGATGGAGGGGTAGTGCAATATACTTTGAAGATAGAAATGAAAGACGGGCGGTATCGCTACACCCTTACTGATATTAACTGGAAGCAAGTATCTTATTATGCAATAGAAAGATGGATGGATAGAAATGCGCCATCATATTCAAAAGATTATGCCGATTATTTGCAGCAAACAAATCTCGAGTGTAAAAAAATAATTGCCGCACTTGTTACAGCCATGAATACCGAGAACCCAACGAAAAAAGACGACTGGTAATATTTATATCAGTCTTCGTATATAGGTATCGTTAGTAATCAAAAAATTCTCGCCAATATTTTCTAACAAACAAAGCCCGGGCCTTTTGCCAACTTCTATGCTGCCCATCGTTTTGTCGATGCATAAATATTTTGCTCCATTAATGGTGGCCCATTTCAGCAGCATTTGAAGCAATATGATTGAAGATTCTTTAACACCTTTTTCGAGCAGGTAATCTTGAATTTCTTTCATCTCTTTTATAATAGACAAACTCTGGTTCGATGCTAAACTATCTGTGCCAATGCAAATTTTATCATCGCAAGCCAGGAACAATTCTATTGGAGGAATTTTGTTTTCGATAAATAAGTTTGCTCGAACACAAAAGCACCAAAACACATTGTCGAAATTTTCCATCGCCCATATTATATCCTCTTTAGTAGTAAAAGTATTATGCACCATTAGTACATGTTTTGCCTTTGCAAGCTTTGGCAAAAAATTGTAAAGGGCATGTTTTCCGGTCGGGTTGAATGACGATAAATTGAGCCCCCACATTTGCAAACGCTCAATAGTTTCTCCTGTTTTGGAAACATACATTTCGTTTTCTCCTTCTGTTTCCTGATTATGAATGCAGGTAATTTCTTGAAACTTTATATTGTGTTCCGAAATTTTATCCATCAATAAATTCGAAACTGAGTAAGGTGAATGTGGGACTATGCTTTTGCGATCACCATCGAAAACATCATAAGTTGTTTTAGCTTTAGCAAATGCTGCTTCGGCCTTAGTAGCGTCAATAGCATACGCTTCGGAAAAGTGATGAATGTATAAATTGGTGTGCGATAAAATCTTTGCAACAATGGTTGAGTTGCAAATGTCACCAACTGCTACTATCCCTTCTTTTTCCATTTCAAACAATGCTTCCTTAGCGGCCGAAATGATGGTTTCATTATCATCTTTGCGATGTTGCTCAAGGTTGGCCAAAAATAAATTGAGCCCACCACCTTGGGGAATTTTATTTTTTAAATGTGATAGCTCGATATGGCAATGGACATTCACAAAACCCGGAACAATAATGCCAGTGTACTTCTTTGCTTCTAAAAATAATTCAGGGTGGTTTATTTCGAAAAAATTTGAAGTGTTTATAGCTTGGATCATACCATTAACATCCACCAAAACTCCTCCATCCGGTATTATTCCCTGTGTAACTGTATCAACAAACTGAGCAATAAAAAGATGCATATATATTATTTTATCAAAACTAATGTAAGCCATATAGCTACATTGAGCAAAACAACATTAATTTTGCACGAAATGGAAGAACAAAAGCAAGATATACGGAAAATGAGTTTGCCCCAAATTGCTGAATGGATGCAAGCACAAAAGCAGCCGGCATTCAGGGCAAAGCAAGTGTATGAGTGGTTGTGGAAAAAATCGGCTACAACATTCGAGGGCATGACAAACCTCAGCAAAGAACTGCGCGATAAACTTGAACAAAATTTTGAATTAAGACCAATAACAATTTATAACCAGCAACGCAGCAACGACCGTACAATAAAAAATGCTTTTAAGTTGTACGATAGCCATGTAATAGAAGGGGTGCTGATTCCTACCGATACACGTATGACTGCATGTGTGTCATCGCAAGTGGGGTGCAGCCTTACCTGTAAATTTTGTGCCACAGGGCGTCTGGAACGTTTGCGCAATCTCGATGCATCGGAAATATACGATCAGGTAGTGCAAATAAATAAACAGGCGATAGACAATTATGATATTCCCCTTTCGAACATAGTATATATGGGCATGGGCGAACCTTTGCTCAATTATGCAAATGTGCTGCAGTCTATACACTACATCACTTCGCCCGAAGGATTGGGCATGTCGCCACAGCGCATAACTGTTTCTACTGCCGGCATAGCCAAAATGATAAAAAAGCTTGGCGATGATTAAGTGAAATTTAATCTGGCATTATCGCTGCATGCAGCCAACGATGAAAAGCGGGACCGCATCATGCCCATCAACGAACACAATAATTTAAATGCTTTAAAAGAAGCGCTGCAGCATTTCCATCAAAAAACTAAGACACATGTTACATTCGAATTTATAGTATTTAAAGATTTTAACGATAGCCTTCAAGATGCCTATGAACTGGCGCAATTTGCAAAATGTGTTCCCTGTAAAATAAACCTTATTGAGTACAACCCAATAGAAGGCGGAGAGTTTTTAAATACCTCAGTAAAAAAATTGGAAGCCTTTTCGCAATACCTCGAAACAAAAGGGTTTGTTGTAAACATACGCAGAAGCCGAGGTAAGGATATAGATGCCGCTTGTGGACAATTGGCCAACAAAAACGTTTTGTAGGAATTCGAAATGCACTTCGTATACAGTATAGGTTAAGACCAGATTCGAAATTTTTAAAAATATTTTCTAAGTAAATTATCCGAAGTATATTCGCGCATAAATAAAAAATAATGGAACGAAAAGTAAGAGTAAGATTTGCACCCAGCCCTACCGGGCCGCTGCACATAGGAGGTATGCGAACAGCCTTGTATAATTATTTGTTTGCCAGGCAGCAGGGAGGCGATTTTCTTTTGCGTATTGAAGATACTGATCAGGGTCGTTTTGTGCCTGGTGCCGAAGATTATATTATTGAAGCATTGAAGTGGTGTAATATTTCACCAAACGAAGGTATAGGATTTGGCGATGGCCCTCACGCCCCATATCGCCAAAGCGCGCGAAAAATAATGTATCGTGAGTATGTCGACAAATTGATTGAGTCGGGTAACGCCTATTATGCCTTTGATACTGCCGAAGAACTCGAAGCACTGCGCAAAAATGCCGAAGCCAACAAGTCGTCTTTTGCATACAATGCAAATACTCGCAAATCATTAATCAATTCGATTACACTTACTACAGAAGAATGTGAAAAAAAATTGAAAAACGGAGATCATTTTGTTGTAAGGTTCAAAATTCCTGAACTAGGGCAAGTAATGTTAAAAGATATTGTCAGGGGCGATGTGGTGGTGGAAGTTTCTTCGCTTGACGATAAAGTGCTTTTTAAAAGTGATGGCATGCCTACTTATCATCTTGCAAATGTTGTTGACGATTATTTGATGCAAATTACCCACGTTATTCGAGGCGAAGAGTGGTTGCCTTCTGCACCGTTGCATGTTTTATTGTATCGCAGCTTTGGGTGGGAACAAGTGATGCCGCAATTTGCACATTTGCCATTATTACTAAAACCCGATGGCAACGGCAAACTTAGCAAACGCGATGGCGACCGCCTTGGATTTCCGGTTTTTCCATTAAACTGGACCGATCCATTTACGGGTGAAGTTTCATCGGGCTATCGCGAGCGGGGTTACTCTCCTGAGGCGTTTGCAAATATGATTGCAGTTTTAGGATGGCATCCAACAGGCGAACAAGAACTTTTTTCGATGGATGAAATGATAAAGCAATTTTCGCTCGAGCGGGTACATAAAGCAGGGGCAAAATTTGACCCCGAAAAAACAAAATGGTTCAATCAACAATATTTAAAAAAACAAACGGACATTGAACTCGCACAATCTTTATCTCAATACATAGAAAAACAACCAAAATATTCTTGCATTGAAGAAAGCCGAAAGGAATTAGTTTTTTTGGAAACAGTGTGCAAACTTATGCGCGAAAAAGTGCATTTCGTACATGAAATTTTTGACATGGCTCCTTACTTTTTTTTCGAGCCGCAATCTTATGATGAATCTGTGATATCAAAAAAGTGGAACGATGATGCGGAAAAAGTTATTCAAACATATCTGCAAAGTTTACAAACTGAAACTGAAGTAAAATCAAACCGGTACGAAGAATTATTTAAGGCAACTTGTGCCGACTTAAATCTTAAAGATGGACAATTTGTTCAAATATTGCGTGTTTGTATAACGGGAATGTCGGGCGGTGCAGCACTTTATGATACCATGGCTTTGCTTGGAAATGATATTGTTATTGCCCGGTTAAAATTTGCACTCAATAAATTAAGCTAAAAAATAATCAACCATTTATATAGAATTGAACGATTACTAATGCCCTTTAAATATGGGTCTTTCGCCATTTTAACATCATAAAAAAAACGTAAAAAGTAATTGTCTTAAATGTGATTATTGTATCTTTGCATTATTGTTGCGAAATAGATCCGAAACATCAATTTCCGTTTCAATATTCTTAACCTCGAAAAATAAATTATTATGCAAAAGACAAATTCTTTAAAGCGCCTGTGCCTAATTTCCATCATTTTATTATGTGGGTTTTACAACCACTTAAATGCTACTCACATTATGGGTGGAAGCATTCAATACACAAATTTGGGTCAAAATGGTGCCGGCAATTTCATTTTTAATGTTAAAGTATATGTATACCGTTATTGCGAACCTGGAAGTGCAGTGCTTGATAAAAAATTGTGGGTTGGTGCTTATTCCTCCGATCCAAATAATTTGAATTTAGATACGCTTACGTTTCAGAAAAAAATTCCTTTGGTCAGCCTGAAAACAATTGTACCTCCAAACTTAAGTGATACATGTGCAAATTTGCTTTCTGTATGTGTTGAGGAAGGAATATATGAATTTAATTTTGTTTTACCTCCCACATCAGTAGGTTATACTCTTATTGCAGATGTATGTTGTCGAAATCCTAATATTGTTAATCTTGTAACTCCATCGCAACAAGGCATCGCTTTTTTTGCTACCATTCCTCCAACCAGCATTACAAACAATAGCCCACTTTATGCTATACCTCCCGTACCATTTTTATGTACCAGCGATACAAATATAGTTTCAAATACTGTTTACGATCTGGAT
Organism: Bacteroidota bacterium; assembly: GCA_016717325.1. Lineage (GTDB taxonomy): Bacteria > Bacteroidota > Bacteroidia > AKYH767-A > OLB10 > JADKFV01. The sequence continues at coordinate 228,887 of JADKFV010000007.1, read as the reverse complement.
GGTGATTCTTTGAGTTATACTTTTGCCTGGCCTTTTGCAGGTTTAGGACCTTTTGGTGCTGTAAATGGTTTGCCATTTCAATATCCTGCACCTATTCCAAAAGTGGTATATTCACCAGGCTTTGGACAGTTTAATCCTTTTGGTAATGCAGGAGTAGCTGAAATAGACAGCTTGAATGGTTTATCAACTTTTTATAACCCTAATACAGGATTTTTTGTTGTTTCTATTTTCATCAGGGAGTACCGCAATGGCATTCAAATAGCGCAATATCGTAGAGATTTGCAGTTGATATTTATTCCATGTCCGGCCAACGAACCACCACAACTTACCAGTGCTCAACAGTTTAATTATAGTATTAATGAAGGCGATTCGCTGTGCATTCCACTCAGCTTTGTCGATGTTGAAGGCGATAGTATTTTTATAACTCATTCAGGATTGATATTCGATACACTGTTGTTTAATCCACCGGCTATACTAAACGATAATAATGGTCTGGGTACCGACAGCACTGAATTTTGCTGGGTTACAACTTGTGAAACAGGAGGACCAAATGTTTACTCCTTTACTGTGCAGGCGAGTGATAATGGTTGCCCACCAAAATCAAATTTCTTTGTTTATAATATTGATGTTATTCCTGTGATAACCAACGCTCAAATTATTGGGCCTGATACCATATGTGATCCTACAGCAGGGCCATTTATGTTTTATGTGATTAATGGTGATAGCACCCCTCTCAACAATCATTGGCAGGTAACAAATGGAACGATCGTTAGCAATCCTTTGTCCGATACCATTCTTGTAAATAATGTTTCTAATCCACTCACGGTAAGTTTTTCGGAGTATGGTACAAACGGATGTGAATCGGATGCACAGGTTCACCCTGTTATTATTGGCACCAATCCTCAAATTAACATTACAGCAAGTGACACGGCTATTTGTGCAGGTGACAATACTGTTCTCACAGCAAGTGGCACTGTTGATTATTCCTGGTACGATAACAATAGCGGAATTCCTTTTGCAACAGGAACCACCGCCACCGTTTCGCCAAATGTTACTAGCACGTACACTGTTGTTGGAGTTGACAGTGTTGGGTGCATCGATATTGAAACAATAACTATAACAGTATACCCTGCTGCTACCTTGCTCAATATAGGTGGCATCACATCAGCATGCCCAAACCTTTTAGGGGTTGTATATTTTGTAATAAATGGAAATGCTACCTCAACTTATACATGGACCGTTAATGGCGGTGTTATTGCTTCAGGTCAGGGGAGCGATACCATTGTGGTTGACTGGGGTGGAATAGGAAACGGAACAGTAACGGTATCGGAACTTACGCAAGATGGGTGCCCTTCGCAACCGGTAACAATTACGGTTTCTATCACTCAAAATATTATTGTGCCTACCGGCCCACCGCAAATTATTTGTATTGGTAATACAGCGCAAATTGGCAATGCCCCTGTAGGAGGCTATACGTATTTGTGGACTCCGGCATTTGGCCTTTCGGGAACAACAATCAGCGACCCAATTGTTACCATCAGTACTCTTGGAACCTATACGTATACTCTTACAGTTAACGATGGTAATGGTTGTAGCAATACTGACTCGGTAACTGTTACAATAGTTCCGCTGCCTATTGTGAGTATTTCACCTTCCACCACAGATACCATATGTGCAGGGGATACACTCTTACTTACCGGAAACGGTGCCTCAACATATACATGGTATAACATTACCAACCCCGGAATTTCAATAGGTACTGGTAATCCATTTGCTGTTAATCCAACAGTAACAACTACATATTACACAATAGGAAATGATGTAAATGGTTGCCCCGACAATGATACCATAACTGTTTTTGTACACGACCCACCACCATCTGTTCCAAATATTGTTGGTAACACAGTAACATGTGCAAACACTACAGGTTTACTTTATTATGTTTCGAACAGTAATCCTAATTCAACGTATACTTGGGTTATTAGCGGTGGAAATATAGTAAGTGGCCAAGGAACTGATTCTATTATTGTTGACTGGACTATAAATGGAACAGGAACATTAACTGTTGTAGAAATTACCGAAGATGGCTGCCCTTCACAGCCTAGTGTATTAACAATTGTTGTTAGCCCACAAATTTATGTTCCTATCGGACCTGCCCAAACAATTTGCGAGGGGCAAACAACAACTTTAGGAGATTTTCCTCAGGCTGGATTTACTTATGCATGGACGCCTTCTACGGGCTTGTCGTCAACTACAATCAGTAATCCATCGCTCACACTTAATAACGTTGGAGTTTATACCTATTACTTATTTGTAATTGATGCAAATGGTTGCTCCAATATTGACTCTGTGCAAGTAACAGTTTTGCTTGCTCCTGCTATTGTAACAAGCTCAAATCCAAGTACTATTATTTGCCCTTACGATTCGGTTATACTTTCAGCCACCGGTGCTTTTACTTATCAATGGTATCAAATAGGTAATGCAGCATTAATAGGAAGTGGTTCATCTATTACAGTTTATCCCACAACCACAACAAGTTATTATGTAATAGGAAATGATGGCGGTGTTTGCGAAGGACTTGACACTATAACAGTGCAGGTTTATCCATTGTCAACATTAAATATTATTGGTGGTGACGATACGCCATGTGCCGACACTTTAGGAACAGTTTATTATATTCCAAATTCGAATAGTACATCAACGTATACATGGATAGTTACTGGCGGTAGTATAGTCACAGGACAAGGTACCGATACCATTACAACCCTATGGTTGGGCAATAGTGGCACTATCACTGTTATAGAAACAGATACAAATGGCTGTGAAAGTTTACCTGCAACATTAAATGTACAAATTGCTCCTCCTGTACAGGCAAGCACATCAAGCGGCCAAACCATTGTTTGCGAAAACGACAGCGTGCAGATTTACACTTGTCCTGCTGTTGCCGGAGGCGTGTATAGCTGGAATGTTGTGGGAGGCAGTATCACCTCGGGGCAAGGCACAAACACTATTACTGTAAACTGGCAAGGGCCGGCACCTGCCACAGGTTATATTTATTATTCCATAACAGCCACCACGGATACACGATGCTATACTCCTTCCGGTTCTTTAATAATAAATTTGATTGCTTCACCTGTAGTAACTGCATCATATACTTCGCCCCCTCCTTGTGTTGGAGACACGGCATGGTATGCAGTGAATACTACTTTTGGAAGCATTTATAACTGGACCACCACAGGAGGAACTATAGTTTATGGTGCTAATACCGACAGTATAGGAGTAGTATTTACTTCAAATGGCACATGCACTATAACATTGATTGTAGATACGGGAGTTTGCCCAAGCCTGCCGTTTAGTTTTACAGTGAATGTTGGAACTGCCATAGCCGCTATTGCCGGCAATAATACAATTTGTGATGGACAAAGCACACAACTTACCGCTACCGGCACCGGCACCATTTTCGCATGGAGCCCATCAATCGGCTTAAGCAGTACCAGTGTTTTTGACCCTACAGCTACACCAACTACCACCACTACGTATACTGTGGTAGTTAGTAATGGAAATTCATGCACTGCCAGTGCAAGTATTACTATAACTGTTGGGGCTTTGCCCAATGTGATCGCCACCACATCAAGCAGTAATATTTGTTTTGGTGGTTCCGCACAGCTTAATGCAAGCGGAGGCGCTATTTATTCATGGTCGCCAGCTGCGGGCCTCAGCAATACAGCTATAGCAAATCCTGTGGCTACACCAGCCACCACCACTACGTATACTGTGGCGGTTAGCGATGGAACTTGCACTGCAACGGCCAGTGTTACAATAAATGTTTCGTTGTTGAATGTAAGTGCTTCGGCAACCAATCCAAATATTTGTGAAGGCCAATCAACCGGCCTCATTTCCTCCGGTGGTTTAAATTTTAGCTGGATTCCTGCTACAGGTCTCAGCAACACTGCTGTTTCAAATCCTAATGCATCGCCCACCACCACCACCACATATACAGTTACCATTGATGATGGGGCCGGATGTTCGGCAACTGCAACTGTGATTGTGAATGTTTTTGCAGCCCCCGTAGTAACTGCCACAAACGATTCGGTTATTTGTAATGGTACCAGTGTGCAATTAAGTGCCAATGGAGGATTAACTTATAGTTGGACTCCGCCTAATGGGCTCACAAACACAGCAATTGCCAACCCTGTAGCAACTCCTACAGCTACAACATCGTATACTGTAACCGTTACCGATGCAAATGGATGCACCGCTACCGATGAAGTTGTATTATCTATAGATAACTTTGTAGATGCTAGCTTTACTCTTGACGATTCTATTCGTTGCACAGGTATTGAAATTAAGTTTACAAATACAAGTACCGATGCATTGCAGTATGAATGGATTTTTGGCGATGGAGGTACCAGCACCGAAGAAAATCCAATTCACTTTTTTGCGCTGGGACAAAACTACAATATCACTTTGGTTGCAATAAATGGAAATTGTACGGATACGTTTAATTTGGTTTACAACACCCCTATCCTCGATACCATTTTCAAAAACATTCCAAATATTATAACACCTAATGGCGATGGAAAGAATGATTGTTTCGAAATAGGTGGAATAGTATCGTACCGCGAATGTTTAACTATGAAAGTCTTTGACAGGTGGGGAGTAAGTATGTACGAATCGGGTGGTAAAAAAGACCTGTTGGGATGGAACCAATCGTGATGGAAAACCTGTGCCAACAGGAGTGTATTATTACATACTTAAATTAAGCAATGTTGAATACAATGGTTTTGTACATGTAATACGTGAATAAAAAATAAACTGATTAAGTTATTTGTAAAAGGCATTGAGCGTTTGTTCAATGCCTTTTTTTTGAATTATTGTATCAGATCCTTTTTCAAGTAAATAGATGTTTGGCAATAAAATTTAATTTCTTTTTAAAGTTAAAACTGTCAATATGTTTACCACTTAACTAAATATATTTTTTACTTTTCAATCAATAAAAATATTTATCATAAAATGGATTACTTTTTTAATGAGTGAAATTATTGACGAAAAATGTATATTACTGAAGTTATATACTTTATGGTAATGAAGAGAAAGTCAAAACAAAGTAAAACCTATTTATCGAAAAAAATTATTCTATGATGGATAAAATACTTTTTCGTTTTTTTAATTGAAAAAAAAATCCTTGCTTGCTTTTGTTTTATAATAAATCATGATAAAAAGGTTTTTTGTTTTTGCTTTTTCAATTTTACTTAGCCAAATAGTTTTTGCACAATCCACCATCATTAGTGGAAAAGTAACCGATGAACTTACGGGCGAACCCATGCCATTTGTAGCGGTTGTTTTCAAAGGCAGTGGTGTAGGGGTTAACACCGATTTTGACGGCAAGTACGCAATAAAAACTGCCACACCTTCCGATTCAATACTGTTTAATATTGTTGGATATAAACGCGTAGCCATGCGCGTTAAAAAAGGACAAACACAGGTGATAAACGTTACCATGTCGGTAAACAAATTTGAGCTAACCGAGATAGTAGTAAATGCAGGTGAAAACCCTGCCGATGCTATGATGAAAAAAATAATTGACCATAAAGATGAAAACAATAAGCGCAATTTGGATAGCTATCAATGTGAAGTTTATAACAAATTAGAATTTGATTTAACAAGCATAAGCGAGAAGTTTAAAAATTCGCGGGTAATAAAACCGTTTGCATTTATTTTCGAAAAAATGGACAGCAGCGAGAGCAACGAAAAACCTTTTCTTCCCATCTTTATTACCGAAAACTTATCTGATTATTACTTTAAAAATAACCCTCGCAAGTCACAGGAAATTATTACTGCCAGCAAAATAAGTGGAGTGCAAAATGCTACAGTCACTCAGTTCCTTGGCGATATGTATCAAAACATAAATGTGTATAACAACTTTATTGATTTGTTCAGCAAAAATTTTGTAAGCCCGGTTGCAAATATCAGCGCTGTTTATTATAAATACTATCTTGTGGATAGTGCATTCATAGGTAACCAATGGTGTTACAAAATGAAATTTAAACCACGTAGAAAACAAGAGTTAACTTTTGTAGGTGATTTTTGGTTTCACGATACAACCTATGCTGTGCAAAAAATACAAATGCGAATTGCCGATGATGCCAATATTAATTTTATAAATGATATGGCCATAGTGCAGGAATTTAATTTTGTTGACAATAAATATTGGATGCAAAGTAAAGATATGCTTGTAATTGATTTTGCCGCCAAGCAAGAGGGTATGGGTTTCATTGGCCGCAAAACCGCATCTTACACTAAGTATAAAATTAACAGCCCTATCGATGAAAAAATATTTACTCCTGCAGAAGAAATAAGAATTAAAGAGGGAGCCGATGAAAAGGACGAGAATTTTTGGAACCAGGCCCGGCACGATTCGCTCAATGCGCGCGAAAAATCAATTTACGCATTGGTGGATACTATAAAAGCGGTACCGGCATTTAAAACCTATGTTGACCTTATCACTTTGTTTGTTACCGGATACAAAGATTTTGGCAAACTGGAGTTTGGCCCTTATTTTACTTTTGCAAGTTTTAACAGGACCGAAGGATTTCGGCTTCGATTGGGAGGCCGCACCAGCGATGAAATAAGTACAAGGCTTCAACTTGAAGGTTATGTTGCTTATGGATTTAAAGACGAAGATTTAAAATTTGGTGCCGGCATGCGTTACATTTTCAAAAAGGATCCACGCACGTTGATGGGCATAAATTATAAAGATGATATTTCGCAACTTGGGCAAAGTGATAATGCTTTTCAGGACGATAATATTTTGTCGAGCATTTTTCGCAGGTCGCCTTCCAATAAACTTACAAAAACAATTATTAAGAAAGTTTACTTCGAGCGCGAATGGTTTCAGGGCCTGGCAAACCGTATTACTTTTACCAATCAAAATCTTATTCCTGTGCCGCCATTGAGTTACGATTATTATCCCAATGGTGATAACACTCAGGAACCCCGTCAGGCTATAAATGCAAGCGAAATCACACTGTACACACGATTTTATTATCGCGAAAAATTTGTGTCGGGCAAGGTCGATAGAGTAAGTATTGGTAGCATTTATCCTTTTGTGCAGGCAAACTATACCATCGGATTGAAAGGGGTACTCAATAGCGATTTTACCTATCACAAAGCAAATATTAAAATGAGCGATCAAATTTTTTTTAAACCATTTGGATACACTTATTATATAATAGAAGCCGGCAAAGTGTTTGGTAAACTGCCTTATCCCTTATTGCAAGTTCACCAGGGCAACGAATCTTATTTTTACGATTATGCTGCTTTTAATTTAATGAACTATTACGAATTTGTAAGCGATGCATATGCAAGCCTTTCTGCAGTGCATCACTTCAACGGATTTTTTCTTGATCGTGTTCCGTTATTACGTAAATTAAAATGGCGCGAATTGGCAAGCTTGCGAATGGTATATGGCTCATTGTCGGCAGCCAACAGGAGATTATTAGTAAACCCATCGGCATTTTCATCGCTCGAAAAAAAGCCTTACATGGAATTAGGGGTTGGGGTAGAAAATATTTTTAAAATTCTACGTGTTGATTTTTTGTGGCGGCAAACATATATCAGCAAAGAGTATTTGGCAAAGTATGAACAACGTTTTCCTTTATCTACAAAACCGGCACAATTTGGTATAAGGGCTAGCTTGCAAATTACCTTTTAGAAAACAAGGAATTTTATTGTTTACGGAAAAAGCCTTGAGCAAAAAATCCCCCGTACAGTTCAGTTATCTTTTCGGGCTTATTTGCAAAAAATCTATCGCAGCCAATTTTTACACCCGGGTTCACATTCCATACAGATTTGCGCACGCCTTGTGTATAGTCCATCATTATAACCACTGCATTTTTTTCTAATCGGGGATAAATATGTTCGAGTAAAAAGACAATAATATCAGCATGTTCATTTTTGTCGCCACCATGTCCACAATCAATATGTGCAAAGCTTATGGTGTCGGGTAAATCTTTTGGAATACTTACTCTAAAGTCGTTTTCGTACAAAGTGGGTTGGCGTAAATTGAATTTTTTGAAGGAATCCATTACCGTTTGTTTGGACACATTGCGTCCGTATCCCTTTCCAAAATGATCATATAAATAGAAATGAGCATCAATGCCAAGTTCAACCATCAGCAACCCCATAAATGCAGAGTTCTTTCCATCAAAACAGCCTATATCAACCAAATCGCCAGTCACGTTAAGATGCTTTAAGGAACTGAGCAGATGATATAAATTTATTTTGCATTCGGGGTTCATCATATCGCCATAGTCAAGCGGATGTGAAAGTTGAACAAGCGACCCGGTGCGCTTAATAAGCTTATTGATAGCTATTCTCCACTTAGGAATTTTACCTTCGTGTGATGAGTCAATATTTTCAAAAAATTCTTTAATCATTGGGCATTTATCTTCCGACACTTCAACACTGTAACTCACATTTATATCTAACTCCATTTTGTTTTCCGAAAGGGAGCGCAAAGTTATAAAATGCCTTGCAAAAAAAAATTTATCTCATATTTTTCATCAAAATAGTATGATTGTTTTATTTCGCTCAAAAACCACAATGTTGTTTGTGTTATAATAAAGGCTGTCATTCCCAATTGTAAGCAATTTAATTTTTTTCAAAAACAGTAATGCTATCATTAATCATTTCGCCTGCAGCTCTTTCATTTGTTTGAGCCTTTTTTTTATTTGTTTCATAACTATTGAATGTTTCTTCAGGTGGTATTGCGGCCTTATTATAAACCACAGCATGGTGTATTTTACTGAAAAGATTTGTGCATTGCTCGAAGCCATTGCGAAAAATGTAAGCTCCATATTTATCGGTGGGAACATTGATGCCAATAAGGCTATCGCATTTTGCCCGGCCTATTTCCTCACAGTAATTATTGGTGATGGCGTAAGCCGAACGCCAATAGTTGCCGTAAGTGTTCAATAGGAAAATAAAGCATACACTCACTACACCAAAAATATATTTATTTGCAAAGCTTGGAATTACCTTCGATAACAGCATCACCAAAAACAAAACCAAAAATATACCCGATAAATATAAATAACGCCCTTCTTCAATATTATGAATATTGATGCCATAAGTTATAAAAGGAAAGAGGCAAACAAAAAACGATAAGCCTACGAACAACAGCGGTTTGTTATTTGAAATATTATTTCTGCGTTGTGTTGCTAAAAAAATAAAAAACAATAACAAAAGGACGCCACAACTAAAACCAACAAACATTACTGTCGATTGCATAGGAACCATTACGGAGCGGCCCACTAACATTAATAAGTGCGAGGGTAACAAAGAGAGAGATTCGAAAGCACTTTTTTTGCTGCCGTAATCATAAAAAAATTGATGCACCGCTATCCACCTCCAAATTGCGTATAAAATAAATACACCACAAACAGGAGTTATCCGTTGTAATATTTTTTTTATGGATAAGCAGTTAACTTTATAATCGTAAACTATCAATAACAAAGGAACACACCATGCCGATTCGTAAAAGAGTAGGGCAATGCCAAAGAAAAGTGTTACACAAAGCGATCGGAATATGGAAGATTCTATTTTGATGTGGCAGATGATTGCAAGCAAAATAAAACTTGTAGCAACCAATACACCTTGTGCCGAAATCCAAAATATGGTTTCGCAGGCAAAAGGGTAAATCATAAACAATAACGCTGCAATATAATTTTGATAGAATAAAAAAGTTGGAGAAAGTTTTTTCGATAAGATAAATACCAAAGCTGTATTGAACAAATGGAGACAAACAGAAATAATAAAATATGGCTGAGGATTTAAATGCCAAAGCTGATAATTGAGCCATAATAACAATTGCGATGCGGGCCGAAAAAACATACCACTATACGGCACAAAGCCCGATTGCTGTATGCGAAATAAAAAAACAAAATCGTCCGACACAAAAAATCCATTTACAACAGGCCAATACATTACACACGCCAATGCAAAAAGAAAACCGATTGAAAAATATTGCTTCGTTGATAAATGCATGCGGCAAAGCTATAAGATAAATGCATTTTTATTGGAAGGGTTTTTCATTCGCTGTGCCAAGGTTTGTGTCCTCACAAACCTTAACGCCAAGGTTTGTGTCCCCACAAACCTTGAAATATGCTCCAATTCAATTTCAAAATATTATTGGTTTTACCCACGGCTATTCATATTTATCCCCTTCGGGGATTTTTTTGACGCAGAGTTATATGCCAAAGCAATAGAACCTCATGCTCGATTCAATATTAATTTCAGAGGCTCTATTTATTTTTTGCTTTTCAAAGGCACGATAAAATGTAAAATTAAAACAAACAAAGAACAATCCTCCCCGCAAATGAAACGAAGAAAAAGGCACACAGCAAACAAAACGAAGAACTAAGAACAATCCTCTCCGCAAACGAAACTAAGAACGATCCTACCCGCAAACAAAACGAAGAACGAAGAACAAGGCGCGCAAAATGCGAAACGAAGAACAAGGCACACAGCAAACGAAACGAAGAACTACATCTACTCCTTCACTACCTTCTTCTCATATACTTTTCCGTTGTAGACAACCCTAACTATATACGCACCACTTTCAAATTTAGAAACATCAAGCAAACGTTTTTCGTTTGGGGTGAGTTTTGCTATAAGTTTTATTTGGCCTTTGATATTTAGTATTTGCAATTTTATTTCTTCGGTTGTGTTTACATTGAGCATTAACTCCAATATATTTTGTGCCGGATTTGGCCGCACAGTCAAAATATTATTTTGGGATGTGATGGCATTGATAGATGTAAATACATTGAGCACTGTTGTCACCAAACTATCGCAACCAAATTGAGTTGTTAACGAATCGTAATAGATTCCGCTTTGTGTTTGCCACATGCCACCGGCAAATGTGCTGTCACCTTGTACAATGTTAACTGTATCAGTATACGTTTGGGTTGGGTTAATGGTGAGCGCAGTTTGCACCACAGAATCACAACCTTGCGTGCTTTGCAATGTATCGTTATAAATTCCCGATTGTGTTTGCCAGTTGTTGGCGAGATAAATGCTATCGCCATTGCAAATGCTTGCAGCAGCAATTACATTATACAAAGGCTTAACTGTTACATAAAAAGAACTCGTATCGCAAGCCTGCAACGCTGTGTCACATTCGGTTAGTGATATTTGCCATGTGCCTGCCGCAAGCCATTTTACATTTATAGCACTTGTGCCTTGTCCCGAAATTATTTTTCCACCCGTCACATTCCACGAATAGGTGTTGCCAATGTAATCGGTTGTTTTGTAGTTGAATACGGCATTGGTATCGATGCATAAAGTTTGTGTGCCACTTATTGCTGTACCTAAATTTGTATATGGCAAATAAATAATTGTGCTTGCTTTATTGGTAACAACCGGAGCATTAAAATCAAAATAAATAGATGCCTCGCTTAAAATTTCAGCTCCTACTTGCAACGTTTTATTAGGCTTTATACGATAACGCACATAGCCATGACTTGCAGGTTCATCAATGTTGCTATCAGGCAAAAGTATATTTGGAAACTCAAATGTGGCAAGGCGGCTTTCGCTGTTGAGGCTTATATTTGCGGGCATGGACGAAGACACATACTCGAATGTTGCAAGGTTTAATTTCTTGGGAATAATATTTTCCACTTTTACATTAAAGGCTGTATCGTTGCCGGTGTTTTGAAAATAAATTACATACTCTAAATAGGGCGGCACAGGTTTTAAATCGAAAATTGAAACCGAATCTTTGTTTACAATTATTTCATTAGGGTCGAAGGAACCAATTGTGGTTACCTCCCAACTTGCACTATTGTTTGCAATATCATAATCGTTTGCAAAAGGAAATATTTTTGCACTCGAATTTATCAATGTGCCAATTTGCAAACCTTGATGAACGTATACAGTTACAGTAATATCACCCTCACCAAAAGGAGCGAGTGCCGGTAAATTCCAAATTACAGAATCTGCATATACATTATCGGGCAACACATTTGATGAAACAAAATCAACTTTAGCATCATTGAAAAAATAAATAGTTGGCGACAAAACTGTTGTACCAATATTTTTGTAATGAATATTGTAAGTAGCCGTAAACCCGCTGCGGAAAGGCGAAAGCGGATGTATGCTGATGTATAAATCATTAATATTTGATATTGGTTGAAAAGCAAAATCATTTAACGAATCTATTTGTTGGACAGCAGTGAAAGTAGCAGTATGCATGGTTGGATTAGGAGTATAATAACTTATTTGAGATGGACTCACCACAAAACTACCAGTATCAAAAACTCCTATGAAGTAGGAACCATCCCATTGAGAAAAAGCGTATCGCCCAGTACTTGCTTCCGTTATTTTTACACCAACAATATTTACCTCGCCACTATCTTGCAAATTATTTTGATTCACATCTGCAAATAATTTCCCTGTTATGCGGCTTGAAGGGGATAGTTTTACTACCCAATAATCGATATCACTATTTTCAGTTTTGTCACCAGAAATGTTTGAGCGTGAATATCCTCCCAAAACATAACCTCCATCGGTAGATGGGGCAATAGAATTTAAAATATCTTCATCAATTCCCCCAATGGTATTTTGAAAAACGATATTACCACCGCTATCAATTGTTACTACCCAATAATCGAGTCCTCCATTATTATTTTCCGTTTTGTCACCAGAAATGTTTGAGGCTGACCATCCACCCAAAACATAACCCCCATAAGGCGCGTGCGAAATGGTAGTAAACACTTGGGCTACACTCCCACCAATAGTATTCTGCCAAATAATATTACCAATGCTATCAATTTTTACAACCCAATAATCGGATTGTCCATTATTATTTTCCGTTTTGTCACCAGAAATATTTGAGTATGAATACCCCCCCAAAACATAACCTGCATCAGGTGAGGGGGTAACGGAATACAGGAGATCATTGGTACCGCCCCCAATGGTATTTTGCCAAACAATATTACCAACGCTATCTATTTTTACTACCCAATAATCGTAACCTCCATTGCTATTTTCTGTTTTGTCATTTGAAATATATGAATCTGAATATCCTCCCAAAACAAAACCTCCATCAGGTGAGGAGGTGATGCAATTCAACTTGTCAGAGCTACTACCCCCAATGGTATTTTGCCATACAATAGCACCAAGGCTGTCAATTTTTACTACCCAATAATCATCAACACCATTGCTATTTTCTGTTTTGTCGCCTGAAATGTCAGATTCAGACCATCCGCCTAAAAGATAACCTCCATCAAGTGAGGGGCAGACGCAATTTAACTCATCATTACTACTTCCCCCGATAGTATTTTGCCAGACAATATTACCTACGCTATCAATTTTAACAATCCAATAATCCCGATAACCAATACAATATTCTGTTTTATCGCCAGTAATATCTGACTGAGACCTACCTCCCAAAACATAACCCCCATCAGACGAAGGAGCTATGGAAGTTAAATAATCATACTGATTTCCCCCAATGGTATTTTGCCAGACAATATTTCCAATGGAATCTATTTTTACTACCCAATAATCAAAACCTCCATTAGTATTTTCAGTTTTGTCACCTGAGATATCAGAATGTGAATATCCACCTAAAATATAACCTCCTTCAAGCGTAGGAACAATCGAAAATAAAACGTCAGTATTACTCCCCCCAATAGTATTTTGCCATTGAATATCGTATTGGGTGTTTTGTGCATTGCAAAAAAAAGTTGTGAGTAAAAAAATAAATGTGGAGAGTAGTTTTAGTTTCATTGTGGTGGTGTTTTTAATTTTTATAAAAGTATGTGGGTCTAAGATTTAGTTTTTAATAACTTTCTTTTCATATCGCTTGCCTTTGTATTCTGCCCGCGCTATATAAATTCCATTTTCAAAAGTTGAAATGTCAATCAAGTGTTTTTGGTTTGGTGTGAGCGTTGCAGTGAGATTTATTTTGCCGTGTATGTCAAACAATTGAAAAATAATTTCCTTGGACGCCAAGGTTTGTGGCGCTATGGTTTGTGTCCCGAATGTTTGTGGCGACACAAACATTGGCAAATTCACAGTTACCTCCAATATATTTTGTGCCGGATTTGGCCGCACAGTCAAAATATTATTTTGGGATGTGATGGCATTGATAGATGTAAATACATTGAGCACTGTTGTCACCAAACTATCGCAACCAAATTGAGTTGTTAACGAATCGTAATAGATTCCGCTTTGAGTTTGCCACATGCCACCGGCAAATGTGCTATCACCTTGTACAATGTTAACTGTGTCAGTATACGTTTTGGCTGGATTTATAGTGAGCGCAGTTTGCACCACAGAATCACAACCTTGAGTGCTTTGCAATGTATCGTTATAAATGCCCGATTGTGTTTGCCAGTTGTTGGCGAGATAAATGCTATCGCCTGTGCAAATGCTTGCGGAGGCAATTACATTATACAATGGATTAACTGTTACATAAAACGAACTCGTATCGCAAGCCTGCAAAGCTGTGTCACATTCGGTTAGTGATATTTGCCATGTGCCTGCCGCAAGCCATTTTACATTTATCGCACTTGTGCCTTGTCCGGAAATTATTTTTCCACCAATCACATTCCACGAATAAGTGTTGCCAATATTATCAGTTGTTTTGTAGTTGAATACAGCATTGGTATCGTTACATAAAGTTTGTGTGCCACTTATTGCAGTACCAATATTTGCGAAAGCAGAATAAATTATTGTGCTTGCTTTATTTGTAATCACCGGAGCATTAAAATCAAAATAAATAGATGCCTCGCTTAAAATTTCAGCTCCTACTTGCAACGTTTTATTTGGCTTTATACGATAACGCACATAGCCATGACTGCCTTGTTCATCCACATTGCTATCTGGCAATTGTATATTTGGAAATTCAAAAGTAGCCAAACGGCTTTCGCTGTTGAGGCTTATATTTGCGGGCATGGACGAAGACACATATTCGAACGATGCAAGATTCAATTTCTTGGGAATAATATTTTCCACTTTCACATTAAAGGCTGTATCATTACCCGTATTTTGAAAATAAATAACATACTCCAAATAGGGCGGCACAGGTTTTAAATCGAAAATTGAAACCGAATCTTTGTTTACAATTATTTCATTAGGGTCGAAGGAACCAATTGTTGTTACCTCCCAACTTGCATTATTGTTTGCAATATCATAGTCATTTACAAAAGGAAATATTTTTGCACTTGAATTTATCAATGTGCCAATTTGTAAACCTTGATGAACGTATACGGTTACAGTAATATCACCCTCACCATATGGAGATAGTGCGGGCAAACTCCAAATTACAGAATCGGCATAAATATTATCAGGCAACACATTTGATGAAACAAAATCAACTTTAGCATCATTGAAAAAATAAATAGTGGGAGATAAAACAGTGGTACCTATATTTTTGTAATGTATATTGTAAGTGGCGTTAAACCCACTACGAAAAGGCGATAGTGGATGAATACTAATATACAAATCATTAGCAATAGTTGTTGGCTGGTATGCAAAATCATTTAACGAATCTATTTGTTGCATAGCAGTGAAAGTGGCAGTATGCGTGGTTGGATTAGGTGTGTAATAATTTATTTGCGCTGGACTCACCACAAAACTACCGGTATCAAAAACTCCTATGAAATAGGAGCCATCCGATTGAGAAAAAGAATATCGCCCAGTATTTGCTTCTGTAATTTTTATTCCAGAAATATTTGCCTCGCTGCTATCCTGAATATTATTTTGGTTTATGTCTGCATATACTTTTCCGCTTAAATTTGAAGAAGGCGATAGCTTTGCAATCCAATAATCATAGTACCCATTTGAATTGGTAATAATATTTCCAGATGTGTTAGAGCCAGTAAATCCGCCAAATAGATATCCTCCATCATTGGTTGCGACTACCGAAAAAGAATAATCGAGATTATCACCCCCAATAGTTTTTTGCCATTTTATTATGCCTAGACTATCCAATTTAATAATCCAAGTATCCCAAATCCCTTTCGAATTTTCTGATTTATCTACTGATAT
Source organism: Bacteroidota bacterium (assembly GCA_016717325.1). Classification (GTDB taxonomy): domain Bacteria; phylum Bacteroidota; class Bacteroidia; order AKYH767-A; family OLB10; genus JADKFV01. The sequence goes on along the minus strand of JADKFV010000007.1, from coordinate 212,828 downwards.
ATTGGATGTAGATATCCCATCTATGATATAACCTCCATCAGAAGTCTGCAAGACACAATAAGCCGCATCTCCCATATTTCCTCCTAAGGTATTTTCCCAAACAATTCCACCTAAACTATCAATTTTCACTACCCAGAAATCTTCACCACCAATGTTGTTTTCCAACTTGTCACTTGAAATATTTGAGTTTGACCAACCAGCCAAAACAAAACCACCACCAACAGAATTTGTTATTGAATATGGACGATCATTAGTATTGCCTCCAATGGTATTCTGCCAAATAATATTTCCGAGACTGTCAATTTTTATAATCCAAAAATCATCGGACCCTTTAGAGTTTTGGTTCTTATCTCCAGAAATGTCAGAATATGAAGTCCCTGCTAGAATAAAACTTGCATCATTGGTTGAAATCATGCATGTAAAATAATCATTATCACTACCCCCTAAAGTGTTTTCCCATATTATGGCTCCAAGGCTATCAATTTTTATAATCCAAAAATCAAAAGAAGAATTAATACTGTTTTCGGCTTTATCATCAGAAATGTCAGAATCAGAGTATGTTCCCAACAAAAATCCTCCATCAGGAGTTAAGGCAATTTCTTGAAGCACATCTGTTCCCTTGCCACCAATTGTATTTTGCCAAATAATATTTCCAACATGGTCAAGTTTTAAAATCCAAATGTCTGAATAACCAAGGCTATCTTCATTCTTATCTCCAGATATACCTGAGTGTGAAAAACCTCCTATTAGAAACCCACCATCAGTGGTTTGAACTGCTTCTGTTAATCTATCATATTTAGAACCGCCAATTGTGTTTTGCCACATAATACTACCAAGACTATCAATTTTTACTATCCAATAGTCGTCATAGCCATTACAATTTTCTGTTTTATCTTTTGAAATATTAGAAGTTGAACGCCCGCCTAAAATGTAACCACCATCATTGGTGCTAATAATTTTGTCCAATTCATCATGAAAGTCTCCCCCAATCGTCCTCTGCCATTCAATATCATACTGTGCATAGCAAAAAAAAGTTGTGAGTAAAAAAATAAATGTGGAGAGTAGTTTTTGTTTCATTGTGGTGGTGTTTTTTATTTTGTTGGGATGGGTAAATGTAAACAATAATTTGTATGGTAGTGGCTTTCGCCAAATTTAATCATGACGGGTTTTAGAAACCCGTCATGATTTTGTGATGTAAAAAGCCATAAAATTGCCAATCAACAATTCAAAAATAAATTACCTTTGCAACACAAAATCAATTTACAAAAAAAGTAGAAATGGGTCGTGTATTTGAAAAACGCAAGCATAAAATATTTGCGCGCAATGCCAAGTTGAGCAAAATGTTTACGCGTATAGGAAAAGAAATTGCCATAGCAGTAAAAATTGCCGGGCCATTGCCACAAAATAATTTACGCCTGAAGCAGGCCATGCAAAATGCCAAAGGTTGCGGCATGCCAAAGGACCGCGTAGAGGCTGCCATAAAGCGATCGTTCAATAAAGATGTGAAAGATTACGAAGAAGTATTGTACGAGGCATTTGCCCCTTATGGTGTTGCACTTTTGATAGAAACTGCTACCGATAATACCACACGCACAGTTGCAAACATGCGCATGCACCTCAACCGTGGCAATGGCACATTAAGTACTTCGGGTTCGGTTTCGTTTTTATTTGAGCGTAAAGGGCTTTTTAAATTTCCAAAAAATAACCACGACCTCGAAGAACTCGAACTCGAACTTATCGACTTTGGTTTGATAGAAATTATGGAAGACGATGGCAATGTTTTTATTTACTCGTCATTCGAAGATTTTGGTAAAATGTCAAAAGCCCTCGAGGACAAAGGCATAGAAACATCGAGTGCCGAACTTGTGCGCGAGCCATTAAACGTTGTTGAACTTACCGAAGAACAAGAAACGGAAATACATACCCTAATAGAAAAAATAGAAGAAGACGAAGACGTGAATAGTGTGTACCATAACATGGGGTAGTTTCCATTAATACAAATGTCTTTTGCCACGCCTGCCCCGACCGCAGTGTCGGGGAATGCACGAATGAATTCCCAATAAAATACAAATGTCTTCTGCCACGCCTGCCCCGACCGCAGTGTCGGGGAATGCACGAATGAACATCGAATACAATTCAAATATTATTTTGCCACAAAGACCCAAAGGCACTAAGTTTTTTTTCGCGTCAGCATTCATTGCCGTCCGATTTATAGGGCGGATTAGATAATTTGCATTTGGCTTTAGCCGAAAATTTTCTAGCCACGCCTGCCCCGACCGCAGTGTCGGGGAATGCAAGAATGAATTGCGAATAAATTCAAATATTATTTTGCCACAAAGACCCAAAGGCACCAAGTTTTTTTTCGCGTCAGCATTCATTGCCGTCCGATTTATCGGGCGGATTAGATAATTTGCATTTGGCTTTAGCCGAAAATTTTCTAGCCACGCCTGCCCCGACCGCATTGTCGGGGAATGCAAGAATGAACATCGAATAGAATTCAAATATTACTTTGCCACAAAGACCCAAAGGCACCAAGTTTTTTTTCGCGTCAGCATTCATTGCCGTCCGATTTATCGGGCGGATTAGATAATTTGCATTTGGCTTTAACCGAAAAAGTTTGTAATGTCATAATTTGAAAATCGCAATTGCGCATATAACTTTTATCTACAACAACTCCTCAATGGCTTTTTCTTCTTTCCAGTCGCCATGTTGTTTTATTAAATTGATGAGCGCATCCACGGCTTGTTCTTCATCTATGTTTCGTTCTACTACTTCTTTGCCTTTGTACAAAGTTATTTTTCCTACACCTACTCCCACATATCCATAATCGGCATCGGCCATTTCACCCGGGCCATTTACAATGCAACCCATTATGCCAATTTTCAATCCTTTCAAATGCGCAGTGCGGGCACGTATACGGGCTGTTGTATCCTGCAAATCGAACAGTGTACGGCCACACGATGGGCAACTTATATAATCGGTTTTTGATATGCGCGTGCGCGTAGCCTGTAATATTCCAAACGATGTAGAGTTGATAAATGACGGGCTTATTTTTGTCCGCATGTTGGCATCCCTGTCCGCATCATCACTTGCAACAGTGAGCCAAATACCATCGCCCATGCCATCGGTAAATAAAGCACCACAATCGGTAGCGCTGTGTAGCTGGTATGTTGATGGCTCGTCAACTGCATATTGCCTTTTAATGATTAACGGTAGCTGTATACCATTGTTCATTAAACCAATAAATGTAATACGGATAGTTGCCATGGCATGTTCATTATTTGTTTGCACTACCAGCACAATTTTATGTTTTTCAATTTGTTGTTTGAATGAATTAATATCAACTGCAGCAAATTGTTCGGCAGTGATTAAAACAAAGTTTTGTGTTGAGTGCCATTCATTATAGTCATTCCATTGTTCAAAGTGCATCAACGGAAACGAGCGTGCCTTGTGCTTATGAGCAAGCCATGTATTGTAGTTGTATATCACGCTCAGCGTTCCGGGAATTTCGAAATCGATAACATTGTCACCGGCAAAAATAAAATCGCATGCCTGATCGGTAATATTCCATTTATCTAATGGCACCGAATAATTGTATCCTCCGCTATGCAATAGCGCTTGCGAAATATTTTTTGCAAAACTTAAATCTAAAACAACACGCGGCACATTGTGGCCTCCTACATTCACTACTTCTGTGGTTTGACGTTTGTTATATTCGAGTGGCGAGTAAGGCAAGTGTAAGGCATCGACAATAATCTTCGCATCATTATTTTTTGCGCGATTGGTATATCTGTTTACCAGTGCAAGCGCAACAGGAATTTCAAATTCCGGATCTTCGGTAAGCGACACACGCACCGTATCGCCTATGCCATCTTCGAGCAAGGTGCCAATTCCCACTGCCGATTTTATGCGCCCGTCTTCGCCATCGCCTGCTTCGGTTACGCCAAGGTGCAAGGGGTAATTCATTTTTTCGATTTCCATTTTTTCAATCAACATACGATACGCTTGCACCATTACTTGTGGATTGCTGGCCTTCATACTCAGCACAATGCTGTAGTAATTTTCGGCTTCGCAAATGCGCAAAAACTCCAATGCCGATTCTACCATACCAAGTGGTGTATCGCCATAGCGACTCATGATACGATCACTCAGCGAGCCATGATTGGTGCCAATGCGCATGGCAGTGCCATACTCTTTACAAATTTTTATCAGCGGTACAAACCGATTGCGTATGCGTTCCAACTCGGCATCGTATCCTTCGTTCGAATAATCTATCTGTTCAAATTTTTTCTTATCGGCATAGTTGCCCGGATTTACACGCACCTTCTCTACTATGCGTGCAGCCATTTCAGCAGCGTTGGGAGTAAAATGAATATCAGCAACAAGAGGCGTATTGTATCCGCGCTGGCGCAATTCATCTTTTATATTTTGCAGATTTTTTGCCTCGTTTATACTGGGTGCAGTTATACGTACAAGCTCGCAACCTGCATCTATCATGCGTATAGATTGCTCTACCGTTTTTATGGTATCCATAGTATCGGTAGTGGTCATGCTTTGCACACGTATAGGATTGTTGCCACCCAAAGTAAGATTGCCTATTGTTACTTCGCGCGTTACATAGCGGCTATACGCGCCCATATCATTACAATATTTTGTACTCATCATTATTGATTTTGCCTTTTTATTTTTGGCCTCCAAAGATAACGATTGATGTGGAATATTGTTTTGAATCCAGCCTTTAAAACGGCTATATTAAGATAAACTAACTAATGCAAATTATTACTTCACAAACCTCCCTTTAAAAACATAGCCTCCACTATCAACAAAGGCCGAATAAAACCCCGAAGGCAAATCGCTTACATTTATACTACGTATACATCCACCGTTAACAACAGTATTCGTTTTTTTTACTTCACGGCCAAGCGCATCTGTAAATATTATTTTGGCTTGTGTAAGCGGCATAGGTAAGCCACAAATATTGAGGATACCCTGTGCAGGATTAGGAAATAATTGCAAAGGCGGTAAATCCAATAACTGCACACCACCTGCCGCATACAAACTATCAACCTTGAAACGCAATACCCAAATTTGTGGTGTACTATATGGTGGTATACTATCGAACAATTGAACTGTTTTGTAGTAGCCTGTGTCCGAACCCGATACTCCAGAAACAACATAGCTACCATCATCCAACGCATCAATACCACTCGCTTCTTCAACATAATCACCACCTATGGTAACATCCCACATTTTATTGTAATTGCTATCGAGTTTTACTACCCAATAATCATCGGTACCGTTAATGGCATTGCTCGATTTATAAAATCCCGAATCAGAATTACTTGTTCCCAATAATACATAACCACCGTCATTACTGCGGCACACATCAGATAACTGATCCGTACCGTTGCCCCCTATCGACATATCCCAAAGATAATTGCCAATGCTATCCAACTTTACCAGCCAAAAATCATATAATCCGTTTGATATTGATTGATGTTCGAAGGCAGCAGTATCACATAAAGTGTTTGCAAATATATCATATCCACCATCGTTGTTGTTTCTAAATATTCGTATTGGAATATCTAAAGAAGTTGAACCAACTCTTTTTTGCCAAACAATATTACAATTGTTATTGCTCAGGCCGGCCCATATATCCAACTTGCCGCGCGAAGGTTCTGTAATATCGTACCCAACATTTGAATTTGTTTGCGCCATCCATAATAGTCGTGAGTCGGCACCATTATCACCAAATATAAATCTAAATTCCGCACTATCCCCGCCTAAGCGACAATCGTTTATTTTATTCATCATGGTATCGAATTGCATAATATATAAATCGCTATTGTACGCATTTATTATATTGAAAGGATGCGTTGTAATATCGCCCGAACTATCGGCATCTGTAGCCCCAGCAATAAAAACATTTTCTCCTTTTTGGATAAATGATTCTGCATCGTCCCAGCTATACGAACCATACATGCTATCACCAGTTTGTACCAAATTGCGGTCGTAGTATATTACCCAAGCATCGGGTTTCAGCACTTGATTGCCAACTTCGAAAGTATCGTGCATAAATTTTGTTTGCGAGCACCCAATTCCCGATTTGTTTTCGGTAAGTATCAATATTCTATCATCATTTAAAACGGCAATATCATTGTATACATATTTCGAGGTATTATTATACAGTTGAGGCACCCGGCCTACGCTAAATCGTGATTGTGCAGTTATACTTCCTGAGGTATCTATTTTAAATAGTATCGAATTAGGGCTACTCCAAATGCCCCCAGGATAAAAACATCTATGTGTTGTAATATTCCCGCTCGAATCGGTACCCGTATTCCATGTTAAATAAATATCGTTATCTACTTTCAACATGGTGCTTTTAAAGTTATTATGATTGTCTTCTCCACCATATCCTCCGTAGCCCTTTTGCCAAATAATGTTAGGGTAATATATTGTAGATTGTGCATGAACTATATTAACTGATATTCCACATATTAATATAAGACCAATAATTTTTTTCATTACATAAAATATTAAAACCCCCTAACTTATTGAGGTGCTAAATTAGGGGTTTGGTTAATAAATAATTATCAGCATTAACAATAATTCCAATCACTTTAGGCGTTATTAATAAAATTATCGCATTCTATTTACTTCACAAACCTTCCTTTAAAAACATAACCTCCGCTATCAACAAAGGCCGAATAAAACCCCGAAGGCAAATCGCTTACATTTATACTACGTATACATCCACCGTTAACTGCAGCATGCATTCTTTTTACTTCGCGGCCAAGCGCATCTGTAAATATTATTTTGGCTTGTGTAAGCGGCACAGGTAAGCCACAAATATTGAGGATACCCTGTGCAGGATTAGGAAATAACTGCAAAGGCGGCAAATCTAATATCTGCACACCACCCGCTGCAAATAAACTATCAACCTTGAAACGCAATACCCACAATTGAGGTGCAAAAGGCGCAAATAATGGTACAGTTTTATTGTAACCAGTATCTGAGACCGATTCGCCTGAAACAATATAACTACCATCATCCAATTCAATAATACCTGCTGCATCTTCAATAGAACTTCCGCCTAATGTCACATCCCAAACCTTATTGTAATTGCTATCAAGTTTTATTACCCAATAATCATCGGTACCGTTAATGGCATTGCTCGATTTATAATAACCCGAATCGGAATTGCTTGTTCCTAATAATATATAGCCTCCATCCTTACTTCGGCACACATCAACAAGCCCATCCGAACCGTGGCCTCCTATTGACATATCCCAAAGGTAATTGCCCATACTATCAAGCTTCACAAGCCAAAAATCATCATATCCATTAGTCACCGATTGATGTTCAAATGCCATAGTATCGCATGCATTTTGTGCGAATATATCATACCCGCCATCAGTATTATTTCTAAAAAGGCGAATAGGTCTCTCCCCAACTGTCGACCCCACTCTTTTTTGCCAAACAATATTACAATTTGCGTAACTAAGCCCTGCCCATATATCCGTGCCGCCACGCGAAGGTTCGGTTATATCAAACCCAACATTGGATATTGTTTGTGCCATCCATAACAGTCGAGGTTCGTTCCCATTATCGCCAAATATAAATCTAAACTCCGAACTATCGCCTCCCAATCTGCAATCGGCAATTTTATTCATCATGGTATCGAATTGTATAATATATAAATCACTATTGTACGCATTTATTATATTGAAAGGATGCGTTGTAATATCGCCCGAACTATCGGCATCTGTAGCCCCTGCAATAAAAACATTTTCTCCTTTTTGGATAAATGATTCTGCATCGTCCCAACTATACGAACCATACATGCTATCTCCAGTTTGCACCAAATTTCGATCGGTATAAACTACCCAGCCATCGGCCCACACGACTTGGTTGCCTACTTCCAACGTATCGTGCATAAATTTGGTTTGTGAGCACCCAATGCCTGACTTGGTTCCGTTAAGGTATACTATTTTATCATTATTTAATTTACCTATATCGAAATACTCGAAACTTGACGAAGTGCCATAAAATGCCGGCATTTTCCAAATTCCAAACCGTGACTGCGAAGTGATGTTTCCCATTGTATCTATTTTTAGCAGTAAAGTATTGGCACTATTACTACCTAAATAGGTACACATATTAGTTGTTATATTGCCACTGGAATCACTGGCTGTGCGTGCTACCAAATAAATATCGTTACCTGCTTTCAAAATACTTTTTTTAAAATTAAGATGATTTTTTTCACCACCATTTCCACCATACCCTTTTTGCCAAATGATGTTAGGGTAAAAAATGGTGGGTTGTGCAGTGCCTATATTTACAAGAACAAAACAAAGAAATAAAAAAACAATAATATTTTTCATTGCATAAAATATTAAAACCCCCTAACTTATTGAGGTGCTAAATTAGGGGGTTTGGTTAATAAATAATTATTTTATTATACGTATATTGTTACCGTTGGTAATATGTCGGGCAAAATAAAAGGCATCCACATTACTTGCTTCAATATTTGCTAAGCCTACTTGTCGGCCTATATTATCATAAAATGTGTAATTGTAGATATTGGAACCTGCTGCTTCTACAAATAATTGCCAAGTGGTAGTGTTTTGTAAGTTGTTTTGCTCCATTGTGTCAAAACCTAACCTTGGGCCTTGCCCTTGTACACGTATTTTATACAACATACGGTTGGCTATATTATCGCCCCACAAAAAGGCCATGCGTCCGGTTTGTTCACCAGCAACAGATATGGTGGATTCTAATCCGCTAAATATGTTAACAATGGACACCTCATTATACAAATAATTTTGGTAAGTTGAAAATGCACCCGTGAAATTAAAATTCATATTAGGGTCTATTGCAACAGGGTTCAATTGAATGGATGCATCTATAGGATCAACATATAACATAATTACTTTTTGCTTGCCGTTTGCATTTAAGTGTGTCCAGGCTAAGGTAATGTTACTATGACAATCGTGCTTCAAATCGGGTGGATGAATACATGGCAAGCCTTGGTCGAATGTGCATGCTGGCCTAAGATTGTCTTCGCCTAATCCATTAGAGTTGTTTATTTTGCCTGGAGCATTTATAAGCGATAGATTCGTATAAACAACTGGTAACTGCTCAGTAACATTAGGAATAATTTCGGAGTCATAAATACTGGAAAAAGCCCCAATATCGTTCAAATCGTTTTGTACATCATGCAATTCGTAACATACAAACCAAGCACCTTTAGTAAATAATTGAGTAGGAAAGTCATTAGCTAATACAGGTCTGCTTGCGGTTATGCGTGGCCATTTTACTTCCAATTGGCCAAAATTTTCTTCGCGCTCAACTGTACCTGTGATGCCATTATTATTAATTATAGAATTTAATTTTTCACGTTGTACCACTACATAATCGTCACCGGCTTTTTTCCCTTCATAAGTATACATTACTTCTGCTTGACCGGCATTATTAAGTGGGTTAAATATTGCCACATCGGGCATCGATGCCGTTGTTGGGGTGCCAACTAAAGGGATGGTAACCGTAGTGCCATAAGTTACATTTCCATTTGCATTTACACGCCCAGCGCGTGATTTAAGTAGACCATTATCATCCCAAACAGCCGCATACCTATTGCGTCTGTCACTATCAATATTTATTGCAGTATTGTTAGTTACAGCGCCCAATAAAGTAGAGCTGAACAACACAAAACCGGGGCTTGTATTACATGTAAATATAGATTGTGCCGCTGCGCTATATATATTCAAATATACATTACCGTTGTCTTTAAAAACAACAAAGGCTGCAGGAAACCCATTGTGAATGGGGAAACTATTTGCCGCAGTGTTATATACAAGGCACACATCGGGGTCGGTGGCTGTTATAGGCAATGCTATTGCTGTTTCAAATTGCACTGCATTTTGATTTGCATATTGCACCAGTAAAGTAGGCGAAGTGCCATCCCATACATAGGCTCTAAATTCATCCATTAACGGGTCACAACTATAGGCTCTGGCATCGCAACCGGTATTAACCACACTTTGGGCAACAGCAGGATTGGTAATTACCTGATTGGGGATAGTGGTTTGTGCAAATTGTGAATATGCCATGTTGTGTAAATTTAGAAATATCATTATTAAAATAATTCTAAATAAAGGTCGTCTCTCTCTCTCTCTCTCTCTCTCTCTCCGCGCGCGATAAACTAATTAATTGTTTTGAACCTGCAAGCTGCTGTTGCTTTTCAATTGTTGAATGATGTTGGTACATTTTACTTTTTATTAAATGATTAAACAAATATAACTTGTTCATAAAAAAAGATTATCAATCACTTTACTGCCTCGGGTGCAGAGTATCAACGGGCGTTGTTTTTATAAAAATGTGCTTGCTAATGAATGAACTGGCGCACAAAATTAAAAGATTAAATAATATGAGCAAGTGGAGTGGAAAATATTAATGCCAATGAATTTTGTTTTGTTACCATTTGGTTACATCATCCATGTTGATTTATAAAATGTTATCTTTATTTTAGCGCAAATATTTTTTACACAATGAAAAACACAATGAATAAAACATTGAAACCAATGAGCAATTTTATAAAAAGTAAAAATCCATTTTAGATTTTTATTTCGATGATATTTTGTTGCATGTTGTTATCATGTAATAACACATCAATAAAAGTTGAAAGCAAAAATGAAAAATCCGAAGAAGCAAACGATTGGTTTCTCAATCAACGCATGTTTCCCTATGCCAAGCTCGATTACGAAGGCTATCGCAAAAGTGTAAATACCCAACTAAAGCAACTGAGTACCACAAAACAAAATGGTGCAAGTGTATGGCAATTGGCGGGTTCCATAAATACAGGCGGGCGTTTAACAGATGTAGAAATGCATGCATCCAGCACTACTACGATGTATTTGGGTGCGGCTTCGGGTGGGGTTTTTAAATCGGTAGATGCCGGCAATACATGGGCGCCCATTTTCGATGGCAATGCCAGTTTATCAATAGGCGATATTGCAATTGCGCCCAGCGACCCAAATATAATTTATGTTGGTACCGGTGAGGCCAATGCCGGTGGTGGTTCGCTTACGTACGATGGTGCAGGCATTTACAAATCGACCGATGCCGGTGCCACATGGACAAGCGTTGGACTTGAGCTTACGCGCAATACCGGCCGCATCGTTATCGATCCACAAAATCCCGATCGTGTATTTGCTGCAACCATGGGCGATTTGTTTGGCGATACGCCCGACCGCGGAGTGTACCGCACCCTCGATGGCGGTGCAACTTGGACCAATGTATTAAACACCGATGATTCCACAGGGGCAATTGAAGTGGTGATGCATCCTGTAAATACCGATACACTTTTTGCATGTATGTGGACAAGAGTACGTAGACCCGATCGCAGAAATTATGGTGGCCCGTCTTCTGGAATTTATCGTTCGTACGATGGTGGTACCACATGGAATAAACTTACCAATCCGTTTTCATCACTTGGTTTATTGGGTCGTATTGGAATTTCTATTTCGCAATCCAATCCTTCGGTTTTATATGCCGAAGTGATGAATGATTTTGGTGCTGCAATTGGCGTTTACAAATCGACAAATAATGGCGATACATGGACTAATGTTACAACCAATCTTGGCTTTGCCGGAAACAGTTACTGGTATGGCCGCATAAAAGTTGACCCTACCAATCAGAATACCGTTTATGTAATAGACTTCGATACCTGGAAAACAACAGATGGCGGTAATAGTTGGAATAATTTAACATCGGGTGTAACGCATGTCGATCAACACGAAGTTTATATTCATCCATCAAATCCTAATTTGGTTTTACTGGGCAACGATGGAGGATTTTATAAATCGACAAATGGTGGCAATCAATGGATACACAATGAAACATTGCCGGTAATGCAGTTTTACACTTGCGAGGTTGACGAGTCGCAACCAAACCAATATTATGGTGGCACGCAAGACAATGGCGTTATAACAACACTTACAGGCAATACCAATGATTGGTTTTCGATATGGGGTGGCGATGGCTTTGTGGTGTTGGTAGATCCCAACAATCCCGGAAGTTGGATTGCCGAGTCGCAGTATGCCGGTATCAGCACAGGGTTGACGGGTGTAGATCCTAATCATAAATTTAACTGGAATACACCTTTTATTTTTAACCCTCACAATTCGCAATCGATGTATATAGGGGCAAATCATTTATACAAATCGCACGACCAAGGATTTAATTGGTTTGAGATAAGCCCCGATTTAACTAAAGGAATTGGCCCTTCGCAATATCCTATTGTGTATGCTACTATCACAACAGTTGATGTAGCAGCAAGCGATACCAATGTGATATACGTAGGTACCGATGATGGCAATGTGCAAATGACTACCGATGAAGGACAGTCGTGGACCGATGTGTCGGCAGGGTTGCCATTGCGATGGGTAACGCGTGTGGCAGCCGATCCGCGCAATGCCATGGATGTGTATGTATCGCTGTCGGGATACCGCTATCACGATAATATGAGTCATGTGTACCACTCCGATAATGGCGGACAAACATGGATTGATATTGGTGGCAACCTGCCCGATGTGCCTGTAAACGATTTGATAGTTGACACATTAACTAACACTATATACGTTGGTACCGATATAGGAGTTTATTTTTCGCATATAGCCACCGTTACAAATTGGTCGCTGCTTGGTGCAGGCTTGCCTTTAGCACCAGTAACCGATTTGCGGTTACATTACCCTACACATAAACTGGTGGCGGCAACATATGGACGTAGCATGTATTCGCTCGATCTAAACACTATGTCGGGCTTACAAACGAATTATAACTTGCCACAAAGTTTGGTGGTGAATGTAAACCCCAATCCTGTTCACGAACAATTAACTGTAAGTATATACGCACCGGCAAATATATTGTCGGCCATAAAAGTGTATGACATTAATGGCTCAATGATTTATAATAATGGTAGTGTAGTACTCAACGAAGGAAAAAATACCCTGAGGTTAAATGCTGTTGCTGCTGTTATGAAGAGAGGGGTTTATTATTTACAGGTAAATACCAAAGGTATGAAACCACAAACCATTAAAGTATTGAAGCAATAATGTTTACCGATGAACACTTTATGCAACAGGCATTGCGTGAAGCTCAAAAAGCATTCGATGCCGATGAAGTACCGGTAGGTGCGGTGATAGTTTCACAAAATAAAATTATTGGTCGTGGTCACAATTTATGCGAACGTTTGCAAGACCCCACAGCGCATGCCGAAATGCAAGCCTTTACCGCAGCTACAAATTATATGGGAGGAAAAAGTTTGGAACAATGCACATTGTACGTAACCCTTGAGCCTTGCGTAATGTGTGCCGGTGCTGCTTATTGGACACAGGTATCGCGCATTGTGTGTGGTGCCCGCGACACAAAGAGAGGCTTTTCGAATTTGCAGAAAAATATATTGCACCCCAAAACATCTATTGAATATGGCTTGTTCGAAAATGAATGTAGTGATTTATTAAAAACGTTTTTTAAGAACAAAAGAGATTAGCTGTTAAACTATACCGAAACAACAGAGGTTTTGAAAAAAAAACTATTGTAGTTGTTCGGTATTACTTAGAGTACGTTATATTTTCATTCGAAAACCTAACTACTCCTAGTATATTTTGTTGCTATCGTTTTTTCTATCGATTGCCAAATTAAATCTGCTGTGCGTTGCCATGTAAAAAGTTTGCTGCGTTCCAATCCCTTTTCTTTTAGCGATTGATATAAATTTTTATCGTCAACAATTGTTTTCATTGCATGGCAAATTTCTTCTGTTCTGTTTGGATTTACACACAATGCGGCATCGCCTGCCACTTCGGGCATCGAGGTTAAATTGCTGGTAATAACAGGCACACTACATTGCATGGCTTCCACAATGGGAATTCCAAAGCCTTCGAATAACGAAACATAAACCAAAGCGAAAGCTGCGCCCATCAATTTGTGTAATGATACATTATCAACTCTGCCGGTAAAAATCATTTCTTCTTTAAATTTACTGTTGTTGTATGTTTCTTCTGTTTCGTTGCTCCACCATATTTTCCGTCCGGCAATCAATAATTTAAAATCGCTATTGGTTTCAGTTTTGAAAAGTTCGAAAGCCTGCAGCAAACGTTTTATGTTTTTGCGTTCATACATTGATCCAACAAAGAAGAAATAGGGATGGCCATTCGAGTATTTATTTCTTGTCGAGGTTATTTCTGTTTCGGTGATTGGTTGAAAGCCTTCGTTTGCGCCATTGTACACCACATCAATTTTGCTTTTGGCTATTTGGTATTGTTGTGCAATATCTGTTTTGCTGAATTCCGAAACTGTTGCAATTCGTGTTGCCTGTTGTGCATACTTTGGAAAATGTTTATTATAAAATTCGCCCCAACCCCAACGTATTTTTTGCGGAAAGTGGAAAAAATTTAAATCATGAATAATATCGAGTGTTTTTGTTTTGCAATTGGTTGGTAAAAATCCATCGGGTGAAACGAATAAATCTATTTCATATTTTTTCAAATAAAACGGCAACATCATATTGAGCCATATCCACAATAAATATGGATGACGGGTTGGCAAAGGCACCACAATTCCTTTTACATTCTTGCCATAAATAAATTGCTGATCGAAATCGCGATCGAAAAAAAAGTAAAACGTAACTTCCGGATGTTGTTGCGTTAGTAATTTAAACGATTCATGTGTAAATGTTCCTATGCCATCGAGTTTGTTGCTGATGAGCAAACGGGCATTGAGCCCAATCTTTAATTTATGTGGTAAAATATTTTTGATGATACTTTTATTTCGGCAAATATAGTAATGAGATATTTCTTTGTAGCAATTTGATATAGGTTGTTTTTTGAACGATGTAGATTGATTACTAAAACTGCATTTTTATTTTGTGTTGAAGTACATAAGCAGCACATTGTGATCAACATTATCGTGTGTTAAATGTCCTTTATATGTAATGTCAATTTCGAATCCGACTTTTAAATAACAGTTTATTGCCAACAAGTTTTTTTCCAATACATAAAGAAATATTTTTTTTAAGTTCGATACAATTGAACATTCATTTATCAAACATCGAATAAATTTTTGACCATAACCTTTCCCTCTATTTTCAGCGCCTCCAACAAGCAATCGGCCCAGCCGTGGTGAGTAGTGCCCCTGAAAAATAATTTCTCCAAAAGCAACAGGAGTATTTTCAGCATGCAAGCCTATGTATAATTGTTTGTGAGGGTTCTGTTCAATATAATTATCTAATTGCTTTTGTGTTAATGGAAATTCCCAATCGGGCCCGGCAAATTGAAAAAGAAAGTCGCCATCAGTTATCCAACTTTGAATAGTGGTAAAATAAGTGTGATTGTATTTTTGTAAAATCATGGTTGCAATATGGGAAAATTGAATATAAAAAAACGCTGCATTTTATTAATGCAGCGTTTTCTTATTTTGTAAGACTTTTTACGATTGTCGTAAACTGTCAGATTATTCTATCAATAATTTTAGTTCACGTTTTTCGCCTGCCACTTTGAACTCGAGAATATAAAATCCCTTTGCAAAATTTTCGTTGAAAATATTTATGTGATTGATACCTGTAACAGATGTGCCGTTTTTTTCAAACACCTTACGACCACTGTTTTCAAACATTGTTATTTCATACATAAAACCACTCTCGGCTAAAAACTGTAACTCAAAATTACCATCATTGGGATTTGGAAATACATTAAATAGCAGTTCGTCATTTTCCATAAGCGGAATGCCATTTCCTTTGGCCCCACAGCCATTATTTACAGGACACTTGAGCACATTATTGTTTTTAGAGCCGAGGTTCCACGATGCATTTATAAGTGAGCAGTACGTTCTTAGAATGGAGTTAGTGTAAACACTGCCACAACCTGTAAGTGCATTTACTGCCTGCTGGTAAACTTGTTCCACTGTTAAACCGGTTAACGGCCCCGAATCCACCACCAAATCCTTAAAGTTTACAGTACTTGCAGGAGCCCAATTTGGATCGGCCAAATCAAAGTTAATGTTCAACCATAAGGTGGTCACATTTGCTGCAAGGCTATTGTTGAGTGTAGACAAAAGTGGATTGTTGTAGTTTTGTGTTATAGTTGTAGGCGCACCGGTACCTTTTTGGATTTCTTTGACAGCAGCAACAGTAGTGAGTGTTATTTGTTTTGCCGTGCCGCAACTACCTTTCAGCAAAATGCCTGTTGGAAACAAAGTTGTGAAATTTGCGTTGAGGTAGTTGCTAACTGCATTGCCACCTGGTGCCGGGTTCCAATAAGACTGATTATTCCCTGAAAGGAAGGTAGTACAAACATAAGCCTCATTCGAAATTGTCACGCTAATCGATTTGGTGCATCCCCTTGCGTCAGTAACAGTAACAGTATACGTACCGGGACACAACGTTGTATCTTTATTAGAGGTGTTGCTTCCATTGCTCCAGACATAAACATAAGGCGCTATACCACCGGACACAGCAAGTTGAATTTTTCCATTGCATGGTTGAAGGCATTTTGCACTTGATGAAGTTGCAACTACTTTTAGTACAGATGGCTCCGATACTATTCTAGAGCAACTTGTTGTACAACCATTGCCATCGGTAACGGTAACTCTGTATGTGCCTTTTGCAAGCCCGGTAACAGTTGCGGTAGTTGCTCCGTTGCTCCATAGATAAACTAAATTAGGCCCCGGATTTGTTACATTCACTTTTATTGATCCGTTTGACCCACCATTACAACTTATACTTTGTAATTGTTGCACTCCACAAATCATGCTGCTTGGTATATCTTGGAGTTTGGCTAAACAACTTGATGTACAGTTTGAAGATATATCCGTAACAGTAACCACATACGATCCACTGCACAATCCCGTTCCTACTGAAGTTGTTTGAACAGGAATAGTATTCCACAAATAAGTGTAATTGCCACTGCCGTTTGCTACCGAAAGTGTCCCGGTTCCATTACATGTATTTAAATTGCAGGAAGTGTTCATTGTAGGCAATACGGAGCAGTTTAACGTATTAACATAAGGGAATAATTGAATAGACGCTGTTGCTGTGCAGCCCGAAACATCAGTAACTGTAACAGTATACGTTCCCGGGCAAATGTTTGAAATGGTTTGCGCTGTTTTTGCAGGATTTGTGCTCCAAATATATGAGTATTGTGTACCTCCGCTTCCATTAACTTTCAATTTTCCTATACACGGTGTTCCGCATTTTGGTATAGTTTGATTAGTGATAGTAGCCAAAACATTTGTCGTTTTTCCTTTTACTTCGGCCGATGTTGTTCCTGTACAACCACTAATATCTGTAACAGTAACAGTATAGAAACCTTGACACAATTGCGCTGCAGTGGCAGTAGTTGCGCCATTACTCCATAAATAAGTGTATGATGTTCCACCCGTTGCAGTTACACTCACGCTTCCATTACAAGTATTGTTGCATGCATTGTTATTCACTATAGTTTTAGAAATTGTAATTGGAATAAGGGTATTACCAACTACAGCGGAACAAGATGAGGAGCAGCCATTGGTCCTGCTCACGGTAACCGTATACGTTCCGGCACATAGATTAGTTATTGTTTTTGTAGTAGCGCCATTGCTCCATAAAAATGTTACTGTACCAACAGTGTTTTGCTGATCGGCAACCAACGAACCGGTGCACGCTCCACATAGTGCATTGGCTGCTACGGTAATGTTGCATCCTACTTTTACCGGCTGTGTAATAATTACCTGGCAAGATGATGAACATCCGTTTATATTGCTCACAGTAACAGTAAACGTTCCGACACCAAGGCCGGATATACCTGAAGTTGTTTTGCCGTTGCTCCAAAGGTAAGTGAATGGAGCGGTACCTTGAGTAACATTTACCGATGCAGTTCCGTTTTGTGCCCCATTACATGTAACATTAGTTTTTGAAATGTTGCACGAAATTGTTTCAGATTGGTCAATAATTACAATTGTTTCCGATACAGTGCAGCCATTTGCATCGGTTGCCACTATCGTGTATGTGCCGGAACACAAAGCCGAAAGATTTGAATTTGTATTGCCATTATTCCATAAATAAGTTACAGGAGCAACACCGCCTGTTAAAGTTGTGGTGGTGGTTCCGTTACAACTGTTGCATTGCGATGGTGTACCACTTATAGCAATAGATAAATCGGGGCCATCACTTATGTTGGCAGAACATTGCGAAGTACAACCATGCGAATCTGTAACGGTTACGCTATATGAACCCGGTGCCAAACTATTTGCCGTTTGATTCGTATTTCCATTACTCCATAAATAATCAAATGGTGCAATGCCTCCGCTAACATTAGCCGTGGCTGTGCCGTCTGATGCACCTTTACAAACCACATCTGTTTTTTGAACCGTACATCCGGGTTGATCGGTATTGTCTGTTAATGTGGTTTGGCACGAAGACGTGCAACCGGAAGCATCGGTAACTGTAACAGTATACGTTCCACTGCAAAGGCCGGTGGCAACATCGTTGGTTTGTCCATTATTCCATAAGTAAGTATAAGCAGTACCTCCGCTCGCCAATGCGGAGGCAGTGCCATTGCAATTGCTGTTGCAGAAAGTATTTGCGCTGTTCGAAGCGGTGCAACTAATAGATGGTGTTTGATCCAGAATGGTAAAATTACATTCTAATGTACAACCAAAAATATCAGTTGATGTAACAGTATACGTGCCAGCACAAGCATTTTGTAGGCTTGCATTAGTGCTGCCATCACTCCACAAATAAGTATATGGTTTATTGATGCTGTCGTTTATTATTGCACCATTGCATGGCACACAAGTTGTTTGGTTGGTAACACTAAAATTGCAGGTTACATTTTCAGTAGGCCCGGTTATAGTTGCCGAACGTGTTTCGGTGCATCCTACGCTGCTAATAACTGAAACAGAATAAGTTCCTGGTTCAAGATTCTTAATCTTTTTTGTTGTTGCGCCATTATTCCATAAAAATAGAAAAGTAGTTCCGGGTAAGTTGGGAGTTAAATCGGGTGCAATTTCTCCATCGTGCAATGCACATGTAATGTTGGAAGTGACCATGTCAATATCTAAATCGTGTACATTGATGGTGTAAGTAAAAGTTTGTGCAGCGGCATTAGGGCAAAACTCATCGTATACAGTAATAGTAAAAAACTGCGGAGTGGTTAAAGATTCAGCAGTATCAGGCTTATAACAAATAGTTGCCGTAGGTCTGAATGCCGTATCGTCACTAAAAGAAACATTATTTAAGGATTGTAAAACGTTTGAGTTAATATATACTCTTTGAAACGTGTCTGTGTCAAATGAATTAATAAAAAAACAAACACTATCGCCAAGGCACATGTTAAGTGTATAGTCATTTGTTCCATTGAAGCCCGAAAGCGTAGGAACATTGTTCGTTTTGCAATTTTGAATATAGAACTGAAAATCGCGCATCACGCTTCCTATTTGTACACCATTACGGTATTCTTTTACCAAAACTGCTAAAATTCCAACTTGCAACAGATTTGGGCGAAACTTAATTGCACCACTTGCTGCATTAATTGTAAATGGTGTGCTCGATGATAAAGGAAATGTTGCAGTATATGGAGGCAATAATGGAACAAGCACATTTTTATTTTCCAATGGGTTTACAAGTTCATAAAACAATGAGTCGCCTTCGGAATCTAATGCGCCTTGATTGTAATTAAAATCCTGCCCAATACATGCAAACACTATGGGGATATTGGAAAAAACGGGCGAGTTGTTACATAAACCATTGCTATTATCGATAAGGGCTTCTATGTATGTGCAGTAAGAACCGGGATTGTTCACTGTGGTAATGGCAAAATTTCTGTTACACTCGCGCCATCCAATTATCCAATCGTTCGACTGACCCGGCAGCGTAATTATTTTTTCGTACCTCCATTTACGTATTCCTACTGCTGTTCCGCCCAGGCAACGCGATAAGGAAGTAGGACAATCCTGCGTAATTACTTGTCCATTTGGTTGAGGCCCTTTAGGCGCAATAAAATTTGTATCGACACCTAATGCCACAGAAGACAAATTTATAAAATAGGAATTGTCTTCGGGCACACCGGCACAATCGCGGTAAAATGTTATCGTAATCTTGTACTGATTGTTACCAAGGCAAACATAAGTCATGTCGGCCCCTGTGGCATGAGTTGCTTTAAGGTCAATTGAAAATAGTAGAGAAAAAAAACAACCGAGCAAAAGAAATTTGTGATTGGAAGATAGAATTGTGCGCATAAAATTTTGAATTAATTGTTTAGATAAAAATTACATTACGAATAGGATTGCAATGATAAATACTAAAAAAAAATATTTTTTCTCAAATATTCCAAGTTGCATCTATTAAGTTGTCAATCCATGTTTTTTCATAGTCGAGGCTAGTAAATATTTTGACGAAAGAAAAAGTTATTAACAATAATGCCGATTTTTATCAACAATTTCTCGCTGTTCACCCAAAATTTATTTTATGACTAAATATTAATATTCAACACTTTACGTTAGAATTTCTTTTTTTCAATCTTTCTTTAAAAATTTGGAATGTTAATAAACTTGAAATAGTTGTGGCTAACTTGTTAGTTTAATTATCTTGATCGAAAGCAATTTTCACATTGCGTAAGGAAAACATTTGACACAAAATATTCCCGGTATTGTAAAGGATTATCGAAAAATTTTTGGTCAAATATTAATTACTTCGATGTGTTTTTTTATGAAACAATAAGCTGTTCATTTTTCATCATGTAAACAATATAGGCTAAAAAATTATTCCCAATTTATAATAAAGCCAATTGGGATTTTTAAAAGTACAGATGAACACAAAAACTGTTGGTGCAAAAAACTAACACAAGTGTGATTGAGAGATTAGATAATAAAGCAAAAGCCGGATTGGTGTAGTTGAAGTATTTTTTTGGCTTGAAATAAAATATTGTTTTGCAGCGAAAATTATCACAAAAAAAAACCAACACTGCAAATCAACTGCAGTGTTGGTTATAGGAATTATTTTTTCAGTTCGCCATTCATTATTTTGTCGAACATGGCTTTGTTGTTTAATGCTTCTATTGCTTTGTTCACTTCGCGGTCGGTAACAAAATCGTTTTCAACACGACCTTTCAGATAATAATAACGCGAAGCAATTTCACTCTCGAGTAGTTGTTTAATTTCGTCCTTAAACTTTATTAAGTCGCCCTCTTTGTCGTGTTTCATTTTTGATTGCATTGTTTCAAATTCTGCTTTCAATCCTTCGTAATACTTTTCTTTTTCGGCAGTTTTTTTCAAATCTTCAAATTCCTTTTCACTTCTGGTAGTATAATCATAAGTCTTGGTTTTCACCCATGTTACAAATTCGTTGTACTCCGCATCGGTAAGTTTAAAATCTTTTGCCGTTGTGATGGAGGAATGTTTCATTCTATAGGCAGTAGCATAATCAAAAATCAAATATTTCGAAATCAGGCTTCCAGAAATATTACTTAACTCTTCTACCTCTGTTGTAAAATCGGGAGCAATTCCACCACCATCATATACCTTACGGCCTTTCTTGGTTTTAAACTCCGTCATTAACGAATCGGGTACTTTACCAACACTACCATCTGCATTGCGGTGCGAATAATCCAGTGCCTGAATACATCTTCCGCTTGGCACATAATATTTTGCCGTGGTTACTTTCAATTGTGCATTGTAACTTATAGGACGCGTAGTTTGCACAAGGCCTTTACCAAACGAACGCTGGCCAATAATGATAGCACGGTCGAGGTCTTGTAAAGCGCCCGACACAATTTCGGATGCCGATGCCGACCCGCTGTTTACAATTACAGTCAATGGCATTTCGGTATCTACCGGAGGATTAAGTGCTTTATATTCTTTGTCCCATTCCTTAACTTTACCTTTAGTAAATACTACATCGGTGCCCTTGTCCACAAAAATATTTACAATATTTACGGCCTCATGCAGCAATCCACCGGGATTGCCGCGTAAGTCAAGAATGAGCGATTTTATTTTATTTTTTTCTTTCAACTCAACAAATGCATTGCGCACTTCTTCACCGGCATTTTCGGTAAAGCCTGTAAGTTTTATATAGCCTACATCATTTGCAAGCATACCACTATAACTAACCGATGGAATTTTTACTTCGGCACGAGTCAATACTTTTTCGAATGGCTTAGGTTCACCTTCTCTTTCTATCAATAGTTTTACAGTAGTATTGGGTTGGCCTTTGAGAACTTTACTCACATCATCGGTTTGTTTGTAATCTACTTTTTTGCCATCTACTTCGAGGATGATATCACCGGCACGTAAATCATTTTTTGTGCCGGATATCCTTCGTATGGATCGGTGATTAAAATTCTATCGCCCTTTTTTCCAATGAGTGCCCCTATACCTCCATATTGACCGGTGGTCATAAACCGGAAATCCTCAATATCACTTTCGGGAATATAATTGGTGTAAGGATCGAGTGATTCGAGCATTTCATCAATGCCTTTTTTCATAATTTCTCCGGGCTTTACATCATCAACATAATAAATATTAAGCTCGCGAAATAAGGAAGTAAAAATATCGAGGTTGCGCGATATTTCGAAATAGTTGTCGCTCTCAGGTGCAAAGCTATACATGGTGCCAGCACCTATTGCAAATGATGCAACTACAATGAGGATTTTTGATTTTTTGAAGAATTTCATTTTCTGTTAAATATTAAATTTCGAAAAATGTGTTTACTGTATTTTTATATAAATTATGGTACCGGGTCGAAACCACTGCCGCCCCATGGATTGCACGATGCAAATCTTTTAAGTGTTAACCATCCTCCTTTGAGTGCGCCATACTTTTTTATGGCTTCCATTCCATACTCGCTGCATGTGGGCATATATCTGCACGATGCCGGTAACAATGGCGAAATGCTATACTTGTAAAACTTGATACATCCTATAAAAAAAAACCTAATGATGTTTGCCATTGACCTTTATTAAACGGTGTAAAACTAAAACTATTTTTTGCGACACTTCGTAAAAGTTCGTTAAATTTTTGGGAGCATAAATCAACAATAAAGCCATCTTTTGCTTTTGATTTACGCATTGGTCAAACAGTTTATGTTTGTTGTGTCGATAAGCTTCACGCATGTGTCGCTTAATAAAATTGCGGTCGTGGGCTTTTTTAAAATTTCGTTTAGGCACCACAAAAGCCACTTGCAAAGGTGCACCATCTATTGGCAATTCATGCTTCAAATAAATAACTTTGAAAGGATGGATAAAAAAGTTTTCACCTTTGGTAACAAGCAGTTCAAAAATTTTGCGGCTACAAAGTTTTTCTTCTTTGCCAAATTTAAAATTGTGTTTGTGTTGTGGTGTAGTTGTGTTTTTTATTTCCACTATATTATTTCAAATATAAATCGAAGTAATCAGTAACTTTTTGATACAAATGCGCACGGTCTTTTCCTGTTACATTGTGAAGGTGACCGGGGTATACAAAGTAATCTACCTGCTTACCTTTTTCTATACATGCTTTTAAAAAGTTAAGACTATTTTGCCACACCACTACATCATCATTGGTGCCATGAATAAGCATCAATTTTCCTTTTAAATTTTGCACATATTTAGTAAGGTCATTGTTTTTAAATCCTTCGGGATTTGTTTGTGGTGTATCCATGTAACGCTCGGTATACATTATTTCGTAAAGGCCCCAATCGATAACAGGACCACCGGCTACTGCGGCTTTAAACATACCGGGATGTTTTAACATGATGGATGTTGTCATAAATCCTCCAAAGCTCCAACCAAATAATCCCATACGTGTACTATCTACAAATGGTTGTGTTTTTAAATAATTTACTCCGGCTAATTGATCTTCAATTTCTATGGCTCCTAAATTTCGAAAAGTAACTTGTTCGAATTTCATTCCGCGGTTTTCGCTGCCGCGATTGTCAACTGTAAAAACCACATAACCTTTCTGCGCCATGTATCGAAACCATAAGTCGCCTCCTCCGTTCCATGTATTGTTTACCATTTGTGCATGAGGACCTCCATACAAATAAACTATTGTTGGATACTTGTCAGCACCCGGGTTTGCAATGTCAAGTCCGGTAGGAGTGAACATGCGGCAATATAAATCTGAACCATCCGAAGCTTTAATGGTGAATATTTTCATATCACCCAAATCATATTCTTTTAATGGATTGGTTGCTTGCAATAAAGTTGTAGTGGCTACTCCTTTATTATTTAAAACAGAAATTGTGCGAGGATTTGTGGTGCTTTGAAAATTATCAATAAAATATTCTCCGCTTTCATTCATGGTAATATTGTGTGTGCCACTTTGCGTAGTGAGTTGTTTTATTTTTCCTGTTTTTATTTCAGCACTGCACAGGTGCCTGGTAATACCACTTTCGATGGTAGCAGTAAAATAAATGTTTTCACCGGCAGCATCAAGTCCGAGAACATTTGTAACTTGAAAAGTACCGGTTGTAAGTTGCCGTATAAGTGCCCCGTTCGTATTATACAAATACAAATGATTCCAACCATTGCGGGCGCTTTGCCAAATAAACTGTTCGGGATTATTTTTTAAAAACATCATTGGATGCAGCGGCTCCACATATTTTTCATTGGCTTCTTCGAAAAGGGTTTTTACAAAATCGCCAGTGGCAACATCATAGCAATTGAACAGCATGTGGTTTTGATCGCGGTTCAGTACAGCAACATATATATACTTTTCATCGGGACTCCATGCAATGTTAGTAAGGTATTGCTCAGCAGGCTCACCCGTTTTAAGTATTACTTTCGATTGGGTAGCAACATCGTATATAGTGATAGTTACTTCATGGCTTATTTCCCCTGCCATTGGGTAGTGAATAATATTTGCCACCGCAGGTTTTTTACTCCAGTCTATTACAGGATATTCCGCTACCATACTTTCGTCCATGCGGTAATAAGCAAGCTTGGTGCCCTTTGGCGACCAGAAAGTTCCTTTATTTATACCGAATTCACTGCGGTGCACCGTTTGGCCGTTTACAATGGCTTTGTTCACATCGATAGTAATGGCTTTCGATTCTTTACCATTAAAAAAATATACATTGTTGTCAATGGTGAATGCTATATGTTCGTTATCATATGCATCGTTATTTTCGGCTTCGGCTGGCACGGCAACATTAGCAATGAGCGTTGGTTTGTTTTCTGTTATATTATACTGCCATATTTTTTCTTTCTGCGCAAAGGTAAAGTTGGTTGCATTTTTCCATTTAATGGTCGGGAATGTTTTTATGCTATCGCCACCATTTGCAACTACAGCCGCATTGATTTGATAGCTGCTACATATTCGCGATTTTACACCTTTGTCCACACTAACGGCTACCAGTGCATCTGTGTCGTTCTGTGCTTCTAAATACGACACTTTATTAGTGCCGGGAATAAACATCAGCTGATTCAATTTTTTGGGACCTAATGTGGTCCGTTGTTTTAGCACAGCATCTTCAAGCGTAAGTACTTTCGATTGGCTAAAGCAATGTGATGAAAACAAGAAAATTAATAATGCTAAAAAAATATTTTTCATAAAGCGATAAAAGATTTTATTTGAAATGAAGTTACAAATGTACAGAAAATAGGTGAAGGTGTTATCAATATAAAGAGTGACAATCATGCACAGATAAATGCATTATTGTTGAGTAGAAATAGTTTGCAATAACCTAAGGTTTTCGGTTGCCTGCGTATAATTTGGATTAATAACTAATATTTGTTGAAACATCATTGTGGCTTCTTTTATTCTTTTTTGTGATGCCAATAAAGCACCATAGTCGTTCATGGCATCAATATAAGTGGGGTTTATTGATAATGTTTTTTTATACCACACTTCTGCATTGGCAAAATCATTTCCCTGATAATAAACCGATGCAAGATTATAACAAGCTGTATAGCTATTGGGATTCATCGATAGTTCCTGCTTCAACAAAGACATTGCTTGTGGCATGCTGCCATCATTCATCAGCAAACGTGCTAAATTGTTCCGAACTTCTTTTATCGAAGGATTTAGTGCCAATGCAATATTATATTGTTCTTTACTTTCAATCACTTTATTTTGAACCTGATAATATATACCGAGGCCTTTATGTGCAAATGAAGATGAGGGCGAAGTAGCTACAGCATTGGAGTAAAAATCGAACTCACTTTTGTAATTTTGAGCATGACGTAAATTGAAATAAATAAATGCAAAAGTAAAAACAGCTAAAGCATAAATCCTGAAACGGTTAAGTTGATGAATGCCATTTATAACTGTTGCAAACAAAAGTATAAACCCCATCAACGACAAATAAGAACGGTGTTCGAGCAAACCCATTTCAATGTTGTCGTTAGATGGAATAAGCACAGGAGCGAGCGAAAAAATTGTCCAGCAAATGAATAGAAAGATGGTTTTGTAATTCTTTTTGAAAGTAATATATGCTGCGATTAATATTAATACCACAACAATAATTCCATACAGAATAGTGGAATCTTTAATTGTTGGATAGGTTGATAAATTGAAAGGGAAAATCATTTTCCCCAAATAAATAAAAATGGCCGGCAGGTTATTAAACATTGCCGAAATAAAAAACGAAGCAGGAGGATTTTCAACATGATGGATTACAGATTGTCGGGCTGAAAAATAAATAACGATAGAAATAATTATTGATGCATAGTAAATGAATGAGTACTTTTTTACGTACAGAAAATCGTACAAAATGAACATTGGAAAAAACAGCAATGCAGATTCTTTAGTAAACAAAGCAGCGAAATAAAATGCAGCAGCAAAAGCTCCATGTTTGAAAAGATTGCCCTGCCGAAACTTAACGAAAAAGAAAAATGAAGCACTCACCAACAGGGCGAGTAGTGAATCGTTGCGACCTGGCAGCCATGCTATTGCAGCTACATTTAATGGATGTATGCAAAACAAAAATGCCAACACGGAACTCAATTGAAAATTTATTTCGAACAGCAAAAGCAACCGGAATAAAATTATGCAACAAAGCATGTGGAGTAAAATATTTGTAACACGAAATATATTTTCTCCACCCAACTGCGTGTCCGTAAAAAAAGATAACATCAACACAGGACGATAGAAATTATCGTTGGCTGCATCGTTACGAAAAACACTCGTAGTGAAAAGTTTTGGTAAATTACTGATGTCACTAAACCAATCTTTATTATCCTGTATAAGCGTAACGTCATCGTAAAATGTGTATTCGTACTTCAGCGATTGTGCATAAATTACAAAAGATGCAACGGCTAAAATAATATAAATGTATATTTTGCTTTTAAAAAATGGTGTGCTCATTGTTATAGATTAAAATCCCGAACCTATTTCGCGCCAAATCAAATTGGGCTCGTATCCTTTTGTAATAAGTGCTTTGGCAACTTTATTATTTTTGATCAGTATATTTTCTTCTGTAATTTTATTGAATTCGCGTTCCATGAGCCAACACATTTTTTCATAATAATCGGTTTCGGGTAATTCTTTCAATGCTTTGTTTATGCAGTAGGAAGAAATATTATGCCTTTGGAGTGCGGCATTAATTTTCAGTTTACCCCAATGTTTAATTCTGAATTTTCCTCCGGCAAATTGAATGGCAAAGCGTTCCTCGTTTACGTATCCTTCGGAAATTAGCGTGGCAATGATGCTATCAATATCGCGTTGTGATAAATCAAATGATTGTAATTTTTCGCGTACTTCTTGCTGACACCTTTCCTGATAAACACAAAATTTTTGCATTTTTTGATAGTGCATTTTTAAATGATCCTCTATTTCCATTCTTGCTATAGAAAAAATTATTTTAATTATTCGGCTTCTAATTTTTTCAAGAACGGAATAAGACCTTCAAAATATTTTTGCTGATCGTCCCACATACACATATGACTACCATTGTTACACAGATGGAAAGAACCTTTAGGAATTTGCGATGCCATCCATTTCATGTATTCGGGATCCATGGTATCGTGGGTTGCACCAATTACAAGCGTGGGCATTTTGTAATTCTTTAAATCGCCACTGCGGTTCCATTTTGCCAATCGACCCGCAATACCAAATTCGCTTGGACCTTGCATGCAAACATAAAGTTGATTATTAATCTTATTGAGTGAACGGGTCATGGGCTCGGGCCATTCTTTTATTGGAATGCGGCAAATAAACTGATTATAAAAATTTGGATTCAACAACTCCATATACCTTGGATTATTAAAATCTTTGGCCGCTTCTATTTTTCTTATCTCATTCAACACTTCGGGTTTTATTTTTTTCGACAATACTTCATCGGCATATTTTCCATAAGCAATACAATCTGCCATCATATCGGAAATGATAAGCCCTTTTAAATGTTGCTGATATTTTGCAGCATATTCCATTGCAAGTATACCACCCCAGGAGTGGCCCATCAAAACAAAATTATTGCTATCGAGATTTAATGCCACCCGCACTTGTTCCACCTCTTCTACAAAGCGGGCCAGGTCCCAGTAAGTTGTATCATTAGGATTATCGCTATTACCACAGCCCAATTGGTCGTAGTAAATAAACTCTATATTTTCTCTTGGTAAAAAGCTTTCAAAACATTCGAAATATTCATGAGTACAACCGGGCCCGCCATTGAGTAATAATACTTTTACTTTCGAGTTGTTTCCGATGCGTTTCGTCCAGATATTAAATGTGCGATTGTTGCTTGTAATAGGAATAATTTTTACTCCACCTGTTTTTATTCCTGTGGTATTATCTTCAAAGTAATTATTTGTTTGTGCCAAATTATTTGACACCTCCACTGGTGGTGTATTGTTTTTACAACCATTCATAAAAATGATTATTGCAATGAGGATGTACCATTTCATAGTTGAAGTTTTTATTTAATTTATTCTTACCAAAGAAAGGAGTATGAAAATTAAAAACAAAACATGAATTTTGCCAAACACAATTTTTAAAAAATTATACGAATGGGAATGTTTGATATGCTGGGTAAACTTGGCGAAATGAAAACCAAAATGGAAGAGGTGAAAAAGCGCCTCGATGAAATTACTGTGCGTGGCGAAGCTGCTAAAGGCCAAATAAAAATAGACCTTACAGCAAACCGCAAAGTACAAAGTATTGAAATTGATGATCGATTTTTCAATATTGAAAACAAGGCTGAGTTTATTGACCAACTCGAAATAGCATTGTCAGATGCACTTGAAAAGGCAAACAATGTATCGGAATCGGAAATGAAAGCAATAGGAAAAGATATGTTGCCCAATATTCCCGGGCTGTTTTAATATTACGACAGCCACTTGGGAAGGTCGGTTATCCCTTTGGTTTTAAGATAAGTTGCAAACTTTTCATTATAGGGTTTGAAATGCTGACGCAAATAATTTTTTGCGCTTTCATCATCGGTTGCAGGTTTTTTCGAACCCCGGTTTAAAACATAATAAAAATCGCGCACCCGTTTTTTTAATGCGGGATTGCTACGCCAAAAACGTTGCATACCAAAACTCATTTTTACTGCTATGGTGTGCATAAGCTTGTTTTTGTATGTGCCCGATTTATTTTTCACATCGAAGTTATATGTATCATAAAAATCAGGATTTATTCCCAGCCACACACATAAATCTTTCATCACTTTTTTAGGTTCGCGCAGTTCTTCAAAAAACATAACCCGCAGATTATTTCCTGTCACGTTATACCAGTCATCAATATGTTTTATATAATGGCCAAAAACCATTCCGGTATAAATATGATTTTTTTCCAACACCAATTCTTCGTCAGTAAACGATTCGCATTTTTTTATGTACTCTTCGAGGGTTGTATTTTCGGGCAACTGGAACACTTCTTTTTTGCGGGTAAAGAATGAATACAATCGGTCGGTAGGGTCGCGAAATACCATTAGCACTTTTGGATTGTTGCACTTATTTTTTATTTCGCTAGCAGTGGCAGCACCACCATAAAAATAACCGGGCGATGCCTCCATTATTAATTTTTGGTTGTTGTATTTTGGCCATTGTGCATAGTACTCTTCAATGGGACGCGCAGGAGTTTTGTATTTTGTGTAGATAAAAAAATTGGTTTCTTTATCGAGCGAGCATATCACTTCGGGATGGTCCATTAGCCAGAAAAACAATGATGTTGTACCTGCCTTATGAACCCCTGCAATAATAAAATTTGGTAACACCGGTTTCATTTGTAAATATTTTTTGTGTTATTCATTCATCAATGAATAGAAAAATTTATTGATAAATTATTGTTTACTACGTTTATGGTAACTGTTAATTACGTTTGTGTAAATTTCGTTAAGCCGTTTTGAAAATACTGTATCGTTGAAATTTTCGTCAACCAGTTTTTTGGCATTCATACCCATTTGACGCGTGCCTTCTTTATCGTTCCACATGTTGCGGATATGATCGGCCAGCTTAATGTGGTCGTGTGCCGGATAAACATTTCCGGTTTTGTTTGGAATAATATTTTCCGGTGTGCCTCCGGTATCACTGCCAAGCAAAGCTTTGCCAAGGGCAAATGTTTCGGTAATAACGTATGAAAAATTTTCGTGCCACAATGAAGGTAAAACTACAAAACGCGAATTGCGAATTTGGTCTTTTGCTGCATCGCCCCAAATGCTGCCGGCAAAGTCGACATTTTTTAATTCAAGTGTTTGTCCCAGTTCTTTTAACGATTGCTCATGAGGGCCACGTCCTACAACTTTTAGTTTTGCCTCGGGTACAAGTTTCATCGCATTTAATAATACTTCAACGCCTTTCTCATCACTCAGTCGTCCCATAAATAAAATATAGTCTTCGCAAGCGGGATGTGCCTGGTAAGTAGGTGCGTGAAAAGGTTTGCCTAAAAATTCGAGATTGTATTTTTTTTCTGTACCCCAAAATTCTCTTGTAGTGTTGAGCATAAATTTACTCTCGAACAAAAAAGTATGAATATTTTTTCGATGTATATTAAGAAATTCGTGCACCATAGATTCAATACTGCTGGCTACACTAAATGCAAACGAGTGCTTACAACAATTATTTATAATAGGCATATACAATTTACCGCCTTTACAGTCCATACAAATTTTTCCATGATGATAAAGCCGGTAGTTGGTGCATATATGTTTGTAATCGTTGCACGACATCACCACAGGAATATTTGCTTCGCGGCATGCATCCAGTATACTGGGAGACAAAACTATGTAGAGTGAAAAGCAATGCACTATATCGGGTTTAAATTCCGACAATAGCTTGCTCATCAAGGCTTTGTTTTTTTGTTATATATAAGTGCCGGCAAATTAGTAATACGCGATGCCATAGATCCATGCAAGTAATTCACCGGTTCACCATAAATAACATCATCGCGAATTTCTTTTTCATCAATTCCGCCCTCGCAATTAAAATTTGTAGTAAATATTTTTACTTCGTGACCCTGTGCTCTGAGCAACCGTTCCACATCATGAAAATACATTTCGGCACCCGATAGGGTACGCCAATATTTATGCACTAATAAGACTTTCACTCTTTGTTAAGTTATATTGTTCTCGAATTTCTTCTTCTTCGGCTTCTATCATTGTTTGTTCTTTTAATTTACGAAACTCCGAAGCAACGATGCCTGCAATGAGCCAAAAGTATAATGCAAACATCCGAAAAACAAAAGTACGAATAACAGCCGTATAGGGAATCGAAATAATTAGTATAGTTAAAAACGCCAACGATAAAATTTTCATGTAAGGGCTTTCTGTGTTTTTATATACGTACATGGTCATTTTAAATAACCGATATAGAATGTATATAAAAATGCTTACACCTATTAATCCATAACAGGTAATCATACCAATCCAATACACGTCATTAATAATGCGATAGTTTGCAAATGGTGTGGCATTATCTAAATCACGTTGTACCAGTTTCAGCAAGGAATTGTCAACATCAGGACCATAACCTATAAGGTTCAAACTTTTAATTAAAGCAGGCAATGCATTTTCTACAACAAAGCCGCGCGAATTTTGAATTGATTTTTCGGCAAGTTCCGATGAGAACAATTGTGTGAAATTATCGATTGGACTAGTTTCTTTTAGGCGTGGGTTGTAGTATGTACTACTCTTGTTGCTGGGCACAGTGGCAATAAACGCCAGTGAAACAACAATTACCAATGAAGCAACAATAGCGATGGGAAAGAGCCTGCGAAGCTCTTTGGCCACCAGGTAAGTAATAAAAATTGCCAGCAATGCAAACAATACTGATACACGCGAATAAGACATAAATATGCCAAGCATAATGGCAATAAATATTATATAATTTCCAAAACGTTTCACCATCCCTGTGCGAACATATTGTAAAAACAATGGTATGAGAACCGACAGGCAAATCAATAAATAAGTAGCAAGTTGAACTGCATCGGTAATGGTACCTACACCTGAACCTTTTTCAAATCCATTGTTATCCGTTGCAAGCACTTTATAGTTTGTGATTTTTCCTCCTATTTCAACAGTGGATGCACGAGGTTTAAAAATATCACTAACTCCCACAAAATGTTGCGTTGTTGCTATCAACCCTTGTACACAGCCAATGACCACAAACATCAAAATTATTCTTCGGTGAAATTTGTCATCCAGATTTAGGTTTGCTAAAATATAAAACAATAATACCCAACGCCAGAGGTCGCGCCAACCCATCATTGCAGGACCGATGGGAACCCTGTTTATAACAATGGAAAAAACACTGACAATTAAAAAAAAAAGCAATGGGACATCAATAACCGTTCGCGTAAATAGTTTGCCGTGTACAAGATTTCTTAAAATGAGCATGAAAAATAAAAGGTACATGGCAAACTCGACAAAAAAGCGTCCGTAGCCATAAGCTTTTTCGCCAAGAGGCAAAAATTTCAAAAGCAATAAATCGAATGGAGCCAATATGGCAAACAATAAAATGAAGGTAGAAAATTTAAATTTCACTTGATGACTGGCTTTTCTTTAGTTATTGGTTCATCATGGATTTTAGGAAAATACTTTCGGCTTCGTAATATTTCTCAAGGCGGTGAATTAATTCTTTGTCCATATTAATATTCTCCCAATCGTTGCTGGTCATATTTATGTATGCCTTGTCGAATGGTTTTATTACTGCTTTGAAAAGTGTACCCAAAATGTTCGGCATAGATTTAAGCTTCTGCCTGAGTCCCCTTCTAAAGTTTCTGTATCGGTTAAATTTTTCCGGGTCTTTTACGTTTATCGATTTATTGAGCACTTTAAAATCATATTCATCATAAAACGATGCATCTAAGTTTGCCCTTTTACATATTTTTGCATGAGCGATAAAGGGTTTTCTGACAATTCTTTGTAATGCAAAACCAAAATATTTTCCGCACCAAAAATACTGGTAAACGATTCCAAATAGGTTGAATAACGCCCCTGTTCTAAGGCACGCATGTGTTGCAGTTTTGAAGAATTGTCGCTTTTTAACTGGTCATCAACATATTGCCCAAAAGTATAATTTGCATCAAACAGATTGAGCTGCTTGGCAAATTTGTACCATGATTGCAGCCTCGAAATGGGTTCACGTAAAATAAATACCATCAAAGTTTTAGGAAGATGCTGATGTATAAGTTTTGCACTTTCAACATCGTATAAATAGTCGGGTGTGGCTTCTACGCGATGAGTTGTTGGTTTTTTGCAGTCGAATAAATCATCAAATTCATTTATACCATTTATGTGAGAAACACCTGTAGATGGCAATGTGTATTTATTGTTCCAAAAAAACCGGCTTTCCTTTATTCGCGAACCACAAACAGAGGGATGATCATTCAAATAAGAAAAAATTGACGTAGTTCCGCACTTTGTACTTCCGCCTATTAGAATGTATTGATAATCAGTTACTCCCATTTCATTAATTGCGCAAATGTAAACTTTGCCTATAGCAAAACAAATTCATTGGCAGGTTATAATGTACAATTATAAACAATAACAAACATTTAAAACAATTCAGCCATATGCCTTTGAAAGCAACTGTGTCTTTTTAGTTTTAATGAAGCAAAACGAATTGTTTTTCGTCTCGGGATTATACTGTAACAGGTAATGATGAGAATATATTATATAGGAATTACTGCTTGATAAATTTTTCTGAAAAAACCTTTTCGCTATTCATATTCGAAATGCAAAATGAATATTCACCTGCTGGCAATGATGCCGTACTAAACGAAAGCATGTTTGGGCCAGTTATAATTGCTCCCGAAAAAAGGGCAGCAACATTTTTTCCACTCAAATCAATAATATCTATTCTATATTTTTCTGCTTTAGTGATATTGAATTTAATGTTTACCATATCAGTGGCCGGGTTGGGATAAACTTCAGATTCTAGTGCTGCAGTATTTTGCGTTTGAATTCCTGCACTGGTATTTGCCGATATTTCGCCAATCCACGTTCGGGTGGTATGGTTGGCAAGGCCGTATTGCCCCGAAATCCAAACTAGCCCCGGTTGATTGTATTTTCGTTGGCAACCCATATAGTCGCCCCAACGTTCGTTGCCGTTCAACATATTTACATATCCCAATCCATCTTTAATATTTGTGATTGGTGAGTAATCATTTATGCCATCGAATAAAATGGCACCAAATCCCGGCAGCACAGTTGGCGATGAAAACAACAAACTAATAATGCTTCTATCATCATTGGGGCCACTGCCGGCATACGAAATATTGGGATAACCGAAATCGAAATTTATGTTACTATACTTTGTTGATGTTAATGAAGGTGCGGTGCTTGCACTGCTAATGACTCCATGAAAAATGCCATCAACACCAAGTGTGGTGTCAAATGTATTTGATGTAAATTGTATTTTATCGTTCTCGATAAATGCCCCCAATACACGCGCATCGTTGGTGGCAAGTAAATCAACGTACGGTTGTGCAGCATCAACAGGCATATGGTATGCTGTATTTCCAACAAGAGGAGTT
The DNA here is from genome assembly GCA_016717325.1 of Bacteroidota bacterium. Lineage (GTDB taxonomy): Bacteria > Bacteroidota > Bacteroidia > AKYH767-A > OLB10 > JADKFV01. The sequence goes on along the minus strand of JADKFV010000007.1, from coordinate 177,905 downwards.
ACCGTTACCGTTTGATTTGGTGCATTGATGGTGTCATTTACTTTTACAAGAAAAATAGTGTCATTGCCGGTAGTAAAATTTCTGTTCGATAAGAAATACATTTCGGGGCCATACAATTGACTGCCGCCTTTTGCAGGGCATAAATTGCGCAAAGGTTTACCACCATATTGAATATTATTATGCACCAACGAAGTTAATGTGTTGCCATTAAAGCCATCATGTTTGTTTACTTGCCAAATAATAGTTTCGTTAAATCCTGTTTGCCACGATGAATCGGGATACAATAAATTTACCGTGATAAAGAGTTCATCGTTGGTAAGTGCCATCATGGGAAAATCGGTCCACAAGCCATTGTTAAATGGATTGCCGGGAAGGGAATAAAAATTCCATGCGCCATTGGGTTTGTTGGTTTGTGAAAATCCTACAACTACATTGCTGGTGCTATCGCTAAATCCATTAAGAAACAAAACTACAAATCTATCAAGCGAAGGATCGTACATTACTTTGGGATCAAACTCTTCGTTTTGCAAACCTAATGATGTACTGAGCGCATGCAAACTAAGTCCCGAGATAATATTTGTTGCAAGGTCCTTATTCCAAACAGTAACATTTGTAACCGACATCACAAACTCATCGTTGGTAATGGCCATGTCATTATCGTTGGGCACAAAACCACTAAAAGCATTGCCGGTAAAATTGCGCAGTAATGCCGGAGGGAACAGTACATTACTGGATTTGTTATTTGCATTTTGTTGATTGTTGCGATATTGCATCAACTCCTTTTTTACTTGCGCAATAGTCTGCTTATCCGCTCCTATGGCAGGTTTTGGTAATTGATGATTATAAAGCATTGGTTTGTAAACATCATACTTTTCATCAAGCACAATGGTTTTGTTTTTCTTAATATTGAAACGTGTAACAGTTGATTGTTGTGCAAAAACAACAACATTTATCATCGCAATTAATAATGTAGAATATATTTTTTTCATAACGGCACTTTTACTTTTTCGATAAATTATTTTTGTAAAAATATTCTTTTTTAAAATACCATTCACCTTTTTTGTTTTGGTATAAATTTAATAAACAGCTGTCATATGCTTTTGTTAGCTATTTCTGGATCATTGTTAATTTTTATTTGAAAACAATTTTCTTCAACAAAAAAGTAATTAATACAAAAGGCAGAGTTATAATAGCAAAAAATTGCAGAAATATTTCAACCATAAATATCGATAAGCAAAAACTAACAAAAGGAATATATTATGTAATATTACAAGGCAATGCGGAAAGTGTGAGCGGCAGGTTTTTGAAATAGCATTTTCCAAAGTAATACATAACATAATTTTTTTTAAATTTTTTAAAATGCCAAACACATACACTCAAATACATATTCAATGTGTTTTTGCGGTAAAGTACCGTAAAGCTCAAATTAATAAAGAATGGCAGGATCGTTTGCACAAGTATATAATTGGTATCATAAATAAAAACGATCATAAGTTGTTAGCCATAAATAGTATGCCAGATCATTTGCATTTGTTTTTTGGTATGAGACCAGCTCAGTCTTTATCAGATTTAATGAGGCAGGTGAAAGGAGATTCTTCCGAATGGATAAATAAACAAAAATTTGTTCCGGACAAATTTCAATGGCAAGATGGTTATGGTGCTTTTTCTTATTCTAAATCACAAGTGGATAAAGTTGTAAAATACATACTCAATCAAGAAGATCATCACAAGAAAAAAACATTTTTGGAGGAATATAAATTGATGCTTCAAAAATTCGAAATCGAATATGATGAAAAATATATTTTCAAACCACTTGAATAATTTTTGTCTCCCCCAAAATGAAACTGTATTTCTTATATAAATATCCCGTAGGGATAACTGCTTGGTAGAAAAGATAGATCAAAAATAAAATTGCCCTGTAAGGGCTACCCAATCATAGAAAGAAAAACGAAAAGTATGGGTAGCCCTTACAGGGCAAAATAGAAAACGACACATTTTTTTACCAAGCGGTAGCTCCTACGGAGCAAAAATAAATTTCGTTTTTACTAAATTGTTTTCATAAATATTTTTTGCAAACTCAATCGAATATAGTTTGCAAACAAATGGGTGATTTGTTTTATAAATATCCCGTAGGGATTACCGCTTGGCAGAAAAGATAAATCAAAAATAGAATCGCCCTGTAAGGGCTACCCAATCATAAAAAAAAAACGAAAAGTACGGGTAGCCCTTACAGGGCAAAATAGAAAACGACACATTTTTTTACCAAGCGGTAGCTCCTACGGAGCAAAAAATGTTTTCGTTTTTGCTACATTGTTCTACATAAATATTATTTGCAAACTCTATCGAATATATATTGCAATCAGCTGCGAGATTTATTGTATTAATATCCCGTAGGGATTACCGCTTGGTAGAAAAGATAGATCAAAAATAAAATTGCCCTGCAAGGGCTACCCAATCATAGAAAACAAAACGAAAAGTACGGGTAGCCCTCACAGGGCAAAATAGAAAACGACATATTTTTTTACCAAGCGGTAGCTCCTACGTAGCAAAAATAAATTTCGTTTTTACTAAATTGTTTTCATAAATATTTTTTGCAAACTTTATCGAATATATATTGCAATCAGCTGCGAGATTTATTGTATTAATATCCCGTAGGGATTACCGCTTGGTAGAAAAGATAAATCAAAAATAGAATTGCCCTGTAAGGGCTACCCAATCATAAAAAACAAAACGAAAAGTACGGGTAGCCCTTACAGGGCAAAATAGAAAACGACACATGTTTTTACCAAGCGGTAGCTCCTATGTAGCAAAAATAAATTTCGTTTTTACTAAATTGTTTTCATAAATATTTTTTGCAAACTTTATCGAATATATATTACAAACAACTGTGTAATTGATTGTATTAATATCCCGTAGGGATTACCGCTTGGCAGCAATAATAGAAGGGGTAATTTTGCCCTATAAGGGCTACCCAATTCCCAAAAGGATAGTTTTGTAAATTGAAAATCAATTCAAAATTTTAACCATCTTTGAATAAAATTAAAATCAACAATATGGAGTCTTCAATTTTAAAATCGAAACAAATAAAAAATTATATCAATGGTGCGTTTATCGATTCGCCATCTGCAACTATCAATGTGTTGGCACCAGTTGATGGGAGTTTGCTTGCAACGGTACCGATGAGTGGAGCAAATGAATTGAACAATGCTGTGACATCGGCAAAGGCAGCATTCGAATCGTGGTCAACAACACCTATAAAAGAACGAGTACAAATATTTTTCCGCTACAAAACACTGATGGAAAAAAACATCAAAGAACTTGCATACCTTGTGCATATTGAAAATGGCAAAACCATTGACGAAGCCACTGCCGAGGTAGAAAAAAGTATTGAGCTTACCGAGTTTGCATGTTCGATGCCGCAGCTCATACAAGGCCGGATATTAGAAGTAAGCCGTGGTGTGGAATGTCGTATCGATCACAAACCACTTGGTGTGGTGGCATCTATTGCACCATTTAATTTTCCACATATGGTACCGCACTGGACAATTCCAAATGCATTAGTGCTTGGAAATTGTATGATACTAAAACCCAGTGAGCAGGTTCCCATTTCATCGAACCGCATAGCCGAAATGCTTAAAGAAGCAGGACTTCCCGATGGTGTTTTAAATATTGTAAATGGCGATAAAGAAATGGTTGAAGCCATATGCGATCATCCCGGTATTGAAGCGGTTTCGTTTGTAGGCAGCACCACCGTTGCAAAAATTGTGTACAAACGATCGTGCAATAGTTTGAAACGTTGCGTAGCTCTTGGTGGTGCAAAAAATCATTTGATAGTGATGCCCGATGCCCATGCCGATATGACCGCATCGAACGTAACAGCATCTATGAGTGGCTGTGCGGGACAACGTTGTATGGCCGCTTCAGCAATGGTAGCTGTTGGTCCTGTCGATCATATAATCGCGAAAATATGTGACGAGGCACGAAAAATAATTCCCGGACAAAACCTTGGTGCTGTAATTAGTGCACAAGCAAAAGCACGCATAGAACGTTACATTACCGAAGCCGAAAAAGCCGGTGCAAAAGTTTTGGTTGATGGACGAAATTATAAAGTGGAAGGAAAGGAAAATGGTTTTTATGTTGGGCCTACAGTAATAGATTTTGTAACTCCCGATATGGCCATTGCAAAAGAAGAAGTGTTTGGTCCTGTGATAGCAATTATGCGTGCAGCAAATGTTGACGAAGCATTGGCAATAGAAAACAGTTCGCCTTATGGAAATGCTGCATCGGTGTTTACACAAAGCGGAGGTGTTGCACGTTACATAATGGAAAAAGCCAGTGCCGGAATGATAGGTATAAACATTGGCGTACCTGTTCCCCGCGAACCATTTTCTTTTGGCGGATGGAATGAAAGCAAATTTGGGGTAGGCGATATAACAGGCGAAAGCTCCATTCAGTTTTGGACACAAATGAAAAAAACTTCCATCAAGTGGAATGCCGAGGCGAAGACTAATTGGATGTCTTAATATTTGTCAATGGTCATTGAGGATGGTTATTGGTCATTTTGAACCCCGACACTTCGGTCGGGATGCCGACTGTCTCGTCCTGAAATAGGTTTACGCTTATTAAAGGAAAAAAAATGATAAGTAAACAAAAGACAAATGAAGAAAAAGAGGCTATCATAGCCGAGTATTTATTAGGTGAAAAGACATTTCGGCAAATGCAATCACTGCATGGAGTTGATTATAGAATAATACATTCGTGGGTTACAAAATTTAAAGGCCATCATGTGCAGAAATTAAAAACACCAACAGAAACCATTCAATTCTATGAGCAACAGGAATGCGATGTAAAAGCTTTGCGAGAAGAACTTCGCAAAGCAAAACTGTACAACGAGTTGCTTAATACGATGATAGACATTGCCGAAGATCAATTAAAAATTGATATCAGAAAAAAGTCTGGCACCAAGCGGTAGAAACATTAGAGCAAAGGAGTCCGCGTTGTGTAACAGACCTTTGTTTGCTTCTTGGTAATAGTAGGCAAGCTTACTATCAGGGCATTAAGTACGTACAGCAAAAAGCGTATGAATCGCATTTAATAATCGAAGAAGTGTTGCGACTTCGGAAGTTTCAGAAGCGATTAGGCACACGAAAATTATTGCACGAAATGCAAGATTTTTTGTCGGCCCACAGTTTTCAAATTGGCGGGGATGGGCTTTTTTGATTTGCTTGCGGAGCACGGCATGTTAGTGACCAAGCGCAAGCGCAGAGGCTGTGTTACAACATTATCAAAACATCGTTATAAGAAGTATCCAAATCTTATTAAAGAATTCATTCCACTTGCTCCAAACCAGCTATGGGTAAGCGACATCACATATATCCATTTGCAAAAAGGTTTCGCCTATTTGAGTTTGATTACAGATGCATATAGTCATAAAATTGTTGGCTTCTATTTGCATTGTGACCTTTCCGCACAAGGTCCTTTGATGGCATTGAAAATGGCATTGAAGGCTAATACTACTATTGAAAATTTAATTCACCACAGCGATAGAGGTGTTCAATATTGTTGTGATGTATATGTGAACCTATTAAAGCACAATGGCGTAAAAATAAGCATGACACAGAATGGCGACCCAAGGGAAAATGCCGTGGCCGAACGTGTAAATGGAATATTGAAAACAGAACTTTTGGAAGATAAATTTGCAGATTTTGGCAAAGCCAAAACTGCAATTGCAAAGGCATGTAGCACTTACAATTATTTACGGCCACACAATAGTATTGAAAATTTGAAGCCAGTGGAGGCTCATCAAAAAGAAGGTACATTAAAAAAACTATGGAAGAATTATTGCAAATTAAAAAAGGAAAAGGAGGTAATTATGGAATAGGTTTTTTAGGCATTGGGTGTTCTTAATATATCTCTCGCACAAAACCCAAGCTGTTACTCTTGGCCTTATAGAACGATATACTTCGTCACACACTGGTTTATTTCCTGGTAGGTTGCACCTCTGCAGAGCCTACTTCCGCTTTTGCCAGTGATGCAAATATAGAATGTAAACGGTATTCAGGATTATTTTAAATGTGTAAACTTGCACACGGATTTTAAACAAAATGTGTAAACTTTTTTCAGGACTAGACAGACCAAAGTGTCGGCATACTTGTCATTTGTCATTATCGTCATTGTAAGGCAAGAAGCAATCTCTGCCAGGCATTGGTCATAGGTATTGTCATTTGAATTTTTCTTGTTGCTCATTTGAGATCATTAGTTGAATATTGGTGCAAATTTTTTTTTCGTATTTTAAAATTTGTTTCGTTTCATTTGTAGCAAACAATGTGAGTTATGACAAGTTTACATGAACTACAAGTATTTAATCTATCTATGACACTTGGCGAAAAAGTTTGGAGCATTGTAGAGAAATGGAATTATTTTGAAAAAGATACTATTGGAAAACAATTAGTAAAATCAACAGATTCCATTTCAGCAAATATTAGTGAAGGTTTTGGGAGATATCATTTTCTTGAAAATAAAAATTTCTGTTTTTGTGCTCGTGGTTCTTTATTCGAAACAAAAACCTGGATTACAAAAGCCCATCAACGAAAATTAATTAATGATATGGATTTTGAAGTTTTACAAATAGAAATGAATGAGCTGGGAAAAAAATTAAATAATTATATCAAAGCAATTGGTAAGCCAACCAATCAAGGAAGTTGAAATATTAGATTTATTTCCTTTGATAAATAAATGTAATGGTAAAATATTGAATGACCAATGACCGGCAGTTATTGCTTATTTCGATAGTAATGGAAAACGCAATAACCACTGACCGGAATACAGAATGACCAATGACAGAATTAAATAATGACCAATGACAAAAATGACCAATGACAATCTCGACTATACTCTCTTCTCCTGGAGTAAGCAAAAGGGAATTTCTCCGCTCGAAGTTACACATGCTAAAGGCGTTTATTTATATACTGCCGATGATAGGCGCTATATAGATTTTTCATCGGGGCTGATGAATGTAAATATAGGCCATGGCAACCAACGTGTAACCGATGCTGTGGTAAAACAAATGCAAAAGGTAAGTTATGTAACACCAAGCTGCGTTACCGAAGTGCGTGGCGAACTGGGAAAAAAAATCGCTGAAATTACTACAGGCAATCTTACAAAAACATTGTTTACTGTATGTGGTGCAACATCGATAGACAATGCCATAAAACTTGCGCGGCTGTATACCGGACGCTATAAAATTATTGCTCGCTATCGTGCTTTTCACGGTGCATCGTACGGTGCAATGACTGCTGGTGGTGACCCGCGCAAACTGGCAAGCGATTCGCAACAAATGCCCAATGTTATACATGTAGAAGATCCATATTGCTATCGTTGTCCGTGGGGTAAAGAAATAAATACGTGCTCGCGCGAATGTGTGAGTCACATTGAACGTGTTATAGAATTTGAAGGCCCCGAAACAGTTGCAGCAATAATAATGGAAGGTGAAAGTGGGTCATCGGGATGCATAAAATATCCGCCTGATTACTTGAAAAAAATACGTGCTCTGTGCGATAAGCATGGCATACTTTTAATTGCTGATGAAGTAATGAGTGGATGGGGCCGCACCGGCAAATGGTTTGGTGTAGATGTACATGGCGTAGTGCCCGATATGATTGCTACGGCCAAAGGAATTACTGCAGGTTACATACCGCTTGGCGCATTGATAGTGAGCGATACCATTGCCAATGCATACAATGATAAACCCATGATGATAGGTCTTACATACTCGGCACATGCTGTGGCTTGTGCAGCCGCACTCGAAGTGATAAAAATATATGAAGACGAAAACATGGTAGCCAACGCTGCAACCATGGGTGTATACGTAGAACAAGAAGTAGAAAAATTAAAAACAAAACACAGAAGTATAGGTGATTTTCGCAACACAGGTTTATTAGGCTGTATTGAACTTGTAAAAAATCGTGATACGAAAGAGCCTATGGCACCATTTAATGCAAAGCCAAACGAAATGGAAGTGATGAATAAAGTTGCTGCAAAAATTAAAGAGTTAGGCATGTATACTTTTGTGCGGTGGAATTATATTTTTATTGCGCCTCCACTTTGTATTACTAAAGAACAAATTGACGAGGGCCTGAATATTATTTCACAAGCGTTAGAAATTGCTGATGAGGCATGCATTTAAAGAGGTCATTGTGAATTCTAGTCATTGGTCATTGTGAGGATGGTCATTGTGTGAAATAGTTATTAGTTATTTTGTTATTGAGTTATTTGGTTGTTGACTTTGACATACTGAGGAACGAAATAGTTATTAGTTATTTTGTGGCTTACTTTGCCATGCTGTGTGTCACAGTGAGTATTCTCGAACTGCGAAGCATCTCTGCCACTCATTGGTTTTGGGTGTTTATTCAAATTGTATTTTCTAATAAATTACATTCGCCACCAATACAGTTTTAGTTTTTGATTTATCATTTCAAAAAAAATAAAATAATAAATATGCCTGCATCACAACGATTAGATGAATGGAAAAACAATTTGAATATCGATTATTTCGATCGACAGTTTGTAACGCCCTACCGAAGTACAGTAAAGTTTTGCGAGTGGCTTGAGGATATTGGTGCTATGGAAAAAAAATCTGCCATGAATATTTTGGACATTGGCACAGGCAAAGGCTCTAATATTTATTACATGAATCAGCAGTTTCCATTTTGTAATTTTTTAGGATTGGATATAAATGATGAGTTGGTAATGCAGGGCAACGCATTTATGACCGAGCAAGGTATTACCAATTGCAAACTTGAATATGCCGATTTGTACAGTGCCGATTTACAAAAATATAAAGATGCGTATAATGGTATAGTTAGTTATCAAACGTTATCGTGGCTGCCTGAATATGAAACCGCATTAAAAAATATGATAGCATTAAATCCTGATTGGATTGCACTCACTTCTTTATTTTATGACGGATTGATAGATTGCAAAATTGAGATTAAAGAATTTCAAAATGCCGATGATGATTTAAATGTTAGAGCTTCGTTTTATAATATTTATTCGTTGCCAAGGATCGAAAAGTATTTTCAGAACAATGGATATAAAATATTTAAATTTACTCCTTTCGAAATTGATATCGACCTGCCAAAGCCCGAGCACAATAATATGCAAACTTATACGCAAAAAATGATGGATGGCTCACGATTACAAATTTCCGGTCCTGTATTAATGAATTGGCATTTTATTTATGCAGCTAAAGAATAAATTTCTTCGGGTAAAAAAAAGTGCGGACCCAATGCAACTTATTTGTATTTTATATCATTGATTTTTGCACATGTTTTTGAAAAAGTAAAATAAAAAATGACCAATCCTCAAAAACTTTCGGAGCTGATAAATGAAATAGATGCTACTATGCGTATGGCATTTGCGGGCAAGACATTTTGGATAAAGGCCGAAATTACCGATGTAAAAAAACAGCCCGATAAACGTTGGTGTTTTCTAAAGTTTATCGAAAAAAATGGCAACATTATTACTGCTGAAATGAAAGCCGTGTTTTGGGCAAATACTTATAGTGCCATCGAAAATTTTGAAACCAATACACAGCAAATATTTGCAAGCGGACTCGAAATTACCTGTTGTGTACGTGTGCGATTTCACAAACGCTATGGGCTCGACCTCGAAGTGCTTGATATAGATTATGCCTATGCCATTGGTAAGCTCGAATTGGAACGCAAACAAACGCTTGAAAAATTGGTGCGCGAAAATCCTTCTATCCAACTATTGAGTAGTGGAAATTATTCTACAATTAATAATAGAACTCAACTGCCACTTGTTATTCAAAATATTGCTTTGATTACCGCGCCTAACTCTGACGGACAACGCGATTTTTATACCGTGATAGAAAAAAATAAATATGGTTATGCATTTTCTATTACACCATTTCTTACCACCATTCAGGGCGATAATTCCAGCCGGTTAATTTTACAACAGTTGCAACTTATACAATCATCAAAACAACAATTTGATTTGGTTGCAATAGTAAGAGGCGGTGGCAGCGATATCGATTTTAAATCATTCAACGATTATAATCTTGCACAGGCCATTGCATTGTTTCCTGTTCCCATATTCACCGGCATTGGTCATGACCGCAATACAAGCATTTCCGATTTAATGGCGAGGCAACACAAAACACCAACTGAAGTAGCAACGTATATTCTAGACAACAATATGAATTTTGAGCAGGACCTGGAATCGCTGCGCGATAGATTTTTTGATGTGGTGGATGACTTAATAGAATCGGCAAAAAGCAACTTGGTTCATTATAAACAACGCATAAAAAACCTTAGCCCACAAACAATCTTACAAAAAGGTTTTGCAATAGTGATGCAGAACAACAAAATAATTACTAACCCCGAAGACATAGAATTGAATAGTGAAATACAAACACTGCTGCGCAAACAAATTATACACAGTACAGTTACAAAAAAAACAAACGATGAAAAGTAAATTAACATACCAGAAGGCATATAATGAATTGGCAAAATTGGTGGAAGAAATAGAAGATGAAACCATGCAGCTGGACACACTTGCCGAAAAAATAAAGCAAGCAAATGAGTTGATAAAATACTGCGAAAAAAAATTGCGAAGTATTGAAAATGAAACCAATGAGCTGAAAGGTGAATGACAGTTGTCGGGTATCTAGAAATATTTTTCGATATTTCTGAAAGTGAATATAGAAATTCCGTTACACATTTTTAGCATTCAAACAGAGATACAGGCGCCCTGCAAATAAATCTTACATATTTTAAAGTAAAAAGTACATTGCCTCGTCTTAGGGTTTATGGATACTGATTTTAATATTTCGATGGCCGACCAAAAGCGTTTTTCTATTACCAATACTGTTCAGCAATTTGGAAATAAATTGTTTGGATTTATCCGTGGTAAAGTAAAGTCGAACGAAGATGCCGAAGATATTTTGCAGGATGTATGGTTTCAACTCAGTAATTTTTCGAACGTTGACGAATTGGAAAACATGAGTGCGTGGTTGTATAGCGTAGCACGTAATAAAGTGACCGATAAGTATCGTAAAAAAACAATCGATTCGCTCGAAGACTATACCTACCAAACCGATGATGACGAAACAGCTTTCAAAGAAATTCTTTTGCTTGACGATACCAACAATCCCGAACTGAAACTTTTTAAAGAGCATTTTTGGAATCAATTGATGGTGGCACTTGATGAATTGCCCGAAAAGCAACGCGAGGTTTTTGTGCTGAATGAAATTGAAGATTTAACTTTACAGCAAATAGCCGATAGCAAAGGCGAGAATCTAAAAACAATTATCAGTCGCAAAGGATATGCTACAAAACATTTGCGCAACAAATTAAATTATCTCTATCAGGAATTAAATTATTAGTAAATGGAAGCCAACAATAATATATATGTGAAAGGAAAACGGGGTTTTTCTTTACATTTTTTATAATAGCAACATTTGCACTTGCCGGTGTAGTAATGTTTTTGTGGAATTCACTTTTGCCCAATGTGGCACATGTTTCTATTATCACCTATTGGCAGGCCATGGGATTATTAATTTTATGCCGCATACTTTTTGGCAACTATCGTTTTGGGCGGCACCAACAAAATAGACCGCCATTTGCCAATCAACAATTCAGGCAAAAATTTATGAATATGACTGACGAAGAACGCACAGCTTTCAAACAAAAATGGAAAGAACGTTGTGCAAAATAATTGGAGAAGCCATCAAATTTATTTGATGGCTTTTTTGTTGGGCCTCATTCAACCGCTTTTCAGAAACTCTCATGCCAATAAGAAAAAGTAAGAAATAATCAGGACTCTGAAGCGTATATATTGCTTCTATTAGAACGCTGAAACAGATTCGTGTCTCTGTTCCTTAAAAAATATAAATATTTTAAAGTAAAATTAATAACACTTCGTCTTCCATTAAAACGAAACATAAATAATAACAAATTAAAAAACAAAAAAATGTTGAATGACGAAAAATCCCACACAAGTGGAACAAAATCAATTTTAAAAACAGTAGTAATGGGAATGCTATTTGGAGCTGCAGTTTTCTTCGTGCCGAAATTTTTACTTGGCCTATTTATAATCTTCGCATTGGTAAGATTTATTGCAGGCCGAAGAATGGGACAAGGAAGATATATGCAACACAGATTTGCCTTTGCCGACAAAATTCGAGGCATGAACGATGAAGAATACACCACATTCAAAACCGAAATGCAAACTGGTAAATGTAATTACCGCAAACAAATGGAAACCAAATAATAATTTATAAAGCATAAAAAAAATGAAAAGAAGAACAAGATTTTTGATTGGAATGGTTGCTGCGGCACTTACATTCGGAACACTAATGGCAACAGTAGGTCCAAAACATTTTAATCATCATGGCGGCCGATGCCAAAACATGGAAAATTGCGATGGCAATAATGAAAAATCAAACCATCAAAACAGAATGTGGGATGACAAAGGCGATGATAAATCAACATCACAAGAACAAAATAACTAAATAACACATTAACCAAAAGCAAAATGTATAATCAATTTAACAAAGCAAGTGGCACAACGGGTTGTGGCCCTGCAGTAGAAAACAATGCAAGAGGACGCCAATACGGGCATCCATATTTTAGAAACATGGGAATGAAAAGACCCAAGTACAATGTGCCAATGAACATCATAGAAAAGGATGACTCGTACCAGGTCAATGTTTATGCAACAGGATTTACCAAAGAGGATTTTAAAATTGCGGTAGTGGATGATATCTTGTATATAAATGGCAAAAAGGAAATTGATGAATCCACTGCACCAAATTTTAGCCGGCAAGAATTTCCGATAAAAAATTTCGAACGCACACTGGAATTAAATGGACAAGTTGATGCAGAAAAAATTTCGGCAAAAAGTGAAAATGGAATTTTGATAATCACGCTTCCAAAATCGCAAGCGGCACAGCAAAAAGAACAAACAATTCCGGTTGAATAATCAATCCCAAAAAAAATATTGTTTGAAATAGCTTTAACGCAATGGTATCGAAAAGATATCATTGCGTTTTTTTATATTAATGCAATTGCTGTTTCATTTTTATTTATATCGCTTTTTTAATCTTCAAATAGAGATGCTATTCTTAATAAATAATTATTGACTACTGAAATGAAAGCACCTTACAAATGTTGGCGTATCACCTTGTCCATTTAAACTTTAGGAGGCTGTGTTTTAAAATTAAAAATTTAACAAAAAAATTTGGCACATTGAATTTTAATTATTTCATTTGACGCAATTAAACTTTAAAAACTTTAAATCATTATGAGAAAATTGTTATCTTTTGTTGCAGTAATGTTATTTACTACTGCCATGTTTGCAGGTAATGCAGACTTATTCAACAACAACGCAAATGCTGTTGACGCTCAGTTTCAGGCTATCCAACAATTGGACGACCATGTTTACAAGCACAAATGTTACTTACAGTGAATTGCAATCACAAAACAGTGACATGATAAAAGGCATCAAATTGGACAACAATGCTATGGCAACGTTAACTCCAGGCGGTGGCGATTGTCCTGTATTTGGTATTCCTTCATTCCTTTGGGGATGTTTCTTAGGAGTAGCAGGTATTGCTATCGTTTATTTTGTTTGTGGCGATAAAGACGAAACTAAAAAAGCTTTGTTGGGTTGTATTATCCCTTCGGTTGTGGTTATAGTATATTACATTGTTGTAGTAGCAACTGTTGCAAGCAGCGTAGATTAATTTTCTTCCAAAATTTTATGATTGCCCGGACTAGTTCCGGGCTTTTTTTTGCCCATAAAATTACATTATTCTTTTTCCGTATTATTCCTTTCCACACCTTTCAATCTTAACTATATTTGCCAACAAATAAAAATGGCAATACACTAATACTGAGTGAGTAACGATTCATTTTCCAACACATTTAAAAGCATACAAGAACATCTTAGCCCAAGGCATAAGAAAAGGATGGTATTGCTTGCTGTGCTGATTTTAATTTCGGCTGTGATGTTTTAAGTTTGGGACTCATTTTTACTATAATCAGCATTGCAACGCAACCTTCTATAGTGCAGGAAAATAGTTACTTATCGTGGTGCTATAATTATTTTCATTTTACAAGTGTGCAAAATTTTACCCTCGCATTGGTGGTGGCTGTTTTGATTTTTTATATCCTCAAAAATATTTTCGCATTGCTTGTAAACTGGATAGCAACAAATTTTACGATTGATGTTGCCGTTCACATAACACGAAATCAATTCAACAAATATTATGAACTCAATTATCTTGATTTTAGCAATGTAAATTCTGCCATTATTCTTAATCATGTTTTTAATAACCCTACTTCTTATATCATCTGGATTATAAATCCACTCATCTTACTTTTTTCTGAATTGCTTATTGTGCTTTTCATAGTTATATTTATGATAGTAAATAATCCCATATTATTTGCTTGTATTATCTGCACTGTTGGGCCGGCTACTTTTTTAATTTATCAATCATTAAAAAATGTAAACACTCAAATAGGACAAGGTATGGATCTTGCCTTTCCAAAAGCAGTAGCTGCACTTAATCATGCAGTACTGGGCTATACCGATGTAAAACTTGCAGGAAAGGAAAATGTGTTTCGTAAGCATTACCTCGATGCTGTGCAGCGCTATCATACATTGAATATGAAGGGCACCTTTCTCAACCTTATTCCTATGCGTGCATACGAAATAGTTGCCATGCTGGGTATAGTGGTTATCTTTTTTTTCATATCGCTGAAAAACGAACTCAGTAGCAATGCCGATGCACTAAAACTTGTAGTATTGTTTGCCGTGTCGGCATCGCGCATTATGCCTTCGCTCAACAGAATAGTATCGTCCATGATGTATATTCGTAAAACGCAAGTGGCTATTACCAACCTTAATTTTATGACAGAAAAACATCAAACCGAGCAGGTATTTAACAACCCTCCCGCTATGAAATTTGATGATTCCATTTCATTTAACAATCTGTGTTTTAAATTTCCTGAGCAGGAAAATTACTTGCTAAAGAATATAAATATAAAAATAAAGAAAGGCGAAAAGATAGGATTCATAGGCTCATCGGGCTCAGGTAAAACAACATTGATGAATATCTTTTTGCGGTTCATAAATGAAAACAGCGGAAGCATTACCATAGACGGGCAAGCCCTTAACCATGACAATATACGTAGCTGGCGAAAATTATTAGGCTATGTAAAACAGGATATTTTTATTCTCGATGGCAGCATAAAGGATAATGTTGCTTTTGGCGAAGATGTGGTGGATGAAAAATTCCAAAAGCATTGCAGCAATCATCATTACAACCTCTTGTCGATTCGATGCCCAATGGCGCAGATACTCCTGTTGGCGAAAAGGGCTCTAAGTTATCAGGCGGGCAAAGGCAGCGGGTAGGCATTGCGCGTGCACTGTATCGCGATGCCGAAATACTTGTGTTTGATGAAGCCACAAGCGCTCTTGACAATACAACAGAAGCCGAAGTAACCGAGGCCATTGATAAACTGAGCGATACTAATAAAACTATATTCATCATTGCACACCGTGTTACAACACTAAAAAATTGCGACCGCATTTATGAACTTGATAAGGGCGAAATCAAAAACACTTTTACGTATCAGCAGTTGATAGCAAAAGTGATGTAGTTTTTTGTGCCCGAATAGCGACTATTTTCAAAAACAAATTTTCGACATTTTATTGCCATTCAGTTTCTATGGTATTGCTTCAATCTTGAATTTTTATTTCAACCCAATACGCAAATTCAAAAATGAATTTTCACTGTTCTATCAATGAATGAAATATGAATGCGGTTTTTTGTGGCACACCTGTTGAAATATGATTGTCAGGTTACTTAATCATTTTAAAACATATCATTATGAAACGTACACTACTTTTTATCTGCATCACTGCAATAAGCATGATAGCAAAAGCAAATCACCAACTGAGCGATTGAGTATTAAAATGTTTAACAACAGTTTGATTGCTGTGTCTGTCGACAATGGACCATTAACATTACCTGCAGGCAAGCAAGTTATAACAGATATAAACCCGGGCAACCATTTAATTACAGTGTTTAAGAAATCGCAGTTCAACTATCCACCGCGTATTATTTTTAGTAAGATGGTTTTTGTTCCTGCCGGTGTAAAAATGCGCACTATGATTAATCAACACCTGACTCTTAAAGTAATAGATCTTGACCCTAAGATGTGCCAGGCAACTCCTCCGGTTCAATATAATAACTATTATAATACCTGTAATAGCAATTGGATGAGCAACGATGAGTTTGAGCAATTACGCGCCAGCATCGATCGCCAAAGTTTTGATGATACACAATATACTATTGCTATGCAAGGTATACGCAACCGTGAAATGACAAGCAGACAAATAGCCATATTGATGAATGCTTTTACATTTGAAAGTACGAAACTCGATTTTGCCAAGCAGGCGTACAATTACGTTTATGATAAGGACAAATATTACCTGGTAAACAATGAGTTTACTTTCAGTAGCAGCATTGACGAATTGAATAAGTATTTATTCGGATAATAAAAATATAGGGTTAGTAAATGGTTCTTTTCTGTTCAAAGCGGCTTGCCTCCCGGCAGCCGCTTTTCGTTTTATCATATGCCGCTTTTTTTTTGCAGTGCAATTTATTCTACTTACTATTGCCAAACTTAATTTTAAAAAAATAATGAAAAAAATCTTTTTATTCTGCGTAATGCTATTGGCATTTTCAATAAAGTCGTATTCACAAACAGCCAAATTCAGCCCCGAGTTTGAAACCGATGAGCGTTTCACCTATCCTGTTTTTATAGGATCGGACGATAAGTCGTTTTGTGTTTTACGTTTTAAAAATGTGGACTATACAGGCAAAAATTTGTTCGATAATCGTCAGGGACGGGCAATGTTGGGATTGTTGGGTTTTGCCAAATTTGAGAACGATAGATTTTTGCGCAATACCGATAATATAAATAACGATAGAGTAGAATACACAATCGAAAAATATAGCTTCGATTTAAAACAAGAGTGGTCGTCAGAAGTTGACTTTACTTTTTACAAGAAAAACCCTGACTACAAAGGCAAATCGTTATATATAAAGAAAGCATTTTATTTGGATGAAAAAGTAATTGCATTCTCGTCAATTTATAAGCGGAACAAAAAGGAAAATGAAACAGTAATATCATGGCACACAATAGGCAAGGATGGTAAATTTTCGGAAGCGATAAAGCCCCTAAGCACATTTGTTGGTGATGACGATGCTTATGGCGCAAGCATAAATCCTTACGAAATAATGCTGTCGCAAGACAAAAGCAAGTTTATGCTTATGCATACCATTAATATCGAAGACAATCCATCACCAAAATTTATTTTCGAAACATTCGATGCAAAAACGATGGAGAAAGCTGGCAAAACAGAATTTAGTATACCGCTCAAAGAAGGAGAAGGCTATGAAATATATGATTGCCAGGTTTCGAAAAGCGGCAACATGTATCTGCAATTGAAAGTGTTTCTAAATAAAGAAGAACGTAAGGCTAAAAAGATGGATGCTAAATATGTATTGTACCGTGCAACCAAAGACGGTACTGCGAATGTGATAGACGTAAGCAATGGCGATAACCTGGTGGTTGATTTAAAATTAAACTTCACTGCCGATGGAAGTAAAGGATATATTATGGGATACTCATCGAGCAAAACCATGAGCCGTCCTACAGGATATTATGTAATAAATTTTGACGATGCTACAGGCAAAATAGAAAACTCTGTGTTCAAAGATTTTACACCGGCATTTATTAAGGATGCTACCGGTGCTGAGAAAGAAGGCGACAAAGAAGATTTAAATAATTTTCACGTACGCGATTTTATGATTGAGCCCGATGGTTCTATTATTGTAACGTCAGAAGTATACACAGTGTTTGTGCAGGTTACAGACAGGGTTTATGGTATACCGGTTCGTTTCTCGTTTAGCTATCGCTATTATGATATGTTGCTTTTCAAATTAAATAAAACCGGAGAAATGACCTGGAATAAAATAATACCTAAAGCACAAAAAACTTCGGACGATGGTGGGGTATTTATATCGTACATACAAACCCGAAATGCTGATGAGATAACGTTGATATACAATGGCAATCCAAAGGATGTAAACAAAACAATGTATAATCGTAATAGTGCAATAGCGTATATATCAACCGTTACAATAGGTGGCGAAGTAAAAACAAAACCTTTGTTTGATGCACGCGAGGCCGAAAGTATACTTAACCCACGAATGTCATTTGTAACGCCAACAAACGATTTAATTTTCTACAATTCGAAAAAGAAAACTTTCAAATGGGCGAAGGTGAAATTTTAAAAGCGTAATTATTTCGCTTCGTTTTTTTGCATTTCATCTACGGTATGTTCCAGTTCATTGTACCATGCTTCACCGTATTTTACAATGAGGGCATCTTTCACAAACTTATAAACCGGCACTTTGAGTTGTTCGCCAAGCTTACATGCGGCTTTGCATATATTCCACTTCTCGTAGTTTACAGCATCGTACTCTTTATATTTTGTAATACGAACAGGATATAAATGACACGACACTGGTTTGCGAAAAGGAACCTTACCATCGAAATATGCTTTCTCGATACCACATTTAGCAACATTATTTTCATCGTAAATGGTGTAGGCACATTCTTCGTTTCCGTTTATTAGTGGGGTAACATATTCCCCGTCACTGTCTATTAAATGTTTGCCTTGTTTTTTGATTGCAGCCTTGCCACGTGTGGTGAGGTAGGGTTTAACATCATTGTAAATAGCATCGAGTATGGGCAACTCTTCAGCGGTGAGTGGAGCGCCACTTATACCATCGATGCAGCAAGCACCTTTGCAGGCATTAAGGTCGCATACGAATTGTTTTTCTATTACATTGAGCGACACTAAAGTGTTTTGAATTGCAATCATATTTTTTTTCATAAACAGGTCTAATTATCTATCAACACTTTTCTTGGAATACGCCAATGGGTTAGCATTGATGCCAGCATATTCATTGCGTTGCGAAAAAATATCGATACCTGTATATATTGCCTGACGGAAAGAATCTTCGTTGGCAATATTTTTTCCGGCAATGTCAAATCCTGTTCCGTGGTCGGGTGATGTGCGCACAAACGGCAACCCTGCGGTATAGTTTACACCCGAAGTAAACGATAATGTTTTGAAAGGTATTAATCCCTGGTCATGATACATGGCAAGTACGGCATCAAATTTTGATTGTTGCTGAGTGGCAAAAAAACCATCGGCACTGTAAGGGCCATATACCATCATGTTTTTTTCTAATGCTTCTTTTATAGCCGGTACAATAATGTCGCGTTCTTCGGTACCAAGTAAGCCACCATCGCCTGCATGAGGATTGAGACCCAATACAGCAATTTTTGGCTTGCGTATTCCGAAATCTTTTTTCATTGATTCGTTTATACTTATCAATTTTGCAACTATGCCTTGTTTAGTAATTTTTGATGCTACGTCTTTCAATGGCATATGCCCCGTTACTAAACCTACCCTCAACCCTTCGTTAACAAGCAACATAGTGTAGTTGGTAACATTGGCTTGATTGGCAAGATATTCCGTATGTCCAGGAAAATTAAAATCCTTAGATTGAATATTATCTTTGTTAATAGGCGAGGTGACAAGCACATCAATTTTTTTGGCGATAATATCAGCAGTTGCTGCTTGTAAAGACTTAAGCGCATAGCGCCCACCGAGTTCTGTTTTTTGTCCAAGGTCAATGGCAATATCTTCTTCCCAGCAATTGATAAGATTTATTTTGCGTAAAATGACATCGTTTATGCTGCGCACAGTTTGATAATTAAAATCATTGGCATTCATCCATTTGCGATGAAACGATAATGCCTTGCTCGATGCATAAATTACCGGTGTGCATACCTGAGTAATGCGAGAGTCGCTGAATGTTTTTATTATTATTTCGGCTCCTATACCGTTAAGGTCACCAATGGTGATGCCTACTTTTATTTTTGCTTCATTATCGGGGTGGCTCATCTTGTGTAAATTTTTTGTTAACTATATCTATATACGTTGTAAGAAAAATTAAATATTTATTTGTAAAAAGCGCTCAATATCATGCGCCATACCAAACAAAATGATGGTATCGCTTTCCAGAATAACCGTATCGGACGATGGCACGCCAAGTATGTGTTCAACTATTTCCATACTTCCGTTTAATTGTTCTTCCGATTGCCGCTTAATAGTAATCAGATTGAGATTGTATTTATTTCGCAAGTTGATATCACTTATCGATCTGTTTACCATGCTTCGCGGAGTTTTTACTTCTACTATTTCGTAATCGTCCGGCAACATGAGCGTAGTAAGTATACTGGGGTTTAGCAACCTTTCTGCCACGGCCAATCCAACATCATTTTCGGGCGATAAAATTTCAACAATTCCTATTTTTTCCAATATCATGCGCTGATGTTTTCCATTTGCACGTGCCATTATCCTTGTTACGCCAATTTCCATAAGCAAAACTGTACAAAGCATCAAAGCTTCAAAATCTTCGCCTATTGAAACTATTACAGCATCCATATCCTGGAGGTTTTGCGATTTCAATGCTTTTATATCTGTGGCATCCAGAGTAACAGCATAAGCAACTTCTTCCTTTATCAATTCTACGTACTCCTCATTGGTGTCAATAGCAATTACTTCGGCACCGCGTTTCGATAATGTTCGGGCTATAGCGTTTCCAAATCGTCCTAAACCTATTACTGCAAATTTCGATACTCCCATTTAAGTTTTTTTTGAATTGTTTTTTAAACGAAATTAAATTTTCGCAAATGCATTTTCTAAATCCTCTATCAAATCATCAACATCTTCTATGCCTACGCTCAACCGGATAAGAGCATCTACCACTCCGCTTTTTTCGCGCTCTTCTTTTGGGATAGATGCATGGGTCATACTTGCCGGATGGCCAATGAGTGATTCCACACCACCAAGCGATTCGGCCAAAGAAAATAAATGTGTTTGCGATAACACTTTAAGTGCATCGTCATAATTGTTTCCTTTCAACACAAAAGACATCATTCCGCCAAAGCCACGCATTTGCGATTTTGCTACATCGTGATTTGGATGAGATGCAAACCCCGGCCAATAAACCCTGTCAACTTTTGGATGATTGACTAAGTAATTTGCAATACGCTCACCATTTTCGCAATGACGCTGCATGCGCACATGCAAAGTTTTTATACCACGCAATACTAAGAAACAGTCTTGCGGTCCCGGTACTGCGCCACAGGCATTTTGTAAAAAAGCCAACTGTTCGGCAAGTGCATCATCATTAGTCATCAATGCACCCATTACCACATCGCTATGGCCGCCTAAATATTTTGTTACCGAATGCATTACAAGGTCGGCACCAAGGTCAATGGGATTTTGCAAATATGGCGAGGCAAATGTGTTATCAACTGCGAGCATAATTTTATGCTGTTTTGCAATTTGCGCCAGTGCTTTTATATCAATGATATTGAGCATAGGATTGGTAGGAGTTTCAACCCAAATCATTTTGGTTTTTGATGTTATGCTTTTTGTTACGAGCGCCATATCGTTCATAGGTATGAAAGTGAATTTTATACCATACTTTTCAAATACCTTGGTATAAATGCGATAAGTGCCACCGTACAAATCATTGGTGCTCACAACTTCGTCACCGGGCACAAGCGTTTTCACCAACGTGTCTATAGCACCCATACCACTGCTGAAACAAAGACCATGTTTGGCATTTTCGAGTGCGGCTAAATTATTTTGCAATGCATTGCGCGTGGGGTTTTGAGTGCGAGCATACTCATATCCTTTATGGTCGCCTGGGGCTGCCTGCACATAAGTAGAGGTTTGAAAAATAGGAGTCATGATTGCCCCGGTTGAAGGGTCGGGTTCTAACCCGGCATGTATTGTTTTGGTATTAAATTTCATTTGTATTTAAAATTTTGGAACGCGCGAAATTAGTTTTTTTTCCATACATCATATTCTCTTTGTGGATTATAGTATGAAGTTCTGTTTTCGAAGATGATTCCTGTTGTTAATGATAAATTTTACACCCTTCATTTATCATTTTCAAAAAAAGGGATCAAAGCGTATTCATGCATAATATTTTTCAGGCAATTTTGAATACTGCTTTGAAATATACTAAGAATAGGTAGATTTTCGAATGAAAATATAAAGTGCTGTTAGTAATGCCGTACAACTTCAATAGCTTGTTTTTTCAAAACCTAAGTTGTTTCGGTATAACAATCAAAATAATTTAGAAAAATATGTTTATTTTCGATGTTACAAATGCCAGATGAATCTATTTTTTTTCAAACATTTTTTCTGAAGCTAACTTCAAGTGCAGGTTGAAATTTATTTCTGTCAAAATGGTTTAGTTTTTAAAATTATAGAAACCCCAAAAAAAAATTATTGCTGCCAGGGAATTTCAACATCCCAGTTTGCGCGAATTTGAATTTCTTCACGATGATAAAAAACATCTTCAGGCTGAGTTTTTAAAAAGTATTTTCCGGTGTCGAACACACCATTTTTATTTTTATCACTAATTACTTTTATTCGATATTTTCCCGGCAACATGTTTTCGAAAAGCACTGCTGGTTTACTATCAATTTGTTTTTGGAAAATAGGTATATCATCGTTGTTCACCACCTGAATAATATTTCCAATCATATTTGCTTTGCTGTCGAATGAAACAGCCAATGTGCCATATTCACGTTCGCTGCGGGTTTGCCATGCCATTACCACAGTATCATTTTTATGATCGAGAATGTTAGTGATAGCGCCTTGCGGAATAATTAAGTAGTATTGGTGTTGAGGAAGTAATTTTAAATTTAGTTTGTATTGAAATTTTTGTGAATCAACAGCCGAAAAATTCACAGCGGGTTGCAGTACCGAATCTTTATAAAGCAATATTTTTGTTTGATCAAATAGTTTAACAGGTGTTAGAAAAGCAAGAGTGAGACTATCGCCAAGGTCAATGCTATTGTCGGCAGCATTGTGTGAAATATTAAAATCCGAAGCTTGATATCTGCCCAAACTTATTTTCGATTTCGAATTAATTACTATGCGAATTGTGTCAATGATTTCGATGCCATTTTTTATTACTGCATTCAAACTATCGGTAACTGTATCATTGTAGAAAATGGTAAATACATCTTTGGTAGTATTTTTATAAAGGAAGAGTTTTTCTTTTGAGAGTCTAGTATCGAGCAATTGAAAATCAAATTGCAGTGCCGGTGCCGATAGTCCAATTGCTACCCTTCCCTGCGCCTCTTTGCGTGCAGTTACCAGGCGTGGTTTTATATCGGTCTCTTTAAATAATTTGATGCTGTAATTGCTATCGGCAGGAAGTAAAACAGCTGTAGCAACAAACCCTATTTCTTCATCACCTTTATCAAATTTATAATTTGCGTTCAAATCTTTAATACCAAATAGTCTATAAGTGCCCGGGCTGATATTCTTGATTGTGAAGTTGCCACTCTTGTCGGTAATAGCATAGTAATCGGGTTTTGATTTAAATACAACCGAATCGTTTTGGCTGTGATACAAAAGTGCCAGCAATCCTTCTTCGGTTTTTAAGTTGTTTGCGAAGAACAGATTGCCACTCAACTTTAATGAATCTAAAACGCTTCCGGTAGAAAACACATATTGAAAATTTTCATATGCATTGCCTTCGTGCAAATCGGTAATGGCTTTGCCAAAATTAAGTGTATAAGTAGTGTTGGTTTGCAACGAATCGGGCAACTTAATTATCACTGTTCGTTTGCTCGATGTTACTTCCGGAGGCTTATCCATCAATGGCGAAACAATTAATTCTTTGCTTACATCTTTTAGTACAATAAGTTCATCGAAGTTTATTTTTATTTCGCGGGCCGTTACATTTACCGAATAGTTTTGAGGCGAATAATCTTTTGCAACAGGCGGCTCGGTATCTCGTTCACCACCGGTAGGCACAACTTGGATAGCGCACGATGATATGAGCATGGTAATGATTACCGGCATACATTTTTTTATAAAAGAAAAACAAATATCCACTGACTATTTTTTTGCAAGCGGCAAAGATAGAAGAGCTAATAAAGTATGCTAACTAATTTAGGTCTTTCTCGTTATGAAGTTTTTTTTCATGACTGAAATAAAAAAACAAAGGCTCGTAATTTTTTTACGAGCCTTTTGGTTTTGTTTTTCGAAATCGAAATATCGCTGGTTAGGCAATGTCTCCAAAACCTTACGGGGTTAAGGAATGTATATGTGAGGTAACCTTACGGGGTTACTCGAAGTGTATGCAAGCCTTGCAATGCCTGCATAGTTTGGTTAGAAGTGGTATGTGTCATTATTTCAATCACCTATAAGATGAGTTATAAAACATTACCAATAAGCAAGTGATAACATGAGGGCCGATTTTCTTTTGCAACCTTTCGGGGTTGCTTTAAAACATTTTTTTGAAAACACAATTGCAAATAACATTGAGCTTAAACAATCATTAAAGATTGATGCATTTTTTATTTGCCAACTAGTTTTTCTGCAAAGGGAAATCCATACATATTAGAATGAAGTTGCCAGATTTGCATTTGAAACCTTACGGGGTTTCGTTTTTTTCTGAAGCCTTACGGGGCTAAAGAAGATTAGGAATGGAATGGTTTTTTTTGTTTGAAACCTTACGGGGTTTCGGTTTTTTCTGAAGCCTTACGGGGCTAAAGAGGATTAGGAATGGTAAAACTTTTTCTGTTTGAAACCTTACGGGGTTTCGGTTTTTTCTGAAGCCTTACGGGGCTAAAGAAGGTTAGGAATGGTAAAACTTTTTTTGTTTGAAACCTTACGGGGTTTCGGTTTTTTCTGAAGCCTTACGGGGCTAAAGAGGATTAGGAATGGTAAAACTTTTTCTGTTTGAAACCTTACGGGGTTTCGGTTTTTCTGAAGCCTTACGGGGCTAAAGAAGGTTAGGAATGGTAAAACTTTTTTGTTTGAAACCTTACGGGGTTTCTGTTTTTTCTGAAGCCTTACGGGGCTAAAGAGGATTAGGAATGGTAAAACTTTTTCTGTTTGAAACCTTACGGGGTTTCGGTTTTTTCTGAAGCCTTACGGGGCATATTTTTGGTGAAGAATATTTCTAGAACTCTTCGGATTCCGGCTTGTGCGATAGTACACCTGCAGTAAGCATTGCGCAGTTCACAAGAATGATAGTAATAAGTATCATAATCATTTTGTTTTTTATGCCTTGTTCAAGGCGGTTAATATTAGAACTTTTTTGACCCTCATGTCAAAGAACGTTTGTTTCACATTGACGATACAAAGATACGTTAGCGCATACCCGATATAAAAGATGGGAAACACCCAAATTGCTTTTGAGGGTTTTCCCTAAGCTGCAATTTGGTTTTGGAATTGAATATATAGAAGTGATAGGATTGGATTGTTTAATTTTCAAATGGAGAAAAGTGAAAAAGTAATTTATCTTTTCTAAAAGCTATTTTACATAATGATGATGTAACAAATATTTTGTGCAGCACATTTTGTTTTACAACATCTGTGTAAATTGTTCAACAAGAAAGAAAATGAAAGGTAAATCGTTTTTATGCTTTGGCATTTCCAGGCCCTTCAAAAACCAAATATAATCCTGCCATAGCAATAATAACGCTAACGCTGGTTAGGCCATATAAAAAAATATCGCGCATGAGGGATCCAAAATCCAGTAAAACACAAACACAACTGATAAAACCTAAAAATGCTCCGGCACCCATCATAATAAATCCTTTTGTCATTCGGTCGTTATCGCATTTCTTTTTATAAAGAGTTATTATTTCTTCTACTTCAGTATTCGAATAACCTTTTAACGATAGCTCTTGCATTATAAGTTCGCTACTCAAATTATTGGATTTCCAACCGTCAAAAAATTTTACATAAGTCGCGTTAATTTCTTTCATAATCGGAAGTGTTAGTAGTCAAAAATAAATATTATAAAAGTAAAAGCCAAATCATTTTTTCTGACGGTATGTGTTTCATCAATGTATTGGTTTTTATTCAGCTAATTGAATTACAAAAAAAATGGCCTCCCTGAATCAGAAGGCCATGTTTCTTTAATTACTTCTAATTTTGCGACTAGCTTATTCCTTTACAAATTTATAAGTATAAGTTTCATTGCCTGAAGTGGCTTTAAGAATATACAACCCTGAGTTTGGCAATAAATTCGTGTTTATACTTATTTGCTCATCAGTATTTGTATATGTTTTATTAACCAATACTTTTCCAAGTAAATCAGTAATTTCAATTTGCACACTTTCGTTTTCTAAATTGTTCAACTCAAGATATAAAACATCTTTGGTTGGGTTTGGAAATAATGATGCAAGGATGCCTTTATTGAAAGTGATTTTATTGGTGATTTGAGTTTGGTCAACAGCAAATGGAGGAGGTGCAGGTCCTTCGGTTATATAAAAGTGGTCGAAACCAGCCTCGAGAATATGTTCCGGTACCCTGTCTTTAAGCAAAACAATAAATCGCATATTGGTACCTAAAACAGGATGAAAATCCTTTACGCGGAATAACACTTGTTTCCACGAAGAATTGCCGGAACTGCCCACGTTTACTTTTTCTAAAAAAGCAACTGCACTCCCTTTAAATAATTTTATTTCCATAGTATCATTACTACCGGGCGAAGCAAAAAACCAACGACTATAATGTATGTAAGGATCCGAATACCCTGTCAGGTTCAAGTAGGGTGAGTTCAGTTTTACTTCACCACTGTCAACATCGTCATTGTCGGCTGTACCACCACCATTGCCTGTTACGTAGCATAGCGAACTGCAATCGGTAGATGCATCGCTATTAGGGTTCGCATCGTTAGGATTAACAAAGGTAGTGCCGACAGGAGCCGTACGTACCCACTTGCCACGCTTGGCCAAATTGCTGGGTTTCCAGCCTTGCGAAAAAGTAAAATCATCGTATATACCTACAGTTAGTGTATCGTTTTTTATGGCATTACCAGCATTAAAATTAAAGGTCGAACATTTTGTGATATATGACCACCTGCCAACTGTAACAGTATAAGTGCCGGGATAGAAATTATTGATTATCCAGTGGCCGTTCACATCGGCAGTAGTGGTTGTTGTACCCAACACAGGATTTTCTATTCTAACATAAGCGCCACTTATTTTGGCAAACGTGCCTTGTACAAATACATCGCCCGAAATGCTATTTCTTGGTATTGATAGTGCCACATTTAAATTTGTTAAAACACCGTTCTGCAATACAACGTTTGTTATTGTTTTTGTTACATATCCTGCTTTGCTAACAGTAACAGTATACGTACCCGATACTACTGTTCCTGTTTTATACTCACCATTCACTGCCGAAGATTCGTTAAGCGTAGCAGGGCCAGTAACCTGAATAGAAGCAGCATTGATAGCCAAACCTGTTGCCGAGTCAGTAACCAAACCTTCAAGATAACAAGCACGTGTATAAGTGGGAGTAAATACAAACAGTCCACTTTCGATATCGCTTACTACAATATTGCCCGAAGGGAAATAAGGATAAACGCCCCAAGCACCGTTAAAGCCATTGCCCGACAACCCAGGTGCAGTATCGTACCAACCTGTTAATACTAAATTTGCAGGCCTTGCAGCATCTACTATTGTAAAACCATCGCGATAATAGGAACTTACCGCATACTCATTCTTGATATACGTGTTGTGAATGATAGAGCCGCTGCCGGGATTTTGCGATTGTATTTTATCTAAAAGTTGAATGTTATTTGGATTGCTCACATTGTAAGAAGCCAAAAAGGAATTCGAGGTTTCGTCTGTAGTGAATACAACATCACTGGCACCATTGAGCCATGTATTATGGCAAAATGCTGTAGGTGTAGTTTGTTTATTCAATAAAACAGGAGCAGCCTTATTTGTAATATCATAAATAGAAAATTGTCCTTGGTAAATGTGGCCTCCATAAAGTTTATTTCCTAATGCCTGGCCATCGTGAATATAATCTACTGTTGGGCTTACTCCTGTGCTTGTGTGACCTACAAAATTAGGGTTCCATGGATCGGAGAGCGAGCAAATAAGAGCCGAGCCATTGAATAAATAGGAATTGCCGGTGTTTCTGCATCCGTAAAGATAAGCAAATCCGCCATCGATGTGCAATGCATGTATACGCGATAACCCCGCAATAGCGCCATTGCCGGTCCATAATTTCGAAGGTGCTGAGTCCGGAAGAAAAGACAAGTTTACTATTTGCAAACCTGCTCCGCCTTCTGTGGTAACATAAGCATATTTGCCATGTGTTTTTATTTCGCGCCATTGGCTGTTAACTCCTGCTATATTAAATAATAAAACGGGAGTGGTTGGGTTTGTAACATTTACAATGGACATACCGGCCGTGGTGCCCACCAATGCAAATTCACGATTGAGCGAATCGGTGTAGCCCCAAATATTGGCACATGATTTACCAGGAAATGTTAGTTGCGAACGAAACGTAACATTCAACTGACTAAAAGCAGATAGTGTTGCAAATAATGCAAGCAAAAGCAAATAATTTTTTTTCATAATGTTTTTAATTAAATTTTTATTCGAAGGAGAATCAATCGTCAAAACTATTGTTTTTAATTTTTCCTGCTTTCCGTTAGTCAAAATTAATTCAAATTAATTTGCGCTAATAAACAGCAGGTAAAAAAGTCAATAAAAAAAGCCACAAGAAAATGTTGCGGCTTTATATTTTTTGAAAAATATTCTTTAGGAATTTTTCTTCGTTAGCACTTCGTCTATCATTCCATATTCCTTGGCTTCGGTAGCAGTCATCCAGTAATCGCGGTCCGAATCTTTCCATACCGTTTCGTAATCTTTGCCTGTATGTGAAGCAATAATTTCGTACAATTCTTTTTTAAGTAATTGTATTTGCTTAGCGGTAATTTCAATATCCGATGCCTGGCCTTCGGCACCACCCATTGGCTGATGAATCATTACGCGTGAATGCTTTAGCGCAGTACGTTTTCCTACTGTACCGGCACACAATAAAACGGCAGCCATAGATGCCGCCATACCTGTACAAATCATGGCAATATCGGGTTGAATAAACTGCATGGTATCGTATATTCCCAAACCGGCATGAACGCTGCCACCTGGTGAGTTTATATACACTTGAATATCTTTTTTTGCATCGGCCGATTCAAGAAATAATAACTGTGCCTGTACAATGTTTGCAACCTGATCATTTATTCCTGTACCAAGAAAAATAATTCTGTCCATCATCAATCGCGAAAAAACGTCCATGGCGGTCATGTTCATTTGGCGCTCTTCGATAATGTATGGCGTGAGTGACGATTCGAAATGGTGTAAGCTTAAACTACTTATTCCATGATGCCCCAAGGCATATTTTCTAAATTCTTTTCCTATTTCCATTTTTATATAAATTAATTTTTTTATTCGTGATGATGATGACGGTGTTCCGATTGAGCAAGCTCAAACTCGTCCAAAGTTACAGGGATAATGTTTTTGTGCATTGCATTTACAAGATAATGATTCACTTTTCTTTTTTCTACAGCCTCGTACATACGGTTAACATTTTTTTCTTCGGCCAAAAAATTATCAATGTATGTGTGGAAATTTTCAGGCAATTGCTGCATTCCATATTGCTCAAACATGCCACGCATGTATATGGCGGCTTCTTCACGTATCTCATTATCTTCAATATTCATTTTATTGTCGCTGAAAATGCGGTTATAAATCATTCGCAATCGCATTTCATTTGCATAGCTATTGTATTCTTTTTCAAGTTGCTCATCGGTAACCGGCTTTTCGTTTACTGTTTTTATCCAACGTTTCAAAAACGAATCGGGAAGCGGAAAGTTATACTCATCCAATAAAACATGTTCGGCAAGATGTGCAAAAGCAGCATTGCTGCGGCTGTCGAAATATGTTTTTATGTCAGCTTTTGTGTGCTCTATAAATTCTTCCTGACTATTAATTTTTTCCGGACCAAACACTTTGTCAAATAAATTTTGATCAACCACAGCAGGTACCCGTTTATGTATACGTTCTACTTCAAAATTAAAATCAAACGTCATGGCCTCTGCTTTTTCGCGTTTTATGTCTAACACATGCATCAGCTCGGCATCGCTATCAAAGGCTTTTTTCGGATTGAAAGTTAAGCTATCACCTACCTTTTTATCAATAAACTTTGCCAGTTCATTTTGGTCTTTTACATATTCTAGAAAAATGTATGTAGACCGTTTTATGCCTTCCACATTTTCGGTTCCATCTTCATTTAATTGTGTAAGTGCACCAAATACTGAACAGTTTGCATCTACAATTTCAGGCTCTGCAAAATCGCCATATTTCTCTGTAAGGTGTTTTATACTTTCATCAATTTCCTTTTGGGTAACCATTATATCATAATAATCGATTGCCTTTGATGGTACAACAAATTCAAACTGTGGAGCCAAACCAATATCGAAAGAAAAAACATAAGGCGTAGGGCTATTAAAATCGTGGTCGAACTCTGCCAAAGGCACAGGCAGTGGGTTGCCGAGAATATTTATTTTATTTTCGGTCAGATATTTTTCCAGCTCGGTCGATACTATTTTATTCAATTCATCTAACAAAATAGACTTTCCATACATTTTTTGCACAACCCCTTTTGGCACTTCACCGGTGCGAAAGCCATTTATCTGCACCTTTTTCGCCACCTTTTTCAGCTCCTTTGTATACGTTTCGTTATAGTCGGCAGGTTGTATATCTATAGTGATACGGGCCTCTTGCCCTTCGAGCATTTCTTGTGTTATGTTCATTTTTTTCGAATTAATCTGTTGTTTTTGTAAAACGCCTTTAATAAGCTGTGCATCGTTATTTTATGCAATACTTATTAAAGGCGCTCTACTTTACTGTTCATTTTGTGCGGGTGAAGGGACTCGAACCCCCATGCCTCTCGGCACCAGATCCTAAGTCTGGCGCGGCTACCAATTACGCCACACCCGCAGTGTGCTTCTTTTTTGGAGGCCGCAAATATAGAATTTATTTTATTCTTAGATGATATTATTCGTTTAATAAATATCGACTACAAATTTTCATTTCGAAATCAAAGCAATTGCTTGATGAGTGTTGATTAAAATGAAAAAGGCTACCTCAGATTGGGTAGCCTTTTTTTGAATCTTTTTATCGAAAATTAATTCACCAGTTTCATTTCTTTTACCAAGTGCCCTGCACCGGCAAATTTATCAATCACAAATAATACGTAACGTATATCTACATTGATACAACGTTTATAATTATCGTCAAATTTAATATCGCCACTCATGGCTTCCCAGTTACCATCGAATGCAAGCCCAATTAATTCGCCATTGCCATTAACAACTCCGCTTCCGCTGTTGCCGCCTGTTATATCGTTATTAGTAATAAAACAAACTTTCAATACACCATTTTCTGCATAAGGGCCGTAGTCTTTATTTTTCCATAATTGAAACAATTTATCCGGCACAACAAACTCAGGATTATCATTATCCATTTTTTCGATAATGCCATCGAGTGTGGTGTAGAGAGAATATTTTACGGCATCCATAGGGTCGTAAGTTTTTACTGTGCCATAAGATAAGCGCATGGTAGAGTTTGCATCGGGATAAAATTTCTGATTGGGATTCATTTGTCGCAAACCTGCCACCCACTTGCGATACCCACCGGCAAGTTGATTGTCGGCCATTGTCAGTTTAGGACGCAACTGTGTGTTAAAAGTATTCATAAAATCTGTTATCAAATTATATGCTGCGTCTTTCTTTATTTTTTTTGCAGATGGGTTTTCTAAAAATGAATAAACCGAAGAGCTATCATCAAACATAGACTTTTTGTAAAGTTCCATCGCCATCTTATTAAAGTCGCCATCGTTTTTATTTACCATTTCTATGAATAGCGGTGGCATTTGATCTTTAGGTACATCATTGTAATACATTTTCATTAAGCCGGCAAAAAGTTTTTGGTCGGTAGCAGCATTATAATCTTTATAAAATTCTGCAGCGTTTTTTTTCAATGATTCGGTTTCTTTTTTCAAATCTTCGGGCTTTGTGGTTTTATCGGCCAGCAATTTTTCTAGCCCCGAAAAGCCGAAAGAGAATCCCATAATTTCGGGACCTTGCAATACCGCTTCGTTAAAATAAGAACGCGATAAGTTGTATTTTCTCTGCTCAGTATATCCGGCATTTATTTCCGAAATGGTATTACCAAATTTAGCTTTTAAGTTGCCATCGCCATTTGCCCAGGTTAAAAACGATTTTTCCTGTTCTAACTTTTGGTCAAATACACGCATACGTTTCAACTGCTTGGTTTGGCCTATGAAATATTTCCAGTAATTTGACGATTGCTTGTATTTTGATGCGTACTGTATACTCACTTTCTTATCTGCATCCATATCCGTTTTTAATATGGCTAATTTTGATGTACGAATTTTTACAACCGCAGGGCTGGTTTGGTTTACCGCAGTTGCAACACCTTCGCTTGTCAAATAACGGTCGGTGCGGCCCGGGTAACCCAATATCATTGAAAAGTCGCCATCTTTAACACCCGCCATAGATACAGGCAAGAAATGTTTTGGCTTGTAAGGCACATTGTCGGGCGAGTACTTTGCCGGCTTTCCATCTTTACCACAGTAAATGCGAAACATACTAAAATCACCGGTATGACGCGGCCACATCCAATTGTCGGTATCGCCACCAAACTCGCCAATGCTGCGCGGAGGTGCACCTACCAAACGAACGTCATCAAATTTTTCGTACACCAAAAGATAGTACTCGTTGTCTTTGAAAAAGCTGCGCACATCGGCCTCATACCAGGTATCTTTGGTAGCGGCTTTTTTTATTCCTTCATATATTTTCGGCAGTGCCGCTCTGCGCTGTGTTTCATTCAATGTATCACTTAATTGCGAAAGCACTTGTTGGGTAACATCTTCCATGCGTACTAAAAAACGCACATAAAGGCCTGGATTTGGCAACTCGTCCGCTTTGGTTTTTGCCCAGTACCCATCGGTAAGATAATCGTGTTCAACTGAAGAATGTTCTTGAATAGATCCAAAACCACAATGGTGGTTTGTAATTACCAAGCCCTGATCGCTTATTACTTCACCGGTACAAAACCCTCCAAAATGAACAATAGCATCTTTTAACGATGAATTGTTTATATTGTAAATTTGATCGGCTGTAAGTTTGCAACCTTTGCTTTGCATATCGCCTTCATTAAGGCTTTTAAGCATCATGAGCATCCACATGCCTTCATCGGCCTTGGATGGCAGTGTACGCAACACCATACACATCATCAGTAAAACGATAATGAGTCCTTTGTAAGTTTTATTCATATTATTTTTAATTTGGGATGGCAAACGTATGCTAAATTTTTATAATTAACATAGCATAAGGGTGGGTTAACTAAAGTTTATGGGTGGTTAAGCAAAAGCTAAAATTCCGAATCGTCAATATTCATTAAACTGTTGTAAGCCTCCTGCAATTCTTTTTTCGTATGTTGATTTTGTTGCCGATCGGCTATTCTAATACCCTTCATATAAGTATTTCCGGCTTCTAAAATATTGTTTTGTTGTTCGAAAAGTTTGCCCAAATGGTAATAAGCCGGAAGATAATCGGGATTGTTAGTCACTAGTTTTTCAAAATAAATATGGCTTTCGCGAAAATGACCAAGGCCGGCATGTTCTAATGCCAATGCATACAGAGTAAATGCATCGGTCGGGTCTTCTTCCAGAAACGACTGAAGTAATTCTATGCGTCTTTTATGTGGCATTTATTATCTTATTAATTATTAATCGACCCGAATTTTGAAGCCTGTTGTAAAGTAACTAATTATCCATATTACCAAAGGCACATCCACCACATTGCTAAAACTTTGCCAAATTTCAGAAATTGCATTTCATTCATATTTAAACATTTAAATACCTGTAAGGGTAGTAAAATCGATTTGAAAAATGAAAGATCCATCTCCCGTAGAGCCAAACGTTTCGTAATATTATTTTTGTTGTTTAAAAAATAAAACTACATTTGCAGCCATATTAAAAAGAAAGAGAGAGGGGCTGTAGCCCCTTTTTTATTTACTAATGTTAGTGCAAAGCGAACAAATACGAGCCTGGGTTGAAGAATTTATTGCTAATTCTGATCAATTTATTGTTGAGATTAAAGTATCGCCAGGAAAAATAGCTGTGTTTATAGATAAACCGGCAGCTATTACCATTGAAGAATGCACCGCCTTAAGCCGACATTTGTATGCGAAATTAGATGCATTGGGTTTGCTCGAAACACATGAATTAGAAGTATCGTCACCAGGCATGGATACGCCTCTTAAAGTACCTCAACAGTATTATCGCAGAATAAATCGCGAAATAAAGGTGATAGATGCCAATGGCAAAGAATACACAGGCAGGCTAAAATCGGCCAACGATAAAGGTTTCGAAATGGAAGCAATTACCATTATTAAAGAAGGCAAAGTAAAAAAGGAGCAAAAAAATGATGTTGCGTTTAATTACACAGATATAAAAGAAACAAAACTGATTTTCAATTTCAAATAAACAAATAGCCACCAATAAGGAGTGGACACAAGGATTAATAAAATAAAAATAATGAGACAATGGATCACAAGATTTTAATTGAATCGTTTGCGGAATTCAAAGAGTTTAAAAACATTGACCGCGCCACCATGATGAACATCCTCAAAGATGTATTTGCTGGTATGATTCGCAAAAAGCACAATTCGGATGAGAATTTCGACATTATTGTAAATCCCGATAAAGGGGATTTGGAAATATGGTGGAATCGCGAAGTAGTGGACGATGAGTTTGCCGAAGATAGTTTCGACTATGACGAAAACAAACACATTAGCCTTACCGAAGCACATAAAATAGAACCTGATTTTGAATTAGGTGAAACAGTTACGGTAGAAGTTCCGCTTGATGCATTTGGAAGACGGGCTGTATTGAATGGTCGTCAAAATCTCAAGAATCGAATAATGGAGCTTGAGAAAGAGGCTATTTATCAAAAATATAAAGACCGTGTAGGCGATATTATCATCGGTGAAGTATATCAGGTTTGGAAAAAAGAAATTCTTCTTAAAGACGATGAGGGCAATGAACTTATACTTCCTAAAACAGAACAAATACCCTCTGATTTTTATAAAAAAGGCGATAATGTTCGTTCGGTAATTTTACGTGTAGAAATGCAGGGAGGCACACCAAAAATAATTTTGTCGCGCACAGCACCTGCTTTCCTTGAGCGGTTGTTTGAACTTGAAGTGCCCGAAGTTTTTGACGGACTCATCACCATTAAAAAAATAGTGCGTGAACCGGGCGAACGTGCCAAGGTTGCAGTAGAATCTTATGACGACCGCATTGATCCTGTAGGGGCTTGTGTTGGTATGAAAGGCTCGCGTATTCATGGAATAGTGCGTGAGTTGCGAAACGAAAACATAGATGTAATAAACTTTACAAGCAATGTTAACCTACTTATCACCCGTGCATTAAGCCCAGCGCGTATTTCGGAAATAAAAATTGACGAAGAAACCAAACGTGCATCGGTATTTATGAAGCCTGATCAGGTTTCGCTTGCTATTGGAAAAGGAGGTCACAATATTCGTTTGGCTGGAAAACTTACCGGATACGAAATTGATGTATACCGTGATAGTGAAGATGAATCGGAAGATGTGGATTTAGATGAATTCAGCGATGAAATTGATGCATGGATAATTGACGAGTTTAAGAAAGTTGGATTCGATACAGCTAAGAGCGTAATCACTTTACCAATAGATGAGTTGGTACAACGCACAGATTTGGAAGAAGAAACAATACGCGAAGTTGTGCGTATTTTAAAATCGGAATTTGAATAAACAATGTTCACAAACACTATTTTTGTTGTTTGAGACCATTTATAAACGATATTTGTTTTATTATTTTAATAATTGTTAATGAGCGAAGAAAAAAGCATAAGAATAAGCAAAGCCCTAAAGGACTTTAACGTGGCCATTGATCACGTTAAAGAGGTTTTGGATAAAATAGGTGTGGAAGTTGATAAAGGACCCAATACCAAAATATCCGAAGAGGCTTATCGTGCTTTGGAAAATGCCTTTGCAAGCGATAAGCAGGCAAAGGCTGTTGCCGATTCGCAAGCGCGTGACAAACACAAACGCGAAAATATCACTATTGATATTAATACAGCGAAGAACACAAAGCCCAACGAAAAAGAAATTGATGATGTAGGTGAGATAGATTTAAAAAAGGCACTGGACGAAATAAAGGCGCATGGTTCCAAAGCCGCTGCCCCAGCCGCAAAGCCACCTGTTGTCGAAAAAATAGAAACCCCTCCTCCTGTTATTATTTCTGAAAAGGCAGTTGAGCCCGAAAAGAACGAAAAAGCAGAGGAAAACGCTGAGCCCGAGGTAATAAAAGCAAAAGCCAAAAAGAATGACGGGCCGGTAGTATTGGGCACTATCGATTTGGAAGGACTAAAAAAGCCGAAGAAAAAAACTACGAAAGCCAAAGAGGGTAAGGAAGATTCAGATGAAGTAGTTGAACCGCAAAAGAAAAAATCAGGCGTTTCTGAAAATGAAAAAACATTGGAAGAAATAACTGACGAAAAACCAGTTACTGAAGCCCCCAAATCAACGGAACAAACTTCGGAAACAGAAACCGAAACACCAACTCCGGAAGCACCCGAAACAGACAATGTGATTAGAGCATCGGCTCCCAAACTTGCCGATATCAAAGTGCTTGGCACCATTACTTTGCCAACAGAATCGCGTGGTAAACGCGGCCCTGCTTATTCTACAAGTGCAAATTCGGCCGACAACAAAAAGAAGCGTAAACGTAAAGACAAAAAGCCTGTAACATCTTCTACCGATTCTACTTTTAAAGGAGATGCCCAAGGCAGAAATAGACCACCAGCTTCATCTGGTGGACCTGGAACAAACACCGGAACAAATACTGGTTCACGCCCTCCATATGGTGCACGCCCTCCGCAAACCGGAGCACGCCCTCCGCAAACCGGAAATCGTCCACCTGCTGGTGCGCCATTTAAGCCCGGCCAAAAACGCCCGTTACCTGCACAGCAGAAAACGGAGTTTACTACCAAGGAAATACAAGACCAAATGAAAGCCGTGCAGGAAAAAATTGCCGGCCAAAAAGGAAAATCTAAATCGGCAGGGCGCAGACGCGATAAGCGTCAGGCATTTCAGGAAGCCCGTAGCTTAGAAGATCAGGATTCGATACGTAAAATAAAGGTAACGGAATTTGTAAGCGCCAACGATTTAGCAAAATTGATGGATGTACCTGTAACCCAAATTATTTCAGCTTGTATGAGCTTGGGTTATAATGTTTCGATAAACCAACGCCTCGATGCTGAAATGATTTCGGTGGTAGCTGCCGAGTTTGAATTTGAAGTGGAATTTGTGTCGGCCGATGTGCAGGAAGCT
Organism: Bacteroidota bacterium; assembly: GCA_016717325.1. Taxonomy (GTDB): domain Bacteria; phylum Bacteroidota; class Bacteroidia; order AKYH767-A; family OLB10; genus JADKFV01. Next base: position 140,409 of record JADKFV010000007.1, on the reverse strand, counting down.
ATTTCCGAACAAGTTGACACGCCCGAAGATTTATTGCCACGTGCACCAATTGTAACCGTAATGGGCCATGTTGATCATGGTAAAACATCGTTGCTCGATTTTGTTCGCAATACCAATGTCTTATCTGGTGAGGCAGGCGGAATAACACAGCATATAGGTGCTTACGAAGTAACTCTGGAAAGCGGCAAAAAAATATGTTTTCTCGATACTCCCGGTCACGAAGCATTTACTGCCATGCGTGCCCGTGGTGCTAAAGTTACCGATGTAGCCATAATTGTAATTGCAGCAGACGATAGCGTAATGCCACAAACCATAGAAGCTATAAATCATGCTGCCGCTGCAGGAGTACCCATTGTTTTTGCATTAAATAAAATGGATAAATCGGATGCAAATCCCGAACGTATACGTGAACAATTGGCAAAGATGAATTACCTGGTCGAAGATTGGGGTGGCAAATATCAGTGTCAGGAGATATCAGCAAAAAAAGGATTGAACATTGATAAGCTACTCGAAAAGGTATTGCTCGAGGCCGAAATGCTTGAATTAAAGGCTAACCCCAATAGAAATGCTAAAGGCACTGTAATAGAAGCAACCTTGGATAAAGGTCGTGGATTTGTGGTAACAATGCTTGTACAAACAGGCACGCTCAATGTGGGCGATGTTGTGTTGGCAGGATGTTATACCGGAAAAGTAAAAGCCATGTTCGATGAGCGCAACAACCGCCTCAAATCATCGGGACCTTCAACCCCTGTAATGATACTTGGTTTGAGTGGTGCTGCACAGGCTGGCGACCAATTTAATGTGATGGACGATGAGCGTGAGGCACGCAATATTGCCAACCGCAGATTGCAATTACAACGCGAGCAAGGCATACGTTCGCAGAAACATATTACCCTTGACGAAATTGGAAGACGTCTTGCAATTGGAACATTTAAAGAACTCAACCTTATAGTAAAAGGTGATGTTGATGGTTCGGTAGAAGCCTTATCCGATTCATTATTAAAATTAAGTACCACCGAAATACAGGTAAATGTGATACACAAATCTGTAGGTCAGATTTCCGAATCGGATGTATTGCTTGCATCGGCATCTAATGCCATCATATTAGGATTCCAGGTACGCCCAAGCAGCACAGCACGTAAGCTTGCCGAGGTAGAAGAAATTGATATACGTTTATACTCTGTAATTTACGATGCCATAAACGAAGTAAAAGCAGCCATGGAAGGCATGCTTGCACCCGATTACGAAGAGAAAATTATTTGCAATATCGAAATACGCGATGTGTTTAAAATACCAAAAGTGGGAACAATTGCAGGTTGTATGGTACTCGATGGAAAAATTACCCGCAACACCCGCATACGCATTATACGCGATGGTATAGTAGTTCACACTGGCGAACTGGCCTCACTCAAGCGTTTCAAAGACGATGTAAAAGAAGTAGCAACCGGTTACGAATGCGGATTAAACATTGCCAACTTCAACGATATTCAAATTGGCGATATTGTAGAAGGCTACGAATCCGTGGCAGTGAAGCGTACGCTGGCATAATTCATTTTTTTTTATTAAAATTATTTGGACTTGATTCTTCGAGCAAATAAATATTTGCAACAACTTTAGAGATAGTAAGTGGAAAGCTAAAGTTGCACAGAAGGAAAATGTGCATTGACCACCAAAATTATTTTTAATATTAGCGAAATACCCCCAACCACTGAAACTTCGGTCGGTGCAGGCCCTTGAGGGGCTTACCTATTCGCAGATGGGTTTTGTGGTTAAAGTAGGTTTCTATTTTCATTTAAAAATGTGACTTTCAAAACCTTCTCAACAGAATGCGAATACGAACTGCAAGCTTTTCTCAACAGTTCGAGAATACTCACTGCAAGCTTTTCAAAACTTTTTCAACCTTCAAAACTTTCTCAACTCATTCCTTCACAAACTTCTTACTCAATATTTCTTTTTCTGTTTGTAAATGTACCACGTATAATCCATTTGCCCAACCACTACAATCCACATCCAAAGTAAAGTACCCGCCAAAAACCCCCAAACCCCCACCTGGGGGCTTTACCCTTGCAAACTTTTCTTTTCCAGTAGTATCGTATATGGTTATAGTTATATTCTTCCCTTTTAAATTTTGTGCATTAATAAACAACTTCTCCCATGCAGATATGTAAGTAATTTGCATTACCCCCTCTCCTTTGGAGAGGGCCGGGGTGAGGTTTGTCCACGGCAACGTATCACACGGAGAACCGTATAATCTACCCAACCCATAATTTGGATTATTAGGCAAACCATAATAAGTACGCTTACCACCGAGATAAAAAGAGAAAGGTTGAAAATCGCAAAAACTACTATCGGGATAATTGATAACACTTAAATTATCTGTTATGTAATTGTGGGTGCTATCAGGATAAGGATAAAAAAATGTGCCGATTGGATAATAGGTACAAGCCCAATATATTTTACCATCGGGTGCTAACTCTAATAAACCGCCTACTGCTGTGCGCTCTCCTATATACAATGTATCTCTACTTGCAGGTATGTTAGCTGCTTGCAAATCGAAGCGTAGTAAGTAATTTGCAGTGTCGAAAAGTGTAAATTCTTGGCTTACATATAAGTAGCGTTTGTTGGGTGATAGTTCACAATCCCAATACCACGGTATCAAATTAGTATTAGGGTTTTGATACTCAATATTAATTTCATTCGAAAGCCACCCACCACACCGGTCAAAATCAAATACACTTATCAATCCTTGATTTGCAATACATGCAACTTTTTCTCCATCATCTGATGCTTCAATTCTATAAGCACTTGATTTTACAGTATCACCTATATATTGTACATGGTCGAGTGTTAAGCCTGATGGTGTTACTACATAATAGAAAAATTTATTATTATAACCATTCCAATCTCTTACCATCACCCACCAATCTCTACCATTGCCATGTTTGATGGCGGTGATGCCATCATTGGCCCAAAACGTAGAGCCTTGCAATTGTACATTTTTTTGTATCACAGCACCACGGCCACTGTCTTGGCTCATGTCTATTATTGAGTAAAAAAAACCACCTTTGCCAGTGACTGGTGCCTGAACCAAATAAAATAAATTAGCACTATCGATAAATGGCAATATTAATAATTCTTTGTACCAGCCTCTCCCAATTAGATTTACACCATTTTGCATAATTGTATCACTTTTGTTATATACTACAGTTAAATCAATTTGGCCTTGCTGCCATAGTGGAACATAGAAAGTATGTGCATAGAATACCAAATTACTGTTGCTATCGCAAATAGAAACGCAAGAACCTCTACTTACTACTTGTGATTTTCCAACTTGAGTTCCATTTGAAAAATCTATTTTGCACTGTCTCCAAAGCACCACACATTGCCATTATATTGTGCATTACTTTTTATGGCTTATGATAATCGTAATTATCAAAACAAAATAATTCTCATCTTGTGAATTACCTATTGATAATTAATTTTTTTGTGCTACCGTAATATTGCCGTGTTTACATTTTAAAATGTAACAACCATTTTCAAGTCGTTCACAGTTTATTTTTTGTTTATTGCTTTGTGTTTTTACATACAATACTTCTAAGCCAATTATATTTTCAATTGAAATATTATTGTAAAATTGATTTAGTTCAATCGTAAAAAATTGATTGGTTGGATTAGGAAATACATTCATTTTAATTGCTTCATCAATATTTTGTAAAACATCTTCTTCACGAATTCGGTTTGTAGTTTCATTATTTGCAAATACATCTTTCCTCAATATTGCTCTTGCGATAAAAACAGCTTCGCCACCAAGAGTTGGGTCTTGGTCTGCAAGTTCGTTAAGTGTGAACGATACTATGCTATCTGATGGTATGCTATCGCTATGAATGAGATTATTTGCAAATAACAATGCCAGCGTTTTTAAATTCTGATAAATTAAATTGTTGGCTGTTATGCTATTTGCTTTATTAATGGCTGCTTGCTTTTCATCATTTGCCAATAGTTTTTTAATATCTTCAAACTTGCCAATACTTGCCAATTTTATTGCATTGTACCAAGTAGCAATGTACGGATACAATGTATTTATGCTATCGCGCTTTACACTATCATTAAAAAATAATGCGTATCCACCGGCATCATCTATGTATCTATTTTGAGAAACATTTTCATTATACTGCGCTAAATTAAGTGCAGCGTTTTGCACTTGCTTCAATGCGTTATTATCAGGAGTGCTTTCGGGGCAACCGTTGCTTGAGGCATTTGGTTGTGGAACTACAGCACCCGAATTATTAAAAGGACAAAACATATTATTTGCTGCGAATGCACCTTGGTGGTACCAGTCGAGGAAGAAACCTCCATTAAATCCACCACTAATTCTCTCATTGGTATTTAATAGATAATCGCCATTCCAAGTATTGTCGCTGGCTGTGGAGTTGTCGTAATAATTATTGCCTGTTACTATGCTGGCATTATTAAAATTAATACCACGGTTGCTGCTTGACATATTGTTGCAACTTATGGTAGCGGGGTTGCAGTCGGCAATCACGTTTATGTCGGTGCCCATGTTTGTGGTGTTGTTTAGGTGGAGTACGCAGTTTGTACTTATGTCCATATTTATGCCCTGCATTAAATCTTGTTGTGCATCATCGCTTACATCGGCACCCAATCGTTCAATAGTGTTTTCTATAATAGAGCTATTTGTACAATTATCTATCCATATACCAATGTTAGGCAAGTTAAGCACAGCGATATCGGCATTGGTTATTTGAGTGGTATAATTATTCCATCTCACTTGTGCTTCAACTACATTCCGGAGGTGTATGCCAATTGCCATATTGTTTATTTCGTTCCATTGTACAATTGGAAAGGCATCTTGCATAATATTTTCTACACGTATGGCTTCCAGCCCATACTCGTCAATGTTGTATTGTTGGTTTAAATTAAATTTATTCAACACAATTTTTGGTGCGCCTTGGCTTTCGCGGCAATAAATGCCAAAGATGCAGTTGTTAAAATTATTTTCATTAAAATTTGCATTGCCTGTGCCTAATGCCAATGCATAGCCGCAAGATACGGCTTCAACTGCTTGCAGACATTTTGTAAACGTGTTTTCTTTTACAATGGGCTCACCGGTATTGTACATTATCACACCATTTTGATAATCGTTGAATGTATTTATTTCGAGGCCGGTACCACCTATTACAATTCCATTCAATTTTTGCATTACATCGCCTTCGAAATTTGTATTGGTGTAAATGGCTGTTTGCGCTTTTTCGAAATTGGTTGCAGCAAAAGTCCCTTCAAATTTATTATTAATCACCGTCAAATTTTCGGTAAGGGCATAGATACCAAAAGTGGCAGGGCCAAAATTATTTTGCAACAAAATATTGCTTGCATCGCCTACTGTCAAGTTTTGTAAATCAATACCAAAGATATGGTAACGCGACAACTGATTTGCATGCGGTGCTTTTGTTATTTGTCCACCGGTGCATTTAAATGAGCAACCGGTAATTATTCCTGTAAGCATATTTACATAATCACCACTTTGCCCTTGCTGCGTAATGTAATTATGGTCGAAGGTGGAGTTTTCTAAAGTAAACTGCCCACTGTTTTTTGTGTCTAGTGCAATAATCGCATCTTCCACCGTGCTATTCGTAATATTTACCGTACCTCCATTGTTAATAATTCCTTGCCACATATCGCCACAGGAGTATAAATGTGAGCCGTTAATTATACTAAGTGTTTTACCAAAAGGCACTGTGATGGTTTTGCCGGGGCTTATCGCTATATTGGCACCATCAATAGTTACATTGTCACCTAAAGTTACACTTGTGGTTAGCAGTCCATAACCTGATATAGTCGATGGTAAATTAAATAGATTAGGATCTATTGTTGCCGTAGAAGGTAGTGCCAATTGCCAGCCTCCAAGGCCACGCAAGCATAAATACAAATACTCATCGCATGTGGTGCTGCCATGTGTGGCAATATCAATTATTGTTTTGTTTGGTAGCGTGGTAGTAATATCAATCCAAGAATTATTGTCAATAACACCTGTTAGAAAATTGTACGATGCCTTATACAGATGTGATTTTGTGGCTACAGGCGAAACAAAATCATAAGTGTTACCTGTAACTGTTGCTACAAATAAAGTATTCATTTTTTCGTTCACAGCTATTGCAGAAATTCCTTCATCGGTATTGTCGAGCAAATCTTTGTGCAAGTTTTTAAAAATAAGAGATAGACCGTTTGAAGGATTAATAGAATTGGGAATACAAGTATTGGGTAGTGCACTATTATATACTTCAAAAAAATTATCAGTAGTAGTGCCATCTATAATTGGTACAGTACCACACAAAAATTTTGTAATTTTCTAAATGAGCCCCATAACGTAATAAATTAAGCCTGGCGGGCAGTACAAAAATAGGGTCACCAACAAAAGCGGAACAGTTCAAACTAACAATGCCATTCACATAATTATAACAATAGAATTTTGTGTTATTTCCATCGTCAACTATTGCAAATATCTTTTTCCCATCGGGCGATATAACTGCATCGCGTACAGCGTAATTATTTACTAAAGATAAATCTAATTCAGTCCATATATTATTAATTAATTCAAATAGCCTTAATCTGTGAATAGTGTTATTCGGATTAATCACGATTGTTTTGTTTACTAATAAAAATTTATTTCCTTCGTTGGTAAATAAAATTTTACGTGGGTCGCCATTTATAGAAGGGGACCCTATTTCAATAAATGTATTTCCATCTTTATCGCCAAACATTACATGGCCGCATCCTACTTGCGATGCATAACCTTCGCCTATTCCAATATAAATGTTTTGGTCTTCGCCATCAATGGTATTATTGGTTATAAACCAACAATCATTTTTTCCTAAACCGTTACCACACGATTGTCCGGTATAATTAAATGTGTAACATGTATTTGTAGCATCTATACTATGATAATAATCGTTGCTGTTATTATCGCGAAAAATAAGACGGTCGGCCTGGCCTATCCACACATCGGTTTTGGTGTTGGGATAAATGGTTTTATTTGCAGTGTTTATATACCCACGGTGTATGTACTGGTTTTCGGTATTGCAATTAGCAACCGTACTTTGTAGGTCATAAACTTGATGCCAATGAACATAATCATCTGGAGTGGTGTTATCGTTACTTGTTACAAAAATATTGCCTTGTTTTCCAATTAGTAAAGTGTTTTCCGGTGTAATTAAAGCACCATTAATATTTGCTGCAGGCTTGGTTGCATTCCAGCCCCAATCGTTTAGTGATGGTTGCCATACAGTTAATGGAAGCAAGCCACCCGCATCAGGAAATCCATCTATATCGGCCGGGCAATAATATACACCGGTAAAATAATTGGCTTGACTTCCTGTACATAATTTTTCAAGGTTAATTTCATTTGTTATATAATAACCGGCTATATTTTGCTGATTAAAAACAGGAAGGCACTTTGTAAATTTTGGAATTAAATATGGCTCCGATTGATTACAGCCAAATGGCGTGCCTTGGTTTATGCCTTTAACATTAGTTGATAATAATGTCCAAGTAATAGAATATGAAAAGTTGGTATTATTTTGTATGTATTCAACTTTGTAAAGCCCCATACCATGTACTGTAGCCACAAACGAATATGTAGTTAATGTGCCATTATTATTTCTGCTTTTTAAAAATAAACTCGTCACTTTGTAATTTGTAATAGAACCTGGTCCAGCCATCAATGTGTTTGGATTCAAAGTTCCATTACCTATTAAATCATTACTGGGTATTATGTGCAATCCATTTTCGGCACCAACAAAAATTATATCATCCGTTGCATCAGTATTTGATTTATCATCAACATACACACAATAAACATCACGTTTAGTTGTGGATAAATCATATAATTCTTTTTTGCCAATTATGTCCACTCTGTCATAAGTTGAATTAATTGTTCCTGTAAAAATATCATTCGCAGTTGTTGCCTTAAAATTCCCTGGCCCATCATCAGTAACCCTCGTATTGCCTGTAATAAAATAAGTCTGTTTGCTTGTAGCATTAACATACATATCGCTTACCCAAGAGTCCTCCATTGTAATTTGAGTGCTACTCTCAAAAACAGGAACTGTACTCATACTGCTGCTATAGTTGTTCAAATCAATTCTATCGATGCCACTTCTGTTTAGGCAAAACAAATAGTGTGTATTCCCCATATCGGCACGATAAAATTTATTTACAAACCGCATTATTTCGTGATTGCTTATAAAATTATATGTGTAATTGTTTACGTTTCCAAATCCATTTGCCGGTATATTAGTTGCGCGCCATACACCACTTACATCGGAGCCCACATACAAATCATAAGAACCAATTGGGTTTGGATAAATATAAACTGCTCTTTCTTGTCCTCCGGCACCGGGGCCAATTTGCTTTATGCTTTGGGCATTTGCCATGCTTCCTATTAATAAAATTAAAAGTAAATGGATTACAAATAGCTTGTGCTTATCAAAATTAGAATCCTTTGGGTTATTTTTTTGCTGAATTGTTGAATTAGAATTTTTCATAAATTTAATTTTTTTTAAGTTTGAATATAGATGCGTTACATTTTAGTATAAATAAGATAATTAAACACACCAAGTAAATAAGGGTTTTCTTATCCGAAAAGCAATGTTGTATTTTTTGACACTGTAAATGTATAAAGAAAAATGTGTTGAGCAAGAAAAATTTATTGTATTGAGAAACAGGCAAAAAATTATTTTAGCCACAAAAACCATTTCTTAAAATAACACCTATGCATAAATAGTTTTTTTCTTACAACCTCAAACTTCTGGTATATTCCATCCTAATGAATAATTTCGCCACTTCATTCATTATCAAAAAACATTTGAAAAAAAGTATTGCCATATTGGGTTCTACCGGAAGCATTGGCACACAAGCGATAGAAGTGTGTATGGCGCATAGTGATAATTTCGATATTGAAGTGCTTACTGCAAATAGTAACCACGAGTTGCTAATTGCACAGGCATTGCAAGTAAAACCTAATACTGTTGTTATAGCTGATACTACAAATTATGCATTGGTAAAGGATGCTTTGGAACCGCATGATATAAAAGTGTTTGCCGGTAATCAGGCCATTGCCGAGGTGGTGCAAATGGACAGCATCGATATTGTGCTTACTGCCATGGTGGGTTATTCAGGATTGTTGCCAACTATAAATGCCATAAAAGCCGGAAAAAGTATTGCCCTTGCAAACAAAGAAACGCTTGTTGTTGCAGGTGCATTGATAAATGAATTGGCGCAAAAGCATGGAGTAAATATTTATCCGGTTGATAGTGAACACAGTGCCATTTTTCAATGCCTTGTTGGTGAGTGGCATAATAAAATAGAGAAGATTTATTTAACAGCTTCGGGGGGGCCTTTTAGAGGAAAAGATATTTCGTTTTTAGAAAGCGCTACTCCTGCCATGGCATTGAAACATCCTAACTGGAGTATGGGAGCAAAAATAACCATCGACTCGGCAAGCATGATGAATAAAGGGTTGGAGATGATAGAGGCGCAATGGTTGTTCCACCTAAAGCCCGAACAAATTGATGTGATTGTGCATCCTCAGTCTATCATTCATTCCATTGTTCAGTTTGAAGACGGCAGTATGAAAGCACAAATGGGATTGCCCGATATGAAACTTCCCATCCTTTTTGCATTAGGATATCCAAACAGATTGAAGACAGATTTTCCACGATTTAATTTTATCAATTACCCTCAGCTTACATTTGAAACGGTTGATAAAAAAGTATTTAAAAATCTCGCCCACGCAGAATTTGCAATGCATAAAAGCGGCAACATGCCCTGCATATTGAATGCGGCAAACGAAATTGCTGTGGAAGCTTTTTTGAAGGAGAAAATAAAATTTACTGCCATGCCAAATATTGTAGAGGCATGTATGAACAAAATAAATTTTATTGCCAATCCAACTTATGATGATTATGTGCAAACAGATATTTCGACCAGGGAATTTGCAAACACGCTTGTGTAATTTTCGTTTTGTGGATGATAGTACAAAACGCAGAACACGTATTTGAGAACAATGCATTTTCGAAAAATGGAATTGGTATAAAAATCGCTCAAAACTATTATTGATAACTTGCACCACAATGAACGGGAGCACCTCAAAATTAATGAGCAACTTTTAGCAAAAATGAAAAGTGTATTTTTTGCTTTTAGAAATCTGATATTATGCAGCATTATTATTTGCTTTTGCAGTAATGTAAGTTTAGCACAAATAGTATGGCACCTTAACGATAGCTTGCATCCTACAGTTTATGTTGCAAACATTACCATTACCGGAAATAAAAAAACAAAAGAAGCCATCATTGTTCGCGAGCTGATTTTTCACAAGAACGATACCCTCAACACCGATGTTTTGTTTGCCGCTGCACAACGCAGTATGGAAAATGTGATGAATACATCGTTGTTCAATTTTGTTGAGATACATGTAACGCCACAGGATATTACGGGTGCCGATATCACTATCATTGTAAAAGAAAAATGGTATGTGTGGCCATTTCCAATATTCGAAGGAGTAGACCGCAACATAAACGAATGGTGGCAAACCAAAGATTTTTCGCGTGTTAATTATGGCATGTATTTGTTGCACGAAAATTTTCGCGGCCGCAAAGAAAATTTACAGATCAATGCGCGCTTTGGATATTCGCTTAAACTTGGTTTAACGTATAACGTGCCGTATATTGATAAAGCAAAAACACAAGGGCTGGCATTTTCGGCCGGCACTCAGCGCTATCGCGAAACAGCTTATGCGCTCGCAGGCAATCAATTAAAATTTTATACCAATTCGCAATCGGTAGTGAGGCGCGAAACGTATGCATGGTTGCGCTACACTAAACGAAAAGGAATATACCGCACACAAAATATTTTTGCCGAGTACCGCGATGTAAAATTGGACGATTCATTAAGCACACTTAATCCCAACTATTTAAAATCGAGCGATAACAGAATAAAAATGATTTTGGCCGGAGTAAGTTATCGCTACGAGCAAGTAGACTTCAACGTATATCCACTCATTGGTTATGCTATAAGCGGTGAGGTTACACAAAACGGCTTGGGACTATTGCACAACGAACCGGCAATATTATCGGCAACTTTGGGTGCAAGAAGATTTATAAAACTTTCGCCAAGGTGGTATCATGCAATAAGTGTACGGGCAAAAATATTTTCTTCGCCAACGGTGCCATTTTATTTGCAACGTGGTTTAGGTTATGGTAACGATTTTGTGCGTGGTTACGAATTGTATGTAGTGAATGGGCAATATCATTTTGTGGCAAAAATAATTTTAAATTTGCTTTGCTTCCTTTGCGAAAAATAAAATTGAATTTTATACGCACCGAAAAATTTAATACCATACCCATAGCAATTTATATAAACATGTTTGCCGATGCAGGTTATGCACGAAGTAAATATAACAACGAAAACAACACACTCAACAACAATATTCTATCGGGATATGGAGTTGGTATTGATGTGGTTTCATACTATAATTTGGTGTGGCGTTTCGAATATGCGTTTACAAATATTGGTAAACACGGATTTTTTGTTCATTTTTCGAGCCCCATTTAAAAACACGTAAATGGTATCAAAAAAATAAAATGCGTCCAATAAGAGTTTTAGTAGCCAAGGTGGGGCTCGATGGTCACGACCGCGGAGCCAAAGTGATAGCCTCGTTTTTGCGCGATGCAGGTATGGAAGTAATATACACAGGATTGCGCCAAACGCCCGAAATGGTTGTAAACGCTGCCATACAGGAAGATGCCGATGTTATAGGCGTTAGCATTTTATCGGGTGCACACATGACCGTGTTTCCAAAAATATTGAATTTACTTAAAGAAAAAATGCTACCGACATACTTATTACCGGTGGCGGAATAATACCCGATGGCGATATAAAAAAATTAAACGACTTGGGTATAGGCAAACTTTTTCAGCCCGGCACCAACACCGATGAAATAGTTGCATACATTACCGAGTGGGTAAAACAACACAGAAATTTTTAATCAAAACAAATTATACTTTTATTTATGAGTTACGCAAACATTGTAGTGCAAAACGAAAATCGCATTACCACTATCACAGTGAACCGTCCTGAAAAATTGAACGCACTTAATCAGGCCACAATTGCCGAATTGGGACAAGCAATTAAAGCCTGCCAAAGCGATGCAGAAACGGCAGTGGTTATATTGACAGGTGCTGGCGAAAAAGCATTTGTTGCCGGTGCCGATATTTCTGCATTTTCATCTTTATCAGCAGAGCAAGGCAGTGCGCTTTCACAACAAGGTCATACTGTTTTCAATATGTTTGAAAATAGTGCCAAGCCTGTAATTGCAGCCATCAACGGTTTTGCATTGGGGGGAGGTTGCGAACTTGCCATGGCATGTCACATTCGAGTGGCAAGTGAAACAGCAAAGTTTGGGCAGCCCGAAGTAAAGCTCGGTCTTATACCCGGATACGGTGGTACACAAAGGCTTGTGCATTTGGTAGGCAAACCAAAGGCGATAGAATTACTCATCACTGCCGATAATTTAAATGCTACCGATGCATTGCAATGGGGACTTGTGAACCACGTGGTACCGGCTGCCGAATTGATGAACAAGTGCAAAGAGATTGCCGAAAAAATAAAACAGCAAGCACCTTTGGCAGTATCGGCAAGTATAGCCTGTGCCAATGCTGCAAACACATTGGGCGGCTTCGATATGGAGATTGCCCAATTTGGAAAATGCTTTGCCACCTCCGATATGAAAGAAGGGGTAGATGCATTTATGAATAAACGTAAAGCAACATTTAAAGGCGAATAATTTCGTTAACATATACAGTATACGTAGGTAACAATAAATGAGTATAATAAAAAAACTTGCCTCGCAAAGTGTTTGGTACGGACTAAGTACCATGGTGGGGCGGTTTCTCAATTACTTACTTACTCCCTTGCTTACGTATACTTTTTTGCCGCCCGAATACGGTATCATTTCTTATATATATGCAATTATTTCTTTTGCCAATATTCTTTTTACTTATGGCATGGAAACCACGTATTTTTATTTTGGCAAACAGCAAAACGAGAAAAAAATATTCGACAATACTTTTTCGATGATGCTATTGAGCACTGTTATTTTTAGCAGTGCGATTATACTTTTCCGCAACCCAATTCAACATTTATTTAAAATAGATTTTGGTGCACATTATATTATTATGATGGCGGCCCTTCTTTTTTTCGATACGCTAAGTGTAATACCATTTGCGCATTTGCGCAGCACCGGCAAAGCCAAAAAATTCGCATACATTAAACTCACTGGAATTATCACTACCGTACTGCTTACATTGTTTTTTATCAAAGTGATTCCGGGTTGGTATCAATCAAGCAATAGTATGTTGCACAATTTTAGTGCATTAATTTATTCTCCACCCCTTACAGTTTCGGTAGTTTTTATTGCCAACATTATAGGGAGTATAGTTGTGTTGCTATTTTTGTATAAAGAGTTTGCACAGGTAAAATTGGGCATCGACAAAGCATTGACAAAGCAAATGTTATTGTACTCGTTGCCACTGCTATTGGCTGGTTTTGCGGGCATGATAAACGAAACCCTCGACAGAATTATACTTACTTATCTGGCAGAACCGGCATCGAGTGCAATGCATCAACAAGGCGTGTATGGTGCAGTGTATAAAATTTCGATACTGATGACTATTTTTATTCAAACGTTTCGATATGCTGCGGAACCATTGTTTTTTGCGCAATCAAATGCTTCAAACAGCAAAGAAAATTTTGCCCGGGTGATGAAATATTTTTCTATCACGTGCCTGTTTATTTTTTTGTTTGTGATACTTAACATGAGTTGGATAAAATATTTTGTCGGAAAAAATTATTGGGAAGGATTGCATGTAGTACCTATTTTACTGGCAGCAAATTTATGCCTTGGTATTTACCTCAATCAAAGTATGTGGTACAAGCTGAGTGGGCAAACTAAGTTTGGTGCATATATTTCTATTGTGGGTGCTGTTATTACTATTGTTTTAAATATTATTCTCATTCCACAGATTGGCTACACAGGTGCAGCCATCACCACTTTTATAACTTATGCCAGCATGATGATAATTTCGTACATCATGAGCCTGAAATATTATCCTATAAATTATGACCTCAAAACGATGGGTGTTTTCCTCTTGCTAACTATAGCTATATACGCTGCAAGCACATTTATACAATCGCAAAATATTGCAAGCAATGGAGTATTATTGGCAATAAACGAATTACTGTTATGCTTGTTTTTGTTTGTTGTTTATAAGAAAGAAATTCGGAGATTGGTCATTGTGAAATAGTTATTGGTTACTTTGTTATTGAGTTATTTGGTTGTTGGTTACTTTGTTACTGGTTGTTTTGTTATTGAGTTATTGAAATGCTTGTCATTGAATACTTGTCATTGGTCATTTTTGCGTCAGCCATTGTTTGTGTCCTCACAAACAATCCCACACTTTATTTCTAATTCCCCCATCATTCATCATTTTCAATTCTTAATCATTAATTTCCCTAAATTCTACTCGCCATTATTAAATCGATATCACGAAAAGGCAAATTGAAGTAATCGCTTATAAATTTATTTGTACTTGTGCCTTTAAACATATACACACCATGGCGCACGTTTACATCTTGCCACAACAGTTCTTCCATACCACCAACATCGGCCATGCTGCTCAGTATGGGAGTAAATATATTGCTAAGTGCATATGATGCCGTGCGCGAAACACGCGATGCAATGTTGGGAACACAATAATGTATCACACCATACTTTCGGAATGTGGGCTTATTATGATTGGTCACTTCACTGGTTTCGAAACATCCGCCCTGGTCTATACTCACATCCACTATCACCGAACCATATCGCATTTCGCTTACCATTTCTTCGCTCACAATGCATGGCGTGCGGCCATCGGTTGAGTATATTGCACCAATTGCAACATCGGCAGTATGTAAGGTTTCGCGCAACAATCGCGGGTTAATGGTAGATGTATATACACGTCTTCCGATATTGTTTTGCAACCGCTTTAATCTGTAAACACTGCTGTCAAATACTTTTACGTTTGCTCCTAAACCTATTGCTGCGCGTGCAGCATATTCACCCACTGTACCGGCACCAAGTATCACTATTTCGGTAGGTGGTATGCCTGTTATTCCTCCAAGTATTATTCCCTGCCCATTATTGTCTTTGGTAAGATATTCGGCTGCGATTAGTATGGCAGTGCTGCCAACAATTTCGCTCATAGCACGAATTACAGGAATGAGATCCGTTTGGTCTTTAATGTATTCGAACCCAATGCCGGTTATTTTTTTTTGTGAGAGGTGCTTGAAATATTCTTTGTTTTGAGAATGTGCCTGCACAATACTAATGATGGTTTGCTTATCTTTTGTGAGTGACAATTCTTCCGTACTTAATGGCGCTACTTTTAAAATAATATCACTTTCGTACACTTCGGCAGGGCTGTAAACTATTTCGGCACCGGCCTCGCTGTAATCGTTATCGGTAAAAGTGGCGTTGCTGCCCGCACCGGCTTCTATACGTATACGGTGACCGTTGTTAATCAACAATGCAACGCTTTCGGGCACCAGCGATATTCTATTCTCCTGAAACGATGTTTCTTTGGGAATGCCTATGAACAATTCTTTTTTTTGTCTGCGAACTTCGAGCAAACTTTCCTGTGTACTAAATGCGCCCGATTGCGCCAATGCCGACATACCTGCCGGAGAAATATTTATATTCATATTTGAAAAATGAATAGATGCTTTTTTATTTTTTGGTGCATGAAGGTAAACATATTTATGCAAATGCAATATTTTATGAAAAGAATATCGCACACATTCTTAAGCAGATAAAGAACACATTCTACTCCAACTTCAGCATCCTCTTTCCATTCACCATTTCCAAATAAACATTTACTCTATCGTCTGGAAGAAGCTGTTCAATTTTTTTGGGCCATTCAATAAAGCAAAGCGCATTGTTGTCGTAAAAATATTCTTCGTAACCGAGGTCGAAAAATTCGTTTTGTTTTTCTATGCGATAACAATCGAAATGATAAATGGTGCGGCCATCGTTGCACACATATTCATTCACAATGGAAAACGTTGGGCTCGATGTGGTAGAGGTAACATTCAATTGTTTACAGATTTCTTTTATCAATGTTGTTTTGCCTGCGCCCATTGCGCCATAAAAAGCAACAATATTTTTTTTGGACTGTTGCAAGTGCTCAATAATAAAAATTGCTGCACGAGGTAAGTCGTGCAGCAATGTCATGTCAAATTCTTTCATCGATGTAGAAAATTATAATGCTAACGTTAAGATGTCAACTATAAATTTTTTCAAAAAAAGTATCAGGTAAAATCGGGACGATTAATATCCTGATGTCCGTCATCGATTGGTTTTGGCGGTGTGGTAAATGCATGGTAAAAATAATATGCAGTTACAAGCGTAACAACGCTAAGCGATGTTATCATCATTATCAATGCTGTAGTATTCATATTTATTATTTTTTATTTTTCGATTTAATGTCATCCATATTTAAGAAACGTCCTTCGCGTATGCGCTTGTAATATGCGTTGCGAACAAGCAGTGCAATGCCAATCCAAAGCCCAAGCAAAAGTAAACGAGATAATACAACAGGAGTTGATGAGAAGTCGGTGGCCTTGGTTATTATTTCATCGAGACTCATAAAAAATACAAAGCCCAATAAAATAGGAGTAACAAATTTAATCAGGTAAATCATAATGCGCGGCACTTTGATATCGGCACCATCGGTAATTTCGAGCCATCCTTTTTCCATTCCAAATACCCAACCGAATAAAATAATTTCTATCAATGCAAATATTACAAGCGAGACAGTACCGGCCCAATAATCGTATTCGTCAAACACACCGAGATTAAAAAATAAAACTGTAGGCAATCCTAAAATTAAAACAACAGCACCAAATGACCAGGCAGATTTTTCGCGACTCCATCCATATTCGTCCTGCATAAATCCCATGCAAGGTGTACCCATTGCCAATGATGATGTGATGCCGGCAAAAAACAAAAGTCCAAACCACATAAGCCCCGCTATAACCGACATTGTACTTCCCCATTGTTGAAACAAATAAGGCAATGTTTTAAATCCTAAACCTAGGCCTCCGGTTTTTGTCATTTCTACCACTTTATCTATTCCTAAATATCCAATCGAAATAGGAATGATGATGCAACTTCCAAGCACAACTTCAACAAATTCGTTCATCCATCCGGCACTCATTGCATTGAGGGCTATATCATCTTTTGGTTTTACATACGAGGCATAACATTGTATTGAACCCATACCAACGGAGAGCGTAAAAAATATTTGCCCTGCCGCGGCAAGCCAAACTTTGGCCGACCATATGGTTGAAAAATCGGGCGTCCATAAAAAGTTTAAGCCCATAGTTCCATCGTTAACTGCACCATCTTCTCCCGCATGTAATGTCACTCCTTTAATAGCTAAAAACACTCCGAATAAAATAAGAAGAGGCATGCCAATTTTCGCAACTTTTTCTACACCACCACTTAAGCCCTTGCTAAGAATGTAGGTGTTCATCAATAAACATATTACCCAAAAAATAATTGGCTCGGCACTGCTAAGCGAAACATAGTTGCCGAAAATGGCTGACACCTCATCTTGACTTTTGCCGGCAAATGTGCCCACCACAGAATGATAAGCCCATGATAAAGTCCAGCTTTCGAGGTAGCAATAATATGCCGCCACAGCAAGATTTGTAAAAATACCAAAAACGCCAATGTACTTCCAAAACTTACGCTTGTCCATAGACCCTAAAATAAATGGTGTGGAATGATGGCCATGCTTACCCCCAAACCGACCCATAGCCCACTCGACATACAGGAGTGGAATACCCATTAATAAAAAGCAAATTAAATACGGAATGATAAATGAGCCACCGCCATTTTGCACGGCCTGTACCGGAAATCGAAGAAAGTTTCCCAGCCCTACAGCATTGCCGGCCATTGCTAAAATGAGACCTATGCGCGAACCCCACGCTTCTTTGTTTTGTGTCATACAAATAAATTTTGTTTAGTAAAAATTGTGATGAAGATATCGATGGCGAAATATAGAAATAATATTCGATGTGAAAATATTTATCTCAATAACAAAAAGAATTCAAATGTGGAGGCCAGTAAATTGTTGGGAATTAAAGCTATTTTAATAATAAAAATTATGATTTTGCTAAATCTGTTTTATAAAAATAATCGCTCGATAAATGCAGGTACTATTTTCGCAGTATGTAAAAAATATCGCAAACATATTGAGCCTATGATAAAACAATTTTAATTTCTTTAATACTTTGAAAAATATCGTTAATGCAAATCGAAGGTACGTGTAAGGTCACGGTTAGGCGTTCCGCTATGGCACCCAATACAACCGCTACCTTTATTGGCGGCACTATATGTTACTGTTCCATCGGGTTTAAACTCGGCCCAAACCCACCCACTGCCGGCATTGGCATTCGAAGCATCTTTTTTCATAACTGCAAATTGGTCGAGGGTGGTGCCAACAAATAATTCTTTTACAATAATGGAACCGGTAGGAAAAGAATTGCCAACCGGCAGCTCACCGGTAGAGTCAAGCGCAGCTTTTGCAACATTATTAAATCGCAACTTGAAAGATCCGTGTGGGCTAGGTGATACTCCGCTGAGCAAAGTTTCTTGCTGATAATAAGTGTAGCCCGATGAATTTACTTCATCAATAAGTGCTTGATTGGCATCTTCTTCGGCTTTGTCTTTTTTGCAGCTGCTTACAATTAATGCGAATACTGATATCATAAAAACAGCGTGAATTATTTTTTTCGCTTTCATAATTTTTATTAATTAATTGCAAGTAACGCATTTATTATAAAATCGCAATGTCTTGAAGATGACATTATTCAATTTAGGTCACAACTTTTAAGTCGAAAATCTTTAAGCAATATTGCAATTGCTTTTAAAAAGGAGGAAAATAAATTACCGCCATACTCACTCAAAAAACCATTTCTTTGCTGCACAAAATATGACACAACAAAAAAGCGGTTTCGTTTCATCGATGAGAATAAATAACTCCGTACTAAGTACTTTTACCGGTGTATTGCTATGGGCAGCGTGGCCGGCAAATGGCGTGGCTCCACTATTGTGGGTGGCATTTATCCCTTTGCTTATTATCGAGTGGAGGTTTTATAACCACTCCGATCAAAATGGCAAATCTCCATTTCGTTATTTCTATTTCACATTTGTGTTGTTCAATTTGTTTACCACGTGGTGGGTGTGGAATGCCAGTGCATTTGGAGTGATAATGGCCATTGTTTTAAATTCACTTTTTATGGCAACTGTGTTTTGGTTGTTTTATAAATGCCATAAAATTTTGAAGAGTGATTTGGCATATTTTCTTTTACCCGTGTTTTGGTTATCGTTCGAGTATATGCACATGGATTGGGATTTATCGTGGCCATGGCTAACCCTTGCCAATGGCTGGGCAGCATGGTACAAGTGTGTGCAATGGTACGAGTATACAGGCTTTAGCGGAGGTACCATTTGGACTTGGGCAACAAACATTTTTATATTCCTGGCTATAAAACATCATGCACAGCCGCTGGCAAAAAAATATTTCCGCTTAGCACTTAGTGTAATTATTTTTCCTCTTGTTTTATCATACACACTTTATTTCACTTACACCGAAAAAATTAATCCTGTAAATATTGTTGTAGCGCAACCAAACGTTGACCCATATAACGAAAAATTTGTGGGCGATAATTTTTCACATATCGAAACGATGTTGAAGCTGGCCTCAACTAAAATTGATACAACTACAGATTATTATGTAACGCCCGAAACGGCTATTGCATCGGGTATTTGGGAAGAACAATTATACAACCACCGTACCATACGCTTAATGCAAAATCTTGTAAAGCAATATCCTCAACTAAGTATTGTTACAGGTGCAGCTACCGATAAGTTTTATCGTAAAGGAGAAAATAAATCTGTAACAGCACGCAAATTTTCCGAAACGGATGATTACTATGATTCGTATAACACTGCATTGCAAATTGATGCTACCGATAGCATTCAGATATACCATAAAAGCAAATTAGTGCCGGGTGTAGAGAAGATGCCTTTCGAATTTATTTTCAAACACATGGAACAGTTTGCCATTGACCTCGGTGGGGCTTCGGGCAGCCTGGGAAATCAAAATGATGTAAGTGTATTCAAAACGCAAAAGCACACCATTGCCCCTGTTATTTGTTACGAGTCTATTTACGGAAAGTATGTAGGTAAATATGTACGCAAAGGATCCGACTTGATTTTTATAATTACCAACGATGGATGGTGGGGGAATACTCCCGGCTACCGTCAGCATTTGCAGTATGCCAGGTTGCGCGCAATAGAAATGCGCAGAAGCATTGCCCGTAGCGCTAATACCGGTGTATCGTGCTTCATAAATCAGCGGGGCGATATTGTGCAACAAGCACAATGGTGGCAGACAGATGTGTTGAAACAAACTATAAACGCCAATACAACTATGACAGTATACGCACGCACTGGCGATGCCATTGCAATTATTTGTTGCTTTTTAAGTTTGGTGGCTTTGTTATGGTGTGGTGCTATTACTTTTAGAAATAAAGCTAACTAATTAGGCACAATTAGTTTTCTATTCTTTGACAAGTATTACACTTTCCTCAAATACCCCCACAAAATAACAGCATAGAAAAAAATAAAAAATGTAATGCCGGCTTGGGTTTCTAATGTGTCTTCGTTGAAAAATGAGAGTAATGAAATGGTAAAGAAAACAAGAAAAATAAAATGACGGTGTGCGTTTAGTTTTATAACAGGATAGAGCAGAGCAAAAATAAAAAGTGCTAAACCAACCATACCAAACGAAACAGCAATAGCCATATATTGATTGTGCGATCGCAATCGCCACTGTTGCCCTAGTTTCGAATTTGTTGTGTTATAGTAATTTTCAAAAGCAATTTTATTGTCGCCTGTGCCTACGCCAAAAAGCAAATGGTGTTTTAAAATATTCCACGAGCCTTTGTTATATTCAATACGTTGTGCTATGGAGAAGCCACTGGCGTTGCCGGTTTTTTTGTATTGGTTTAGTTCGTAAGCAATTTCAACAAAGCGCAATTGCAACCCATTCATATCTACATGAGTGCAGTTAGCAATGCCTTGTTCCACGGCTTTTAAATCATCGTTGCTAAGCGCGTATACACCTGCACTATCTTTGTGCAAATTTTTCGATGTTAAGTATCGAATCAACGTATAGGGTAATGGTTGCTTTCTATTATCGAGGCTATCGAACGAAAATTTGCTGCGCTCGTTCCACGATTTTCGCAATTCGTTCCAGTTAATATACCAGCCAAGACGATTTCCATTTTCGCACCCTTTGTAAGATTGTACATGTTGATAGAGGTTTCCGTTGGGCGTATATTTTTCGGTAGGGGGACTTTCGTTTTCATTACAATTTCCCAATGCATTCATTTGATTAATGAAGTAAAAACTACTCCAAACAATTGTGCATGCTGCCAACAAAAACATCAAAGACAATGGAATATATTTTTTACTTCTTACCAGCTGAATTCCTGCTAATACAAACAATATCACACACATAATAAAAAGTCCAGTCAGCGATTCGAGAATAAAAAGAAAAATAATCAACCATATTGCCGCAGCCGTCCATCCTATTTTTTTTAAATAATACTTTGATAAAAAAGCAAAATATGACGAAATAAAAATGGCCAACACCACCATGAGCGAAAGCCTGATGTGAGAAATAAAAATAGAGATGTCGCGCGTATCGCGAATTTTTGCAGGGATAATTCGCAGCCAAACAAAAAACGAAATGATGGATGATACAATTACACCCGCAACGAAGAATTGTAAAATTAAATGGTATTGCCTTTTGGTTAATACAGGCATTGTAAGAATCAAAAAAGGAAAAATAAAAAGTGGCACCTTCCCGCGCAAGTCATTCATGGCATATTGCAAATCGGTGCTATAAAAGCAACCGATAATATGAATTGCATAAATTATCCAAAATACCCAAATGCTTTTGTGATGTTTTATGGACAGTAGTCTGTCTTTATAATCGCCTTGAATTAGCCACGCTACTCCAATTATTATTTGCGATACACTCATGCCAAAGTTTGACGATGACATGGAAATTGCCATAAGTATTAAGCCAAAAAGATACAAGACTAAAGCAACTTGTTTGCGCGACTGTAAAGAGTATGACAAGGAATTCAACTGTAGGGGTTTTGACTATGCTATTGAACCAACGCAATAACAACAAAATTATTTTGTTATCGAAATGATAAATAGCTGTCAATAATTCGGATTGTGGCCGAAAAAACTTTATTTCGCGTCACTTTTGAAAAGCGCAATATTTAAAATACATCAATAGCAAAAATGAGTCGACCCAGTTTCGATAAAATATATATGGAGCTTGCGCAAACCTTGCCTTACGATCGCATTGTGTAAAAGCAAAAGTAGGGGCAGTGCTTACCCGCGATACACGCATTATTTCGTTGGGATACAATGGTCCTCCAGCCGGCACGCATAACTGCGATGAGGTATGGCCCCAAACAGGTTGTGCCCGTTCGCACAAAGGCGGTTGTTCATTGGCGTTGCATGCCGAAGAAAACGCCATTTTATATGCTGCAAAAAATAAAATGGAAATAGCAGGTGCCACCTTGTATGTTACTTTATCGCCTTGCCTTGCCTGTGCCCGCACTATCTACACGCTTGGTATAAAAAAAGTTTTTTACCTCGATTCCTATGCTCACTTTAAAGGAATAGATTTGGATGAGGGCATCGATTTTTTGCAACGCTTTGGTGTGGAAGTGCATCAGTATGAAAAGGAAAATAGTGATACCATTTAAAACATGATGACTACTAAACTGTTTTGCAATTCTGATGAACGATAGAGTATTTTTTTATTACAACACTTTGCATAAAACCGAATTGAGATTGTTCAAAATCTGGTAAAGGCGAAATCTTAAACATCAGAAATAACAGTTTCCGTTCGACAAATTATTTTTAAATAAGAAAGAAAAAAATAACAATGAATAAAGCGCTTCAACCGATAATATATGCGGTGTTAATTGTAGGGGGAATTTTTGTAGGGAAATACCTTGCCAATCCGGAGATAACACAAAACATTGTAAGCCCGGGAAAAGTATCGGGCTTTCGAAAAGTGGGCGATGTGCTTAAATACATCGAAGATGAATATGTTGATACCATACAGGAAACCGAACTGGTAAACAGCTCTATTGTATCGATGCTCGAAAATCTCGATCCGCATTCTGCATTTATACCTGCAGAAGATTTTGCCGATGCCAACGAAGGTCTGCAAGGAAATTTTGAAGGTGTGGGTATTGAGTTTCATATACAGGACGACAGTGTAATGGTGGTAGCAGTAGTGCCGGGCGGACCATCGGACGAAGTGGGCATTCAGGCCGGTGACAGAATTGTGAAAGTAGATGGTGAAAATTTTACCGGGCCAAAAATTACTAACGATAGTGTGATGCATACGCTGCGTGGTGAAGGTGGCACCATGGTTAAAGTAGAAATTTTCAGGCGTAATTCAAATGGGCTTATAACCATAAATATAAAACGTGGACAAATTCCTCTCAATAGTCTCGATGCATCTTATCTTCTTACACCACAAACAGGATATATAAAATTGAGCAGATTTGGCGCAACCACATTTGACGAATTTCACAAGGCTTTGCTCGATCTGAAGCAAAAAGGCATGCAAAATCTTGTGCTTGACTTGCGCGGTAATCCCGGAGGATACATGGATGCCGCAGTTGACATTGCCGATGAGTTTTTAGAAAAATCGAAAATGATTGTTTACACCAAAGGACGTTCGCGACCCAAGCAAGAATATAAAGCTACTTCGAAAGGCGATTTCGAAAAGGGCAAAGTTTATTTATTGATAGATGAAGGCAGTGCATCGGCATCGGAAATTGTGGCCGGTGCGTTGCAAGACTGGGATAAGGCTACCATCATTGGCCGCAGGTCGTTTGGCAAAGGCCTTGTACAGGAACAGGCAAACCTGCCCGATGGTTCGGCCATACGCCTTACCGTTGCGCGATATTATACTCCCACGGGGCGCAGCATTCAAAAACCCTACGAGCATGGTTACAGTGAATATAACAACGAGGTTTACGAGCGATATAAGCATGGTGAATTATTGGAAAAGGATAGTATTAAATTTCCTGATTCATTGAAGTTTAAAACGCCAGGTGGTAAAACAGTGTATGGTGGTGGTGGCATTATGCCCGATTATTTTGTTCCGCTCGATACTTCGTTTCGCAATAATTTATACGAGCAACTTTTGGGTGCCGGCCTTATCAATAATGCTGTATATGATTATGTAGATGGCAATCGAAAATATCTCAATTCGTTTATAGGAATAAAAGAATATATGGAAGGCTTTGTGTTGCCCGATAATTTTTTGAAATCAATTTTAGCCAAAGCCGAAAAAGAAAAAATACAATACAAACCAAACGAACTGGCCGGTTGTAAAAACCAGATCGCTATGTTAAGTAAAGCGCTTATAGCACGTCAATTATGGCGTACTGATGGATATTACCGCGTATTGAATCAGCAAGACAAAACGATTACCAAAGCACTGGAACTGGTAAATTAAATTATTGCAATTTTTCATTTAAGAAAATCCTAAAAGCATCAGATGAAAGAAATTCAGATAATCACTTCGGCCCATGAAATGAAAAATTTTGCCGCTGAGTGTAAGGCCCAGCGCAAAACAATTGGTTTTGTTCCCACTATGGGTGCATTACATATTGGCCATATAAGCCTCATAAATAGTTCGGTAAAAAATTGTGATGTTACGGTGGTAAGTATTTTTGTAAACCCTACACAATTCAACAACCCTGACGATTTAAAAAAATATCCCCGCACATTCGATACCGATAAAGCCATGCTTGAAACCACAGCCTGCGATGTTATTTTTTTTCCATCGATAAATGAAATGTATCCTGATGGACTGATAACAACACAGCTTGACTTACAAGGGTTGGATAAAGTGATGGAAGGAGAACACAGACCGGGGCATTTTGCCGGTGTGGTTACTATTGTAAAAAGCCTTTTCGAAATTGTGAATCCCGATGTAGCTTTTTTTGGCGAAAAGGATTTTCAGCAATTGGCCATCATAAAATATATGACACATGCATTTAATATGCCTGTAGAGATTATGCCTTGCCATACTGTTCGCGAAGAAGATGGCCTTGCTTTTAGCTCGCGCAATATTCACCTTACACCCGATGAACGTAAAGATGCACCACTGATTTACGACACCATTTCGCAATGCAGGAACAAGAAATTAACTATGACTGTATACGAGGTAAAAGCCTGGGCCACCAACCGCATAAATTCTTCACCTTACTTAAAAGTGGAATACATAGAATTTGTAAATTCGAAAACATTACAGCCTTTAAATAACTGGGACGAATGCGAAGAGCAACGTGTATGCACTGCAGTTACTGTTTCGAAAACACGCCTCATTGACAATACAGTGTTGTAAAACGAATTTTAAAATTTACTTTTGTTACATAACGATTTTTATAATTGCTTAAACACAAAAAATATATAGTTGAATAAAACTGTTGTAAACATTATCAAATATACACTTATGCTTGGCTTGGGCGGGCTTATGCTGTGGCTTACTTTCCGAGGTATGGACTTAAGCCATATTTGGGAAAAAATAAAGAATGCCCGCTTTGGATGGGTTATTCTTTCTGCGGTTTTTTCATTCATCGCTTTTATTAGCCGTGCCTACCGCTGGAATATGTTGCTGGAGCCTGCCGGATACAAGCCACTCTTAAAAAACACTTCGTATGCAGTTATGTTTGCCTATCTGGCCAACCTCGCCTTTCCCCGGCTGGGAGAAGTAACGCGATGTGGTGCATTAAGTAAAAAAGAAAAAATCCCTTTCGATATTTTGTTTGGTACCGTTATAGTAGAAAGGGTGCTTGATGTTTTATCGCTCTTTATTGCAATTGGTATTGTATCGTTGCTCGAGTTTAATACAATGGGCAAATTTATTTATGATAATTTTTTAGTAGGCATGGCAGCGAAGTTTACTATTGTCAATATGATAATAGTATTGAGTGCGGCTGTGGCTTCTACTTTTGTAATAGTAAGAATCATAAAAGACAAATCGGAAAGCGGATTTATTTTTCGGTTCAAAAAATTGCTTGGTGGCATAGGCACAGGATTGAAAAGCATATTGAAAATAAAAAACCTTCCATTATTTATTTTCCATTCAATATTTATTTGGGTGATGTATTACCTTATGATATACGCATGTTTCTTTTCGATGGATGCCACATCAGCATTGGGTGTGCGGCAATGCTTTTTAATTCTTGTTGTAGGTGGCCTGGCCATGTCGGCACCGGTGCAGGGCGGTGTGGGGCTGTATCATCTGTTTGTATCAAGTGGCTTAGCATTATATGGTGTTCCACTAGATGATGGCGTTGCCTTTGCCACATTACTGCATACTTCACAAATAATAGAAATTGTTTTGTGTGGTGTGGTAGCGTTAATATTATTGGGAGTTTCAAAAGACAGAGATAGTAAAATGAGCCATGCAAAATAGCGTAGATATTGAACATATTATTTTCGACAAAGTTGAAGACTTTTTGCCATTACTAAATTCCTGGCGCGCTTCAAATTTCAAAATAGTTTTTACAAATGGATGCTTCGATATTTTGCATGTAGGTCATGTTGATTATTTAAACAAAGCAAAAGCACTGGGACATAAATTAGTAGTAGGATTGAATACCGATGCTTCGGTAAAAAGATTGAAAGGTCCACAACGCCCTCTGGTGGCGCAACATTCACGTGCAATAGTAATTGCTTCTTTAAAGTTTGTTGATGCCGTTGTTTTATTCGATGAGGACACCCCCTTGCAATTAATTACAGCTATAGTTCCAAATGTGCTTACTAAAGGTGCCGATTATACCATCGAAAACATTGTTGGCAGTAAATTTGTTGCTGATAACGGAGGTGAAGTAATTTCCATACCCTTAGTTGAAGGATTTTCATCATCGGCAATCATAAAAAAAATGGGTGATAATAACTCCTGAAAAAAAAATTATGGTTACATTTACCAACGTGATAAAAATTTAAAAAACATAATTATGAAATCTATTTACAGCATTCTTTTTAGCCTTTGCGTTACAGTAATATTAAGTTCGTGCGAAAGCCAAACATCCTTATTATCGGAATCCACTATTCGCGAAAACCTTGAAGCCGACTGGAAACCCATACCCGGCACATCAAATTATGGTTCGTCAACCAGTGGGCGCGATGTTTTTTGGCGCTTTCAATCGGGAAACCTTAAAGTAATTGAAGCCAATGGTATTAACCTCAAAACGCTGGATTCGGCAACTTACATCATCGATGCAAAACTCGAAAACCCAACTGTGAAAATTGAAGGCTTCACCTCACGCGACCTCGATACAACTTATGGATTTAATACCCTTTGGACTTTTATTCAGGTAGATGGCAAAGTGCTTGACCTGGCCGGCAATCCAAGTAATGGCGGGTTGGTAGAACTTGAGTTTACAAAGAGGAAGTAAAATTATTGCTTAGATTGAAAAGGCTTAATTATGCAATAGAGTCCCATTTACTAATAGGTAGCGCTACCTGAAAACTTGACAGCAAAAATAGTTGTTCGGTTTCAAAATTTCCCCTACATTTACAAAAACTATTAAGTCAAAATTATTATGAAAAAAGCTACCTGCGTTATCATTGCCTCACTCCTTACCATTTTATTTGCACAACAAAAAATAAATGCACAAAATCCTTTAACTGCCACCCTCTTACAACCTGCTACTTATGGAGGTTGTATCGATACTGTGTTTACATTTAAAGATACTGCTACAGTAGCACATCCACTAAAAATAAAAATAGCATTTGCCGGGCAAGATACCAACTGTGCTCAGGGCAATCACAGGCTGTATGCGTTTCATATTACTAATATGAGCAGCAATGTGAGCATAATTAATATTGATACTGCCAATGGCGTAATGAATTTTGAGGTTGATACAGGTGCAACAATAATTCAATATAAAATATTGGTCGACTGTTCCATTTTGTCCTTAGATACCAGTGCGCAACAAGTAAGTTTAACACAAACATTTACCGATACAACCAATCAAAATTACTTTCAAATTAATGGAGCTAACAATGTTGTAATTTATCAAAATTTAATAGTGCCAAAAATATTTCCCGTCACTCTCAATTCGTTGGCATTTACTACCTCGTATTTAACACAGCGGTATTTCGAATTTAAGTACCACAATTATACAAGTGCCGCTATGGATATACGTTTTAATTTCGATGTGATTGACCCTGCCGTGTGTGGAAATGCGGCTACCGATAGTATGGCTTTTGCAACTGCGGGTACTTTTACAAAATTCATAGCCGGTACGTATACACCTACCGTAATACCTGCAAATACCGACTTAGTTATAAGACAATACGTTACAACCGATACTTGCTATACAGAATGCTTATCGTACAACACTTTCAAATGGCGTTGCAATTTTAATACTATATTTGACACTGTTTTTTGCGAAGCGTGTGGCACTATCGACACTACACTATTCAAGGTTACTCCCAACAATACAGCCATTGCTCAAATTAAATGGCTGGGTAACATTACCAATTATAAAAGCGATTTGGCATGTTATAATGATTATTCAAATATGACCAAATGGAGCTATCAAATTACACATGATAGTTTGAGCGTAGCAGTTGCCGATTCTCTCATAATATCATTGGAGGAGTATGTAAGCAATGTCAAAAACAATCTCAGTCAAATACCAATAGATAGCATAAAAGTGGTTTGTAAAATTGTACTTCCGAAGTTACTTGGGCTGTAAAACAGACCATTTATGCAATAGCATCATCGATACAGCATTGGCTTACATGAAAATAAAAATATTGCAATTCGAAAAAAGAAGACACTTTAATTATTAGTTTTCCTTTATAAATGTGCAGCAGAGGACGACACATTATTGAATGTACAAAAATATTTAAATCTTTGGCGAATTTATGCTAGTGCTTATGAAAAATGCAATGGTATTCCGAATACAATTGGAGGAAATATAAGTGCCGAATCAAGGCCTATAAGTGCAAGCACTGCCAACATCGATCAGCAATTGCTTTTTTTACCACTACAAAATACTACCATAGTTCCATTAAGTCCGCCTTATGGCGATACTATTACCTATTTTATGGATTGCACAGGGTTAGACAAAACAGGTGCTGGCTACCATGATTATCAATACCTTGGTTGCGATAGTGGTGAGTTCCCCCCTCACTTGTAATTTGAATGGCCTTCTACGTATAAGGTTACAGTTAGGCAACGGACTACGTGCCATATTGCGCGACAGTTGTTTTTACTTAGAGGGTTTTATCGATAGTATAAAAACAAAACTACGGCCCGTGTATTATTACGATGATGTACCTTTAGATTCGTGCAAGGCCGGCAATTATTATTTTTATTTTCATGTAAGCGATACGCTATTTCACTTGCTTGATAATGGCCGACTGTGGTGGTGTGTGCAGCCATGTTGTGAAAGCACAAATGACGAACCGGTGCATATTGATGTAGCATTTCACCTAATGCCATTGCCCAATACGAGTTGCATAAATGCCATCGCGTATCCGAATGATACTACACATAACACTCCTCCTACATATACTACGGAAAGTAAATTTATTCCGCTGTCATCGCGAAGTCATAACCTGAATATATTATGCCCTGGCTGCTTGGCACCCGGATTGGTTTACCAAAAGCATGATTTGAAACGACTAACACTGGGCCTACAAGATAGCGATAACAATGGACTAGCCGATGTGCCACAGGCGCAAATTACAGACACAAGTTCATGGTTCATAAACAAAGGCGACAGCATGCTTATACACAATAGCAGCTTTGGCGATCGCTTGCGCGAAAACTGTGTTTCTATTTTTCAAGATGGCGATGTGGCCGGGCCAAATGGGCAACCGGGTGGATATACGTATGCTATGATGTTGCAACAAAATGCAAAATTTAATTACTTGCAATTGAGTTCTATAATACCGGGCAGCATTAGTAAATATGGTTTGCAAATAGATTCGGTAATATTATTTGTAGATTCAATAGATGGAAATAGCAATTGCATACAATGCAATGAATTTGAAGTGGGCACTGCCTTCCGCACACAATTAAAAATCACATTATTACCAAATACTTTGAATAAATTTTTAGATACAAATGCTACCACAGGGCAATGGTTTTATACCTTTAGTACCAATCAGGGCGACAGCAATTATATTAAAGGCAACAATGCAATTATTAATTACGAAGATGTAAATTTTCCATTTCGCGAGTATGGCACACAGCAACGATATAGGATGGCAGTGTTTTTTAAAGAGTGTAAAAGTTTTGCCGCGCCTGAGCTACCTGTCGATATTATTGATGTAATGGATAAATGCGAAATGGTGGCCCAAGGATGGTTTTGCGGTGTGCAACAAAATAAAGATGGATTTATTATTCTAAAAATGCCAAACGATATATTTAGTTTGGATAGTGCAGGTTGGACTTTTAATCCGAATGATACGCTTAATACTTTTGTAAATCCAACATTTGCAAGCTCATTTATTTTTTATTGCGAATTTACAGGAAGCATACATTATTTTTTTAGTCAAGATGCTTTTTTATACACAGCATATACCAAAAGTGATAGCACCTGTGGCATTGTAGCTTATGCCAATATAAAATGCAGGGCCGCTGGAAATTATGTTGACCCATATCCTAACGAATATCGCCCACCTGCATACTATGCCGATAGCATTTTTTGTGTGCCATTGCCGGGCTATTACCCTGTAGGAGGTTGGCTGCAAAACTCTTGTGTTAACCCACAAGTTTTATCGTCTCTTAATCACTTTACCACGCCCGCCATTAACTCAAATGGTTACATACCGGTAAGTATATACGATGTTGGAATACCTAATTGCAGAAACGAAAATAATGCAACAGATACTACTTTGCTTGTGGGCGACAATTTTGTGCTGCAAGAGGTTTGGCTACTTTACAATACCATTTACTGCGATACATCCATTGCTATTGATGCCGACACTACTATAACAATGACGGCTCGTAACATTGTAACCAATTGCAATATAGCAATAGATTGTAGCGACTCTATTGCACAAAACTATGGTGTTAATCAGCAATTTACTACACAGTCAAATATGGCGGTCAATTATGCACCGGCTATTACATTATCGGCACAGCAACACCATATTTGTTGGAATTGTACCATCACCAATAATCAAATCATTGCCGATAGTGTTAATGGGCATCAAGTATTAACAGGTGCTGCCTCCCACATTTTTGTACCGCATAGTAATTTTTCGTTTTTAAGCAATTGGTACATGGTTATCAGCACAACCGACACCATTTATGCTGCCAACAATATTTTTGATGTGCAACAATTTTTACCAACTAACGGCATCATTAACGCAACTATATGTGCGCAGTACGATACATGCAAAGGCGCATTCGATGTGGTGTTTGCAGCCGGTAACGATTGCAATACGTACCCACTTAGTGAAGCCGATATTGCTAATATGTGCCATGTTTTTAATGACACTATACATGTAATAGATGCCACCAGCAATTTATTTATTGCTGCAAATAACGATACCATACACTATGCAAGTTGCGATACCATACACCGCACCGTGCAATTTTATACTCGGCAAGGAGGTAACATGTATCCCGATAGTATTGAAATAACCAACTCCTTGCCAGGTACATATATACTCACCGTAACAGCCGGGCCATGCAGTAGCAACAATGCTTTTTCACTTACACCATCTCAGTATGGTAACAGAACTTGGATTATAAATCGTGATTCATTGAGCAATATCGGCTTTGGTGATGGCACATTAAACGCAAGCGATAGTTGCATCACATTCACCATAGCGCAAATAATGGGTTGCAGCAAATACTCCGGCACCCTTAACGATACCACAACACTATATGCACATAATTTTTGTGGCCAAGCATACACCGCACAACATACACAAACTAATTACCATTGGAATGGGAATAGTAAGTGTAGTGATTGCTTTACCATACAAAAAATTGCAAGTGCAGCAACAGTAAACGCTTTAGACACCATAACGTATACTATCACCGTTACAGCAAATAATGGCAGTGCACAAACTGTAACCGTTAGTGATTTGTTCCCTATTAATTTTAATGTGATAGGATTAAATCCATTTCCAATAACAATGAATTTTGCTGCGCAAAGCATACAAACATATACGGTTCAAGGCTATTTTACACAAGCCAATATTTGCGATAGTACATATAATATTGCACTGTTAACACATGGTGTTGATTCTATAAAAGATAGCATCTGTGTAAATGTGAACATACCATGCTTTGTTGATGGTATGATTACTTTAGAAGACAGCACAAAATCATCAACTATTAGCAGCACCAATAATGCAACATATTATATTGATGGCATTTTTATAGTGGATGCCGATTTTACTTTTAATGGTTCGAAGATTTATGTAAAAGCTGGAGGAAATATAATTGTAAATACAAATGTTGCTTTCACACTTAGTAGCTCAACTATTGAAGGCTGTGGTTACATGTGGCAAGGCATCGTACAAAAACCCAAATCGAAATTTTTATCGAATACAAGTAGAATACGCGATGCCAATATTGCAGTATATGTAGGTGATACTTGTTACTTTGGTGTATTCAATTCATTCATTACAGATTGTATAAAAGGCATTTATACAAAACCTGTTGCTTGTGAATATGTGTCGTATTCGCATGGTGATATAGAAGGAACAACATTTGGCTTAGAACGACCAAAACTTTTGCCCGATTATATGGGGCAACCTGTACACGGCATATTTCCCAAAACGGGTGCCGAAATAAACAATATACCAGGAGTGACTATTGGTAAAAATACCGCCACCAAAAATTATTTTCATGATATGAATACAGGCATCATATCGCGTAGAAGTAATTTGCGTGTGTATAATTCTACTTTCAAAAACATAGCAATTGATTCTTCCTATACTGAGCATTACCGTGGTAGTGCGATAAGCAGTTTGGGCGATAAGAAAGGTTGCCACAATGCTGGTACTATAATTATTTACCCTGCTATAAATGGCAACCAACTTGTACAACAAAGTTACAGAGGAGTGTACAGTAATTATAGCAACTTAAATATTACAAGTAACAAAATAATGAATGTAACTGTAGGTATATACGTAGCAACTTCAACAGATAGTTTGTACACCAATATTACAAATTGCCAAATTGCAGCAAAAGATAAAGCGATAAATATATTTAACTGTGCAGGAGCAAAATATGTGCATGTTTACGATAACCAAATAAGCATTAGTGGTAATACACAAGGTATAGGCATTGCAATGCGCGAAATAAATAATGTTGCTCCGGCAAATTATGTTATCAATGGCAACTCGATTACCCTAAATGATGCAAGCATAGGCATACATGCAAGATATGTACTGAAGCCACAAATAAAATACAATAGCATTTTACAACTAACATCAGGTATTTACAAACCAAACACCACAGGCATTAGTATTGAAGGCAGCGATACAGCAACCGTAAGTTGTAATAACATTGCAACAAATTATCCATCGGATACCAACCACCTTTCCATAGGAATATCTGTGGCGCAAAGCCTCAATTTTGAGGTGAGTTGCAACAACATGAAAAAACATAACGTGGCTGTTTTTATGGTGAGCAATTGTTTTCAAGATAATATATACAGAGACAATACTGTTGATAGTTGTGATATGGGTTTGTACCTAAACAAGTTTGCAATTGTGGGGCAGCAATTGCATAAAGGCAATAGGTGGTTGCATGCAATTAATAAGTACAATGCAGAGAATCAGGGAATACCAAGCCTGTCACAAATTTTTGTTCATGACAATTTAAACACATTATGGCACCCATTAAATATTTCACCAAATGGCCAGTGGTTTTTTAAAGTGCCAGGTATACCTGACAGTTGTAGTAATACTTGTACAGCATTATTTTCAAATGCAAATGATACAATACTGTTGCATATTATAGCTAATGATAGCACATTGACCATTGGATTTGTGCCCGAAAATTTATCGATGGCACAGCAAAATTTATTTAATTATCTTGATGTTAATGATTCGCTACGAATGGGCGATTCGGTATTGAATTATTTCTTTTCGGCAAACTATAATAGCACTTATGGCTTGCTCAACGAGGCTCAAGATTTTATGCGAATGGCCGCAAATGGTTTACCCTACTTGAATGTTTTAGTTGCCAACCTCAACAATTATATTCAACAAAAAAACGATAGCATTTTTTTCACAGATAGCATTGCTGCCTTTAACAATGAAGTAAATTTATATCGTGATGGATTGTTGTATACCATAGAACAACTTGAATTTGTAAAAGGCAATATCGTTTTCCAATTACAGCAAATACGCGAAGGGTTGTACCAAAATAGCGATTATATAAACAACACAATAGTGCCAATCGAAATACCGGAGCAAAACCAAAAAACAATGAATGCCGTATTGTACCAAGCGCAAGATGATATAGATGATGCCGTGAATATGCTTACCGATGTAATGTGGATTGCAAACGAATGCCCCTATTCGGGCGGCCCAAGTGTGTACCAAGCCCGCAATGTTGCCGAGTGGTTCGATGAAAGTATAACCTATAACGATGTTTACGAATGTTTGCTGCAAGGCATTTACCGCCAATCGCAAAATGCCGAAACGTATCAAGCAATAGATTTTGAATTATTGCCAAACCCTGCCAGCAATAAATTTGATATACGTATATTAAGCCCTGTTGATGCGCTTACAATAGTAACATTGCGCACCATGCTTGGCCAAAATATGGATGAATGGAAAATTGAAAATAATATGCGATACACCATTTATACAAATAAATATTTGCAAGGCATATACATAATTAGCGTGGTGGATGGCCAAGGTAATTTTAAATCGAAAAAATTAATAATCGCAAAATGAAAAAATTAATTTTTGCAACTTTATTTTTAGTAAATCATTCCAATTCATTGTCACAAGGTTTAAATCATAATTATTTATTGGGATATTGGCCTTATGGTGACCCGCCATGGACAACTACGGGCAAAGCAATTGCTGAAATAGATTCTATTAACTTTACTATATTTGCTAATGCTAGAGTAATGAAATTTTTATTGACGCAGTCAAATATTTCTGATAGTTTAGGTAATATTCTGTTTTATTCGAATGGAGGATGGGTTGCCAGTGCAGATGGTGACACGATGCTGAATGGGGAAGAACTTTATTTAGGGTCAAATCCTAAATCATATAAAGATTTAGGATTTGCAAACGTTAATTCTCAAGTAATTCTACCATATCCAGATTCTTCAAATAAATACATTTTATTTCATCAAACAGCAAGTTTGGTTAATCCTTCATTTTCAACTGAATTATTGTATACTATTATTGATATGACCTTGGATAGTGGTAGAGGTGCCATAATACAGAAAAATACAATAGCACTATCAGATAGTTTAATGTTTGGAATATATGCCTGCAAGCACGCAAATGGAAGAGATTGGTGGCTTAATGTGTTAAAAGAAGTTAGCAATGAAATATATACACTCTTGCTATCACCAGCCGGCATTGATACTGTTTTTAGCCAACATTTGAATGTACCTATTCATCGTTCTTGGTATATACAACCAGGAGCATTTTCACCTGACGGAAATAAATTCGCTTACATTGTAACCAAAAACGTTGGCAATACAGCTATACCATGGGTCAGAGATTTACGTTTATTTGATTTTGATAGATGTAATGGCAACTTTTCAAAAGTTGTAAATTTTGATTTGCAGGATACTTTTCCAGGAATCGGAATTTGCTTTTCTTCCAATTCAAGATTTTTGTATACTGCAAAATATTTTCGCATTTCGCAATTTGATGTTCAGGCTTCAAACATCGAAGCAAGTCGTCAATTTGTGGCAGACTATGATACTTTTTATTATGGTGGCGTTACTGATTTCGCCAATATGTATAGGGGTGCAAATGGGAAAATTTATATTACATCGAGTTGAGGTACTATTTATTTTAACGTAATACAATCACCTGACAGTTTAGGCATAGCTTGCAATGTTTTACAACATTCATTACTAAGCCCGACTTATTTAGGTGCTCACCATGTTAACCATCCAAACTATTACCTCGGTTGCGATACCACAAACGGCTGCCCATGTTTATCTGCCATTGGTTTGCAAGAATTAAAAAATCACGATTTTCATTTTTCAATTTTGCCCAATCCCAATAAAGGCATTTTCAAAATAATTTATTTATTGCGTCAAAATAAAAGTGGTCTGCTCGATATAATTGATATGCAGGGCAAAATAATTTATTCTCAAAACTTGCCCGCTTGGAGTAGTTTGCAAAATATTAAACTGCCAAATGTAACTCAGGGTGCATATGTTGTTAGGATAAGTAGTGGTGGTAATGAAATTTCAAAAAAAATGACAATTTCCAAGGGTGAATAATTTTCATTTACATGGTCATCATTAAAGTTGAAAACGGTTTTAATAGTTTCCTTTAAATTTGTAAAGAAAAATGAAAAACATATTGAAATCAAAAATTAAGTATTAATTCACGGCAAATATTTCTCGATTATTTCCATGCTTCAACAAAGTGAAATTCAAAGCAAAAACAAATCTTCACTATTTTTTTGGTATCTTCAATAAATAGGATACTTTTGCATCCCTTTATTGAAAAAAAGAAAATATATTAACATTTAAAATATACCAAAATGCCATCAGGTAAGAAAAGAAAAAGACATAAAATGGCTACGCATAAGCGTAAGAAAAGACTAAGAAAAAACAGACATAAGAAAAAATAGTTTTCTTTTGTATGGTTTGCTATTGCTGTTTCAGTAGTAGCATTCCTTTCACCTTATGTTTTAAAATAAGCCTGTACAGCCTTTTTCGGCTAGTATAAACATCAGTTCGCATTAGGAGCAACTTATTCATTTAAATATTGAATAACGATCTGTTGTTTATGTATCATGTTTTTAAAATTACATTTATTAAGTGCACGAATTAATTATAGATGCCGAAGGCAGCGATGTTACTATTGCCTTACTGGAGGATAAAAAATTAGCCGAACTTACTTACGAAAAAAAAGGAACAGTATATGCCGTAGGCGATATTTACCTCGGCCGCGTTAAAAAAACACTACCAAGCCTTAATGCCGCTTTTATAGATATTGGCTACGAAAAAGAAGGATTTTTACATTACACCGACCTGGGCCCACAACTTTCGTCACAGGTAAAATTTATCAAAAGCGTTTCTTCCAATAAATACCCCGAAGGAAATCTCACCCATTTCGAACTGGAGCCTGATATTGACAAAGCAGGAAAAATAAATGATGTATTAGCACCTAACAATTGGATATTAGTTCAGATAGTAAAAGAACCAATCTCTACAAAAGGACATCGACTATCGTCCGAAATATCAGTACCCGGAAGGTTTGTTGTATTAACACCTTTTGTGGATACCGTTTCTATTTCAGCAAAAATAAAAGGTGCCGAAGAACGGACACGTTTGCGCAAACTTGCAGCCAGTATTAAACCCAAGAATATGGGAATAATTGTACGTACTGCAGCCGAAAATTGCCCTGTGGCCGACCTCGATAATGATGTACAGGAAATAGTTTCCCGATGGAAAGCCTGTAACGAATTGCTACGAACGGTTACCCCACCATTTAAAGTACTGGGCGAAATGGATCGCACTTCAACTATACTGCGCGATTTGCTGAGTCCCAATTTCAACAGTATCAACGTTAATAGTACTGCCCTTGCCGAGGAGATAAAATCCTACTTACGCACTATTGCCCCCGACCAACTTGATATTGTAAAAAGCTACCGTGGCAAAATGCCCATATTCGAGCATTTTGGCGTTGATAAACAAATAAAAAGTGTTTTTGGCAAAACAGTAAATATTGCCGGAGGTGCTTACCTGATTATAGAACATACCGAGGCAATGCATGTGATAGATATAAACAGCGGGGTACGTAAAAAGACAGATGATGAGTCTCAAGAGGCACATGCCATGCAGGTGAATATGACTGCAGCAAAAGAAATTGCACGACAACTTCGATTGCGCGATATGGGTGGAATAGTTGTGATAGATTTTATCGATATGAAAAATCCGCAGCACCGTAAAGATTTGTACGAATGCCTGAAAGAGGAAATGAAACGCGACCGCGCCAAACATACCATATTGCCACCAAGTAAATTTGGTATTGTACAAATTACCCGGCAAAGAGTAAGACCCGAAACAAATATTATTACAGCCGAAAAATGCCCTGCATGCGATGGAAGCGGAGAAATTACCGCCAGCATTTTACTCACCGATGAAATAGAAAATAACCTGCGCTACTTAATGCGCGAGCAAAACGAAAAATCTGTCACTTTGCAAACACATCCATTTGTATGTGCATATCTTACCAAAGGGTTACTGTCCACTAAACGTAAATGGTTTTTAAAATACAAGAGAATAATAAAGGTTTTGCCAAACAATAAATATCATTTGCTCGAATATCATTTCTACAACAAAGCGGGCGACATTATTAAAATTTGACAAACAATTGCGAAGCATTTTTTTTCGAATTTCATGTGATAGTTTACTTTGACTTTTAGGATGTAGTTTTGTTTTCATATCATTAATTTAGCGCAATAGTTTTTCATCATGGCCAAGCAAAAAATATATAATGATCCCGTTTATGGATTTGTTCCTATTCCATATGGCATTATCAATCAACTGATCGACCATCCTTATTTTCAACGGTTGCGCAGAATAAAGCAATTGGGGTTAACACATTATGTTTATCCGGGTGCATTGCATACACGCTTTCACCATGCATTAGGCGCTATGCACCTTATGCACCAAACCATAGAATCGTTGCGGGCAAAGGGCGTTAACATTACACATGAGGAGGCCGAAGCTGTTTGCATAGCAATACTGCTACACGATATAGGCCACGGTCCATTTTCGCATGCGCTCGAGCATTCTATAGTGAACAATATAAATCACGAAACTATTTCGTTGCGCACTATGCAAGCGCTCGATGTGGCTATGAATGGCAGGTTACAATTGGCAATTGAAATTTTTGAAAACAAGTATTCCAAAAAATTTCTGCATCAACTTGTTTCGTCACAATTGGATATGGATAGACTCGATTATCTTAATCGCGATAGTTTTTTTACCGGTGTGAGCGAAGGCGTAATCAGCAGCGACCGTATCATAAAAATGTTGCATGTGCATAACGATACCCTGGTGGTAGAAGAAAAAGGAATATACTCTATCGAAAAATTTATTATTGCCCGCAGGTTAATGTACTGGCAGGTTTATTTGCACAAAACAGTACTTGCTGCCGAAAATTTACTCATGAATATTCTGAAACGAGCAAAAGAACTGAGCGAAAAAAAAGAACAATTATTTGCCACTCCGGCATTGCAGTTTTTTTTGCATAACGATATTTCCGACAATGATTTTATAAACAATCCATTAGTACTTCAGCATTTTTCATCGCTTGACGATTACGATATTTTTACTTCTATAAAAGTATGGCAATCTCATCCCGATTTTGTTTTAAGCAGGCTATGTTCCAATCTTATCAATAGAAATTTGTACAAAATAAAATTGCAAAAAACGCCTTTCGAAAATGCAGAAGTTGAAACCTATAAAAGTGCTGCAAATAAATTATACGGTAGTAAAAACGCTGACATAAATTATTTTGTATTTACCGGAAGTGAAGAAAATAGTGCCTACCAGGCCAATGATGAACACATACTTATTCTGTATAAAAACAACACCTTGCTCGATATTGCCAATGCCAGCGACAACCTCAATATCTCTGTTTTAAGCAAACCTATTGTAAAACATTTTTTGTGTGTAGAGCGCGAAATATGGAGTAATTTTTAACCCAGATTATGCAGCTGAAATTATCACCAGCAAATAAAGGAGGTGGCTCGCTTACGGCTACAAAAATTATTTATTGCTGGTTGAACATGATATAATATTCACAAAAAAATCTACCGCATAAAGGTCAAAAATCCGAAAAGGAAAATCCACAAAATGCCAAGAAAATGCCAATAGGTAGCGCATTGCTTTATAGCAAAAAAATCGGCACTGCTGTATTTGTCCATTATAGCACGAACGCATACATACATTAAAAATAAAATCCCACCGGCAAGATGGGCAAGGTGCAATCCGGTAATGGCATACACAAACGAACCTGAAACATTATCCTTCGATGCAAAAAATTTGCCTTCTTGTATTAAAGCACTGTATCCCAAAAATTGACAAAAAATAAATGCAAAGCCCAAAAACAAAGTTGTAAAGAGCAGCGATTTATATAACCCCGAATTGCGCTTTACGGCAACTATAGCACTTTGTAAACTAATACTGCTAAGAACAATAATAATTGTAGAAAAAGTAAACTGTACAGGAAGTTGAAAGCTATCCCAACGGCCTTCGGCCCTGCGCACTATATAACCACTGGTAAGCCCGGCAAACAGCATTATCATACTTACAATGGCAAACCACAATACTATGGTTGCAGTGGGAATTCCGGTATAAGTTTTTTCCCTTTCGGACATGGTCATCGATTTCATCTTTTCTATTTTTAAAACAAATATTTATCTAAAACTAAAACTATAAATGTTACCGGTAAATAAACAAAGGAGCCAAACATAAGTTTACGTGCAGCTTCAATTGTACAGGTTTGGTATAAAAGAAATGCCAGCCTTATAAACCATAAAGTAAGCAGCACAATAATTACCAGCGACACTACTCCCGACATATTGAAAATGTAAGGCAACACAATAACCGGTAATAATGCCAATGCATAAAGTAAAGTTTGCAAGGCCGATCCTTTATCGCGATGCGTAGTTGGTAACATAATAAATCCGGCCTTTTTATAATCGTCATCCATTACCCAGGCAATGGCCCAAAAATGTGGAAACTGCCAAAAAAATTGAATAAAAAACACAACCCACGCAGCATATGTCAATTGATTGGTGGCAGCAGTATATCCAAGCATTGCGGGTAATGCACCGGGTATGGCTCCAACAAAAACCGAAAGTGGCGTTATGCGCTTTAGCGGTGTATAAAGCAACACATAACTTAGTAATGAAAATGCCGCTAACATGCCTGTAAGTAAATTTATAAAAACACTTAAAATTAATACGCCCGCTATTCCGGTGATAAGTGCAACCATGATGGCTTCGGGCTTTTGCATACGGCCTGTGGGCAATGGCCTGTGCATGGTGCGGTTCATCATCTTATCGAGGTCGCGTTCTATTATTTGATTAAATGCATTGCTCGATGCCGTTACCAGCCAGCCACCAATAATTGTGAGCACAAATCCACCCCAGCGGATAGGTAAATTATCGGCAAGTAAATAAGTCATGGCAGCAGAAAAAACCACAAGACCCGAAAGTTTAAACTTGGTTAATACTCCGTAATCTTTAAGTTTATGTATCAACGAAAACTGATTTATAGTCAAGGAATGCGTGCTCAATTTTTGATTTTTATGCGGGTGCGAAAGTACCATTTATAAAAGTTTAATCCAAAGAATGTAAGGCTTCATAATTTGCTTTATGACCACAAAAAAAAATGACCTTACTTTGTTGCAAAAATAAAATTATGTTAGACGCATATTTGATAGATGGTATTCGTACCCCGATAGGAAATTTAGGCGGATGTTTGTCGGCAATAAGGCCCGATGATTTAGCGGCAATAGTATTGAAAGAACTAATGAACCGTAATGCAAATGTTGATGCAAAATGTATTGACGATGTAGTAATGGGTTGTGCCAACCAGGCGGGCGAAGACAACCGCAATGTAGCGCGTATGGCTTTGTTACTTGCAGGTTTGCCTTATACCGTGCCTGGCGAAACCGTAAATAGATTGTGTGCCTCAGGCTTGAGTGCTGCTGCAACTGCCGCACGTATGATTACCTGTGGCGAAGCACAATTTGTTATAGCTGGTGGTGTAGAAAGTATGACCCGTTCACCATTGATAATTTCAAAATCGGCTGCACCATTTGGCCGCGATGCACAAATGTTCGATAGCACTTTTGGCTGGCGATTTATCAATCCACAAATGAAACAATTGTATGGCACAGATGGCATGGGCGAAACCGCTGAGAACCTGGCAGTACGCGATAATATTACGCGACAGCATCAGGACGAGTTTGCATTGTGGAGTCAACAGAAGGCGACAATAGCACAACAATCGGGCAGGTTAAGTAAAGAAATTACACCTGTTACTATTCCGCAAAAAAAAGCCGATGCATTGATAATAGACAAAGACGAATTTATAAAACCTGCTACAACATTAGAAGGATTAACGAAATTGAAACCTGCATTTAAATCTGATGGAACTGTTACTGCCGGCAATGCTTCGGGCATGAATGACGGTGCTGCGGCATTGTTAATTGCAAGCAAAGAAGCGGTAAATAAAAATGGATTAAAACCCATTGCAAAAATAATATCGGCAGCTGTAGTAGGTGTAGAACCCCGTATAATGGGCATTGGCCCGGTTGAAGCAGCCAATAAAGCCATTGCTTTAGCAGGCATTACATGGGCCGATATTGATATCATAGAACTAAACGAAGCCTTTGCAGCACAGGCATTGGCATGCACACGTGCATGGGGGTTGGCCGATAA
Organism: Bacteroidota bacterium; assembly: GCA_016717325.1. Lineage (GTDB taxonomy): Bacteria > Bacteroidota > Bacteroidia > AKYH767-A > OLB10 > JADKFV01. The sequence goes on along the minus strand of JADKFV010000007.1, from coordinate 97,495 downwards.
CGATAAGCGTATAAATCCAAATGGTGGGGCCATTGCACTCGGGCATCCGCTGGGAATGAGTGGTGCGCGCATTTTACTTTCGGCAGCCCTCGAATTGCAAATTCAAAATAAACAATACGCGCTGGTAACAATGTGTATAGGCGTGGGGCAAGGTTATGCTGTTGTTATAAAAAATGTACTGTAAATAATTTTTTACTTTTCGAAATATTTGTTTTAGGAAATGTTAGTAGGCTGCGGTTGAGTAAAACAAAAAGCTTTATCATTGAATTATATAAAAACACAATTGATTGTTTTTCCTAAAACTCGATTGATTTGGCATATCGTCAAAAAAAATTTTTTTCATTGAAAAATATTTTCGCAATGATGCTGCTTAGAACTTATGGTGATGAATATAATCGCGGAAGTTACGAAACTAAATTACAAAATAATTAATAACTCTTTTCACGGCATTTATCTATTGCCACAAAATTCTGAGGGGGGTATTTCAACTAACAATGAAAATCGAAAAAATGTAATACCGCATTCGTGAGTATGTTTTATTAAATAATTTATGTTGAGTGTTCGATATCTGTTAAATAAAAATAATAACACAATAACCAATAACCCAATATCAAATAACTCAATAACCCAATAACAAATAACTCAATAACCAAATAGCGAACAGCCTTAATTGAATTATCACCTTAAAAATCGTACGTTTGCACCATAAAATAAAAATTTAAAAATTAAATAACATGCCATATCCGGAACAATTAGTAGCACCATTCCGTGCCGAACTTACATCAGCAGGCTTTGCTGAACTTACTTCAGCCGATCAGGTTGATAGCACCATACCATCATCAGAAGGAACAATGTTGCTGGTAATAAACAGCGTATGCGGTTGTGCAGCAGGTGCTGCGCGCCCGGGTGTAAAATTAGCACTCAACAACAGCGCAAAAAAACCATCGTCACTTGTTACAGTTTTTGCAGGGCAAGATACCGAAGCAACAGCACAAGCCCGCAAGTACACTGCACCTTATCCACCATCATCACCTTGCATTGCATTATTTAAAGATGGTAAACTTGCACACTTTATTGAGCGCCACCACATTGAAGGCCGTAGTGCCGAAATGATTGCCGAAAACCTGCAAATGGCTTTCGAAGAATACTGCTAAGAAATTTATTAGTTTCGGAAAACATTTTTCGAAATTTAAGTTGCCTGATGTTGAAATATAAAATTTCAATATCAGGCTTTTTTGTTTTTGTTGTAATCCGCTCGTCATATTGCATACTACTATAAGCGCTAGCTTATTCCACCAAATAAAAAGTGTCTTTTATAATTCTTAGCGCAGCATTTTTGATAATGCTTAATGCATTGATTTTAATTTATAATTCTGAAAATGTAAGTGTGAAATGTATTGGAGGTAAAAAAATAAGCCAAACATTCACAGCTCATGAATAATCAAATCACTCATACAACTTCCAAAAACCCGTTGGCTAAATGTAAACGGCAATGAATGCTTTGCAAAAAAAACTTTCAGAACAATTCAAGAACAGTCAATGTAAACTCTTCAAAGCCGGCTTGTTCCTTCTTTCTTTTTATAGTTAATGATTTTCTTTAAAGAGTTTTAGTAACTTCTTTGGGTCTTGCCTGTTATCCCAAAATGCTTTAATGAAAATAATTGAATCAGTAAATTGGAAATAAATACTAAAATGACCCATCACTGCGAAATGTGTATTTGGGTAATCAGCCTTTTTGTATGATTCTGGTGCGAGTGAAATCATTTTTATCTTTTCCTCGCTCTGTGTTATTAGTTTTTCAGCATACTCCGTAGATTTATTTCTTACCGTCCAATATTGCAAAATAGACCTTCTTTGCTTGGCGGCAGTATCAGTCCATTACAATTCCTTGAGCCATTTCAAATCAGCTTTATTTAACTCCGCTTGTGAAATCGTTTTTTTGTTTTTAATGTCAGCATCACTTAGTTCTAACATAAGTTTTTGTTCTTCGGTTAACGATATCGTTTTAGAATTAAGTTCGCTATTTTCCAAAATTTTACTCAAGGCCGATAAATACGATTTACTATTTATGGTCAAAATTCTTTCAATCAAATCATTTCGTAAAGTATCTAATGCATTCATTGTTTTGTTTTTTGGTTGAGTACAATTTTAAACAAAATAATTTATATTTTCCTGTATCCAATTCCATTGCTTAATCAACTTTTACTATGAGCAAGAGTTTTGTCAACACTAAAATCAATATTGTTCGTAGGTTATGATGATTAATTTTTCAATAATAGTTAATATTTTTTCCAGAAAGAATAAAACACTTTTATATCAATGGTACATGGAGTCTTCATGCTTTTATTTTTACAAATTGTAATGTGAAATGAATTAGTTGCAAAATTAACCTGAATGACCTCTCGAAAATTCTTACAGCAATCTATTTCCAAAACTTGAAACTCCAAACTTAAAACTCTCAACTCTAAACTCACCCCTTCTTCTTCACCATCGTCAAAATAGTTGCCACCGCCACAGTCTCCTCTGTATCATCATAAATATCCACCAGCCATTTTACTATGCCGTTTGGAATATCGTCATCCGATTTTTTTTCCTGGTCTATTTTTTCTTTGCAGGTAAAGCGCACACCAATAGTGGTGCCGGGGTAAACGGGTTTTACAAATCGGCATTCTTCCAAGCCATAATTTAAAAGTACGGGGCCTTTGCGCGGCTCTACAAAAAGTCCTGCGGCTTTACTTAAAATAAAATATCCATGTGCTACACGGCCGGTAAAAATTGTTCCTTCAAGTGATGTGGCATCCATGTGTGCATAAAAATTATCGCCACTCACGTTAGCAAAATTTGTTATGTCGGTTTCGGTAACTGTATGCTTGGCAGTAATCCATGTTTCACCAATTTCGAGTTCTTCAAAATGTTTGCGGAATGGATGTACATCCTTCAAAATATATTTTGCCCCTGCATGTATGTATTGGTAACTTGTGTAAGCATTGTAGGAGAGCCTTGTATGGCAGTGCGCTGTAAGTAGTGGAACACACCACGCTTGCCGCCCATCTCTTCGCCTCCTCCGGCACGTCCGGGGCCACCATGAACAAGATGCGGCATAGGCGAACCATGCCCTGTACTTTCTTTGGCACAATCATTATTCAAAATTAAAATACGACCGTGCATGCACGCAGCACCTATGGTATATGCGCGCGCAATTTTTGCATCGCTTGTAATAATGCTGCTTACCAACGAGCCTTTGCCCATGCGTGCAAGTTGTATGGCATCGTCAATTGTTTTGTATGGCATAATGGTGCTTATAGGCCCAAAAGCTTCAATGTTGTGACAGTCGATATTTGTAAACGGATTGGCATTTAAAAATATAACGGGGGCTATAAACGCACCTTTATTTTTATCGCCACCTGTAAGTTGCATGGCATCGCGGCCATCGTAAATTATTTGTTGCGATACGGCAAGTTTTGCAATTTTTTCTGTCACTTCTTTTAGTTGTGCTTTGCCGGCAAGTGCGCCCATACGCACACCATCCAGTTGTGGGTCGCCAATGGTGGTGCTTTGCAATCGCTTGCTGAGTGCAAGTTGTACATCTTCCACAAAATTTTCGGGCACCATCACTCTGCGCACTGCCGTACATTTTTGCCCGGCTTTGGTAACTATTTCGCGGTGTATTTCTTTTATAAAAATATCGAAGTAGGGCGTGCCCGGTGCGGCATCCAACCCAAGCACACAACAATTTAAACTATCGGCTTCCATATTAAAGGGTACCGATTCTTCTAACAATCGGGGATGTTTTTTTAGCATCATGCCGGTGCTGGCACTACCGGTAAATGTTACTATGTCCTGATTAATAACATGATCTAAAATGCCATTGGCACTGCCGCATATTAATTGCAATGCACCTTCGGGCACAAGGCCGCTGGCAATAATTTCTTTGAACACTGCTTCGGTAAGAAAGCTGGTAATGGTTGCCGGTTTTACTATTGCAGGCACACCGGCAAAAAGATTAACAGCAATTTTTTCGAGCATGCCCCACACCGGAAAGTTGAATGCATTGATGTGTATTGCCACACCTTCTTTTGGCACACATATATGATGGCCTATAAAAGTATTGTTCTTGCTGAGTTTTGCAACATCGCCTTCGAGGCAAAATGTTTCGTTGCCAAATTGCCTGCGCAAACTTGCATAAGTAAACAGGTTGCCAAACCCTCCTTCTATATCAACCCAACTATCGGCACGTGTGGCACCGGTGGCCCAACTTACTTTATAAAAATCTTCTTTGCGTTCATTTAAATAAAGCGCTAATTTTTTCAGCATCAATCCGCGCTCAAAAAAAGTCATCTTCCGCAATGCCGGCCCACCAACGGTTCGCGCATAATTGCACATCAGTGCAAAGTCGAGGCCTGCACTACTTGCCACAGCCACTTCGTCACCGTTGATGGCGTTGTATAATGTTTGTGTTTTTTCTGTTGATGTTACCCACTCACCGCAGGCGTAGTTTTTTAAGTTCATTTCTTTTTTGTTTTTAGTTCTGTGTTTTTAGTTTATAGTTCTTAGTTCTTAGTTTCGTTTGCAATGAGCCATGTTCTTAGTTCGTCATTGCGAGGTACGAAGCAATCCCTGTTGGTCATTGGTTATTTGTTACTTCGCTTTTTGTTATTGAGATATTGGTTATTTTCAAATTCTTGTCGTTGGTCACTAACGTCATTATAACTTGCGTTTCACACTATTTCGCAGAAGCAATCTCTGTATTGTTTGGAATTACTAATTTTGTTGCGTTTAATTTTACTACTCTTAATTTTCGAATTTCAACATATTCTTTCACAGGAATTATTGACGTTGGCAATATTACAAAAATTGATGGAGAGATAGTTCTATATAAATCGAAAAAGCAAATGGCGTACATTTAATTATACCGCATCAATAATTACCTTTGTTGCATGACAGCTACTACACACAAATTTACAAACGAACTGGCCAAGGCCACAAGCCCATATTTATTGCAGCATGCCCACAACCCTGTACAGTGGCGGCAATGGAATGACGCTACAATTGCCGAGGCAAAAAAGGCAAACAAGCTAATACTTGTAAGCATTGGATATTCCGCATGCCATTGGTGTCATGTGATGGAACATGAGAGTTTCGAAGATGAACAGGTGGCCGAAATAATGAATACACATTTCATCAACATAAAAGTGGATAGGGAGGAGCGCCCCGATGTGGATTATATATACATGGCTGCGGTGCAATTAATGACAGGACGCGGAGGATGGCCACTCAATTGTATTTGTTTGCCGGATGGCAGACCATTGTATGGCGGTACTTATTTTCAAAAAAATCAATGGAAAGAGGTGCTTTTGCAACTTGCAGAATATTTCAAGCGCGAACCCTTGAAGTGCGAAGAATACGCCACCGAACTAACACATGGTGTAAATAAAACCGAAGGTATTGTCCGCATTAACAGTGACCGTATACTTAGTAAAGAAACATTGCACACTAGTTTCGAAAAATGGAGTGCACAGTTCGACAATGAAAATGGTGGCCCGCATCGTGCACCAAAATTTCCTATGCCCAACAATTATGAGTATTTGCTTTTTTATGCAATGGCATTTAAAAATGAAAAGAGTGATGCGCATTTACAACTTACATTAACCAAAATGTATAAGGGAGGAATTTATGATCAACTTGGTGGCGGATTTGCCCGTTACTCAACAGACTTATACTGGAAAGTGCCACACTTCGAAAAAATGCTGTACGATAATGCCCAACTTATTCAACTGTATGCCAAGGCTTATGCCTGTTATGGCAACGCTCAATACTTAAACGCTGTAAACGAAACCATTCTTTTTTTACAGACGGAATTCTGTGCGCCAAATGGTGGATATTACACCGCACTCGATGCCGATAGCGAAGGTGTTGAAGGTAAATATTATGTATGGACCGAAATGGAGCTTCGCGATATTTTACAAAGCGATTTCGAAACACTTTCAAAATATTATGAAATAAACGACACCGGATATTGGGAACACGACAATTATATTTTGATGCGCAATAATTTGCTATGCGAAGCAGGTGATGTTGAATTATTGGAAACAATAAAAAGCAAATTATTGCTTGAACGGAACAAAAGAATAAAACCCGGTCTCGATGATAAACAATTATTATCGACCAATGCACAGACCGTTTCAGCGTTGGCAACTGCGTATATAGTTACAGGTAATCAGGCATATTTAGATTCAGCATTAAAATGCATGGCATTCATCGAAGATAATTTTTTGCAACATGGCAGTGAACATTTATTGCATACATTTACAAAAGGCAAAGCAGATATTGATGCCTTTGCCGATGATTATGCCTCACTGATTGAAGCATATATTTATCTGTACCATGCAACATTCACTAAAACATACATGGACCGGGCAAGCGAGTTAATGGAATACAGCATGCAACATTTTTTCGATGCCGAACAAGGGTTATTTTATTTTACACACCACCATAGCGAAAAGTTATTTGCCCGTAAATTCGAAACACAGGATAATGTAACACCGGCATCGAATTCCGTTTTTGCAAAATGTTTATTTGTGCTCGGCCGTTACTTTAGTAATAATGTATATGTGGCTTTGAGTAAAGAAATGTTGGCCAAGGTACAATCCGAACTGGAGCATTACGCTCCTGCATTTTCTAACTGGAGCATTTTGCAATTGTGGATTACCAATGGATATTACGATGTGGTTGTGTACGGAAGGAATGCACAAGAAAAGTCATCACCATTAAAAAAACTTTCTATGAATAACTGTATTGTCATAGTAGATGATAAACCAAACAGCACTGCGCATTTCGAAAACAAAACAATGAGTGACGATGCCGAAATATATATTTGTGATAATGAAATGTGTTTTGCACCTGCTACAAATACTGATGAGGCATTCAAATTGATAAATACTTTCCCGCTATAATTATTGATAAAGATGGGCAGCATGTTTTTTTGGAAAGCAACAAAGAAAAAGTTTTCAGCAAAAGATAATTACTACATTTGTAACACAAATAAAAATAAGCATAATGAATGCAAATGATATAATAAAAAATGCTCCGCCAATTGATCAGGTAGGAGTGGAAGAACGCATAGCACGCTTTACAAAACGCAGTATAAAAAAGGAAAGTAAAATGATGGCGCTAAAGATGGCCATCGGTATGTGCGACCTTACTACCCTGGAGGCGCGCGATACAGAAGGCAAAGTGATACAAATGTGTAACAAAGCCATTCGTCCGCACGAAGATTCATCTATTCCTTCGGTGGCGGCAGTGTGCGTATATCCAAACATGGTGGCAATTGCAAATCGTTGCTTGCAAAATTCGAAAGTAAAAGTGGCTGCAGTAGCAACAGCATTTCCAAGTGGAATGAGCAACTTGAAATTTAAATTGGAAGAAACTAAATATGCTGTAAATGAAGGTGCCGATGAAATAGATATGGTAATTTCGCGCGGGCGATTTCTTGCCGGTGAATACAACTATGTGTATGATGAAATAGCGGCAGTGAAGCAGGCATGTGGCAAAGCCCATCTCAAAGTTATTTTAGAAACCGGAGAACTTAGCACCCTCGACAATGTGCGCAAAGCAAGCGACCTTGCCATGTATGCCGGTGGCGATTTTATAAAAACGTCAACCGGAAAAATACAACCTGCAGCTACACTTCCTGTAACGTTGGTAATGTTCGAAGCCATACGCGATTTTTATTATCGCGAAAATAAAATGATAGGAATGAAACCTGCCGGTGGTATTGCCACTTCGAAACTTGCTTTGCAATATTTAGTTGTGTTGCGCGAAACCCTTGGAATGAAATGGATGAATGCCGATTACTTTCGCTTTGGTGCAAGCTCGTTGGTAAACGATTTGTTGATGCAAATAATGAAACAGCAAACGGGAGTGTATGAAAGCGCAGATTATTTTTCGAAAGATTGATGGAATAATAATTTAGATTTTTTCGCTTTATAGAAAACCCGCATGGTTTTATAAACCTTGCGGGTTTTTTGCTAAGAAAATTTACTTTCTTTTTTGTTGCATTTTTTTTTCGCACTATCTTCTTTCAATTTTTTCCTTCCAACTTTTGATTTTTATCGTTCGAGTTAAAACTTTTGTATATGCTTGTTTAAATTGCCGGCCTTTCTGTGGGTTCGTCGAACCAAACTCATTAGCCTTTCATTTAAATTAAAACTGTTCTTTTATTAAGATACTTTTAACTTGATATATTTACCGCTAACTAAAAATTAAATGATTAAAAAGTCGATAGAGAATTTAAAAATTGAAGCATTGAACGCCATGCAACTTGAAGTGCATGAAGCCGCAAAAAAGCCGAACGATATTATTTTATTATCGCCCACAGGTTCCGGAAAAACAGTTGCTTTTCTAATGCCTATTTTAGAATCGTTACATAAAAATGTGAATGGTGTGCAGGCATTGATAGTGGTTCCATCGCGTGAGTTGGCATTGCAAATAGAGCAGGTGTTTAAACAAATGGGCACTACCTACAAAGTAAATTGCTGCTATGGTGGACATGCAACCCGCACCGAAAAAAATAATTTGATACAACCACCGGCAGTGTTGATAGGTACTCCCGGCCGTTTGGCTTTTCACATTCGAAATGAAAATATTGATACATCATCTATACATTTTCTGGTGCTTGACGAATTTGATAAAGCAATGGAATATGGTTTTCAAGATGACATGACTTTTATAGTGAACAGCTTGCGAAAATTAAAAAAGCGAATGCTTACCTCTGCAACCGGAATGAAAGAGATTCCAAAATTCGCCAGATTAAATAATGCGATAGAAATAAATTATTTGAGCCACACGCCTGTGCAAGCCGAAGGGTTGAAATTGAAAGTAGTAAAAGCAACTACGAAAGATAAAATTGATTCGTTGTTTTCGTTGATTTGTAAATTAGGAAATAAGGCGACACTTATTTTTTGCAATCATCGCGATGCTGTGGATCGTATAAGCGAATTGCTAAACCGAAAAGGATTGATACATGGAACATTTCATGGTAAAATGGAACAGGAAGACAGAGAGCGTGCATTGATAAAATTTAGAAATGGCACGTATCAAATATTAATCACCACCGACCTTGCATCGCGCGGGCTCGACATTCCCGAAATAGAAAACATTATTCATTTTCAATTGCCTGCAACCGAAGATATACTTATACACCGCAATGGCCGCACTGCGCGCATGAATGCAACAGGTACAGCTTACATTATTATTGGCCCCGATGAACATTTGCCAAAATTTATAAAGGAAATTCCCGAGGAAGAAACTATGCCATCGAAAAATAAAATTCCCGACAATACTCCTTGGTGTACCTTATACATTGGTGCCGGTAAAAAAGATAAAATAAACAAGATGGATATTGTTGGCATGCTGCTGCAAAAAGGAAAATTGCATAAAGACGATTTGGTCTTGATTGAAGTGTTGGGTTTTTTCGGCTTATGCAGCGGTGAAAAGAAATGTGTTAACCGGTGTATTGAAATTAATTAAAGACGAAAAAATAAAAAACAGGAAAGTAAAGATCGAAGAATCGAAATGATGTTGACACAATATCTAATCAACAATTTCTTTCAATACCGAAGCTTCTTCTGTTTTGCTTGACGAGGATACTAAATTATTTATAGCCTTTATTTCATCATCATTAAGATATCGCCATTCGCCATAATTTATTCCGTTTAAATTTATGTTCATTATGCGTGTGCGTTTTAGTTTTACAACTTTATAGTCAAGGGCCTCACACATTCTTCGTATTTGCCGGTTTAATCCCTGAGTTAAAATAATCCGAAACCGGTTTCTACCTTCTTGTTCAACAAAACATTTTTGTGTGATGGTTTCCATAATTTTTACTCCGCTTGCCATATCTTGCAAAAATGTTTTGGTCAACGATTTATCTACCGTAACAATATATTCTTTTTCATGATTGTTGCCGGCCCGCAAAATCTTATTTACTATATCGCCATCGTTTGTCAAAAATATTAACCCTTCCGAATCTTTATCGAGGCGGCCAATCGGGAAAATACGCTGAGGATGATTGATGTAATCAATAATATTATCGCGGTCTTTTAAATCTGTTGTACATGTAATTCCTATAGGTTTATTGCAAGCTATATAAATTGATTTTGGCTTCTGCTTCAAAGGTTTTCCATCAATTGTGATACTATCAGCATCGCTCACCTTGGTTCCTAATTCCGGAACCGCACCATTCACTTTTACACGGCCGTTTTCAATAAGTTTGTCAGCTTCGCGTCTGGAACATATGCCCGTTTCGCTTATGTATTTATTTAACCTCGTTTGCATTAAAATGTTTTTTATTCTTTTTCGATGTTATAAAACATAGTTTTAAAACATGAACAAATATCACAAACATTGAAAGATATTATTGCATATACGAAAAATTATTTTGCTAACATAACTTGCATTTTGCATTCCATTTGCTTTTATTTCTGAACACAAACTCCATTTTGAAAAAACCAATGACACTAACCGAATTTATTTCACTGCACGATAAAGAAAACTCCGTTGTGTTGCTCGAAGGCAAACGAAATGTGCGCGATGAAGACAAATCAAAACTTACACAACTGGGAAAGTTACTTGCATCAAAAACAAAAAATATAATTTTTAGAAGTGGAAACGCAACCGGTGCTGATCAGTTTTTTAGTCTCGGTGTGGCTTCGGTAAGTTACGAAAAACTGCAGGTGATTACCCCGTACACCGACCACCGAAAAAAAACGAATCAGGCTTACAGCACTATTTCGCTCGATGAAATTGATATTGCTGCAGAACAAGATGTTGTGTTACAATCCAAACTAAACAAGAAAACAGAAACATTGATTGATAAGTATGTTGCAGGCCAAAAAAATCAGGTTACAATAAAAGCTGCATATATACTTAGAGACACTGTGAAAGTTTTGGGAACCGAAAAAATTAGCCCTGCTACGTTCGGCATATTTTACGATGACCTCGAAAACCCCGGCACAGGCGGCACGGGACACACAATGAACATTTGCAAACAAAATGGTGTTGACCTTATCGACCAAAATGTTTGGTTCCATTGGTTACAATAAAAACAGCTTGTACTTCTTCTGCACAATTCTTCTCATGAAAATTTTCTTCCAAATATGATGAGCAATGTCATTTTTTTATTTCTATTGAAATTACATCTTGCGCAATTCTATAATTGTAATCTATAATGATGTGTGTAATTTTTAGTTTGAGCATGAATGCGAAATTTGCTTTTTCAATATGAGTACAAATAATTTCAATATTAATGGATTGACGCCAGACGAAGCAACTGCATCGCGTTTGAAGTTTGGAAGCAATGCACTTGTTTTCGAAAAAGAAAATGGTTTTATAGATGCGGTTAAAAGCCTGGTAAAAGAACCAATGGTTATTTTACTTTTAGTAACATCAACAGTATATTTTATAAGTGGCAAAATAGGCGATGGAATATTTCTGGCTTCGGCCATTGTGCTTGTTGCAACCATTTCATTGTATCAGGATTCGCGTAGTCGAAATGCTTTGAAAAAACTAAAAGTGTTTACGCAGCCTACTTGCAAGGTTATTCGCAATGGCGAAGTAACCGAAATTATGAGCGATGAAATAGTGATTGGCGATTGCCTTATGACAGAAGAAGGAACATCAATTGCGGCCGATGGCATTATTATTCATTCTAATGATTTTTCGGTAAACGAATCTATTCTCACGGGCGAATCGTTAACTATTTACAAAGACAAAAATTCAAATGACAATGCTGTTTTTCGTGGCACAACCGTTGCAAGCGGACTTGCCATTGTTGAAGTGAAATCCATTGGCAACCAAACCCGCATTGGAAAAATTGGAAAAAGCATTGAGAATATAGCCGAAGAAAAAACACCATTGGAATTGCAAATAAATAATTTTGTAAAAAAGATGGTGCTTGCCGGAGCCATTGTTTTTGCAGTTGTATGGGTCTTAAATTATTTGCGTTCGCACAATGTGCTCGATAGTTTATTAAAAGCGCTTACTCTTGCTATGAGTATTTTGCCCGAAGAAATTCCTGTAGCCTTCACCACTTTTATGGCGCTGGGTGCATGGCGATTGATGAAAATGGGTATAGTAGTAAAGCAAATGAAAACAGTTGAAACCTTGGGTAGCGCTACAGTTATTTGTACCGATAAAACAGGAACCATTACCGAAAACAAAATGAGTCTTGCAAAAGTATTTGTGTGGCCATCGCAAAAAATTACCGATGCCGGTGCAATGCTCACCGATGATGAAAAATCGCTAATTGAACTTGCCATGTGGGCCAGCGAACCCATTCCTTTCGATGCAATGGAAGTGGCTTTGCATCATTCCTATTTTACAAATGCTGCCATCGATAATCGTCCACAATATAAAATGGTACACGAGTATCCGCTTGCAGGCAAGCCTCCCATGATGACACATTTGCACGAAAACGAATTGAAACAACGCATCATTGCTGCCAAAGGCGCACCCGAAGCATTGATGAGTATTTCCAATTTATCGGTGGATGAAAAAATGCAAATAGAAAAAGCTATTCATACAATGGCAAATGATGGCTACAGGATATTAGGTGTTGCCGAAGCGGTTTTCGATGGGTACAATTTTCCCAAACAGCAACAGGAATTTAGTTTTGTTTTCAAAGGGCTTGTTGCATTTTACGATCCTCCCAAAAAAAATATCAATAAGGTATTGCAAGATTTTTATACTGCCGGCATTGCAGTAAAAATTATAACAGGCGATAATGCTTTAACCACAAATGCAATTGCAAAGCAGATAAATTTTGTAGGCCACGAAAAAAATATTTCGGGCGATGAACTCATGAAACTAAGCGATGACGAATTAAATAAATGCGTAACAAGTACAAACGTATTTACTCGAATGTTTCCTGAGGCAAAATTAAAAATAATCAATGCATTAAAATCCAACAACGAAATAGTTGCCATGACTGGCGATGGAGTGAATGACGGCCCGGCATTGAAAGCTGCACACATTGGCATTGCCATGGGCGGCAAGGGAACCGAAATAGCAAAGCAGGCAGCATCGCTTATTTTGATTGATGATGACTTATCGAAAATGGTTGATGCCGTGGCCATGGGTCGTAGAATTTATACTAACTTAAAAAAAGCCATTCAATATATTATCTCTATTCACATACCAATTATTCTTACCGTTTTTCTTCCTTTGGTTTTAGGGTGGATATATCCAAATATTTTTTCGCCTGTGCATATTATTTTTTTAGAATTAATAATGGGCCCAACATGTTCTATAATTTATGAAAATGAGCCCATGGAAAAAAACACCATGATACAAAAGCCACGGCCATTTTCGACAACGTTTTTCAACTGGCGCGAATTAACTACAAGCATTATTCAGGGATTAATGATCACTGCCGGTGCCTTATTTGTTTATCGATATGCCGTGATGCATTCGTACAATGAATTCATTACACGCACCATGATTTTTACTGTACTCATAACTGCAAATATTTTTTTGACATTAGTAAATCGTTCATTTTATTATTCGGTAATAACTACACTGAAGTATAAAAATAATTTGGTGGTTTTAATCATAGCCACAACTTTATTGCTTGCTGCCCTGATGATATATTTAAAACCACTGGCAGCTTTTTTTTCTTTTCATGAATTAAATTTTCAGCAGCTAAGTGTAAGCACACTTATTGGATTTGTATCGGTGATATGGTTCGAGGGTGTGAAGTGGACAAACAGATTGAAAAAAAAGATTTGAAATTCAAAAATCTCTTTTTAATTTTATGAGTGAATTTAATAAATTGTAAGTTCAACGAATAAGTGCAACAGCATTATACTTGAATAATCAAATTCGAAAATTAAGAGCGAACTGTAATCGAATTGTTTTGATTGGCTAAAAAATCACGATACCACAGTGCCGATTTTTTTGCTGTTCGAAGGTGTGTATCGAAGTCAACATGCACAAGACCAAAACGGGGCTTAAATCCTTTTTCCCATTCAAAATTATCGAATAACGACCAAATAAAACAACCGAGAATATTAACGCCTTCAGTTTTTGCGCGATGAATTTGTTCTATATTTCTTTGCAAATAGTAAATGCGATAATCGTCAATGATTTTGCCATCTTCAAGCTTGTCGTCAAACGCTGCACCGTTCTCGGTAATTATTAAAGGCAACCCATCACATATTGAATTGAACTGCTTTAGCATATGATAAATTGACTCGGGATATATTTCCCAGTTCATAGCCGTATGTGCCACTTTGCGTTTATTTGCCGGTATTATACGGGCTCTTATTAATGGAATCCAACAAGTATGCTTAATAACTTCGCGGGTATAATTTTGTATACCAACAAAATCAAATTGTGCTTTCAATAATTGTTCATCGCCAGGTAAAACATAGTTGTAAATTTTTTTCATAAACTCTAAATGTTCTACCGGATAGCCTTTACCCATAGCAGCTTCAATAAAAAAACGGTTGAGCAATGCATCGGCACGCAATGCAGCATTTTCATCATGATTTGTAAAAGAGTAAGGAGTGATGTATGAGCATGAAAAAGTAGAACCTACCATAGAATTTTTTACTTCATTTTTTAAAATATGAGATCCTATTGATTGAGACAATGCTGCATGGTGAGCAGCTTTTAAAAAAAATCGAAAGTCGCGATGACCTGGCGCATGTATACCTAAAAAATATCCTGCCCCTGTAAATACTAAAGGTTCATTTAGCACCATCCAGTTTTTTACCCTATCGCCAAAATTTTTTGCACACACATTTATGTAATGTGAAAAGTAATTCAATATATCGCGATTGGCCCAGCCTCGGGTGTCTTCGATATATTGGGGTAAATCCCAATGATAACAGGTAAGCCATGGTTCAATATTGTTTCCAGACACTCATCAATAATGCGGTTGTAAATATCTATTCCTTTATAATTAATAGTTCCGTTTATATCAGAAATAATACGTGGCCACGAAAGTGAGTGACGAAAATTTTTGATGCCAAGAGATTTCATCAACCTAATATCGCTTTTGTAATGCTTCAAAAAATTGCAAGCATTATTACCATTATCGTTGTTGAAAATTTTACCACGCTTGGCAGAAAATACATCCCAAATGGAAGGTTGTTTATTATCTAAATCATGTCCGCCTTCTATTTGATATGCCGATGTCGAAATTCCCCAATGAAATGTAGAATCAAACAGTGAGAAATTTTTTGGTGTTGTTGTCAATTAAAAGTTTATTACTGTATAAATGAATACGGTTTAGATTCGAAAGTAGGAACCGATAATTCGTGCGGATCTAATTCAAGCAAAGTATGCGCAATTATCTGTGCATTATCTGTATAGTTTACATTTATTATTTTATTCGAATTTAGCCAGGTATCGATTTCGGGTAAGCGCTTTTTTTTAAAATTTTTCAGTACTGTTACGCCCATTCTTTTTAGCATGGCGGCATTGCATTGTTGTTCATATTGGTTTTTCATGGGAATAACTAAAAGTTTTTTTCCTAAATAAAGTGCCTCGGTAGTTGCGCCAAAACCTGCATTAGTAATGAGCCCATTTCCGGTAGCAAAACTTTTTAAAAACATATCGTTGTTAAGGGGCGCTACTTTTATATTTTTGGTTTTGAAGTGCTTGTGAGTGTGTTTCGAAAATACTTCAAATAAAATATCGGGAAAAGCTGATAAGCGTTTAATTATTTTTTCTTCTTCGAATGATGGCAAGTAAACTGTAACATGTTCTTTGTTTTCTATTTTAATCTGACGCAATTGATTGCGTATAACGGGTGTAAAAATATTCTTGTCCAATGCATTGTAATAAATGCCAAAATCCTGAGTAGTTGGTGAATAATGTTTCAATATCATTTTGCCAAATGATGCAATATTATTAGGTTTTGGGGCTAAGGGATGCAAGGTGGCTATTTGATTGCTCAATCCAATGCAAGGTATGCCATGTCTATTGCAAGCCCAACTCGACACAGGTTCGAAATCGCTTACAACCAAGTCGTAAGCGGTAACAGGAAGTTGCTTTATTTCTTTTAAAAATTGTTTCGATTTTAATTGATTGAAAGTTTCAAGCATATCGATGCCGCCATTTTTTCCAAATACAAAGTACATTCCGTTATAATGATACTTAATATCAAATGGTGGTTTCAAATCATATTGCTTACCGCTTATCAAAACATCAACAGTGGCATGTTTTTTTAGTTGAGGTACTATTTCGAATGCACGTGATAAATGGCCATTGCCTGTTCCCTGAATAGCGTATAATATTTTCATCTTTTTTATTTTTAATAGCGTAACTTTTGGTTTTTATTTTTCACGTATTTCTTTTATCATGAGAGAGAATATTTGCTTGTTATTCAAATCAATTAATTCATCATCGGCTTCATCATTTTGAAAAAATTCTTCCTTATCACTTTTAATGAATTCACTTTCATCATATTTATAAATTTCCCATTCATTGTTATTGTATTCCAGCGAGGTAAGGTTTTCTACCCAGTCACCACTGTTCAGGTAGGTAGTTAGTTTATCGTGTGCAAAAAATGTTTTAATGGAAGGATGATGTATGTGCCCACAAATTACATAATCAATATTTTTTTCGGCTGCAAGTTCAACACATAGTTCTTCGAATTTATTAATATAGCTTACAGCATTTTTTACTTTGTTTTTCACATTTTTCGAAAACGAAATTCTACCCCGGCCAAATTTTTCGAGTATGTAGTTTACAAATCTATTGATAAGAATGAGCAGGTTGTACCCGGTAGAACCCAGGCGTGTTAGCCATTTTGCATATTGCATAGTAACATCAAAAACATCGCCATGAAAGAACCAGAATTTTTTTCCTTCAAACTCGTACATTAATTTATTTTCTATTTTTAGCGTACCCAGCTCAAAACCCGCAAACCTTCGTATGGTTTCATCGTGATTGCCTGTTATATAATAAACAGGAATATCCTTGGATAGCCAATTGCTGAAAATTTTAATTATTTTTGAATGCGACTTCGGCCAATATGAAGACGACATTTGCCAGAAATCAATAATATCGCCATTGAGTACTACCATTTTAGGTTGCACACTTTTTAGATATTTTGATAATTCCTTTGCATGGCATCCATAAGTACCTAAGTGAATATCACTCAACACCAATATATCGAGTTTGCGTTTTTTGTCATCATTATTCTCTCCCATACAATTATTATTTCGACTTTGAAAAACGGTGCAAGGTCTTTTTAGCTAAATAAGAAATTGTTAATTTAAAATTACCTTATCTGTGTCTTTCAACTTTCTATTGTGCATAAGAATGATGCAGCAAATTTCAAATAATAATAAAACCAATTGTATTTATTAAATAGTCAGCAACAGTTTTATGTATATAAAATATTAAATGTCGATATAAAGTATTCGAAGTATAATTGAGGTGTGGCCATAAATGGACTATAGCATATTTATAATCACTATAATTTGGCAATGCAAACGCTGATAAAGGTATTTATCAATCTAATAACCTGGCAGTAATGATAAATCAATAATGCGGTTGTTAGTTTGCATCGTTAAAAGCAAAGGAGCACCATGACTAACCTTTTCTGAGCAATAAATCTGAACCCGTAAGTTCAGATTTATTTTCTGCTCGTACATATTACTATAAATTGAAATTAATTTGGTTACCAAATAGGCTGGTGTGCTAAAAATTTTCCGGCATTTTTTTATTCCCGTCACATGAAACAGAATGTAGTTTGTTCATAGGCTTTAGCTTGAATATATACTTAAGAATCACGAAGACATTTTAGCGTATTAAATTATTTTTTTACTAAAGCATAAAAGGGTTATCATTTAATTGCAATAAATACGTAATAACAAATTTAAAACATGATTAAGTTAATTGTAACTAAAGAAATTGTTAGCTGCTTAATTTTAAGGCAATCATTATTTTACTCAAGCATAAATTAGGAACATCATTGGGTTAATTTGATAAGCGCTACTTGCACCCGTTAAAACAAAATTACCTTAACAAAATAAAATTTATATTTATGAGAAAAAAACTAACGCTATCGTTACTGAAATTTATTCATGCTGCCATCAAGCATAGAATGAACAAAACAAAAAAGCTGACGCAAAATTTTGAAGCCGGATTTTATCAAAGCTTTCACAATCTATTTGCCGGCAAAATTGCCATTCTATTTTTTGTCTTTTTATGCTTCAATTCGAATGCACAAATTAATCTGTTGCAAGACTATCAAAATAACACCTCTGCCAATATTGGTACTTTTCAAGGAGTTCAATTTCGCGAAGCAGGATTTTCAGGATTGTATCCTATTCCAAATACCAACGGCAAAGAATTTGGGGCAGTGTCGGATCGTGGTGTAAATATAGATGCTGCAAATGCGAACTTGGTTGCTTGTCGTCCTACATATGATAAGATATATTCGTTTCCAAACTATGCGCCAAAGATTCATAGAATTCGTTTGCAAGGCGATTCCATTCAAATATTGCAAACCATTACAATGAAACGCCCAAATGGAACCACAGCAACAGGTTTAATAAACCCTACCGGATTGGGAAGTACTGCTTTAGAGGTTGCCTCTACAGATACTGTTTTGGATTGTGCAAATTTCAATTTGAAAACAGTAGCTAAAGATACCTTTGGTATAGATGCCGAAGGTATTGTGGTAGATGCCGAAGGAAATTTTTGGTTGTGTGAAGAAGGTGGACCTACAATTTGGAAATTGAATGCTGCCGGTATTGTAGTAAAGCGTTTTACGCCTTATGCAAATTTGCCCGGTATGCAAGCAGTAGATGTGCAAATTGACACAGTATTTAAATATCGTAAAAACAATCGTGGTTTTGAAGGTATTGCAATCACCCCAAATGGTAAAATTTATGCCATGATACAAAGCCCCATTTTATACCCTACAAAATCTGTTGGCGAATCAACTCGTATACACCGCATTTTAGAAATTGATCCCACTAATAATTCAACAAAAATGTTTGCTTACTTGAATGATGGAATTATTGGCGCAAGCGGACCAGATCAAATTCGATTAAGAGATTGGAAGATAGGTGATATGGCAGCAATCAACAATACTACATTTTTAGTTTTAGAGGCGGCTTTAAGAGGTGTTACTGATATAAAGCGTGTATACAAAATAGATATTAGCGCAGCAACAAATGTAACATCGGGGCTATACGGAGGCTTAACACTCGAAGCACTTGTAGACTCAACCGGATTAGCAAACAAAAGCATTGTGCCTGTAAGCAAAATACTTTTTATGGATTTGTTAGCAAATGGCTGGAGTCCAACGCTTGAGAAACCTGAAGGCCTTGCAATTTTAAATGATAGTACAATTGCTATTGGTAACGATAATGATTATGGCCAAGTATCGCCAGCAGAAAATGGTGTGCCTACAGCTACCAATATAAAAAGTCATGTGTATGTTTATGGCTTGCAAGGCACTAATAAATTGAGCGGCTATACTGCGCCATTATATGCAATTACAAATGCATTTACGGGGCCAAGCAGCACTCAATCTCCATATGTATTACCGGTAGCATCCGGTGTAACCACCACTTCTTTACTAACAGTTACCGATCAAGTGGGCTCATACAATATGGTGGGAATTCCTGATGGGTTGGGTGCTTATGATAATAATAACGGAACATTTACATTGTTAATGAATCATGAAATAACCGCTACAGCAGGTGTTGTGCGTGCACATGGTTCAAAGGGATCATTCGTTTCTAAATGGGTAATTAATAAATCCGATTTATCTGTTGCAAGTGGAAGTGATTTGATTCAAAATATTTATACTTGGAACACATCTACCAATAATTTTGTTTTGGGTACAATAGCAATAAGCCGTTTATGCTCGGGCGATTTACCAAAGTCTTCGGCATTTTATAATGGTGCTACCGGATTAGGTTCGCAAGAGCGCATTTATATGAATGGCGAAGAAACTGGTGCCGAAGGTCGTGCCTTTGGTCACATAGCCAGCGGTCCTAATAGTGGAACATCTTATCAGTTACCATGGTTAGGAAGATTTAGTTGGGAGAATGCTGTTGCAAGTCCATACATGAGTGACAAAACAATTGTTGCCGGTTTAGATGATGGCACCGGTGGTCAGGTTTATTTTTATATAGGAACCAAAACAGCAAGCGGAACAGAAATAGACAAAGCAGGCTTGAACAATGGAAAACCTTTTGGAGTTAAAATTCCAGGATTTCCAATTGAGCGTGTAAACTCAACCACTATAAACAATCCTCCACCGGCCGGCACTCATTTCGATTTGGTGGATATGGGTTATGTGCAAAATAGCACCGGAGCGGCATTAGAAGCAGCAAGCCTTGCTGCAGGAGTAACTTCTTTCTCACGTCCCGAAGATGGACTTTGGGATCCTTCAAATCCATCCGACTTTTATTTCCTTACTACAGATCAATATGATCAAGTGAGTGATGGCGTAGGTACACAAGTTGGTCGCACCCGTGTGTGGAAACTTAGCTTTACCGACATCAATAATCCGGAGATGGGTGGAACAGTAGAAGCAGTGCTTGACGGTACCGAAGGTTTAAACATGCTTGATAATGCAACGATTGATAATTATGGTCATTTATTATTACAAGAGGATGTTGGTAACCAACAACACAATGGCAAAATTTGGCAATACACTGTTGCAACCGATTCCTTAAAATTAATTGCGAAACATGATGTAGCTCGTTTTGGTGACATAGGCATACCTCAAACAGCACCATTTTCGCTAGACGAAGAGTCGTCAGGAATTATTGACTTAGAAGAAATATTAGGACCGGGTAATTTTATGATTGTTGATCAAGCTCACTACAATACAGGCATTCCTGCTTATGCTGTAGAAGGCGGACAATTACTTGCACTTTATAATCCTGATACATACACCTCATCGGCAGAAATTGCGCTTACAGGAAACAACATCATCATTGAAGATGGAGACACCCTGCCGATGTTTGCAGACAATACTTTTTTTGGTGCTATAAATACTGGTAGTATGCTTACAAAAAATTTCAAAATTATTAATGATGGTTTTGTAGACCTTGCAGTAAACGGAATAAACTTTACAGGCACCAACGCTGCTGATTTTACTTTATTGAATGCTCCCGCATTTCCGGTTAACATAGCTGCAGGTAGTTTTATAACTATAACAGTGAAGTTAACGCCATCTGTATTAGGAACAACAACTGCACAGCTACACATAATGAATAGTGATGCAAACGAATCTGATTATGATGTTACTTTATCGGGAACAGGGGTATGCCCTGTTTTTGCAAGCAGCATTTCGGCAGGCGGGCCACTTACATTTTGCAATGGCGGAAGTGTAAATCTTATAGCATCTAATGCTACTTCATATCTATGGTCAAATGGTGCCACTACCCAATCAATAGTTGCTAGCACATCGGGTAGTTATTATGTGATAGTTTCAAATACCCTTGGATGTATATCGCAATCGCCAAGTACTATTGTAACTATAACTAATACTATCACTATTACTCCGGCAGTTATTGCAGTATCGTGCAATGGTGGTAGTAACGGTGTAGTTGCCTTAACGGTAGCAGGAGGTACATCGCCTTATACATACTTATGGAGCAACTCAAACACAAGCGCCACTATTTCATCACTTACCGCTGGTACGTATACAGTAATTGTAACAGATAGTTTAGGTTGCACTTCGTCACTTGCGGTATTGGTTGCTCAACCTGCTGTATTAGCTACAAATTTTGATGGCACTCAACCGGCATCGTGCGGCACTAGCATAGGATTGGGTGTGGCCAATCCAAGTGGAGGTACTTCGCCTTATTCATACTTATGGAGCAATGGTGTAACTACCAAAACCAATCCCGCACTTTCACCCGGTACGTATACGGTTACTGTTACAGATTCGCGTGGTTGCACTGTATCTAAAGACACTACACTGGCCGATACTAAAATATATAGCGCAACTGTCAACATTGTGAGACCTTCGTGCAATGGTGCCAGCGATGGTAGCGCTTGTGTAACAGGTATTGTTGGTGGAGTAGGACCTTTTACTTACTCATGGAACACAGTTCCTATTCAAACTACGGCATGTGCAACAGGATTGGTGAAGGGTTCATATTTTGTAAAAATAACTTCGGCCGAGGGTTGCAATTATATAAGCTACATTACGGTAACACAACCTTATGTTTTAATAGCAGCAGTAAATGTTGTAGGAAAGCGTGCAACTACTTTAGCACAAGGCGGAACAAAAGCGTATTCCTACCTATGGTCGAATGGAAAAACCACCAAGGTAGCGTATAACCTTCCTAATGGATTGTATACAGTTACAGTTACCGATATCAAAGGTTGCACCACTACAGCCACTGCTGTAATATCAGTTGGAGTGAAGGAGTCGGCTTTTGTACAAGCAACTGAAAACGCTTTAAATGTATTTCCTAATCCTACAGCCAATGAAGTAAGTTTCTCGTTCGCCTCGGAAAATGATGATACATATAACCTGACGATAATAGATGTGACAGGCAAAGAAATATACAACGAAAACTTTGCCACCACACAAGGTATGAATGAATACAGATTCGATTTTGCACCTTATGCCCGAGGTATATATGCAATAAGAATTTCGAACAAACTAAATACTATGACAAGCCGGGTTATTGTAAAATAATAAGCCTTGTCCATTTTTAGCAGACCTGCCTCTTGATTGAGGCAGGTTTTTTTTTGCTTTCTTTTATGGAAACAGAATAATCTTTTCATCTCTCTGTTGTAATCACAATTTTATTAATCAAATAAAACGCTACAATATGAGAGCATCATCCAAAGCATTAATCACCTTAGTAATGGCGGCCACCACAATTTTGTTTGCTGCCAAATTTGTTTCGAGCGAAACAGGCATTTCGGCCATCACCGAAAATCAATTTATACGCGACTTAAAAAGCCGTGTCGATAAATTTATGGATTTTATTCCCCAAGACAGGGTTTACCTGCAATTTGACAAAACGCTTTATCAGCCGGGCGAAACCATTTGGTTCAGCGCATATGTGCGCGATGCCATCGATATGCAGCCTTCGCTCAAAAGCGATATGGTGCATGTAGAATTAATTAATCCCAAAGGCACTGTAGAAAAAGAAATTATTCTTGTGGCTAAAAATGGCAAAGCCGCGGGCGATTTTCAACTCACTGCCGAGCAACTCGGTGGTATTTACAAAGTGAAGGCTTATACTAAATGGCAGCTCAACGAACCCGATAGTCTTTATTTTCAAAAAGATATTACTGTGCAGGAAGTAATATTGCCCACCTTAAAAATGAAACTCGATTTTGAACGAAAGGCTTATGGCAAAGGCGATGACGTAACAGCAAAATTAGAAATTGCTACAAATGAGAATCAACCCCTGAGCAACCATGCTTTTAAATATGTAGTGAATATTGATGGGGAGAAACTATTGGAAAAAAATTCGGAAACCGGAAACGATGGAGTGATGTACGTACGATTTGCATTACCAAAAAATTTAAAATCGAACGATGGAATACTCAACGTAATGATTGAACACGAAGGAAAAACAGAAAGCATATCGCGTAGCATTCCTATTGTATTGAATAATATCCAACTCACTTTTTATCCCGAAGGTGGCGATATGGTTGCAAATGCCGATGGACATATTGCTTTTAAAGCTGTGAATGAATTTGGAAAGCCTGCCGATATTGAAGGCGAAGTAAAAGACAGCAAACACAATGTAGTGGCAACGTTTGCAAGTTACTATAATGGCATGGGTGATTTTGCTTTCACGCCCAAACCAAACGAAACGTATACAGCATCGGTAACCAAACCTGCCAATATCGAAACAGAGTTCCAGCTTCCGGTTACGTTGGCCACCGGCTACAATTTGCATGTAGAAAATAATTACGATGGCCGATTAACAGTATCTATATACGCTCCTGCGGCTGGCGAAGTAAGCTTAACAGGAAACATCAGAGGTAAGGTGGTATACGCTTCGTCAGTGCAATGTGCTGAGGGGGTGAATAATGTTGTAATTTCTACTAACTCTTTTCCAATGGGTGTGGCGCAATTCACTTTGTTCGACAAAGGCGGCAGTGAAATGTGCGAACGCCTTACATTTGTAAATTATCACAAACAACTGCAGCTAAGCATAACTGCCGACAAGGAAAAGTATTTACCCCGCGAGAAAGTGAAACTCACTGTACTGGTGAAGGATGAAAATGGCAGCCCTGTTGCAGCAAGTTTATCCATGTCGGTTACCAACGATCAATTACTAGCTATGGCCGATGACAAGCAAGGCAACATGATAAGCGAAATGCTTTTGCAGCCCGATGTAAGAGGAAAGATTGAGGAGCCGGCTTTTTACTTTTCGGAAAATGCAAAAGCCAAAAAAGCCCTCGATTATTTATTGATGACAAATGGATGGCGCAGGTTTGAGTGGAAAAAAATATTACAAGATCCTCTTCCGATAATTTCTTATCAACCTGAACAAGCAATTATAACAGGGTATGTATACGATATTTCGAAAGGCACACCAATGCCTCAGGTAACAATCAAAGCGGGCAACAAACAGTATCAAACCAATGGCGTGGGATATTATTCAATAAAGGGAATTGATATTTCGAAAGAGCAGGAAATAGAATTCGCCATGCAAGGGTTCGATTTGCAAAAGCAAAAAATAGAGTTCTATGGCCAACATGATATTCAAATGCGTCCCAAAGGATACAATCCACCGCGTGCAGTAGTTGTGGAAGCAATGATGGAGGAAGACCGTTTTCAAAATGCTCCAATGCAAAATTTGCAGGCCGTTGAAATAGCCGCAGCACCTCGTCCTGCACGAAGAAAAATGGTGGAGTTGGAAAAATTTAAAATGGTTGCAGCCAAAAATGAGGACCTTAAAGATAAGCCTATTGCACAAAATAAACCGAAGAGAGAAGAGATGAAAAAGCAACGCATGGGATTTTTTGCCGCTGACGCACCAATGGGAAAAGCAAAAAGAAATGCGGAAGATAATGCTGGACAAAGAGATGATGAAGCACCTGTAGCGCAAGCTGCACCGGTGTATTACCGGTCGCGCGAATTTGCCATGCCCGATTACAGCACTTCGAAGGCGAGTGCTGCACGTACCGATTTTCGTTCTACTATTTTTTGGAATGGACAAATTGATATTGATGCTTCGGGCAAGAAAGTATTTGAGTTTTATACTTCCGATGAAGTAACTTCTTTTCGCGTAATGGTCGAAGGTATAGGTAGTAACGGTTTGATAGGCCACAGCGAAAAAACTATTTTTACGCAACTGCCTTTTTCAATAAGTGTTAAGTTCCCTATCGAGCTTGTAAGCGAAGATGCTGTTTCGATTCCTGTTACATTAAAAAACAATTCTACCAAATTACTTAGTGTATCGATAAATGTAAATGCACCCGAAGTATTAACTGCGTATACACCTATAGTTAGCAAAGTAGATATTGAACCTATGCAGGCAAAAGTAATTTACTACAATTATAAAACAGGTTATGGTAATGGAGAATATGATATTGCAATAAGTGCCACTGCCAATGGCATGAGCGATGCTATGGAGCAAAAAATAAAAGTATCACCAAAGGGATTTCCTGTTCAACAATCGTTTAGCAGCAATCAAATGCACGATAAATTTACCGCATCGTTAAATGACGTGGTACTGGGTTCGGTTGATGTTACCTTAACAGCTTATCCAAACATTGTGAGTGATTTGCTAAAAGGTGTTGATGCAATTTTGCGCGAACCTTATGGTTGTTTCGAGCAAACAAGTATGAGTAGCTATCCCAATGTGTTGGTAATGGATTATTTAAAAACATCGGGACAAGAGGATCCGAAAATAATGGCGCAAGCTGAAAAGTTAATAGACAAAGGATATAAAATGCTTACAAAATATGAGGCATCGCAACGCGGATATGAATGGTTTGGTTCTAATCCGGGGCACGAAGCATTAACCGCTTACGGACTTATGCAGTTCAACGATATGAAATCTGTTTATCCAAACCTTGATGAGAAAATGATAAAGCGCACTGCCGACTGGCTTACTGCCCGTAAGGATGGTAAAGGAGGATTTTGCGCGATAGTAAGGCACTCGATAGCTATGGCCGTGCAAGTGTAGATATTACCAATGCTTACATCACGTATGCATTGTCGGCAGCACAAACTCCAAATCTGGAAAAGGAAATAGATTATTCTTTTGACAAAGCCGAAGCATCGGCCGATGCTTATATGTTGGCACTGTCGGCAAATTCTTTATTCGATCATAACCGCGACAGGCGTGGCGAAAAGATAGTAAAGGAACTTTTGAAAATGCAAAACGAAAACGGAAGCTGGACAGGAAAATCGCACAGCATCACTTACAGCACTGGCAACGCACTTTTAGTAGAAACAACTTCGCTGGCACTGATGGCTTTATTGAAAAGCGAAAACGTACCATTCGAACAAGTGAATAATGCAGCAAATTATATAGTAAAAGCGCGCAACGGTGCAGGCGATTTTGGCAACACTCAAAGTACAATCATGGCATTAAAGGCACTTACCGCATATGCTAAGTACAGCAAAAAAACAAACGAAAACGGCAACATCGAATTTTATGTTGATGGCGAACAGGTTGCAAAAGCATCATACGAAGCCGGCCGCAAAGATGCAATTGTATTGAGCAACCTTGCCAAATTTGTACCATCGGGAAAACACTTGCTTGAAGTGCGCTACAGTGGCTGCAAAAATCCTTTGCCCTACTCTTTGGCTGTTAATTATCATACAACTATGCCAGTAAGTAACAAAGATTGCAAAGTGAGTATAAAATCGAAGCTGGCAGTAAACAATGCCAAAACCGGTGAAACCGTAAGGTATACAGTTACCGTTACCAATACCACCAACGATGGCTTGCCAAGTACTATGGCGATTATTGCAATACCTGCAGGCTGCACTTTTCAGCCCTGGCAATTGAAAGAAATGACCGATAAAAAAGTGATGGACTACTACGAAATTCGTGGCAATAAACTGATGGCATACTACAGACAAATGAAACCCGCTGAAGAAAAAACGATCAATTTCGACCTTAAAGCGGAAGTGCCCGGCACTTACGAAACGCCCGCATCTACAGCTTATTTATACTACACTAATGAATTGAAAGATTGGTGCAGTGCTGCGAAGTTGACTATTTCAAAATAAAATAGGGAGTTAGGAAAACGAAAAGCGGTAGGGTGATGAACCTTATCGCTTTTTTGTTTGTGGTAGCTGCTTAGATGTAATGCAAATTATGTGTTGTAGAATACACCTATTAAAATATGAAAATGTGCCGTGACTGTTATCAAAAGTGAAACAAAAGCAGCTTAAATTTTACTCTGCAACAATGCATCGCAATATTCTTTCAAGACTTGGTTGCTGATGTGTTCCATTACATCGCTGGCAAATGCTTTGTTTAATAGTGCCTGTGCTTCGGGCTTGTTGATGCCGCGTGCGCGTAAATAGAACAATGCTGCTTCATCCATTTGCCCGGTAGTGGCACCGTGGCTGCACTTTACATCATCGGCAAAAATTTCTAATTGCGGTTTGTGTACATCACAGCATCGTTGCTCATCAATATATTTTTGCTGCTTTGGTAGGCGTTTGTTTTTTGCGCATCGAGCAACACAAATATTTTTCCATTAAACACGCCTGTCGATTTGCCGCCCATCAGGCTTTTATAAATTTGGTTGCTATTTCAATGTGGCTTGGCATGGTAAACTTCGGTATGATTGTCCATCAACTGTTCTCCATTGCCGGCAATTAATCCATACATATGTGCTTCGCAATTTTCGGCATCGAGGTTTAGTGCTAAATTATTGCGTGTTAGTTTATTTCCAAATGTTATGGTGTTGATGCAAAATTTAGAATCGCGTTTTTGATACACATAACTGTTAGTAATTTGGTTGCTTAATAAATTATCATTCTGAATAAAATCGAAAGTGACATCGGCATTTTCGTCAACTACAATTTCAGTTACGATATTATTTAACGATTGTGTGGTTTCGCTGTGCGACAAAGTGAGGTATGATATGTTGGCCTTGCTGCCGCTTTCGGCCACAAGCAACAGTCGTGTGTAATTGGACACTGCCTCTCCATTGCTTGATGAAAAATGGAGTAAGTAAATATTTTTTTCAATCACCGCATTTTTATCGATGTGAATAAAAACACCATCTTGCATCAATGCAGTATTAAGAGCTGCCATGGGGTGCTTGTCTATTGCAACGTATTTATTGAAATGTGCTTTTACAATTTCGTTGTTTTCGTTTTCGTTAAGTGATGAAATAGAAATGCCAGCCGGCAAAATTTTCACATCAGATAAATCGTTTCGGAAATGACCGTTTTCTAAAACAATAACAACATCACCGTTATTGATAAATGGCAAAGCAGAAATATTTTCTTTAGAAATGTGATTATGTTGAGCGGCAAAAACATCGCGGTAGCTGGCACTTATAATTTTATCGAGGCTGGTATATTTCCACTCTTCGTTTTTGGTGGTAGGAAATCCTTGCTTGTCGATACTTGCAAATGCAGTTGTACGCAGCGATGGAAACTTTTGTGTCACCGCAGCAGATTTTATTTTATCGTTTATGAGTGTTGTCACTTATTTTTCTTATTTAATTTTAATAACTCTTTTACGTCCAATTTGTCCTTCGGTCTGTTTTCGAATTTCATAAACTGTGTAAATTTCTTCTATTCATTTTCCAACAATTTATTTCCCACAACTGATTTGTATAAGCTGTTTGGCAAATTGTTCAGTTCAAATTGAAAAACAATCGTATATCTAATATTTTTTTTTGACTTTATTATTTCTAACCATTCAAAAGCATTGAACAATTTAAACACCCATGCTCTCTTCCTTCACCCAATCATATCCTTTTTCTTCCAACTCCAACGCAAGTTCTTTGCCTCCGCTTTTTACTATGCGGCCGTTGTAAAGCACATGCACAAAATCGGGAACTATATAATCCAGCAATCGCTGATAGTGTGTAATAACAACAAACGAACGTTCGGCACTACGCAAAGAATTTACACCATTTGCAACTATACGCAGGGCATCAATATCGAGTCCGCTATCGGTTTCGTCAAGTATACAAAGCGAGGGCTCGAGCATGGCCATTTGAAAAATTTCGTTACGCTTTTTTTCGCCACCACTGAATCCTTCATTCACACTTCGTTGTGTCATTACCTTGTCCATTTCAACAAGTGCCATTTTCGATTTCATGAGTTTCAAAAAATCTTTCGAGTCCAATTTTTCTTTTCCATTGGCAACACGCACAGCATTTACTGCTTCCTTGAGGAAAGTGGCATTGCTAACTCCGGGAATTTCTACCGGATACTGAAAGGCGAGAAACATTCCTTTTTGTGCGCGCTCTTCGGGGCTGAATTCTGAAATGTTTTCGCCATTGAAAATTATTTCGCCTGCGGTAACTTCGTATTCTTCTTTGCCAGCAAGTACCGATGCCAGTGTGCTTTTGCCACTTCCATTAGGACCCATTATTGCGTGCACTTCGCCCGCGTTCACTTGTAAGTTAAGCCCCTGCAAAATTTCCTTTTCTTCTACTCTGGCTTTAAGGTTTTTTATTGATAACATTTTTTTGTGTTTTTAGTTCTGTGTTTTTAGTTTTGGGTTTTGGGTTCTGAGTTTTGCGTTTTTAGTTTTAAAATGACTGTAATATGATTAGTTTTATTTGTTATCATTTTGTCTGTGTTATTTTTTAAATTTAGTTCCTTTCAGTTCTGATGATTTAAGATAATTGAGAAGGCCTGAAATCAATTTTGATATTTCATCCAATTCTCCGTCTATACTTTTATATTCGTTTTGCTCTATATATTTTAACTTGCAAGCCAGAAGTATCTGTGTTTTCAATTCAAATAGAGAACCTTTCGCTATGTATAAAAACTGGATAAATTCTTTGTTTCCGCCTCTGCCAAATCCTTCAGCTATATTTGATGGAATTGAGATTGCTGATTTTCGAATTTGATCTTTAAGTGCAAGGTCTTTTGAAAAAACTTCTTTATTCGTAAATGAATAAATCTCTTGCGCAACATCGATTGCTTTTTGCCAACTAACAATATCTTCAAAAGATTCAAAATTCGCCATTCATTTAACAACTATATTTGCTTGCATTAAAAAAGCAAATCAAAATCCATTTTCTTATTTTATAATCCTATTACAATTGTACAACATTGATCTATTCACAAAAACTCAGACTGCCGAACTCAAAACTCAAAACTCAGAACTCAAAACTCAAAACTCAGAACTCAAAACTCAAAACTCAGAACTCAAAACTCAAAACTCAGAACTCAAAACTCAGAACTCAAAACACTAAACCCAAAACTACCCCACACTTCCTTCTAAACTTATAGCCAACAATTTCTGTGCTTCAACAGCAAACTCCATTGGCAATTGATTGAATACTTCTTTGCAATATCCATTTACAATTAATCCTACGGCATCTTCGGTTTTTATACCGCGCTGATTGCAATAAAATATTTGGTCTTCGCCAACTTTACTTGTGGTGGCTTCGTGTTCTACTTTTGCCGATGCATTGCCACATTCGAGATAAGGAAATGTATGGGCACCACATCTATCGCCTAGTAACAAACTATCGCATTGCGAAAAGTTGCGTGCATTGTTTGCATTTTTTCCTATGCGTACCAAACCTCTGTAAGAGTTATGGCTGTGCCCTCCGCTTATGCCTTTCGAAATAATGGTACTGCGTGTGTTTTTTCCTATGTGAATCATTTTTGTACCGGTATCGGCTTGCTGATAATTATTGGTAACAGCAACAGAATAAAATTCGCCAATCGAATTATCGCCTTTCAAAATCACGCTTGGATATTTCCACGTAACGGCACTGCCTGTTTCAACTTGTGTCCAGCTTATTTTCGAATTTTCGTGAGCAATGCCACGCTTTGTTACAAAATTGAAAATGCCGCCTTTGCCATTTTTATCGCCCGGATACCAGTTTTGCACCGTAGAATATTTTACCTGTGCATCCTTATGTGCATATATTTCTACTACGGCAGCATGGAGTTGATTCTCATCGCGCATGGGTGCAGTACAACCTTCGAGGTAACTTACAAACGAACCTTCATCGGCAATAATTAATGTGCGCTCAAACTGCCCTGTACCACTCGAGTTGATGCGGAAATATGTTGACAATTCCATAGGGCAACGCACACCTTTGGGAATATAACAAAACGAACCATCGGTAAACACAGCGCTGTTTAATGCAGCATAAAAATTATCGGTATAAGGTACAACACTACCCATGTACTTTTTTATCAGCTCGGGATGTTCGTGCACTGCCTCGCTAAACGAGCAAAAAATAATTCCTTGTTTCGACAGCTCATCGCGAAATGTAGTTTTTACACTCACGCTATCAATCACCGCATCGACTGCAACATTGGAAAGGCGCTTTTGCTCATCGAGGCTTATGCCAAGTTTATCAAACGTAGCGCGAATTTCGGGGTCGAGCTCATCGAGCGATGCCAATACTTTTTTTGGCTTAGGCGCACTGTAATAAATTATGTCCTGAAAATCGGGTTTTGTATAATGCACATTGGGCCATGTAGGCTCCACCATTTTTTGCCAATGAGCAAACGCCTTCAATCTATAATCGAGCATCCACTGAGGCTCCTTTTTTTTCAATGATATAAACCGAATAATCTCTTCGTTCAATCCCTTTGGTGCCTGATCGGCATCGAGGTCGGATACAAAGCCCCATTTGTAGTCCTGTAACGCAAGTTCGTCTAACAATTTTGTGTCTTCCATTTATTTTGTTTGAAGTTTGAAGTTTGAAGTTTGAAGACAATACCCTATATACTCATAGTGCCAAACAAATATCAAATCAAACTTTATTTCATTATTTTTTTTTGACTGCTGTATAAGCCGGTTCTTCCTCCATAAACTTGTAGCCTTTTATTTCCGATTCTTTTAAATATTTAATAAGCCCATTCAACATTTTACTTACTTCAACTGCGAGTTCAATTAACAATTCAAATTGAGATTTTTCTATAAACAATAAATCCAAGCCGATATAAAGTTGTGCCCTTGCTTCACCAGCCGATGCTTTGGCGATGTATAAAAACTGTACGAATTCCTTATTACCACCTCTTTCAAATCCTTCTGCAATATTTGACATTATTGAAATGCTTGACCTCGAAATTTGGTCGCGAAGTATGTAATGGTTTTTGATTCCCGAATTCTCTATCACCGAAAATAAAGTTTTATTAAATTCACGGGCTTTTTGCCAAACCTTTAATTCTTCAAAATTTTTTACCCCTGCCATTATTTACTCAGCATTTTTCAAACTTCAAACTTCAAACTTGGAACTTCAAACTAATTTATACCGCAAAACTCTCCCCACAACCACAAGTCCTGCTCGCATTGGGATTGTTGAAAACGAAGCCTTTGCCATTGAGGCCGTCACTAAATTCGAGTTCGGTGCCTATGAGGTAGAGGAACGATTTCTTATCGCATACTATTCTTATGCCTTTGTCTTCAAATACTTTATCATCGGGCTTTAGCTCGCTATCGAACTCCAGTTTGTATGATAAACCCGAACATCCGCCACCTTCTACACCTACACGTATAAATGAATCGGCCGGACGATTTTCTTGTGCTATAAGATGCATAGCACGGCTTTTTGCTGATTCTGTTACTGTTATCATTTTTATGTTTTATTAATCTTGTCAATAATGCTGCAAAAGTACAGATAAATAACGGTTATTGCAATTAGCAGCGCTTGCATAAGGTAACAAAAACGAGGCGGAATAGTTCAATTTTCTTGACAATTTTCCTGCCATTTAAGTTCTGTTTTTTTTGAAATGAATCCAAATACATTTTGCCACGAATAGGACGCATGAATGCACTCGAATGAATCCAAATACTTTTTACACCGAATGCACGAATGAATTCACTCGAATGAATGCAAGTTAATCTCCTAACGTCATTGCGATTCCGATTACTATCGGAAGAAGCAATCCCAGCATAGAAAATGCATGGTGTCGTACAGAATTCTTTGCTACGCTCTCAATGACGGGAGGAAAATGAAACACACCCGCTTCAGAGTCCTTATTCTCGTTTGTTTTTTTATATGCATAAGAGACTCTGAATCTAGAACAGGAACAAAAAGGAAACTAATGCCATCCCAAAGACTGTTCAATTTAACCTTACCACATCCAAAATAATTTGCAATAAATGCATTAGCTTTGTGCCATGTTTGATAATAAAGATAACCGTACAGAGTTGAGCGAGCTTGGCGAATTTGGCTTGATAAAGCACATTGCCAGCAGTGTAGTTTTGAATAATACTGCCAACGAAAAAGGCATAGGTGACGATGCCGCAGTAATTGATATGGCGGGCCACAAAACCGTGGTAACTACCGACATGTTGGTAGAGGGCGTACATTTTGATTTAACTTATGTGCCATTGAAGCACCTGGGCTACAAGGCAGTGGTGGTAAACCTTTCGGATATATATGCCATGAATGCCACACCCACAAGTTTAACTGTAGGCTTGGCAGTAAGCAATCGCTTTTCGCTCGAGGCCATTGAAGAATTATATGCCGGTATGTTGCTTGCCTGCGAAAAATATGGTGTAGATATTATTGGTGGCGATACTACAACTTCGCCAGGTGGGTTGAGCATTTGTATCACTGCATTGGGCATGGCCAAAGCCGAAGATTTGACATACAGAAATGGTGCAAAGGAAAACGATTTAATTTGTGTTACGGGTGATTTAGGTGCTGCATATTTAGGTTTGCAAATATTGAATCGTGAGAAGCAGGTGTTTTTGGAAAATCCAAAAATGCAACCTGATTTTGAAGGGCACGACTATTTGTTGGAACGACAATTAAAACCAGAAGCAGGAAAAAAATTAATAGAATCCCTTAAAAAACTCGGAGTAAAACCTACATCGATGATTGATATATCGGATGGTCTTGCATCGGAGTTGTTTCACATATGCGAACAATCGGCATGTGGTTGCAGAATATATGAAGACAAAATTCCCATTGATATACATGCAGGGTTGTTGGCCGATGAATTTAATTTAAGCTCACTTACATGTGCACTTAATGGTGGCGAAGATTACGAATTGTTGTTCACCATAAATCCTGCCGATTACGAAAAGATAAAAACAATTGAAGATGTTAGTGTAATAGGACATATTACTCGCGAATCGAGTGGGTTGGCTATGGTTGATAAAGGTGATGGGGAAATTGCTTTACGTGCCCAAGGCTGGGATTCGTTCAGGAAGAATAATCTTTAAATATAGGCAACTGAATAAAAAAAGTTGTGCCTATGCCGAGCTTACTTTCGAACCAAATAGTACCGTTGGCGGCCTCCACAATATTTTTTACAATAGCAAGACCCAATCCGGTACCAAATGATTTTGTAGTAAAGTATGGCACAAATATTTTTGATTTTTCGGATTCCGAAATTCCTTTGCCGTTGTCTTTTATTGTCACCAAAAAATGAGTTTTCAATTTTTCGATATT
Source organism: Bacteroidota bacterium (assembly GCA_016717325.1). GTDB lineage: Bacteria > Bacteroidota > Bacteroidia > AKYH767-A > OLB10 > JADKFV01. The sequence continues at coordinate 62,941 of JADKFV010000007.1, read as the reverse complement.
TAATTTTATCACTCCATTTGTTTCTTCGGGAATGGCTTGCAGGGCGTTTTTCAATAGATTGGAAAACACACGTAGCAGTTGTTCTTTATCAGCAAAAACTTTGCACTCCAAATTTTCAGGAACAAGATATTCAATTGTAGAATTGCCTTCTTTAGCAAAAAGATCGGCCGATGATTTTAATACACTTTGAATATCGACAACAGAAAATTGAGCTGTGGGCATTTTAGCGAAATTCGAAAACTCGGTAGCAATGGCACTAAGCGTATCGATTTGTTCGATTATTGAAGCCGAAAGTCGTGGCACTATTTGCATAAGATTAGGGCTTTGGTCTTGCCATGCACGTTGCAAATGTTGCACACTCAACTTCATAGGTGTAAGTGGGTTTTTTATTTCGTGCGCCACTTGCTTTGCCATTTCACGCCATGCACTTTCGCGTTCGCTGCGTGCAAGTTTATTGGCACTCAAAGCAAGTTCATCTACCATCTTGTTGTATTGTTTTATGAGCGCCCCTATTTCATCGGCTTTATCCCACACTATGGGTTCGGTTGCTTTTCCTAACCTTACTTTGGCCATACTTTTTTGCAATGTTTGCAAGGGTTTTGCCAATTGATTTGCCGACAAAAAGGTGAGCAACAAGCACAACAAAAACAACGGCACATAGACATTTACAAGGGTAATGATAAATTCGGAAATTTGATTTTTTAATTCATCGGGGTCGGTTATATAAGGCAAATTGATGTACCCTAAAAGTTTATTGTTGTTGTCATACAAACCGGTATAAGAAGAAAGGTATTTTAAGTTTCCTATCATTTCGTTTTGCACAAAACTACTCGAAGCATTGAGCGATAATTTATTATAAGCGTCACGGTTTATTATATTGCCAATAATATTTAAACTAAACAATGTGGGTTTTGTAGAATATGATTTTACACCCTGTTTATCATAAATAATAAAATCGCAATCGAGGGCATTAGATGTTCGCGAAAAAATAGGTGAAAGTGTATCGTTATTAAAATCGTTGACAAGGGCATTGTCATATTCATTCTCAATAACCAGTTGCAGTGAATTGAGTTTCTCTAACAATTGCAAACGTTGATTTTTTTTGTAATTGCTATTAATAAAATAAACGGTAAAACTTCCTATCAGTATCATCGATAAAAGCACAATGGCCATAACAGAAATTTGTATACGGTTTTTGAAACTAAATTCGATGTTAAGGTTGCGGTTAAGGATTTTCATCATCAGCCAGAAAAACAAAAACAACATGAAAAAAAATGCAAACCAATAGGTAGCCTCGGTAAATAATTTGAATCGTAGGTTGTCCGTTAATGTTACGAGCAAAACATCATTTGCCCCTGTTTTGTATACAAGATGTTGAACATTGTTTTGCTCGACATAATAAATATTTTTTACCGGTGGATTATTCGTATATAAAAGAAGATTGTCTTCAAAAGCAAATTTGCCGCCTTTATCAATCAGCGAATTATTTTTGTAGAAGGCCCAGGAATATTTATCGAAAGAATTTATTTTAACAGCATTGGCATTTTCCTTTTCCAGCAATTGAGGAAATCCCTTTTTCGATCCTCCAAGTTTTTCGTGCATCAACACAAATGCATAACCGTTTACAGCATTATTTAAATCGGGGTCGGTAATGGCAATAGTAGCCAAATATGCATTGCGGGAAGAAAAATTATTTATTTGAAAGAAATTTTTCGCTGTTGTGCTATTTCCAAGCGTATCTATCATTTCTACAAGCTGATTGTAGGAATATAACTGGAAAGAATTATTTTCGGAAATAGGCTGTTTGTTTTCATTGAAAAGGTAAGTTTCCATTTCATATTTACTCCAATAAGCATCATTGAAATATAACTGGTTTATCCGCTGCGAAATGCGTTGTGGGGCGAACACTTTACCGGGTTCCGATTCGGAGCGCAATTCATCAAAATAGGATATCAAAATTTTATCGTGCAACTGCTTTTCGTTGTTATCGCTAAATAAATATTCGGCAACGGGGTCTTTTTTTTCAGCAATTTTCGATGCCACTAAAATACGTTGCTGCAATTCTTTTTCGTGATTGAGATTGTTGACCAAATATGCAGTATAAATAGAAAACACAACAATAACTGTAAACGCACTTACAAAAGAAAAAAGTTTCCGGTTTTGCGATCTGAAAAAATATAAAAGGATTATAACTACTACTGCAAGAATAAAAGTAGTATAGTCGTAGGTGCGATAGATTTCTGTTGGTAAAAAATTATTTACGAAAAGTAAAAAACACGCCATGGCAGCAAGCAAAACAACAGCATGAAATTTCCAGTCTTTGTATGATCCTATTATTGATTTTACAATTGCATCGGTAAGCAAAAAGTACGAAAACATTAAAACAAAAACTATAAACATTACTGCATAGCTATAGCTGTTTAATTCGAAAAGATTGTTTACCTCGAGCGATATTTTGGAATTGAAAATTAGATTATATTGCAAATAGTGAATAAGGGTAGAGTAAAGAAACGTTACAAGAAAAGCCGGACTAAGTACCAAAGCATAAAGCACCTGGCTTTTAGCATACTTGGGTGAAATACGAATTGATGCTATATCCTGGTACACAAAAATCATCCAAAAGGCTAATACCAAGGTTGATAACAATAAATCGCCAAGTGAACGCAGCGAATAATAACCTGCAAACAAAGCAGGATTGAATAATTCTAAAGAGTATAATCCTTTTGGTATGGAAAAAACATAAACAATTATTCTGGCGGTAAGCAACCCAATCAGAACTAAGTATACCAATGATTTGTTGGTTTTGCGCAGGTGCGAAAGGTATTCGTACAAATACAAGCAAAGGCAAAGTATACCAAACAAATAAAGCATAGGAATAAGTTTGGGAGTAACATATTCTACTGAATTGAACGAAAGAGAAAAAAGATAATCCTTGTTGATATTGTAAACCGGATAAGCATTAAGAGCTGATCGCGATTTTATTATTTTAACATTGTTTTCGGCCGGTAATGCGGGATTAAATTTATCCTCCAGAAATTCGTTTTTTATTTTATACTCTGTCTTAAGGCAGTATAAACCAATTATTTTAAACTTTGCTGTATTGAGCGGAAATATTTGATACCAACCATTATTAAGAAATACAATGTCATGGGCATTATATTTAATCAATTCATTTATACGATAAGCTATTCTGTTATCGCTCCAATAAACCAAACTGTCGTTTTTGAAAATTAATATTGAGTACCATTTGTTATCAATATGATGTAGTTTCAAAGGCGGAATACACTGGTCTATATTCTTAAAATTTTGTTGCTCAATATTATTTGATATCAAGGTATTAAAAGCAAGTATTTTTTTCTCCTGGCTTGTTAATATTGTTTGAAACTGTTTTGTTTTGGCGCTATAATTTTTTTGAGAGTCCTCATATCCACCATTCAATAAGATTGCTGCCACAAATGATGTAACAGCAAAAATAAACAGGGTATAATATCGGGTATTGATTTTATCCTTCATTTTTTTTGGTGTGTCAGGCATACTTAAAAGTTCAACAGAAAAAACATTTAATGCTTCACCATTCTTATTATTTAAGATTGAGCTTTGCTAAAAATTAGTTATGCGCAAGGTAATTGATTTTGGATAAACAATCATTTTTTTTAAAGCGAAACGGATTAAATATAACCACTTTATTCAATATGGCATCAATTGCTATTATTTTCTAAATATGAACAATCAACATCGTCAGCCCTAAAATCCTTTTTTGTCAAGCATATTTATTAATTGCAATTCATGCAGTGAAGCATGGCAATTGCTATAATGGTAATAAAAGGATGCCACCACTCAAAAAAACCTGCTTGTTTAACTACCTGGCTTCTACTCCCTCCGCATCATAGGAGGCAATGGGCCAGTGAACGACATGCAAGGAACAAGCCCCAAACCGTTGCAGCGTTGATGCAAAATGGTGTCGGCCAATGTTACGTTATCATTTGCAACATTCACTTTATGTAATCCGTCTTCCCACCATTGTTTCAGGCATTGCTCATCGTCAACCTGCAAATATTTTGAAGTGTAATTTTTTGTCGAAAAAGTTTTGATTTGGTCTGGAGTAAGAATGACATATTTTCCCGGTTTTACTTTAAAGCTAAACTGGCCTTGCTCGTTACAATTTGAACTGTCAAGTATGGGAGTATCGTTATTTTTTACACCGGCTTTTATATACAAAGTATAGTTTGAAATAGCCCGGGGTGTACGTAGCCTTTTAATCATTTCATCGGAAGGAGCAGCACCGCCACAATAATCGTACGTAAACATAATGCTGCCCTTTATATTTTTTGACGACTCCAACACCGGCTCTTTCTCTTTTTCGGTTGAAGATATATTAGTGGTTTCTACTTTTGTGCTGGATGCTGGATTACTTTTTTTATTACATCCTTGTGTAGCGTATACAGTTAGAGTTAACATTAATACTAATCTGCAAAACATTGTTTGTGTTATCATATTTAATTATGGTTTTATGCCGTACTTGTTACAATATTTTAAGTACAACTGTTTTTGAATATTATCTAAATCTATTTTTCGGCCGTTAATATATGCAGCAATAATATTATTACTTTTCATATCAAGTATGTCGCCATCACTAATTATCAATGTAGCATCTTTATTTTGTTCGAGCGAGCCTGCTTGTTCTTCAATACCTAATATTTTTGCAGGAGTTAATGTGATGGATTCCAATGCTTGTTCCTTAGTAATACCGTAGCTTACCGCATTGCCTGCCTGGAATGGCAGGTTGCGCTGTTGCCAAAAACCTGCATCGCTAATACAATAAACCACACCGGCAGCTTGCAGCATGGCCGGCAACCTGTAGCTACTTTCAATATCATCATCCTCGCGACCAGGCAAAGTTTGTGTACGTTCTATTATTACAGGTATATTGTTTTCTTTCAGCAGTTGAGGAATAAGCCATGCATCCGCACCACCCACCAGTACCATTTTTATTTTGTACTCTTTACAAACATTTACTGCTGCAACTATTTCCTTTACATAGTTAGCATGGATATATAATTTTTTGGTGCCGTTAAATAAACCACACATAGCTTGCAGGTTTAAATTCGATTCCTGATGTGCACCTTCGTTGCAATATGATTGTGATTCGCGCAAAAGCTTTTTTATGTTTTCAAGGCCTTTTGCCATGCGGTCTTTTTGTTCTTCTTCGGTAGGCGCCCACCATGCTTTAAATATTCGCATGCCCGGCCAGTTTATATGTAGTCCTTCATCCATTTTTATTACAGCATCTTCCCAGTTCCAGGCATCGAGCTGCATAACCGATGAGGTGCCGCTTACCAATCCCCCACTGGGAACCACCTGCGCTATCAATATTCCATTGCTGCGCACAGTAGGAATAATTTTCGAATCGGTATTGTATGCTATAGCCGATCGTGAACTTGGATTAATATTTCCGGTTTCATAAATATCGTTGGTGGCCCGGGCGGCTTCTATTTCACTCAATCCCAAATTGGTGTTCATACCTATCAATCCCGGGTATAAATGCTTGCCATATATTTCCATCACTGTATCATAATTCATGGGCTGCAACTTCACAGTTGTAGCATCATACACAAAATCTATTTTGCCTTTTGTAATTCCTATGAGCGAATTTTCGATAACAGTACCATTGCCAATGTGCGCTATGCCACCACGCAAAAGCATACTCTTTTGATTGAAAGCCGAAGGTGCAGGATTTTGTGCTTTTGCTACGTATATAGTTATAGTTGTAAGCAGTATGAAAATAATTTTAATTTTGTTGTTCATTGTTTTATAATAAAAATTATGGAAAATTAATTTTGAAAAGGCATATGTTCAATATCGGTACAATGTTTTTCTTCATATGCTTTGAACGAAGGCGGCTGTGCATTTGCTCCTTTGTTTTTGGCTTCGGTCATTTTTTGAATTAGCCGTGCACGTTCATCCGCTATAGCTTTTTGTTTTAGCTTATCCGTTTCCTTATCGTAATAGCATATGCCATCGACAAATGTGTATTCCACTTTTGCATATATTGATAATGGATTATCACTCCATAAAACTACATCGGCATCTTTCCCCACTTTTATACTTCCTACTTTATCATCAACATGCAATAATTTTGCAGGGTTAAGAGTTACAAATTTCCATGCCTCCTGTTCACTTACGCCACCGTACTTCACAGCCTTTGCCGCTTCCTGGTTCAGCCTTCGGGCCATCTCCGCATCGTCCGAATTATAGGCTACTGTTACACCAACATCGTGCAATATTTTACCGTTGTATGGAATAGCCTCGTACACTTCGTATTTATATGCCCACCAATCGCTGAATGACGATGCCCCGGCACCATGTGCTTTCATTTTATCGGCAACTTTGTATCCTTCAAGTATATGTGTAAAAGTATTTACCTGAAAATGAAAACTATCGGCAACATGCATCAGCATATTTATTTCGCTTTGCACATAGGAGTGGCAAGTAATAAATCTTTTGCCATTAATAATCTCTGCCAATGCATCAAGTTCTAAATCTTTGCGCACCGGTTTTGCTTTCAATCTATCCGCAGTGGAAAGTGCATTGAATGATTTTATCGCTTTTTGATAATCGAGCGCACGGGTAAATGCATTGTAATAAGTTTGTTCTACTCCCATGCGGGTTTGCGGATAACGCGATGTGTTGTTATCGCCTGCATTACTTTGCTTTACATTTTCGCCAAGGGCAAATTTTATAAAGCCCGGCCAATTGGCAAATTTCAATTCTTCGGAACTTAATCCGTACCGAAGTTTTATAAGTTGTGTTTGCCCCCCAACAGGGTTGCACGAACCATGAAGTAAATGCGATGATGTTACCCCGCCTGCAAGCTGACGATAAATATTCACGTCTTCGCAATCGATTACATCTGCAATGCGAACTTCGGCAGTAACAGATTGGGTGCATTCATTTACTGCCCCCGAAACGGCAATGTGCGAGTGTTCATCGATAATGCCGGCTGTTAGGTGTTTTCCTGTACCATCAATAACTTCGGCACCAGGCTCATTTATATTTTTACCTACCAGTGCTATTTTACCATTTTTAATAAGCACATCGGTGTTGATTAAATTACCATCACTTTCATTGGTCCATACAGTGGTGTTTTTAATAACAACTGTTTTTTGTGTGGGCAATTTTTCCCATCCATAAGCCATATTGGGCAACCACAAATTACCGTTTCTTATGGTATCTTTTTTTGCACTATCTATTTTTGCTGTGGCTATAAAAGTCGAATCGAATACAGTATACCAGTTTATCCATTGCCCATTTTGCAAATAGCCGGATCCTTTCCATGTTTTTTGTTGCCTGATCAATATACCCGTTAAGTTTTATAAGTCCTTTAGTTGCCGCGTTTTTACTTTCGTACGATAGCAACAGTTGTTCCTGAGCAAAACTTATATTGCCTTTTGTTTTGTTGGTATCCTCATCAAAAAATATTTGCGGGCCATCCATTTCGCCTGTTACACGTATGCCTGCGGCTTTCTTATTATTTAAAAATAAAGTGTAATAGCCACGTAAGTCAGGGGCATTTATGTTCTTTATTATGTACCTTTTGCCATTGCACCAGTTTTCGAAAATAACGTTCTCCTTATCAAAAATACTCTTCGAAGTGATGATAAAATTGGCCACCATTCCTTTTTTGATGCTCCCCGTTTTGTTTTGTATGTTGAGCATAACGGCAGGGGTATACGTTAGCGCTTTAAGTGCCGATTGTTCGCTTAGTCCATTATCTAAAGCTTTCCGAATATTACGCATAAAATCTTTTTTATCTTTCAGTCCATCGGTAGTAAAACAAAAAGCAATTCCGGCTTTTTCCAGTTGCGAAGCATTGGTTGGTGCCAGTTCCCAGTGCTTCATATCGCTTAGCGATACATTGATGGCATCCCATGGGTCAGATACATCATACGTTTCGGGATAATTGACCGGAATGATAAAAGTGGCTCCTGTTTTTTTTATTTCTTCAATACGTTGATATTCATAACCACTGCCTTTTATTATGTATTGAATATTGAACTCATCACCAATCTTATCGGCACGGAGTACATTTTGCCAATCGCTTACTTCAAATATGGAGGGGTATTTTTGATTTTCGTTAAAAGCTTCGAGCGAAAGATTGTATTCTCTTTTAGTACTTTGTTTATACCATGTGGCATCATAATAGGTTTGACGTAATAGTGCAATTGCCCCCATGCGCGAATCGGGATAATCCTGTGTTGACGAACCCTTTTCAAATGAAAAACATTGAGCAACCTTTCCTTCTAATATATTTAGATTCTCTTTTTCATCAGAGAGTAAAACAACCATAGAAGTGCCCCGGCATATTCCATCTTTATTGAGCGACATCACGGTTCCAATTCCGGCATTGCGAAACAGTTCCGCTTTTTTACTATCGCTGACAAAATATTTGCTGGCATCTATTTCAGGACGTATAGCCTGATTCCAATCATATGCACCCTTGGTATTGGATAAAAATTGCTGGCCCTGCCCTTCTTTTGCTTTCGTTTTTAATTCGGGAATTCCATAATCTGTATAAGGGTCGATAAAGGATGGATAGATACTTTTCCCCTTTAAATCAATAATTACAGAGCCTGCAGGTATAGGGATATTCATTCCCACATCATGAATGGCACCGTTTTTGATTACCACAGTTCCGTCCCCGATTACTGATTGGTAATCTACCACAATACGAGCATGAATAAAAGCGTAAAAGGTGCTACGCGTATCATTAATGCCGTTTATGGGAAAAGTTTCCTGACCTATAATTTTACAAGTTGTGAGACACAGTAAAACCAAAAGGCAAATTTTATTTTTTATAAACATTATTTATTTTTATATCACTTTTATTAGTTTTCAAATATCATGATTCAAAGTGAATTATCAAACAAAGAACGCCAGATGGAATTAACCGAAGAAAAATCGAAAAACGAACCGGAATTTAGTGTAATACTTCGTATTCCTAAAACAGTAGGTATTATTGACTATATAAAGCGTGAACTTCAAAAGAGGTTACCAGGCCACTATGAGGAATTGATTGACGCCTTGTTTGAGTTGCACCGCACTTCTACAGGATTTAATCCTGCAGTATTATCCAAAGCAAGGTTTAAGCGCATGAAGGTTACAGAATGCAAAGCGGCACTTCACGAGATAGACAATGAGATGAAGAACATAATCGATTCGGAGGAATATGGATTATTATTTGGGAATAACTACAACTATGAGCAAATTACGAAACTTCAAAATCAATTAAATGGCGCTAAGGAAAGTAAAGATGTATATCGCTTTTCGATGCTAAAATTGCAACTAAAGAACTTATTACTCGAGCGAAATGAATACGAATTGTTATTATGGCTTCATAAAATTTCAATAGATTATTATAGCCGCAACAACCAGATAGATTTATGCAACGCTGCACTAAATGATTATATAAAAACATTTAATGATTTGCGCGACAAGATAAATTTAAAAGTAATGGTTGACCGCAGTACTTATAAAAGCTAAGAGTATTAAACTGTTATTGTAAAATAACAATTTTCGAAAAACGACCTCTCCCTTTTTGGTCGTTAACCATAACAATATACGTCCCATTATTCCAGTTGTTTAACAGCGATAATATTTCTCCTCGCCTCATCGATGCTTCCTGAGAATGCACTAAATTCCCGTTTGTATTAAATATTTTTATTTCCAATTCAACTTCAATATTTCTTTTATTCGAAAGCGAAATATTTTTGTTTTCATCCACAAATATTTCCACAAAATTATTTGATGCTTGATTTTGATTTTCAATTGAGGTAGGACAAAAAGAACAATTTGTGTTATGTGTTAGCGCAGATGCCGTGTCAATCATTTGTTGAAATAAATTTCCGGCACTACAATCATTTTTTAAAATATAATTCAACCATGGAATCATATATTGATTCATGATGCTGTGTTGTTCACTTCGAGATATTGCCGGTTGAGGTGTGCATGTAAGTTCACCAAATGAACAATTGAAATTATAATCGGCAAACTGACAATGACTTGCTCCATTTATTGATAGTATTGTTTTGCAGCTTGATGTAAGGGCATTGTACATTAAATCCTGATGTGCCGGTGGTGGAGTAATACAATCATTACCTCCCGACAAAAGCAAAGCCGGTTTTGCAATTGCCCCACATGCAGTAACTGCCGAGGGATTGGTTTCGGCCGCTGCCAGATTGCATACCGCAGTAATATTGCTGTTGTATTGCATTGCCAGCAAACTCGATCCTCCCCCCATGCTATGACCCATTGCTGCACTTGTGCTATCGAGTCGCTGATAAAATATGGATTGTGTACTTGTGTTTTCTAATTGTAACCGACCGATGCAAAAAGCAATATCTTTTGCAAACTCGGTATGTGAAGGTGAAAATCCATTTTCGGTTTTTGGAAAAATCATTACATATCCTTCGGGTACAATGGCACTCCACACATTTTGGTAAGCACTCCACACCATTACAAATCCGTGCCCAAATGCTAACACAGGAAATTTTGCAACCCCAGTTGCCAGTGGTACATTGGTGCCGCCAATATCAGCGGGATAATAAATATCAACATCAATGTTTCGATTATTACGACTTGTGTCTATGTATGTTGTTGATGTTTTTCCTATTTGAAATGGCTGAGCAGATAAAAACTGCCATGCTGAAATCAGAATAATTGTTAAGCATAAAGCGTTTATTTTTTTCATTTGATTTTGATTTTTATTGAACAATAAATTTAAAATTCCCATTGCCGTCAGTTGTCAAAAAATAAATTCCCGAAGTATAATTTTTATATTGATTGTTTGCAAATGATCAGCCGAAAAAACTAATCGGCCATTTTCATCATAAATTTTTGCATTCCTAACAGGCTCTGTTAAATGAATATTGTCGTTGGACGGATTAGGGTAAAGTTGTATTTGATTTACATTGCTATCGGTATATCCGGTAGGGTAATATTGATACAGTCCACGAATTGCAACCGTTACCGAATGGTTGAAGGGGTAAGGATTGGCCCAGTTGGGGTGCATAATATTTACAAAATAGGTATCGGTATCTTTGGCAAACACACCGCCTGAAGTTTCACTGCCATCGGGTGCAATGGCAAATCGTATTAAATCGTCAACGGTTGGATTATCGATGCTCAAATCGAGCAAATAAATTTCATTTATCATTGGCCCCGCAGGGTCTGGTAAACGGTTAAACGTTTTTGCAATCAGGTCTTCTTGAATTGCCATTACTTCTTTGTTTCCTATTTTTCCTACATCAATATTGTCGGGGCTAGATAAGTTGGTACGTATATCGTTACCGTTACCACCCTGTATTAAAACACTTAACGAATCGTTTTGCAAATCGAGCTGCATCACATTTCCATATAAATGGTGCAGAAAACTATCTGCCGGTTGGCTATACAAAGTGTCGTATTGCATAAGGTGCGAAGAGTAAGTAGCACCATTATTTAAAGCACTTTTTATTGAAGCACTATCACCACCGGTTTCAGAAAAATATAGTTTTGTTTTATCTAAAGAAAAAGCGCAACCTTCTAGGCGGATAAAGATAGATGCCCCAAGTGAGAATGCCACATTACGGGCATCGAGCATAGTATTTAAATCATTGGGCAAGGCAATCCAGGTGCCCAGCCCATTTGGTGTTTGTTTAAATGTGTACAAGATACCGTTAGTAAAATCATTGGAACTTGAAGCTATAAATTTGAAGAGTGCTGCGGGAGTTTCGTCATTGGTTAAATATACAATGGTATCGTTATAAACGCGTGCAAATTCATGACTAAACCTGCCCATGCCATATAACTTTCGCAAGCCGACTCTGTTTGCCGGATCGGTCTGCACTACCCATCCCATATTTTGCCACCGCTTCAAAGTATCGCCACTGTAAATTCCATTGCCTTGCGGAATAATAAAATCGGAAGTGTCTTTAAAACCGGAACCGAGGTCATACAATTCGAGATTGGAGGAAACAGGAAATTCTTCGCAACTCATGGTATTGCCATTCGACAGCATACCGCCTCCACAGTTTTTATTAGTGTAGCCAACTGATATGAAATCTATGTTACGAAATTTTATTCCTGCACTATCAACAACTTGCCACGCTCCGTTTATTTTTTCTATTTCGAAAGTTGTTTGCCCGCCACCATCACCGAGAATAGAATCGGCAGTGTTGGTAGTTTCCTGATTCACTGTAATACGTGCAGTATGTTTTCCATTGTAAGGATAGTGTTCTAATCCTATAAAGTCCATATTTTGTTTAGCGCGTCCGCTATCACCAATAGCATTGTAAACATAATGGTTGTAACTTGTAAATAAAGTATCGTAAACCAAACCTGGCGCTACTATCAAAGTGTTTGTTGTAAAATTTGTATCGAGCGATTGTGGTAAAAATTGTGCTGAAGAAACAGAAACGATAAAAGAAAACGCAAAGAGAAAAATACTCCTTTTTAATCGAAAAAACAGTTTTGTATAAGCGCTTTCATAATGTTTCATTAAAGAAGAAAATGTTTTTTGCAACACCATATTATGAGATAAAATTTGAAACGCAAAGTAGCAAAAAAAAGATGGCACATTGATGCCATCTTTTCTCAGAGAAATATGTTTTTTAAAAACTACTTTATATCTGCACCCGTATTATAAAAAATAAAGGAAAATATATCTGCAGTTTCTTCAATTGTTTTGCTCAGAGGTTTACCACCACCATGTCCGGCTTTTACATCTATCCGAATAAGAGTAGGATTGTTGCCTTTGTATTTTTGTTGCATAGTAGCCATATACTTAAATGAATGGGCCGGCACCACGCGGTCATCATGATCGGCCGTGGTTACCATTATTGCAGGATATTCTACATCGCTTTTAATATTATGCAATGGTGAGTATTTGTAAATATTAGCAAAGTGATTTGCGCTATCAGGATTTCCATATTCATCTATCCATCCCCAACCAACAGTAAATTTATGATAACGCAACATATCCATTACACCTACCTGAGGTAAGGCTACAGCATATAATTCGGGACGTTGATTTGCGCATGCACCAATTAGCAAACCGCCATTGCTGCCACCTTGTATGGCAAGCTTTTTTCGATGTGGTATAATTTTCTTTTATAAGATATTCTCCGGCAGCAATAAAATCATCAAATACATTTTGCTTATTAAATAACATTCCGGCCTTATGCCATTCTTCGCCATACTCACTTCCTCCGCGCAGGCATGCCATGGCATAAACGCCACCTTGTTCTAAAAAGGCAATTCTACTTGCACTGAATGATGGTGTAAGCGAAACGCTAAATCCTCCATAAGCATACAGCAACGTTGTGTTATTGCCATCTTTTTTCATTCCTTTTTTATAAGTAATAAACATGGGAATTTTTGTTCCATCTTTACTTGTGTAAAATACTTGTTCGCTGGTATAGTCATCAGGATTAAATTTCAATTCGGGTTTGCGGAAAATTTCCGATTTGCCTGTTGCAATATCATAACGAAAAATGGTAGTGGGATAAATAAAAGAAGTAAAGCTGTAAAATAATTCTTTGTCATCGAAGTTGCCATTAAACCCACCTACAGAGCCTATTCCGGGAAGCTCAACATCGCGCTCTTTTTTGCCTGCATAATCGAATTGAACTACTTTATTGCAAGCATCTTTCATATAAGTGACAAACATTTTTTTGCCGGCTGTACCAACACCTTCTATTACATCATTTGTTTCGGGTACAAGAGTTTTCCAATTTTCTTTTGCAGGATTTTTTGGATCAACCAAAACGATTTTATTTTTTGGTGCATCTACATTTGTTTGCACAATTAGCATATCGCCTGCATTATCTATCACGCTGCTTTTTTGATTCATACCTGTAAACAGCGGCATAAATTCTTTTTGTGCCGGATTGCGCAGGTCTTTGTACCACATATCAAAATTATCGGTGCCGGCCGAAATAACTAAAAATAAAAAGTGCTCATCCTCTGTTATGTTCATTCCATAATATCGCTGAGCATTTTTTTTGTCTTCGTATACCAATGCATCTTTGCTTTGTGGATCGCCCAATTTGTGATAAAATACTTTGTGGAATTCATTTTTGTTTGAGAATTCTTTGCCCTTTTTGGGAGCATCATAACCGCAATAATAAAATCCATCGTTTTGCCATGTTGCACCGGTAAATTTTGCCCAGCTTATACTATCTTTTAATTTTGTTTTTGTAGCTACATCCATCACATATAACTCTTGCCAGTCGCTTCCACTTCGACTTACCGATATTGCCACTTTCGATTTATCTTTCGAAAAACCTACCATGCCTGCAGTAACAGTTCCGTCAGTACTCATGGTATTTGGGTTTAAAAATTCTGTTGGTTTGCCATCGATACCTTTTTGGTAATACACTACACTTTGATTTTGTAAGCCGTCATTTTTCGAGAAGAAATAATATTCACCCGCACGGAAAGGAGAACCATATTTAGGATAATTTACCAACTCAGTAATTCGTGTTTTTAGTTTATCGCGAAAAGGAATTTTCGATAAATAACCGAAGGTTACTTCATTTTGGGCTTTTACCCATGCAGCGGTTTCGGCAGTAGTATCGTTCTCAAGCCAACGATATGGGTCGGCTACCGATGTGCCAAAGTGATCTTCTACAATGCTACTATCCATTTTTGTTTCGGGATAAGCAGGACGCAGCTTGGCGACTGTGTCTTTCTCTTCCGGTTTTGGATTATTGGTGCACGATATCATAATGCTTAAAGATAAAAATGCTAATACAGTTTTTTGGAAATTCATATTAATAAGTATTTAAGAGTTTTTTGAGGCGCACGAAAATAGAAATTAACTTTTGCCTTTTAAGCCATTAAATAAATAATAACATTTAACATCAAGCCAATAAAAAAAATAAAAATTTCTCATTTTGAATTTTTTTATATTTTTGAAAAAAAAACCATATGAAGAATACCAAACTGAATCTTAAAAAAATCGCATTATTATTCGCAATTGTCGGTTGCAATTATTTTGCACAGGCAACAAAAATTGTTGTTAACACAAGTAATTTTCAATTTGCTCCGGCAAATATAACTATCCAGTTAGGCGACACTGTGATGTGGCAATGGGTGAGTGGATTTCACAATACTACATCCTCGGTGGTACCTGGTGGTGCAGCTCCATGGGCTGCCCCTCTTAACAATGGTGCCACAACATTTACGTATGTGCCTTCTAAAGTGGGAACGTATAATTATACCTGTACATTTCATTCTGGAGTGATGGTAGGTTCAATTATTGTAATTTGCCCCGCTGCTGCAGTAAGTATTGTTGCATCTGGCCCAACAACTTTTTGTAAAGGGGGCAGCGTTGTTTTAAGTGCTACACCTTCTACCGGCACTTTTCAATGGAAAAAAAATGGTGTCAATATACCTTTAGCTAACTCCTCTTCATACACTGTGAATGCTACAGGAAATTTCCCGTATACAGTAATGTATACAAACGCTTGTGGCAACACTGCACTTTCAAATGCCATACAGGTGAATGTAAAAAGCAATCCTACCATCACCATTTCTCCGTCATCAGCCATTTTGTGCCCACCTGTAACAAGTGCCACTTTGAATGCCACTGGTGGCTCTATTTCTTATACATGGAGCCCGGCTGCATCGTTAAATCAAACTACAGGCAGCCCGGTTATAGCCACCCCAATAGCAAGTACAACGTATACAGTAACAGGTACATCGGCAAATGGATGTACAGCAACAAAAACAGCACGTGTAACAGTTAAGCCCAAACCGGTAAATTTAAGTTCATTTAATATTACGTCATCGGGGGCATCGGTAAAATGGGATACCGTGGCATGTGCCATTGGTTATACTTTGCAGTATCGTGTGGTGGCCGGTGCATGGACTACTATTAATATCACCACCAATACACCAACAAGAGCAATTACAGGTTTATCAATGTCCACAGTATATGAATGGCGTGTTCGTGCCAAATATCCTAACGCTACTTTTTCTGCTTATACTTCAATTGCAACATTCAGCACTTTGCTGCCTAAGCAAGGTTTAAATATAGTATCAGCTAGTAATGATTTGCACATTTTTCCAAACCCTGCTACGGAAAAATTGAACGTGGAATTTCCTTTTGGCGATGACAATGCAGTAATAAAAATCGTAAATTCATTGGGGCAAACCATGATGGAGCAAAATACAAATGTGAATGACGAACAAAGTGTAGAAATAAAATTGAGCCAATTGCCAACCGGGGTATATATGGTTGCAGTATACAATGGTGATAAGCAATATTTAGCAAGATTCATAAAGAAATAATATTTTAAAAATAACATTCTTCGAAACCGTCCGGTATTTTATATCGGACGGTTTTGTTTTTTTAGCCTAAGATATTTAAGCAATTCGTGACTTAGTTGTATATAGTTGTCGTGTATAATTGAATGTTTTCTGTTTGTGATCAGCAATCAATTTGTGGATAAAACTCATTGCTGCAAAACCAATTTAGAACAATGTTAAACCGGCTGAATTTGAAGTGTATTTGAATAGTATACAATCAGGTTGAAAATGAGAATGTGTTTTACAACATCAAAATTTACAAAAAAATGATTGTTTATTCTTGAGGATTAAAAAATATCGGCAAAATCTATTTTAAAATAACCGAAGTGCTATCGATTTTTTCACCGGCACAATATATTTCAATATCATATTTGCCTTTACTGAAGGCGCTGTTGCGTTGCCAAATATAATAAACAGGTAAATCGGTATTTTCGTAATCAACATTTTTAAGGCCGGTAAACAAAGTTTCTTCGCCTTTGTAATCGAAGGTGCTCGAAGAATTTGCCATTACAGCGCCATCGGGGCTAAATACTCTAATATAAATATCGCGTTTCCCTTTTTCGGCATTAAGATTTTCGGCAAGGGTAAAGTTGATTTTTATGCCCTCAACATCTGCAGCATCATTTGTTTCTATTTCTTTACCATTCTTCTTGAACTTTACACCTACTGCAATAAAGCCCTTGGATTTCAAAAGGTTTGCTTTTGCAATGCGTTCACTCAAACCTTTATTTTGTTGGGCAAGTGTAGTAAGTTGACCCTGTGTTTGGTTGAGTGTTGAATCCAGCGTTTTATTTTGGTAAGCTAATTGCGAATTTACGGTTTTGAGAGTGTCTATTTGTAAAACATAATTTTGATTTAACAGCCTAAGGTTTTCAAGTTCGGTGCGTGCCTTTCTAAGTAAGGTTGCATCACCCGAATTGATTAGGTGTTGTATTTCACTTATTTTTTCGTCAATTATTTCTTCCTTATTAGTCAGTTGCGATTGCAGGCTGACATTATCCTGGCTTATTTTTTCGTACTCAATTTTTAATCTTTGTAATTCTGCACTTAATTGATCTTTGTCATTTATGGTTTCATCCAGATCGCGCTGCACAGTTTCAAGATTTTTCTTTTTGTCGAAGAATTGCCACAACAACAAACCATTCACTCCTAATAAAATAGAAATGATGATAATAAAAACCGTACGCCTGCTGCCTCCGGTTTTTTCTTCTTCGTAATACTCGTTATCGTCAACGCCCATTTTGCGTTTGTTTTTTTTAGAATAGTTTTAAATACACGCCCAAGATAAAAAGTTAGTTTTATATTTAAAAATAAAATGTTTATTGTTGCAACAATATTAAAAATAAAACACTTGCACGAAACTTTATGACAGATAGCGTAAAAAACTAAGTGTAGAGTTATTAACATGCGGTGAATAACTTTTTCAAAACCTATTTATGAAAGCATTTCAAAGCAATATTCGGTTTTACCAATCGCGATTACCCTTCTTTTTGCTGCTTGTGGCATCGTTAAAAAGTCGCCCACAAGTGGCAAACATATTTTAGGGGTAGAAACCCAATATGGCATCATGAAAATAAAATTGTACGATGCTACCCCCGTGCACCGCGATAATATGATAAAACTTGTGGAACAGGGATATTATAACGGCACAACTTTTTTTAGGGTAATAAAGAACTTTATGATGCAGGGTGGCTCGAGCGATACACGAAATGCACCTGCGGGTGTGGCATTGGGCGAGAACGATACTTTAAAATATGCCATACAGTCCGAAATTCATAATGGTATCTACCATAAAAAAGGAGCATTGGCACAGGCACGTGAAGACAACCCCGAAAAGCGATCGCATGGTGGCGAGTTCTATATTGTGCAGGGAAAAGTTTATTTACCTGATAGTTTAGAAGCATATGCCAAACGGAGAAAATTTACGTTGAATGATGATCAACGAAAAATATACACCACTGTTGGCGGTACGCCTCACCTTGATGGTAACTATACTGTGTATGGCGAGGTAATTGAAGGCTTGAATATTATCGACAGCATTTGTAATGTGCCAACTACCAAAGAAATAAATGACAGACCCTTGAAAGATATTGTGATGAAAGTGTGGATGATAAAATAGCTATTTTTGTATGGCTAATAAAATAACGAATAGGTTTAAATAAAAATAGTATTATGAAAAAACTGCTGATTATATATTTAATATTACTAACCAATACTATATACGCACAAGTAGCTGACGACTTTAGTGATGGTAACTTCAATAACAACCCGGTGTGGACTGGCGATGATAGTTTGTTTGTTGTAAACAATTCGATATTGCAGTCGAACTGCAATACAGCAAGTAAATCCTTTTATTTAAGTACAGGTTCTACATATGTAGGTAATGCTGAATGGCACTTATATGTAAATCTTAAATTTTCGACCAGTGGTTCAAACTATCTTGATTACTACATTATTGCCGACAATACTAATTTGCTCGGCCCGGTTAATGGTTATTTTGTACGTGTTGGAAATACAGATGATGAAATAAGTTTGTATCGCAAAGATGGAAGCACCGAAACGTTATTAATTGATGGGTTTAATGGCCGTTGCAATAGTAGTAGTGACAATAAAATTCACCTTAAAATAAAGCGCGATGGGGGTGGAGTATTCACCCTTATGGACGATAACACCGGAGGCGGTATTAATTTTTTTACTGAAGGAACTGCATCGGATGTAACATATAATTCATCAGCATATATAGGTATAGTTGTAAAACAATCTACAGCAAGTTTTTTCAATAAACACTTTATTGATGATGTTTATTCCGGTCCCGAAATTTTAGATTTAATTCCTCCTGTTGTTTCGCAAATCAATGTGGTTGATTCTTTAAATATTGATATTGTTTTTAGCGAAGCGCTTGATGCCGCCTCTGCCGAAGACGAAAATAATTATAGTGTAAACAATAGTATTGGCGTGCCCACTTTAGCGGTGCTTGATGGCGGTAACGCTGCCTTAGTTCACCTTACGTTTGCAAATTTGTTTCAGGATGGATTGCTCAATACCATCACTATAGATAATTTGAGCGATCTTAGTAATAATAACATCGCCCCCGGTACTACAGGCAACTTTACATACTTTGCTCCGGTTATTGCATTGCCCAACGAAATAATTATTTCCGAAATTATGGCTGCACCCAATGGTGTATTTGGATTGCCAAATGCAGAGTATCTCGAATTATATAATCGTGGTTCACGAAATTTAAACCTTAGTAATTTTACTGTTACCGATGCTTCAACTTCTAGTGGAAGTTTTCCTAACTACGTTTTGCCACCTAATGGATATGTTCTTGTTTGTGATATGAGCGATGTGGCTTCTTTTACCGGAATTACAAATATTGTGGGTGTAAGTTCGTTGCCTTCGCTTAATAACAGTGGGGATAAAATATCATTGTTCAATAACCTCAGTAACGAAATTAATGTTGTGAATTACTCCGATCAATGGTATGGTGATCCAATAAAAGCAGCAGGCGGTTACTCACTCGAACGAATAGATTTAGATTTCGCCTGCAATGCCCCTGCAAATTGGCTTGGTAGCAAAGCTGCAGTTGGCGGTACTCCCGGCAAGCAAAATTCGGTGAATGGAATTTACGAAGACAATACTCCACCTAAAGTTTACTTAGCACGTATTATTGGAAACAATGTGGTTGAAATTAAATTTGACGAACCCATGTCTGTGGGATCTCTTAACCAAACAAACAATTATTTTGTAGATAATGGAATAGGCAAACCAACATCTATACAAAGCATTAGTGCCGATGCAACAACTGTGCAATTGTTATTTACTGCAACGTATACACCTAAGGTTATTTACAATCTTACATTTTCTATAAACCTCGAAGACTGCCCGGGTAATAGTATAGCGAACAACACAAATATTAAAATTGGCATAGCCGAACAAGCATTGAAAGGGGATGTGGTTATAAATGAAATATTATTTAATCCTACTTCCACCGCTGAAGATTTTATAGAGTTATATAATACTTCGGGAAAAATAATTGATTTATCGGCCTTAAGAATTGGCAATGTTGATTTGGATAAAGGCATAATAGGAACTGTGTTTAATGCTAACGGTGAAGGGCGATTGCTATTCCCATATGAGTATGTTGCCATTACACAAGAGCCGCAAAATATTATTAATTATTACTTGCCCCCTTCATCGGCATGTGTGGTATATATAGCCGATTTGCCAAGTTATAATGACGACCGCGGTGTAGCAGTGTTGTTTAATAATTTGAACGCCACACTCGATAGTGTTTACTATTCCGACAAATGGCATTACCCTTTATTGACAGATGTAGAAGGCGTTTCGTTAGAACGGTTAAGCATTGATCGTTCTTCGCTCGATAGCACCAATTGGCATTCTGCAGCGGCTACCGTGCGTTATGCAACACCGGGATACATCAATTCGCAAATCACGGAAACGGGAACTCCCGTACAAACCATCAGCATAGTGCCTGAAACATTTTCGCCCGATGAAGATGGCTACAACGATGTGGTGACTATACTTTACAAATTTGAGCAAGCGGGTTATACTGCCAATATGCAAGTGTATAATAGCCAGGGACAACTTGTACAATACCTATTGCGCAATACTTTAATTTCGAACAGTGGTTATGTAAGTTGGGATGGAATAAACATTGCAAACGAAAAAGCACCCATAGGAATTTACATTATTTACACCGAAGTATTTGATGAAAAAGGCAATATAAAAAAATACAAAAATGCTGTTACGCTTGGTGGGGTGTTGAGTAAGTAATTTGTTTGAATATTCTTTTCACACAGCAACATTTTCACCAACCCGTATATCCTTCACATTAAGCTGTAAAGTTGTTTTACCATTGAAATGATTTTCGTCAATGTGATAAACTACATCAAGGGGTACCTTCTTTTTTTATGACCAATGATGGTGAAATTGAGAATTGAAAATTAAGGATTAAAAATTACTCTATTATATGACTGATGACTAGATCTGAGTAAGGATTGCTTCACAGTTCCTTAATACTGACTTTAATGGCCAATGACCAGACTTTAAAGGTGACATGACCAATGAGCCATTGATGCTTCGTTCCTCAGGATGCAAAGTCAACAACCCAATAGCTCAATGGCCAGAGGTGCTTAACAATCCTCAGCAATGACCAGAATGCATAAAGCTCCAACAATCAAAATGACCAAACAATCCAACAATGTCAGAACTTGAAATAACTATCTTTGCACCCTAGCACAACAACAATGAGCGATAAAATAAAACATGAGTGTGGCGTTGCCATAATTAGGTTACTCAAACCGCTGGAGTTTTATAAGGAGAAATACGGTACTGCATTGTATGGCATGAACAAACTATACCTGCTTATGGAGAAGCAACACAACCGTGGGCAAGATGGCGCAGGTGTGCTCAATATCAATTTAAAAGTGCAACCGGGTACGGACTATATACACCGCGAAAGGTCGAATACCAAGCAACCTATTGCCGATGTTTTCGAAAAAATAAATCAGCCATTTGTAAAGTTGCAACAAACCGACCCCGAAAAATTACATGATGTAGAATGGCTTCAAAATAATTTGCCTTATACAGGAGAGTTGTGGCTAGGACATTTGCGTTATGGCACCTTTGGAAAAAATTCTATCAACAGTTGCCATCCTTTCATTCGTAAAAATAGTTGGCGTTCGCGCACCATTGGTGTTGCAGGTAATTTCAATATGACCAATGTTGACGAAATGATGGAGCAACTTGTAAGTCTTGGTCAGCACCCACGCGAAAAAGCCGATACTATAACTGTACTCGAAAACATAGGCCATTTTCTTGACGAAGAAGTGGAGTTGCTTTTCAAACGGTTTAAGCAGGAAGAAATGAGCAATCACGAAATATCGAAAATGATTGCCGAACAACTTGATTTGCAACGTGTGTTGACTCGTGCTTCCAAACATTGGGATGGTGGTTATACTATTTGCGGGGCCATTGGCCATGGCGATGGTTTTGTAATGCGCGATCCACATGGTATACGCCCGGCATATTATTATCATAATGATGAAATTGCTGTGGTTGCCAGCGAACGCCCTGCTATGCTTACAGCATTCAATATGCCCATTGAAGATATTAAAGAACTTAAACCCGGACACGCATTAATAATAAAAGTAGACGGACGTATACAAGAAGTGTTGTGTCGCGAACCTAAAGAGCGAAAGTCATGCTCGTTTGAGCGCATCTATTTTTCGCGCGGTAGCGATCCGGTTATTTATAATGAACGCAAAGAACTGGGACGCAGGCTTTGCCCCGGTATTTTAGAAGCCGTAAATTACGATTTGAAACACACTGTGTTTTCGTTTATTCCAAATACTGCCGAAGTTGCTTTTCTGGGCATGGTGAGTGGTATGGAAGATTACTTGGCGGCTGTAAAAGTGCGTAAGGTTATGGAGCTGAATAATAAAGTGACCGAAGAAAAATTGCGTGACATAATAAACATTCGCCCGCGTGTTGAAAAAATTGCCATCAAAGATGTGAAGATGCGCACTTTCATTACCGATGATGCACATCGCGATGATATGGTTGCGCATGTATATGATGTAACTTATGGTACGGTAGAAAAAAATATCGACAACCTTGTTGTGATAGATGATAGCATAGTGCGAGGCACCACTTTGCGCAAAAGTATATTGCGAATGTTAGGAAGGTTGCAACCTAAAAAAATAATAGTAGTATCGTCTGCACCCCAAATTCGGTATCCTGATTGTTATGGTATAGACATGGCTAAGCTAAGGCGATTTTATTGCTTTCAATGCCGCAATGTCATTGCTCGAAGAAAATAATATGGAACATGTAATAGACGAAGTTTATCATTTATGTGTAGAACAGTTAGATAAACCAAAAGAAGAAATTATTAATCATGTTAAAAAGATTTACGAGCCTTTTACCGAACAACAGGTAAGCGCAAAAATATCGCAACTTTTAAAACCTGCCGATGTACTTTCAGAAGTGGAAATAATTTATCAGAGTGTGGACGACTTGCACAAATCCATTCCAAATCACCTTGGTGATTGGTATTTTACTGGCAATTACCCCACACCCGGAGGCAACAAAGTAGCATGCCGTGCATTTGTAAATTTTATGAAAGGTGCTAACGAAAGAGCATATTAGTTATTGGTTATTTTGTTGTTGAGTTATTATGTTATAGAGGAATTGCTTTTACATGGCACATGAAATTGTATTAATTGAAAGAAATTATTTGCCGCTATCTTTAGAAATTTGAATGTTTTGAATTAAAGTTGTTGAGTAATTTATTTTACGTGACACTTGCAATAGTATTCCAATAAAAAAATAAATTGTATCCAACTTCATAAAAATTGAATAACTCTTTCCAATAACTCAACATCCTAATAACTAATTTCCAAAATAACTCAGTAACCTAATAACTCAATAACCAAAGAACGCCTATCGTATAATAAATGAGTTAGAAAGAAACTGATACATAAGCATCATCACTGCGTATATGGTTCCCGTTACAAGATAATCGCGACCCATAAATGCTAATGCAACGGTAATGAGTCCAAGGGCAAGAAGAACAAAAGTGTAAACCGTTAGTATTTTTTTCTGCTTTGGTGTGCGATGCAATTGCATACCCGAAATAGGAATCATCATTGATAAACCAAGTATTGCGAGAAATAAGAATCCATCGATGCCTGTAAATGTATAAATGAGCAATGAAATTAATCCTGTGACCAGTGAAGCGAAAACTAAAACAGAAGTGCTTTTTTCTGTTGGCGATAATGCATAGCGCCCCTGTGGATGTAGCAACAGCAGCACATTGAACAATGGCATAAGCACCCATGTAGAAAGTGCAAACACTGCATAAGCAATTACTACCGGCATAATAAAAGGTTCGTACTGTGGTTTTGTTTCGGCCACATTATTTAATATTCGAACCAATATATAGGCTCCTATTATTATCATCCATTGCTTGTTACCTTTTAGGTTGCCAATCCAAAACATATATTTCAAAAACATGCGATAAATAAAGTAGCGCGCCTTGAGTGCCTCTATCATACCATGCTTAGCCCATTCGTTATTTGGATTCAATCGCAACGATTCGGTGAAGTGAATGAGTGCTTTTTTATGATCGCCATGTTCAAGCATTGCCCAACCAGTGTTGGCATGTGTAAGACTGTTTTCGGGGTCTTCGAGCAATGCATCGTTTATAGTGCTGTAGGCTTCCTCTTTTTTATCAAGCTTCACCAAAGCCATAGTGCGTTGATTTAGGCAATCAACATTATCGGGCTCATTAGCCAACCCGGCATTGGCGGCTTCAAGCGCTTGTAAATAATCTTTGTTGAACAAATGCAACTGTGCCGACCATGCAAAAAAAGTTGGCATCAATTGGCTGAATATTTATAGCCTCATCAATTTTTTGCCGCGATTCCTTGTATTTTTCCTGACCAAATAAAATGCGGGAGTAAACATAAAAAGCAAAAGCATTGTGCGGAAACAAGGCAATTGATTGTTGAATCGAAATAGTGGCATCGTCAAGTTTATTACCGTGCAAATAACAAAGGCCAAGATATAAATGTGCCTCATCGTCATTGGGCTCGAGCGACAAATGCATTTTGAATTCTGCCTCCGCTTCGCGATGACGATGTTGTTGCAATAATAATTTTCCTCTTTCTAAATGTTGATTCATGTTGGAAGTTTTCGAAATGCAGTTTATAGTTTTTAGTCCCGACACTTCGGTCGGGATGCAAACATTTGAAATGTAGTTTTTTAGTTTGTTTCAATTTCGGAGTCGTTCAAGCCGTTGAAGAACCAAAAATAAATGTGGATTCCGAAATTCGATTACCGTTGTTTTTCGTTTTTTTTTACATTTATGTTGTACTCAAATCTTAGTTTTTACAAATGACAAGGGAATTAAAAATTTTAAATTAAGAATTAAAAATGACCAATGACAAGTATTCAAAATGACCAATGACTTTCCTCAAAATGACCAATGACAAGTATTCAAAATGACCAATGACAAGTATTCAAAATGACCAATGACTTTCCTCAAAATGACCAATGACAAGTATTCAAAATGACCAATGACAATCCTCAATAACTACTTCTTAATTCCCAAATACTCTAATATCTCATTGTACAAACCACTCTCATTAGCATACAAAGCATAGTTGCGAGCACTTACAAACCATTCTTTGGTGCTGGGATTTATTTGCTTCAATACTTTCAATAAGTCATTAGTGCCGATGGGCGATGGGATTCCTTTTGTAAACGACTCGCGCAATTTATCTTCTATAGTCATATCTACAATTGCTTTTAAATCGGCACCCGAAAATTCCTTCGTTTTTTTTGCAATTGCATTATAATCTATATCCGAGATTGGTTTGCCTTGCAACATCACTTTCAATATTTCTTCGCGTGCAATATCATCGGGTGGTGGCACAAATAATATTCTATCGAATCGGCCCGGCCTGCGGAATGCTGCATCTAAATGCCACGGGGCATTGGTTGCGCCTAAAATCAATATGCCATCGTTCGAATTTACAGCTCCATCCATTTCATTTAAAAACTGATTTATCAAATGCCGCCCTGCCGAATGTCGCATGTCCGAACGACTTGCACCCAAAGCATCCACTTCATCGAAAAATAAAACACATGGTGTTTGGTCGCGCGCCATTTCGAACATTTGATGTAAACGTTGCTCGCTGCTGCCAATGTACATATCCAAAATATCGGAGATGCCAACTGTAATAAAGCTCGATTTTACCTGGCCTGCTGTTGCACGGGCAAGCAAAGTTTTACCGCAACCCGGAGGGCCGTACAACAAAATGCCGCCACCTATACTTTTACCATACGCCTTATATAATTCGGGATGTTGAAGAGGTAAAATAATTTTTATGTTTATTTCTTCCTTCACTTTTTGCATGCCCCCCACATCATCGAAATTTATTTTTGGCCGCTCTATGCTATTAATGCTGTCATCAAAATCTTCTTCGCTCACAATCTCTTCGCCTGCAGTGTTGCGCACTTTGAGTGCTTCTTCCAAATCATCATCGTGCAACGATGCATCGAGCGACAAAGCCTTGCGGTACTCTTCCGATGCCAGCATTATTTTGTTTTCTTTGATGAGCAAATGCGCATGCAACACATACGTGAATGGTGGTGGTGCAGGCGTGTGCAGCAACTCCTCCACTATCACACCGGCTATAGAAAATTTTTGTTGGCGATAGCAAGCTGTGGCTAATCCCAGTTTTATTTTCACATCACTTGGTGCAATCGTTAGTGCCGATTTATATTCTTCCTCCGCATCGGCATATTGAAAATGGTTCATCAGTGTTTCGGCAAGTAGCATTCGCAAGGGCATATTATCGGGCGATATTTTTAGCGCCTCACGCAAATTTTTTATAGCGTCATTCATTGTTCTGTATATTTTGGAGCGCAAATATAACAGTTAGTTGCGGTTGTAGTGGGTTAATGTTTTAATAGAACATTGGAAATAGGATGGATTAAAAACAATCCTCACTAAATTGAGTAGAACATAGAACACTTTCGCTGAAATAATTTACCAAGAGGTCAAACCCACAAGGTTTTTAAAACCTTGTGGGTTTTTGGTTCTTCGTTATTAATTTCAGAGCCTCTCATGCCTTTGAAAAACAAAAAATAAATGAGTACTCTGGAATTAATAATTGTAGCCATGGGTTTTGACCCATGGTATTGAGAAAATAAATTGATGAGACAATCAAGGTTTGTGATGACACAAACCTTGGCGAAGAGGACAATCAAGGTTTGTGGGGACACAAACCTTGGCGAAGAGGGCAAAAAAGGTTAGTAGGGACACAAACCTTGGCAACAGCATCCCCAAACGAAAATGCCAAATAATATAGCACTCTTAAATTGTATTGCACTACCTTTGCAAAAATATAAAGCGCATGACTATTAAAGCTGTAATAACTGTTTCTATGATTCTTTTTGCTGTTATTGATATTATAGGTTCCATACCTGTGATAATTGACATACGCAGAAAAGTAGGAACCATTCACCCCGAAAAAGTAACGATAGTTTCGTTAATAATAATGATAAGTTTTTTATTCCTTGGCGAATCAATCTTAGGTTTTATGGGCATCGATATTCCATCTTTCGCAATAGCCGGAGGGTTGGTTTTATTATTCATTGCATTGGAAATGATACTGGGCATAAAAATTTACAAAGACGAAACCCCTGCCACCGCTTCTATTGTTCCTATTGCATTTCCATTGATTGCCGGTGCCGGCACTATGACAACATTAATATCGTTGCGTAGCAAATATGATGCACCAACAATCATCATTGGCGTTTTACTGAACCTTGTAGTAGTTTACCTCTGTTTAAAAAATTTAGGGTTTCTCGAAAACCTTTTGGGCGCTGCCGGAATAGCCATAATCCGTAAAGTATTTGGATTTATTTTATTGGCCATTGCAGTAAATTTATTTCGCAGCAACTTAGGAGTTTAGTATTTTATGGAAATAATAATTTATACAGATGGTGCTGCAAAAGGTAACCCCGGTCCTGGTGGATATGGCGTAGTAATGATGGCCGGCCCACACCGTAAAGAAATGTCGCAAGGCTTTCGCCACACTACCAACAACCGCATGGAATTGCTCAGCGTTATTGTTGCTTTAGAATCGTTGAAAAATCCGCAACAACATGTTACTGTTTTTTCCGATTCCAAATATGTGGTTGATGCGATAGAAAAGAAATGGTTGTTTGGTTGGGAGAAAAAGCATTTTGCAAAAACAAAAAACCCCGATTTATGGAAGCGATTCTTGAAGATATTCAAACAACACCATGTTAAATTTAAATGGGTGAAAGGCCATAACGAAAATCCACACAACGAGCGTTGCGATGAACTTGCTGTGGAAGCGGCCGAACAGAAAAAATTACACATAGATACGGAGTATGAAAAAACGGTTTTGTTAAAAAAGAACAGCATGTTCGATGAGGATTAGAACCGGAAAATATTTTGAAATAATAAATCGGATTAGTTCCTTAAATTATGAATATGGTTTCCTACAGTTAACTTAAAAATGCAAACTTTGTGTCAACCTATTTTATGAGTTCTCTCTAATAGCCGAATAGCCAATAACTAAAATACCGAGTAACTAAAGTAACCAAAAACCGAATAACCAATAACCGCTTGCGGAATGATTTAATAATAGCATTTTTGCACCCCCAAGCAAAAGCTTGAAAAGGAGAGTTGTCCGAGTGGTTGAAGGAGCACGCCTGGAAAGTGTGTATACCCCAAAAGGGTATCGAGGGTTCGAATCCCTCACTCTCCGCCATTATATATTTGATTGATAATGCTTTCATGCCTGTAATATCACAAACATCGTTACACCAAGCAATGCCATACCTCAAACCCCACCCTGTACTAATTCCCTAAGTCCCAAAGAAAAAACACTCCTAAAATCTCAACACTAAAAATCTCAATCCAACACTAAAAATCTCACTACTCAATACAAAAAGTCCCAATACTAAAAATCCCACTACTCAATACAAAAAGTCTCAATACAAATAATCCCACTACTCAATACAAAAAGTCTCAATACTAATATCCCAATACTCAATACTAATCCCCCTCCCCGTGGCACTATTGTTGATGCATTTTACATGAAAATAGTTTGTCATTTCGATTATCCTTTTTATCTTAGTCGTTGCAAATTATTACGAATAATATTGAATTAATAAAAACTACCGCCTATGAAGAATTTACTACTAATTATTGCAGCGTTAACGGTTACAGTATACGCTAGTGCACAAAAATCTTTTGAAGTTGGTCTCTCAGGAGGTATTGCCAACTATTATGGTGACCTTGGTAACGAAGAGTTGTTTCAAACAAAAGCAACCCGCCCTGGAATGCAACTTACTTTGCGCAATTTTTTGGGACGGCCAAAAGGAAGCGCATATTACTACAGAGCCTTTAATGTTGAAACAAGATTAAGCTGGCACAGATTGGGCTATGACGAAACAGCTCCAATAGGAAAGGCAAAAGGTTTTGAATTGCGCAACTATGGACGTGGCATCAATTTCCGCACCGATGTTTTTGGTGCTTCGGGAATTGCTACTTACACATATTATGGAAACCGGCTAAAACCTTTGTACATGCAAAGCGCAGCACTATATTTTTTCACCGGAGTGGGTATGTTTTATGGTAAACCAAAGGCCGATTTATTTCGCGGTAATATTGATATGAATAATCGCTATTTCTTTTGGCGCGATGGCACCATTCGGGATGCGGACGAAACTTCAGGCAAGGGCAACATTGTGAAAAAGGACGGTAAATATGAAACCAACTTAGCAGATTGGAAAACAGAAGGGCAAGGTGTGAAAAGTGAATTGGGAAACAACAAACAATACTGTTATTATCATATAGGCATTCCTTTGGGTATGGGCTTTAAATATGGCTTGAACAAAAAAACTACGTTATCATTCGAAGTGGGATGGTACATGCTTATGACCGATTTTATAGATGATGTAAGTGATGAGTATGCCACCTATGCACAAATCGAAAACAATTATCCCGATGATCCCAATGCACAGCAAATAGCTAAATACATTTCGGACCCAACAGGATATGGCACTGCCGGGTATCCTTCGCCAGCTACCAGCCGCAGAGGCAACCCCGGTGAAAAGGACAGCTACTCATTTATCAATCTCGATTTATCTTATCGTTTCGAATTTTTGCCGAAGAAATTATTCAGCAGCCGATAATCTTAAATATAAAGTAAAGCATATTGAAAGTGCATTTGAATATATTTTCAAATGCACTTTTTTTTGTAACTAAATTGAGAGCAATTTGTTATGATGAATTGCCTCTGATTTCAAAAAAGTATAAATACTGTATGTTCGGGTTAGCTGAAAGTAAAAAGACTTTTTTAAAACCACACCAACTTATGTCAGGCATTAAAATTAAATAAACTGCACAAATAGAATTGTTGTTTTTTTTAAATTACTTTGCTAATATTATGGTTGCAAGCAGTTTTACTTTTAAAAATATTTTTGTACGTATAGGGTTACTGTTAATTCTGTGTATTACTAACACAACCTATGGTTTCGATATAAAAGGTAAAATTACAAACGAAAAAAACGAACCCTTGCCTTATGCAACTATTATAGTAAAAGGAACCACCATAGGCACCATTGCCAATTTTGATGGTGATTACAAATTGCAATTAATAGCAGGCAAGTACATCTTACTGTATAAATACATAGGTTATAAAACTTTTGCGCTATCGGTCGATAGTTTGTACGAAGACAAAACTATAAATGTAAAACTTGAGCCCGAAAAATACACGCTCAAAGAAATTGTTGTATCAGATGGAGGGGAGGATCCTGCCATGGAAATAATGCGCAAGGCAATAGCAAACAGAAAAATGTATTTAGATGAAGTGCAATCATTTGCATGCGATGCATATATTAAAGGTATACAAAGAATGGGAGATTATCCCAAAAAAATAATGGGCAGAAAAGTTGATTTTGGCGGACAACTTGATTCTACCACGGGCATTATATATTTGTCAGAGTCGGTGTCGCAACTTAACGTTCGCAAACCCAATGATAAAAAGGAAATAATGATATCGTCAAAAGTTAGTGGGCGTAGTCGTGCTTTTAGCTTTAACCGTGCTGCGGCAATGCTTATCAATTTTTATGAAAACAATATTAGTATAGAAGGGATTAGTCAACGCGGCTTTGTTTCTCCGGTTGCCGGTAATGCAATGTTTTATTATAAGTATAAGCTACTTGGCAGTTTTATTGAAAACGAAATATTGGTTTACAAAATAGAAGTACAACCTAAGCGCGAACACGATCCTGTTTTTCGCGGATTTATTTATGTGCAGGATAAATCGTGGCGCCTGCAAAATATTGATTTGACATTGACCAAGGATGCACAAATACAATTTATAGACACACTTCAGATTCAACAAATAATGATGCCGGTAAACGATACTGCCAGGCAATGCATGCCGGTGACATCTAATTTTTATTTTAGTTATAGTTTTCTTGGATTCAATGGCAATGGAAATTTTCAATCTTCGTTTTCTAATTATGATATTAAACCCGAGTTCGAAAATAATTTTTTCAATGGTGAGGTTGTAAAAGTGATTGAAGGATCTAACAAAAAAGATGATGATTACTGGAATAATACACGACCTACTCCGCTTACCGAAATAGAACAGAAAGATTACGCAAAACGCGATAGTGCGGAAGTAATAAAAAATTCAAAAGCATATAAAGACTCTCTCGATAAAACGGATAATAAATTTAATGCAATAGAATTTGTTTACCGTGGGTATTCGCATCGCAACAGATTTTATAAACGGGGTTACACCATCAATTCATTGTTAGAGATTTTAGATTTTAATACCGTAGCAGGGCTGAATGCCGGATTATCAGTTAACGGGTATAAAAACTTTGAAAAACGAAAAAAGCTCAGTTACGAAGTACAGGCACGCTATGCATTATCAACAAAAGATTTATTAGGTGATGTAACATTGAATTATCAATTCAACAGGCATAGATCTGCCGTTGTTGGATTGTCCTTCGGGCATAATTATGTACAATTTAATGAGCGTAATCCTATATCGGCATTTGTAAATAAATGGTACTCGCTTTTGGCAGAAAGAAATTATATGAAACTGTACAGGAAAAATTATGGTGAGGCACGTATGCAATATGAGTTGTACAATGGAATATTCATTGACAATGCTTTAGTAGTTTCGCAGCGAAGTGCTTTGGTAAACAACGATAAAAGCAAATGGATTGATCGAGCAGATATAGAATTCATTTCTAATAATCCTCAAAATATAAGGTCAGATGAACCTGCCTTTGGTAAACACAATTCCATAAAGAACACTTTCTTATTGCGCTTGCGCTTGAAACAAAAATACTATTCCGATCCCGAAAATTTTTATGTTTATGGTAGCAAGTTTCCCGAACTGAAAATAAAATATGTGTATAATAATGTGTACGATACAAAAAGTGCACACTTGCATTTTTTATCCTGCATGGTAAGTGACAATTTAAGTTTGCGCTTATTGGGAAAATTGCAATGGCAAGTTGAAGCAGGGAAATTTATTGATGGCCGTCCAAAATATTTTATCGATTACCACCATTTCAATGGAAATAAAACGTTGGTTTCGAATTTTGATTTGAGCGATTTTCAATTACTTGATTACTATACAAGCAGCACCAACAACCAATATTTGCAGGCACATATCGAAAATAATTTCGGAGGTTTCTTTTTCAATAAAGTTCCTTTGTTGCGTAAAGCATTATTAAACGAAATAATAGGGATACATTATTTATATACTCCCGAAACAGGCAATTCTGCTGAAATGAGTTTTGGTGTCGAAAAAATTGGGTTGCTCCGAATTGCCTTCTGCATGCGGGTTTTCAGTCCGCATAACCAGGCTTATGGATTCAGGTTGGGTTTATTATTGAATAATAGAAATTGATCTTAATATTATTAGAAACACTGGACAGAGTGAAAAAGTAAAATAATTTAAGATGCTGAAAGGTCTGCTAGTAGGCAGTTACAGCCCTAGTTATTAACAAAACCCCCTATTTATCAACAATTTCGAATGGTGTGGTTGGAGATATTGATTAACACTGTACTTTCGGAGCGTTAAATAATTTAAATAAAAATTTACAAAATGAACAAAGGTGAATTGCTTGATGCTATCGCAGCAGGCGCAAAAATTACAAAAGCTGACGCAGGTCGTGCTTTAGAGGCTACTTTAGCTGCCATCAGTGGCGCTATGAAAAAAGGTGGTAAAGTTACTTTAGTTGGTTTCGGTACTTTCTCTGTATCGAAAAGAGCAGCCCGCAAAGGCCGCAATCCTCAAACCGGCAAAGAAATTACTATCAAAGCCCGCAAGGTTGCTAAATTTAAAGCTGGTGCAGAGCTTTCAAAAACAGTAAACAAGTAGTCTGTTTTTGTTTCAAAATTATCCCCGGCAAGTTTTCTTGTCGGGGATTTTTTTATATACTAACTTTGTTCAACTCATTTTATAATTTTCAATTTAGCAATCATGAGTTATTTAAAGCCCAACACAAAGTCCTTCGCTTGTCATTAAACCATGAGCACGTAATATTATGCAGTATGTTCATTCACACATAAATTAGGATTAACTAAGAAGTATTACTCGTGGGATACAAATAGAATAAATACAAATTGATTCAACTGCATCCTTACATTTAAAGTTGGCGTTCAAAATATTTTATCTTTTTATTTTTATTCTACATTTATTTTAATCAAAATTTCGCTGTTCGATTTTTGGCTTTTAAACACAATAATTGTTTACACATAACTTTTTTAATCTGTGGACGTTTATCGACTATGAAATCGAAACTATATATTTGTTGCAATGCTTCCAACAATTATCAATTTAAAAAAATAAAATGAAAAGAAATCTATCTGTATTTGTAATGCTTCTAATGATTTGCAAATTGAGTTTGTCACAATCAGCCAACCGTATTGAGGCAATTCGTTGGGTGCAAGAAGGCGATAACCTATTAAAAACAGGCGATATAGTAAATGCCATATTCAGCTATTCAAATGCCACCATTACCGATGCAACTTATGCCGAAGCATTTATAAAGCGGGCATTGCTCCACGAAAAGATAGGTAACTACCGCCAGGCATCAAAGGACCTCACTGTGGCACTCGAATTAAATCCTTATTCATTTTATATTTATGATAAAAGAGCAAAGTTGAAAATTCTCGCCATGGATTATAAAGGAGCCATTGATGATATTAGCAAGGCTATAAGTTTGAATGGGTTGAATAAAACAGAAAAAGAAAGTTTGGTAGAAGATTACCTTTTGACACACAATTTTTCCCTGGCAATTTCTTTAGCCGATTCATTGACAAAAATTTATAATAATGATGCTTACGATAAACTTCTTCTTGCAATATCGCATTTTAACGCATCTAATTTTGCAGAGGCAGAAAATTTGGCCGACCAACTTACAATTAACGATTCATTAGCAACTATGGCAAATAATATTTTGGGGCTTATTGCATTGAAGAAAAATAATACAAATGTTGCTATAAAATATTTTGAAAAATGTATACAATTAAATCCCGGCTTTGAACATGCATACTATAACCGTTCGATTGCTTACCGATTGAGCGGTGAAAAGGACCTGGCACAAAAGGATCTTAACAAAGCCATTGAACTCAGCAAGGCAGATGCAAAAATATATTTCGCACGGGCATTGTTGCGCAAAGAGTTAGGAGATTTTCAAGGAAGTATGCAAGATTATGATTCGGCTATAAAAAATTCCGGTCAATACAGTGATGCTTATTACAACAGGGCTTATTTGAAAAAATTTATGGGCGATTATAGTGGTGCTATTGATGATATTAATATTGCAATAACTCAAAACCCATCGGCTGCAGAAAATTATAATATGCGTGGAAACATTCAGTTATTGTTTTCGAATTATAAAGAAGCGATTGACGATTATAGCAAGGCAATTAGTTATAAAAGTGAATATGCCGAGGCATATTATAACCGGGCGATAGCATATGTAATGTCATACCGAATAATGGAAGCTTGCCATGATTTTGATTTTGCAGTAATTTTGAATTATGAACCAGCCAACATTGTTAAGCAGAAGTATTGTAATTAGACTCCTGCAGAAAAGCACTTCAAAGAATGCGCAATAAATTTCAACATCGATGTGAATAAAAATTTGTCGTGTTGTATATTGTTTCATATCATGAACAGAAATTTATTCAGCAGAAATGTGATTTGCTTTTTTTTACTCCGATACTAACTTTTTGCATTTTCCCTTATTATTGAAAAGTAAATCTTTATAGCAAAGTCAATTTTTTTCGCGCATTTTATTTTATAATTTTTGTACCAAAAACGCACTTAATTTGTTTAGTACATTTACAGAAAAGCCAATTAAATTTCTGTATATTTTTAGCAGGGTTGTAATTGGATAAGTTTACAACATGAGCATATTTGGTAGTTAAATTTCGTTATGCATGCGCTTAAAATAGTAAAAGAAGCCTTTGCTCAAATTTTATCAGGGCATCAACCTTTAGCAATATCAAATCTCTTTTTTTGAAAAGGAATGCCGCAGTATTTTGTTCATGATTTTTTTTCAGTTGATTTTACCTCGAAAATAAAGGTTTCTTGTCTTTAATATTTCAGTGTATTGATTGTTTCAAAAAAAATCTGATAAATATGCTGGCCAATGAGGGGCTTCTTGCTAAGGATTATTAATTTTGCACCAATATGAAAAACATTAGAAATTTTTGCATCATTGCTCATATCGATCATGGTAAGAGTACATTGGCCGACAGGCTTTTGGAATATACCCACACGGTATCGAAAAGGCAGGCACAGGCACAAGTGCTGGATGATATGGATATTGAGCGCGAACGTGGCATTACTATAAAGAGTCACGCAATCCAAATGAATTATCCTTTCGAAGGCGAAAACTACGTACTCAACCTTATAGATACTCCAGGCCATGTGGATTTTAGCTACGAAGTATCACGTTCTATCGCTGCTTGCGAAGGAGCTTTGTTAATTGTGGATGCGGCACAAGGAATACAGGCGCAAACAATTTCAAATTTATATTTAGCACTGGAACATGACCTTACTATTATTCCGGTGATGAATAAAATCGATTTGGAAAGTGCTAATCCTGAAGAAGTGGGCGATCAAATAATTGATTTATTAGGTTGCAATCGCGAAGAAATAATTCCTGCAAGTGGCAAATCTGGTTTAGGGGTATTTGATATTCTGAAAGCAATTATTGAACGTGTACCCGCACCCAAAGGCGATATCAATGCTCCATTGAAGGCGCTCATTTTCGACTCGGTATATAATTCTTTCCGTGGTATTATTGCTTACTATCGTATTATTGATGGTGTGTTGCGTAAAAATGATTTGGTAAAATTTGTAGCCACAAAAAAAGAATACAATGCTGAAGAAATTGGAATTTTGCGCCTCGATAAAGAACCCCGCAACGAAGTGTGTGCCGGTGATGTTGGCTATATAATTAGCGGCATCAAAGAATCGAAAGAAGTAAAAGTGGGCGATACCATCACTACGGTAAATAATCCTTGCGAAGGATTTATTACAGGTTTCGAAGATGTGAAGCCAATGGTATTTGCCGGTATTTATCCGGTTGATACCGATGATTATGAGGAACTGCGGTCTTCAATGGATAAACTTCAATTGAATGATGCTTCGCTTGTATTCGAACCGGAGTCATCGGCTGCATTGGGTTTTGGTTTTCGCTGCGGCTTTTTGGGTATGCTGCATATGGAAATTATTCAGGAGCGACTCGAGCGGGAATTTAATATGACAGTAATCACTACTGTACCCAATGTTTCCTACGAGGCATACCTCAACAGTGGCGAGAACTATACCGTTAACAATCCTTCAGATATGCCCGACCCTTCAAGGCTCGATCGTATAGAGGAACCGTATATAAAGGCATCCATAATTACAAAATCGGAATTTACCGGATCTATTATGAGTCTATGTATTAATAAACGTGGGCACATAATTAATCAAACCTATCTTACTACTGATAGGGTTGAACTTATATTCCACATGCCACTTGCTGAAATTGTATTTGACTTTTACGACAGGTTGAAAACCATTTCAAAGGGTTATGCTTCTTTCGATTATCATCCTATTGAGTACCGCCCTTCGGATTTGGTGCGACTTGATATACGCCTGAATGGCGAACCGGTAGATGCACTGTCGGCACTTATTCACCGCGATAACTCGTATAATTTTGGAAAGAAAATTTGCGAAAAGCTTAAAGAACTAATTACCCGTCAGCAATTTGAAATTGTGATACAAGCCAGCATAGGAGCAAAAATTATTGCCCGCGAAACCGTGAAGGCGCTGCGCAAGGATGTTACTGCAAAGTGTTATGGTGGCGATATTTCGCGAAAACGTAAACTGCTCGAAAAACAAAAAGCCGGAAAGAAAAGGATGAAAGTAGTTGGCAATGTAGAAATTCCACAACAAGCTTTTCTTGCGGTTTTGAAACTTGATTAAAAAATATAACGCCAATAACTGGAAATTTGTGATAGCTATATAGTACGTATACAGCTATAGTTAACAACTGGCATCAAAAAATGTAATAGGTTAATCCAATGAATAAAAATTCACTGATATATGTGGCTGGCCATCATGGAATGGTTGGCTCTGCAATAGTTCGCAAATTGCAAAGTGAAGGATTTACAAATATCTTGACAGCCAAATCATCGGAAGTGGATTTACGCAATCAGCAGGCTACACACGATTTTTTTGTGAAGCATAAACCACAATATGTGTTTTTAGCAGCAGCAAAAGTTGGGGGTATTGTAGCAAACAACTTATATCGTGCCGATTTTCTCTACGAAAATTTAATGATAGAATGTAATGTCATTCACAGCGCATATCAAACCAATGTTACCAAGCTAATGTTTCTTGGCTCATCCTGCATATATCCCAAACTGGCACCTCAACCACTCAAAGAAGATCATTTGCTTACCGGCACTTTAGAGCAAACAAACGAACCCTATGCAATTGCAAAAATTGCCGGTATTAAGTTGTGTGAATCGTACCGCAGACAATATGGGTTTAATTTTATTTCGGTTATGCCAACCAATCTTTATGGCCCCAATGATAATTATAGTTTGCAAAATTCGCACGTGCTGCCTGCCTTGTTACGTAAGTTTTATACTGCAATAAATGACAACCAACCGTATGTGGAAATTTGGGGAACAGGTTCGCCATTACGCGAGTTTTTGCATGTAGATGATTTGGCCGATGCGTGTTTCTTTTTGATGCAAAGTTATAATGAAGAGCAGTTTATAAACATTGGCAGTGGCGTAGATATATCTATAAAAGACCTTGCCATTCTGGTAAAAAATAACGGGGTATAGTGGCGACTTGAAGTTTGATACATCTAAACCCGATGGTACACCCCGCAAATTGATGGATGTATCGCGACTTCATTCGTTGGGATGGCAACACCAGATTCAACTTGAGGATGGAATAAAAAGTGTATGGAATGAGGTTAGAGAAGGAAGTTTTTTTGAGAGAAGTGTTACCAGCTAGCTCAATAATTAAATGTCTTTCAAAATTTATTTAACTGCTTTTAAACGGACAAAATATTTTCTTGATTAAAGGCATTTTATTTTATACAGGGTGCATTCTTTTAATCGCTTTCGAAATATTGAAAGTGTATTTTATAATGCCATTTCCAGGCAGCCAGGAAAGTAATACCATAGATTTAGCCTATTTTATTCACAACAATATTTTTTGGATTAGGCTAGTATTGATGGCCATTATTTCGATTCCGTTTTATCAAATTATTACCAAAGCAAAATTAAAACAGAAAGTACTTCCGATAATGCTTTTGATTTTTTATGCGGTGATTTTTTACTTATTCAATTTTAAATTTCTAGCCGATAGAATGTTTCTATTACCTCAACATGTTATATTTTCAAACTCAGGCACAAATAAAGTACCATTAAAATCGCTTGTTGTTGGTGTAGAATTTAACGGTGAGGCGAAAGCATTTCCAATAGAAGTTATCGCATATCATCATCAGGTGCAGGATACAATAGGAGGCGTACCTGTTCTTG
The DNA here is from genome assembly GCA_016717325.1 of Bacteroidota bacterium. Classification (GTDB taxonomy): domain Bacteria; phylum Bacteroidota; class Bacteroidia; order AKYH767-A; family OLB10; genus JADKFV01. The sequence goes on along the minus strand of JADKFV010000007.1, from coordinate 23,919 downwards.
TTACTTATTGTTCAGTATGTCGCACAGCCAGAGTGTACAGCCCTGTAATAAATGGCAAAGCCGAACATTTCAGACTGGTAGGCATGGATCATTTTAATGCCATGTTTGAAGATGCAACTACAAAAACATGGTGGCGCCAATCAACTGGCGAGGCCATTGCAGGTGAATTAAAAGGAGATGTACTACGCGAGTTGCCATCACACCAAATGACACTTAGTGCATGGCTTCAATTACATGATCAATCACTGATTATGCAACCCGATAAAAATTTTGCAAATAAATACGATGAACTCAAAGGATTTGGGGATGGTGCATTAAAAAGTTCGCTTGAAGGACGAGATACTGCTTCGTGGCAAAAGAAATCATGGATAGTTGGTATCGTGCATAATGGTTTAGCAAGAGCATATGACTGGAATGATTTACAAAAATTAAAAATTATTAACGATACATTGAATGGCGATTCCATTACTTTAGTTTTAAATAGTGATAAAGAATCATTCGTGTTTTTTTCTTCCGGAATTGACAGCATGAATAAATCAATCACATTTTTTGTTTCAATTATCGATTCCAAAAATTTTATTATTACCGATCGGCAAACCAATTCTATATGGAACGTTGAGGGCGTTTGTATTCAAGGTGAATTGAAAGGCACAAAGTTGAAGCCTTTGCAAGGCTATCAGGAATTTTGGCATTCGTGGAAAACTTTTCATCCTAATACTACAGTTTATAAATGATTAGTTTTTTTGGTTGCGATGTTCGGCTAAATACAACGCTTATTTGATTGTGCGTTATGTCAAATCGATTTGTTCTGTTTGAACTTTTGATTTGGTTTCTGAATAGTGCAATTTCAAAAAATTTTGCATAAACCTTTTTACTAAAAGACAAGTTCAATGCTTTCTGTTTCGTTTTTTCTAATAATCTTCCATAAAAAAGCCTGTCAATTTATTGACAGGCTTTTTTTATATAAACTAAAAACAAATCTATTTTACAAAGGTACGCGAATCACGTTTTTCGCTATTCGAAATCGAGATAGTGTATACACCATCAACAAATGTTGCCGGAATTTGAATACTGTTTATCCCATTATTTATAGTTCCTAAATCTTGTGAAAATACGGTTCTGCCAAACATATCTATTACATCCAAATGGCAAGGCAATGCATTGTCTGATACAAATTGTAAATTAATGTGATTGTTTGCATCAGCCATATTAACTTGTGTAATTCCAAAACTTGTTTGCTTATTTGTAACCAATGCCAGTTTGCTGTAAGAAATTTGACCCGAGTTATCAGTGGTTTTCAACTGATAATATTGTACCGGTGCTATTGGATCGCCATCCCATAAAGTGTAGTTAGTTAATCCACCCGATAGAGGACCCACAGCTTTTTTCACAGCCATCAAATTAAAATTATCTTTATTGTATGACTTGTAAACTTCATAATCTTTAATGTTTTGCTCGTTGGTTACAGTCCAGTATACTTTAACTTTCTCATCAATCAACTTAGCATTAAAATCGAGTAGCTGCAATGGAAGTGGGGTTTCGATAATAGACAATGCCCACGGTGAAAATTGTGTAACTCCATTTGCGGTTACCGATAAGTAACCCACATTGCTTTGAGATTGTGAAACGGCTGTTTGTGCTACACCTGTTGGATTGCTCCATCTTCCTGTTGGCAAACCACAAGCTTTGGCGGCGGCACCATCATATCGTTGCGCTACTATAGATGTAAATGGTTTGCCGGTTGTATTTTCCGATGCGGTATAACCAAATGTTGCATTTACCGATACCGCACCAACGGTACTTCGGTCAATTTGCCAAAAGCGGTCAACAGTATTTGCACTATTATCTACACAAGTACTGTTGAATAAATTATTTACTGCAACAGGTAAAGAAGGAACTGGAGTATTAGCAGCGTTGGTTCTATATGTAGAAACAGTTACATTTCCGGCATCGCCTGATACTAAGTTGAAAGTAAAAGGAACATAATCTGCTGCTGCTGCTGTTGCACCAAATGGAATTAAATGCGCCCCGGTAGTAGTGCCAATAGTCCATTGCACTTTATTGTAGTTGTTTGTATTTTCGCTAAGAATGCTTCCGGCAGTGCGTGTTATGGCTCCAATTGCAGGATTTTTGATATCGGCACGGTGTTGATTTAAATTCAATTGTCCAAGGGTCATGTCAAGTAAGGTGTCAATAATCAATCCCTGATTACCATTTGCTATTCCCTGCACATTCATACGGACCCCATTAACATCGTTAAGTTGCAGTTCGTTAAATGTGGTGATTTCGGAACCGCTTATTGTGTCCACATCGTTGTTTGGATACCATACAGCATTAATCAGATTTGTATGATCCATTTTGACAGTACTCCAACCGCCAACAAATCCAAGTGGCAAACCGCTTGCAGAATTGTTTACCCAATTACCGCCTACCTCAATCGGGTATTTAGAATATTGACGTGTTACACCTATTGTAGATGTAGGTCTGAAAACATAGCTAGCTCCAGTAATGTAAGCAAAAGGGAACGACAAGCCACCATTTACAAAGGTGCCATTGTCCATTATTCCATTGTTGATATTTAGATTTGCAGCACCAGGCGCAGTGCCAGGTCCGGTTATGTTTAGTGCATTGGAATTTGCTGAAATACTATTGCTAGCATTTAATAATGTCAAACAAGAACGCAATAATGAACTTTCATAAAGTACCGGATATGCAGAACCAAGTGCAAACGGATTGTCTCGAGATATTTCAATACATAAATATTTTGTATTGTTTAATAAACACTTTGTAGTAAAAGGAATAGTTATTGGCGTAGTAACATTGGCGACAATGGCAGGAATGGCAAATACAGCAGGGCCATAACACGTTGTGGAAACTATTCCTCCGGTAGAAGGAAGTATGGTTGGAGCGGTGCTATTAACGGCAACTTCAGTATTTGGAACCATTACCGCAGGATATGTGTAAGGGTTGTCGAGCTGCCAAATTTTTACAGTAAAATTCCCTAAATTCCCTGCCGGTAGTGCAACAGCAGATCGTATTTGAAATGTCAAACTACTAAGTAAGTCGCCCGATTTTAACCCCATTATTGCTAACTCTGCAGGGGTATAAATAAACTGTATTTTGCTATCCTGTCTATCATTACGGAAAGGAGAAATTGCCGTATTCCCAGATGCTGATGGAACTCCTGTAACTACTGTATTGCTATAAGTACTATTTACTTTGAGCTGTGCAGCTGTATTTTGGGCCTCACCAATTTCCACATTGTTATAGGCTTTAAGTTTGCCTGTATTAGGTACTAAAACTGCACCACTGAGCACATCAGGTGCATCAATAGTAACATTAGCTCCACTAAATATTTTTAAGTCGTAACAAACAGGTAATTGATTTGATGTAATAATCGGATATGTACCTGCTCCATTTGGCACTATCTCTGCTCTATCGCGTGTAGTAGGTATTGAAGGGCACCAGTTAGCCGCTGTAAACCAATCATTAGGATTTGCTCCTCCGCTAATCCAACGGCAAACAAAAGTTCCGGGTGCAGGACACGACTCTACTAAAGCAATATCGTAATCTTCTGTTTCGCCAAAAACTTGTGAATCCGATGGGCCGAAAGTTGAACTTGCAAATACTTCCCTAACTCGCATTCTCACCGACCCTGCTTTTGTTGCCGGGCCGCCCGAACCTCCACCAACAGTAGGAAGCTCTCCAACATCCGGAACCTGTATATTCCATTCGTTCCAATCATCAGCAATTTTTCCTGGAGGGAATGCACCGGGTAAAGAACCCAATGAACCAATTGCCTGATTATCGGACAAACTGAATGCGTTGGGAAGAACGATAGACTCAAAAATTGTTCCTCCTACACCAATATAATTGTCGTTAAAATCACCATCACCATTGAAATCTATCCAGGCACGAACAAAATTTGCACTAAACCATGTACCTGCTGCAATAGAAATTTTATCAGGCGGGGTAGATGTGCGTATACCTTGGCCAAGTTTTAAATTAAGTGAACGGTCTTTTGTTGCTCCTGAATTTGTTGGTGGAAACAAAGTATAATCGGGTGGGTGTGGAGAATGCCTATTGCAATTTTGCCCCGCTGTTCCTGTACATCCTACCCAACTGGTAATATCATGCTCCTGATTGAAGAGTGGATTACCCGCTTGAGTACTTGTAACAGCCACACTGCCAATAAAGTCATTTATGGTATATCCGGCAAAAGCGGTTCCTACTGAGTAAGTAGCAAAAGTGTAGGTGATACCTATAGGTCGGCCTCCGGGCAAAGTTTGTACAGGTCCAATAGTGGTACCCCCTCCTGCTATGCATCCTGGCGAATGGGTAACAATGCCCAAAAAATCTGCATCAACAATGTCGCCCGGAAATGCTGTGGGTCTAATATCATATGTTAACCAAAAATAATTGTCACCTGTTACAAGCGTGACGGGTGCAGCGCAACTTCCAAAGCCAAGCGAGTTGTTGTATGTTACATTCAAAATAGGAGGATTGTTTACCGTTGCAAATACCTGAGTTGCAGTAGAGAATGTTGGGCTATTGCCGGTATAATATAATTTAGCATTCTGTACATCGTTTGCAATGTTTGTACCGGTGGGGTTAAACATTATTGAATCTATCTGCCTCGGAGCAGTTGATCCACACACCACAACATTCACTGCAACAATCTGATTATTGGTAGAGCCTAAACTTACATTAAGTGTGTTTTGATTGGTTAATGTTGCCGATGTAATTGTTTGCGCTGAGGTAAATCTATCTACGAAAATATTGTCGACATAAATATTGCGATACGAAGTCCAGGTATATGCAACAAACATTATAACCACATTAGTGCAACCATTGAACTGAGGTGAATTGGGAATTGGAAAAGTGCTTTGTATCCAACCTGTGCCAAAGCCCGCAGGATCAGCCCATACTGAACCTAACCGAACAGCACCGGTAAGTTGATCAGTATTTGAAGCATATACAGCAACACTATCAGCGGTGGCACCGGCATAAGCTTCGTGAAACATGTAAAAACTTACATTGGCAGCTGCCCCGGCACGTGACGAAAAATCGAGCGGTGGTGTGGCAATATATGCACAACCAGTATCAATGGCGCCTGCCGGAGCAAGTCCACCATTACGGGTATTAAATTTTATCATCCCTCCGGCAGAGAAAGGGAGAGGAGAAGCCGGAACAATAGGAGCAAAAGTACCTCCATTTGACCAAAACCATTGGTTACCAAAAACAGGCCCGGCCGATACTGTTAGTGGTAAATAACCAAACATCAAGTTGCTTTGCCACGATGTCCATGCATTGGCTGTTGTTAATGCGGGACCGTTAAAGTTGTCGGTAAATGGCTGTGCTTTTATTTGACTAAAGGATAGGGCGAGCAGCAAAATCAATGCCGACAAGCCTTTAAGTGTAAATTTATTCATAATTGAAACGTATTTATTATCATCGTATATAGTAACTGTTAGTTTATTCATTTGAAACCATAATTTTCATTGGCAAAAATAATTTTTTTTCTTATTAAAACAACCCCGTTTTTTACATTTTAAATGTAATACAAAATGTGCAATACTAGCTTTGTGGTATGCAGAAATCAAATCGTGCAACATTCTTTGAATACGGCAGCGTTCAAGATAATCTGCTTTTGCTTATTAATTCGATAGTTAAAAAATGTGGAGTATGATTTTTGGAAACACAAAGCAGGTTTTCTACACAAAAATATTACTTGTTGATGGCTGGCAAATCTAAAATTAAAACCATATTTGGCTAACAATCCTATGCAGGCTTTACATGCATAAGTATTAAAACAATGTAAAATAAAAAAAACCAATAAGCGCATAGAGATGAATCGTTAATTTAGAAGTGAAAATAAAAATTTTATACCGAACCCGGGATAATGGTTTCGAACAAAATTCATTGAAAATACAGCAAAAATGATTCCAAAAATAAATTGTTCTAAGCATTTGTTTATTTCGAATGGAAAAATACCAACGAAAGGTAATTTGCGCTCGTTTCGTGTTATCTTTATAAAATGCGTTGTTTGTATTCTGATTTTAGATAATGGAAAATATTCTCCAGCAATTGTCAACGAGTCCGCAGTGGTTTAGGGTTTTCCATCCTAAGCAAAAGAACGCCTTTATTTGGGGGTTTGGCAATCAAATTATTTGCAAAGGATGGGGTTCCGGGATTAACGATTTTATTAATACAAATAGTGGGAAATACATTTTTGTAAAACTTGATTACAATTTAAAAATGATGTGGAGCCTTTTTTTGCCAAACTTAAAAATGACAATGACAACATAGAATTATGGATGCCGCAGTATATAATTGATGAGAATAGTGGCAAGGTACTACTGTTTGACCAAAGCGAAACTCAGCCTGTACCCTTGAACATAGAACCATTTTCTTGGAGCCAGTTTCTTGAATCATTATTAAATAAAGAAGACAAAATACAAGCGCAGAATGTAAATGATGTTTCTCATTTTATTGATAAGCAGAAATATGTTTCGAAAATTGATGCAATAAAAAAACATGTTCAGGAAGGCAATATCTATGAAATAAATTTCTGCACTAAACTTGAATTAACAGATGTAAAACTTTCTCCTTTTTCAAGTTACATGCAATTACTTGATGAAACTATGGCCCCTTATTCAGCTTTCGTAAAAGATGAAAACAATTATATTATTTGTGCCAGCCCCGAGCGTTTTATTAAAAAAGAAAACACCACGCTCACTGCTCAGCCAATGAAAGGAACTTTGGCTCGCCATAAAGCAGATGACAATGACAGTGAATTTATAAATCAATTAAAAACAAGCGAAAAGGAACGAGCCGAAAATGTAATGATTGTAGACCTTACCCGTAACGATATGAGTAAAATTGCTCAGCGAGATTCGGTAAAGGTGAAAGAGCTTTTTGGCATTCATACCTTCCCACATGTTTACCAAATGGTGTCTACCATTTGTTGTGAGTTGATTCTTCAACCACCTTTACAGATATAATACAAGCCATGTATCCGGTAGGGAGTATGACCGGAGCTCCAAAGGTGAAAGCAATGGAACTTATTGATAAATTTGAAGATGATAACCGCCTAATGTTTTCGGGAAGTTTAGGATTAATATGTCCTGATGGCGATTTCGATTTGAATGTTGTAATACGTTCTATTTTTTACGATGAGCAAAACAGCAAGGCTGCCATTTGGGCCGGTGGCGCAATAACGGCTTATGCCAATGCAAATGATGAATACAACGAGTGTTTGTTGAAAATGCAAAAACCTTACATTGCATTAATTAATAATTTGAAGAAATGATGGAATTGCAAAAACGGTTCGAAGCAGGGCTTGCTGCAATTATTGATAAAGACGCAAAAATATTATTGACCACAAGCGGAGGAGTTGACAGCATGGTGATGTTGAAATTATTTGCAGAAAGCAAAATAAAATTCGAAGTGGCACATTGCAATTTTAAACTTCGTGGTAGCGAATCGGATGGCGATGAAAGATTAGTAAAAAAAGCATGTAGCCTATTGAATGTCCCTTTTCACAGCATAAAATTCGATACCAAAAAATATGCTGCAGCAAATAATTTATCTATTCAAATGGCCGCACGCGAAATGCGATACAAGTGGTTTGATGAACTGATTAAAAAGCAAAAATTAAACTTCATTGCTACTGCACATCATGCCGATGACAATGCTGAAACATTTTTGATTAACCTTTTGCGGGGCACCGGGCTCGCAGGTTTGTCGGGCATCAAAATGAAAACAGAAAGTATCATTCGGCCTTTGTTGCGCTTTTCGAAAAGTGAACTGACGGAATTTGCCAAAGAACAAAACCTGAAGTGGCGTGATGATAAAAGCAATGCCGAAAACAAATATTTGCGCAACAACCTGCGAAACCAAATAATGCCTTTGCTGCAAAAAATAAATACTCAAGCTGTTGAGCACATTAACCATGCAGCTTTAAATATTGAATCAGCAAATATTTTACTTGGTGAATATATTGAACAATTAAAAAACGATATTCAAGTTTCAAACTCATCTGCTGATAAAGGTGCACTGGAGTATAATTTCAAAACAATTATAAACCATAAGCAATTAACTTTAATTGTTTTTTATATTGTCCAGCCATATGGGTTTAAGAATAGTGATATCGAAAATATTTGTGAATGCCTTCGAAATAAATCCGGGAAAAGATTTGAAAGCGAAAATTTTGTTTTGCAAATTTACAATCAACACTTAATAATTTCCAAATGCAAAGAAGATAAACCAACCAGTATTTTGTGGCACGCCAAAACAAAAAAAGTAACTTTTGGGGGCTATGCTTTTACCAGCGAAGTAAAAAAGTTTGATGACGATTTTTTTAAAAAAATAAAATCCAATAGTAATAACAGCGTAGCTTATTTCGATTCAGAAAAATTAGTTTTTCCTTTAAATGTAAGATGCTGGCAAAAAGGCGATAAATTTTCTCCTTTGGGAATGAAAGGGCAAATAAAAAAGGTAAGCGATTTTTTTGTTGATTTGCACATTAATTTCGAAAACAAAAAAAGCATTCCAATAATAACAACACAAGACAAAATTATTTGGATTGCAGGATATCGCATTGATGATAATTTTAAAGTAACAATCAACAGTAGAAATATTTTAGTGTTAACAATGAAATTTGAGAAATAATAATGACCACAAACACAGAATTGAAATACGAAGAAAAGCAGAGAATTGGATTCAATTCTTTCTCTTTGATATTTAGACTAGCACTTGCTACATTCTGTTTTGTTGCTTACTATTTTACCGAACAGCGCGAACAAAATGGCGATTTACTTTTGCTTATTGGCATTTGTATTATGGCCATTTCTATACTCATGTTTTTTATTGTTCATTTGCATACAAAAGTTTACGGTTCGTTTATTGAACTTACGGGTGCATGGAGTTTGAGAAAAGTAAAAATCGACCTTAGTAATATTTCAAATATTTCTTCAAAACGATATAGCAACTATTCATTTAATAATACAGCCTATAATTTACACTTAAAAGGAGTAATCCGGTTTTATACATACGGCAAAGATGCAATAGAATTAACGGATAAAGATGGGTTGAAATATCTTATAGGAACGCAACGATCAGCAGAGCTTTTGAAAATATTACATCAAAGTGTAACAAAATAAATAGTATTCATTCTAAATAAACATTTAATAAAAATAGCATTATGAAAAAATGGGGTTTGATTGCAGTTATTGCAATATTAGCTTTTATGAGCATTGGCATGTACAATGGTATGGTTACAGGCCGCGAAGGGGTAACATCGCAATGGGCACAGGTTGAAAACGTGTATCAGCGCAGGGCCGATTTGATACCAAACTTAGTTGCTACCGTGCAACAATATGCCGAATTTGAAAAATCAACTTTGATTGGTGTAATAGATGCACGTTCTAAGGTGTCGCAAATAAAGATAGATGCCGCCAATGCAACGCCAGAAGATTTAGCAAAATTTCAGGCTGCACAAGGTCAGTTAACTTCGGCACTCAGCCGTTTGTTGGTTGTGGCCGAGCAATATCCAAACTTAAAAGCCAACGAAAACTTTATGGATCTGCAAAAGCAATTGGAAGGCAGCGAAAATCGTATTACAGTTGAGCGACAAAAATTTAACGATGTTGCCAAAGGCTATAACGCAAGCATACAACAATTTCCGCGTTCATTGGTAGCCGGTATTTTTGGATTCAAAACACGTCCATATTTTCAAGCCGAAGCAGGGGCAGATAAAGCTCCGGATGTGAATAAATTATTCGACAAATAAATCTTTTTAAAGTGGCAGATATTTCTATTTTTTCGGAAAGCGAACGCTTAGCAATTAAGGATGCTATTGCACAAGCTGAAAAAGGCACATCGGGCGAAATACGTGTATTTATTGACGATCACTGTAACGATGTGAGTCCGCTCGATAAAGCTGCCTTTACTTTCGAACAATTGGAAATGCATAAAACAGATTTACGCAACGGTGTGCTTATTTATTTGTCGGTTAAGGATCGCAAACTTGCCATCATTGGCGATAAAGGGATAAATGAACTTGTACCGGAAAATTTTTGGGAATCGACCAAAGACATCATCATTGACTCACTTAAAAAAGGCAACATTACTGTGGGCATTGTCAATGGTATAGAAGAAGCCGGGCGCGTGCTGAGGAAACACTTTCCTTTTCAAAACGATGATACAAATGAGTTACCAAACGATGTATTGTTTGGCAATGAATAAAATGAAACACTTACTTCGTATACAGTTATGGTTGTTGTTTTTGTGCAATTTTGCATTTGCACAAAATATTCCCGACAAACCTGTTCCACCGCGATTGGTAAACGATTTTGCCAATGTGCTTTCCGATAACGAAAGGCAGAGCCTCGAAAATAAACTTGTTGCCTATAACGACAGCACATCAACTCAAATAGCCATAGTGATTATTCAATCACTCGAAGGTGCCGATGTATCGCAATACGCTGTTGACCTTGGTGGCAAATGGGGAATAGGCGGACGCAAAAACAATAATGGTATTTTAATACTTGCCTCCATTGGCGATAGGAAAGTAAATATTTCTACCGGCTATGGTATGGAAGGTGCAGTGCCCGATATTTCTACCTCACGTATTATTCGCGAGCAAATAGTTCCCAATTTTAAGCAGGCAAATTACTATGCAGGGCTCGATGAAGCCACCGATAAAATAATTTCACTTGCGGCCGGAGAATATGTTGCCGAGCCCGACTATAAGGAAGTGGATGTGAAATCGGTACTGCCGTTTATATTTATCGTACTTCTGATTTTTGTATTGATTATTGTTTTCAAAGTGCGTCAGGTAAACCGTTATGCAAGGCTGAACAATGTTACCTTTTGGGCAGCATGGGCTATAATAAACGCTATGGAAGAACGTAAGCGAGGCCGCTGGCGTGGGTTTCACGGCAGTGGTGGTGGCGGTGGATGGATTGGTGGTGGCGACTGGGGCGGTGGCGGCAGCAGTGGCGGTGGCGGTTTCGGTGGTTTTGGTGGCGGCAGTTTTGGTGGTGGCGGCTCAAGTGGCAGCTGGTAAAATTTTAACTTCATTATATTTTTAACTTTCTATAACTTATCAGCGTTTATTTCGCACTTATTAAACTTTATAATTATGTACAAATTTTTCCTATCGCTATTCTTTTATTTATAGTTGCAAATCTTGCATATGCGCAACCTGCTGTGTATGCTAAAAACGATTCTATTAAAACACCGATTGAAGGTTTAAAAAACGGAGTGCTGGTTGAAATAAAAAATGAAAGCAACGAAACCAGTGAAATAGGGATTTTGATTGACGGCAAAAAGATGGTGCATGGAAAAAATATTTCCTCAACGGCCCTATGCAACGTTTAGAAGAATATCGCAATGGTGTTCTTTTTGGTTCTGTAATAGAACTCAACCGCGGAGGTACACTCGAGCTTGACGAAAATTATGTGAATGGAAAATTGAACGGTCGCAGAATAAAATACCATTATGGAATGCAAAGCATTGTGGAGAATTATAAAATGGGAATTCTAGATGGTTCTCGCACAACTTATTATGAAAACAATCAAAAGCAGGAAGAGAGTTTTTACATCAATGCTAAACGTGACGGTGCAGTAAAATGGTACAACCAGGAAGGCAAATTAATTACCGAATTCACTTACAAAAATGGAAGGCTCGATGGCCCGGCAAAAAATTTATTTCCCGATGGCAAATTACAAAGCGAAGGCATGCACAAAAATGATGTGGAAGAAGGGGAATGGAAAGAATACGATGAGCAGGGCACATTAATAAAAACAACTATTTACAAAGCCGGAGTAGTTGTAAAAGAAATTCCCGCAAAAAAATAATCGCTAACGCCCAAGCATTTTTTTTATCTCATTCAATTTCATCAATGCTTCAACAGGGGTAAGGGTGTTTACATCTATGCTTAATAATTGTTCGCGTATTTGTTGCAAAACCGGATCGTCAAGTTGAAAAAAACTTAACTGATAAGCATCGTTTTTTTCTTTGTGTTGAATTTGCTTTACCATTTCGGTGCTGCTGTGGGCTTTTTCTAATTGTGCAAGCAACTCCTGTGCACGTGTAATTACCGAAGCAGGCATGCCCGCCATTTTTGCAACATGTATTCCAAAACTATGTTCTATTCCGCCCGGCACCAGTTTGCGTAAAAACAAAATGCTGTTGTTGGTTTCTTTAATACTCACATTAAAATTTTTGATGCGTGCAAAAGATGTTGTCATTTCGTTCAACTCATGGTAGTGTGTTGCAAACAAAGTTTTTGCTTTGGTCTTTGCATGTTCATGAATAAATTCTGCAATAGCCCACGCAATAGATATGCCATCGTATGTTGCTGTACCACGTCCAATTTCGTCAAGTAAAATTAAACTGCGCGCACTTATATTATTAAGAATACTTGCTGTTTCATTCATCTCCACCATAAAGGTCGATTCGCCACTCGATATGTTATCGCTTGCACCTACGCGGGTAAAAATTTTATCCACTACACCAATATGTGCTTGTCTTGCCGGTACGTAACTACCCATTTGAGCAAGTAAAACAATCAAAGCCGTTTGCCGCAGCAATGCCGATTTTCCAGACATGTTGGGGCCGGTAATCATAATTATTTGCTGTTGTTCATTATCAAGATATAAATCATTGGCAATATATTCTTCACCGGGATTCATTTGCAATTCGAGTACAGGATGGCGTCCGGCTTTTATATCAAGCACAAACGAATCATCGATAAGTGGCTTTACATAATTGTTTTGAATAGCCACCTGCGACATGCTGAGCAAACAATCGAGCTGTGCCAATATATAGGCATTGCGTTGTATGGCAGTTATGTGAGGAACAATTGACTGTAATAATTCAGCATAAATTTTTTCTTCGAACGTGAGAATCTTTTCTTCAGCACCAAGAATTTTTTCTTCATATACTTTCAACTCTTCTGTGATGTAGCGCTCGGCATTAGTAAGAGTTTGCTTGCGCATCCACTCGGGTGGCACTTTGCTTTTATGCACATTGGTTACTTCAATGTAATATCCAAATACATTGTTGAATGCTACTTTTAGAGATGGAATTTGTGTAAGTTCACTTTCGCGCCTTTGTATTTCGAGTAAAAAGTCCTTGCCCCCTTTCGATATAGTTCGCAACTCATCCAACTCAGCATGAACGCCTTCAGCTATTACTCCACCTTTGGTAATTAGGGCAGAGGGATCGGTAAGTAATGTTTTTTCCAATAAAATGGTGAGACTCTCGCAAGCATCTAACTGTGACAGTATACGACTAAGCGTTTCGTTGTTTAGTTGAGCACATAGGTTTTTTATTGGCACAATGCTTTGCAGTGATTTGCGCAATTGCACTGCTTCGCGCGGGCCAAGTTTGCCCATGGCAGCCTTCGATACCAGACGTTCCAGATCGCCAATGCTTTTTAATAACGAAATAATTTCCTGTGATGGGGTTTGGTTATTTACAAAACATGAAACTACATCTTGCCTTTGTTTTATATCATTTATTTCCTTTAAAGGCAACAATACCCATCTGCGAAGCAACCTCCCACCCATAGGCGACACGGTCTTATCTATCACATCGATAAACTTGTGCGCTTTATCGTGCGGGCTGGCAATCAACTCCAGGTTGCGCACTGTAAATTTATCGAGCCATACATACTTATCTTCTTCTATTCGCGAAATGGTGGAAATATGATTGAGTGCTTTTTGTTGTGTTTCGTTAAGGTAATGCATAGCTACGCCAGCCGCAATAATTGCTGCCGGCATTTGTTCTATTCCAAATCCCTTTATCGATTTACTTTGAAATTGTTTGGTAAGCAATTCTACTGCATATGCTTCCTGAAAAATCCATTCTTCTAATTGGAAGGTGAAATATTTTTTTCCGTAGCGGTCGAAAAATTCTTTTGATTTCCGTTTTTGAAAAATGATTTCGCTCGGATTAAAATGTTGTAATAATTTATCGACATAATTTTGATTCCCCTGTCCGGCAAAAAATTCTCCAGTGGATGCATCAACAAAAGCAACACCGCACACATCATCGTTTAAATGAACCGCAGCTAAAAAATTATTCGTTTTATTCTCTAATATTTTATCGTTGAACGATACACCCGGGGTTACTATTTCGGTAACACCGCGCTTTACTATAGTTTTGCTAAGTTTGGGATCTTCGAGCTGATCGCAAATTGCAACACGCATGCCTGCACGCACCAACTTTGGCAAGTAAGTATCCAATGCATGATAAGGGAAACCGGCCAAATCCATTTCCGATGCTGACCCATTCGAACGTTTGGTTAATACAATCCCAAGCACGGATGAAGCACGCACAGCATCTTCATTAAAAGTTTCGTAAAAATCGCCCACCCTAAACAACAACAATGCATCGGGATACTTTGCCTTGATGGCATTGTATTGTTTCATTAACGGGGTTTCTTCTTTTTGTTTTGACACTTATAATTTATTGACGAAAATTATTTTTTACTCATGCAGCTATCCATCAATTAAATTCTTGTCACAACAAAAAAATAAAAATGTAGTGGATAGTGTTTTTTGAAGCAATCGACTTTGAATTAATAAATGGGCATATAGGAATACTTATTTTTCATGCGCTAAAATTATTTTTTTCATTTCAATAATATTATTGGTTTCGAAATACTACTAACATCACTTTCTATCCTCGCCAAATATATTCCATCCACATTTTTTACAACTTACACTTTGATACTCCAAGGTGAAATTTTGTTTATAAACCTCTTCCATTTACATCAAATATTTTAAGCACAGCACTTATTGCAATTGCTTTGTAGCCAATACTAAAATTACCATTGTTAGGATTAGGATAAATCACAAATTTACTTGCATCCATTGTATATTGATTGTAGCTGGTGGCGCAGCCACAGCCAAAGTGTAGTATCACAACCTATAAATAATAATTTGGGTGATTGGGTACGCTACGGAAATTTAAAAAGTTTACAAAATCGATAGAATGTTGTTGCACATCGCATGCTATGCCACCACTATCAGGATTATTTATAGTCCCAATATGCTACACACTACTGCCGCTTGTTATGTATATTTTGCCATTGGCGGCAAGGTATAATTCATAAAACTTGCTGGCAATCCAGCACTTAAAAATCCATCGTATACAGCTACCGTATCAACAGTAAAAGTGCTTGTATTAATTTGAAAAATAAAACCGCTGCTACAAGTATAAAAGTATTTTCCACTTGCACTAAAAGCATCACCCCACAAATATCCTTTGTCTAATAGCACTTGGTTGGGGTTTGAAAAAATTCCTGTGCATCTATCAAAATCACAAACTATAGCATAATTCTGAATCGTACTACCATAAGTATAAATATGCATACCAAATTTTTTGCCGTCTTGACTAAACAAATGTTGGTCAACATTGGCAAAAAGTATTGGCATGTTCAATTGTTGTTTGCTATTAAAAGTTAGTCCATTTTTAGTAAATAAATAAACTAACAACTCTTTTGTAGAACCTCTTTTCAAGTACTATCCACCAATCTTTTCCATTCGCATGTTTACAGGCAGCTATTCCTTGATTTATTGTATCATGAATAACCAAATTATTTTGCTTATAATTTCACCAAGTCCATTATTAAGGTTCATGTCTATAGTACTTAAAACACATCATTTACATGATAGTAAAGACCATAAATTGTGCAGAATGATGTATTAATGCGTACTACTTACTTCCTCGGCCAGGGCAAAAACACATTTGCATTGTTTAATATCAAGCCATCAGGCCATTGACTTGTGTATAATAGCTTGATTCAACCCACCTCCATTTAGCATTGTATCATTAGTAGCATCAGCAATAAAAATTCCATTACTACTCATAAGAAAATTTCCTGCGCTGTCGCTTATGGTGGCTTGGGTGCCTTGGTATGGCATCTTTCTAAATTCTGTGTAAAAAGTATCACTGGTAAGTGTAAACTGTGCACGTCCTTTATTATAATTAAATGGCCAATATCCTAAATGCCATTCGTGATTAAGTCCTTGAGAATTGCTTGATGTTATTTGGAACACCAAGAATAAAATAATATTATTTTTTCATTTCAATAATATTATTGGTTTCGAAATACTACTAACATCACTTTCTATCCTCGCCAAATATATTCCATCCACCATATTTTTACAACTTACACTTTGCTCATTACTCCAAGGTGGTAAATTTTGTTTATAAACCTCTCTTCCATTTACATCAAATATTTTAAGCACAGAACTTGTTGCAATTGCTTTGTAGCCAATGCTAAAATTACCATTGTTAGGATTAGGATAAATCACAAATTTACTTGCATCCATTTCATATTGATTGTAACTTGTGGCGCAGCCACAGCCAAGTGTAGTATCACACCCCAAATAATAATTAGGATGGTTAGGAACCGAACGACCATGTAAAAAGTTTACAAAATCAATGGAATGTTGATGCACATCGCATGCAATGCCACCACTATCAGGATTATTTATAACCCCAATATGCTGCACACCACTGCCGCTTGTAATATATATTTTTCCATTAGCGGCAAGGTACAAATGAAAAAAATCGCAATCTAAACTTGCCGATTGAAACCCATCGTATACGGCTACCGTATCTACAGCGTAAGTGGTGGTGTTTATTTGAAAAATATAATTTCGGCTACATGTGTAAAAGTAATTTCCACTTGCACTAAAAGCATCGCCCCATAAATAACCTTTATCTAATAGTGTTTGATGTGGATTTGAAAATGTACCGGTGCATCTATCGAAATCAAATAGTAGCGCATAGTTTTGGTTCATTGTACCGTAGGTGTAAATATGATAGGCGAATTTATTGCCTTGATTTGAAAACACCATTTGAGACACATTTTCACTAACAGATGGAACATACAGTTTTTGTTTCGAATGGAATGAAACACCAGAGTTTTGAAATAAAAACAAAAGGATCTCATCACTACTATCTTTTGAATTGCAATCCACCAATCAACTCCATTTGCATGTTTGGTTGAAGCAAAACCGACATTAAAACTATCGGTACAAAACAAGGTGTTTTATTTAAAACTGAACCTAACC
The DNA here is from genome assembly GCA_016717325.1 of Bacteroidota bacterium. Lineage (GTDB taxonomy): Bacteria > Bacteroidota > Bacteroidia > AKYH767-A > OLB10 > JADKFV01. The sequence continues at coordinate 6,820 of JADKFV010000007.1, read as the reverse complement.
ACCGTTAGAAATAATATCAATAGTACTACTAAATAATTCTTTTACAAACCAATGTGATGTTGAAACATCTAGTGAATGATGCAATAAAATATATTTAGTAGTATCACCTGGCCAAGGCAAAAACAAATTTGCATTTGGATATAAAAGCCCATCGGACCATTGATTAACAACTGTACCTGGGTTTAAACTATCGCCATTATCCATAGTATCATTAGTAGCATCGGCAATAAAAATTCCATTGCTACTCATAAGGAAATTTCCTGCGCTGTCGCTTATGGTGGCTTGGGTGCCATAAAATGTCATTTTACGATAGTCGTTAACGAAGCTAAAATTATTGCTATCTATAAATGCTCTGCCTTTGGGATATACTAAACCTGGATTGTATCCAAGTAACCATAAATGATTAAGCCCTTGACCATAACTATTTTGAATTAGGATAATACCAAATAGGATAATGATTACATTTTTCATTTCAACAATATTATAGGTTTTATAACATCATTACCATCTAAATAAACTATTTTCAAGTAGTAAACGCCATTGTTGTATTGGTGTAAATCAAGTATTATTTGATGGCTTTTTTCATCAGTGTGTTTTATAAATAATTGCTGGGAATAAATATCGTACAAAACTAATTGGGTTGCAATTACTTGGGTTGTAATTTTAATAGAACCATTGGTCGGATTGGGGCTTATTATTACATCACTTGCGTCCTCGGTAGGATAAGTTGCACTTCGATATATCCCTTGTTGCATGCAGCTTGTAACATCATCATACAAAATTGTATCCTGTACTAAGGACAATAGTATCCTTGCTTTAATAACTGCTTCACCTCCACTAAAGGGGCACTGATTTGCAATCGAAAATAAATCGTTGTAGCTGTTGATGATGGCTTGCACACCTTGCTCTCGATATTGAATTTCAAATTCGTTTACACTTCTTGAATTTGTTTCTAAAATCTCGATTGGTATAATTCCATTATTAATAATACGTGCGGCATCAATATTTACTTCTTTAATCGAATCTATTTTCTCATTTATGGATGCCATCAAATTTTGATAATTATTTATCAAGTTGTAAATACTATCTCGTTTTATATTTAATGAAATTGCATTTAGTGTATTGATATTTTTTTTCCAAAATGCTAGGCTATCTTTCAATATTGGAGGTAACTTGATGCACATTTTGCAATTGGTTTTTAAAATATAAAGTAAAATAATTTTCTATTGATGTTTTGTTTGAATAATCATACATTTTACCTTCGGTAGAATCTTTGTAATTATTTTTAAACGCTATCAAATCACTATTCAATTGTTGTATACTATCTTGATTCAAGTTTTTATACAACTGTAGTTTAGCAATCGATTTGGTTTGTTGTTCAAGTTCGCTCGATAAAATACTATCCCGTGCTATTGCACATTTTAAAGCCGCATCACCAATAGTGTCGGTTAATTTTGCTATACAATAATTTGCATTAAAACATTCATATTTTCCACCACCAATAGTTGGGAATACCCACCCGTTATCATCAGCAAAAAATGGAGGCAGCACATTGTTTAACGGCACAGTGGGTTTGTATATTTTTGGGAGTAAACTATCTACTGTTATTAATGAAGCTAACAATTTCAATGGATTACTCCAATTCAAATTCACAGCATCGTAGCCACTATTAAATGTGCCACTCCACATATTACCTGCATGGGTTTGTGGGTCGAATATTGCGAATGTGTTGAGGTATAAACCTACACCGTTGTTGCGCATGCTGTTGCCTTTGTACACTGTGCCGAGGCAACTGCCAGCAAATAAAAATCCGGTGCTGCTGCTATCAACACTATTGCAAGCGAAGCTTCCGTTGGTGCTTTGGTTTATTTCGTAGCCGCGTGTTTGGGTGCATTTTTATGGTTGCATGTACTTCGTTGCACGATGCTATTATGTTGTCGCATGTGTGTATATTTATTCCGCTGGCGGTAAAAAGTAAAGATAGCTTGGCGCTTGGTTTATTATGTTGTCGGTAATAATTGCATAGTTTTACTTTTGCGCCATTATACCCCACCCCATTGTTTTCATATTAATGGTATTGTCGGAAATAATATATTTTGCAATGCTGTTGCTAATTTCGCTTGCACGTACAGCGGTGCAAAAGCCTTGGTCGGTCATGTTAATAGTGTTACCATTTACTAGTAATGTAGTAGCACCAGCATTGTCTATCATATCTATTGCAATGGCACTTGATGTAATTGTGTTTGCAACAATATTTGCCGATAAACCAAGGTTACACGATTTTGTATAAATACCATACACCACACTCAGCATTTTTGTGCCACTAATATCTATGTTGCTATTGTCGGTATATACACTACGGTGGCCATTGGCAACAATATTGTTTGCAGCGTTGGGGTGCACTGTCAAGGTGCCGGGTAATGCACACAAGCCACTCAAACTAACCATTGCCGTGCCGCGCCAAGGGTGTGCGTAAAAATTATCTTGCACTATATTGTCAAACGTAGAGTTGTATATTTTAATATCGCTTTGGCAAGCTACTATACCACAATTCAAATTATGGAAGGTATTTTTTGATGCGTTGTTATCGCCAAGTGTAAATAGCATATCAACCATAGATATTCCTGTAAATGGTTTTATGCCATGTGGTGGTTGGTTTATATAGTCGGGCGCAAATTGCGTTTTAAATAAACCAAATTTTGTGCCTGTAACATAACCTTGTATATCATTATGCTTATCGCAACTGTCATTGGCTGGTACATTTATACCTGTTACATTATTAATAATATTTGAGTTTGTTATTTTAAAACCACCATTGCCAACAAAGTCAATGGCAATGTGTGCATCTTCTATGTTAGAGCTATCTGGCTTGTATCCATGCATCGGCCATCATGGTAAAGCCTTGCCACATAGTATCGCATGCTATAATATAACTGTTGTTCAGTGTTATAGTTGCATTGTTTACAATTATGTTTGCCCCTGCTGCTGTATATAATGTGCAGTTTGTAAATGTTGCGCCCATGTTTTCTATAATTAATACACCTGCTACATAAAATGTGCTGTTATTAAAAACACTTCCAATGTTTTTTAGTTCAGTTTGGTCGGGTAAAATATTTATGCCAGGTATAAAACATTGCGGTTGTACTTCTACACAGGCTGTTGCAGTCACGCTAGTGTCGGGGGTTGTAGCGGTTACAATGTTTAGTGTTGCGGGGCAATTGCCCGGCTGGTTAAAAAATCCTGTTACCAAAAAAGTATCACAACCTTGTGCGGGTATTATAGCGGTGTTTGGTATATTATTTATAAAATTGAAAGTTGCTGGAAATAATTCGGTAAGGGTTACCGTTTGCTGTGTCCCATTATTACCACAAACGTATATGGTGTAGTTACAGTATAGCCAACATTAACCGTTGCAGCACTTGCAATTTTTTGTATGGTGAAGCAATCGGTGCAATGGCTTGAATCGTTCCAAGCAAAAACGGCTTCGCTGGTGTCGGTTGCACTTACAAGGTCGCCACAAAAAGTATGGCCGCTAAGAGTAACTATGTGGTGCGATGAATCTTGAAACCCACACTCGGGAACCAAGTATATATGTGCACGTAAACAATTGACTGTGCCAATGCTCATTCCGCCACCATTGTAAATTCCAATTTGATTTAGAATATTGCTATCAATAGGATAGCCATTACTACCGATTAAAATTACAGTATCGTTTGTATTGCAATTTGCAAGCACCACTTGTACTAAATTCAAATGTGGTGGTAAGCTGTCTATTGTTATTTGTGTGGGGTAAATAAAACCACTATCGCCCTTACGGTAAAATCAATATCGCGCACAAGTGTATCGCACAATGTGTATGTGGCATTGTTATTTACTTTGCCTCCGGTGTATAAAAAACGGATTGGCTTTTTGTAAAGTAATTTCAACCGAATCGAGGTCGCAACTTTGCATTACTGCGTCACTATCGGCAGGGTATCCGCTACAATCCAGTCCGGTATAAATTTTAAACCTGGTAGTATCGGCAGTTAAGCAACTATTCATGTAGGCACACAATGTAATGGTATCGGTTTTGTTAATTCCCAAAATTTGGCTCACAGGTATAATTCCATTTGTAGCATACACAATTTGATTTTGTGCATTGGTAAAGTGCCAGTTGCTAAAAAAGTATTGCAATGCCGATGGAATATAAATAAATAAGAAACCACCGGGCGATATGCTATCCTCTATATTGCTCATAGCAACTAGAAAACAAACCGAATCGGTAACAGGTTTGTAAATTGTTGGTAAGATAGCAGTTTGCAGATGGGTTTGAAAAAATAGCGTATCGCTGTATGTATTGCTATTACATACGGTGTCGTGTATGGCGCACGAAGCAACATCTAAACATGGAATATCGATGGTGTCGGTAAAAGCAATTGAAGCACAAGCATCAGGATCCAAAATGGTGAGGTTGCATGAATCGGTACTCATGTAATAATTGTATTTTTTATTGACATGTACATCCCCGGCAAAAGCAATATTATTTGCAAGAAATGAAGCTGCATCAGAATCGGGCACACATGCAAATGGTAAGGCATTGCTTTGGTTGATTGTAATTGTATTCCCTGCTATATTAAAAGCTATTGCTGTATCTTTTGGAGTTGCCTGGTATGTACCTCCCACTTGCTGATACACATTTTGCTGCTTTACCGAATCAACTGTTAAGCCACTTGGAATAGTATAATTTGTTTGCCCAAAAAATAAACTTGGCGGTTTGTATTCGAATGGGAAAGCATCAAATAATCCATCGGCCGAGCGCACTGTTTCGTTTATTGTTGCCACTGCACCACATGCCACCGTGGTACTAAAATTTTGAAATCCATCTACATATTTATCGGTAGATACACCGTAATGTATAGTACCATTTTGTTGGCACCACCAACTGTATGTGTTTGCAAAAGTTTGATTTACGGTATCGAATCCTTGCTGTGCAATAAACGACCAACCCGCAGCGTACACAGCAGCTAAGTTATTAGGATACACATCGTGGCTCATATCTGTTTGCTTTATGCCCGAAAAAGTTGCCTCATTATTTATTGCCATTTTATGTGTAACATCGACAGCGGTTTGCGTTGAACCTTTATTAATGGCATCAAATGTTTTACACTCTATATAATTTACTTTAAGGCGATAGCGTTGATTGGCATTTATACTTGTGAACGGATAAATTGAATCTGTATATGTATTGTTTGCATTGTTGATATAGGTGACATCGGCAGCAGTATCGCTAAAACTAAAAAGGAAATTATCCGTATCTTGTACAATATAATTTGGCAAATCGTTTACACCTACAGTTACTTGTGCCATAGTTGACCAAGTGGTATCCACTTTAAATTCTCCACAGTTATAACAATTGCTTGTGTTTATATTTGTATCAACATAAAAAGTGATGCCTGTGGGTATCAATCCCATTTTTGCAGAATTTTTTAGCAAATTCTTACTCACTTGTATAAAGTGAAATTTGGCATCGTTGTTCAACATTTGTGCATACGTATATCCTCCTCCTCCTCCGGCATCACCATCTTGAAAATAAATAGTAACATAATCGGCAACCGAATCGCCATAGGTAGAAAAATTTGTTTGTAGCAAAGGTTTAAAATTATTGTACCATGCCGATGTATCGGTAATCTTAATTAACCCATTGTCGGCAAAGCCATTGTTATTGGCATCTTGCAAGCCAAGCGATTTGCGCACCATGAAACTTGTTGCGGCAATAGCACCTGGCACTACACAACCCGGGCACAGTATATTTATATCGTGCATTACCGATGATAGCGGAATAAAATTGGTGTCTATTTTTGCTGGTGTAGGTGCTGTGTCATGTGTTGCAACATAAGTTAAAGTATCGCAATTAATATTTGGAAGTGGCATTAAATAAAAACGCACTTCAACATGATTTGCTTTGCCCTCAACGGCAGGGCAACAAGCCTGCACCCGAAAAAAGAAATTGCCACTGTCTAATACTTGCAGTAAAGTGCTGTCCAAATCCCAATAAAAATAATACGCCCCCGAATCGCAATTACCGGGCTTTATGGTGGTATAATAATTTTTTGGTCGAATGGTAATGAGCCCATTTGGTAGTACGCAACAAATAAACATTGGTATTGTAATCTTTTATTCGCAATCCTTTATCCATAAATATTTTTGCTTTAACCCACCACGTGGGTTGCACTTTTATTTATGTCATCGCTGGTATCGCATCCAAAAATTTGGTGGTTGCCAACCCAATGTGGCATAAGTTGGTTGGTTTGCATTATGAAATCGGTAGAGTCACCATAGCCAACGCCATTTGGCCCAAGTAAACTTATAACCGATGGGAAAATGATAACTTCTGATGCAAATTGTAATTGCCAGGGCCTTTGCTTTCGTTGCTTGTAAACCTGGCACCTGTAACAACTTTGCCACAAGGTTGATAACCCTTGGTTTCAAATCTCCAATGATTGGTATGTTTTTCTTTATTCAATAACGAGGCTTCGTCAGTTTCGGCACAACGCACAGTGTTGTATTGTATGCGAATAGTATCGCCCTTTTCAAATGCAGCTACTCGTATTTTTAAATTTTGCAATGGGTCATATATTATTTGCGGGTACAAAGAATCCGCGCTTTGAACAACAAAAGTTGTATCCTTTATTATGCAGTTTATTGGTGTAACGGTAACTGTATGCCTTGGTATATGTGTAAGTATTTGTTTACTTAATAAATTTTGAAATGCGAAATAATAGAAATCAATATTCAAAGAATCGAGCGCTCCGTTTTTTGTAGTATCAAGTACTATATCATA
>JADKFV010000006.1 GCA_016717325.1 Bacteroidota bacterium | reverse complement strand
TACAAGTAATGGATGCAATGCCACAAATTTAAAAATGAATGGAGCGGCAATTCTCACCAATCCTGTGGGTGGAATTATACTCAGCGATTTGCCCGGTGCCGGTTGCTATGGTTACCATGTATTAACCGGAGCAATGAATAATGAAGGGACATTGCAATTGAATTATGATTTGCATTGGTTGCTAAGCGCACAAACCGGAACAAATACAGGCAGCATTATTATCAATAGAACAAAGCAATTATATATTGAAGGCGGCCCATTTAATTACAATGGTGGTACCACTTCATTGACAGGTGCAGGTGTTGCGCCAATAACCGGAAATATATATTACTACCAAACGCAGGCAAATATTAATGTTACCGAAATGCCCGATATATTTACATTTTTCGATTATAGCATATTGAACTCTAACCAGAACCCTATTATCAATAATGCCAGATTGCAATTTAATTATGGCAATACTATCAATGCAAATATGGAGAATAGAGATAGTGTAATAATTTCACATTCGGCCAATACTTATGCAGGGAATTTTACTACCAATGCAAATTCGTATTTAGTGTTGAATGGCCAAAACAGCAGCTCGGTTATATCATTCAATAATGGTTGGACTAACAATGGCCTTATACGTTATACCAGCAATGGATGCAATGCTACAAATTTGCAAATGAATGGAGCGACAATTCTCACAAATCCAGTGGGTGGAGTTATAATTAGCGATTTGCCGGGTGCCGGTTGTTATGGTTACCATGTGTTAACCGGAGCAATGAATAATGAAGGGACCTTGCAATTGAATTATGATTTGCATTGGTTACTAAGCGCAAAAACCGGCACAAATACAGGCAGTATTATTATCAACAGAACAAAGCAATTATATATTGAAGGCGGTACATTTAATTACATTGGTGGTACCACAACATTGACAGGCACTGGTGTTGCGCCTACAACAGGAAATGTTTATTACTACCAAACAACTGCAAATATTAATGTAACCGAAATGCCCGATGTATTTACATTTTTCGATTATAGTATATTGAACTCAAACCAAAACCCCATTATCAATAATGCACGATTGCAATTTAATTATGGCAATACCATCAATGCAATTATGGAGAATAGAGATAGTGTTATAATATCTCACTCGGCCAATACTTATGCTGGAAATTTTACCACTAATGCAAATTCTATTTGTAGGTTCAATGGGCAGAACAGCAGTTCTGTTATTATTTTCCATAATGATGTTACAAATAATGGGCTTATAGAATTTACCAGCAATGGATGCAATTACACACAGTTCAATATGGCCAGCGGCAAAACGCTGACCAATGCAAATATTGGAATAGTAAAAAGCAACTTGCCCGGTGCAGGATGCTATGGCTATCACCGCATGGATGGCCGATTTATTAATAATGGTTTGCTATCGTTATTTTATCCTTTGTATAATAATGGCAATTCATTTATAAATAATGCTGCAGCAACTATCAATGGCAACTCAATGCTGTTGGTTGAAAACACAAACCTGCACAATGCAGGCACCATTTCACCGGGAGGTACAACGGCCGGGTTATCGATAGATGCTACAATCAAAAACACAAACACTGCAATTTGGAATATTCAAATTGGAGGCCTTACTGCTATTACGCAGCATGACCAAATAATAAACAACTACAGCACGCGCACCGATTCGATAAATGGCACATTAAATATAAGTTTGATAAATGGATTTGTACCCGGCCTTGGCGACAGCGTAATAATAGAAACGCACAACAACAGAGTGGGATCATTTTCTACAATAAATGGTGCCAGCATTCCAGGGGGATTGGTATGGAATATTTTTTATCGCCCCAATAGTATTGTATTGCGTGCCGGCAATCCACCCAATTTAAATATAGCAGCTACTTCGGGTGCCAATGGAAATATTTCGCCATCAGGCGTTGTATCGGTTGTATACAATGCAACACAGGTTTTTAATTTTAATCCCAATTCGGGATACGAAGTCGATAGCGTTTTTGTTGATGGTATTTATGTCGATAGCACTGTCACATATACTTTTGCAAATGTGCAGGTAGATCATACTATTCATGTTACATATCAAGTCATTACCTTTCCTATCACTGCAACATCGGGGGCTAATGGCACTGTTACACCATCGGGGGTTACCAATGTTAATCAGTTTGCAAGTCAGACTTACACCATCACTCCGGGCAATTGCTATCTGATTGACAGTGTAATTGTAGATGGTAATTATATTGGAAATCCTGGCACATATACATTTAACAATGTAAATGGCCCACATACTATTTATGCATCCTTTAGAACAGTGCCAATAATTGTTGCCGATGGACCCTTATCTTTTTGCATAGGCACAGTGCGCAATTTAGATGCCGGTGCCGGTTATGCCAATTATATTTGGAGCAATGGCGCTTACTTCGCAAATTGCACAAGTGAGCACTTCGGGTACGTATACATGTACGGTTACCGGAGGTGGTGGGTGCACAAGTTCTGCATCGGTAACTGTAGTTGTAAATCCTTTACCTGTTGTCAGCATCAATCCATTTTATCCTGCCGATAACAACCATGTTTGCTTAAACGGAAACAATATAAACGGATTGATTGGCAGCAGTTATGGAATGCCCGTAGGTGGCAGTTACAGCGGAACTGGCGTATTTTGTGTTTTCTTTCAATGCTATTGGGTGCCTTCCATGGCCGGATTGGGCACTCATACGGTTACCTATTCTTATACCGATTCGAATGGATGCAGCAATACAGCTTCTATGAACGTGGTGGTCGATACTCCGGCAACGGTTAATGCCGGACCATCATCCATGATATTGTGCAATACACTTGTTGCAAATTTGAGCGGTACAATTGGAGGCACGGCAAATAGTGCAACATGGTCAACAAACGGCACTGGAACTTTTGGCGATTCTACAGCATTGATTACCACCTACACTTTTTCGACTGACGATTCTCTTGCAGGAGTGGTAACTCTTTTTTTGAATAGCGATAATCCGTCAGGCCCATGTGGTATTGAAGCCGATAACATTACCATTTATTATAACCCAAATGCCATTGCCGATGCCGGCCCTGCCGAAGCCTGTGTGAATAGCACATTCAATGTGTCGGGGACAATTTCGGGTTTTGGTGCCAACCCATTGTGGACTTCAACCGGTACCGGCAACTTTGCAAATCCAAATGCATATGCTACCACCTATACTTTTTCTGTTGCTGATAGTGTAGCCGGATTTGTAAACATTATTCTTACGCCAATCGACCCAAACGGCATTTGCACTTTCACAGCCGACACAATGAAAGTGTGGCTCAATCCGGCTTATTCCGTTAATGCAGGAAATGATATTGTACTGTGTGGTATTAACGATACTATCGCCACTTTGAATGGTTCTTTTTCTAATGCAACACAAGTCACATGGTCATCAGCGGGTGGAGGAATCTTTAGTAATATTCACGACCTTAATGCCACATACACTTTATCAGCGGCAGACAGAAGCAACGGATATATATTTTTATCTCTGGTAAGTGACGACCCTGCAGGCCCTTGTTCCGCTGTGGGCGATAACATTATTATAAAGTATAAATATGCCAATGTCGATTTAATTGCAGAAACCTGTGGTGATACCTTAACATATGTTATATCGTCCATTGTTACTAATACATATACTTTCAATTCAGTTTCTTTTCAATGGACAACTACCGGAAGCGGAACTTTTACCAATCAACTATTTGGTGCTGCAATCTACAATGCTTCTAATGCTGATGTTGCAACCGGTAGCACAAAATTGTATTTCCAGTTGATAGATATTGCAAACGAATGCAGTTATTTAAAGGACAGTATGATAGTATGGTACAATCCTCATTACTCGGTGGATGTAACCGCAGATACCTTAGTATTATGTGCAGATAAGAATGCAGTGTTGACAGGTAGTGCCAGCGCAAATGTGATTTCAACAACATGGACAACAAGTGGTAGCGGTACTTTTGCAAATGATACTTTATTAGCCACTACTTACTTCTTTTCGCCAAATGATACTGCTAACAGAAAAGTAACCTTGTACCTCACCACTGATGATCCTGTGGGTTCGTGCAATGCCGTAATTGATAGCATCATAATAAACATAGATCCTTTGCCAAATCCATCTGCCGGCACCAATAGCCCCGTTTGTTATGGCAACGATTTGAACATAACAGGAACAGGTGGCATCACTTATTCATGGTCGGGCCCAAATGCCTATTCATCTACTTTGCAAAATATTGTCCGCTCTCCTGCCGACCTCACAATGAACGGTACGTATACTGTTACAGTTACAGATACAAAAGGATGCTCGGCCACCGCTACTACTGTTGCCGATGTACAAGTATGTGGTTGTATAATACCTCAGGTTGCAGTGCTGAAAAACAATGTGAATTGTTTTGGTGGCAACAATGCTTTTGTTATTCTTACTACTAGCACACCGGGCAATCATACATTTAATTGGAGCAATGGCTCTACGGCACAAAACCAAACGAACCTCGTGGCTGGATTTTATACCGTAACGGTCACAAATATTCCGGGTTGCGATACCACAATTACTATTCAAATAATTGAGCCACTTGCTCCGCTTGTTGCCACTTGCTCCGGAACAGACATTGCCTGTAATGGATCCAATACCGGTGTAGTTTCTGTTAGCGTAACAGGTGGTACCGGTCCTTACACTTACGTTTGGAACAATGGAGTTACAAATTCATCGGCAATTGGATTGTATGCAGGTACGTATACTGTTATAGTTACGGACGCAAAAGGATGCACAAGCAGTTGCTCACGCATTGTCTCTCAACCATCAATGCCTTTGTCTGTTAATTGCAGTGGTACAAATGTAACATGCTTAAGCGCCAATAATGGAACAGCACAGGCTATTGCTGCCGGTGGTACCTCACCCTATACTTATTTGTGGAGCAATGGATTTACCGGTGCCAGTATCTCATCGCTTGCTGCAGGGACATATTCACTTACTGCAACCGATACCAATGGTTGTACTGCAACATGCAGTTACACAATTACACAATCGGGTGCACTTAACGTAACATTAAACACAACCAATGTTTCCTGTGGGGTTGCTAATAGTGGGCAGGTTGAGGCCATTGTAAGCGGAGGCAGTTCACCGTACAATTATTTATGGAGCAATGGATCAACAACATCAACGAATATTGGCTTGGCCGCAGGAACGTATACAGTTAATGTTACTGATGCCAATGGATGTACAAAAACTGGTATTGCCACAGTTTCGAATTCGGGCGGTGCCCCTGCACAGCCGGGCGTAATTTCCGGAGTTTCGCCAGTGTGCCGCAATAGCAGTGGTAACATATATTCTATAGTAGGTGTACCCGGAGCCACGAGTTATTTGTGGACTGCAGGCGCAGGTGCTACTATTATGAGCGGGCAGGGAGGCACTTCAATAAGCGTTAGTTTTTCTAATACCGCAAATGCAAATACAATTACAGTGGCCGCTATAAATTTATGTGGTTCAAGTGCGGTGCGTGTTTTTAAATATTCTATTGGTTCGGTTCCGCATACTCCCGGCATTATTAACGGGCAAACATATGGATTGTGTAACGGCACAAATAAAAATTACAATATAAATCCTGTTACCTATGCCACATCATATTTTTGGACAGTGCCCGCAGGTGCCAATATTGTAAGTGGACAAGGCACCACACAGATTGCCGTAAACTTTACCAATAGCTTTACCACTTCGGGAAAAATAAAAGTGAGAGCAATTAATGCATGCGGCCAAAGTGCCGATCAGCAGTTAAATATTGTTGCAAAGCCTTCACAGCCAAAAATATTGGGTTCTAATTACGCATGTCAATACCAACAGGGAGTTACTTATTCTATTACTCCTGTGATTGGTGCTACATCTTATGTTTGGACTATTGTTTCGGGTAGTACGCTTGTAAGTGGACAAGGCACCTCCACTATTGTTGTAAATTGGGGAAGCATTAACGGTGTAATATCGTGCCGGGCAATAAACGCTTGCGGCCAAAGTGTATTGGCCAAGCATCCGGTTTCTTTTACCTGCACCAAAGAAGGATTGCCTTTCGATATTTCCGATTTGCAATTGTTACCCAATCCAACAAACGGATTAACAACAATTCAGTTCACATCATTTACATATGATAATGATGCGTATTTTGAAATCTACAATATCATTGGCGCAAAAGTTTACACCGAAAATATATCGGCCACCGAAGGAGAAAACAAATATTCTTTCGATGCTAATCGTTTTGCTCCGGGATGTTATACAGTGAAGCTGAAAATAAAGGGTTCAACAGAAATGTTGAAAATGATTGTGAATTAATTATCGTTTTCTTTACTACATTTGACATCTAAATACCATTACATTTTTATTGTCCTTACTTAGGATGCTTTAGTTACTAAATATTAAAAACTAAAAAAGATGAAAAAACTTCTTGTAACATTATTTTTCACCGTATTTTTTATCGGTGCGAAATGTCAAAGCTTAAAGTGGTTGCAAAATCAAGACATTGTTACCTCTTACCCAAACGGAGCCGGAAACGCAAACTACCTCGATGTTGATTTTAGCTCATCAGGCCATGCATATGTTATTGGTGCACGATCAGTCACTGATCCAAATGGAATAACGCCTGTAATGCGAGTAATTGACATAACGAAAATAGATGCCAATGGCGACACTATTGCCACATTCACATTTGCAGATGATAATGTTACACTTGGCTCACCCCAATCGCCAAAAATGCTCGAAGGAGCATTTGTGAAAGTGGATGATGCTGGCAATGTATATGCAGTTGGCAATTCAGGAATGTCAAGTTTTCTTTTGAAGTTCGATAGCGACTTAAACCTCCTTTATAAAAAAAGATTCTGGAATTTAACAACTGTAAGTTGTGGTATGAGCACAAGTTATTTTTATGTATGTGGAAATACTGATGATGGTGGAGTGGTTTTAAAATATAGAAAAAGTAATGGAGCATTATTAAAATATGCGTTGTACGAAAATGCCGCTATAACGAGTGGAGAAATAACTTCTACCGGATTTGCCACCGCGGGAAGAATAGACAACAATATAAACAGCGATGAGTTATTTGTACAAAGATTGGATTCGTCATTAAATATCAGTTGGACCTTTTTGTACAATTATGCTAATGGAAATTACTCCGATGAAGCAAAGGAATTAAAAGTTGTAAACGATGTTTTTTATGTTGGTGGTACCGGAAACAATAGCAGTGGATCTTTTGGCGTTTTGCTTAAAATAAATAGCATTGGCGTTTTGCAATGGGCACGACAATTATCAGCATCAAATGTAAATTATGCTTTTACTTCAATGACAGTAGATGCTGCAAATGGTGCTTCTTATGTATTGGCGGATGCACGAAGGATATTAAAATACAGCACTGCCGGGTTACGAAGTTATAATAAGTTGATAAGTCAGCCACTAGCGCGGCCTTTAAGCTTATATCATATTACTACTAATGGAAAAACCGGAACTGCGGCAACCGCCTTATTTGTAACCGGGGGTTTATACACCAATTTTTTTAAATATTATAATGGTCAATCTTATATTGATTGTATAGGAACACAAGGATTTTCGGCATTTTTGAATCCCGCCAATGCGGCAATATCTTTTCAAGATACCTTTTATGTTGATAATATTTACCCCGGCATGGTTGCCGAATTTATCGACTATAAGAATTTCCGTGGCAAGCTAAACAGTAAAGTAAATCCACCTTTATTATATGCTTTGGGCGGTGGTAAAACGGGTAAAGGAACTCAGCAGGAGTGGCATAGTTCAAGGCAATTGTTTTGTTATAATATTATTGGATCATTAATAAAAAAGGCCGATGTGGAGGAGACAAAAACACAAACAAAGGCATATCCAAATCCGGCAGATGAAAAATTATTTTTCGAAGGCGATTTTGGAAATGCAACAGTAACCGTATACGATATAACAGGAAAAAAAATATTCACTCAGCAATTAGTAAACGCCAATCACCAACTTGATATATCTGCACTTAAGGCCGGTATTTATTATGCAAATATTTTAGGGCCAAATGTGAATTACCAAACTAAATTTTGCAAACAGGATTCTAAAAAATAGTGAGCGGTTTTTCTACTAAGAACTTTAAGCGGATTTGCAAAACATACACCTGACAATAATAATGAGTAGCGCTCAAGCTGATCAAAAAAATTCCAAGCATAAAAAAAGGTTGTCTAAAACAGACAACCTTTTTTTGTGTAGAATATAATGAATTACATTCCTCCTCTGCGAGCTACTTCTTCCCAGTTTATTACATTCCAAAATGCAGCAATGTAATCGGGTCTGCGGTTTTGATAGTTCAAATAGTATGCGTGTTCCCATACATCAATGCCTAACAATGGAGTGCCGCGCACTTCGGCAATATCCATCAACGGATTGTCTTGATTTGGGGTGCTGCAAATTGCCAGTTCACCGGCATCATTTTTTATGAGCCATGCCCATCCGCTACCAAAACGCGTAGTGGCAGCAGCGGCAAATTTTTCTTTCATAGCATCGAAACTGCCAAATGTTTTTGTAATGGCATCGCCCAATGTGCCTGTTGGTGCGCCACCGCCTTTTGGCGACATTATTTGCCAAAACATACTGTGGTTGTAGTGCCCGCCACCATTATTACGAACAGGCATACTGTATTGCGAAATATTTTTACATATTTCTTCAATGCTCAAACCATCAGCCAGGGTGTTGGCAATTGCATTGTTCAGGTTGGTAACATAAGCATTGTGGTGTTTACCATGATGTATCTCCATGGTGCGCGCATCGATGTGCGGCTCGAGTGCTGCTAACTCATAAGGCAGCGAAGGAAGTGTGAAAGCCATATTTATATTTTTTAAAATTTATCTTTTTGCAAAAGTAATCAATGCAACGGTAGTGTAACAATAAATAATTATTCTTTGTTTACCATATCGTCAAATATGCCGATACTGCTTTTGTTTTCAAAAATGAAAAACAAAAAAGTGCGGCATTACGAAAAGTACGTTTAGTTTTTTTTAAAACCAAACTACTTTTCGTAAACAATACAATTCATACTCTCGGCAAGTCGAATAAGCATTCCTTCGACAAATGCATTTGATTTATACCGGGTTAGAAATTGCTTTAACTGCTCCTTATCCTGTAATGAACTATTGTTTTCCAATGTACCCATACCATAAAATTTTCCTTCATCAACCATGTACACACAAGTTTGGTTGTTTAAATAAACTGGTTCGGTAATTACAAAAGTTGCTTGGGTATTTATCAGTTTATCAATCGCCTCATTCACCGTTTTGTTATATTCATCTGCACTCAATGTACATCCTGCGCATGTGTGGTTTCCAATTTGCTCAGCAGTGAGTAGCCCGCAATACTTTGGACACAAATCATATTGCTTTACAAGCTCCCATAACTTTAGTTGCAAGGTTCCCACATTATGTGAAGTCATAACCGGCACGGTGTTTTTTTTCAAATCATCTATACCAAGTCTTATAACCCCGGCCTGATCGCAATAGTCGTATACACCATATGTTTTTTCATTAAACTTTAGTGCACGATTATATTGTGGCCAGTGTTGTTTTATCTCTATCGATTCGAGAATAATTGCCATCAATTCGGTAGTGCATAATGTGAAAGAAATATTGGTGATGTTTTTTATAAAATCTTGTTTGCGTTTTCGTGGCGAGTTATTCGAAAAATGGCTTGCAACACGTTTGCGTAGATTTTTTGCCTTACCTATATAAATTATTTTCCCATCCTTATCGTAAAAATAATACACTCCCGGGCTGTGTGGCAATTTATCGAACTCCTCTTTGTTTAAATGTGACGGAAGGTATATCTCACCATTTGTTTTTTTCTTCATTTGGGTGATGTGGCCTTCGGTGTCATTTTGCAACAGCATCGAAAATAAAATTGCTGTGGCATCAGCATCGCCTCCCGCACGGTGACGGTTTTCGACAGTGATGCCCAATTGGGCGCAAAGGTTTCCAAGCGAGTACGAAGGAAAGCCGGCAAATATTTTTCGGCTAAGGCGCACTGTACAAAGCTTCGCAGCATTGAGTGTAAAGCCATGTTGCTTCAATTGATGTTGTATAAACGTGTAATCGAAATTTACACTATGGGCCACAAATATTTTATCGTGCAACAAATCAAAAATATCGGAAGCTACATCGCCAAACACTGGTGCATTGCTTACCATTTCGTTGGTGATATTGGTGTATGATTGTATAAACGGAGGAATAGAAATTTGCGGATTGATGAGCGTATCGTAACGGTGAATTACTTTATGGCCATCGTGTATTAGAATACATATTTCGGTAATACCATTTGCCGAAGCGTGACCACCCGTGGTTTCTATATCTACTATGGCGTACATGATGTGGTCTTCAAATGGAAGGATTATTCAAAATCAAAGAAAGAAAATTTTCGGTTCAAAAATACCATAAAGGGATGGAAACACGGGCTGAATCCCAAAAATAATCTCACAAAAAACACTTTGTTTTCCTTAAAGTCCTTTAAGAAGGACTTTTACCTTCGTTTTTAGCCCAATAATAAAGGTTAAAATAAATTTGTTTATAAAAAGTAAAAGGTTTTCTTTGCACTCGTATTAATTAATTTCTATAAGATGAACATTTACATTGGTAACCTTGACTACAAGGTAAGCGAAGCACAGCTTCAAGAATTATTTAGCACTTACGGAGCCGTAAGTTCAGCTAAAATAATCAACGACAAATTCTCCGGTAAAAGCAAAGGCTTCGGTTTTGTTGAAATGCCTAACGATGACGAAGCGCGTAACGCGATGAATGCATTGAACGGGCAGGAACTTAACAGTCGCGCTATGACTGCTACAGAAGCTCGCCCTCGCACAGAAGGCGGTGGCGGTGGCGGTGGTGGAGAACGCAGATTTAATAATAACAGGCGTCCGCGCAACGATTATTAATATTTTCGGTTCAAAAACATTGTACAGCCCGGCTTTTGTCGGGCTGTTTTGTTTTTAGGAAGATTGTATTGTGCGTGACTTTTGAGTCTTTGATTCCTACAGAATAAGGCGATGGAATAAAGTGGCTAAAACCAGCCAAATTTTTTTTAAATTCCTTTTTATACAAACATATATACTCACAGTTAATGTTAGAACTCCTCCTGCCAACAAAATAATTATTACAGCCGAAAATGACGACAACATTTAATGGCTTTTATTTTGGAATCTCAAAAAGGTTTGATGGAGTTGAAGATAAGTGATAATGAGAGAAAAACTAATATTTGAAATCCGTCAAGTCTTTTAATTTTATATCAAGAGCAGCAGCTAATTCTTTGAGGTAAAAAATTGTCGGGTTAGTTCTTCCTGTTTCTATACGTTAAAGACTTTGTCTACCTTTATTCATATCAATACTTACTTGAAATTGTGTTAGCCCTTTAGCTTCACGCAATTTTTTAATATGTAATCCAAATTTTTTTAAATAGATAGACTTTTCCGACACCTCAACTTTACTTTGGGTGCTAAGATTCTTACCTGTACATAAATATTGGGCAACAGACGTGTTGCACACGTTAATTCATTTTATATCTTTACAAACATATTGCAAGTAACAATTGTATTTTTGAGTAAATTTTAAAAAATCTCAAAATGAAAAAATTACTGTTATTTTGTTTTTTAGTCTCTTCTAATTTAGGGTTTGCTCAGCAAAACCTTGTGCCCAATTGGTCATTTGAAGATACCTTGAATTGTGGGCAAACAGTATACCCTCAAATGGTATGTTACCCATGGTTTAATCCAACTAACGGTACACCTGATTATTTTACTCCTTATAACTTAATCGGTTGTGGTACGCAATTAAATTATCCCGGAGTTGGATATCAAGTTGCAAAAACTGGAGGTGCATATTGTGGCCTTTTTTGTTGGGAGCAGAATAATGGAAGAGAATATATTGAAATAGAATTGTCTAACTCGTTAAAAACAGGAAAGAAATATAAAATTAGTTTTTGGGCTTCAACTGCAGATGCGGCAAATTATCAAGTTGATAAACTTGGAGCAGCTTTAACAAAGGATTCTTTATTGGCATTAGGCGCAGGTAATATAAATTTTATTCCTCAAATAAATTCCATTGGTGGTTTTTTACTCACGGATACAATGAATTGGTTTCAGATAAATGGGGAATACATAGCTGCAGGGGGAGAAAAATTTATAACCATAGGAAACTTCTATGATAATTCAATTACTCAAGTTGATTCAATATATCCAAATAATGTAAATTTTTATGCAGCATATTATTTCATTGATGATGTTTCAGTAGTTGAAGACACTTCGTTATCAATAAATGTAATAGGATTGAATAAATGCGATGTTCGTTTTGAATTAAATGATGCATTTGAATTAAACTTTGAATCAAATTGCTCAATTGGAAAAATTTCTATGTGGAGCAGCGATGGAAAAATTGTTTATCAAACGGATGGCAAACTTTCAAATAGTAAAATCGAATTACATTCCAAATTAGCAAAGGGTATTTATTTTGCAAAAATATATTATCAAAATAACACTACACAAGTTTCTAAAATATTTATAAAGCACTAAAAAATTAAACGTAGGAAAAAAATTGTTTGTTTGATGTTACTCACAATAGTTTGTGAGGCATCTATAGCTCAAATTGAATGGAGATTATTAGGAAATTCAACTGTTGGTGCTAGTGACTATGTTGGATGCCAAGGACTTGCAAATTTAAATTTCCGCACCAATGCAAATCCTCGCATGCGAATCTTCAACGGTGCAGGCGGTCTCACCGGCAATGGTCCAACAACAGATGGTTTTGTAGGCATTGGTGATTTTGATTTTTTTACTGCTTCAAATTTACTGCATCAGCACTTGAATTTTAAACGAAGTAACTTTCATCAGTTTACAAATGATAATACTGGTGTAACAGCAACCGATGGCTCCCTATTTGGAATTGAATATCGCACAGCAACCAACTCTGGTGTAAATTATTCTATAGCGCTATAAGGCAAAAATAAAACGCCCCAATTTGTTTTTATAATTTGTGTTTAACTGAAGTTGCCTAAATTTATTTACGTATGCAACCACATTATTCCTTTTTACTCCGTATATTAGTGTATTCAAAAAATATAAAAAATGAAAAATCTAATCGTACTTATTTCGTTGAAAATTATTTCTATCAATATTTTGATTGCTCAGACTTCTGAAATTAAACGCACAAACCATTGGTACTTTGGCGAAGGTATTGGAATTGATTATAGTAGCGGTGTACCTGTTCTTGATACACTAAGCCCCATGAGTCAACGCGAGGCATGTGCAGTAATGAGTGATACAGCAGGCAATCTTTTATTTTATACCGATGGTGATACTGTGTGGAACCAAAACCACATAATGATGACAAATGGATTTGATGTAGGTTGCGAAAGCAGCAGCAACGGAGCAGCCATAGTGCCCAACCCGGGCAACGATAGTATCTATTATTTATTTACTGTTGACTGTTGGGAAAATTTTGGTACGCATGGCTTGCGCTACACCGTAATAAATGTAAATGCAAACAATGGCTTAGGTGCTATTATACAAAAGAACGTGCAACTCTTTTCACCAAGCAGCGAGCAACTTGCTGTAACGCGCCATTGCGATGGCATTGATTTTTGGATAGTGGCACATGCTTACAGCGTAAATGCCTTTTATGCTTATAAAATAAATGCATTGGGTGTGGATACTGTGCCTGTTATTACAAATATTGGTGATACACTACCCGTGTGGACACCCGTTGGTAATGCAGGAAGTATGTGCTTTTCTCCTAATGGAGAAAAATTATGTTTTGTAAATTTACGCAAAGGGTCAAGGCTTTTTGATTTTGATTTAATTACTGGAGAATTAGATAATATGGTCGTTTTATCAACAGACTCGCAAGAATATGGTTGTGCATTTTCCCCAGACAATAGTAAACTATATATAGTGTTTTCAGGGCTTCCAAATCCTGTTGGGAGATATATTTCACAATACGAATTGAATAGTAACGATTCGCAATTAATTGTCAATTCAAAAAATATTATATACTGGGTAAGTTATGCTCACAATGAGTTGCTTGGATTGCAACTAAATAAGAATGCGGGGATAAAAGTAGCATTTTATTATCAAGATTCTATAGGGTATATTCAAAATCCCAATAACTACGGAACCGCATGCAATTATCAAACTTTTCCTTTAACATTCAATGGTCGAATATGCAAAGAGCAGTTTCCAAATTTTAACACAAACTATTTTAACCCCAATGCATACATCTGTGGAAATGGAATTGCAGAAAACGGTAAGTTAGAAATAAAATTTTTTCCTAACCCAGTTGAAGGCGAATTAATGCTCACAAATTTAAAAGGCAAATACAATCAGTTGGCTATTTTTAATGTAGATGGCAAGCATGTTTTATTTAAACAGATTAGCTATTTGAATGAAATAAAACTTGATGTAGAAAATCTTTCTTCAGGTATTTATTTTATCCAATTAAAAGAAAATAAATTCTCAAAAACTAAATCAATAAAATTTATAAAAATCAATAATTTTAAATAATACAAAATGGAAAAAAATAATAAAATAAAAATAGGCTTGCTTGCATTAGCAATCTTATTTTCGACACTAATAAATGCACAGTTTCAAATTACACCAGCAACATTTGGTGAATTTATGGGAACAGCACCTATAATTAGAGGCGTTGGCATTGGTAATTTTCCTTCGGGAGTTAACACAAACTCCGCATTGCATGTGAACACTAATTTTATAACTGCATCAACGAATTATACGATAAACTTTGGCGAAGTATTCCGCACGGATGGCCCTGCAGGGGTAACACATGCTTGGCGCATGTTGAGTAATAACGGTACTGCAGGAGAAAAATTTAATATTTTAAATCCAAGCGGTACAGATAATATTAATATGGGTACAGTGCCACTTGGGGACTTTAATTTTTTTACAAATAACACCCAACGCATGACCATCCTCGGCAACGGACTTGTAGGCATAGGCACACCCCTTCCAACAAATCAACTTCAGGTAAATGGCACTACATTAAGTACCGTTTTTCGCACTGACAATAACGCAGGTGTGGCTCCGCTTTGGAGCATGTTTAAAGGTGCAACTAACATAGGTAATTTATATGGTAATGGTGGAGCAAATAATATTTTTAATGTTGAAGCAAATATGGCTGATTTATATTTATGGGGAAGAGGCAATAATGCTGGAACCAATAATGCATTGCAACCAAGGCTGATAGTATCGAACGGAAATCAAGTAAATGCAGCCGCAGCTATTATAGTGCCTAATGTAACAAAAATAGGCATCAACTATGACCCGGCAGTAGGATTGACAGTGCCGCAAACAGCATTGCACATAGGGCCATTCATGGGCGCAAATATAGGTTACCAAACATGGATGGATTTAGGTACGCTTTATAATAATGGATGCCACATGTACACAGGCATGAAGTTGGAAAATAATAACCGTTACGATGCAGTAATTAATTGGGGAAATGATTTAGGAGGCGCAGGTGCGCCTGATTTTCTACGTTTTATTTTTACTCAATTGGGTGCTGGTGCGACAGCAGGCCAATCATTCGATGGTGAAGAGGTTGCACGGTTTGCACCTACAGGCAACACTGGCTTGGGCAATTTTTGGGCTTATGGTGCTAATACTTTGCCTAATCGAAGGTTAGAGTTATTAGACGCCAACCCAAACTCAACAACAAGAGCCAATCAAGATTTACCACAATTGCGTTTAACTTATTTATATAATCCAATTGTTGCAAGTGGTATATGGACCGATTTTCAAACACAAAATAATGGCAACTTGCAAATAAATACAAGTTATGATGAATCACCACAACGAGTAGGAATCAACAATGGCACTGCTATACTAACACGAACGTTAGATGTAAATGGAAATTTACGCTTACGGACTTTACCACAAGCCCAGTTTAACGCAAACGGTAATGCCGCTATAAACAGAGTAATGGTTGCAAATGCCAATGGGGAAGTATTTTGGCGCGATGATATTGGCCCAGGTGGTGCCGGAATTATTACTGCCGATAATGGCCTAAGCCGCACACCAAATAATTCCAATGTACAACTGGGTCAAATTGTTGGTGCAGCAAATGGTCCAGGCAGATTAATTCATACAACTGAAATACCTATGGATAATTTTAATTTATACTTTACCGATCCGGCTGCACCAATAGCCAATTTAAATTCAATTGGCATTGGTACAATTACACCTTTAGCTAAGTTTCATGTAAATAAATCGGGCATTACAAATTTTAATGGCAATCATGTAGCAGGATATTTTTCGAATAGTGATAATTCATTTCCAGATTTTGCTTTAGATGCAACAGGCATCTATGCAGAATGTACTGGTGATAATAAAAAATAATACAGGCGCAAATTTTACTGCTAGAAATAGTATTGGCAGAAATACTGGTGCTTTTGCAGCTGGAATTTCTACTACTAGTACTGCATACGGTGGTGATTTTCTTGCAGTATCAAATTCTAATACTGCAATTGGTGTAAATGCACTAGCTGCAAGTGGTACTAATTTAGAAGGTGTACATGCTCGTGCTTCTGCCGGCACTAACTATAATTATGGAATAAATACCATTGGTTCAGGCGGTGTAATTGCCGAAGGAATTCATGCTCATGCTAGTAATTCTTCTGATAAAAATTATGGAGTAAATTCTGAAGCTTATGGAGGCCTTGAAGCCATAGGAGTTCGTGCCTTTGCTGATAATGGTTCAGTCGCTAATTATGCAATTTATGCAGAGGCTGGTCTGGCAAATCAATTGAATTCAGCTAATTGTGCAGGATACTTTAATGGCGATGCTTATGCTGTTGGAGTGTTTTTTAGTTCGGATAGCATTTTAAAAACAAATGTGAAAAACTTTAACTCAGGCTTAAGCATAATAAATGCTATGCAAACAAAAGAATATGAGTTCGACCAGAAAGCATTTCCATCTATGCGACTACCAAGTGGAATACACCACGGGTTGATAGCACAAGATTTAGAAAAAATAATGCCCGAATTGGTACGCAATTTTACGCAGCCGGTAGTATTAGATACGCTTGGTGCAGTAAAATATCCAGCAGTAAAATTTAAAGCGGTAAATTATACCGAACTAATTCCAATACTAATCGCGGGCATGCAAGAGCAAGATGCTAAAATCAATGACCTTCAAACCCAACTTAATACTTGTTGTTCGTCAAATAAAAATACAGGTAATACAAATCACACCATCACCACAAAACTATCAGATATAGAAACCATCATCCTCGATCAAAACGAACCAAACCCTTTTGCCGAGGAAACCAACATCAATTATTTTATTCCAGAAAGTGCAGGTAAGGCAGAGATTATGTTTTATACAAACGATGGCCGCTTGATAAACAAAGTAGAAATAAAAGAAAAAGGACAAGGCACGTTACACATTTATGCGTCTGATTTGAGTAGCGGTATTTATACTTACACACTAATGGTTAATGGCAAGGTGGTGGAAACTAAAAAGATGATTAAGGGGAAGTAGTTATTGGATTATCTGTGCTACGCTAGGTGTTTTGTTACTATTACTTCGCGCTATGACTGCTACAGAAGCTCGCCCTCGCACCGAAGGCGGTGGCGGTGGCGGTGGTGGAGAACGCAGATTTAATAATAACAGGCGTCCGCGCAACGATTATTAATATTTTCGGTTCATGACATTGTACAGCCCGGCTTTGTCGGGCTGTTTTGTTTTTAGGAAGATTGTATTGTGCGTGGCTTTTGAGTCTTTGATTCCTACAGAATAAGGCGATGGAATAAAGTGGCTAAAACCAGCCAAATTTTTTTTAAATTCCTTTTTATACAAACATATATACTCACAGTTAATGTTAGAACTCCTCCTGCCAACAAAATAATTATTACAGCCGAAAATGACGACAACATTTAATGGCTTTTATTTTGGAATAGTAAAATGCTTGATGGAGTTGAAGATAAAAATGGAATCCTTGAAAAATCAAATTTCCATATTGATAAAAACAGTCAATACTTCAAAAGAAATTTCTAATGCAAAACTAAGTTTATATAATGTATAAAAAGTTTTGTTATACTTTCCTTTTTCAATTCTCACCAATTGCTCTCGCGAAATTTCTATTTCAAAAGCTAATTGCGCTTGTGTCAAATTTTGTTGCTTACGCAACAAAGCTATTTGCTTACCAAGCAATAACATCGTTTTCTTTTTTGATAGCAATTTCACACACGAAAAATGCAAAGGTTGAAAACTTTATTTGTGATGTGCATCATGTATCGTTTTTATTTCATATCTTTCTGAACCTAAACTCTAAGTATCATGTTACGATATCCTTTTTTGATCACATTATTAATAATTACTACTCCTCTTGTTGCTCAAAACCTCTTAACAGACCCAAGTTTTGAAGACTATTATGGATGCCCAAATTCCAATGGGCAATTAGATAGCCTTAAACATTGGTTTACAGTTGCCGAATCACCAGATTATTTTAATGTATGTGCAGCAGGAACAATTGCAGGTATACCTTTAAATCAAGCGGGAATGCAATTTCCCAATATGGGTAATGGATATATAGGTCTATTTACAACTTGCCAATCAAATTTAAATTATCGTGAAATAGTTGCTCAAAATTTGTTGCAGCCACTTTCAATTGGTTCTCAATATTGTTTTTCTGTTTTTATTAACTATGCTGGGCAATATACAAGCTTTTGCTCATCCAATAATTTGGGTGTCAAATTTTTTACAGCAAATCCAAAGCTGATGAACTTCAATGATATTATGAATAATTATTGTCAATGGAAAATGGACACTATTTTGGTAGATTCGGCAAATTGGATACAATATAAATTTTCTTTTATTGCCGATTCAAATTATAGTTATATTGCATTAGGAAATTTCTATGATGACTTAAATACTTCATTTCAATTGCTTGATACCAATATTACAAATAAATGTTGTAGCTATTTTTTTATAGATGATGTATGTTTATCTACGGATTCTAATCAATGTTTTAACGTAGGCTTTAATAACTATAATTATTCTATAGTGAATGATTTAGTTGCATTTCCAAACCCAAGTGCTGATGTTTTTAATTTAATTGCAAAAAAAAACATACGCGAAATTGAAATTTATAATTTACAAGGTCAAATTATTTCAAATCAATTTCAAATTCTCAAGAAAGAGAATAATAAAATTACTATTCAACGAATTGATAAATTCTTACAAGGTGTGTTCATTGCAAAAGTCAAAATAGAAGGATACTATATTTCCAAATTAATAAGTTTAACAAATTAAAAAATTTATGATTATGAAACAGAAAATTATTGTAATTATTTGTGTGATGCTTGTGTCACATAAAATTGCTTTTTCACAAGCAGGTACAAAATGAGATTTAGGTGGCAATGTGCCAAATGCAGGCAGCTACTTAGGCTCAACAAATGCACAGCCGCTACTTTTAAAAACCGAGCAACAGCAAAACATCAACTTTTACACCAATGCTGGTCCAGGTACATTTAATGGGCAGCACATGACCATCATAGGCACGGCAGGTGCAAACCAAGGCTTCATAGGTATGAACAACACCGCCCCAATCTTCAATTTAACTATAAGTACAAATGGGCCATATTCGCCTTTGCCTGGCCCTTATCCTGATGGTGGACTAATTGCATTTGGACAATCGGGTAGTGGTACAATACTCCCCAATGGGTTGAGACAAGCTCGCATGATATGGTATCCTAGAATGTCGGCATTTAGAGCTGGCGATGCCGATGCTCCATTATGGGATGATGCAAATATTGGTTTAGGTTCGGCATGTTTTGGTCTTAATACTCGAGGCATAGGTGCCGCAAGCTTTGCAGCTGGCAATACATGTTATGCTGATGGAGAAACTTCGGTAGCACTTGGCAAAATAAATTTTGCAAATGGTGCACAAAGTGTAACAATAGGTTGTAACAATACTGCAAATAATCAATTTGGTGTAGCCATAGGTTCATTTTGTACGTCATCATTAATAGCTTCACACAGTATTGGTATTTTTGCAGATGCACAACAGCCATACTCCAAAGCTTATGGAAATTATGTACAGTCTATAGCTTCTAATGCATTTGTTATTGGTTCGGGTGTTGGTAATTTTACTGCATTTCCAGGACTTACAAATTATTTGACAAACAATATTTCAAATTCTATAATGATAGGAATGAATAGTATTAATTCGTCAATATTTGTTGAATCTGGCAATGGAGCAGGTCTTTGTGGAAGGGTTGGATTCAATAATACTGATCCTCAAAACCTTGTTGAAATTAACGCACAAGGGATGTATAATCCTGCGTTGCCTTTAAGCGGCTTAAGGCTTAGAAAGATGCGGTCAACTTCAACGCCTGTTGCTCCAAATGGTGTAGCATTAAGCGTAGATGCTCAAGGAGATGTAATATTGGTGCAAGATGCTGGTGGTGTTTCAGTATGTGCGGCTTTACCAAATAATTATATTACCAAAGCAACCGCAGCAGCACAAATTTGCGATTCGCGTATATGGGAAAATGCAACAGCGGATAGGTATGTAGGAATAGGAAATTTTACCCCTACCGGCAAATTACATATAGTAAATGATGTAACATTTGGTGCAGGCACTACCAACCGCGCATTGTTCTGCAGTATGAACAGTGCCACAGCGATTACTAACGCAAGAGGTGGCGAATTTATAGTGCAAAATGGCTCAGTAATTAATCATGCTGTTCATGCTACAAGTAATGCCATTAGTGGTGTGTTGTCAGCTGCAGAGTATCGCGCAGTGAGCGGCTTTGCATGCGCAGCAAATGCCAGCCAAACAGCACATGGGGGCCATTTTGAAGTAACTAATTGTGGTGCTACAGGTCTTGCACAAAATTTAATTGGTGTATTTGCTTCAGTAAATCCAACTAGTTCCGCAACTAATTGGGCTGCATGGTTTATCGGATCAGGTATGATTACGGCAAGTACTTGGACATATTCTGATTCAACCTTAAAACAAAACATAACAGACCTTAAGGATGCAAGTGCTATATTAATGCAACTAAATCCTAAAACATATGATTTTGATACACAGAAAAATGAGCATCTTGGTTTAGCGACTGAACACCAATATGGATTACTGGCACAAGAAGTTGAAAATGTATTGCCTGCAATAATTAAGGATGCAACAGATCCAGGAAAGACAGATGAAAATGGAAATATATTAACAGCACCATCAACACACAAAGCAATTAATTATACACCATTAATTTCAATTTTGATACAAGGTTTCAAAGAACAACAAGCCGAAATTGTCGATTTAAAAAGTAAGATTGGTGCTAAAACAGGTTACGTTACACATCAAACAAATGTTACACTATCAGACATTGAAACCATCATACTCGATCAAAACGAGCCCAATCCATTTGCAGAAGAAACCAATATCAATTATTTTATTCCTGAAAGTGCCGGCAAGGCGGAGATTATGTTTTACACAAACGATGGCCGCTTGATAAATAAAGTAGAAATAAAAGAAAGGGGACAAGGCACGTTACACATCTATGCTTCTGATTTAAGCAGCGGCATTTATACTTATACGCTTATGGTTAATGGCAAAGTGGTTGAAACTAAGAAGATGATGAAATCTAAATAAGTTCTTAGTTACATTTGCGGTGCGCCATGCTCTTAGTTACAGCCGCGCTATGACTGCTACAGAAGCTCGCCCTCGCACCGAAGGCGGTGGTGGTGGCGGTGGTTGAGAACGCAGATTTAATAATAACAGGCGTCCGCGCAACGATTATTAATATTTTCGGTTCAAAAACATTGTACAGCCCGGCTTTTGTCGGGCTGTTTTGTTTTAAATATGTGCTGTTTGCTTATTACTTTTTTTCATAAGTATTAAAACAATCTATTCTAATCCACCCATCTGTTTCTTTATAGAAACCCACATTCCGTTTTTTCTTCTATTGACTACTTTCGTAAAACGAAATAGAGCAATATTTTTGTTTAGAAAAATGGAACCCTGTTTTAATTTTTTCAGGATGCTGAATTATCAAACAGAAAAATCAATATTTGAAGCAAGAATATTTTTACATTGCGTCACCTTTTGCTGAGTTCTTCACATTGAATTTTATTTTATTATGAAAAAAATTTCTCTCACAATACTTTTATTTCTCACGTTAGTTTATGCTTCCAAAGCACAAAGCATTACGGTTACAGGCACAGTTACATCTGCTACCGATGCCTTGCCTATGCCCTTTGTAACTGTAGCAATCAAAGGCACTACAAATGCTGTGGCAACAAATATGGACGGAAAGTCTTCGTTGTCGAATGTGAGTGCTACCGATTCGTTACTTTTTAGTTTTGTTGGATATACGCAGCAAGTAATTGTTGTTGGTAATCAAACTGCTATCAATGTAAAAATGGTACCAAGTTCAAAACAACTTAGTGAAGTTACAGTTACCGCACTCGGCATCAACCGGCAAAAACGCGCCATAGGATATTCGACACAAAAAATAGATGGTGCCGAAATTCAACAATCAAATACACCAAATATTCTAAGTGCATTATCGGGCAAAGCTGCCGGTGTGCAAATAGCAAATGCCGATGGTGTGGAAGGTGGTACAACACGAATAACTATTAGAGGTAACAACAGTATAAATGGCAACAACCAACCACTTATTGTTGTAGACGGTATTCCTATCGACAACGACCCGGGACTTACCAATGTGGGGCGTGGGCGTGATTGGGGCTCGGCCATCAACAATATTAATCTGGTCGATGTAGAAGACATTACCATACTTAAAGGTGGTGCAGCATCGGCATTATATGGTGCACGCGGTGCTAACGGTGTAGTTTTGATAACTATGAAAAAGGCGCAAAACAAAAAGGGATTGGCGTATCGTATAATATGATGTATAAAAATGTACATCCTTACCGCTATCGCGATGTGCAAAACACTTATGGTGGTGGTGCGCCAAATGCAAACGTGGCTGTTCCAAAATTTGAATTGGCGCCCGATGGCACACCTTTGTTTCCAATTTTATCTACCGATCCAAAGTTTGGCTACCCGGCTCATCAGTGTCGTGGGGACCAAAAATGGAAGGGCAAATGATTCGTTGGTGGAATGGTGAAATGGCACCATGGGAAGCACAACCCGATAATTTATCTATACCATTTAGAGATGGAAAAACAATTACGCACAATGTGTCGGCAGAGGGCGGAGGCGAAATAGGCACAATGCGTGTTTCACTTACAAGAACTAAAAGCACACCCATAATTTACAACAGCGATTACAATCAAACGGCTATCAATACCAATTCAACAATAAATGTGTCGAAAAAAGTAAGCCTTGGCTTGTCGGCCACATATACAGATTACAACAGGCTTAACAGCCCAATGCTTGGCGAAGATGCTGCATCATTCAACAAAGGATTATTATACTCATGGCCGCGCAGTTATCGTGGCGAAGATTTGGTAAATTATCAAATGAAAGATGGCACACGCGATCCGCTTACAGGTTATCCTTACCAATATATCGATCAATATTTATGGTGGAATAATTATAATAACAATACAACTCTACACCGTTCTGTTTTATTGGGTGGTATTAGTTTGGGATATAAAATTACAGACTGGTTAACCTTTACAGGCCGAACCGGAATCGACTTTTCGAACAATATGTATGAAACAAAAAACAAACCGGTCGATCTTATCGGCTTGCAAAATGGATATTACAGCGAGTCGTCACAAAATGATAAAAGCAACAACAACGAATTTTATTTTCGCTTTCGAAGAAATCATTTTGAAATCGAATTTTGATGTGAATTTTAATCTCGGTGGTTCGAGCTGGTCGCGCAACTTACATGGCATAAGCGCACATTCGGGCACCTGGTATTATCCAAACTGGTACAGCTTATCGAACTTCACTCCTACCACTTATGGCACCGATGCAAATGGAAATGTTACCGTAATAACTAAAGGTGACGACCCTGCATCATTAATAGCAGCGAATACTTTTATAAGAAAAAAATAAACTCTTTTTATGGATTTTTAAATGTTGGCTATAAAGAATATTTATTTGTTGAGCTTACCGGCCGTAACGATTTTACATCAACTTTGCCATCAGATGCCAACTCGTATTTTTATCCCGGAATGTCGGTAAGCTATATTGCCTCCGAAGCATTAAAATTTAATAAAGACTGGTTTAGCTTTTGTAAAATACGTGCAGGTGCATCGCAAACAGCCACCGACACCGATCCGTATCAAACAGAATTTTACTACAACACTTCGTTGCATGGTGGTCAGCAGTCATCAAATTACCCATCGGTAATACCTCCAATAACATTAAAGCCACAGCGGGTAAATTCGTATGAGGCAGGTACAAATCTTGGATTTTTTAAAGACGTGATGACGGTTGATTTTACTTACTACTATAAAAGGTCTTTCGATCAAATTATAAAAACTCCATTGCCTGTTTCGGCAGGTGCAGGTTTTGCTTTGATTAACGAAGGCATATTATCGAACCGTGGTTTCGAAATTATTTTTGGTGCAACAGTTCTCAACAGGAAAAATTTGATGCTTAAAACCGGAGTAAATTTTTCGCGCAACAGAAATAAAGTTGTAAGCCTTGGCGAGTATTCCGATACATATATTCTTGCAGAAATATGGGGCGAAAATGGCCCGCAAATGGCACTAAAAGAAGGCGATGATTTTGGAACCATCGTTGGGTGGGATTATGTTTATAAAGATGGCAAACCCGTTGTGAATGAAGCCGGTACCGAATACTTAATTAGCCCAACCCGTGTACCAATAGGTAATGCATCGCCCGATTTTCTTGCCGGATGGAGTACACAACTTAATTACAAAAACTTTACCCTCAGCACACTGATAGATGCCAAAGTGGGTGGCGATATTTATTCGGGATCGTATGTTACCGGATTGCAAACAGGACAAAGCCCCGAAACGCTTAAAGAACGCGATGGTGGCGGCCTGCCCTATACTGATATTACAGGATACACAAGCAACATAGGAGTTATTTTGCCTGGTGTACATGAAGATGGATCTGAAAACACAACAGTAGTGCACTACATTTATAAATATATGCCAAATGCCGGAGGATGGGGACATTTTTTATCGAAGCCCGGTATAGTTGAAAACACATGGGTGAAGTTTCGCGAACTCACGTTGAGTTATAATTTACCATCAGGGTTTTTAAAAAAATTGCGCGTGTTTCAAGCGTTGTCTGTTTCTATTACCAGTCGCGATTTGTTTTATATTTATTCATCGCTACCCGACAATATTAACCCCGAAGGAATAATGGGAGCGGGCGATGCGCAAGGGTTTGAATGGGGTGCTATGCCCGGCACAAGGTCGTTAACTTTTGGTGAATGCGAGATTTTAAAAATTTAAAAATGATGAAAAACAATACGATAAAATATTTTTTACTTTTCATTTTAATACTTGCACATTTTTGTAAAAAAAGATTTTGAAGAGACGAATAAAAACCCCAATGGATTTACTACCGCAAGTGATGGTTCACTTTTTAATGCTGCTGTACGATCATTACAATCCACATGGGGCGAACAACTTTATGTTAACATATCGGTGCTGTATAAGCAAACGCAACAAACAGCATTGCCACAAGTGCGGTGGAATAACTACACTATCGGTACCGAAGAAATATGGTCGAATTATTATACTATACTACCAAATTTGCGTGAGCTCGAAAAAAGATTTATTGCCATGGATACCACTTCTAAGGTGGTAAAAAATATGATGGCAATGGAAAAAATAGTGCTGGCATATAAAACGTTTAAAGTAACCGACCTGTTTGGTGATGTTCCGTTTTCTGAAGCAGGATATGGGTTTCAGAACGTTAATTCGTTGCGCCCTAAATTCGATACACAGGAAAGTATTTATAAAACATTGCTCGGTGAGTTGCTATGGGCTGCCGACAATATTGACCCTACAGCCGACAACATTGAACCATTTATTACTTTTAAAAAATTCGATAATTTATTTTTTGGCGATTTAAAAAAATGGCGAAAGTTTGCCAACTCCTTACGCCTGCGTTATGCCATGCGAATGGTTAATAAAGAACCTGTGCTGGCCGCAAAAATTATTAAAGACATCATTGAAAATAATAGACCTGCTTTGGGAGTAAACGATTTTGGGCAATTGATTATCGATCCGTATACAGAAAGTGCGGCCTTATATCCTTATCAACTTGGGTATAGAAATGAAAGCAAAGGTTGGTCGTTCAATCAATCGAAGGATGTACGCATGGGAACAACCATGTGGCATTTGCTTTCGAAAAATGATAGTGCCGATGGCAGTGGAATATTTGATCCCCGTGCATACTATTTTTTCGAAACAAATAATTTTAATAAGTGGGCGCCATTTCCCAACAATCCGCAAACTGCCCTGCAACCCGATGGAGGAATTCCATACGAGTACCAACGTGATGTGGCATACAGTATAAAAGGCGCAACTTGTTTTTATTCGCCAGTAAATTATTATTTGGCGCGCGATATGGATTATCAGCCCGACATTTTAATGACCGGAGCTGAGGTATTATATTTAAGATCCGAAGCATACTTACGAGGTATAGGTGTTGCAAAAGATCCCGGCCTGGCTACAGTGGCTTTTCTCGATGGTATACAGTATTCGTTAAACTTTTGGCAACATGTTATGGATAACTCCAAACTTCCTCCGGGCACATCGTTTGCAACAAACATAACCGTACCATCTAATCTCGATTTTATTTCGGTACAAAACAATATTGGATTTTTTAATGGTGATGAAGCCGAACAATTGCGCGAGATATATGCTCAAACATGGATTGACCAAATGCGCCAACCGCAAGAAGCATTTGCTTTGGCAAGGCGCACATTAAACACTCCACGCGAGGGCGACCCTATTACTGTTTATCGTTTCCCTATTCCGCCATCCGAAACAACATACAATCAGCTTAACTGGCTTAATGCAATTGGAAATGCTGGCGATGATTTAACACAAAAAGTGTGGTGGATGAATTAGTTTTTAGTTTAAAGTTCATAGTTTAAAGTTTCAGGTTTTTAGTTATTTGTTCATCGTTTTCAGTTTGTTTTTTTTAATTCTGAGTTAACATTTTAGCTAAAGCTAGCAAATATCTTTTGACAGCGTTCATGTTTAAATGATTTTATACTTGTGTTATTAAATATTAATAACGGAATAAGTGAGGCAAAAATAATTCAACATTTAAAAATATATTTGCAAAATAATATCCTGTAAATAATAGTCAAATCAATAAATTAAATAATAAAGTAAAATGAAAAAAGTTCTATTTAAAATTTGTGTTGCAATATCGATGCTTTTAGCTTCGAACAACTTGCTCACAGCGCAGTCAAATCAATACCTCGATTTTGATGGTGTTGACGATTTTGTTGAGGCACCCAATGCTTCGGCACTTATAGCAGGTTCTACAGCAATGAGTATAACAGGTTGGTTTATGATAATGCATTGGGCTATGGTCAGGGCATGATGGGTTACCGCAACACTAATGCAGGTTTTTATTTAATAATATTGAACAACGGAGCCATTGAGTGCAGGATGCAAAATTCTGCCGGCACTCTTGTTACCTACCAAACACCCGATTTCACAGTTGTACCACAAGTGTGGCAACATTATGCATGGGTTTATGGTGGTGGCCAACTCAAATTATATCTAAATGGAAATTTGGTTGGTGGCAAGCCCGCTAGCGGTAGTATAGCAAGTACAACTACTTCGTTTGCAATAGGCAAAAGTATTCTAGGCAATTTCAACTTTATATATAACGGCCGAATAGATGAAGTATCGGTTTGGAACAAAGAACTTACACAAACCGAAATTCAGGATATGATGACTAACGAACTTTTGGGAACAGAGCCAAATCTTCAATTGTATTACAAATTTGATCAGGGTGTTCCCGGTGGAAACAATTCAAGTATCAGCAGCCTGACAACCAATGTAAACGGACCACAATATAATGGAGTGTTTAACAACTTTGCACTCAATGGTGCCACATCAAATTTCAATGGCACACTGAATTCTTCTTTTCAGGCGATATCATTTCCTCAAGTACCAACTCAACTTATTACTCAGCCATCTTATTACCTTAATGCAACTGCAACTTCGGGACTGCCTTGTACATATACTGTATTGTCGGGCCCTGCAACTATAAGTAACGATACAGCATATTTTTCGGGAGTCGGTACAGTTTCAATACAAGCTGATCAATTTGGAAACGGAACTTACGATACCGCAGTTGCAGTTATCAGCACATTTGATGTTGTAGATCCCTATGCCACACAAGCAGTAATTGAACCTCGCAACCCTGTGCAAGGAGCCGATATTTATATGCCTACTTTAGGTGCTTTACAATTGTCGGTGGTGGCAAACATGCCTTACCCAACAATATTCTCTGTTTCAAACCTTGAATTTGTAATTAATGGTACAACATATCCTGCGCAAAGTTTTGCAAACGGACGCTACTCGGCATGGTGGACGCCCAATGCTTTTGGCGCACAAACAATTCAAATAAATTCTACATCCAATTATGGTGTAGTAACTTCTGTAACGGTGAATGTAAACGTAGTACAAACGGTATCGACACTTACAAATGTGCCGGCATTTTCAGGCTTATGGCTTAACTCCACAACAGGGGTCCTAACGGCCGATGGCGTATTGCCTTCTTATGTTGGTGCATTCGACACCATTATTGCTACCTTGTCTGTAACATGTCCGCCTAACGGTGGTTGCGACCCATGGGACAGAGTATCGAGCATTGATGTAATGGGTATGGACGGGCTCTGGTATGAAGTAATACGTTACATCACTCCTTATGGTGTTGCTTGTAATCATTCGATAAATATGGCCGACTATATGAGTATACTTCAGGGTAAAGTAACTTTCCGTGTAAACCTTGGTACACTTACAAACGGTTATGTGTATGCATTAAAATTCGATTACAAAGACGGTGCGCCACCACATAAATACAGCAAAGTGGAAAAAGTATGGAAAGCCATTTATCCATTTGGCGATATGGCAAACTTACAGCCTGTGCCAGCATTCGCACATACCTTTGAGCCAAGTGCTGTAGCGGCAAAATTGAAATTGGTAAGTACCGGCCACGGTTGGGGAAATTTAAATACCGGAAATGCGGCAGAATTTTATGATGCTACACATACATTGTGGGTGAATGGTGCCAATACATTTTCGCAACACAACTGGACTACGTGTAGCCCAAATCCTGATGCATGCCAACCACAAAATGGAACTTGGACTTATGCACGTGCCGGATGGTGCCCGGGTGCTATTGGCCGCCCATTCGATTTTGATATGAGCACTTTTGTTGCTAACCCTGCTATCAATCTCGAATACAAATTTTTGTCGAGCTATGTAGACCAATGTCATCCTAACAATCCCAATTGTGTAACCGGTGTTACCTGCACCGATTGTAACGATGGCTTTAATCCTACACTGGATGTTAATTGTAATTTGATAACATTTTTCGATGATGCAACTATTCTATCAGTGGATGAGAAAGACGATGCCAATCTGATTATTTATCCTAATCCTTCTAACGGAATATTTAATCTTAACTCGGTAAAGTTAACCGGAGAAACGTATATAGTTACCGTATATAACATTATGGGCACTACCGTTCGTCAGTTTAAATGGGATGGTGAAAAAACAGTGCTAGACCTTACCAATGCAGCAAAAGGAGTTTACATTGTAAAAGTAAATAACGATACTCACACCGAAATAAAACAACTGATAGTGCGCTAATTCAGATTTTTTATTTTACTAAAAAAACGCAGAGGATTTTCTTCTGCGTTTTTTTTGTGCCTTAAACTTGTATTGTAAGGCAAATTAGTTTGAGCTTTAAATTATTGTCAGAATCATTTTTAACGTTTTAAAAAACCAGGACTGTTTTAAAATTCCGCAAAGTAATATGCTATGATGTTTCTATTTGAAAGCAGACAAGCAACCTGCGCAAGAAATTGTTACGCAAAATTTTATTTCAACAAATAAAGTTTGAGAATTGCATAAGCATCAGTATCTGAAAAATCTGACTAATTTTTTTTTTCATAGCTTTGAATAAATTTAGAATTGTATGAAATCCATAAAAGACATTTTCTCATCATTCGATAAGCAATTGCTTACAAGCATAGAGCAGCATGGCCAAGTGAAGGAAGTGAAAGCCGGAGATGTTATAATGCGTAAAGGTCAACAAATAAAACACGTTGTACTTGTGTTAAATGGCACGGTAAAAATTTACCGCAACGATGATGAAGGGGGAGAATATTTTTTATATAACCTAAGCACAGGGCAGGCATGTGCTGTATCCATGGCATGTGCCACCCGGCACGATTCAAGTGAAATAACTGCATTAGCCGAAGAGGATTCAACTTTACTTTATATTCCAATTGCAATGATGGAACAATGGATGGCTGAGTATAAAAACTGGAACGAATTTGTGATTGAGACTTACCGTAACCGCTTTGAAGAATTGCTAACGGTAATTGATCAGGTGGCTTTCAGAAGTATGGACGAGCGCCTTGAATTTTATTTAAAAAGGCAATCAAAAAATGCAAGCCTGCGAACCATAAATATTTCGCATCAGCAAATAGCAACCGACCTTAATTCTACCCGTGAAGTGATATCGCGACTATTAAAAAAAATGGAGCAACGTGGCTGGGTAAAGCTTAACAGAAATTATATTGAGCTCGAACAAAAAATGCTTCAAGTGTAACATTGGTCACCTGCAGGGCTTTTAATTTTATACACTTTTGCATCCTTAATAAAAAAAAATGGAAATTATAGGTTTTTTATTGGCCATACTTGTAGGTGTTTCGTTAGGCCTTATTGGCAGTGGTGGAAGCATTCTCACTGTTCCTGTTTTGGTTTACATTATGGGCGTGGAGCCCGTTATTGCCACAGCATATTCATTATTTATTGTTGGCTCAACAGCACTTGTTGGTGGTATTCAAAATGCATTTCAAAAAAAGGTTGACTTCAAAACAGTTTTAATTTTTGGTATTCCATCAATTGCGGCAGTATATGCTACAAGGTTATGGCTGGTGCCGGCAATTCCAAAAGAAATAATTACAATCGGCAGTTTCGTAGTAACCAAAGCTATAGCTCTCATGTTGTTGTTTGCGGTGGTAATGATATTGGCATCTATATCTATGATAAGACCAAACAAACAAAACACGAACGATGATAACGAAGTTATGAAATACAATTACCCTATGATTTTATTGGAAGGAACAATAGTAGGATTGTTAACAGGTTTGGTTGGTGCCGGTGGTGGTTTTTTGATTATTCCTGCATTGGTATTGCTTGCAAAAATGCCCATGAAATTAGCCGTAGGTACATCATTATTTATTATTGCTGCAAAATCTTTAATCGGTTTTATTGGCGATCTGCAAGGCAACGAAATTATAAATTGGCCTATTCTTGGTGGATTTACATTGGCCTCAGTTGTTGGCATTTTTGTGGGAAATTATATTGCAAAATTTGTTTCAGGTGCAAAACTAAAAACAGCATTTGGTTGGTTTGTTTTGGTGATGGGCATTTACATTATTATAAAAGAAACAATTTTTAAATAAATAAGTCATTCTTTAATTGTAAGGCATATCACCTTTGAGCGGGTTTAATAATTATAAAACAAATATTTCAGATAATATTTATGTCATATCAAAATGAGTACTGATCGCAACAAAATTCCTGATGAGTTAATAAAAGTTATTAAAACATTGCTAAACCTTATTGTTTTGCTGGTATTCGCATTGTTGCTTTTGCCTGTACTCTTTTATAACAGTGATAGTATCAATAAATTTTTTTTTGCTGCTCCGCCTTCCGAAAAAACAACTTCAGCTGATCCGGCAGTTGTTTCTGCAGGTGCCGTTCCTGTATCACTTTATTGGAAAGCAGCAGATCTGAATGAAATAAATGATGCAAAAAAACTGGAGCAGATAAGCTATGGGAAAGATTTAATTGCACATACTGCGAAATATTTAGGACCCAATGGAAGTGTGTTGCATATTAGCAATGGCATGAATTGTCAGAATTGCCATCTGGATGCAGGCACCAAAGTTTTTGGAAACAACTATGGTTCAGTTGCTTCAATGTATCCAATTTTCAGAGCAAGAAGCGGAGTTGTGGAAGATATTAATAAAAGAGTAAATGATTGCGTTGAACGCAGCCTCAATGGCAAAGCCTTAGATACAGCCGGCAACGAAATGCAGGCTATCAAAGCTTACATTGAATATGTTGGCTCCAATGTAGAGAAAGGAAAAAAAGCTGCAGGTTCGGGATTTAAAGATTTAGCTTTTATGGATCGTGCATGCGACACAGAAAAGGGAAGTGCAGTTTATAAAACAAAATGTATGAGTTGCCATCAGGCCAATGGAGAGGGTTTATTAACAGCAGGAGCAAGTGAATTTACTTACCCACCTTTGTGGGGGAAACATAGTTACAATGATGGAGCAGGGTTATATCGCATCACCAACTTTGCAAAATATGTAAAATACAATATGCCTTTTGGTGTTACACATGATAATGTTCAACTGAGCGATGAAGAGGCCTGGGATGTGGCTGCATTTGTAAACTCTCAAATGCATCCTCATAAAAATACTCCAAAAGACTGGCCCGATATTTCTAAAAAGCCTGTTGACCATCCTTTTGGACCTTATGCAGATAAATTTTCGGAACATCAGCATAAATACGGACCTTATAAACCGATAGCAGCAGAACAAAAGAAAAGGGAAGAAACTGCGAAACAAAAAGAAACTGCATCAGCAAAAAAATAATACAAAAAATTTATTCATGAAAAATAACAGAAGAGATTTCATTAAAAAAGTTGGCATAATAGGTGGTGCAGGATTATTAGCATCAACGCCTATTGCATCTTTGTCAAAACCAGATGATGCGACTGAAAACGATGAAACTAAAGCGGATGATAAACCTTTTACACTTTCTATTTTACAAACAACAGATGTGCATTGCCAGGTACATCCACATGATGAATTGTTTTGGGAAAATGATAAAACAGTGTTTCGTAAAACAGGTGGATATGCTCATCTTGATACCTACTTTAAACAGGAGCGAAAAAAAAATCAGAATACTTTTATCATTGATACCGGTGATATGTTTCAGGGCAGCGAGTTGTCAGTAAAAACTACAGGCAAAGCAATGGTTCCTATTTTAAATGAGTTGGGTTATGATTTATACCTGCCCGGAAACTGGGAAGTTATCTATTATAAGAAAGCAATGCAGACTTTATTGGGCTCATTAAATGCACCAAAAGTTTGCGCCAATATGTATCACGATTTAGGCGAAGGAAAAAAAGGCGAACTCATTTTTCCTCCATATTATATATGGAATATAAAAGGCGTTAAAATCGGATTTTTAGGTTATACCGATCCGCTTGTTCCATTGCGTCAATCGCCTAATTACAGTAAGGGGATTATTTATACGAAGCCCGAAGAAAATCTTGCACATTATGTGGATGTGTTGCGTAACCAGGAACAATGTGCTTCTGTATTAATTGTTGCACACTTAGGATTGTCGCAGCAAATTGCATTGGCTAACTTGGAAGAGTGTAATGGTGTTGATTACATACTTGGTGGCGATACGCATGAGCGTGTGCGCAAACCAATTGTTTGTAAATACAGCAAAGTTGTAGAGCCCGGTGCATTTGGTTCTTTTGTTGGTAAACTAAACCTTACAGTTCAAAACGGTAAAGTGATTAAAGATGAATATGAGCTGGTTGAGATAACGGCTGATAAATTCAAACCTTCAAAACAAGTTTCAGCATTGATTGCCGAAAATCAAAAACCATTTGATCAGGATATAAATACAATTGCAGGTTACAGTACCATTCCATTGTTTAGATATTTTGTTGTTGAAAATCCTATTGATACCATGATACTGGATGCTTTGAAATGGAAAATGACCGAGGTTGATATCGTATTATCAAACGGTTTTCGCTTTTGTCCTCCGCGAACAACACCTGATCATACAGGCAATATTCCAATTACTGACGGGTATATTTATGATATGTTTCCGGTTGACAGTACAGTGAGAACGGGAACTGTAACGGGCAGGCAAATTCAGGAATGGCTGGAAAAAGAATTGAATAATGTATTTGCAAAAAATGCATCCGAACGATTTGGTGGCTGGGTTATAAAGTTTAAAGGAATGAAAGTAAAATTTGATGCTTTTGGAGAAAAGGGAAAACGAGTACATGAAATAATTGTAGGAAGCACTCCTCTTGATCCTGATAAAACATATAATATCTGTGCCTGCGAAAGAGACGGAGACCCAAGTGATATGCTTTGCAGAATGAAAAATGTTTCCAATGCAAAAAACACAACTGTTACTTTACATTCAGTGATGAAGGATTACCTTGCAGCTAATTCACCTGTTACACCAGCACCTCCGCTAAACGCAGATGTGTTGGATGCACCGCAAACATTGCTAACGCAAGTTACAGGAGTAGATTATCAATTTCGCTAAAAACAAATACTATGAAAAAAATCCTCTTATTAGTTATGGCTTTCGCTTTTGCCAATACCATAACAGCGCAAACAAAAACAAATAACAATAAACATAAAATTGTTTTTCAATTGGCATCTGATGACACGTTGGTGCACAAAGCACTGATGAAACAATTAAACAATATTGTAACTGTTGCCCCTGAAACAAAAATTGAAGTTGTTGTTCAGGGCGGTGGTTTAACCATGCTGATGATTAACAAAACAATTGTTCAGGAAAAAATTGCGCAGCTTAAAAAGAAAAATGTTGAATTTGTTGCCTGCGAATTTTCAATGACTGACAAAAATATAACCAAAGAAATGATGATACCCGAAGCGGGTTTTGTTCCCTATGGCATCCTCGAAATTGTAACTAAGCAGGAAGAAGGCTGGAGCTATATCAAATCAGGCTTTTAGTTACTAATCACTTTTAAAATATATGATGAAAAAAATCATAACTGCAGCAGTAATGCTGCTTACCGGAAATACTATATATGCACAACACCAGGAAGTAAATGAAAAACCAGCTACCTGGAATTCAAAAAATGAAGTAGTAACAGATTCTACTTCGTTATTGCATGCTTTTAAAGCAGGAAAATTTAATGGTAGTTTCAGGTATTTTTTATTGGCTACTGATAATGTAACAGGTCTTACTGATTATTATGCAAATGCTGTGGGTGGCGGATTACGCTATGAAACAGCAAAATTTTATGGCTTTCAGTTTGCATTGAGCGGCTATTATATATTTAATATTGGCTCATCTGATTTAGGTGTGCCTGATAGTGCCACTGGTCAATACAACCGTTATGAAATTGGTTTGTTTGATATTCAGGATCCTTACAATAAAAAGGATATTAACCGCCTCGAGGAATTATATCTCAAATACAATTATAAAAATTCATCCCTCTCGTTCGGTCGCCAGTTGCTTAATACGCCCTTTATCAATTTACAGGATGGCCGTATGCGGCCTTCAGAAGTTGAAGGTGCTTACTTTGAAATAAATGAGATTAAAAAAACAAAAATTGAAGGTGGCTGGCTGTATGGTTTTTCACCACGCAGCACTACCAAATGGTTTAGAGGCGCATCCTCAATTGGTGTTTATTCTTCAGGAGTAAATACTGATGGAACCAAATCGCAATACGCCAATAACCTTACCTCTAACGGAGTTTTTATGCTGGGCATTCACAACGAAGCAATAAAAAATTTCAAGTTGCATGCATGGGATGTTTTTATCGAAAATATTTTGAACACAGCAATGCTTCAGGCCGATTGGCAGCTTCCACTTAAAAAGGAAAGTTCAATATTCTCGTCAGCACAAGTCATTCGTCAGGATGCAATCAAATATGGAGGAAATAAAAATCAGTCGAAAACGTATGTTGATAAAGAAGCGAAGGCAATGGCTTTTGGTGTGCGTGCTGGCTGGAAAAACAAGAAAATAGAAACCAGTATTAACTACAATCGCATAACTGCTGATGGTCGTTACCTTATGCCGCGCGAGTGGGGACGCGACCCGTTTTTTACCTTCTTACCTCGCGAACGTAATGAAGGTTTTGGTGATGTAAATGCAATCATGGCAAAAGTGAATTACAATTTCGATAAAGTAAGAATTAAAACTTCGCTTGCTGGCGGGTATTACAATTTGCCGGATGTAAAAAACTATGCGCTTAATAAATATGGCTTGCCTTCTTACACGCAAATTAATGCAGATGTGAGGTATTCTTTTGCAGGAGTTTTAAAGGGACTTGAAGCGCAAATACTGGTAGCCGGAAAAATTAATGATGGTAACATTTATAACAACGATAAATATGTGATTAACAAAGTGGACATGGTGAATTACAATTTTGTATTGAATTATAATTTTTAAAATATTATCAATTTTCTTTTCGTTAATTTAAACTATTTCTTTTCAAAGTAGTACTGGATTTTAAAAGGAAATACAGTATTCTCCATATTGTATATTTTACTTAAATTTTGTTAGCTATGAACATAAAAGATTTACATACTGCGGAAAAACCTGTATCAGCACTTCCTCTTTTTAAAGGAACAGAAGGAGCAGCAACAACCATTAAAATTTTGCAAGGCGAGCAATTAAAGGAACACATTACAAAAGTGCCTGCCTTATTAATTTGTATTGAAGGTGAAGCTATTTTTGAAAACGAAAATGGATTGCAAGAAACTTTACTTCCGGGTACATATGTAAACATTGAACCATTGGTTAAGCATTGGATAAAAGGAATTTCGACTTGTCAGCTTGTACTACTTAAATGAAAAAAATAGCAACAAAAGATATCGTTTTTGTAAGCATACAGTTGTTGCTTTTTATTGCTTTTGTTTTTCCAATTGCTGCGTTTTCATTTCAACCAAATTGTGTTCTTAAATACACCGCATTTGCAATTGCAAGTATTGGAATAGTTGTAATTGCCCTTGCTATTTTGCAACTGAATAAAAACCTAACTCCCTTTCCTACACCAAAAGAAAACGGCACCTTAATACAAACCGGACTTTATAAATTTGTTCGTCATCCCATTTATTCTGGTATTATTTTAACTGCATTAGGTTTTGGATTTTATGATGGCAGTTTTTGGAAAATAGCAGTCGGTTTTTCGTTGTGGATTTTGTTTTATTTTAAATCAAAATACGAAGAGCGATTACTCACCAATCAATTTTCTGATTACAAGGAGTACAAGAAAAACACAGGCAGGTTTTTTCCTTTTTTTTTAAAATTGATGCAGTTGTGTGACTTTTAATACTGAAAATACTCATCAACTAAAGCATCTTTGCACCGTAAAATTAAAATCAAATAAAATGCAAAACGAACAAATTTATTCAATGCCTCGCATTGGTGACACAGCTCCCGATTTTGAAGCGATAACTACTACCGGTAAAATAAAATTCTCTGAATTTGCCAAGGACAAGTGGACCGTTTTGTTTTCTCAT
Source organism: Bacteroidota bacterium (assembly GCA_016717325.1). GTDB lineage: Bacteria > Bacteroidota > Bacteroidia > AKYH767-A > OLB10 > JADKFV01. Next base: position 30,042 of record JADKFV010000006.1, on the reverse strand, counting down.
CCTGCCGATTTCACTCCCGTTTGTACTACTGAGATGAGTGGCTTTGCCATTCGCAAAGATGAATTTACCGCACTTAATACGGAGTTGTTAGGATTAAGTATTGACAGTATTCACTCACACCTTGCCTGGGTAAATAATGTGAGAGAGAAAACCGGTGTTTACTTATCATTTCCTATCATAGCTGATATTGATATGAAGGTGAGCAAACTGTATGGCATGTTGCAGCCTAACGAAAGTGAAACAGCTGCTGTGCGTGCTGTTTTTTTTATTGACCCAGACAAGAAAATCAGATTGATTATGTATTACCCTTTAAATGTTGGACGAAACATGGATGAAATATTAAGGGTATTAGAAGCACTTCAATTTTCAGATAAGCATAAAGTGGCCATGCCGTTAAACTGGAAAAAAGGCGATATGATTATTGTGCCACCACCAAAAACTTTAGCAGCAATGGAAGAGCGAATAGCAGATAAAACCTGTGAGAAAGTAGATTTTTACCTGGCAAAAAAATTAATTGAAGCGTAATACGACTTGCTGTTTATGTGACATTTATTAAACATAAAAGCGTAGTATTAAATTAACTTTGCACCCTCAAATAGAAATAAATTATAAACAAAACAAAATATGCAGATAGAACAAATTTATACAGGATGTTTGGCACAAGGTGCCTACTACATTACTTCAAATGGCGAAGCAGCAATCATCGATCCCTTGCGCGAAGTGCAACCTTATCTCGATCGTTTAACACGCGATGGTGTTAAGTTGAAGTATATTTTTGAAACTCATTTTCATGCCGACTTTGTAAGTGGCCATTTAGATTTGAGCAAAAAGACAGCTGCAAAGATTGTGTATGGACCTACTGCAAACCCAACATTCGATTCAATTATTGCAACCGATAATCAGGTGTTTGAAGTAGGTACTATAAAAATAAAAGTATTGCATACTCCTGGTCATACCATGGAAAGCAGTTGCTACCTGTTGATAGATGAAAACGGAAAAGAGCATGCATTATTTAGTGGCGATACTTTATTTATTGGCGATGTGGGTCGGCCCGACCTTGCACAAAAAGCTGCATCAATGACGCAAGAACAGTTGGCTGCCACACTTTTTCATTCGCTACGCGATAAGGTAATGACCTTGCCCGATGCGGTGATTGTTTATCCTGCACATGGTGCCGGCAGCGCATGCGGAAAAAATATGAGTAAAGAAACTGTTTCAACAATAGGTAATCAAAAGCAGTTTAATTATGCTTTAAGGACAAACATGACAGAAGCGGAATTTGTGAAAGAAGTTACCGATGGATTGTTGCCACCACCAGCCTACTTTGGAATGAACGTAGCAATGAATAAAACCGGCTACGAAAGTTTCGATAAAGTTTTTAATCAGGGTATGAAAGCCTTATCGGTTGATGAGTTCGAAACGGTAGTGGAAACTGCAGGCGCATTAATTCTTGATACACGAACCAATAAAGATTTTGCCAAAGGTTTTATTCCTCAATCTATAAACATTGGTATCGATGGAGACTTTGCTCCATGGGTTGGTGCTTTGATAGCCGATGTAAAGCAGCCTATTGTTTTAATAACAAATCAAGGCAGCGAAGAAGAATCTGTAACACGATTAAGCCGTGTGGGTTTCGATAATATTCTCGGCCATTTGAAAGGTGGCTTCGAAGCATGGAAAAATAATGGCGAAGAAGTGGACAGCGTAAATCGAATTACTGCGGAGCAGTTTGCCAACGAAGTAAAAATTGGCGAGAGCAAAATTATAGATGTTAGAAAAGAAAGTGAGTATGCTGCCGAACATATTGAAGATGCTTATAGCAAACCATTAGCTTACATCAATGATTGGGTGAAAGATATAAATCCGGATGAACATTTTTTTATGCATTGTGCCGGAGGATACAGAAGCATGATTGCAGCATCCATTTTGCAAGCTCGTGGATATCGAAATTTTACCGAAGTGGAGGGAGGGTTTAATGCAATTTCAAAAACATCACTTCCTAAAACCGATTTTATTTGTCAATCGAAAATATTAAAATAAAAAGTACTGATACATTAGTTATAATTTCAACTTGTAATACATACAAACAACATGGGGTTTTTTAGTAATTTATTTGGTGGTGGCAGCAATAATGATGTGTTGTCAACAATGGTTAATAATGGCGCATATTTAGTAGACGTGCGCAGCGAGAGCGAGTTTGCTCAAGGTAGTGTAAAAGGTGCGGTTAATATTCCTTTGGATAAATTGACTAATCAACTAGCCAAGTTTAAAAACAAAGAACAAGTAGTTGTTTTTTGCCGAAGTGGTATGCGTAGTGAGCAGGCAAAATCTATTTTAAATCAATATGGAATTACCAATGTCACTAATGGTGGCACATGGCAAAACGTGGCAAAATTACTATCTTAAAAATGAAAGCTTCAACCATATTTATCAAGTGGAATTTTATGCGTGTGCTGCAATTCATTCTTGGGTCTATCGTCTTAATTCAAGCACTCATCGAACGCGATTTTCTGTTCGGTGTTGGCGGGCTTTTATTTATTCTTATGGCAATTTTCAATTTGGGTTGCTGTAATAATGCATGTTATATTCCAACAAAAAAAAATAAAACACCTCAAGATGATGTTATCTATGAAGAAGTGGTTTAGTGATCAACTGCTGTATATAATTGGAGCTATCGTTGGTGCTATTGCCGGATATTTTTATTGGCAGCAAGTTGGTTGCGATTCGGGCACGTGTATGATTACATCGAAGCCAATTAACAGCACACTATATGGTGCCTTATTAGGTGCTCTGTTATTTAGCATGTTTAAACACGAAGAAATAAAAAACATAAAACAAAATAATACTGAACAGCAATGACATTCAACCAAATTATACAATCGGACAAACCGGTACTCATCGATTTTTTTGCCGAATGGTGTGGTCCGTGCAAAACCATGGCACCCATTTTAAAACAAGTAAAAGACACCATAGGTGATACAGCAAAAATTATAAAAATTGATGTCGATAAAAATCAACAAACCGCAAGCAATTATCAAATACAGGGAGTACCTACGCTCATGCTATTTAAAAACGGCAAGCAGCTTTGGCGACAAAGTGGTGTAGTGCAACCAAATGTGATAATTGATATTATTAATAAGAATAGTTAAGAGATGAAAATTTTTTTTGGGACAATACTTATTCTGATAAGCAATTTTGTTTTTGCACAAAATTCTTCGTTCACCATTGCCCTCGAACCGGTAAATATTGCAGCGCTTGATGGTATTCAATCTTATGCATATGGGCAGGCTGCCGGTAAGTGGTTAATAATTGGCGGACGAAAAGATGGTTTGCATCAAAGGCAACCGTTTGCAGCATTCGATGCTTCCGGTTTAAATACCGACCTCACTGTGGTAGATCCTGTAACTATGCAAAAATGGACGGCCCCGCTTAGTTCGCTTTCTGTTGATTTACAAGAACAACTAAGTTCAACAAATATGGAGTTTCACCAGGATGGAAACTATTTATACTTGATTGGTGGCTATGGTTACAGTGCAACTATGAACGACCACATTACTTATAGTAAGTTATGTGCTGTTGATGTGCCAAATGTTATCAATGCTATAACAAGCAATCAATCCTTTACATCCTATTTCAGGCAATATGCCGATACAAATTTTGCAGTAACTGGTGGTCATCTGAATAAAATAAACGATACTTATTACCTCGTTGGAGGGCAAAATTTTATTGGGAGATATAATCCTATGGGTCCAAATCATGGCCCGGGATTCTTTCAGCAATACACCAATCAAATTAGAAAATTTACGCTCATTGATAATGGTGTTTCTTTAACTATTTCAAATTACCAGACAATTACCGATAGCCTCGCATTTCATAGAAGAGACTATAATGTGGTAGAGCAAATTTTGCAAAATGGTAACGAAGGGCTAACCGTTTTTTCGGGAGTTTTTCAAATCGCTGCCGATATTCCTTATCTCAATGCGGTGAATATTGATAGTAACAGTTACAGCATTAATAATTCTTTTGCGCAGTATTACAATCATTACCATTGTGCCGTTTTGCCGTTGTATAGTCAAAGTGCTAACGAAATGAACAATGTTTTTTTTGGTGGCATAGCACAATACTATGATAGTGCAGGAGTGTTGGTGCAGGACAATAATGTGCCTTTTGTAAAAACCATTGCTAATGTAAAAAGAGATAATAGCGGAAACATGACCGAGTACAAACTTAATGTTGAGATGCCTGCGTTGCTTGGTAGTGGTTCGGAATTTATTGCCAACGAAAATATTGCAACATTTAAAAATGGAGTAATAAAATACGATAGCTTAATTGCCGACACCACTCATGTTGGATATATTTTTGGCGGTATAAATAGTACAGCTGCAAACATTTTTTGGATTAATACAGGAATTGAAAGCAGTGCGAGTAATCAACTATTTAAGGTGCTTGTTATAAAAAACAATTCTGCCGGTATAAGCCAACTCAACCATCAAAGCAATAACGGCTTGCAATTGCAAGTGTATCCCAATCCTAATGATGGTTATTTCTTTATAAAGTTTTCATTGAAAAAAGCAAAGCCTGTGCATCTGCTTATTACGGATGCTAATGGTAAAGAAGTTGTGAATGAAAATTTATTGCAAACAACTAAGGGCGAAAATATTATTGAGTATAAAATTAAAGACCTTACTATTGGTGGTGTATATTGGGTGACTCTTACCGATGGTGATTTATCATCGGCTCAACAAATTATAGTAGCTGAATAATAGAGTATGACAGAAAAAACATTTTTAACTCTTTACAACATCATATGCCCAACGAAGAAAACAGCCTCGATAAAAATTACTGGAATACAAGATATGAAACCAAACCTACCGGATGGGATATTGGCGAAGTATCGCCACCATTAAAATCTTTTATAGATACTATAGAAAATAGAAATGCTGCAATTTTGATTCCCGGTTGTGGTAATTGTTATGAAGCCGAATATCTTTTATCAAAAGGATTTACAAACATTACACTCATAGACATAGCGCCATTGTTGGTGGAAAAATTACAGAATAAATTTGCCGGCAATTCAAATATTAAAATTGTGCTTGGCGATTTTTTCGACCATCATGCTAAATACGATTACATTATTGAACAAACTTTTTTCTGTGCTTTACCGCCTTCTTTGCGGAAAAACTATGTATACAAAATGAGAGAACTTTTAAATGACAATGGTGTTTTAGCCGGTGTGTTATTTAACCGTTCGTTTGATGGCGGTCCTCCTTTTGGTGGAAGCAAAGAGGAGTATAAAAATGTTATTGCTCCGGTTTTTAATATTATGAAAATGGAAACTTGCATCAACTCCATTGATGCGCGTGCCAATACCGAGTTATGGTTTGAAATACAATTGAAAAAATAAATATGATAGATTTGATTAAGCAACCATGGCCCTGGTATGTAGCCGGGCCACTAATTGGGTTAGTAGTCCCAACTTTACTAATTATGGGTAACAAAACTTTTGGCATTAGCTCCTCTTTGCGTCACATATGTGCTGCGTGTATGCCTGCAAATATTGCATTCTTTAAATATGATTGGAAAAAAGAAATTTGGAATTTATTTTTGTTGCCGGAATAGTTTTAGGTGGAATACTTGCCGCAACTTTACTGGCAAATCCCAATCCTGTTGTAGTAAATGCTGCATTGGTTTCGGAACTTGCTAAATATGGAATAACAAACTACAGCAATTTATTGCCGGTGGATATTATAAACTGGCCGGCACTATTTACCTTAAAAGGATTTTTAATGATGGTTGTTGGCGGTTTTATGATTGGATTTGGAACACGATATGCCGGTGGGTGCACCAGTGGCCATGCCATTATGGGGTTATCCTCTTTGCAATGGCCTTCATTGGTTGCTACATGCTGTTTTATGGCCGGAGGTTTTATTATGGCCAATTTAATTTTACCTTTTATTCTCTCTTTATAAAAAAAATATGACTACAGTAAAAGATCAAAATACGGATTTTGAAGTTCGCTCATTGATACAATGTGTGAATGAAAGCCACCTGCAACATAAATGGTATCATAGCCTTAAATATTTTTAGTGGAGTTGGGTTTGGAATTATTTTTATCAAAGGCAGAAATTATAAGTTGGTTTCGTATACAGGAAATGTTTCGCTTACAATCTTTTCACATGTATGGCGTAATAGGCAGTGCTGTTGTGGTAGGAATGATATCGGTTTGGCTGATAAAAAAATTCAACATTAAAACCATATATGGTGAGACCATAGAGTTTCATGCAAAAACTTTTAATAAAGGTCAGATATACGGTGGCTTATTATTTGGCTTAGGGTGGGCTGTTACAGGCGCATGTCCCGGTCCTTTATTTGCACAAATTGGATCAGGAACATCAGTTATTATAGTAACACTTTTGAGTGCCATTGCCGGTACATGGGTATACTTTTTATTAGGGCATTACATTTTCTCAATAGTTTTGTTTTAAAGTTTCTTATTGCATTTGTATGGCATCGGTCAATTTATAATGCCTCACAATTTTTCATTTACATTTGCGTCATATAATGCAACATGAGCGAACAAGATATTCCGGGCAATAAATTTCGTTGGTTAAAGTATTCGTTGTATACCCTTGGCGGGGTTATACTAACCTTTATACTTGCAGCGGTGGTTATTACTTTTTTTTTCGAAGATAAAATAAAGCAGTCGGTGGTTGGCGCTATCAATTCGCAATTGAACACCAAAGTTGAAGTTAAAAACATAAACTTTTCGCTGCTGAGTAAATTCCCTAAAGCCTCTGTTGAATTTACTGATGTATATATCCACAGCACACCTCCATTTGCAAGCACCGATACATTGGCGTTTGCAAAACAATTTTTTCTCATGTTCAATGTGTTCGATTTATTTGGCAGTGAATATAAAATTCACACAGCCGAAATAAAGAACGCCTGTATTTACATGAAAATAAATAAAGCCGGAGTTCACAATTTTGACATTACCAAAAAAACAAATACGGCCGGTAACGACAATATTAGCTTACAAATAAAAGCGTTGCAACTCACCAATGTGCTGTATGATTATGACGATAAACAACAATCGCAAAAATATGCGCTACTGTTGCAAAATGGCGAAGCCTCGCTTGGCTATGCTAACAACACAATATTTGTTGAGGGCAACACGCAAAGTAATATTTACACCATACAATGGAACAACAATAATTATATAGACAGTTTGCAAGCAGGCATAAAACTCAAAATGGAAATAGCCTCAAACGCCAATAAAATAATTATTCGACCTTCTCAAATTGAGACAGAAAATATGACCTTGCAAACGCAGGGGCAAATAGATAATAAACCTAAAAGCACAGGCATACAGTTATCGTTCAATAGTAAAAACGCTAACCTTCTTTCGTTATTAAAACTTGTTCCCTCATCGCAACGTGCAATGCTTTTGCAATATGATACAGAAGGCAATGTTACTTTCGATTGTAAAATTGCAGGCGATGCCGGTGCAGGTATACAGCCCGATATCGATTGTACTTTCAATGCAACCGATGCAACAGTATTTAATACCGATGCCAAAGTAGGGTTGCAACAAATAAAACTAAAGGGAGCATACTCCAACCATTTTGCAGGCAAAAAAAACAATGACTGCATTTCAATAAAAGAATTTTCGTGTAAGTTGAATAATGCGCCCATCAAAGGACAAGCGCAAATTTTAGGCTTCGATAATACGCACTTGATTTTCAACGCTGAAGGGCGTTTCGATTTAGCACAGGTAAAAGATTTGTTTGCAATCGACACAGTGCAATCAATAACCGGACAGGCAATGGCGAAAATAAAATTCGATGGTTTTGTAAATGATAAGTCAAGCTATAATACATCGGGCAACATTGAAATATCGCAGGCAGCATTTCAATTTGCAAACACAACCACTTCATGGAAAAATATTAATGCCATGCTGTTATTAAACGACAACACTTTGCAAATAGAGGAATGCTCGTTTAATTCTGAAAATAGCGACTTTAGTTTTAAAGGATATTGCGAAAATTTTCCCGGATGCATTTTTACTCAAAATAAAAACATAAGTATACAGTCATCGTTAACTTGCAATATGCTCAACCTCGATGAGTTTATTATTACAGAAAATTCCGATGTGAAAAGTGATACTGCAATGCCGGCAATTAATTTACCTGCATGGGTCGAGAGTTCGTTAATGCTGAGCATAAAACAAGTATCGTATAAAAAATTTTCAGCCAAAAATGTTGTAGGCAACATCGACCTTATGGACAAAATTATTTTTGCTCAAAATATTCGCCTGCAGGCATTCGGTGGTGTGGTGATGGTAGAAGGAAAAATAGATGCATCCAATAGCGACCACATTATTATTGCATGCGATGCAGGTATAAATAAAATAAGCATCAAACAATTATTTACACAAACCGCCAACTTTGGACAAAAAGTAATCACCGATAATAACCTGAATGGTATAGCCGATGCAACAGTGCAATTATCTACATGGTGGTCGCCCAACCTCGAAATAAACATGAGTAAAATTATGGCCGTGAGCGATGTAACTATTAACAATGGTGAGCTTAATAATTTTGAACCCTTGCAGGCACTCAAGAAGTATGTTAAAGGGGCAGATTTTAAAAACATAAAATTTGAAACACTCGAAAATCAAATAGAAATAAAAGACGGGAAAATTATTATTCCCAATATGGAAATACGCAGCACAGCCATGAATCTTTATGCCAGTGGTACACACACTTTTACCAATGAAATAGATTATAAAATAAAAATGCAATTATCAGAAGTGCTTGGCCGTAAAGTAAAAAACCTGAATACCGAATTTGGCATTATAGTGGAAGATGGATTAGGCAAGCCGAATATTTTTGTAAGTATGAAAGGGCCAATTGCTAACCCTGTTGTAAAGTATGATCGCAAGGCAGTAGAAAGTCATATTGCACAAAGTGCCAAACAAGAGAAACAAAATCTCAAAGTAATATTGAATAAAGAGTTTGGTTTGTTTAAAAAAGACAGTACTGTTATTAAAGCAAACACAACGCCCGAGCCCAAAAAGAAAAAGCAAGAGTTGATTATCGACACCGATCCTTTTTAATAATTGACTGTTGGCTTATGTGCAAGCAAGAAAAATTATTTGCAATTATTCATAAGGGTAAAATGCATCGGGAATATGCTCCACATAGGTTTTATTATTTTCTATTATAATTGAAATAACATCGAAACGTGATTCCCCTTTCCAGTTATTTGCTACGATAAAAGCATTTGCGGCATAAGCCATCAGTTGTTGTTTTTTGTCGGTAACATGTTCGTAGGGTTGGCCAAAGTAATTAGTAGTGCGGGTCTTAACTTCAATAAAAACAAGTATCGATTCTTTCTTTGCTATTATATCGACTTCCGCTTTTTGATAGCGGAAATTTTTTGCCACAATTTCATATTGGGCATTCAATAAAAATTGCTCGGCAATTTTTTCGCCTTCCGTACCGGTTATGTTATGCTGTGCCACAACAGGTTTTCAATGTCAAAATTTTATGTAGTCAACCGGGTTTACTGCTGTGCCATTATACCACAGTTCGAAATGTAAATGTGGCCCGGTTGTAAATTCGCCCGAGTTGCCTATTATAGCTATTACATCACCGGCTTTAACAAAATCGCCCGGCTTTTTTAGCAATACGGAGTTGTGCTTATAAAAAGAGATCAAATCGTTGCGATGCTGTATGGCTAAGGTATGCCCTGTTTCGGAAGTGAAATCCGAAACGATAACTGTACCATCGAGCACAGCCTTTATCACAGCATCGGGCGGGGCAACAATGTCAACACCATAATGCTTCTTTCTGGTATCGAATACCGAAGTTATTGTGCCTTTTAAAGGAGTAAAAAAGTAGAAACCTGCAATACCACTTTGTGACCCTTCGTCTCCATCCATGGCAATATCAAATTTATCCTGCCCTTCTATTTTCATGCGCAATAAACTATCCTCTGTCGATTTTTGTAACACCCTTATCGAGTCGTATATAGCTACCGTTGCAGCCGTATCTTTAATTTTATCTACCGGCAAAGTTCCGCTTACAATAAAATTTAGGTTTGCTAAATATTTATTTTGAGTTTCTATTTTTTGTGCAAGCGAGTCGGTAGCCAAACTCATGTTTACAAGTTTACGTTTCATACTCACATCGGCATAGCCCGGTATATATTCGCGCAAGGATGTAAATGCTATAAGGTAAGTAGTAAGCGTAATAAGGGTAAGCATAAGAGTTCCCATTACAACAAACACATTGAGCGGTGTGAGTCGTAAAGAAAATTTTTCTTCAAACGTATCATCGTTCATCACTACCAGACGCAAGGTAGTACGAAGACGTTTTATAAATTTTTTCTTTTGAGGTTCGGCCACTTTATGTTGTTTAATAGAAGTATATTTTTTCGGGTGCTTTTTATAAAGCGGTAAATACCAACCTGCCCGTAAACCAATTAAAATATCGGTACGCGAACTGTTATCTGCCGTCATAATGTCGAAGTTATAACTTCGCCTGCCGGCTGTAAACCCTTCGAAGATATCAATACCGGCAAAGAAATTTATCAAGTGTTTATTTCCCATATATTGGTAACCAAAATACTGATGAAGTACCAATCCATTGGAAAGCCTATCGTATCCTTTGCGATATTCTTTGCTTAAAGCCGGCACCGTGTTGCCAATAGTTTCGATGCGAATTTTATGTTGCATAAAGCCAACACCTGCCACAGCCACAAACCCGCTATTGGGATTAGGCTTCTTTTTCGAAAATAAATATCCCCCATTAAATGTTATGGTATATCCACGTTCATATTTCCGCACATCAGCCAACTTTCCATCGCTGCCAATGATGCCGCCCTTGGTAGTTTCAATGTTTTTGAATAAATCTTTTTGATTTACATTATTGCTAAAAATAAATGTACCATCAAAACCATAAAGCCATTGCGATTTTGTTTTAAACATAACATTGCCCACCACCATAGAATTATTTCCAAACCTATCGGCCATATCGCCCGCAGGCAAATAATGCCCATAGCCAAGCCCTACTAAAAGTACATTGATAGACGAGTCACGAATACTTACCTGACAGATGCCCCAATGGTGGAACACCAAAAGAGTCAAGGATAAAAACAGCCATTTTTTTATCATGTTGCAAAACTATTATTAATTGTGTAAAAATCATCCTTCCTGAAAAGAGGGTTATTTATAAGCCCGGGAAGCAGCCTTTTTTATGCTCATGCAATGCTTTTGATAAAAAATGTTTACAAAACAATATGCTTTATATTTCTACAGGAATAATAGAATATTGAGTTTTTTTAGCGTGTTGCCCTTTTTTTTTAATAGTATCAAAGAGAAGGAATACTTTTTTAACCCGTTGATTTTCAACCCGAAGGGAATAAATCGGAAAGGGTAGCTTTATTTCACTGCAAAAAATTTTTTTATCAACATACAAATTGCTATCATTGTGAACTATGCGATTGACTCCCCAATCAATAGGTGTTTTAGTTGTTTCTTTTTGTTTGCTGACTTTTTGTTCGTCCATATCATTATTTGGTCAAACGTATAAGTACAAATCGTACAACGAATCGCCCGGCTTGCCGTCCTATGTGTCAAATGAATTGGCACAGGATGCTAATGGGCGTTTGTGGGTAAGCACTTCTAACGGGCTTGCCTTTTTTGATGGCACCGAGTGGACAACCGTAAAACATATTGCCGACACCATAGATGCCCGCGAGTACGAACATCTGGAACATGATAAAAATGGCAACATTTATTTTTTCCCGAAAAATGATAATATCGATATCATTAAATATGATGGCAAGATTTATTCATCCATAAAAATAAGCCAACCCGATACTTGCGCCTTTGCAGCTATTTCCAAATCTTTTGCAGCAAATATTAACGGTAAAATGGTGATTGCTTATTCTACAGCTACCAGTTTTCGTGTTAATTATCAAAACAATTGGTACACTTACAACAAAACCAACGGATATGCAGGTGAGCGAATTCTCAATATTGCAATATACAAAAGCAGTGTTGTTTTTTGCACCGAAGCGCGATTGTATGAATGGAGCAATGGCAAACTGCAATTTAATATAAATGCTATTATACCTCCTTCGTTTCTTCCTGTGAGAGGAATGACTGATGAACCATCCAGTACAAAAGGCAATACAACTACTTGGATGTTTGGCAACACCTGGGTAGGCTATATCGAGAATGATAGATTTACATGTATAAATAATTCGCTCAATTTTATTCAAAATTATGACTCGGGCGATGATCTCATTTTGGGCGATGGTAATAACAGGGTTTTTATTTCTACTCACTTGAGTTGTTATTACCTCGAAAAATCGACAAAAAAGATTTTCAATTTTTCGTTGCGCGATCAGGAAACTATCACATGGTTTACCGATATGATTTTTGATCGTGAAAATAATTTATGGTTCACTTCGCAACGTGGTGTAGGTAAAATAAATTCTTTCAATTTTGTAAATTATTTTCCTCCGGTAAACAATAACGACAACGAAGTATCGAGCATCATTCAACTCGAAAATGAAAAGTTTTTTTTCGGCTCAAAATATGGCTATTACATTTTTAATAATGGTAAAATAACCACACATGAGTTTGCTTCGATTGGCAACCAGCCATTGAGTAGTAATAGAATTGGCGATGCAATAAAAGATAACAAAGGCCAGGTTTATTTTATTGCCGGGCAGTTGGGTATTTGCAAGTTGATGCCCAATGAGGGGTACAGTGTAGTAATACCTTTTAGCAATTATCCCGAAGAGATTACTTCGCTCACAACCGATGCTCAGGGTACTGCAATTGCAGTGGGTTCCTCATCAATGTATAAATTGATAAATGGAAAATTGATTTTTCAGGAAGAGATTTTTACTTCACCGCAATATGTGCGTAAACTATTTTTTGGCAAAGCCGGTGAGTATTACATTGCTACTACCCAAGGGGTATTTTGCAGACAAAATGGAAAAACACAACCACTGCTGTTTGAGAATAAAAGCGATAACGTTTCGGCATATTGCCTTGTAGATGATGGTAGTGGAAATATAATCATAGGCAATACGTTGGGATTGTTTGTTTATCACAATAATAAAGCAACACGATTCAAACACCATGAATTTTTAAATACGCTGCCGGTTTATTTTATTCAAAAAGATAATAAAAATAATCTGTGGATAGGCACCAATGACGGAGTGTGGAAACTAAACCGATATCATGCCTGGCCTTATTCAACCGAGAATGGATTGTCGGGCCGCGAAACAAATCGCTCGGCAATTTGTCTCGATAATAAAGGCCGTTTATGGATAGGTACAAATGCAGGAGTTTCATGTTACGACCAGGAATACAATTTGAACAACCTTCAAAAGCCGATTATAAATTTATTGAATGTAGAAAATTCTATTGGCGAAACTTATGGTCTTGAGCACGACTTTGCTATAAATTACAGTAATAACAGTCTAACTTTTCACTTCAATGCCATATCGCTTACAAACGAAAAACGCAATCAGGTACAGGTAAAACTCGTTGGGTTTGATAAAGATTGGTTCACACTTCCCAAAGCCGATTTACGCAACATTCGTTATACTAATTTACCTTCGGGCAACTACTTTTTAAAAATTCGTGCTAAAGGTGACAACGGCCAATGGAGCGATGATGTAACATCAAGCCAAATAACAATTAACAGAGCGTTTTATACACGATGGTGGTTTTTCATCCTGGTATTTATTGCTGCCACCTCTATCATATATCCTTTGCTAAAATATTTGCAGCAAAAACGGAATGCCAGTGTTTTGCAAGAAATGGTAAATGAAAGAACACACAATTTGCAGTCTTCCGAAAACAGGTTACGCAGTATATTAGAACATTCGAATGATGGAATATTGATTACCGATAAATTTGGGAAAATAATAAATGCAAACGATGCCTTTTGCAAATTGACAGGGCTCACACAACAGGAAATAACAAAAAGCACGGTAGAAAAATTATCGGCCGATTTTAAAATGGATGTGCCTCTTACCATGGATCGGTACACCGAAATTTTTAATGAAAAAGAAGCACATAAAGGATTCGAAAGCTCGGCATTCATTAATAATGAACAACGATTTTTGCAGATTAACCGTGTATTTATTGATGCCCCTGCCGCTGGTGAAGTTTATATGGTAAATATGTTTCATGATATTACCGACATGAAAAATACCCAACAGGTTTTAATAAAATCGAAAGAAATTGCTGAAACTGCAACTGCAACAAAAAGCGCATTCCTGGCATCTATGAGTCATGAAATAAGAACTCCCCTCAATGGAATTATTGGACTTGCCGACTTGATGCAACACACTCCACTCGATGATGAGCAACAGGAGTTTATTAATGGATTGCAGCAAAGCGGACGTACATTACTGGCATTGATAAACGACATTCTCGACTTTTCGAAAATAGAATCAGGCAAAATGGAACTTGCCGAAGAGTCTGTTTATCTGCCTCAGCTAATAGAAGAAGTGTTTGAAATAATTTCATCGAAGGCAGTTGAAAAACAAATTGATTTTACCTACTACATTGACGAAAAAGTGCCGACAGCAATTTATAGCGATAGCATACGCCTCAAGCAAATATTGCTAAACCTGTTGAGCAATGGAATTAAATTTACCGACACAGGATTTGTAGCATTAAATGTGAAGGTAAATGAATCGGGCAAAGATTTACAATTCATGGTGCGCGATAGCGGCATTGGAATATCGACCGAAAACATAGGAACATTATTTAACTCTTTCACACAGATAAAGGCCCACAAAGGAGTAAGTAGAGGTGGCACCGGGTTAGGACTTGCAATCTCCAAACGCCTTGCATCACTAATGAATGGCGATATTTCTGTAGTAAGTGAATCTGGAAAGGGCTCCGTATTTACTCTCAATATGCCATGTCATGAATCGAACGATTATGCAGAGTTTAATAAATTTATTATCGACCAGAAATCATTGATGCAGCAATTAAACAACACACCATTGTTTGCAATGGAAACACAAAATGTTGCTATACAAAACATCATGAACGAAGCAAAAAAATATGGCATCAACGCTCAATATATTTCATGGCAAAATTTTGTTTCAAACATCGATTCATTTGTGAATCAACCAATCATCATACATCAGAACGATATTGAAAGCAACGAAGTTATTTCTACCTGGTTTGCCCATAACACAAAAGTATTGCAGGGAATGATGGTGTTAAATTTTGATGCCCGCAATCAGCCAAACAATTATACTGCATATACCGATAAATATTCGTTGCCTTTGCGTTACCGCGCATTTTTTAAATATGTGTCCAATAAAGTTTCACGCCTCAACGACTTGTCTTTATTCAGGGCACCTGTTATTCAAAACACAACACAACCTGCAGCACCAAAATATTTGATAGTGGATGATGTGCCCACCAATTGCATGATACTATCAAAATTATTAGCCAATCATGGATACCAATGCGACATCGCTTACAATGGTGTAGAGGCTGTTACTATGGCTACCAAAACATATTATCCTGTAATTTTTATGGACATCAATATGCCCGAAATGGATGGATGGGATGCATCGCTTGCAATACGAAATACTGAGATAGAGATGCGCAGAAGAAGCACCATAATTGCCATAACAGCAAATGCGCTGGAACAAGACAAACAAAAATGTTTTGATTCTGGAATGGATTTTTATTTTTCGAAGCCTTTCGATTTTAAAAAACTTATCGATCTTTTACAGGCCATTGAAGAAGAAACAAAAGCAAAAATAAACAACTAAGCAATCGGTTTTTTTCTCCATCGATTTTTTATACAAGGCGATTTCAATTGCTTTTTTGTCACATATATAACTGGAGAGAAAATATTTTTTCATTTCTTACGATGTATGCTTTTTTCCGATAGTTTTACTGCACAAAAATATTTTTGTTTCTTCGAAATTGAATACACAACTATTTTTAAACGTCACTTCATTGCTAACAAAGAACACTTCTGTTTTATCAAATCATTTTTTCGAATATGAATTCAACATTTAAAATATTTATAGTCGCATTTGCTGCACTGTCAACTTTGATATATGCCGGTTTTAAAGCCGAAAATAATGCGTTAACAGAAATAAGCGCATGTATGCAATCGCAACAGGCATCGTGGAATAGCGGCAATTTAGAAGCCTACATGAGTTGTTACTGGAAATCGGATAGCCTTCAGTTTGTAGGAAAAAGGGGTCCTCAATATGGATGGCAGCAAACCCTTTCCAATTATAAAAAGTCGTACCCCAATGCTGAAGCAATGGGAAAACTGCAATTTACAAATTTGAAAATGACACCACTTTGCGAGCAGTATGTTTATGTGTTTGGCAAATGGGAATTGCTTCGTACCAAAGATACTTTAAGCGGATACTACACTTTGATTTGGCAATATATTGATGGCCGCTGGGTTATTATAAGCGACCATAGTTCGTAAACCATATACGATAAAGTTCAATCAACCTATGACAATGATAATTTTGAATAGAACAAAGATAATACTTTTTTCACTTCTGCTTTTACATACGTATACAAGCATAGTTGCACAATCAACCTTGGAACAGAATATAAAAGGCAAAGTGATAGATGCAGAAACAAAAACACCTTTGTTTGGTGCCACTATAGTTATTGCCGATGACAGTACATCAAATACTTTGGGTGGCGTAACGGATTACGATGGTAATTACAAAATAGCAAAAGTTGCTGTTGGTCGTCATCGCATTGCCATCCGGTGTCTGGGTTATAAAGAAACAGTGTTGTCCAACATTGTAGTTTCATCAGCGAAAGAAATGGTGCTGAATGTTGAACTACAAGCGCGTATTATGGACATAAAAGAAATAACGGTTTCGGCAGGAAGCAAAGCAGATGTGATAAACGAAATGGCAACAGTAAGTGCACGAACATTTACTGTGGAAGAAACGCAACGCTATGCCGGCAGCCGCGATGATGCTGCACGCATGGCATCGAATTTTGCCGGTGTGCAGGGAGGCGATGATTCGCGCAACGATATTGTCATTCGCGGTAACTCGCCCTGGGGCGTGTTGTGGAAACTGGATGGTGTAGACATAGTGAATCCAAATCACTTTGCTGTTCCCGGAACTACAGGAAGTGCCATCAATTTATTAAATAGTAAAACATTTGCCAATAGTGATTTTATGACGGGAGCATTTCCTGCAGAATATGGAAATGCCATAGCCGGAGTGTTCGATTTGCGATTGCGCAATGGAAATAACGAGCACCATGAGTTTACAGCACAGCTTGGTTTTTTAGGAACAGAATTATTAGCCGAAGGTCCCATATCGCGCACAAATGGCAGTTCCTATCTGGCTACATACAGGTATTCCACTTTTCAGGTATTTAGTGCATTGAGCATTCCAATTGGAACTTCTGCAGTGCCCAAATATCAGGATGGAACAATCAAAATAAATTTGCCAACAAAGCGGGCAGGTAATTTTACAATATTTGGAGTGGGTGGTAAAAGCGATATCGAAATTTTGGTAAGTGATAAAACCGAACCCACCGAAGAAATTTATGGCGATAAAGATCGCGATCAATATTTTGGTTCTTCTACTTTTGTTGGCGGAGTGTCACACACTTTACCTTTGGGTAAAAACACTTACATGAAAACGGTATTGAGCCATCAGCTTGCAGGTGCACATGCTTATCACGAATTGGTAATACGCAATCCCGATTTTAGTGTCGATACTTTATTACCCAAATTGAATTATAAATTTGCTACACAGAAAACATCGCTGGCATGGTTTATTAATACACGAATTAAATTACAGCATATTATTAAAGCCGGCATCAATGTCGATCGTTTTAATTTCAATATGGCCGACAGCAACTATCTCGAAAAAATAAATGTGTGGGATAACAGACTGGATTATAATGGCGATGCTTTTTTGGTGCAACCATACATACAATACAAATATAAAATTACCGATGTACTTTCAATTAACGGGGGTATACATGCACAGTTATTAACCATAAATGAAAACTCGAAAGCAATAGAACCACGAGTAGGAATCAACTGGCAAGTATCGGAAAAAAGTACGGTGAGCGCAGGTTATGGTATGCATAGTCAAATGTTGCCCGACTATATTTATTTTGCTCATCGTAAAGACTCAGCCGGAAAATATAACATGCTCAATAATGATTTGAAGTTTTTTAACAGCCAACATATTGTGTTGGGATACGATTATTCTTTGAACAAATATTCACGCATAAAAATTGAAACGTACTATCAGTCGCTTTCGAATATTCCTGTAGAAATAAAAAATTCTTCTTACAGTATATTAAATCAGGGTGCATCGTTTTCAAGAATTTTTCCCGATTCGCTTGTAAATGCCGGGGCAGGCGAAAACTATGGAATAGAATTTACACTGGAACGTTTTTTAACCGAAATTTTTTCTTTCTGTTTACTTCGTCACTGTATAATTCCACCTACAAAGGAAGCGATGGTGAGAAGCGCAATACCGATTTCAATGGTAATTTTATAGTAAATGCACTGGCAGCACGCGAGTATAAACTTGGCAAAAAAAACCGCACCACACTTACTACCGGAGCCAAAGTAACATGGGCCGGAGGTCAGCGCTATACCCCGGCCGATGTTCATGCATCAAACCTTGCTGGCGAACTGGTGGTGATAGATTCGTTGCGTAACGTAAAAAAGTTTAAAGATTATTTTCGCCTCGATTTTAAATTAGGAATAAAAGTAAATACGAAAAAATTCACACACGAAATTGCGCTCGACCTTGTAAATATTTTGAATACAAAAAATGTTCTTGGCCTTACTTATGTTCCGGTCGACAATGCATCTAATCAATCGCCATTGCGCGAAGAATATCAACTTGGATTTTTGCCATTGTTTTATTACAAAATAGATTTTTAATTTATTTGTTTGAAGAATAACATATTTATTTATGTTTGCTCTCAATAATTGTCTCCTTGCTCTTAACCTCTAAAACAAAAAAATATGATGAACTTAGTTTACATTGCGCTTGCCGCTTTGGTACCAATGATTGTTGGTTTTATTTATTACAATCCAAAAACACTGGGCACAGCCTGGATGAATGCCGCAGGCATGACCGAAGAAAAAATTAAAAGCGGTAACATGGGTGTTATTTTTGGCGTTTCGTTTTTGTTCAGTTTTATGCTGGCATTCGTTTTACAACCAATGGTAATACATCAATTTGGTGTAATGTCAACTTTATTAAATGAGCAAGGTTTTGGTGATTCTAATTCTGCAATTGGGATATATTATAATGATTTTATGACTAAGTACGGCCAAAATTTTCGCACATTTAAGCATGGCATGTTGCATGGCTTTATACTCACTTTATTTTTTGTAATGCCTGTTATGGGCGTCAATGCATTGTTCGAAAGAAAAAGTTTTAAGTACATTTTTATCAATGTGGGCTTTTGGGCAATTTCTCTTATGCTGATGGGTGGCATTCTTTGCCAGTTTATAAAATTTCCTGACTGATTATAAAGGATAATTTATTTCTTAATTTTTTTAAAATTATTTTATGGATAAGCAATCGAAAAGAATTGTGCTTGTAACCGGTGCAACTGGTGGGCTTGGCACAGCCATGTGTAAAGAATTGTACACAGATGGATTTCATGTTATTGCAAACTATCGCAATAAGCAAAAGGCCGATGAGTGGCAGGCAAAAATAAATGCCGAAGGTTTTGTAATTGATATGTACGAAGGCGATGTTACCGACTACGATTCGGTGGGGGCAATGATTGCAAAAATAGAAGCCGAAGTTGGCCCTATTGATACACTTGTGAATAATGCAGGGATAACCCGCGACATACGTTTTTCGAAAATGAGTAAAGAAGATTGGGATGCTGTAATTGCGACCAACCTTACAAGCGTGTTTAATTGCACACGTCATGTTATAAATGGAATGATGGAGCGCAAGTATGGCCGCATAATAAATATATCATCGGTAAACGGACAGCGTGGACAATTTGGACAAGCCAATTACAGCGCTGCCAAAGCGGGCATGCACGGGTTTACAAAAACATTGGCTATGGAAGTTGCAAAATATGGCGTTACGGTAAATACTATTTCTCCCGGTTATATTGGCACCGATATGGTAATGGCAGTAGCCGAAAAAGTGCGCGAACAAATTGTATCGCAAATACCAATGGGGCGATTAGGCGGCACCGAAGAAGTGGCGCATCTTGTTTCGTTCCTCGCATCGGAAAAAACAAATTTTATTACCGGTGCAAATTATAGCATCAATGGCGGGCAGCATGTTTATTAATTGTTTCACGCGTAGAGACGCCCAATTTGGGCGTCTGTACATGTATAAATCAATCAATAGATTTCAAAATTCCTCCGCACGATTGTTTTCTTTTCACCTTAAGCGATTTTTTCCAGCATGTTCGTGCTTTTTCTTTATCACCTTTTTGAAGATGACAATATCCAAGCCTGTTCCAGCCTATAACAATATTTGGAAAAAGCTTTGTACACGATTCATACAGAGAAATGCCGCCATCCCACATTTTTTTGTCTTCGAGTAGTTGACCTGCATCCAGCAAAATCATATCGTTTTTGAAATCGAAACCTGTTTCTTTTAATATATCGTTGTAGTGCTGTGAATAGTATTCGGCACCACGCGATGAAATAACGTCAACTATTTTTTGTGATACAGGGTTTACATCTGGCGAAGTATTTTGTTGTGGTGCATGTGTCATCGTTTTATTTTTTAGCACACCAATCATATCTAAAGCAATATCATCGGCAATAATATTATTTGAATTGCTCGATACAATAACACACCAATTTTTCTCTAAATTGAAAGTAACATTTGCATTGTAAACTCCGTTGCCACCGTTGTGCCAAATCCATTTTTCGTCACCTGCATTTTGAATAACCCAACCATATCCATAAAAGCTTTTTTGCTGTGGGCCTTCGGCAACATGGGGTGTAAAGTATTTTTCGGTTTCGGCTTTGTTCAATATTTTGTTTGATGCCAATGCAAGATACCAATAGAGCATATCGTTTGTGGTAGAAATAATTCCCCCGTTTGCACGCAGATGCCAACCTGGCCCATCAGCTGCCCAAGGTTTGCTGATTGCACTGCCCCATCTTACATTGTCGCGATAGCCAATGGCAAATTTTGCACGATCGAACAAAGGTATACAGTAACCGGTATTATTCATTTTGCACGGAACAAAAATATTATCGTGTAAAAATTTTTCGTAACCCATGCCACTTACTTTTTCAATTATAATTCCCAGCATACTATACCCAACATTGCTATACAAATAGTTGGTGCCGGCATTTTGTTTTAATTTTGAAGCAAGGGCAAGGGTTGTAAATTGTGCCGCATTTATGGTGTCGTAATCATCGCCAAGAGTTTCGGTAAATCCTGCAGTGTGCGTCAATAATTTATGTAAAGTAATATCAGCTTTATCCGATGGAACGTTATCAAAGTATTTGGACATTTTATCATTCACACTCAGTTTGCCTTGTTGCTCGAGCAACAAAATACCGGCTGCTGTAAATTGTTTTGTGATTGACCCGATAGAGAAAAATGTTTCTGTAGTTTGCGGGCGTTTGTTTTCGCGGTCGGCAAAACCCAAAGCTTTGTCATAAATTTTTTCGCCATTACTATACACCAGCACATTGCCACTGTATTTTTGTGCCGTATATTTTTTCATTGCCTCATCCATTTTAGTAGCCAATGGCTGAGCAACACACAGCGAAATATTAATTGCTAATGCAAAGAAAGTGAGGATGTATCTGTTCATCATTTTTTATTACAAAAGTAAAAAACAACGAAAGTGGTATAGTTAACAAAAAGCTAAACTTGCTTAATCTCCTGACATAATTCTATCAGCACGCCATTGGTGTTTTTAGGATGCACAAAGCAAATAAGTTTATTATCTGCACCTTGCTTAGGCTGTTCGTTGAGCAACACAAAACCCTCGTTGTGTAAGCGTTTCATTTCGGCATGTATATCATCCACTTCAAAAGCAATGTGATGAATGCCTTCGCCACGTTTTTCTATAAATTTTGCAATGGCACTATTTTCATTTGTTGCTTGTAACAATTCAATTTTGCTTTCGCCACATTTAAAAAAAGATGTAATTACATTTTCGCTCAATACTTCTTCGGTTTTGTAAGATGATGTGCCAAGTAATTTCTCGTATATCGAATTCGCATCATCAATGTTTTTTACAGCGATGCCCATGTGTTCTATTTTTTTCATTTAGCTTTTTTGTTCTTTTTATTTTTGAAGAGGTTAGTTCTCTCTTGCAAATATTTACTATTCTTCTTTTGGTTTGTAATGATATTTAAATTGTGGAAAATCGTTTTCATCCTTTAATAATTTCTCGGCATCCGCAATTTTATTTTGTTCCATCAGTGCATCTATTTCTTCCATTTCCCATTGATACAATTTTGGTTTTTCGCGCCCTTCGTCTTTATAATAAAAAGCTGTGATAATGCCTGACATCATTCCAAACAAATGCCCCTCCCACGAAACATGTTCCAGTATAGGCAATATTCCCCACACTATGCCACCGTAAAGAAAAATAACAAGAAACGATATGGCTACCAATTTTATTTCTAAACGTAGCAAACCAATGGTAATGAGAAATGCCGCCAATGCATACACAATGCCACTTGCACCTATATGGATATTATCGCGACCTCCCATCCATAAACCAATGCCTGCAAGCAGGTATAACATTACAAAGGAGCGAAACCATATGGCACGATAAAACATGATAAGCATAGTGCCTAATATAAGTATGGGACCACTGTTAGAAATAAGATGGTCGAAGCTGCCATGCAAAAAGGGAGAAAATAAAATACCATACATGCCTGACTTGTGACGTGGCCACACTCCAAGGTTACTCAAGTTATAATCGGTAAAATTTATTAGTTGAATAAAATACATGAGCCACATTAGCGCAACAAAAAAAAATGCCGGCAACGCATGATAAAATAGTGTAAGAAAAATAGACCTTGGTTTTTTTTGCTCTGTCATAGCGTTGCAAATTTACTTTCTTTGATTTAACTTGTTTGCATGTATTAGTTGAAATATTTATGACATGTTTTTTTTTCAACGATAAAATGTCACAATCCTTAAACTGTTAGGTGTAAAATGAAGCAATCATTATGCTAACAGCAATACGTTAGCAAATTAATAGTTAAAGTGGCAGTTGTTGACACACATTGCGCTATTATTGCATACCATTTTCATAGCCGAAAAAATAAAAGTGAAAAAAAATAAATCATATACAACAGTTCGTGCACTATTTTCTTTGCTGATGGCTTTCATTTTATTTTCGCCTCACAGCAATGCGCAAACTCAATCGAAGAAAAAAAAACCGGCACAGAGCAAATATTATAAGACAAGTCAACTGGATGTGAATGAAGTAAAGGCATATATAGAGGCGATAGGAATAAAGGAACCGGATATAGTGTTGCGACAGGCCGTATACGAAACAGGAGAATTTAAGTACCGGCCATTAATGTTAAAGCACAACCTGTTTGGTTTCAGGCACCATAAACATTATCTCACTTACAAATCGTGGCGTGCATGTGTCGATTATTATAAAAAATGGCAAGACAAAAATTATACGGATGCAACCGAGGATTATTATAATTTTTTAATTAGAATAAAATATGCAACTTCCCCTGTGTATATTGCGCACCTCAAAAGTGTGAAGTTAAATTTAAAAAGATAGTAAGGCTGTGCCGCAGGGAGTTGATAATAATACACAACCATTTTTAATTATTTTGTTTGCAGCCCTTGCGCTGAGTTATCTGTCATTCACGGGTATTACTTTTATCAATGGTAAGCCGGTAGATATGTTTAGCGAAGTTCGCAAGGATATCATTTCTACCCATCAACAAACAAAAAACTCTTACATTGATAGCTTAAACAAATTATTAAAAAATAATGCTATTGTAAAGAAGGACAGTGATGTAGTTACTTCACATGGGCTGGAACATTTTTTACTGGCACTTAATAATTTGCCAAAAGCAAAAAATAAAATTCGCATAGCATGGTTTGGCGATAGCATGATAGAAGGCGATTTGGTAACCAACGATTTTCGTAAGCTAATGCAAAAAACTTTTGGTGGCAATGGTGTAGGATATGTAGGAGTAACCTCTCCCACGGCACAGTTTCGCGGGTCTATTAATCATACTTTTTCGGGATGGAAAACATATTCTTTTCACGACAAGCCTCCTAAAGGATTGCAACTGAGCATGTCGGGATATACCAATATTAATAACGGCAATGCCAAAGTAAAATACACAGCATCGAAAGAGTATAATGCCTTTGGCGATGTGCGCTTATTATTTAGCAGCAGCGATTATGGAAGTATAAATGTGCAGGCCGATACATTTGAGCGCGAAGTTTTTATTGATTCAATAAATGGCACCGGCACAGTAGCAATTTGGGATAGCACACCGTGTAAAAAATTGATTGTAGATTTTAATAAAACACAAGCACAGTATTATGGCATGTATTTCGACAACGGCACCGGAGTGTATGTTGACAATTTTTCGTTTCGTGGCAACTCAGGAATTCCATTAAGCGAAATACCAACCACTGTGCTGCAAAAAATGAGTAAAGACGAAAACTATCAGTTGGTGGTATTGAATTATGGTTTGAATATAGTAGCGCACAATCAAAAAAATTACGACTGGTATGAACGGGCATTTAAAAAACGCTGGCACACATAAAGCAGGGTTTTCCCAATGCAACTATTGTATTGATGAGTGTGAGTGATAAAAGTTATCGTAACAATGGCGTGTACGAGACCGAACCCGATATACCAAAGTTTGTAGAATTGCAAAAAAAAATGGCGCAGGAAGCCGGCATATCATTTTGGAATTTGTATGAAGCCATGGGTGGAAAAAACAGTATGAAACGTTGGGTTGAAGAAAAACCACGGCTTGCAAACTACGATTACACACATCCGAATTTTGACGGAGCGAAAAAAATTGCCACACTTTTTTACGATTATTTGCTGGCAGAATACAGTGCGTTTTTAAAACAAAAGAAATTGCAAACCGATACATTGATACAAACAAATTTATAAGTGACTATTAAATCATTAATACTTTTTTTATTATGTGTTTGTGCCAACCTGATTTGCATAGCACAGTTTGCCGGCAACAACGAAGAGGAACTTTTGTTACAGCAAATGCAGCAAATGAAATTTTTAAAGCGCAATGCATTTTGTATTTTGAATGATAGCACCCTCGGTTCGTTTTATAAAAATTTAAGCCAACTTGCAGAAACCAAACAAGGAAAAGTAAACGTGGTGCACATAGGCGATTCGCATACTCAAGCGGGATATTTTACCGGCATACTTCGCAGAATGTTGCAACGCAAATATGGCAATGGCGGCCGCGGAGTAATGTTTCCATATCGCATTGCAAAATCGAATGGCCCGTTCGATTATGTAAGTGCAACAAACACTACATGGCAACACAGGCGCAATTTGTTTGCCGATAGCGCTTTTACAACTGGCCTGGCAGGTTTTACCATCCGAGCCGACAGCAGCGATGCAACTTTTTGCCTCACGCTGCGCAATAACGAAGGCTTCAATTACGATTACAGTCACCTCGATTTATTTACTCACGAAAATCAATGGCTTCAAATAAGTGTAACCGACAGCACCGGGAATATTGCCGCACATTATGACGGAATTCATTCTACAAAAAATTGTCACCGTTACAATTTCGATACGCTTATTAACAGTGCATGTATACGTTTGCATACAAGCGATACGGCTTTTCCAATCAGTGTGTCGGGCATAAATACCTACAATGACAGTGCAGGCTTAATTTGCCATACCATAGGAGTGAATGGAGCACAGTTTAAACACATGAATAATCAGCCGTTGTTCTTTGAGCACCTCACGCAATTGAATGCCGATATAATTATGCTTTCGTTTGGCACCAATGAAGCTTACACTGTAAAAAATTTTAAGACCGAAGAATTTTTAGCCACAGTTGACAGCACAGTTCAATTGATAAAAAAGATTTATCCAACAATTCCTTGTAATAACTACCTTGGCCGAATCGGGAATAAAATACCGTAAGCGTAAATACAAAGTACACCCAAACATGGCCAAGGTGCATGCAGCGTTGGTGCAATACTGTAAAGAAAAAAATATTGCCTGTTTCGATTTGTATGCCGCTGCGGGTGGAGCAAATTCTTTTTTTCAATGGCGTAAATGAAAATGATGGATGCCAACGGCATTCACTTTACGCGCAAAGCATACGAAATGCAAGCCATCATGTTATGGCAGTCGATGTTTAAAAAACCGATGCCATAGTATGACCATAGATTTTTATAAAGTAGCATCCAATTTTTTGTACGATAAAAGCAACCCGTTGCTTTTCAATAGTTCATTCTATTTATACTTCCTTGTTTTTTTCTTATTGGCTTACCGGTTGGTTATTAAAACAGGGCTTTCGCGTATAGTTACCGTTACATTATTTTCTCTTTACTTTTTTTATAAAGCATGTGGGTTCTATGTAATTTTTATTTTGATAGCGGCCGTTGTCGATTTTAATTTGAGCAATGCCATTCACCGTTCCGAAAATAAAACGCAACGAAAGCTGTTACTTATATTCAGCATTGTGCTCAACCTGGGTTTTTTGTGTTATTTTAAATACACCAATTTATTTATCGATACATGGAATAATTTATCGCAACATCAGTTAAGGCTGATCGATATTTTTTACCTGTGGGTATTTCGTTTTCACTTTCGAAAATTTGAGGTACACCATCGATGTGTATCGCAAACGTTTTAATCGGTTACAAAATTTATCTGACTACCTGTTTTTTCCTTTCGTTTTTCCAAAGCTGATGATGGGGCCCTAGTGCGTGCCGGTGATTTGTTACCACAGATATATAAAGAAGTAAAACTTTCGGCAACGGCTATAACCAAAGGTTTGTTTTTAATCTCGACAGGCATATTTAAAAAAGTCGTAATATCCGATTACATTTATCTTAATCTGGTGCAATATGTTTTTGATGATCCACTACGCCACACGGGTATGGAATGTTTACTTGCTGTGTATGGATATGCGTTGGTTATTTTTTGCGATTTCTCCGGATATTCCGACATGGCAATTGGTATTGCAAAGTGGTTGGGCTTCGATATAAATGTAAACTTTCTTGCACCCTATCAATCGAAAACATTACAGAGTTTTGGAGGCGATGGCATATATCACTTTCATCGTGTCTTAAAGATTATTTATACATCTCGCTGGGAGGTAACAGGCTTGGCAAAACACGCACATATATAAATCTGTTTATTACCATGTTGCTTGGTGGCTTGTGGCATGGCGCCAATTGGACGTTTGTGGTATGGGGTGCAATGCATGGTCTTGCCTTGGCAGCACATAAAAAATGGATGGAATTGTTTCCACCCATTGAAGGTAAACAAACTCCACGTTGGTTAAATATTGCTTTTGTGTTGCTTACTTTTCATTTCGTATGCTTTACATGGATATTTTTTAAAGCCGATTCGTTTGCCACGGCCATGGATTTTTTACATCAGATATTTTTTAATTTTTATATACAGGGCTGGGCAAAATTTAGTGCCAACTATGCACCGGTGTTAGCAGTAATGGCGTTTGGCTTTTTCATACACATGGTACCATTACGTTGGAACAATATCATAGTAAATCTGATGACACCATGGCATTGGATTTTTAAAGCTGCTGTACTGGCCATCATGGTTTTTATTATCATCCAATTCAAACAATCGGAACCTGTGTTGCCCGTTTATTTGCAGTTTTAGGAGTTTTGTTATTTTTGAGTGCTTTTTTTATTGGCAAAAATTTATTGTTCGCCTTTGTTTTGAAACATTCTTTCTTATGTTGCTGAATAAAGTTTTTTTCTGTTTTATTTGATTGCAAAAGAGTGGCATGCATCAAAATATTATGTACTCAAAATTATGCTGTAAATTTAGAATGGTCTATTTTTTCTAAACTGCGGATTACGCAAAATATTTATTTTACAAAACCCTTTACATTTCCAATGCATATGTTTACTTTGGCATTCACATAAACAACAATTCATTTCCATGTTAGCTATTATTTATATTTTACTTTCTCCGATTTTATGTATAGTGAGCGAAGCGAAACTATTAGTTCCGTTTGCTTGTAAGTGCTGTGGGTGCTGATTCTATGAATCATCGAATTACGAGTTAGTGCGCATATACGAATGAAAAGGATAATTAAATTCGATGATTAAATGGGTCTTATTATTTTGAAAATTATGCAGAGTATGCTGCAATTGAATTATATTTTAAACAATTTAATAAATAGTATTTGAAACAAAAAGTGAAATGATAAGAAATACCCAGCCCAGTATAGGTAAGCCCCTTAAGGCATACGCGTCAACTTTAGCTCGAATCATTCATTTGCTCGTGATGGTTTTTCCTATCATACCTTGTATCATAACAACAATATTTGGTTAGGATGTCAATAGCATCAGAGTGCATCAAATATTTTCCTTTATTAAAGCCATTATTTCAGCCATTACATTTACATTGTCTTTTAAATACCTTACAAGCTTAAGTAGGCTAATGGCTTTGCCATTTTTTAAATACTACTTTGCTAATTACTTCGTAGATAAAGTCTGAGTAACGACCAAGCTTTGCATATCATTTTAACTTGAGAATAATTTGAGTTGATTTTCGGAAACATCGTGTATATTATCGAAGTTAAGGTGGCTTTTCGTGGATTTAAAATTATTTCTATTCGCCATCTCAATTATATAATGAAAAAATATCTTCGCTTGTTATTTCATCATCATCAATAGATGTAAAGTAGATTGACCAAGAGAGCAGTTGTAATAACACATTACTAGGTGTGCCACTACTAGACTTTTTTAATTGACGTCTTCTTTCATTTGCAATAGCATCACTTACTTTGTCGGCACACAATGTTACAGATTTACACCATCAGGGCTTCCAATTCTAACTTTGCCTTTAGTTTCTTTTTATTCTTACAAGTTTATATACATCAATTACCTTCCCAGTGTTAACGTTATAATATTTAAAAACATGATAATACCTGTAAATAAAATCGTCCTTATGGGCGAGGATACGCAACATTTCTGCAATGGTGCAATAGCCTCTGTCTCTACTATATAAGATCTCCATTATTGATTTTCAATTTATGCGCAGCAGATTTATCATTTATAGAATGGTTACGAAAAGGGTGAAAGTATTTGTTGAATATCTAAAGCAACTTGCACTCTTGCATTGGCTACTTGTCAGGGAAATTTTTAACCCTGAAAAAAACTCATAAAGTCTTTGTGGGAGTTTAATTAGGAGCTATCTTGAATTACGATTCGCCTGATTTAGATTTGAGTTTGCTATTTGCAATTCCAAGTTTTGTTTGAAGTAGCTCGTTGAAAATTTCCATCAATGGACACGATAAAAATTCTTTACTCATGGCCTTGTGCAAGGCTTCTTTGCTTGGCTACGCCCAAATTTATCGATATCATCTACAAATGTGCTGGCCATAGTATTAAAACTAACAACCTCCTTTGTTACGTTATGTAGCAGAGCCAAAAGATAGTCTAACCCATCTAGCTTCTTTGATTCGTTCAATGAATTTATTCCTCATAGCCAAGTTATTGAGTTTGGTTCGATCGAACCCAAGATCATGTAAAAAATTAATGTGTATTTTATCCATAAAATAAAGGTATGAATAAAATATAAAAATAGTATATATACTATTATAATATATACACTACTTTTGGCACAAAATAAAATATGAAATGGGTTATAAAGTAAAAATACAACGAGTAGATAGAGGTGCTACAAAATCATTCTATGTCAACTTTCCAGTTGCAGTAGCAGAGGCAAGTAAAATAGAAAAAGGTGAAGATATGGAATGGGTTATCGAAGATAAGAACACATTTGTGCTACAACGAGTAAAGAAAATTGAG